>NZ_FQZB01000003.1:251708-442894 GCF_900141845.1 Clostridium cavendishii DSM 21758 | reverse complement strand
GATTTCTTTTCTTTAAAAGGAAAGGTTGCAGTAGTAACAGGTGGAAACACAGGACTTGGACAAGGCTATGTAGTAGCATTAGCAAAAGCAGGTGCAGACCTTTTTGTTCCAACTTATGATAGAAATTGGGATGAAACTAGAGAGTTAGTTGAAAAAGAAGGAAGAAAGATAGTATTCCATCAAGCTGATTTAACAAAGAAAGAAGATAGAGAAAGCGTTGTAGAAACTTGTATGAAAGAATTTGGAAGAATAGATATATTAGTTAACAATGCAGGAACTATAAGAAGAGCTCCACTTTTAGAATATAAAGACGAAGATTGGGATGCAGTAATGGATATAAATCTAAACTCTGTATATCACTTAAGTAAGGCTGTAGCTAATATAATGGTTGAACAAAAATCAGGAAAGATAATAAACATAGCTTCAATGCTTTCATTCCAAGGTGGAAAATTTGTACCTCCATACACTGCAAGTAAGCATGGGGTAGCTGGATTAACTAAAGCTTTTGCAAACGAATTAGCTTGTCACAATGTTCAAATAAATGCAATAGCACCTGGATATATAGAAACTGCAAACACAGCGCCTATAAGAGCTGATGAAAAGAGAAATGCAGAAATTCTTT
Source organism: Clostridium cavendishii DSM 21758 (assembly GCF_900141845.1). Taxonomy (GTDB): domain Bacteria; phylum Bacillota; class Clostridia; order Clostridiales; family Clostridiaceae; genus Clostridium_AG; species Clostridium_AG cavendishii. The sequence goes on along the minus strand of NZ_FQZB01000003.1, from coordinate 442,272 downwards.
CAAGGATACCAGCAGAAAAATGGGCTAAACCATTTGATTTAATGGGAACAGTGGTATTTTTATCAAGTAGAGCATCTGATTATGTAAATGGACATATATTAGCTGTTGATGGTGGATGGTTAGTTAGATAATTTAAAAAAGCAATATATAACAGAAAAAATTACGTTAATTCTAAGGAGAAATTATTATGTTAAATAAGATGAGAATAGTAAATGAGGTAATGGAAACTGGTGTTGTTGCTGTAATAAGGGGAAAAAATATAGAAGAAGCTATAAATGTAGCTTCTTCTTGCATAAAAGGCGGAATTAATGCAATTGAAGTAACCTTTACAGTACCTAAAGCGCATAAGGTAATAGATAAATTAAAAGAGATGTATGGTGATTCTATAGTAGTTGGAGCAGGAACAGTATTAGACAGTGAAACTGCTAGAATAGCTATTTTAGAAGGAGCAGAATTTATAGTAAGTCCAAGCTTCGATTTGGAAACTTCAAAATTATGTAATAGATATGACATACCATATATGGCAGGATGTATGACAATCCAAGAAATAATTAAGGCCATGGAAGCTGGAACAGATGTAGTTAAGTTATTCCCAGGTTCAGCCTTTGGACCAGGAATAGTTAAGGATATTAAAGCACCTCTTCCACAGGTTTCAATAATGCCAACAGGTGGAGTTTCACTAGATAATATTGACACTTGGATTAAAAATGGCTGCGTAGCAGTTGGAATAGGCGGAAGCTTAACAGCACCAGCACTTAAAGGAGATTTTGAAAAAACTACTGAACTTTCAAGACAATTTATAGAAAAAGTTAAATTAGCAAGAGGAAAGTAAGGTGTATACTATGAAGAAAAAAATAGTTACCTTTGGTGAAATAATGATGAGATTATCACCAAAATCTAATAAAAGATTTTCACAAGCAGAGGATTTCAAAATAAATTTTGGTGGTGCTGAAGCAAATGTAGCAGTGCTTTTAGCTAATTTAGGAATACATTCAACTTTTGTTAGTAAGTTGCCAGAAAATCCTATAGGAGATATGGTAGAAAGATATTTAGATAGTAATAGAGTAGATACTAGTTATATAGCTTATGGAGGAGAAAGACTAGGAGTTTATTATTTTGAAAATGGAAATTCTGTAAGAAGCTCTAAAGTAGTCTATGACAGAAAAAGTTCAGCTATGTCAACATCTAAAAAAGGTGACTTTTCGTTTGAGGAAGTGTTTAAAGATGCAGATTGGTTTCATTTTTCAGGTATAACGGCTGCTTTAGGTGAAAACTGTGTTGAAGCTTTAAAGGAAGCTATAAAGGTAGCTAAGAAAAATGATGTTAAAATAAGTGTAGATTTAAATTATAGAAGTAAGCTATGGGATTATGGAACATTTAAAACTGTAATGAGAGAACTTATTAAAGATGTAGATTTATGTATAGGTTGGATAGATTTAAATAGTAAAAGTAATGAATTTACACCTGTAAGTTTTAAAGATGAAGTAGAGGAAAAGGATTACTTTATTAAAGTTTTTGGAGAAATGAATAAGGAACTTAATGTAGGATTAGTTGCAACAACTATTAGAGAAACTTTTTCAACTTCAAGAAATTCTTTAAGAGGAGTAATTTTTGATGGAGATAAGCTTATAGCATCAAACAAATACGAATTTGATATTACTGATAGGGTGGGAGCAGGAGACGCTTTTGCAGCAGGTTTACTTTGTGAGTTAGCAAATGATAAAGATATTAAAGAAGCGTTAGAGTTTGCAGTAGCATCTGGTGTGTACAAGCATACCATAGAGGGGGATGCAAGTATTGCAAGCTATGAAGAGATAAAAGGGATAACTACAGGAATATTAGCAGGTGGAGTAGCAAGATAGGAGGCATATTTATGTTAGATGTATTAAAAAGTGACTTCAAAGAAATTTTTAAAGTAAATGCTGAAAATATATTTTTTGCACCAGGTAGAGTAAATTTAATAGGTGAGCATACAGATTATAATGGTGGACATGTTTTTCCTTGTGCTTTAAGTTTTGGAACATATGCTGTTTCAAGAAAAAGAGAAGATGGTTTGGTAAGAATGTATTCTTTAAACTTTGAGGACTTAGGAATTATAGAATTCTCCATAAATGATTTACAAAATATAAAACAAGATGATTGGGCTAACTATCCTAAAGGTGTTATTTGGGCGTTTAAAGAAAAAGGGTATAGCATAAATCATGGTATGGATGTTCTTGTATATGGAAACATACCGAATGGAGCTGGACTTTCTTCATCTGCATCCATAGAACTTGTAACTTCAGTTATGCTTAAGGATTATTTTGACTTAGATTTAGATATGATTGAAATGGTTAAACTTAGTCAAATGGCTGAAAATAAGTTCATAGGTGTTAATTGTGGAATTATGGATCAATTTGCAATAGGTATGGGAAAAGAGAACCACGCTATATTATTAGATACAAATAATTTGAAGTATGAATATGTACCAGTTTCTTTAGATGGAGCATCTATAGTAATAGCCAATACTAATAAAAGGAGAGGTCTTGCAGACTCTAAATACAATGAAAGAAGAAGTGAATGTGAAGAAGCTTTAAGTGATATAAAAGAACATAAAGATATAAATTCATTAGGAGATTTAACAGAAGAGGAATTTATAAACTTAAAGCAATATATAAAAAGAGATGTATGTAGAGATAGAGCGGAACATGCTGTACTTGAAAACATAAGAACTAAAAAAGCTGTTGAAGTATTAAAACAAGGAAAAATAAGTGAGTTTGGAGAGTTGATGAAATCATCTCATTATTCCTTAAAAGATAAGTATGAAGTTACTGGAATTGAGCTTGATACATTAGTAGAGCTTGCACTTGAAGAAAGAGGTGTAATAGGTTCTAGAATGACAGGAGCAGGTTTTGGGGGATGTACTATATCTTTAGTTAAAAATGAAAATATAGAGGATTTTGTAAAAAATGTAGGAAAAGGTTATAAAGAAAAAATAGGTTATGAAGCTAGTTTTTATGTAGCATCAGTAGGTGATGGAGCAAGAAAATTGTTTTAGGACGTAGGAAAAACAACATATAAGTAGACTAAATTATTACCTTTAAAATTTATGTGATAAGAAACAAAATTGTTTAACTTAGGAGGGAAACTGTATGATTAATATAGATATATTTAAAGAAATACAAGCTTTAGTTAATTACGGAATAAAATGCGGTTTTATAGAAATAGAAGATGAAATATATAGCATTAATAAAATATTAGAAGTACTTAAATTGGATGATTTTAAATGCTATCAAGGAGATGTAGAAGAAGACAGAGATTTAGACGGAATATTAGAAAATATACTAGCTTGGTCTATTAAGGAAGGTCTTATTAATGATACTGTTACTGAAAAGGATATATTGGACACTAAGATAATGGCTACTATGATACCAAAACCTTCTCAAGTTATTAAAGAGTTCTTATCAAATTATGAAATTAATCCTAAAAAAGCAACAGATTATTATTATGATTTTAGTAAAAAATCAAATTATATAAGAGTAGAAAGAGTGAAAAAAGATCTTAAATGGAAAGTTGCAACGGAATATGGTGATTTGGATATTACTATAAATATGGCTAAACCAGAAAAAGATCCAAAAGAAATTGCTAAAGCAAAGACTATTAAAAGCTCAAATTATCCTAAATGTTTATTATGTAAGGAAAATGAAGGCTATGCTGGACATTTTAATCATCCAGCAAGAGGAAATCACAGAATAATACCCCTTGTATTAAATAATTCAAGATGGTTTTTACAATATTCACCTTATGTTTATTTTAATGAGCATTCAATAGTGCTTAAGGATGAGCATAGTCCAATGAGGATAGGTAGAGATACTTTTGTTGAATTATTAGATTTTATTGAAACTTTTAATCACTATTTTATAGGTTCTAATGCAGATTTGCCTATAGTTGGTGGTTCTATCTTAACTCATAATCACTATCAAGGTGGTAATTATGAATTTGCAATGGAAAAGGCTGAAAGTGAAAAACAATATATTATAAAAGATTTTGAAGATATAATAGTATCTAAGGTTAAATGGCCTCTGTCTGCAATAAGAATAGCTTGTGAAGATAAAGATAGATTAGTAGAATTAGCAACTAAAATAAATAACTCTTGGAAAAAGTATAGTGATGAAGAAGTTGATATTTTAGCTTTTACAGGAGAAACTGAGCATAATACAGTAACACCAATAGCAAGATTTAGAAACGGAAAATTTGAACTAGATTTAGTTTTTAGAAATAACAGAACTACTTCTGAATATCCTTTTGGTATATTCCATCCACATGAAGAACTTCATCATATAAAGAAGGAAAACATAGGTCTTATAGAAGTTATGGGACTAGCCGTATTACCTTCGAGATTGAAATATGAAATGGAAGAATTAAAGTCTTATGTGCTTAAAACTATTAGAGGTGAAATGGTTCAAGTATCAGAAAGTATTAAAAAACATATTGCTTGGATAAATGAAGTAATAATAAATCATGGAGATATAACAGAAGAAAATATCGATAAAGTAATAGAAGAAGAAATAGGAAAGGTATTCCTTAAAGTATTAGAAGACTGTGGTGTATTTAAAAGAGATGCTAAAGGAATTAAGGCCTTTGATAAATTTATGAATTTATTAAACTAATTTAAAAGTTTTGACAAGTGAGAATCCAAATTTTAATTTGGTTAATTCAAACTTACTCATACGAATGTAATGAGTAGGAGTTTCATTAATATATTAAGACTTTAGGTATATTAAAAGATAATTAGTCAATATAGGAGGCTGTTATTATTTTAATATACCTTATTTTATTTAAGAAAGAGGTTATTTGTATGGGTATGAATTTTAAAAGTAATATTATAGATAATTATAAAGGTGAAAATATAATTGAGTATGAATTTGAAAATGAAAATGGGATAAAAGTAGGAGTTCTTAATTTAGGCGGAATTATTACAAAAATTATGACACCAGATAAAGAAGGTAACTATGAAAATATAGTGCTTTCTTATAACAATATAGAAGATTATTTTGAAAATGATTGTTATTATGGTGCTACAGTGGGGAGAACTGCTGGACGTATTTATAATGGAATTGTAACTATAGAAGGCAAGGAGTATAAGCTTAATAATAATTATGTAGTAAATCAATGTCATGGTGGTAATATAGGTTTTGATAAAAAAATATGGACAGTTAAACCTATAATAGAAAAAGACAAGGTTGGAGTAACTTTATATTATTTATCAAAGCGTATGGAAGAAAATTATCCAGGTAATTTAAGGTGTGAAGTAAGCTATACGCTTAATAATGAAGATGAACTTGAATTTTTGGCAGTAGCTAATACAGATGAGACTACTTTAGTAAATATAACAAATCATAGTTATTTTAATTTAAGTGGTAATTATAAGGATGATATATTAGATAATGAATTACAAATGAATGCTGAAAATATTTTAGAAATAGAAGAAACAGGAGCGGTTACAGGGAAGATATTACCTGTTTACGAGAATAAAGCTTTTGATTTTACCAAAAGGAAGACAATTAAAGAACATATTAATGCTGAACACAAGCAAATAAAACTTGGGAATGGATATGATCACCCATTTGTCTTCAGGGAAAACGAAGATGGATTAATATCATTAAATGATAAAAAATCAGGAAGAGGCATGGATATAGAAACAAATAATGAAGCAGTTGTTATTTATACTATGAACTATCCAAATGATAAAGCTTTAAAAGGAAATATTAAGCCAAGGCAAAGACTAGGAGTATGTTTTGAAACACAAGCGCCACCAATAGGAATAAATCAATGTTTCTTAGAAAAATCTATTCTAAAACCAGATGAAACATATAGTAAGTATACAAAGTATAAATTTTATTTAATATAAGAGGAATAAAAGTTAAAAATATACAAAAGATGCATTGACTAAAATTGTCATAAGTGATATATTTATAACATCAAGTTATAAATATATCACTTTTAGGAGGATGATTTTATGAGAGAAAATAAATTAACCGTAAAAAAACAATTATATCTACAATCTATACCATGGCTGTTTTTTTTAATTGTAGTAGCAATTGGTAAGGTAGATTGGGTTAGCGAAAGTGTAAATATTGTGCTGACTGTTGTTATGGCGATAGTAATTATTTATTTTTTCGTACTAGGATTGAAGAAAAAAGAAACTATTGATGAGTCAGCTAAAAGCATACTTGCAAAAGTAGATGGTATTTGTTTGCATACTATAATATATAGTCTTATAATATTTAATTTTACTATATCTCCAAATAATAATAATAACGTTGTTACTACTCTTATTCCTGTTAAATTTATAGGTTTATTTCTAGTTATAGTAGCTTATCTTGTTTTGCTTTTAAGAGCAATACTTTTTGGTTATTATGATAAAAGGGGGATTTAAATAAAATTGCCTACTTTAAAAACAAAAATAAAAGAGTATAGAGAAAAAGCGCTAATTAAGCAAAATGAGCTTGCAGAACTTGTGGGTGTTAGACGTGAAACAATTGTTCACTTAGAAAATGGCAAATATAATCCATCTTTAAAATTAGCAATGGATATTGCAAAAGTTTTTGGAACTACTGTTGAAGAGCTATTTGAATTTGAAGATTAAAAAAGTTATAAAAAATTATATTGATTAATAGTTTTTAGGAAAAAAGTAAAATCAGATATAATATTAAAAAATTGGACATGGTTCAAAATTAAAAAAGTAGATGGTTTTGTATAAAAGCAAAACTATCTACTTTTTTAGTAATAGATATTAGTTTGACACTTATATAGTATATAAATTTATATTATATATTGGTGATTTCTTACACACGTAATTATATCTATTCTGATATAAACATAGGATTTGTCCAAGCTGTTTTACCGAATTTATCTTCACATTCAATTCTAATATATTTTTCGGTTCCTTTTAATTTATAAGTAATTTTAGTTACAGGTTCTCCAGATTTATTACACCTACTATAGCCATAAGTATTTGATCTGAAATAAACCTTTTCAACTGGCGAGCATTCAACAAAAGCCTCACCATTTTCTATTCCGTAATTATATATTTCAGGACCTGTAGATGAGTAGAACTTACCAGCTAAAAGAGCTTCAGAAATAGCATCTTGAGATAACTCATTTGCTTGTACATTAACCCAGCCACCAAAAGAGTCCCATGTTATAGAGGCATCGCCAAATTTATTCTTATTATGATTATCATCTGTAGCTATCCCCCAGATTTTTCTGCCTCTTCTAAGTAAAGAATCCCAATAAACAGTAGATAGACCTGTCTTTGTTTCCATTTCGCAAGAGTTGTTAAAGATTTCTAAAGCAAAATAGTCTTTTAAATCTATAAAATCATCTAACTCAGTTAATGACCAAACAGGATGGTTAAGCATAACTAGATTGCCAGTGTTATTTAATTTATCAATAACATTTTGAACTGTATTGACATCCTTCCAATCTGGTGGAGCCATCCTATCATTATGATTAAGAGGCGTATTACCAGTACTTTTTATCATTTCTTTTGAACCTTGTATACCATGGATGTGATAGCATTTTTCGGAGTCTTTAACATATATGCCTGCTTCTATAGCTGGCATGATTAAGAAATCTTTAGAGTTAAATTCAGAAAGATTTGTAAATAATCCATGCTCACTAAAGGCTAAAAATGAGTAACCTTTTTCTTTATAAAGGTTTACAACTTCATCAGGATTAAGTTTTCCATCAGACATAGTAGAGTGACAATGCAAATTGCCTTTAAACCAATTTCCATTTCTATTTATAGGATATATATTTTTCATAGGTATTCCTCCATTAATTTATATTAAGCTAATTTTTTATATTGAATATCTAAAGTAGCTTTTTTATCTAATTTCCAGCTAATAGTAATTGATAATATTCCAAGTAGAGCTAATATACTCCAGCTGATTATAACAAAATTCCAACCATATTTATCAACAAAAAGTCCTGTGATAAATGATGCAAAACCTGTAGCTAAATATGATGCAAAATTAAGAAAGCCAGCTATTAAAGATGTCTTGTTATATTTTGCAAATCTCAGAGGTATAACACCAAGAAGAATAGTATTTACACCATACATTGTAGCTGAGGCTAAGGATAAGAATATTAAACTTATAATGGGACCAAAGCTTTGAAATTTAATAAAAGCAATAATGCTTATTATCCCAAATGTAAATAAAATAGAAGTAGTAAGTTTTTCTTGATTATTAAGTTTTTTATTAAGCCAATCGGTAAACATTATACCGATAAAATTCATAATAGGTATTAATAGAATCAAGGTTGTTGTAGATTTCATATTTAGCCCCTGAGTTTCCATAAGTAGAGTAGGTCCCCATAAACCAATACCATCTTTTATTATTCCTTGAGCTATACAACCAATAACTATTAACCAAAGTTTTGTTTCTTTAAAAACTTCTATAAAAGATAAGTTGTTATTTTCGTATGGTTTAGAAGTATCAACTTTTATATCTGTAGGCTGTTCTTCAAGAATAAGTCCTAATTCATTAGGGGTATCTCTTACTGTTAATAACCAAATAAAAGAGTATATTAATATTATAATGCCAGGAACCCAAAACGTCCATTTCCAATTTGCGATAGAAAGAATCTTACCAGATAATCCCCAAGCAAGAATATTACCACCAACCATGGAAGTACCTAAGATAATAGCAATAGAGTTTTTTTTATTTTCTTCAAACCAATGGGAGGTAGTTTTTATTATTGGCCCCCATAACATTGCTTGAAAGTATCCATTAAAAGACCAAAATATAAACATGATAGTTAAGCTAGTAGCAAATCCAAAAAATATATTGCAGATAGCTGTAATTATTAAACCTATAAAGATAATAATTCTAGAAGAAAATTTATCGCCTAAGTAACCATTAGTTAATTGACCAATGCCATAAATCCAAAAAAATAAACTACCTATTAATCCAACCTGTGCTTTACTTATTTCTAAATCATTTTGTATATATGGAATTGCAACGGATAGGTTTACTCTTCCGAAATATATAAGAGCATAAGCAAGCCAACAGCATATAAAAGTAATTACTTGCCACTTCTTTAGTTTTTTATTATTCATTCACAATCATCTCCAGTTTTTTTCTTAGATATATAATACAACAATATTTGTGGTTTTTCAAGAGATTTTGTGGTTTTTAGTGGTGTTTCTTGTGGTAAAATATGTTTTTGTGTTGTAATGTGTGATTTTTTAAGCAAAAGTGACTAGTTGTTATATGCTATTGTGTGTGCTGTGTCGGCCTTATGAAAAAGATATGGTAAAAGAGTTTCTCGAGAATTGTTGTTCTCATCTATTATAGAAAATAGATAATTATTTATTGTATTCACTCCATCAGGAAGAAGTTTATTATACACTGATTCTGATAAAGATAATGCATCTTCTTTTTTACAATTTCATGATTTGATTTTTTCTTGTGCATAAGTTTTTATTGCTTTATCTAAATATTTATAAAATTCAACACTAGTCATCTCTCTTAATATACTCATATTAACACCCTTAATTTATAAATTGTAATATTAAACTAGTATTCTCTTTTACCTATAAATATTTTATTATATACTGGAAAAGATGTAATATTTTTTTGATTATAATAAAAATAATAGATATCTAATATTACTAAGCAATAATAGATATCTATATTGAGTGTTTAATAATTTAAGGCATTTATATACTTTTAACTATATAGCAGAGTTTTCTATCCTATTTATTTATAACTTCAATATCATTAGCTTTATATTTATTTAATATATTATCATTAAGTTTAGAATCTGTAATTATCATATCAGCTTTTGAAATATCACAAAGTTTTAATAAAGAGAGTGTATCAAATTTACTACTATCACTTAGCATGAAAACTTGTTGAGATATTTCTATAAGTTTTCTTTGAATTTGAATTTCATCTAAGTTATGATCAGTGAAACCGTCTAGAAGTGAAATTCCACTTACAGAAATAAAAGCTGTATCTATACGGAATTTTGATATATTTTCTAAGGCAAATTCGCCTGCCAGTGAATATTCTTCACCATTAAATATACCTCCACAAAGAATTATTGTATATTTACTCATATCAGATAGCTCTAAAGCTATAGCTACAGAGTTTGTAAGAATAGTAAGTTTTTCAAAATTAATTTTTAAGAGTTTTGCTATTTCTAAAGTAGTTGTACCAGAGTTTAAAGCAATTGATTGACCTTCTGTTATATATCTAATAGCAATTTTAGCAATTTCCTGCTTTTCTTCAATAAATTCTTTTTCTCTCACATTAAAGGAAGCTTGGTTTGTATTTATTCTTTCACGAACAGCACCGCCATAAACTTTTTTTAGTAGCCCCTTTTTTTCAAGATGGTCTAAGTCTCTTCGTATAGTTTCCATCGAAACATTAAATATTTTAATAAGGTTAGATACCCTAACAGAATCGTTTTGTTCAAGTAATTCGAGTATTTTTTGATATCTATCTTGTGCTAACAATAAAATTCACCTCTCAATATAAATTTACTTATATTTTTATATAATACAATTATATAAAAATAATTTCAAATTCTTAGTTTTATTTGTTATACAATTTTAAAAGTGGTATAATTATCTGTATTATTTTTACACAATAGAAAAAAGCTATTAATTAGGGGGTGATAGTGTGGATACTAAAAAACGAAAGGATCTTATACTTAATGGGGGCTTGTATAAGGTTATAATAACATTAGCTGTACCTATGATGATTAGTAATCTTATACAAACACTATATAGTATAGTTGATGGAATATGGGTTAGTAAGATTGGAACTTCAGAGTTTGCAGCAACATCATTTGTTTGGCCAGTAAACTTTTTGTTTATATCAATAGGGATGGGGTTATCAATAGCGGGAACATCTTTATTATCGCAATTTATAGGAGCATCTAAATATAAGGAAGCATCTAAATATGCGAGTCAATTAGTTGTTATGTCAGTAATAAGCGCTTTAATATTTTCAGGAATAGGATTTTTACTTACCCCAATTATAGTAACGTTAATGGGGGCTTCTGGAGAGCTTGCGACTTATAGTAATATATTTTTAAGAATAACATTTTTAGACATGCCTTTTACATTTTTATTTTTTGCTTTTAATGCAATAATGAATTCACAAGGAAATACGTTAATGACAACATTTCTTAGTGCAGCAAGTGTTGTGTTAAATTGTATATTAGATCCTATATTTATATTCACTTTAAATATGGGAGTTGGTGGGGCAGCTTTTGCAACTCTAGTAGCTAAAGCTGTTTTGTCAATACTTGGAATGTATCTTCTTATGAAGTCTAATGTTGCTGTTAAGCCTAGCTTAAAGAATTTTAAATTTGATAAGACTATAATGAATAACATTGTTAAGGTTGGCTTACCATCAGCGGTAGGACAATCTGGAGCGGCATTAGGATTTATAGTTTTAAATTCATTTATAGCTTCTTATGGAACGGTTACAATTGCAGCCTTTGGCATGGTAAATAGAATAACCTCATTAATAATGCAACCAGCTATGGGAGTAGGAGCATCTCTTACTGCAATTGTTGGACAAAATTTAGGATCAGAAAAAATAGATAGGGTTAAAGAAGCTTTTATAAAGGCAATGAAGCTTACTATAGGTTTTTCTATAATAGGTTGCATAATACTTATTTGGCAAGAGGATGCTGTTATTGAGTTCTTTATGCAATCTAAAGAACGAGGGGAAGTATTCAATCAAGGAATTGTATATTTAAGGATGATATCTTTTTCTATGCCTTTAATGGGTATGTTTAGTGTATATCAAGGCTTATTCCAAGGTTCTGGACATACTAAGTATTCTATGAATATGGAAATAGGAAGGCTTTGGTTTGTTAGATTACCAATGATTCTTATATTTAAGTATTTAACAGAAGTTGGTTCGAGTGGAATCTGGTTTTCAATGAGTTTTAGTAATTTAATAGTTTGTATATATGGGTATTTAGTTTTTAGAAAAGGAAATTGGCAGACAAAAGTAATAAGGGAACAACTTGCTGTATAGTGTATTTATATGATGAAATACAAGTACTAAAATTTTTGTAAAAAAGGCTTCTCAAATAAAAGTATATTAGAATATATTTATATTCAATTATTTTTATTTGAGATTTTTTTTATTTATAAGAACCAACTAAAGTACTTTTGCATCTAAAGGATGTATTAAAGATTTTTAGGAGGTGTTAGAATTGAATGCGCAAGCTATAGAAGAAGGAGAATTTAATTTGAATAGGTTAGATTTAGTTAGAAGAGCAAAGGCAGGCGATAAGGAAGCTTTTATAGAGCTTATAAGAAATAATAAACTATCATTGTACAAGATTGCAAAGAATATCTTGAAAAATGATCACGATGTGGGAGATGCTATATCAGATACTATCTTAAAGGCTTATGAGAATATAAATACTTTAGAAAATAATGAGTATTTCAAAACATGGCTAATTAGGATACTTATAAATAAGTGTAATGAAATACATAGGAAAAATTCTAAGGTTATCTTGATTGATAAGAATGAAAATCCTTTTGATACTTATTATGATATTTATGAAGATATAGACTTGAATAAAGCTATAGCAGTTCTAGATGAAGATTTAAGGGTTTTGATTCATTTATATTATTATGAAGATTTATCTCTTTCAAGTATAAGTGATATTTTGAGTATACCCCAAGGTACGATAAAGTCTAGATTAGCTAGGGCTAGAAAGAATCTGTATGAAGTTTTAAAGGAGGAATAATGTTATGGATGATAAAAAGGATATATTTTTAAAGAATAAGTTTAAAGATACAAATTCAGAAATTCCTGATGTAGTAGATAGTATTATAGAAAATACATTATTAAATTTAGAAACTAAAAAAGTTGGTGAAATAAAAGTAAATAAGAAGAAAAGTGCTTGGACTAAAAGAATTATAGCAGCAGGAATTGTATTTTGTACACTGGTTATTTGTGAAAATACATTTAATGTATCAGCGAAGGTCAAAGGTATCTTAATACCAGCGGAAAAGCTATTAACAAAGGATACAAAGAAGTATGGCTATGATATAAATAGTGTAGTTGAAAAGGATGGCTACAAAATAACTTTGAAGAATGTATATACTAGTGACAAATCTATAAAGATAGTTTATGAAATAGAGGGAGAAAATCTAACTAGTGAGGATTTAAATAATTTAGATATAGATCAAAGGCCGTTTATAAATGGTAAGGATAATTTATATAGTTTTGGTTCTTTAGGAATACCTATTAAATTAGAAAATAATAAATATATATTAGTTGGAGAGGCAGAAACAAAAAATTCTATAGATAAGACATATGAATTGAAAACTAGTATTCTAAATAAAAAAAATAAGGCACAATATGAATTTAAGGCCGAAGTTGAAAATAAAAAACTTAATGATGTAACTAAAGTTTTAGCTCAGAATAAGAAGATAGAGCTTAGAGATTTTACTGTAATTATAAATAAATTGACATATAATCCCATAGAGATAAGTGGAGATGTTACGTTGCTAAAAAAAGATGAAATAGCTTGGCATAAGCTGACAGCACCTGCTTCTGAAAACCTTCCAAGTTGTAAGATGCTTAACATTTTTATAAAAAATGAAAAAGGTGAAAAAATATCAGAAAGATTTGTTGGAGGAGGGAATCCTGATGAAGGAAAGCTAAATTTTAAGTTCAATACTATGAGCTTTTTAGATGAAGCTAAAACGTTAGAAATAATACCTTCTGTAATGAATACTGATGAAACAGGAGAAAATACTATGTTAAGTATTAAAGAAGCTAAGAATAAGGAAATAGTAAAAGGTGAGAATAGTTTTATTATTAAAGATATAAAAGAACAAGAGGATAAATTTATAGTTTCAGTAAAGGCTAAAGGTATTTATAAAGATTATATTGCTAATAATATAAATTTTGTTTCAGAAGATAATAAAGTAGCAATGCTAAGTATGGAAAATCAGCGAGAGATATATGGAAATAATGAAGAATTCTTTTTAAGTTATATTAAGGTAGAAAAAGGTAAAAATTATAAGTTATCTTTACCTAAAAATATACAGTTAATGTATGAAAATATAGATTTAGCAAGTTTAAAGATAACTATTAAAGAATAAAAATTTAATTGTTTAAGCAGTATTTCATTGGTAAAATTGGAATTCTAACGGTTTAGTATATAAATGGAATGTGGACAAATTACAAGAATTTGATATAATTAGTGAGTAATCAAATAAAGAAATCTAAGAATAATAATTTCTTAGTAGAGGTTCATGAACCATCCCTCTATAAAAAACTAGGACTGTATATCGTATTTTACGAGCGCACTCTAGTTTAGTGCGCTCTTTTTTACGTTTATATGTTCTTCTTGGTTAAATTTTGAAAACAAGGAGGATAAAATGAAAAATATTATTATTGATTGTGATCCAGGGATTGATGACAGTTTAGCTCTTATTATGGCATTAAAATCACCAGAGATTAATGTAGTAGGGATAACTATAGTATCAGGTAATGTTCATGCAAGCAAGGGGGCTAAAAATGCTTTAAAAGTATTAAGACTTTTAGATATGCTTCATATACCGGTTTATGTAGGTGAAGGCAAGCCTTTAGTAAGAGAATTTGTAACAGCTGAGGATACTCATGGTGAAGATGGGTTAGGGGAAACTTTTATTGAAGAAGTTTATGATGTTGAGGTTAAAAATGGAGTTGTAGATTTTATATTAGAAAGTGCTAAGAGGTATGAAAATCTTACAGTAGTAGCAATAGGTCCGCTTACTAATTTAGCTTTAACAATAGAAAAGGATAGGGAAACTTTTAATAAGTTAAAGGAAGTTATTTTAATGGGAGGAGCGTTTAAATCTCATGGTAATTGTTCACCTGTTGCTGAGTTTAACTTTTGGGTAGATCCTCATGGAGCAGATTATGTGTTTAAAAATATAGATATACCTTTAATTATGGTAGGATTAGATGTAACTAGAGAGATTGTATTAACACCAAATTATATTGAATTATTGAATCAGATTTATCTGGAAAGTAGAGATGAAATAGCAAAATTTATAGTTGATATTACAAGGTTTTATGTAGATTTTCATTGGAAACAAGAAAGAACTTTAGGATGTGTTATAAATGATCCGCTTGCAATAGGATATTTGTTAGATTCTAGTATATGCAGTGGCGAGGATTATTTTGTTCAAGTAGTAAAGAATGGAGAAGCTATAGGACAAAGTATGGTAGATGTAGCTGATTTTTATAGAGAAAAACCAAACTGTCATGTATTAACTAAAGTAGATGCTAAGAGATTCATGGTGATGTTTTTAACTAGATTATTTCCAAATTATAAAAAGGAAATAGAAGTTGTATTAAATAATAATAGGTATGGTATTTAGGGGGAGAAAATTATGAAAAAGGTATCAACTCGTAAAATAAGTATAATAGGTATAGGAATAGCTCTTAATATAATAGGAGCATTTATAGCTTTAAATTTAAAGCTTCCAATATACATGGATTCTATAGGAACTATAATGGTGAGCTTTTTATTTGGACCGTTAGCGGGAGTCGTAACGGGTATTTTGGGAAGTCTTGTAAGTGGTGTAACTTTTGATATATATTCAATATATTTTGCTCCAGTACAGATAACTACTGGATTATTTGTAGGTCTTTTGTATAGAAAGGGTATGCTAAAAGGATTTAGGACAATATTTGGAGTTTTCATAATAACATTATTTACTTCAACAGCTAGTGCTATTATAGCAGCCTTTGTATTTGGAGGTATAACATCTTCAGGTTCTTCTATAATAGTAACTGTATTATCAAATTTAGGAGTTAATAAAGTTGTATCTGTATTTATAGTGCAATATTTAACTGATTATGCAGATAAATTTTTAGCTTGTGTAGCTGTAAGTGCATTTTTAGCAAGGGTACCTTATACCCTTAGACAAAAAATAGTTAATAGTTAGGAGAAACTATGGATAGATATAATAAGATAATTAATAAAAACGAAAGAGAGATAGTTTTACTTAAATCTTTTCCATGTGTATGGGGAAAGTGTGCATTTTGTGATTATATAGATGATAATTCAAAAGATGAAGAAGCAGTTAATAAGCTTAACATGGAAGTGCTTAAAAACATAACTGGAGAATATGGAGTGATAGAGGTTATTAACTCTGGAAGTTGTTTTGAAATACCTAAAACTAGTTTAGAAAAAATAAGAGATATTATAAAAGAGAAAAATATAAAGCTGTTATTTTTAGAGAGTCATTGGTGTTATAGAAATAGACTTCAAGAGATGAGAGATTTTTTTAACGTACCTATAATATTTAAGGTAGGTATTGAAAGTTTTGATTATAATTTTAGAAATAATATTTTAAATAAAAATGCTAAATTTAAAACTGTAGAAGAGGTTAAAGAATATTTTCAGTCTGTTTGTCTTATGGTAGGGATAAAGGGACAAACAAAAGAACTTATAGATTTAGATATGAAACTTTTAGAGGAAAATTTCAAATATGGAACTGTAAATGTATGGACTGAAAATACAACTAAATTTAAAAGAGATGAGGAAATTATAAAATGGTTTAAAGAAAAGTATAGTTATTTGGATAAACATGAGACTATAGAAGTTCTTTATAATAATACTGATTTTGGTGTTGGAGATTAATTTAAGAATAATAAACTTCCTTTTAAGTAAAGATGTATTATAATTTGCTTAAAGGGGAGTTTTCTTAAAAATAATAAAAAAATATTTTTCATTAGGTATATTTTATTATATACTATCTTTAGGTAGTTTTAGTTACTTCAAAAAATAGCTTTGGAGGATTTTATGAAAAAGTCAAATAAAAAAAGAAAAATAATAAAACCTGTTATAACAGAAAAAAGAATGTTGTTGGTGAATTTTGGTGTGGTACTTGTGCTAATAAGTTTAGTTGGAAGATTGGCTTACATAATGATATGGAAAAAAACAGAGCTTACAGCTAAGGCTACAGAGCAATGGACTAGTGAAATGCAAATAGAACCTAAAAGAGGAAAGATTCTAGATAGAGATGGAAAAGAGCTTGTTAGAAGTGCATCCGTTTATAGAGTAGATTTGGATTTAGATACTCTTAGAGATACTTATTTTGATACAGAAGATAAGAAAAAGCATATGACACCTAATCAAATGGCATCTAAAATAGCTCCTATTTTAGGGATGAAAGAAGAAGAGGTATTAGAAAAATTACAGGCTAAGCTAAAAAGTGGAGCGCCAGCTAAGTCTGCTATTTTGGCTAGAAGAATAGAAAATGATGTTGCTACAAAAATTAAGGATTTAAAGATATTAGGGTTAGTAGTATCTTCAGATACTAAGAGATATTATACAAACAATAACTTTTTATCGCATATATTAGGAACTACAAGTGCTGATGGAAAAGGATTAAGTGGAATAGAACTTGAATACAATAAGGAACTTACAGGAGTCCCAGGCATGAAGGTGTCTCAAATAGATGCTGGGAATAGAGAAAATCCATACAGTACTGCTAGTGTTACAAATGCACAAGATGGACATGATATAGTACTTACAATAGATGAAAAAATTCAATATTATGCAGAAGAGATTGCACAAAGAGCTTTTACAGAGCAGAAAGCCAAAACAGCTACAGTTATAGTTAGTAACCCTAAAAATGGAGAAATTTTAGCGTTAGCTAATAAACCAGATTTTAATCCTAATAAGCCTTATGAAGGTGTTGAAAAATTTGATGGGAATAGTAATTCTGAAAAGGTTAGTAATATGTGGTCAAACTGGGCAGTATCAACAGCGTTTGAGCCAGGGTCAACATTTAAAATGCTAACAGCTTACGCGGGGCTTGAATATGGGGTAGTAAATGAGGATTCTTGGTTTAATTGTCCAGGATATGAGATTGTAGATGGTATTAGAATAAATTGTTGGAAACAAGGTGGACATGGACATTTAAATTTATCTGGGATTTTAGAAAATTCTTGCAATCCAGGATTTATGCAACTAGGAAAAAAAATAAAAAAAGAAAACTTAAATGAATGCATTCAAAGATTTGGACTTGGTAAGCCATCAGGTGTAGATTTGCCAGGAGAATCAGCAGGTGTAATAAAGAAAACAGAAGAGATAAGTAATGTTGACTTGGCTAATATTTCTTTTGGTCAAACAGATACTGTAAATGCTGTTCAACTTATGGCTTCTGTAAATGCTATTGCTAATGGAGGTACTTTAATTCAACCTCATGTAATGAAAGAAGTTTCTCATGTGGATGAAAGTGGGAAAAAGGTTGTGGATAAGACTTTTGATCCTAAAAAGCAAGTGGTCGGAAAGCCAGAGATTGCTGCTGAAGTTAGAGCAGATTTAAAAAATGTTATAGAAAAAGGGTCTGGTAAACCAGCAAAAGTAGATGGATACTCCATAGCTGGTAAAACTGGTACATCTGAAAAATTAGGTTCTAAGGATAAGGATAAAAAAATAGCATCTTTTGTAGGAATGGCTCCAGCAGAAGATCCAAACGTTACAGTTATGATAATAATAAATGAACCAAATGGAGAGCAATATTTTGGAGGAGTAATAGCAGCACCTCTTGCTCATGATTTGTTTTCAGACATATTCAGTTATAATGAATCGAAAAAAGATTAATTTTAATAAAAGTGAGTATTTAAAATACTCACTTTTATTAAAAAAAGAATTATCAGAAAATTCAAAGAATATATTTTAATATGGAAGTTTATAGTGTATAATAAAACTAGAAAACGTTTACTAATTTTATGTTAATAACTATAAGGTGGGGAGGGTATATATGATGAATAATGTAAAATCTGTAGAAAATGAAAGCTTAATATTGAATAGTCTAGTTACTAATGGGTCCATTGAGGAAATAATGAACTTAAATTTAGCTTCACAAGAAACAAGTTTTATGATAGGAGAGGTTGCCGAGGTTTTTGAAGGAATATCAGTTAATCCTAAATACCTTCAAACTGATGAGGATATTAAAGGGATAAGCTATATAAAGCCTAGTTCAATAAAATATTGGGAGTTACTTAAAGGAAAGTATTATATTAAAGAAGAATTTGCAAATAAGTATGATAAGAAGTTATTAAAGGTTGGGGATATACTAATATCCAAAATATTTGATGGGTACAATTGTGCTATAGTAAGAGATGAGAGATTAAAAGCTATAGCATCTAAAAATGTTATAATAATAAGATGTACAAAAATGAATCCTCAAATACTTTTTAATGCAATAGCATTTAATGAAGGAAAACAAATATTTTTAAAGAGTATTAAGGAAAGAGGAAGAGGTTATGATATTAAATATATCAATAAAGAAATAATTAATGGAATAAGATTACCTTATAAAATATAATGAGAAAAAAACATTCTCCAAGAATTTAGGAGAATGTTTTTTATTATATATTGAAATTTAAATTAGATATTTAATTAACTATCAATAATAAAACTAACCTAAAACTAATTTTTAGATTAGCATTGTAGAAAGCATAGTTCAATAGATGTTATTACAGATTATAAAAAGGGAAATATTATAAAAATGAGCTGAGAAAACGTTATTATGTGTCAAATGCAAGTACACAAGAGAAAAACTTGCAAAAAATAATAAAAAAGCTTTATTTATTTAAGAGTTTATGATAATATTGAATTATTGAAAAAAGAAAATATTCATATAGGAGTGGTTTAAATGAAAAAATTTCCAAGTTCTATGATGACGCAGCATCCAGATAATGTAAGTACATATGTTTCTATACAAGAGGAACCTCAAGAAGCAATCGACGGGTTAAAGTTTCAAAATAAAGGTGGTCTTGGTATAGATGAAATAATGATAGATTTTGAAGGAAAGTTAACACCATATCATCAAACATCTCAAGTTGCATTAGGCTTAATTGCAAACGGAATAATACCAGGTAAAGATGTTGCAATAACGCCAAGAATACCCAATGCAAACAAGGAGTCAGTCTTTAGACAGCTAATGAGTATAATGTCTATTGTTGAAACTAATGTTCAGGCTTATGAGAATTCAGGAATACAAGCTATAAAAGAAGTTGTTGTACCTATGGTTGAAACTGGGGAGGAAATTTCAGAGTTTCAAGATAGAGTTAATTCAGTAATTGAGTTAGGAAATAAGAATTATAAGACGAAGTTTGATCTAAATAGTATAAGAATAATACCTTTAGTAGAAGGAGTACCTTCTTTAGTAAATATAGATAAAATATTTGATGAGTTTTACCATACATCTGAAACAAAAGGTGATAAATTAGATAGTTTAAGATTTATGATAGCAAGATCAGATTCAGCTATGTCTTATGGTATGATATCAGGAGTTCTATCTGTTATAATAGCTATTAACAAAGCTTATACTTGGGGAAAAGAACATAGCGTAGAAATGGCACCTATATTAGGTTGTGGTTCACTTCCATTTAGAGGACATTTTACAGCTGAAAATGTAGAACAAATGATAAAAACTTATTCGGGAATTAAAACATTCACAGTTCAATCTGCATTGAGATATGATCATGGAGCAGAAAAGACAAAGGAAGCTGTTAATAAGTTAAATGAAAGTATACATAAATCACTTCCAAGAGAATTTACAAGTGAAGATATAGATTTGATGAAAGAATTTATAGGAATATTTTCAAAACATTATTTACAAACTTTCTTAAAAATAATAAATACGGTATCATTTGTTTCAGACTTCATACCTAAAAACAGAGATAGGCTAACCAAGAGCAAAACAGGTTTAGATTATAATAGGGAAGTTGCTAATCTTCAAGATATAGCTGATTTAGTAAAGGATGAAACTTTAAAGAAAGAAATACTAGCTATAGATAATAGTACAGAATTCTCAGTACCTAGGGCTATATCATATACAGCAGCTATGTATACATTAGGTATGCCACCTGAATTTATGGGTATGGGAAGAGGTATGAAAGAAATAAAAGATAAGTATGGAGATTACGGAATAGATAAACTTAAAGAATTTTACCCACAAATAAAGGAAGACTTTAGATTTGCTGCTCTTTTTGCAAATAGTAAGATATCAAAAAAGATTGTGGATGAGTCAGCAAGACTTGAGTATGCTGAAGATATGAAATTAGTTAATGAAATATTAAATCTTGAAATAGATTTTGAATATTTAGATGAAAATGAATTCTATCATACTTTACTTAAAACAACAAAACCTATAATAATGCATCTTATAGGAATGGAAGATGACATAATCCAAAATAAAACTGAAGAACTTAAAATCCTTAACGAGTGGATTGTAAGAATGGGTAAAGTTAGAGGAAGTATGGGCTAATATATATTAGAAACACCATTTGGTGAAAACCAAATGGTGTTTTTTATACATTTAAAATTTTAAAATAAATTGCTTATTAAGTATATGAAAATTTGCTTTATTATTAAAGACGTATAAAATATGAAAAAGTTTCTTAAAAAATTCTTAAATTTTTCTTAAAATAAGGTTGACCAAAGGTTGACATAATGTATATAATTAGTATGTACATAAAGTTTATAGTAACTTTGGTTCTGTAAATGTTTACTTTGGAGAGAGTAACTTTATTTTTGAGGGGGATATTATGAAATTGAAAAAATGTTTAATTATAGCGAGTGTATTTTCAATTGCACTCATTTCTAACATGGTTAGTGAAAATAAAGTAGTTAAAGCAGACACTACAGTTAAAACACAACAAGGTGTTGTGCTAAAAAGTACTCAATTAAAGGGTGAAAAAACTATAATAGCACCTAAAAAAGAAGAGGCTGTTTCGGATAGTGGATCAAATTCATCAAGTGAAAAAAAATCATCAGGAAGCAAATCATCTGGTGGGAATGGGCCTTCTTCAAGAGGTGGCTCAAGTTCAGGGAGTGCAGTAGTTCAATATGCGTATAATTTTATAGGAAGACCTTATGTGTTTGGTGCAGCTGGTCCAAAAGTTTTTGATTGTTCTGGATTAACACAATATGTATATGCTAGATTTGGAGTATCGCTTGGTCACTATACAGGTTCTCAATGGGGGGCAGGCTCATCAGTAAGTAGAGGAAACCTACAACCAGGAGATTTAGTGTTTTTTAATACATATGGTCCTATAAGTCATGTTGGTATATATGTAGGTGGAGGGGACTTTATACATGCACCTTCATCTGGTAAAACTGTAACAGTAAGTTCACTTGGAGAATCTTATTATGCTTCAAGATATGCTGGCGCAAGAAGAGTTAAATAATAAATATAATGAAGGTTACGACATAGAGTGTGAAAATTCTATGTCGTTTTTTATATATAGGAATTTATAAAATTAATTATAAGTATAAATGTAGTAATATTAATATTTAAGATTATATGAGGCCACTTTTTACTTTTTAAATTTATGTAAACTATTTTTGTTTTAGGAATATAATTATGTAAATTAAAATAGATTTAAATATAAAGATGAATAGGTGGGTGATTATATGAAGTATACAAGATATGACTTTAACAAAGGGAAAAATAATTCGAATAGATTTGGTATAATAGTTATACTTATGGTAGTAATCGCATTAGTTATTGGAACTCTTATAGCAAAGTTTTTATTTTTGGGACAAGGTTCTCCAGAAAAAATTAAGGTAGAAAAACCAAATTCTATTCAAGCTGAAGATAGCAAAACACAAAGTAAAGATGGTGTTGAGAATTATTCTATAGTTCAGTGTGGATATTATTCTAAGAAGGAAAATGCAGATGATTTGAAAAATAAATTGAAAGATAAATATGATATATTTATCTTAAATGAAGGAGATAAATATAGAGCTATTTCATTTATAGGTAAACCAGAAGATGCTACAAAATTATTAGAAAAGCTTACTACAGAAAATATTACTGCTACTAAAATTAATTATAAAATAGATAAAAGTGCTTCTTGTAATCTTGAAATAGCAGGTATGATAAGTGGATATCTTGAGATAATTAGTAAGTTGAATGATAAGGATGTTAAGTCAGTTAAAACAGAGGATTTTAAAAAGTGGGCTGATACTTTGAAAGGAGAAGCTTCAGGTGCTAATTATAAAACATATAAGGAACTTCAAGACACAATAAAGAACTTGCCTAAAGAAATAACAAAAGCTGAAAATGATAAAAGCTATTCAGACATATTTAAGGCATTAAATGTTTTTAAAAGTAAATAAGAGATGTAAAAATAATTGATCAACGTATAAGGGAATTGTTTTCTCTAAATCTAGACAAATATTAAATAAAATGTAAAACAAATTAAGAAATTCTTAATTTGTTTTTTTTCACTTGTGTATGAATTTAATAAGTGATAAACTATATTAGATGAAAGTTAAGGTGGGATAAGTGTTGAAGAAGGGTAATAGAAATGTATGGCTTATAATATTAATAATTTTTATAGGTCTTATTTTAGGTAGTTTTATAGGTGATTTTTTAGGAAATCAGTTTCAGAATATAGAACTATTTAAACAAAAATATACAATTGGAAATACATCTCCACTAGTACTTGATTTAAAGGTTATATCATTAACCTTTGGTATAAGTGTAAATTTAAATTTTATGTCTATAATATGTGTTATTTTGGCAATAATACTATATAGAAAGTATTGGGAGTGATAAAATGCATGTAGTTTTAGCATCTAAGTCACCAAGAAGGAAAGAACTTTTAAGTAGGATAGTTAAGGAATTTGAGATTAGAGTTTCAGATTTTGATGAATCTACTGTAATTTTTAATTGTGATGCAGAAGCTTATGTAGAAGAATTATCTAGAAAAAAAGCTGAAACGGTAGCACAAAAACTACAAGAACCTTCATTGATTATAGCAGCAGATACTATTGTAGTATTAAATGGAGAAGTGCTAGGAAAACCTAAAACAGAAGAAGATGCTTTTTTTATGCTTTCTAAGTTAAGCGGAAAAACCCATGAAGTTTACTCAGGGGTTACGGTGATTAACACCCAAAATAATAAAATTATTTCAGATGCTGTATGTACAAAAGTTAAATTTTCTATTTTGGAAGAATCTCAAATTGAGGAGTACATAAAAACTTCTGAACCTATGGATAAAGCAGGAGCTTATGGAATTCAAGGATTAGGAGCTGTATTTGTTGAAGAAATAAAAGGTTGCTATTATAATGTGGTGGGATTGCCTTTAAATAGGTTAAATAAAATGCTATCACAAATTAAGTAGGGATGGGGAATTCAATAATTGAATAGGAGTTATTAAAATGAACAATAACCTGAAAATCATTGATATTCCACAAAATGAAAGACCTAGAGAAAAAATTATAAAATACGGACCAGATTCATTGAGTAATGTAGAACTTTTAGCATTGCTTCTAAGAACAGGAACTTCAAGCGAGAATGTTATTACTTTAAGTAGCAGAATATTAAAAGAAGTTCATGGTCTAAATGGATTATTTTCAGCATCAGCAGAAGAACTCATGTGTATAAAAGGCGTAAAAGAAGCAAAAGCTACACAAATACTAGCTTTATGTGAAATTTTTAAAAGATTTAGAAGTTTTGAAAAAAGTGAATACAAAATAAGTTCACCAAAGGATGTGGCAGAGCTTCTAACAGATGAAGTACGCTCTTTAGAGCAAGAAGTGTTTATATTAATTATGTTAAATACAAAAAATGTTGTTATTGGGAAAAAAGAATTATTTAAGGGAACTTTAAATTCTTCTGTAGTGCATCCAAGAGAGGTATTTAAAGAAGCACTAAAAAAAAGTGCAAATTCAATTATAATTAGTCATAATCATCCATCTGGTGACCCAACACCAAGTAAAGAGGATGTTAATATAACTCTTAGAATAAAAGAGTGTGGAAAACTTATAGGTATTGATCTTATTGATCATATAATTATAGGAAATAACAAATTTATTAGT
Source organism: Clostridium cavendishii DSM 21758 (assembly GCF_900141845.1). GTDB lineage: Bacteria > Bacillota > Clostridia > Clostridiales > Clostridiaceae > Clostridium_AG > Clostridium_AG cavendishii. Next base: position 417,390 of record NZ_FQZB01000003.1, on the reverse strand, counting down.
ATGAAAGAAAAAGGAATCTTATAACTGGAAGGGGAATAAAAATGGGATTATTTGGAATAAATAAAGATATGGGTATAGATTTAGGAACTGCTAATACCTTAGTATATGTAAAAGGAAAAGGTATTGTTTTAAGCGAACCATCAGTTGTTGCTATAAACAATATTACTAAAAAGCCATTAGCTGTAGGAACAGAAGCTAAGCAAATGATAGGAAGAACACCAGGAAATATAGTAGCTATAAGACCACTTAAAGATGGAGTTATAGCAGATTTTGATATAACTCAAACAATGCTTAAAAAGTTCATTGAAAAAATAACAAACAAATCTGCATTTACAAGTCCAAGAATTATAGTATGTTTTCCATCAGGAGTTACTGAAGTAGAGAGAAGAGCTATAGAAGAAGCTACAAAACAAGCAGGAGCTAGAGATGTTGTTCTTATGGAGGAACCAATGGCAGCTGCAATTGGAGCTGGTCTTCCAGTTGATGAACCAACAGGAAGTATGATAGTTGATATCGGTGGAGGAACTACTGAAGTTGCTGTGATTTCATTAGGTGGAATAGTAACAAGTAGATCTTTAAGAGTAGCTGGAGATGAATTAGATCAAGCGATTATTAGTTATATAAAGAGAGAATATAATTTAATGATTGGTGAAAGAACAGCAGAAGCTATTAAAGTTGGAGTTGGTTCAGCGTTTAAAGTTGAAGGCGAAGAAGAAAAAACTATGGAAATAAAGGGAAGAGATTTAATAACAGGTCTTCCTAAAGTAGTTGAAATAAGTGAAACTCAAATAAGAGATGCTCTAAAAGAACCAGTATCAGCAATAATAGAAGCTATTAAAACTACATTAGAAAAAACACCACCAGAACTTGCAGCAGATATAATAGAAAAAGGTATAATGCTTGCAGGTGGAGGAGCGCTTTTAAAAGGATTGGATCAATTAATAAATCATGAGACTCATATGCCTGTGCATATAGCTGAGTCACCACTTGATTGTGTTGCTTTAGGGGCTGGAAAAGCATTAGATAAATTTGACATAATAGCAAAACAACAAAGAGGTTAATCTGAGTGAAGATTTTTAAAAATAAACTGGCAGTAACTGTTATAGTTCTGTCAGTTACATTTTTAGGTATAATTATTTTTTCTGCGAAAAAAAATAATTATAACATATTTTCTAGTAGCGCAGGAGCAGCAGTCAATCCAGTCCAAAAGCTTGCTTATAAAGCATCAGAAAAGGTTAAAGGATGTATGACGTTTTTTTATACATTTTCAGATGTGAAAAGAGAAAATCAAGATTTGAAGAAAAAGAATATTGAGCTTGAAAATAAGCTTATAGAATATGATACTTTTAAAAAAACTAATGATGAATTAAGAGCTATATTAGATTTTAAAAATGAAAGCGATAAAAATAACAGTAAATATAAATACATAGGAACAAACATAATAGGGGTTAGTGGCGGAGGCTTCTTAAATGGTTATATCATAGATAAAGGTAAAAAAGATGGTGTAGATAAAGAAATGGTAGTTATATCAGCCAACGGCTTAGTGGGTCAGGTTTCCGAAGTAGGGTCTAACTGGGCAAAAGTTCAAACACTAGTTAATGAAAATGTAGCTGTACATGCAAAAGTAAAAGAAAGTAATGAAACTGGAGGAATAGTTAAGGGGTATAAAGATTCTAATGGAAAGCTTTTGGCTAAAATAGACTTTTTACCTATAAATTCTCAGATAAAAGTCGGAGATGAAATATATACATCTGGATTGGGAAAGATATATCCTAAAAATATAAAAATAGGCAAAGTACTGTCTGTTGATGAGGATAAAGTTAAGGTTAATAAAAGCGCAATAATAGAACCATATGTAGAATTTAATAAACTAGAGGAACTTGTAGTTATAGTTTATGATGAAAATAGAAAATATGAGCAAGATTAATTAGGAGATTTTTATGAAGAGATTTGTATTAATTTTATTATGTTTATTCTTTTTGGTGCTAGATAATACGCTAATGCCTTTTGTGGGAATTAAGGGCTGTTTTCCAAGTTTGTTATTTGTATTTGCTATTTTATTTTCAATTGTGAATGGATATTATGAAGCTATATTGATAGGTAGTTTTTCAGGGATAATACAGGATATATATTTTTTGAATGTATTTGGTATCAATTCTATTACTAATCTATTATTATGTCTTTTAGCGGCTTATATTGGTGAAAATATATTAAAACATAAAAAGTTAGTTCCAGTTATATTTACGCTAGTTATAACAGCAGTAAAATATATATTAGTATATATTTTATATAGAGCTACTAATATTAAAATGAATTTTGATGGAATAATAATAATGCCGGTATATAATATGATTATTGCTTTATTAATGTATTCGTGGATTTACAAAATATCTAATAAGCCTTATATGAAAACAGAGTGGAAGTTTAACGAAAAATAGGTGATGAAATGAATAATACAAAGAAGAAAAAGAAAGATATAAACAGATATTCAATTTTGCTTAGTATAATGTTGATTATATTTATAGCTATAATATCTAGACTTATATATTTACAAGTGTATAAATATGATGATTTTAAGGATAGAGCAAACACAAGAGCACAAAGATTTCTTGCAACAAAGGCACCAAGAGGTAAAATTTACGATAGTAATGGAAATATATTAGCTACCAATAAACAAACATATACTGTTACTTTTACAGAAACAGATGAATCAAAAAAACAATTTTATAAAACTATGGACAGTGTTATTTCTCTTTTAAGTGATAATAAAGAAGCTCTCCAAGATAAACTTAAGTTGAAATTAGATGATAAGAAGGAACCTTATTTCGATTTTTCTTCAGATAGTGATAGTGTAACTAAAGCTCAAGAGATAAGATTTAAAAGGGATAGAGGTTTAAATGACGAAGTCAAAAAGAGACTATATCCTAAGAAAAAGGATGATTTGAAAGAAGAAGAAGAGAATAAAATAGATCAAGAGCTTCTTAAATATACTCCGAAACAAACCTTTGAATTTTTAGTTAAAGCCTACTCATTATACGATTTGTTAATACCTTATGATATAGGAACTAAATCATATAATGAAGAAGCAAAGAAATATATTAATATGACTTCAGAAGAAGTTGCAAATGCAGTTTTAGCAAAATATCCAATAGAAAAAATAAGAAACTATATGATAGTTAAAGATGCTATAAAGATGCAGAGTTTTTCGGGATTCAAACCTGTAACTATAGCTTCTAATATAAAGCAGCCTTCTGCATTTGTATTTGAGCAGAAGTTAAGTACATTACCAGGAATAGATATAGCCTTAGAGCCTATGAGGGAGTATCCTTATGGTGAACTTGGGGCTAGTTTCTTGGGATATGTATCAACTATAAATAGTTCTAATAAGAATGTATATGAAGAAAGAGGTTATGATGTATCAACCGACCTTATAGGTAAAACTGGTATAGAATCTGCATTTGAAAATGTTCTAAAGGGAACTAAGGGCGGGAATACTGTTAATGTAAATGCTGAAGGAAGAAAAATAGAGGATTTATTTACATTAGAAACTTACCCTGGTAATAATGTGCATTTAACAATAGATAAGGATATTCAATATTCAGCAGAAACTATGCTTAAAAGTCAATTAGAATTTTTGCAAAAAAAAGGAATAGAAGGAGATATTGATTTTAGAAATGCAACAAGGGGAGCAGCAGTGGCTATTGAGGTTAAGACAGGTAGGGTCTTAGCAATGGTAAGCTTACCGGGATATGATCCTAATTTGTTTGCAACAGGTGACATAACAACGGAAATATCTAAAAAGTATTTTTCACCGGATCTTGAGGCATTTGGTAATCAATATATTAAATACAGAGGATTAAATACTACTGTAGATACGTTATTCCCTAAAAATAAAGATGGGATTAGACAAGATCCTTATGATATTTATCCAAAACCATTTTTAAATTATGCAACTATGGGACTTATTCCTCCGGGATCCACATTTAAACCTCTTACTTCTTTAGCAGCGCTTTCAGAGGGTGTAACAAATCCTTCTGAAACTATGGCTGATAAGATTGTTTTTGATAAATATCCAGAAATATTCGGAGCAACTAAACCTAAGGATAATGATCTTCATGGAGTAGTAAATTTAGCTTCAGCACTAGCTAAATCTTGTAACTATTACTATTATGACATGGGAATAAGACTTTATTATAAGAATAAAGAAAAGGGTGGAGAATTATCAGGACTTAATAGTTTGGCTAAATATGCTTGGGCTATGGGGCTTGGAGTAGATCCGAATTCAAATACAAAAGCTGCCACAGGTATTGAGATAAGTGAAAATTTTGGCCATTCATATAATTTTAATGATTTTAAAGATTTAAAATTAAATTATGCGAAATGGAATTTTAGAGATTATTTAGGAAGTGGAATATTTCCATCAAGAGGAACTAGATTTACACCTTTGGATATAAATAGTGCAACGGATGATAAAACTGATAAACTAGAAGCTGCAAAGGAAAAATTAAAAAATCTTGTTAACAATAAGCTTAAAGAAATAGGAATCAATAATATTAGCACAAATTCAAGCTATAATGAGTTTGAAAAACAAGTAAAAGAATCGCTTCAAGCTATTTATGATAATTCAGATGACTATAAAAAGGCAATGGAAGGTAAGAAAGTAAATCCTAGCTCAGAGATTACTACAACAGCAAAGGAAATAGCAAATTGGGTTATCTACTCTATGCCTATTGAAATTATGACACCTGTTGAAGTTGCAAATGCTTCCATAGGGCAAGGTATGAACAACTTTACACCACTTCAAATAGCTGATTATATAGCAACATTAGTTAATGGTGGTACTAGATATAAGACTCATTTAGTAGATAAAATAACTGATATAGATGGAAAAGTTGTTAAGGAATTTAAACCAGAAGCTATAAGCCATATGGATATAGATAAGGGAAATCTTGCTGCTATAAAAGAAGGTATGAGACAGGCAAATGAAGTAGATATGGGTACTGCTTCTTATGTATTTAAGAGTTTCCCAATAAGTTCTGGAGGTAAGACAGGAACAGCTACATTTAGAGATGATCAAAAGAACTTTGGTAGAGAAGCATATGGTGTCTATGTATCCATGGCGCCAGTAGAAGATCCTGAGATAGCAGTATGTGTAGCGATTTATGATGGTGGGCACGGATATTTCGGAGCTTCGGTTGCTAGAGCTATTTATGAAACTTATTGGAGAAATAAACTAAAAACAGAATTTCCAAACTATAAACCAATGGATATGTCTGGGAATTCCTATGATTATTCATTAAACCCTCCAACAGAAAATATAAAAGATGTAAAATCAAAATAATAAAAGAAAGTACTATCTTACAAATTTATTAAGATAGTACTTTTTTCTTATGATTCAAAGGACTTTTATGGTTTTTGTAGAAATATATATATATTTATACAATTAGTGGCATGAAGATAAAAACGGAGGAGACATGAATGAAAAAATTAAAGGAGAAGAAAATAGATAGATATAATATAATGTTGTTTATTACTATAATTATATTAGTAGTTATATTTATAAGATTATTATATTTGCAAGTTTATAAGTATGATGAATCAAAAGAGAAAGCTAATATTAGGGCGAGAAGATTTGTGGCAGAAAAAGCACCTAGAGGATTGATATATGACAGTTCTGGAAATATTTTAGCTAGGAATAAAGAAACTTATAATTTAACTTTTACAGAAACTGACCAGGCTACAATTGATTTTTGTAATACAATTGATAGCGTAGAAAAGCTTCTAAAAGAGGATAGTGCTGCTTTAAAAGATGATTTCAAAATAAAAATAGATGATAAAAAAGAATTTTATTTTGATTTTAATACGGATAATAAAAATATTAAAGCACAAGAAATTAGATTTAAAAGGGATAGAGGTTTAAATGACACTATAAAAGATAAATTATTTAAAGATAAAAAGGAAGAATTAAATGAAGAAGAAGAAGAAAGAATAAACGAAGAGTTACTTAAGTATGATGCTAAAGATACTTTTAATTACTTAGTTAAATCTTATGAACTTTATGAATTATTATTACCAAAAAAAGAAGGGTTAGATAAGAAAGCTCTTAAAGATAGAAGTTCAGAAATAGAAAAATTTCGGAAGAAAATTAGTGGCCAAGAAATTACAAAGCGGCTGCTTGAAAAATATAATATTGAGCAAATTAGAAATTATATTATAGTAAAAGATGAACTTAAAATGCAAAGTTTTCAGGGGTTTAAGCCTGTTAATATAGCAAGTAATATATCAAAGAATACAGCTTTTAAATTTTATCAAAAGCTTAATTCGCTTCCAGGAGTAAATATATCATTAGAGCCTATAAGGTTTTATCCTTATGGTGATTTAGCTTGTGCAGCTATAGGGTATGTAGGAGCAATAAATAGTGATAAGAAGAATTTATATGAAGAAAGGGGTTATGATGCATCTTCAGATTTAATAGGACAAGCTGGGATAGAATCAGCTTTTGAAAAAGAACTTAAAGGGATTAAAGGTGGAAACACCATAAAAGTAAACTCTACAGGAAGAAAGATAGAGGATCTTTTCAAATTAGAAACATTTCCAGGGAATAATATAACATTAACAATAGATAAAAATATTCAGTATTCTGCAGAAACTATGCTTCAACACCAGTTTGATTATTTAAATAGTGTTGGATCCACTGATGGTATTGATTTAAGAAATGCAAATAGGGGTGCTGTTGTTGCTATCGAAGTTAAAACAGGAAGAATATTGGCTTTAGTAAGTTTACCTAAATATAACCCAAATGAATTTGCTAGTGGACAAATAAGTAAGGAATTAAGAAAAAAATATCTATCGCCTGATTTGGAGGAGTTTGGAAAGAATTATATTTCAAGAAGAGGTTTAAAAGCAAGTGTAGATGAGTTATTCCCTGATACGAAGGGAATTAGGTCAGATAAATATGATATTTATCCAAAGCCTATTTATAACTATGCAACTATGGGATGTATACCTCCAGGATCTACATTTAAACCTCTTACATCAGTAGTTGCATTAGAAGAAGGTGTTACAGATGCTAATTTTTCTATAAATGATAGTACTTATGATCTTAGTAAGTATAAAAAAATATTGGGAGCAAATTTACCCAAAGATAATAATAATCATGGTGGAGGAATAAATATACAAAAAGCTTTAGAGCAATCTTGTAATAATTATTTTTATGATATGGCTGGAAAGCTTTATGAGAAATATGAAAAAGAAGATCCTAAAAAAGGTTTAAATTCATTATCAAAATATGCTTGGGCATTTGGGCTTGGAGCAGATCCTAAGTCAAATGAGAAAAAGAGCACAGGTATTGAAATTACAGAAAATTTTGGGGATTCTTATAACTTTGAAAGTTATAAGACGGTAAGAATAGAACAATCAAAGTTTGAATTAAGGGACTTCCTTAAAATGGGTAACTTTGAAAAAAGGGGGACATTTTTTGTTCCATTAGATATTAATATAAACGAGGACGATAAAGATTCTAACCTAGAAAAAGCCAAAGTGCACTTAAAAGAGGTTATTAATAAAAAATTAAATGAAATAGGAACAAAAAATATAGCTGATGATTATGATACATTCGAAAAAGATATAAGGAAGTGTATGCAAGAGTACTATGATGCTTCGCCCAAATATAAAGCTGATTTAGAACTTGCTAAGAAGAATGAAAAGGCAGAATTAGATATTGTTTCAAAAGAAATTGCTACATGGGCAGTTTACTCAATACGAACAGAAATGTTGTCAGGGGCTCAACTTGCTTATGCAGCTATTGGGCAAGGAAGTAATAACTTTAGTCCTGTTCAAATAGCAAGTTATATAGCCACTTTAGCAAATGGTGGAACAAGATATAAGGTACACTTAGTAGACAAAATAGCAGATAGTAATGGTAAAGTAATAGAAGAATATAAACCCGAAGTTTTAAGTAAGGTAAATATATCTGATAAGACTGTGTATGAAATAAAACAAGGTATGTATAGGGCAAATGATTCAGAAGGAGCAGCAGCATCTAGTGTTTTTAAAGGTTTCCCAATACGTAGCGGAGGAAAAACTGGTACAGCTTCGTTTAAAGAGGAAAAAGAACAAAAATATATAGGAAGAGAAGCATTTGGTATGTATGTTTCTTTTGCACCTTTAGATGATCCAGAAATTGCTGTATGTGTAGCTATATATGATGGTGGACATGGGTATTTTGGAGCACCAGTAGCTAGGGCTATTTATGAAACTTATTGGAGAGATAAAATAAAAAAAGAAAATCCAAACTATGTTCCAAAAGATATGAATGGTGTAAGTTATGATTATACTTTAACCCCCCCTAAATTAGAAGGAGATAATCAAAAATAAATTAAGAAGGATTTGTAGTGTTTTGCAAATCCTTTTTGATTGTATTATTTAAAGGAAACTCCTTCTCATTTCATTCGAATGAGTAAGTTCGAATGACTAAATTTAAAATTTAGATTCTTACTTAATTATAAGGTGATTTTTTGGAAAAGTAGTAATTTATAAATATTGCCCTTATTACTTTAAACAATTATAATATTAATATAGCTTTAAGAAGGAATTTATCAGGTTTTGTTGAATAATATAAAAGTATGCGTAGGTATTGGAGGTTAGCACATAAACATGATAGATGATAGGATACTTATTAAAGGCAATAAAAATGGGTTAAATGCTATAATTAATATTGATAAGTTTAAAGATTTTGAAGATATGCTCGAATGTTTAATAGAGAGATTGAATAAGGGAAAAAAATTTTATAAAGGCGCTACGCTAACAATACATACTGATTTGAAGCTATTAAATGATAGACAGATGAGAAAATTGAAGGACAGTCTTTTTGATGAAATTTTAATAAAAGATTGTATATTTATTGATAAAGACGAACCCTCGCTAAAATCATTTACAGGAGTATATGAAGGTAGAACAAAGTTTTTAAGAAAAACAGTTAGAGGTGGACAAGTAGTTGACTATGCTGGAAATATTGTTATAGTTGGTGATGTAAACCATGGTGGAGAGGTAAGAGCAGCTGGGAATATTATAGTTTTAGGAAGTGTAAAAGGAAGAGTGTTTGCAGGTGATAATGGCAATAATAAAGCTATTATAGCAGCATTTTCATTGCAGCCAGAAGTACTATCTATTGCTAGGATAATTACAATTTCTCCAGATGATGCTGAAAGACCAAGTTATCCAGAACTTGCAAAAATAAAAGATAATGCTATTATTGTGGAACCATATTTGCCAAATAAATATGGGTATTAATTAAATATGGAGGTATATTAAAAATGGGAGAATCTATAGTTGTTACATCAGGAAAGGGTGGAGTAGGTAAAACTACTACTACTGCTAATATAGGTACAGCGCTTGCTGCACAAGGGAAAAAAGTCGTTGTTGTTGATGGGGATACAGGTCTTAGAAATTTAGATGTTTTAATGGGCCTTGAAAATAGAATAGTTTATACAATAATTGATGTTATTGAGAATAGATGTAGAACAAAGCAAGCATTAATAAAGGATAAGCGTTTTCCTCATTTATGTTTGTTACCTACAGCTCAAACAAAGGATAAAAATGATATAAGTCCACAACAAATGTTAAAACTTGTTGAGGAGTTAAAAAAAGAATTTGATTATGTAATAATAGATTGCCCTGCTGGAATAGAACAAGGATTTGAAAATGCTATAGTTGGAGCTGATAGGGCTGTAGTTGTAGTTAATCCAGAAATAACTTCCGTAAGAGATGCGGATAGAGTTATAGGAAAACTTGATGCTAAGGGGTTAGAGGAACATGCTGTTATAATAAATAGATTAAATTACGAAATGACTCAAAGAGGAGATATGTTAGATATTCCGGATATTATAGAAACTCTTTCTGTTAAACTTCTAGGAGTTGTTCCGGATGATAAAAATATAACAGTTTCAACTAATAAGGGAGAGCCTGTTGTTTTAGATGATAAAGCAATGGCTGGACAAGCATTTAAAAATATTGCAAGAAGACTAATGGGAGAAGAAGTACCTCTTATGGATTTAAATACTGAGACAGGTGGTTTCTTCAGCTCTTTATTCAAAAAGTTCAAAAAACACTAGGAGGAGTTAGAGATGGATTTATTTAAAAGTTTTTCAAGTAAACCTACTCCGAAACAAGTGGCTAAGGATAGGCTAAAGTTAATCTTGATTCATGATAGAGGTGAGCTTGCACCAGAAATTCTTGAAAAAATAAAAGTTGAAATTTTAGAAGTTCTATCTAAATATATTGAAATTGAAAGCGAAGAGATAGACTTAACAGTAACTAAGTCTCAAAATATAGAAGGTGAATCACCTGCTCTAGTAGCAAACATTCCTATTAAAAATGTAAGAGGACGATAGTTTAATAAAAAAGAGTTAAATATTTAAATATTTAACTCTTTTTATTAATCTACGTCTTTATTTTGTTATTGAAAGTAATCTACGCCAATTAAATTTTAGTTTTAGTTAATAGAATTTGATTAGAGGAATGCTCATATGAATAATATTTGATAATGGTGTTAATTTAAATAATGGAAATTATTAAGAATTTATTTCATTTTATAGATTAGACTTTAATTGATTAAAAGGAATGTTATATAATATAAAAAGGTGTGGATGTTGTATATATTAACTACAAAAGATAGGAGGGGGTACTTTGCTTAAAAAATTTAAGATAGATATTAAGGTTTTAAAAGAAATGGACTTTACTTTATTTATAGTAACAATATTAATATCTCTATTTGGTATAATTAATATATATGAAGCAACTAGAATGATGAAAGGAAATTTTACTAGAAATCAATTAATATTTCTTTTAATATCGGTGGTGATATTGTACATTTCTTTACATTTTGATTATAGTTTACTTCGAAATTATGTTGAGATATTTTATTGGGGTAATATAGTATTGCTTATAGCAACAAAATTTATAGGTGTAACTGTAAATGGAGCACAAGGCTGGATAAGGTTTCCTGGAGGCTATCAATTTCAACCAGCAGAATTTATGAAATTTGCTATGATACTTATGTTAGCAAAAAAAATGGATCAATTTGATTTGAAAGTAAATGATTTTAAAAATTTTATGATACTTGTAGCATATTGTGTATTACCTATGGGGATAATAATGAAGCAACCGGATATGGGAATGGCAATGGTTTGCTTTTTTATAGCTCTTGGAATATTTTTTTGTGCAGGATTGGATTATAAAATTATAGGTGGAGGTCTCATAGCTGTATTATTAGGAATTATAATCTTATGGAATTCGCCTTTAATAAAAGATTATCAAAAAACAAGGGTACGAGCTCTTTTAAACCAAGAAGCAGATGAGCTTAGTACAAATCTTCAACTTACTCAATCTATGATAGGTATAGGTTCTGGTGGGATTCTTGGGACAGGACCATCATTTGGTAGTGACACTTCGAGGAGTTATGTTGCTGCATTTGTTCCGGAAAGTGAAACAGATTTTATATTTGCAATTATTGCAGAGCATTGGGGGACTATTGGATCAACAATACTTTTAATATTGTATGGAATACTTATATATAGAATGATAGTAGATGCTAAGGAAGCTAAGGATATATTTGGTAGTATGATATGTGCTGGGTTTACATCATATTTTATATTTGCAATACTTCAGAATATAGGGATGACAATAGGTATTATGCCTATAACAGGTATAACATTACCATTAGTAAGTTCTGGCGGTAGTTCTCTTGTTACAACATTTATTGCGATAGCATTAATACTTAATATAAGTATGAGAAAGAAAAAAATATATTTTTAAATTAAAGGTTAAATATTGTTCAAAAATATTTAACCCTTTTTAAGCTATAAATTTCTTTTTTATTTTTGCAAAAAATAGTATTATATAATTAAAAGAATATTACATAATAATATTAAGACGTATCAGAAAATAATAAATTAATTATTTTTATTTTTTTGAATATGATTAAATACAAATGACAGGAGGATTTATTTTGCTTAAAAAATTTAAAATAGACACTAAGCTTTTAAAAGAAATGGATTTAACTTTGCTTATAGTAACTATATTAATAGTTTTATTTGGAATAATTAATATATATGCAGCAACTAGAATGATGCAAGGGAATTTTGCTAAAAATCAATTAATCTTTCTTGGAGTATCATTAGTAATAGTATATGTATCGTTACATTTTGATTATAGTTTGCTTCAAAATTATGTTGATATATTTTATTGGGGAAATATATTATTACTTATAGCAACAAGGTTTATAGGGATAACGGTAAATGGAGCTCAAGGTTGGATAAAGCTTCCTGGGGGGTTTCAACTTCAGCCAGCAGAATTTATGAAATTTGCTATGATACTTATGTTAGCGAAAAAAATGGACCAGTTTGATTTAAAGGTAAATGAGTTTAAAAATTTTATTATTCTTGCAGGATATTGTATATTGCCTATGGGAATAATAGTAGCTCAACCTGATATGGGAATGACTATGGTTTGTTTTTTTATAGCACTTGGAATATTCTTTTGTGCAGGACTGGATTATAAAGTGATAGGAGGAGGTCTTGTATCTGTATTTATAGGAATATTAATTTTGTGGCAGACTAACTTAATAAAACCATATCAAAAGCTTAGAATATTAGGCTTTTTGAATCCAGAAGCTGATGATCTTAATACAAATTTACAGCTTACTCAATCAATGATAGGGATAGGATCTGGCGGTTTTTTAGGTACTGGAATATCATTAGGTAGTGAACCATCTAGAAGTTACGTTGCCGTTTTTGTACCAGAAAAGCAAACGGATTTTATCTTTGCTGTACTTGCAGAACATTGGGGAACTATAGGAGCAGTCGTGCTTTTAATATTATATGGAATACTTATATATAGGGTAATAATAAATGCAAGAGAATCTAAAGATATATTTGGAAGTATAATATGTGCTGGATTTGCATCATATTTTATATTTGCAATACTCCAAAATATAGGAATGACTATAGGTCTTATGCCTATAACTGGTATAACATTGCCACTTGTAAGTTATGGAGGTAGTTCACTTGTTACAACATTCCTTGCAATTGCGTTGGTACTTAATATAAGTATGAGAAAGAAAAAGATATATTTTTAAATATTTTAATAAGGATGTAGTTTTTTTATAAAGAAACTGCATCCTTATTTTTTATATAAGAAAGTAAATAATATTAAAAAGCTCAAGATTATAAAAAATTAAGGAATAATAACTCTCAATTATTTATTCATCTATAGAAAGTTAATGTTAATTCTCTTTTTGAGAGATGTAGATACATTAGTGAAAGAAAGTTCTAACTGTAACTTTTATTAAATATATATTAAGTATGGATTTTTAAAGTCTGCATATACTTAAGGAGGATAATGATGAGTAAGTATAACAAAGAGTATGAAGGATATTATTCTAAAATTATAGAAAGGCAGAGAATGGGACCTAGTTATAGAGAATATAAGCCTATTAGTAATGATGGGGAAGCGCGTTATAATTCATATAATATTAAAGATGGATATTATGTTAAAAAACCGTTGTTTGATTTTTCTAGAGATGGGATAGTTAAGAGATTTATTAGTGAATTAATAGGAGTTGCTTTACTTACAATTATAATATGTTTGTGTAAATTTACTGCTGTATCACAAATAAATTGGATTTACACATATGGAAAAAATTCTGTAAATACAAACTTAGATTATAAACAAGTTTTAGCATATGATTATTTAGGGGCTCTTAACAATTTAAAGGGAAAGTTTGACAAAACAGCTGATTTTAAAAATGAATTAGAAAATTATATAGATACATTTAAATCTAAGGTAACTGGAGAAAAAACACAAAAAGAAAAAATTAAAGAATCTTATGTATTGCCTCTGAATGGAAAGATAAAAGCAGATAGTGAAAAGTTAATAGAAGATAAAGGTGTAATTATAGAAGGTAAGGCTTTATCAGAAGCTATTTGTAGTTATGATGGTAAAGTTAAAACTGTAGGAGAAGATAAAAAACTTGGAAAGTATATAATCGTAGATCATGGAGATGGTATAGAGACTAAATATTATAATTTAAAAGAAGTTTCGGTAAAAGAAGGAGATAAATTAGGTAAAGGCGAGCTATTAGGAAAAATTGCTGAAAATAAAAATTTAAATGTGGTAGGTATAATATTTGAACTTTCAATTATGGGGGAGAATAGAGATTTAAAGGAATACTTTAAGCTATAAGGCATATTCAAAACATAATAAACAAATCTGCTTGTTTATTTGGTTTGCTATTTTCTTTCATATGCCTAAACAATTAATAAATGGAGGCGTGAATGGAGAAGACTATTAAGTGGCTTATTCCTCAAATTTTAGTATTTTTTATTTTAGGCTTTAAGGCTAAGATATTCTTAGCCTTTCTATTTATAATAATTCATGAGTTTTGTCATTTTGTGGTGGCTGTTAAAATAGGTGTTAATGTTCAGAATTTTAAAGTACATCCTTTAGGTACAACCTTAGAAATATCTGAGTATGATGAACTTAGTCCAAAGGAAGAAATTTTAATTTGCATAGCAGGGCCTATTGCAAATATTATAATGGTATTAATTTTTTTTTGTATTAAAAAATATATAAATATTGATTTTATAAACAATTGTATTGAAATAAATTTAGTTTTGGGAATATTTAATTTGATACCAGCTTTTCCTTTAGATGGTTCAAAGATTTTAAAAGCTATATTAAGTAGGAAGATGTTATATAAAACCGCATATGGTATTACTATTATAATAAGTTATATTATTTCAATATTATTTATAGCTTTATTTTTTCTAGAATTATATATACATAACTTAAATCTAAGTTTAATTTTAGCAGGTATTTTTATTATATATACCACTTATAAAGAAAAAGAAAGGATAATGTATATTATTATGAGTGATATTATAAGAAAGAGGAAAAGATTACTTAAAAATAAATATATTGAAAATAAATTTTTATCAGTTTATTATAAACAAGAGTTATTATATATATTAGGATTAGTAGATAAAAATAAATTTAATATATTTTATATATTAAATGAGGAAATGAAGCTTTTATATACTTTAAGTGAAGATGAGGTTTTGGAAGCGTTAAAGATTTATGGAAATATAACACTGGAAGAATATGTTGATATAAAGAGCAGTTAAAATAAGAGTTGGTTATTAAATTTATTTATGATAGAATAGTATAATACAATGTAAGAAGTATAGAAATATGCTTCTTTTTTTTGTGAATAAAAAAGTTAATTATTAAAAGTTAATTATTAATAGATAGACATATCCTAAAAAATAAAATATCAATTTATTGAGTTATCTTGTAACATATGTTTTGTGTTAATAGTTAAATGAAGGAGGAATATAAATGGTTAAAGTTTCAGATGACATTTTATATAAAGTTGAGAAACCTTCTAGATATATAGGTGGAGAGCTTAACGAGATAATTAAGAATCCTAAGGAAGTAGACATTCGTTTTGGTTTTTGTTTTCCAGATGTTTATGAGGTTGGAATGTCTCATTTAGGGTCAAGAATATTATATCATACTATAAATGAAAGACAGGATACATATTGCGAGAGAGTATATGCACCATGGCCAGATATGGAGGCAGAGCTTAGAAAAAATAAGATACCACTATATGCATTGGAGAGTAAGGATCCTATAAATGAATTTAACTTTTTAGGGTTTACGTTACAATATGAAATGAGTTATACAAATATATTAAATATGCTAGATATGGGTGGTATAACATTAAGAGCTTCAGAAAGAGGCGAGGGTGAACCTATAATTATGGCTGGAGGCCCGTGTGCATATAATCCGGAACCACTTTATGATATAGTAGATTTCTTTGAGCTTGGAGAAGGCGAAGAAATAATGAATGATGTTCTAGATGTATATAAAAAATATAAGGGACAAGGAAAGAAAAAAGAATTTTTAAGAGAAATATCAAAGATAAGAGGAGTGTATGTTCCTTCACTTTATGATGTTTTTTATAATGAAGATGGAACAATAAAAGAATTTAAACCTAAATATGATGATGTTCCTGCTACTGTTAAAAAGAGAATAATACCTGATTTTAATAATGTATCTTATCCGGATAAATTTATAGTACCTTATAGTGAAATAGTTCATGATAGAGTTATATTAGAGCTATTTAGAGGGTGCACAAATGGATGTAGATTTTGTCAAGCAGGTATGATATATAGACCAGTTAGAGAAAAATCAAGAGAAACTTTAATTAAACAAGCAGATCAGTTACTTAAGGCTACTGGATATGATGAAATATCATTATCTTCTTTAAGTACTTGTGACTATTCAGATATAAAAGGTTTAGTTACTGATTTAATAGCAGAACATGCTAAGGATAATGTTTCAGTTGCTCTTCCTTCCATAAGAGTAGATGCTTTTTCAGTAGATCTTTTAAAGGAAATGCAAAAGGTTAGAAAAAGTGGTTTAACATTTGCACCAGAAGCTGGCTCTCAAAGAATGAGAGATGTTATAAATAAAGGGTTAACTGAGGAAAGAATTTTAGAGGCTTGTAAAAATGCATTTGATTCAGGTTGGAGTAGCTTAAAGCTTTACTTTATGCTTGGTCTACCTTATGAAGAGGTTCAAGATGCTAGGGAAATAGCAATGCTTGCAGAAAAAATAGTAGCTAAATATTTTGAAGTGCCAAAAGAAAAGAGAAATAAGGGATTAAGAGTTACAGTAAGTACGTCAATATTAGTTCCAAAACCATTTACTCCATTCCAGTGGGCACCTATGGATAAACCTGAAAGTGTAAATGAAAAGATAAATGCTGTAAGAGATACTATAAAATCTAAGGCTATAAACTATAACTATCATGCTCAAGCTACTTCCTATATGGAAGCTGTATTTGCAAGAGGGGATAGAAGGCTTTGTGATGTTTTAATAAAGGCTTTTGAAAAAGGAGCTAGATTTGATGGATGGTCACAATACTTTAGCTTAGATACTTGGAAGGAAGCTATGGCGGAATGTAATGTTGATGGAGATTTCTACGCATTTAGAGAAAGAAGCTATGATGAAATACTTCCATGGGACTTTATAGATATAGGCGTTAATAAAAAATATATTCAAGCAGAAAATGAAAAGGCTAAAAGTGCAGAACTTACTCAAAACTGTAGAAAAGGATGTACAGGTTGTGGAATAAATGTAAACTTCAAAGAAGGGAAGTGTTTTAACGGTGCGATATCTAATTAAATTTACTAAAGGCTCAAACATAAAATTCATATCACACTTAGACTTAATGAGAACTATACAAAAAATTATAAGAAGATCAGAACTTCCTATAGAGTATTCAAAGGGGTTTAATCCACATATGGCTTTATCACTTGCACAACCTCTTTCAGTTGGAGTTTATTCAGATGCAGAATATATGGATATAGTTTTAACTGAGTTTGTAGATAATAAAACAGTATTAGAAAAGCTTAATGAGAATTCTTCGAATAATATAAGATTTTTAGAGTCTTCTAATACTGAAATAATACCTAACCAAAAGAGGGTTCCTCAAGGTATGGCACTTTTAGATGCTGCAAATTATACTATAAAGATAAGGTATTATAATACAGAGAAGGTATTAGAAGAAGTTAAAGCTCTTTTAGAAAAAGAAACTTGGGAAACATTAAAGAAAACTAAAAAGGGTGAAAAGATGGCAGATATAAAACCTTTAGTTAAGGATTTTAAATACTGGGTAAATGAAGATTTTCTAGTTATTAACGCTACTATAAGTTGTGGAAGTAGAGAAAATTTATCTGCAGACCTTTTAGCAAGTTTTGTAAAGTTGAATACAACAGGATTTAATGAAGAAGCTTTTGTTGAAATAAAAAGAGAAGAAATGTATGCATTAAAGGATGAGAAGCTTGTTCCTTTATATAAGTATATATAAAATTTAGGAAGTTAGTGTTATGAGAGAAATATATATTGAAAAAAGAAATGATTTGCGTAGAATTGCTATAAAAGAAGTTAATATTTTAACTGAGTGTTTTATAGAAGAGGAAACCTTTGAACCAATCCCTGGAGAAATTTATAAGGGAATAATCAAAAATATAGTTCCTGGTATAAAAAGCGCCTTTGTAGATATAGGGCATAAAAATAATGCATATATGAGTCTTAGTGAAAGTGAATTAAAGATTCTTAAAAAAGGTAGCGAAGTATTAGTTGAAGTTGTTAAAGAGGAGCTTAATGGTAAGGGTGCAAAGGTTATTAAAACTTTTTCTATTCCAGGAAAGTATGTAGTTTTAGAAACAGCTAATACAAAAAGGGTTTTTTCAAGAAAAATAAAAAATCAGGAAGTTATTAAAACGCTTAAGGAGGTTATAAAAACTCCAGAAGGTATAGGGATAACCTTTAGAACAAATTCACAATTTGCAAAACATGAAGACATCCAAGAAGAAATTGATAGACTATATAAAGAATATGAAAGAATAGTTAGAGATTTTAAATATTCGATAAGACCTTGTAAGCTATTTGGTGAGAGTAGCATAATTTATAAGGTTTTGAGAGATAATATAAATTCTAAAACTTCAAAAATAATTGTGGATTCTAAAGAAGATTATGAGATATGCAAGGAATATTTAAAAGAAATTAATACAGTAGATTTAGAGTTTTATGGCGAAGCAAGAACTTTGTTTGATTTTTATGGTATAGAAAAAGAGATTTTAAGTCTTAGAAATAATAAGGTAAACTTAAAATGTGGTGGCTATATAATAATAGAAAAAACAGAGGCTATGTATGTAATTGATGTTAATTCAGGTAAACATGTAACAGGAAGAAATATAGAAAAGACAGCTGAGGAAACTAATGTTGAGGCTGCTAAGGAAATAGCAAGACAAGTAAAGCTTAGAAATCTAGCTGGTATTATAGTAGTTGATTTTATAGATATGAAGAAAAAAGAAAGTAAAGAATGTGTAATAAAAGCTTTAAACAGTAGTTTTATAGGTGATAGAAATAAAAGCAAAATTTTTGATTTTACAGAACTTAATCTAATTCAAATATCTAGAATGAGAAAAGGCAAAAGTATATATGAGCATATAGAGGAAGAATGTCCATTATGTAAAGGTCATGGAAAGAGACTAAAGCTTTCATATATATATTTACTTATAAAAAATGAAATTTTAAAATCCAATGTTGAAGGTAAAATAAAGGATTTTCATATAGAAATAAATGAAGAGTATAAAGAAGCTGTAAATGGCAATATGTTTGAGTTTATAAAAGAAATAGGAGCTTTAGATTTAAATATATATTTAAATTTTAAAGATTTTAGTGAATATTATAAGGTAGAAGCTTTACTTTTTAATAATCAAATAGATAACGTAAAAGAATATTTAGTAAAGGTCATTGAGAAATATTAAAATTTGCTTTACAAAAATATGCACATGTGGTAGAATGGCTTTTGTAGACCGCTCACGAATGGGTTAATTATAAACAGGCTATTTATTGTCTGTACCTTAAGTGGCGAAACCGTAATTGAGGAGGTGTTTTAATGTACGCAGTATTAACTACAGGTGGAAAACAATACAGAGTTCAAGAAGGAGACGTATTATTCGTTGAAAAACTTAACGCTGAAGTTGACGCAACAGTTGAATTAACAGAAGTTCTTGCAGTATCAAAAGACGGAGAACTTAAAGTTGGTAAACCAGTTGTTGAAGGAGCAAAAGTAGTTGCTAAGGTTTTATCTCAAGGTAAAGCTAAAAAGGTTGTTGTATTCAAGTACAAACCAAAAAAGGACTACAGAAAGAAAACTGGTCACAGACAATCTTACACTAAAATAGTAATCGAAAAAATCGAAGCTTAATTTTTGTATGATTAAAGTAAAGATAATTAAAGAGAATAAAAACATAATTTCATTCATGATTGAAAATCATGCCCTTAGAGATAGAGACATGATTTTAGCTGGAGATGCTTATGATATGGTTTGTAATTCTGTATCAGTGCTTTCTCAAAGTGTAATAATTGGCTTAGACGAAGTTCAAAAGCTAAATTGCAATTATGAAATGAGTGATGGATATCTTAAGCTTGATCTTAATGGGTTTACTCAGGAAGAGATAAATGAAGCACAGGTTTTATTAAAAACTTTTGAGCTTAGTTTAGAAAGCATAATGATGTCTTTAGAGAGCAGTTTCGGGAAAAAGAGCTGCGATAAATATATAAGGCTTATAAAAGAGGAGGTGTAACGCTATGCTAATAATGAACCTTCAATTGTTCGCTCACAAAAAAGGTGTTGGTAGTTCTAAGAACGGTAGAGACTCTGAATCAAAAAGATTAGGAGTTAAACGTGCAGATGGAGAATTCGTTCTTGCTGGAAACATTCTTGTTAGACAAAGAGGAACAAAGATACATCCAGGAACTAACGTAGGTAAAGGTAAAGATGATACTTTATTTACAAAAGTTGATGGAATTGTTAGATTCGAAAGAATGGGTAAAGATAAGAAAAAAGCTTCAGTTTACCCAGTAGACTTAGAACAAATAGCTGAATAATTTATTCATATAAAGCACCCTAATTACTAGGGTGCTTTTTTAAAGTATAGGAAACAATCATCACATTTTTATTGTTTTAACAGGCAGTAAGATAACGATTGTTTATTTTGTAGAAAAGTCTAAAGTAGGCTTATACAAATTTTTTAGAATTTAAAATATATAGATAAAAAGAAAGTTTATATAAGCCCACTTTTTTATAATATGATTTTATACCTTTAAGAGTCTAAATATAAATAAGCAGGGTAATAATATAAATGAATCTCCTATTAATATCAGTAAATAGGAGTCAATTAGAAGAAAAAAATCTAAGATTTTGACTATTATTTAAATAAAGCTGCTACTTATTATCATTCGTAGGAGTGAATTTGAATTAATTAAATCTGAGATTTTGATTCTTAATTAAAAGAATAAATTAACATGAAGGTAAGGTGATGAGCATGTTTATAGATACGGCCAAGATATTTGTAAGATCTGGTGAAGGTGGTCATGGTGCTATCTCTTTTAGAAGAGAGAAGTATGTACCATTAGGAGGTCCAGATGGTGGAGATGGTGGAAGAGGAGCAGATGTTGTCTTAAAGGTAGATCCTTCTATGACTACACTATTAGATTTTAAATATAAGAAGAAATTTATTGCTGAAAAAGGCGTAAATGGTTCAGGTTCAAAATGTTATGGTAAAGATGGGGAAACTCTGTACATAAAAGTACCTATGGGAACAATAGTTAGAGATGTCGAGACTAATAAGGTAATGGCTGACCTTTCTCATCCAGAGGATGAATATGTAGTATGTAGAGGTGGAAAAGGTGGAAAAGGAAATTGTAAGTTCTGTACACCTACAAGGCAGGCACCAAACTTTGCAGAGCCAGGTATGCCAAGTGAAGAAAGATGGATAAGTCTTGAACTTAAGCTTTTAGCTGATGTTGGACTTTTAGGTTTCCCTAATGTAGGTAAATCAACTCTTTTATCAGTAGTTTCAAAAGCGAGACCAAAGATAGCAAACTATCACTTCACAACACTTAAACCTAATTTAGGTGTTGTTGCAGTTCCGGGAATACAACCATTTGTTATGGCAGATATTCCAGGTATAATAGAAGGAGCTGCTGAAGGAGTAGGTCTTGGTATTGACTTCTTAAGACATATAGAAAGAACTAGAGTACTTATACATGTTGTAGATATTTCTGGAGTTGAAGGAAGAAATGCTATAGAAGATTTCATAAAAATAAATGAAGAGCTTAAAAAGTATAATGTTAAGCTTTGGGATAGACCTCAAATAGTTGTTGCTAATAAAGCAGATATGTTATTTGAAGAGGAAGTTTATGAAAACTTCAAAAAAGAAATAAATAAAATGGGATATGATAAAGTGTTTAAAATGTCCGCAGCTACTTATGAAGGTGTAGAGGATGTAATAAAGGCTGCAGCAGAAATACTTTCAAATATTCCTGTAACTGATTTAGAAATTTCAGAAGATGAAAGATTTATACCAGAGGAAAGAAGATTCACATATGATATCCATGTGGAAGCTGGTGAAGAAGAAGGTACTAACGTTTATATAATTGAAGGAACCTTCGTAGATAGAATTCTTACAGCTGTTAATGTAAATGATCCAGATTCACTTAAATACTTCCATAAGGTTCTTAAGAATAAGGGAATATTTGATGAACTTAGAGAAATGGGAATACAAGATGGAGATTTCGTAAGACTTAACGATTTTGAATTTGAATATTTATTATAAGTGAGAATCCAAATTTTAATTTGGTCATTCGAACTTACTCCTATGAATGTAATGAGTAGGAGTTTCCATAATATATTTTATGAGGTGATTTAATGATTACAACAAAGCAAAGAGCTTACTTAAGAAGTATTGCTAATACATTAGATCCTATTTTTCAAATAGGTAAAAATGGAATTGAAGAAAATTTCTTAAAGCAAGTAGAAGAAGCGTTAGAAGCAAGAGAAATTATAAAAATAAAGGTTTTAGAAAATAGCGGGTTAGACACAAGAGAGGCTTCAGATATTATATGTAAAGCTGTAGGGTGTGAGGGTATTCAAGCTATAGGAAGTAAATTAGTTGTCTTTAAACAATCAAGTAAAAAACCAAAAATAGAGTTACCTGTAAAGAAATAATTCTATGAGGAAAATAGGTGTTTTAGGTGGAACTTTTGATCCAATTCATTTTGGTCATATGTATATAGCCTATGAGGCTTATAAAAAACTTGGTTTAGAAGAAATCATATTTATGCCAGGCGGTAACCCTCCACACAAAAGAGGAAATGAAGTAACGGATGGTATTTTAAGATATGAAATGGTAGAGAAAGCTATAAGTGATTATAGCTTCTTTACTATATCCGATTATGAAATAAGAAAAGAAACTTTAAGCTATACATATGAAACCTTAAGATATTTAAAAGAAACAAATAAAGACTCAGAACTGTATTTTATTACAGGTGCGGATTGTCTTATTAATATAGATAAATGGAGAAATGTGCAAAATATAATGGAAACCTGCAATTTCGTTGTATTTAAGAGACCAGGATACTCGAAAAATGAAATAATTTCACAGAAGGAAAAAGTAGAGGAAAGGTATAATACTAATATAATATACCTAGATTTACTTAATATGGAAATAAGCTCTAGTCTTATAAGAGACAGGGTAAGAGCTGGACTTTGTATAGATTTTTTTGTGCCTATTAATGTTAGAAATATTATAAGTAAGGAGAATTTATACAAGTGATGAAGGAGGAAAAATTATGTGGACGTATGAAGCTATGGATTATTATGTAAAAGAGAATCTAAAAGAAACTAGGTATATTCATACTTTAGGAGTGGTAAAAACAGCTATAGCCTTAGCAAAATTAAATGGTGCTTCAGAGGAAAAGGCAAAAATTGCAGCACTGTTACATGATGCAGCTAAAAACATGAAAATAGATGAGCAAGTTAAAATATTAGAAAATAATAATATAGAGCTTGATGATGTTACAAAAAATTCACCTCAAATATTGCATGGTCTTGTAGCAGGGATACTAGCAAGAGATATTATGGAAGTTACAGATAGTGAGATTTTAAGTGCCATAGCATGTCATACTACAGGTAAAGATAATATGTCTTTATTAGACAAGATAATTTATATATCAGATTATATAGAACCAAATCGTAATTATAATGGGGTAGAAGAACTTAGAGAACTTACTTTTAAAGATTTAAATGCAGGGCTTTTAAAAGGCATAGATAATACTATTATGTATGTTATCAAGTTAGGTCAATTAGTACATCCATTAACAATAGAAGCTAGAAATTATTTAATTTTAGAAAGTCAGGGGAACGTCTAAGTCTTCAAGTGGAGGCTTATATGGAAATTAAAAAGTTAGAAAATAAGAGAAAAATAAAAAGATCCAAAAAACGAAAGATGATAGTATATATAGTTATAAGCTTATTATGTATAATCTTGAGTTTAGGAGCTTTTTTTTATTGGTATATTGGGAAATTTAGTAATAAAAATAGCTTAGGTGTTATTAAGGGACAAGACTCTATAAACGTATTATTTTTAGGTCTTGATATAGGGGTGGTAGAAGATAAAGAAAGGCGCGATTTAAAACGAACTGATACTATGATGTTGGCACATGTTAATACAGTTGATAACACAGTCAAGGTTGTTTCAATACCGCGAGATACTTTGTTTGAGTATGGTGGAAAACCTCAAAAAATAAATTCTGCCTATGAACTTGGAGGAGATGATTTAGTAAAAAAAACTATAGAAGATATGCTTGCTGTAAAAGTACATTATGTTGCTAAGGTTGATTATGAGGGCTTTAGAGAAATAATAGATGCTATAGGTGGAGTAGAAATGCCTATAGAAAGAGATATGATATATGATGATGACGTGCAAGATCTTCATATACGTTTTTATAAGGGAGATACAGTAAAATTAGATGGGAAAAAATCAGAGGAGTTTTTTAGATGGAGACAAAATAATGATGGTACTGGTTTTAATAATGGTGATTTAGATAGAATAGAAAATCAACATAAATTTATAAATAGACTTTTAGAAAAAGTAAAAGCAGAAAACTCTTTTTCTGACTTTATTAAGATTTTATCTATAATGCCTAAATATATACAAACTGATATGAATGAAGATGCAATTATAAATTATGGAAAGTGTATATTCAAAATAAAGAAAGAAAATTTTAAAGTTACTACGCTTAATGTGTATCCTAAATATATAGGAAATATATCCTATGTTGTTTTTGACAAAACAAAAAATGAGAAAATAATAAAGGATTTTACGGATAGTGTGTCTAATTTTAATAATTTATCAAAGGATAGTGTAAGTATAAAGATTATAAATTCTACTAAAATAAAAGGATTGGCCACAGAACTTAAAAATCAATTAGAAAACAATGGGTATACTAGAATAGATGTAGCTAGTTCAGATTTGGAGAATTCAAAAAGCGAAATACAAATAAAAGATGTAAAATATAAGGCATTAATTTCTAATAATATAAAAATTAAAAAATATGTTGAATTACCTACTGACGAAAAGATATATGATGTTATAATAATTTTAGGAAAAGATTATAAAAAGTTTGGTGAGGAGTAAATAGCTGTGAGTAACTTAAGAAAAACTGTAACTAAAGAATATAATGGTAGAAAAATACGAGAGTTTTTGAAGGAAGAACTTCTTTTGTCAAGTAGATTAATAAGGGGGGCAGCTATAGATAAAAGAATTTTAGTAAATGGCATAGCTGTTAAGATGAATTTTGTTATAAAAGAAGATGATGAGATCGTAATAGATTTAGCAAAAGATGAATCACAGGATTTTGAACCAGAAAAGATGGATTTAGATATAGTCTATGAAGATGAAGATATATTAGTTTTAAATAAAAAGCCTTTTATGGTTGTTCATCCTACAAAGAGTCATCAAAGTGGGACATTAGCTAATGGAATACTTTATTACTTTAAAGAGTCTGGCCAAAACTGTATAGTAAGACTTGTAAGTAGATTAGATATGAATACTTCAGGGCTTATTATAATAGGCAAAAATCAATTTGCACATATGACACTATCAAATGAAATGAAAACAGATAATTTTAAGAAAAGATATTTAGCCTTAGTTCATGGAAATTTAGAGAAAAAAGAAGGTACAATAAATGCTCCTATATACAGACCAGAGTTGGATTCTATAAAAAGGATAGTGGATAGTAAAGGGCAAGAAAGTATAACTCACTATAAGGTTATAGAGAGTTATAAAGATGCAGACTTAGTAGAATGTCTTTTAGAAACAGGTAGAACTCATCAGATAAGGGTTCATTTAAGTCATTTAGGGCATCCTATTTTTGGAGATACATTATATGGAGAAAGTGATGATTCAAGATTAATAGAAAGGCAAGGCTTACATGCTTATGGTTTAGATTTCTTTAGTCCTAGAACAAAAGAGCAGTTAAGTCTTAGGGCTGAATTACCTTATGATATGAAAGAATTAATAAAAAATCTTAAAAATGGTAAATAAATTAATAAAGAGATTCTGCTAGAAAATAAGTGTGGTAATGATTAAAAAACAATCATTACCACACTATTTTTTATTGAAATATTTTTGGTGAAATTTTTTAATTTGTAAATTAATTTTTATATTTATTAATGATTCAGTTATAAATATAAAAAAATAAAAAAAGTATTGACAATATGTGTTAAAAATGCTATTCTGTATTTAACATATAGGAATAGTAGGAATTAAAAAATGATTAAGTTTGTAATCTAATTGATTTGTTAATAGATTTAAAGATTTTATGATACCTTAAAAAATGGTAATATACATACTTATTTAACAAGATAAGTTAAAAATTAAAAAGGAGGACTATTTATGAAAAGAAAAATTGCTTTTTTGGTATCATTATTTTTGGCTACAACCGTAATTACACCAATTAGCGCAAATGCACAAGAAAAAAAGGGGTATTTAAAATCTTTAATTGAGGCACAATCTTATACAAGTGATAAGGGGTTATTTATTCAGTGGGACGAAAGTAAAAATGTTCCAAGATTCATTTCAGGTAATTTGAGTGAGAGTGCTATAACTTCAAATGATTCAGTACAAAAATACTTGCAAGAAAACTTAGACTCATTTAACTTAAAAGGAGGAACTTTTAAGTTAATTAACACAGAAAAGGATAAGTTAGGTTTTACTCATTATAAATATCAATTTCAAGTAGATGGCATTTCAGTATATGGCTCAGAAGTAATAGTTCATGTTAATAAAGATGGTATAATAAATACTATAAATGGACAAACAGAGCCATCTCTTCCAATTGCACAGTATTCTAAAAATTATAAAGTATCAAAGGATGTAGCTTTAAAAAATGCACTAAAAGAAGTTAAGGTTAAAGAGGACAAAGTAACTAAAAATAAAATTGATTCTGTAATATATGAAAGTAATAAAAAGTGGTATTCAGTATATCAAGTAAATTTAGCTGGACAAGGATTCAATTGGATTGTATTTGTTGACGGAGAGAGTGGAAAGACAATAGATAAATATGATAATTTGGCACATGAAGCTGCTGTTGGTACAGGGGTTGGACAACGAGGTGATACAAAGACTTTAAATATAAACAGCATAGGAAATGGATATAATCTTGAAGATGTTTCAAGGCCTGGAAAAGTTACTACCTATGATGCTGATAATGGAATAAATGTTCCTGGAGATATAGTGAAATCTAATACAACTACTTTTAATACAGACAGAGAGGCTGCGGCTGTAGATGCACATTATTACGTTGGTAAATCCTACGAATATTTTAAAAATAATTTTGGAAGAGAAGGGTTTGATGGAAGAGGTGGAGCTTTAAAAGTAACGGTTCACTATGATGAAGATTATTTAAATGCATACTTTGATGGATATGATCAATTAGTATTTGGAGATGGAGATGGCAAAATAGCTGGAAATTTTGCAAAGGCATTTGATGTTGTATCACATGAGTTTACGCATGGAGTAACTGAAAATTCAGCTAAACTAACTTATAGAAATCAAAGTGGAGCTTTAAATGAGTCATTTTCAGATGTTTTTGGTGTAGTAATAGAAAATAAACCTCAGGATTTTTGGACTATGGGTGAAGATTTGACTATACCAGGTCAACCTATAAAGGTGGCTAGAAGTTTATCTAATCCTAAATTATATGGGCAGCCAGATAATATGTCTGGTTATGTAAATACAACTTCAGATGCTGGAGGGGTTCATACTAATTCAGGAATACCTAATAAGGCATTTTATAATATAGCAACAGCTATAGGAACTAATAAAGCAGCTAGTATATATTACAGGGCTTTAACAAGCTATCTATTCTCATCTGCAAACTTTACTGATGCTAGATCAGCAGTTGAAAAGGCTGCCTTCGATTTATATGGTGCAAATGAAAAATGGTATGCTAGTAAAGGGTTCTATGATGTTGGAATAGGTAAAGATCCAGGAGCAAATCCAGGGACAAACCAAACTTTAAAGGCAGCAAATATATCTGTAGACAATGCAAATAATACAGGAAATTATAATTTGAAGTTAGTAATACCTAAAGATAATACAGCTAGAACTGTAAAATTAATAGAAAATAGTGTAACTACAATTTTATCTCAAAATATAGATGTTACATTAAATGATGTAGTTATTAATAAAGCATTTTCAAATAAAGAAGCTGGAAGTTATAATTATTTAGCTGAAGTTAGTGACGGAACTAAAACTGTTACGTCTGAAATTAAAGTAACAGTTACTAAATCACAAGTACCAGTATTGCAAGGAGCTGAACTTTCAGTTGATAAACCAATTAATGATGGAAATTATGTGATTTCTATAAAACTACCTAATAATAATACAGCTAAAACAGTAAAGCTTTTTGAAAATACAGCTATAAGACCTGTATTAACTAAATCAGTAAGTGTAGTAGAAAATCCACTAAGTATAACAAAAGTATTTAGTAATAAAAAAGAAGGCTTATATAATTATAAAGTAGAAGTTTCGGATGGGAAAACAGTTAAAACAGATACAATTGTAGTTAATGTGAAAAAGTCAAAATTAGGAATTAGTAGTTGGGAGGAGAACGGTGTATATAAAATAGGTGATAAAGTAATTTATAAAGATAATTCATATACTTGTATACAATCTCACAATGCACTACCTAATTGGACACCAGATATAGTGCCTGCACTTTGGGGAAAACAATAAAAATCTAAATTCAAGTGATTAAATTTAAATAAATAAAAGCTCCAATTGTAGAGAGGTTGATTCTACAATTGGAGCTTATTATTTCAATACTATTTATCTTCTTCTAATTTTTTCTTAGCTTTTAATTTTTTTATTTTATATAAGGTAGCAAAAGCAGATAATGAAATCATTGCTATGCCTAAACCTAAAAGAAGTTTTCCTTGTGGGGTTGAAAGTTTTGATGGTTCAGTATATGTTACATCAACACCACTAGAAAGAGGAATAGTAGAAATTTGCTTATTATTAACATTAATATTTGCAGAAAGAATATTATCACCTTTTTTAAAGCTAGCTTTTGATAAATCTTTCTGTTCTAATGATACACAAGCCTTTAAATCCTTTATTTTTTCTTCTAATGTTTCATTAGGTTTAAAGTCAGACTTTTTAGTAACATAGTAAATATCTTTAGTGCAAATAAGAGGAACCTTGGTTTTAGCAGCCTCGCAAGAAGCTATTTCATTTCCTTTTGAATAAAGCTTTATTAAGTCGAAGTTATCAAAGCCATAGTCAAATAATTTTTTAGCTTCAGGAAAATAATCTTTTTTAGAATCAGATCTCAAAATTGATAAAACTAAAAGTTGACCATTTTTTTCTGCAGCAGAAGTATATGTATGTTTTGAAAGTGTTGTATATCCAGTTTTACCTGAAACAGCATATTTATAAAAATGAGGAGTATTTAAAATAAGTTCATTTTTATTATTAACCCATTTAATAGAGTTATCAATATTGCTTGGTGGAAATTGATACAAAGGTTTCCTTGATATTTTTACGAAGGTGTCATTTTTTACTACAGTTTTCATTATAAGAGATAAATCATAAGCTGTAGTTACATGACCTTCTTCATAAAGTCCAGAAGCATTTACAAAATTAGTATCTAAAGCTCCTAATTCTTTCGCACGCTTGTTCATAAGTTCAGCAAAAGATTTTTCGCTTCCAGATACAGATTCTGCAAGAGCAACAGCACAATCATTAGCAGATTCTAACAAAAGTCCATGTAATAAATCGTTTATAGTATATATTTCACCCTCTTTAAGTCCTACTCTAGTACCTTCTGCAAATGTAGGATTTTTACCAATAGTAACTTTTTCATCTAATTTCTTATTTTCAAGTATAAGAAGTGCAGTCATAATTTTTGTTGTAGATGCAGGTGCTAATTGTTTATGTTCATTTTTACCATAAAGTAAAGTTCCAGTAGTTGCATCTATAAGTGCAGCACCTTCACATTCAAGTTCTGGTATTTCCTGAGTGGCATTTGCAATTATAGGTTTAAAGTTAAATAAAAACATAAAAACCATAAAAAAACTAAATACTTTTTTCATAATATCCCCCTAAAGTAATCATTTTCGACATAAAACATTATAACAAAAAAAATTTTAAGAAGCTATAAAAAAGTCGTAAATATGGCAATAATTAAAAGTATAGTTACAAATTTAAGGAGGTAACATATTTTGAAGTTAAAAAATAAGGAAAAAATAATAGGAGCTATAATAATAGGAGTTATAGCTTTAGTATTTCTAACTGTTGGATATTATACAACAAGACCTCAAAAATTAAATCAGAAAGATATGGAAGAAATTTTTGTGGATTCAAAAGTTAATAAAGATAATAGTAATAATAAAACAAAAGAAGGAAAAGAGAATAAAAAGGATAAAGCGACTACAGAAGATGAGTTTATAACAGTAGAAATTAAAGGTGCTGTAAAAAAACCAGATGTATATAAACTTAAAAAAGGAGCAAATGTAAAGGAACTTATAGAAGTAGCTGGTGGATTAACAGAGGATGGAGATGATACTAATATAAATAGGGCAACCGTTTTAAAGAATGAGCAATGTATAGTAGTAGTGTCCAAAAACAATCAAAATTCTAACAAAATACAAAATAATAAAATTTCAAATAATATATTAAATAATGATAAGCAAGAAAAAAGAATAAACTTAAACTCTGCAACAATAGAGGAGTTAGACAGTTTACCAGGAGTGGGCAAGGTAACTGCTGAAAAGATAGTGGAATATAGAGAGAGCAAAGGAGGTTTTAAAACTATAGAGGAATTAAAAAATATAGGCGGACTAGGTGATAAAAAGATAGATAAATTTAGGGATAAAATAGATGTAAAATAAATAATGGCTATTGTAATCTTAAAAAGAACACCTCATTTTTACATATTATAAGAAATTTATTATGGAATAATGAGTAGTCAAAAAATTAGAAAATTTAAAAAAATAAAAATTCAGACTATTGACAGGAAACGTTTGCACTGTTATAATTTATTCATGAGCAAACGATTGCAGAAGCAATAAATAAAAAAACGAGGGGTGTTAATAAAATGAGGAATGTAAAAAGAATAATTGCATTAGCATGCACATTAAGTTTAGGAATGGGGATGTTTGTAGGTTGTGGCAAAAATAAAGATGCTGCAAATAAAGATGTCACAATAGATGTTTTTCAATTTAAAGTAGAAGCGAAGGAAGCTTTAGAGAAGGCTACTAAAGAATATATTAAAGAAAATCCAAATGTGAAAATAAATGTACAAACCGTAGGAGGAGGAGAGGACTACGGTGCTGCTCTAAAATCTAAGTTTGCGTCAGGAGAAGAACCAACTATTTATAATATAGGTGGTGCACAAGATGTTATTGATTGGAAAGAAAAGTTAGAAGATTTATCAGGTGAACCTTGGGTTTCGCAAGCTTTTGATGGAACATTAGAGGCAGTAAAAAAAGATGGAAAACTATACGGTATGCCATTTAATCAAGAAGGTTATGGTCTAGTATATAATAAAGAAATATTTAAGAAAGCGGGAATAGATCCAAATACAATAAAGACTTATGCTGATTTAGAAAAAGCAAGTGATACCTTAAATTCTAAAAAAGCTGAATTAAAATTAGATGCAGTTTTTGCATTGCCAGGAAAAGAGAATTGGGTTACAGGACTTCACTTATCAAATGTAGCATTTGCTAATGAATTTGAAAATGTAGTTAAAGCTTTCGAAGCAAAGAACATAGATTTCAAATATAATGCAGAGCTTAAAAAATTATTAGATTTACAAATTAAATATGCATTTAAACCTGATAATACAAACAAATCAATAAACAGTGTAGATTATGCAACACAAGTAGAAAAGAATTTAGCATTAGGTAAAGTTGCTATGATACAACAAGGAAACTGGGCTTTTGGTTCTATAGATGGAGTAGACAAAACTTTATCACAAAATGTAGGTATATTACCAATGCCGCTTGATAAAGTAAAAGAAGGCGCTATTCCAGTTGGGGTTCCAATGTATTGGGCTATTAATTCTAAAAAAGATGATGACACTAAAAAAGAAGCTAAGAAATTCTTAAATTGGTTATATACTTCAGATAAAGGTAAAGAAATGATTATAAAAGACTTTAAATTCATACCAGCATTTAAAGGTTATGATTCAGAAAATTTACAACCAGCAGATCCACTTGCTAAAGAGGTTTTAAGATATGCTAAAGAAGGAAAAACTATGCCATGGGTATTTATGGGTTATCCAACTGGTTGGGGAATGGACAAGCTAGGAGTAGATATTCAAAAATATATAGCTGGAGATATGACTTGGGATGCATTAGTACAAGACGCTAAAAAGACATGGCAAGAAGCTAGAAAGTAGTACTAATAAATAAGGGTTGCTTGAAACTTTGTTTTAAGCAACCTTAATAATAAGAATATTAAAAAGAGGGGAAATGTTTATGAAAAAGAATAATATCTCATTTTGGTTATTTGTAGGTCCAGTATTAATTGCATTTTCATTAGTAGTATTAGTTCCACTTATTTTTGGTATATATTATTCTTTTACAGATTGGAATGGAATTAAAAGTAATGTAAATTTAATAGGTTTTGATAATTATATAAAAGCATTTAAAGATGAAAGTTTTATGAAATCATTTTTATTTACAGTAAAGTTCACAGTTGTTTCTGTTATAGTTTTAAATGCATTAGGATTTGGTCTTGCTATGTTAGTTACTAGAGAGATGAAAATGAGTAATTTTTTAAGAACAGTATTTTTTATGCCAAACCTTATAGGAGGACTTATACTTGGATTTATATGGCAATTTATATTTAAAGAAGTTTTTGCAGGTATTGGTAATGCGATGGGACAATCTTGGTTGCTTGGATGGCTTTCAGATGGTACAACAGGATTTATAGGACTTGTAATACTTATGAGCTGGCAAATGGCTGGTTATTTAATGGTTATATATATAGCTGCTATACAAAATATACCTCAGGATTTAATAGAAGCATCTAAAATAGATGGAGCTAAACCTTTTGAAAGAATGAGACATATAGTATTGCCTTTAGTCAGACCAGCAATTACTATAAGTATATTCTTAACATTATCAAATTCTTTTAAACTTTATGATCAGAATCTTTCACTAACAGGTGGAGGTCCTGCCAATGCAACTCAAATGATGGCTATGAATATTTATAATTCAGCTTTTAAATTCAATCAGATGGGGGTTGCCCAAGCTAAGGCCTTTATACTATTTTTAATAGTTGGGATAATAACATTAACTCAAGTTTATTTCTCCAAGAAGGGTGAGGTGGAAGCATAATGAAAAATAGTAAGGTAGCTTCAAATAGTAAAAAACCTTTAAATATAAAAATAAGCACTGTAATATACACTATAATAGGGTTGGTGTTAGGAGTTTTATTTTTATCACCGTTTTATATAATATTTATAAATTCTTTTAAAAGCAAGAAAGAATTATTTGCAAGTACATTATCAATACCAAGTGTATTTACCTTTGATAATTATAAAGAAGCTTTTACAAGGCTAGACTTCTTTAAAACAGTAGGTAATTCATTATTTATCACTGTAATTAGTATAACGCTTATAATAATATTTGGTTCAATGGCAGCGTGGATGCTTGAAAGGACTAGATCAAAAGTTAGTAATATAATATTTTTCTTATTTATAGCTTCAATGCTTGTACCATTCCAAGCAGTTATGTTACCTCTAGTTAGAATTATGGGACAATTACATTTGCTTAATATGGGTGGTATAATATTCATGTATGTAGGATTTGGAGCGTCGCTTTCAATATTTTTATATCATGGCTTTGTAAAAAGTATACCTAAAGAACTTGATGAAGCAGCTATGATAGATGGATGTAATAAGTTTCAAACATTCTTTCATATAATATTTCCACTACTTAAACCGACTACAATAACAGTTGCAATTTTAAATGTAGTTTGGATTTGGAATGACTTTTTATTACCATCTTTAGTTATAAATAAACCAGGTACACAAACTATACCTCTTAAAACATTCTTCTTTTTTGGAGAATATACAAAACAATGGAATTTAGCATTAGCAGGCTTAATGCTTACTATAATACCAGTAATAATATTTTATTTCATAGCTCAAAAGCATATAATAAAATCTATAACAGCTGGTAGTATAAAATAGTAATAGGAATTAAAAGGTGTCCGTAGTGGCACCTTTTAATTATTTAGATTATAAGAGATAATATAACGGTAAATGCAAAAAAATAAAAAAGTTCAATTATGTAAGGCAGAGTGAAGGGAATTTATGTGTAGCTTTTTATTGACATATTGTTATATTAAGGTTTAATGTTATAATGATAATAAAATACATGGAAAAATAGGGGAGTGTAGTAATGAGTGTTACAATAAAAGATGTAGCAAGGGAGGCTAATGTGGCTCCTTCAACTGTTTCAAGGGTGTTAGCAGGAAATCCAAGAATAAGTGAAGCAACAAAAATTAGGGTAATGGAAGTAGTAGAAAAATTAAATTATCATCCGAATGTTATAGCAAGAAGTTTAGTGAACAATACAACTAGAACTTTAGGGCTAATACTTCCAACAGGGGAAGATAATCTATTTAAAAATCCTTTTTTTATACAAGTAATGACAGGTATAAGTGTTTATGCTCAAAAAAGAGGGTACTCTATTATGTATGCTTTTAGTAAAGATGAAGATGAAGAGCTTAATTTTATTATTAGATATATAAATTCAAAGCAAGTAGATGGAATTATATTACTTACATCACGGACAAATGATAAATGTATAAAATATTTAAAAAGTGAAGATTTTAAATTTGTAGTTATAGGGAGACCTGATGAACAAGAAGATATTCTTTGGGTTGATAATGATAATGTGAAGGCAATGGAAGGCGTGGTAGAAGATTTAATAGTTAAAGGTAATAAAAGTATTGCTTTTATTGGAGCAGGTAAAGAACTTAATGTGTCAATAGACAGACTACTTGGCTATAAGAATGCACTTAAAAAACATAATATAGTTTATGATAAAAAGTTAGTTATGCAGATGAATGATTTTAATGAGGAAGAAGGAGCAATTGCTTGTAATAAAATCTTAAAATATAAAATTCCAGATGCTATAGTAACAACAGATGATTTATTAGCATTTGGTGCAAATAAATCTATAAAAAATAATAATATTAAGGAACATATAGACATACTAGGCTTTAATAATACACCTCTTGCTGAGTATCAAATACCATCGTTATCATCAGTTGATATAAATGCAAAAAAACTAGGGTATTATGCGGCTAAAATTCTTATTGACAATTTGGAGAATAAACATAATGATGAAACGAATTATATTATAGAAACTAACCTTGTAAGAAGAGATTCTATAAGATAAAATGAACTCCAGAATTTTGGAGTTCATTTTATTTTTATAATAATCTGTTTAATGAAAATAATTAGATTTGAAATCTTTTTAGAGTTTGTGTGAAAAGTCTATTAATTTCTGGTGATTTGAAGAAGTAAAACAATAGTTTTAGTAAACTTATACTGTCTTATAGTGATTAAACCATATACATTAACTCATAGTATTCTCTAAGCATTCTTTCTATTGCAAAAAATTCTCTACAGTCAACTATAGAAGACTTCATCATTTCAATCCATTTATCTCTATAATCATAGTAAGTAGGGATAACCTTATTTA
The DNA here is from genome assembly GCF_900141845.1 of Clostridium cavendishii DSM 21758. Lineage (GTDB taxonomy): Bacteria > Bacillota > Clostridia > Clostridiales > Clostridiaceae > Clostridium_AG > Clostridium_AG cavendishii. The sequence goes on along the minus strand of NZ_FQZB01000003.1, from coordinate 381,680 downwards.
GTAAAACATCATATAGACTCTTTAAATCATGATTATCTAATTCGTCTAAGGTTGTAAAATCATCCACACCTTTTCCATCACCGAAGCTCCATCCGTTTATTTCTTCTCTGCAAGCTTCAGGCCACCATCCATCTAGTATAGAAAGATTTAGTACACCGTTTATAGCAGCTTTCATACCAGAGGTTCCAGAAGCTTCTAAAGGTCTTCTTGGGTTATTAAGCCAAACGTCAGAACCGTTAGTTAACATTCTACCAATTGCCATATCATAGTTTTGAAGGAAAACTACTGAATTTGGATATTCTTTTGAGAATCTTACTATTGTTTGAACTATTTCTTTTCCTGTATCATCAAGTGGATGAGCTTTACCTGAAAATACTATTTGAATCTTACCGGATTTTAAAAGTGGTTCTATAACTTTTTTATCAGAGAAGATTAAGTTGCTTCTCTTATAAGGAGCAGCTCTTCTTGAGAAACCTATTAATAATTTATCCTTATCAAGCTTAACGCCATTTCTTTCATAAACAAAGTCTATAAGAGCTTCTTTATTTTTTATATGAGCATTCCATAGTCTATTATTTATATCAGAAGTTGTATAACCTTGAGCAAGCTCTTTTCCAAGCTTAAGCATTTCCTCACCCACCCAAGTTGGAAGGTGAATAGCATTTGTTATACCTATTATTTTAGAAGCATCTTCTATATGTGCCCACATTTTATTTGAAGTTTCTTTATGAAGCTGAGCAACACCATTAGTTATCTTAGAAAGTCTTAAGGCTGCCACTGTCATATTAAATGGAGCTCCACCAATTTCAACTAATTGTTCTATAGTTAAGCCATTATTTGCTCCCATATACATTAGTCTATCAATAGGGTGAGATTCGTTTCCCTGGATAATAGGAGTATGGGTAGTGAATACCACTTCTTTTCTAGTAGCTTCGTAAGCTTCCTTGAAGCTAAAACCTTTTTCTATTTTTTCTCTTAATAATTCAAAACCAGCAAACACAGCATGACCTTCATTAAAGTGATATACTTCAGCAGGATAGCCTAAAACTCTTAAAGCTCTAACACCACCAATACCAAGAACCATTTCTTGAGCTATTCTTTCTTCACCAAACCAACCATAAAGTTGACCACAGATCCAAGTATCTTCATTTTCAGGAATGTCAGTATCTAAAAGATATAGAGGACAAACTCCGAATTTATTTACTTTCCAAACTTTACAGTAAACTTTTCTTTCTCTTATAGTAACATTAACAGTAACACCTGTATCTTCTAGACAATCTTCATAATCAGTATTTACATAAGAATCATAAGCTTTACCTTTTTCATTTATATATTGATCAGTATAGCCTTGTTTCCATTTGATACCTAATCCAACCATAGGATAGTTGTTATCTCCGGCTCCTTTCATATAGTCTCCGGCTAATATTCCAAGGCCACCAGCATAAGTTTTAATTGCGCTGTCTAAAGCATACTCCATACAAAAATAAGCAACATTAGGTAAATTATTCTTATCCATATTTACACCTCTCATATAATATTTTTTAAGTTATAAATTTAAGATTTACAAATAACTTTAATAATTTATTTAAGTTACTTGTATATATAATATCTATTAGTTTTATTATTCTAGAATTGAGCTTATTAAAATTGTATATAGTTTATGAGAGCATTGGATTAATTTTTAGTAAATTGGGGCCATAAGGCGGAACCAGAAAATTAATCCCATGATACCATTTGTTGGTATCCAAGACTCAAGCTACCAATGAAAAAATCATTGGTAACTTAAGGGGATGGTGTATCCTAAACAGTAGCTTTTTTAGTAGCTAAAGTTAAAGGCTTAGATTGCTTAACAGTATATTGTGTACCATATACTGAAAGTGTAAGATTATCTCCAGCTTGAAGCTCTATAGAAACATTTTCTTTAGAAACTGTAATGTTTAACAAATGCCCTCTATATAAAGTTTTGAAAGCATACTTATTCCAGGATTTTGGAATAAAAGGATTGAATTCAATCATATTATCCATAACTTTAAGTCCACCAAAACCATAAACCACAGACATCCAGGTACCTGCCATAGAAGTTATATGAAGACCATCGTCTGAATCGTTATTATAATTATCAAGGTCAAGTCTCGCAGTTCTTAGATACATTTCATAAGCTTTAGTTTCATAACCTATTTCAGAAGCTAATATGCAGTGAACACAAGGTGATAATGAAGATTCGTGAACAGTTCTTGGTTCATAGAAGTCAAAGTGTTTTTTCTTAAATTCTTTATCATATAAGTGACTTAAGAAGAAAATTCCTTGGAGCGTATCGGCTTGTTTTATAAATCCCGAACGAAGTATTCTATCCCATGACCATTTTTGATTAAGAGGAAGATTGCTAGTGTTTAGTTCGCTAACTAGAATTTGCTCTTTGTCCATATAGCCATCTTGTTGAGCAAAAATGTCTAATTCTTCTATGCGAGGGTAGTACATTTTTGTTATAATATCTTGCCATTTAGAAAGCTCTTCTTCTTTTAATCCTAAGCTACTAACTAATTCGGCATATTCAGTAGGATATTTTTCTCCTAAAAGTTTATTTACCTCTAAAGTATATTCTAGGGTCCAGCTTGCCATTCTATTTGTATGCCAGTTGTTATTAACATTATTTTCATATTCGTTTGGTCCTGTAACACCTAAAATCATATATTTATCTTTAAAGGTATTGTAGTTAACCCTGCTTGCCCAAAATCTACTAATTTCTGTTAAGACAGGAAAACCGTAACTTATAAGGTGTTTTTCATCACCTGTATATCTAACATAGTTAAAAATTGCATAAGCTATTGCACTGTTTCTATGAAGCTCTTCAAAGGTTATTTCCCATTCATTATGACATTCTTCACCAGTCATAGTAACCATAGGGTAAAGAGCACCTTTAGTACCTAGCTTGGCTGAGTTTTCTTTGGCTTTATCAAGCTGATTATACCTGTAAATCAGCAATTGTTTAGATATTTCTTCTGGTGCTGTACTTAAGTAAAATGGTACACAATAGGCTTCTGTATCCCAGTAAGTAGAACCACCATATTTTTCTCCAGTAAAGCCTTTAGGTCCTATATTTAAACGAGAATCTTCTCCAGTATATGTTTGGTATAGATGGAAGATGTTAAATCTTATGGCTTGCTGAGCTGAAATATCACCTTCAATAACTATATCACTTTCTTCCCATTGCTTATGCCATTTATCGCTATTAGTTTTTAATAATTTTTCAAAACCTATATTTTTAGCATTTAAAACTAATTTATTTGCTTTAGAGCTTAATTCTGAAAGTTCAAGATATCTGTTATTTGTTAATGCAATATATTTATTTAATGTTACAGTAGAGTTTTGCTTAATTGAAACATTAAAAGTATTAGCTACATATTTATCTTTAATCACAGTTTCTGGTACTACATTGATTTCTTCACCATCAATTAAAGTACTATAGGTCATAGCGCATGTGACTGTATAAGCAGTTTTTTTTGTTACCATAGTGACCTCACCATAGAGAGGAGCGACTTTTTCAGAAACTTTGTCCCAGAAGATTTCATCATAGTTTGAATCCTCATTTGTTACATTACCATCTAAATAAGGTGTGAATTCTATTTTACCATCATAGTTTAATGGAGTAATAGAATATGAAATAGCACCAATTTCTTTAGTATCTATGCTTAGAAATCTTTTAACTGAAACTTTTGTTTCATGATCATTTTTTGAAACGATTATAAAATTTCTTTCAAGATAGCCATCTTTCATATTTAGAATTCTTTTAAAGTCTTTAACTTTTTTAGCTTTAGCAAGATCTAAGATTTCACCATCTATTGAAATTTTGATACCTCTAAAGTTTATGGCATTTAAAACTTTAGCAAAGTATTCAGGGTAACCGTTTTTCCACCAACCAACTCTAGTTTTGTCAGGGTAGTAAACTCCAGCTACATAAGTTCCTAGGAGCGTATCTCCAGAGAAATCTTCTTCAAAATTTCCCCTCATTCCCATATATCCATTACCTAAACTCATAAAGCTTTCATAAATTTTATTTTTCCCAAGATGAAAGCCATTTTCGATTATATTCCACTCATTGAATTCAACATAGTTCTTCATTATATACTAATACCTCCTATAATATGCAATCGATTGCATGATTTGTCAAAAAAATAGCAACATTGTTAATGTTTACAATTATAATGTACCATTTTTTGTATGGATAATCAATGATAAATTTAAAATTCAGATAAAGGAACAAAAAAATAAATAATATTTGTAAAAACCACAAAATAAAAAGGTTAAAGCTAAGTAATAGTCATAAAATTAAAAAAATAAAATAAATATAATTGAGGGGATAAACTTGCAGTTTGAAAGGAGTTTTTAACATGAATTTATACTATTGCACTGAATGTATGAGAATAATTGAAAATGAAGAAAAATGTACTTATTGTAATTCAGAAGTTGTAAAACCGTTAAAAAAACATTCACCAGTTAATGTTATGGGGACAAAGCTTAAAGGTAGAATATCAAGAATATGCAAAGAAAAGGTAACTTTAGTTATAAGGACAGAAAGTTACGAAAAAGTATTAAAAGAATATAATTTTGAAAAGTTAAGAAAAATTCTTTAAATGATAATTTAATAAAAAAACAAAAATGAAAAAGTTTTCTTTTTAGATTATTAAAAAAATAATACTATATCAAATTAAATTTATAAAATATAAAAAAAGGGTTGATTTTTTTTTCTGTAGGTATTATAGTTGATACAAGACAAAACTTAATAAAACGAAACATTCTTATCAAGAGTGGTGGAGGGACTGGCCCTATGAAACCCGGCAACCGGTATGTGTTCCATTTAACATATACAATGGTGCCAAATCCTGCAGCTATATTAGCTGACAGATAAGAGAATAGATCAGTGCATATTTCAGCACCAGAGATTTATTCTCTGGTGCTTTTATTTTTAAAATGAGACTTTTATTATAGTTTTATTACAAATTAGACTTAGATTAAGGGGGAGCTTAAAGTGATTGAAATTAGAAATGTTTATAAGAGTTTTAATAAAGTAGAAGTACTAAAAGATGTTTCAATAAATATAGAACAAGGACAAATTTACGGTATTATAGGGCATAGTGGAGCAGGTAAATCTACACTTTTAAGGTGTATAAATGGACTTGAAGGTTATGAAAAAGGTAGCGTGAAGGTAATGGGAAAAGAGGTTAAAGGTTTAAGAGGTAAAGAACTTAGAGAGTTTAGAAAAGATTTAGGTATGATATTTCAAAGCTTTAATCTACTACAAAGAAAGACAGTAGCTGAAAATATATCGCTTCCCTTAGAAGTTTGGGGGTATGGGAAAAAAGAAAAGGTATATTCAGAGGATGGTGAAATAGAATTAACTTCAAAAGAGGCTATAGCTGAAAGAGTAGAAAACTTATTAAAGTTAGTTGGGTTAGAAGATAAAAAGGATATGAAACCAAGTAATTTAAGTGGAGGTCAAAAGCAGAGGGTAGCAATAGCGAGGGCATTAGCATTAGAGCCAAAAATACTTTTATGTGATGAGGCAACGTCAGCATTAGATCCTAAAACAACTAATGATATATTAGCACTTTTAGAAAAAATAAATAAAGAATTGGGGATAACTATAGTAGTAGTGACTCATCAGATGGAAGTTATAAAACAAATATGTGAAAATATAGTCTTAATTGAAGGTGGAGAAATAAAGACCAAAGGAAAAGCTCAAGAGTTATTTTTAAATCCTGGTCTATCCCTAAAGAAATTTTTAGGAGAAGATGATGAGGAAACATTACCTGAAGTTGGGGTAAATATTCGAATATTCTTCCCAAGTGATTTAAGTGAAAATTCATTAATAACAAAAATGGCAAGAGAGCTTAATATAGACTTCTCTATAGTATGGGGAAAGCTTGAAAAGTTTAAAGAAGATGTTTTAGGAAGTTTAGTAATAAATATAGAAGAAAAAGATAAAAACAAAGTTTTTAAATACTTAAAAGAAAAAGAAGTATTATGGGAGGTGTTATAAAATGAATGAAATACTTATAAGAGCATTAAAAGAGACAGCTATAATGATTTCCCTTTCAACTATATTTGCTGTAATAATAGGATTTATACCAGCAGTAGTACTTATACTTACAGCAAAAGATGGGTTAAAGCCAAACAAATTGATATATAGTGTATTAGATTTTGTTGTAAATACCTTAAGAAGTTTTCCATTTATAATACTTATGGTATTAATAATGCCATTAACAAAGATTATAGTAGGAACATCAATAGGAACACCGGCAGCAATAATACCATTAACAATAGGTTCAGCACCTTTTGTAACAAGGGTTATAGAAGGTGCTTTGAGGGAAGTGGACAAGGGAGTTATAGAGGCTGCTAAATCTTTTGGAGCAAGTAATTCACAAATAATATTTAAAGTAATGTTAAAAGAAGCCATGCCAGCTATAATGTCAGGAATAACATTAACAATAATAAGTATAGTAGGATATTCAGCTATGGCAGGAGCTATAGGTGCAGGTGGTCTTGGTGATGCAGCTATAAAATATGGATATTTGAGAAATAAAAAAGACATATTATTTTATACAGTAATAGTATTAATAATTTTAGTTCAATTCTTACAAGGGCTAGGAGATTTAATATATAAAAAATTATCAAAATAAAAAATAAATTTTAAGGGGGCAATATATATGAAAAAGACAAGAATATTATCAGTTATATTAGTGGGAGTTGTGGCTCTAAGCCTATTTGGATGTGGAGCAAAAAAGGAAGATGCAAATAAAGAAGACAAAAATATTAAAATAGGTGTTTCACCAGTTCCACACAAGGAAATTGTAGATGTAGCTAAACCACTTTTAGAAAAAGACGGTTATAAAGTAGAAATAGTAGAGTTTTCAGATTTCGTTCAACCAAATACAGCGTTAAATGATAAAGAATTAGATGCTAACTTTTTTCAGCATATACCATATTTAAATAAGTCAAATGAAGAAAAGAAGTTAGATTTAACTTATACTGCTAAGATTCATATAGAACCAATGGGGTTCTATTCAAAGAAAATAAAGGATATTAAAGAATTAAAGGATGGGGCAACTATATCAATTCCGAATGATCCAACTAATGGAGCAAGAGCATTAAAATTGCTTGAAAAGAATGGAATATTGAAAGTCAAAGATGGAGAGCTAGTAACAGCAGCAGATATTACAGAAAATCCAAAACATATTAAGATTAAGGAGTTAGAGGCACCACAATTAACTTTATCACTAGATGATGTTGATGGTTCTGTAATAAATACAAACTTTGCACTTCAAGGTAATTTAAATCCTACTAAAGATGCATTGCTTATAGAATCAAAGGATTCACCATATGCAAATATTTTAGCAGTTAGAAAAGGCACTGAAAATTCAGAGAAAATAAAAGCTCTTACAAAGGCATTGACTTCACCAGAAGTTAAAAAATTTATAGAAGATAAATATAATGGAAGTATAGTACCAGCATTTTAATGAGAAATTAATATTGATAATGTATTAATTATTCAAAGTAGACATTGATAGTTAATAAATAATATATAAATATTAATTAATAAGTTATTTAAAGACATTTTAAGTATAATTTATATCTTAAGATGTCTTTTTGTATGAAAAATAATCTACAGTTATAGATTAAAAAATATAGATTTTATTGTGTTTATTAAGCTTTAGTAGCTTTTACAATAGAAGAATTTATTTTGACTAATTTAAAAAAAAATGCTAAAGATAAAGTTACAATATAAACAAATTATTTCGAATTAGAAACTAAAGAATAGAGGTTACAAGGGGGAAATAAGATGAATTATTTATATCCTATAAAAATGGCTATATATACATTTCCTATAGTTGCATTTTTAATTTCATTACCTTTTCTAATATATCAATATAGAAGATATGGATACTTTAATAAATTTAGGGCGTTTATTATATATTCGTTTATTTTATTTCTAATGTGTGCATATTTTTTGATAATATTGCCACTTCCAAAGACAAGGGACGTATTAAGTATGCAGAGACCAGGAACTCAATATACTCAATTTAAGCCATTTAACTTTATTTCAGATATTGCAAGAGAAACAAAAGTAAACTTTGATAATCCTAAAACATATTTAAGGATGCTAAAAGAAAGAGCTTTTTATCAAGCATTATTCAACTTTTTTTTATTAATGCCTTTAGGAGTTTATCTAAGATATCATTTTAAAAGAAATTTTAAGCAAACAACAATAATAGTATTTTTTACTTCATTATTTTTTGAAGTAACTCAAATAACAGCATTATATGGATATTATAATGCTCCATATAGAGTATTTGATGTAGATGATTTGATTTTAAATACAGCAGGAGGAATTTTAGGATATTTTATAGCTCAAAATATTACAAGGAAATTACCGCATTCAGAAGATATAGATAAGAAGTTTAACGCAGAAATAGCTACAGTATCAGTAATTAGGAGAGTAATAGCATTTTTTATAGATAGTTTTATAATAGAACTTATGATTATAATACCTTCTATATTACTAAGGTCTAAATTTAGCGGTATTAAGATTAATATAGCAAATACTTTTATCACTATTATTTTTTGGTATATATATTTTGTAATGATTTCAAAGAAAAAAGATGGTAGTACAATAGGAAAAAGGTTTGTTAAAATAAAGTTAAAAAGAGAAGATAATATATTAACTAAAAAAATGTTAATAATAAGATATTTTATCTTATATATGCTTGTATATGGAATTAAAGGTGGAATTGATTTAATATCAGAATTAGCCTATTCTTATGGTTATATAAATATTGATTTTATTTTAGATTTAATAGGTATTGTATATATTATAGGCCTAACAATATATTTTGTTTCAGTTACATTAGGCAAAGAAAAATTATTTATTCATGAAAAAATAAGCAGAATAAAGAATGTAGTAAGTTTATAGCAAGGAAGTATAATAAATTTATTATAAATAATATTAAGATAACCTATATATTTATTTTTAGTATTTAATAAAAATGTTTTAAGTAAAAACGTCTTAAGGAAAACTTAGGATGTTTTTTAGTTATATTTAAGCTCTATTGTCTAAAGTATAGTAAAAAAGTATAATAAAGATTGATATGGTAAATAATTCATAGGAGGGGTTAATTATGGCAACTTATAAAAATGAAGCTGTGGTAAATTATAATGTAGAGAAAGTATTTAAATTATTTTATAAAACTGCTAAAAGGGATTTCAAAAAGTTCAAAGAAGAAACGGCAGTAGGTACCAATATAGGTAGACAAGTAGGAGCTTATTCTGGAAAGAAAGAACATATGCAAATAGAGATTACTGCCTATGAAAAAAATAAGGTTTATGAAATAACTAGTTATAAAAGAGGGGTAAGTTTTATATCAAGATATGAATTAGAAAAAGTAGATGAGGATAAAACAAAACTGAAGCTTATAGAAAGTGATGATACTAAAGGAATATTTGGATTAATAAATAATCTTTTAGCAATTTTATTTGTAAGAAGAAAGGCTAAAAAGAGATTTGATATATTTATTAAAGGTATGAACAGTCAATTAGAAAGATCATATGGAAATGTGAAGAAATAATAAAATATGTTATTAAATTGAAATATTTTATTAACAATTAGATATCAACGGATACATTGGTTTACACTATATAATAAATATAGTATATTAGAATAATGTAATGTAATGTATTAGAAATTAATTATAATAAAAATTAAAAACTAAAAAGAGGCAATAGCCGAGGAGGGCAATATGGACGAAAATAAAAAAGATTTAGAAACTACTGAAGCTATAGGAGAAAATGGTGAAAATATTAACCAAGAAATTCATCAAGAAGAAATAAAAGAGTTATTAAACAATCAAGAAGAAGTTAAAAAAGAAACTAAAGAAGAAGTTAAGGAAGAGGTTAAAATAAGTACAGAGAAAAAAGGTATATTATTAAGACTAATAGCTTCTATTATAGATCAAACAATAGCTATAGGATTATCAGTTGCGCTTTTATTCGTATTTAATGCAATACTTAAAATATTTGGCTATGAGGTAGCACAAAGACAACCAGTATTTTTCATTATCTTTGTCATAGTAAATGTGATATACTCACCAATAATGGAGTCAACAAAAGTAAAAGCTACTTTAGGAAGAAAACTTCTAAAATTATAAATGTAGAGGAGAGTTTAACTTAATGAAAAAAGGAAGTCAAATAGAGGTAAAAATTGAGACTACAGAATTTCCAGGACAGGGAATAGCATACCATGAAGGTTTGAAAGTTTATGTTAAGGGTGCATTCCCTGAACAGGTGGTTTATGGAAGAATCACTAAAAAAAGAAGAGATTATGCAGATATGAAACTTTTAGAAGTTAGGGAAAAAGCTTCATATGAAATAGAAAAGAAGTGTCCACACTTTGGTTTTTGTGGAGGATGTTCTTCTCAAAATCTTAGTTATGAAAAGCAATTAGCTCTTAAGGTAGAACAAGTTAAAAAACTTTTTACAGAGGCTAATGTAAGCACAGGAGAGTTTTTAGGTATAGAAACAAGTCCTACAGAGTGGGAATATAGAAACAAAATGGAATTTACCTTTGGAGATATGGAAAAGGGTGGAGAGTTAACTCTAGGTATGCATATGAAAGGTCAATCTTTTGGGGTAATAACTGTAGATCAGTGTTCTTTAGTTGATGAAGACTTTAGAAAAGTTATTAAGCTAACTCAAGATTATTTTAGGACTCAAAATCTTCCTTATTATAGAATAATGAAAAGAGAAGGCTATTTAAGACACTTGGTAGTAAGAAAAAGTGTTAAAACTGGAGAGCTTTTAGTGAATCTAGTAACAACAACTCAGATAGATTTTGATTTAACAGAATACGTAAATCTTTTAAAAGGTCAAGAATTTAAAGGTACATTAAAAGGTATATTGCATACAGAAAATAATTCTTTTTCAGATGCAGTAGTGCCTGAAAAGGTAAATGTTCTATATGGAGAAGAAAATATAACAGAGGAGCTTTTAGGATTAAAGTTTAATATATCGCCATTTTCATTCTTCCAAACTAATACTTTAGGAGCTGAGAAGCTGTATAGTATAGTAAGAGATTTTATGGGGGATGCAGATAGCAAGGTAGTATTTGATCTTTACTGTGGAACAGGAACTATAGGGCAAATAGCAGCAGGAAAAGCTTCTAAAGTTGTAGGTGTTGAGCTTATAGAAGAAGCTGTTCATAAAGCTACTGAAAATGCAAAATTAAATGGTTTAGATAACTGTAATTTCATAGCTGGAGATGTAGCTGAAGTTATAAAAACAGTAAAACAAAAACCAGACATAATAATATTAGACCCACCAAGGAGTGGGGTTCATCCTAAGGCATTAGACTATGTGATTAAGTTTGATGCAAAAGACATAATATATGTTTCTTGTAATCCTAAGACCTTAGTAGTTGATTTAAAGGTACTTGAAGAGGCAGGATATGTTGTAGAGAAAACATTACTTATGGATATGTTCCCAAACACACCTCATGTTGAAACAGTAGTAAAGCTTAAAAAGAAATTGTAACGCCAAAAAAACTCTCACCAATTACAAAAAAAATTACATCAAATGAGAGTTTTAAGGATTAAGGTAAGATAAAATTCTTGCCTTAGTTTTTTATTATCGAAAATTAGGATTGAGTATATACGACAAAGCCTATTCACGCCCTTCTATATTTTAAGAAATAAAATTTAGGAGGATTTGAGGAGAGTTTCTTGTAAGTGTATATTAAAATAAAGTTTTAGGATATCAACAGTGATATTTTTAATTTGTTTTGATATAGGTAACATGTGTTCATAGTAGAGGAAAGTAGGTTTATATAATGGATGGAACAATAAGAAAAAATATAAAAGTAGGAATAAGAGTCTTAGTAGTACAAAAACAAGATCAACGTACTGGAAAACTAACAGAGGGAGTAGTACAAAAAGTACTTACAAACTCAGAAGTTCATCATCGAGGGATTAAAGTTATGCTTGAGGGTGGAATTGTTGGAAGAGTTCAAGAAATAAAATAGTGTTTATTTGTAAAAGCATTCAATCTTTAAGGTTGGATGTTTTTTTATTTTTGAAGATGTAAGAAAAGTTTTTTGTAATTATAAAAAACTTTAGTTAAATAATTGTTATAGAATTTCAAATAAATTCTATAACAAAGATGAGAATGATAATTTTATGTAGCAGAATGTTTAAAATTATAGTGTTAATGTTAAAAAGTAAATATTGAAATATAAAAATGTATTATTTATAATATATTTGTAATATATGTAAAAAATATTAATCTAGGAGGCCTGTTACTGATTTTAGTTATGAGGATTGTGGATTAATTATCATGCTAAAGGATAGTTTCCGGAACTGGTTATAGAAAATCAGGACAAGGATGTGAAATAAGGTTATTAAGCAGAATTTGTGTAAGTTATTATGATGGAAAGGAGCAAAAAACTATGAAATGTCCATATTGTGAAAAAGAAATGAGGGAAGGGTATCTATACGGAAGTAAGGATGGAGCTTTTAGCTTTTCAAATGAGATTCCAGGTGTTTTCTCAAATGCAAAGAATGAAGAAGGTTTTATTCAGATTACTAAATTAAAAGCAGGTCATCGTATCAGTGTTAAGGCTTATGTATGCGAAGAATGTAAAAAAGTTATTTTTGATTATTAATGTTAATTTACAAGCCCTGTCACCATAATTGACAGGGTATTATTTCTTATAGAATTAATTGCTTTTAAGAATAAATGTGAAATAATCAAAGACTTAAGGCATACATTATTTATAGTAACTTAACAAGAAAGGAACTCCTCAGGGAGTTCCTTTGCAGTTATAAATAAAATTTTGTCAAACCCAAAATAAATTCTAAACTTAAAATCGTAGATATTCCAACTAGTAGTGAAGTAAAGGACATTCTTTTAATATAAGAATAGAATAATTAAATTGTGGGAAATAATATAAGCTGAATGACTGATTCTTGCACTAAAAATGATACATTAGATTAGAATTAAATTTATTGTTATTTTATGGAGGTTATCATGCTAAAAATTATTAAAAATGTTAGTGTATATACGCCTGAATTTATAGGTAAAAAAGATATTTTACTCTGTGATGATAAAATTGCAAAAATAGATGACTTTATACCAATACCACCCAAAGAATTTTATGAAGTCGAGGTAATAGATGCATCTGAGAAGTATCTTTTGCCTGGATTTATTGACTTACATGTTCATATAATAGGTGGAGGTGGTGAAGGGGGTTATATTACCAGAACACCTGAAATTCAGTTCTCTAAAATAACTACTTACGGAGTTACGACAGTAATTGGGTTATTAGGTACAGATGGAACTACTAGATCGCTTCAAAGTTTACTTGCAAAATGCAGAGCTCTTGAAGAAGAGGGTATCAATGCTCTGAATTGGACTGGTTGTTATCAGTTTCCAACAAGAACGATAACTGACAGTTCAAGAGATGATATCATATTAATTGACAAAATTATTGGAATTGGTGAAATAGCTATAGCAGATACTAGAGGGAGTAAACCCAATGAAGAGGATATAGAGAGACTAGCCTTAGAATGTAGAGTTGGTGGACTTCTTTCTGGAAAGTCTGGAGTGCTTCACATTCATGTTGGAGATGACAAGGAAGGAATACTGTCTCTTATCAGGATAATAAGTGAATCTCCAGTTCTTGCAAAGAATATGCTTCCTACTCATATTAATAGAAATGAAAATCTCTTACATCAAGGAGTTGAATATATTAATAAAGGAGGATATTTAGATTTAACTACAGGTATATATAGAACAGAGAATGATAAAGAATCAATAGATGCATCCATGGCGCTAAAATATTTATTAGAAAATGGGTGTAGTATAGAGCATGTTACTATGAGTTCAGATAGTAATGGAAGTATGCCTTTATTTAATGCACAGGGTGAATTAGAAGATATAGGTGTAGGCTCTATAGAAAGTAATATAATAGAATTTAGGAAGATGATTAATAGATTTAATATTCCAATTGAGAAAGCATTGATGCCATTTACTATAAATCCTGCAAAGATATTGAGACTTAAACATATTGGTGAAATTAAAATAGATAAACAGGCAGATTTAATTATTATGAATAAAGATTTATCTATTGATTATGTTATATGTAAAGGTAAAACATTAGTCAAGAATGGTGACCCTATAAAATTTGGGGTATTTGAACAAAAGTAAAAAGATACAAATATATTACAAAATAAAATAAATTTTTGTAAAAATAGGGATGTATATTGGTACATATGAATGGAAAATATAAAAGTGAGGTGATAATATATGAAAAAGATTGGCGTACAAAAGGGTTTGTCTACAATTGCAGACTACTTAAGTTCACAAGGATATTCAGTAGAAATTTTGGGAGAAGATTTTCAGAATAATATTGCAAAGTGTGATAATTTAGATGCTATTGTTATAGCAAACTATAATACAAACATGATGGGGTTTAGTGACAGTTTTACTCAAGTTCCTATTATTAATGCAGAAGGATTAACACAAGAGGATATAAAGAATATAATTGATCAGAAAATCACTAGATAACAGTTTTTTATAGTTGCAAAATTATTGCAAAGCAAACCTCCTTTGTCAAACTAAAATTAAATTTTAGGACTGAAATTAGAACAAAGGAGGTATTATTTGAATATTACAGGGAGACAAGCTGTATAAAAAATCGAATGAACTGTGATTAAATAACAACAACTAAGATTGGTTGTGCAAAAAAATAATAACTTTAGTGATTTTATTTTTTATAAATTATTGGGAAAAATATCTTGGTATTTACAAATTAGAAAGCATATAGTATTATAAATTTGCATATAGTAAAAAATACCTTTATGCGAAAATTTAATAAGTAGATTAATTATTGAATAATAACCACAAATACCGATTGGTGTAAACAATTACGAATTTTTGTGGTTTTATTTTATGGTTAAATTTTAAGGGGGTATAAAAATGCACATTCCAGACAATTATCTAAGCCCATCAACATGTGCTGTTATGGGAGGAGTAATGGTTCCAATATGGAAAAAGGCGGTTGAAAAAGTAAAGAAAGAGGTTACTAGAAAGAAAATGCCACTTATGGGTGTAGGGGCATCGCTTTCATTCTTAACAATGATGTTTAATATTCCATTACCAGGTGGTACCACTGGACATGCCGTTGGCGGAACATTATTAGCTATTCTTTTAGGTCCTGAAGCAGCCTGTATTTCTATAACTATAGCGCTTTTAATTCAAGCATTATTGTTTGGAGATGGGGGTATTTTAGCATTTGGAGCAAATTGTTTTAATATGGCGTTTGCTATTCCATTTGTAGGGTATTATGTTTATAAATTTTTAAAAGAAAAGTTGAGAACAGAAAAAGCAGAATATATAGCAATTTTTATTGCTGCATATATAGGTATAAATATTGGAGCATTATGTGCGTCAATAGAATTTGGTATACAACCTTTATTTTTTAAAGATGCAGCAGGTATGCCATTATATTGTCCATATCCTTTAGCAATTACAATACCATCAATGATTATCCCTCATCTTTTAGTTGCAGGCTTTTTAGAAGGAATTATAACAGTTGGAGTATTAGGGTTTATAAAAAAAGTTTCGCCAGGTAGTATATATGAAGGCGCTACTACAAAGATGAAACCTATATATGCTTTTTTAATATTAGTAGTATGTTTAACTCCTTTAGGATTATTAGCTACAGGAACAGCTTGGGGAGAATGGGGAACTGATGAGATAAGTTCAGTGATCACAGGAGGTAAGGAATTAGGTTTTGTACCTAAGGGAATGGAAAATGGATTTAATTTTAATACATTAATGCCAGAGTATTCAATTAAAGGACTTTCAGATAACTTTGGGTATATTCTGTCAGCAATTGCAGGAGTAGCAATACTTTTAATAATATTTAGAATAATAGCAAGTATGAAGAAGGATACTAAAAGCGTGAATGATTAAGTGCAGTAAGAGAGGAAGTTATAAATGCCAGAATGGCTTTTAAAAAAAGATGATTATGTACCGCCAAAGGATAAAGATGCATTTATAGATAAAAGTATTATTTCCATATTAGGTATAGTTATAAAATTTACCAAGCAGACAGAATATAGAAAAAAGAGAGTTGAAATCAATGCTTTAGTTAAACTTATTTCAACACTTATATTAATTGCTTTTATTTCTTTAACAAAAAATTTTACATTTGTTTTAGTTGTTACTGTATTTATGCTTGTGTTAATTAATTTTTTTAGGATTAATGAGATAAAACATATTTTAAAAGTAAGTTTAACAGTAGCAGTTTTTACTTTCATTATCTTTTTGCCATCAATTTTTTTAGGGTATGGTAATAATATCTTAATGATTACACTAAAGATTTTAGTTTCTGTTGCTTTTGTTAATATATTGGCTTTTACTACTCAATGGAATGATTTAATAGGTGCATTAAATGTATTTAGAGTACCGAATATGTTTATATTTGTTCTAGATATTACTATAAAATATATTTTGATTTTGGGTGAGTTTTCCTTGAATATGGTTTATGCACTTAAGTTAAGATCTGTAGGAAAGAGTAATAGTAAAAGTACATCAATTTCAGGGATTGTAGGAACTATGTTTATAAAGTCTAAAGAAATGGCAGAAGAAATGCATGGTGCAATGGAATGTAGAGGTTTTATAGGAGAATATAAAGTCTATAAGAAGTTTAAATTAAAACTACCTGATTATATTTGTATTATATTTAACTTAGCTTTTATACTAATGTATTTTTACTTTGATAGGTTGTGATTTTATGATTGATATAAAGAATGTTTCTTATAAATATGAGACTAAACAATATGCTCTAAAAAATATAAATTTTCATATTGCTGAAGGAGAAGCTATTGCTTTAATAGGAGTAAATGGAAGTGGTAAATCTACTTTAATGAAGTTAATTAATGGCCTAATAACACCAGATGAGGGGAGTTATTTTTTTGAAGGAGAAGAAATTAATTATAAGAAATTACAAAATGAAAGTTTTTCGAAGGCTTTTCATAAAAAAATAGGTTTTGTTTTCCAAAATTCAGAGGTGCAGTTATTTTGTTCTAATGTTTACGATGAAATTGCATTTGGTCCAAGGCAAATGGGAATGGATGAAGAAGAAGTTAAAGACAGAGTAGAGGATACTTTAAAGCTGCTAAAAATTGAAGAATTACGAGATAGACAACCATATCATTTAAGTGGTGGAGAAAAGAAAAAGGTGGCAATTGCTTCAGTTGTGGTTTTAAATCCAGATGTATATATTTTTGATGAACCTATGAATGGACTTGATCCTAAAACTAAGAGATTTTTAAAAGAATTTATGATAAATATAAATAATGTAGGGAAAACAATTTTATGTTCTACTCATGATTTTGAATATGTACAAGGAGTATTTAAGAGAGCAGTTGTTTTTTCAGAAGATCATACAATAATTAGAGATGATAATTACAATGAAATAATTAATGATACGGAATTTTTATATAAAAATAATATTATTTAATATAAGATTAAAATAAAGATTAGCCTCTTGATTTTTCAAGGGCTTTTTATTTTTTAGAGAAAATTATATATAATCTATGGATAATTTTTTAAAATTAAAAAATTTTATAGTCAAGGTAGTGAATTTTTATTTATATAAAATTATATAAGATTATTTTTTATTTCGTATAGAAAATAATCTTTGTTATGAATTTATAAAAATAAATAATATAAATTTTAATAAACATTGAATTTTAATAAAACAATATTTGCTAGAATCGAAAATGTAAAGATTTGACCATAATAGCATTGTATAATATAATTATGAGGATAGGGGGAAGGTAACGTTTTCATATATACCTATACATTAAGTAAATTAGGATAAATATGAGAATTATACTTATTTTATATTTTATTTTTAGGAGGTAAATTATTATGGGCTTTTTGTATGAAGCAACAAGTTTTACTAGTTGGGCAATTTGGCTTTTTGTTCTTTTTTCTTTAATGGCTTTTAATGAGTTTGGTCGTTCGACTAAATGGGGAGGTATTATACTTTTTGTAATTGTTCCAATAATTTTAACAATATTTATTTGGCCAACAACTGCAGCACCAGGAAATGAATATGGAACAGGAACTTGGTTTAACTGGGTAAAAACATACTCGGCTTTAGCAGGTTGTGTTTGGTTTATGGTTCTTAGATACAGCAAGTCACTTGCTAAGAAGAAGTGGGCAATAACATTACCAGCAGTTATATTAGCAGTTAATATCCTTGAAGCATCTATTCGTGATTTTCAATGTTTTTCATATGGTGCATGGAATGGAGCGTATGTAGATAACCTTTGGGTAATGTCAGGACCATGGAATATAATGAATGGTATAGCTGGATTACTTAACATAGTTACGATATGTGGTTGGGCTGGAGTATTTATATCTAAGGATAAAACAAAAGATATGATATGGCCAGATATGATCTGGGCTTGGATACTAGCTTATGATTTCTGGAATTTTGCATATACTTATAATTGTATAGCAGATCATTCATTTTATTGTGGACTAGCATTATTGCTTTCATGTACTATCCCTTCTTTCTTTATTAAAAAGGGAGCATGGTTACAACATCGTGCGCATACACTTGCTTTATGGATTATGTTTGTCATGACTATACCTCAATTTGCAGATCGTATAGCTCCTGTTCATACTACACATAATTCAACTGCATTTTTCATTGTAAGCTTAATATCATTAAGTGCAAATATTGCTTTAGCAGCTTATCAATTCAATAAGATTCGTAAAAATAAGCTTAATCCATTAAAAGATGAAATCTTTGCAGATACTAAAACATACAAGCAAGTAGTTGCAGAAAATGTATAATTAATAATTGATTTTATAATAGAAACTATGTCAAATCTTTAGTTAGATTTGACGTAGTTTTTTTCTTATATTACAGTTTAATTTATAGTTATTGTAGTCTATTATAATAAATAAAGTAGTTATATGTGGGATAAATTCGTATGATTTACAATTAATGGTGTAGGATTTGCGTTTAAGGAAGCAGAGATACCTGAAGAATTTATTGTAAAATAGTGAATTTTTATAAATTGACATAATCTACTTTGTATGGGGTAACATAATTATATTATTTTATATAATTTATATTGCTTTTTAGGTAATTTTAAAATAAGAAGAGTATTTTGGAGGGGCCATGAAAACTGTTATAAAAAAATATCATGTTATTTCTTTAATTTTATTAATATTGTTTTTAGGATTAAAAAATATAGGATATTCACTTTATTTGCTCAAAAACCCTGATATAAATAGTTCTTATATATACATACTGAATTATTTTTTATTAGGATTATGTTTTATGTTTATTACGCAAGGTCTACTAAGGAGATTAAGAGCTGTCTGGCTTGTTAATATGTTTCTTATATTTTTAATTATTATAAGGAATTTTTTTCAAAATGCATATTTTAAAGAAAATATTGTTTTATTAGGCTATATATTAATATCTTTATTATTAGAAAGTACTTGGTTTAAAGCGAAAACAAATTTTATAAGACTAAAACAAGCAACTATTGTATTAGCTATTTTGATGATTGTAGATGTTATACTTAAAGTGAATTGGGGAAGTAATTTTAGTGATATGATTATTTATATAAATCTTTCTTTAATACTAATAATCACATTACTAGTTTTAAGGCCTATTGTGTTAAGGTCAGAACATCATTTTGAGGAGCGGCTTAAGGTTCAAGATTTATTAAATAGGGTTGAAACAAATCCAGTTTCAGCTATAAATTTAGAGAACAATAGACAATACTTTTTTGCACAAGGATATGATGGTGTTATTGGATATGTATTAGTTAATAATATGGCAATGGTAGTTGGGGATCCTATATGTGATTTTACTAAGATGGAAGATATTTTATTGGAGTTTAAAGAGTATTGTTTTAATCGTTCATTATCAAGTTGTTTCTGTCAAATATCTTCAAAATATAGAAATGTTTTTGAAAAGGTTGGATTTAAATTACAAGAGTGTGGAAAGGAAGCTATTATCGATTTAAATACTTATAATATAAGTGATTCTATAATAGGTTTTAATGATAAAGTAGATAAACTAGAAATAAAAATAACAGAGTATAAACCAGCTATTAAGCATGATAAGTATATTGAAGATCAAATATACGATATATCTGATGAATGGCTAAAAATGAAAGGAAGCAATGAACTTTCTTTTATGAGAGGAACAATCTCATTTGATTATCCTTTTGAAAAAAGATATTTTATAGCTAAAACTATAGATGATAAAGTATTAGGAATTGTAGTATGTTTACCATATAAATTTAAAAATGGTTATTTTATTGATATGGTAAGAGAATGTAAAGATGCACCTTATGGGATTAGAGAAAATCTTGTTATAGAGATTTGTAAAATTTTAAAAGAAGAGAAGGTTAAAGAAGTTAGCTTAGGTTTGGCACCATTTGTAGACATAGAGTACAAAGACAACACTGAAAGCACATTTTTATATAAGGCGTTCAAATTTATTTATAAAAAAATGAATTCTATTTATGATTTTAAAGAATTGTATGATTATAAGAAGAAATATAATCCATCACTGTGGGAATCTAGATATATAGCGGTTTCATCTGAAATATCTATTCCGTCATTAGGGTATGCAATGATGAAAGCTAAGTATACTAAAGGGGTTAAGGAATTTTTTGTTAGTATATTAAATAATAATAAAACTTAAAGTAGATTAAACACTTGGTCATTCAAGTGTTTTTATTTTTATAGATAAAAAACTTTTGATTTAATTAACAGTGTATCCATACATTTGAAAATATTCTTTTGGTTTGCTATTGTGAAGATAGTAAATTTTTTAGGAGGCTATTATGGAGAGAGTAAACTTAAACAAAAACCTAGCACAAATGTTAAAGGGTGGAGTAATAATGGATGTTACTAATGCCAAAGAAGCAGAGATTGCAGAGAGAGCTGGTGCTTGTGCAGTAATGGCACTTGAAAGGGTTCCATCTGATATTAGAAAGCAAGGCGGAGTTGCTAGAATGTCAGACCCTAAGATGATAAAAGAAATTCAACAAGCTGTTTCAATACCTGTTATGGCAAAAGTTAGGATAGGACATATTGTAGAAGCACAAATCTTACAGGCATTAGATATTGATTTCATAGATGAAAGTGAAGTTTTGACACCAGCTGATGGACGTTATCATATTGATAAAAAAACTTTTAGTGTACCTTTTGTTTGTGGTGCAAAAGATTTAGGAGAAGCTTTAAGAAGAATAGGTGAAGGTGCAGCAATGATTAGAACTAAGGGTGAAGCTGGGACTGGAAATGTTGTAGAGGCAGTTACACATATGAGAACTGTTAATGAAGGTATTCAAAAAATAGTTTCTGCACCTAAAGAAACTTTGATGACACTTACCAAAGAATTTAATGCGCCTTTCAATTTAGTAGAGTATATTTGGGAAAATAAAAAATTACCTGTTGTTAATTTTGCAGCAGGAGGTATTGCAACACCTGCCGATGCAGCGTTAATGATGCAATTGGGCTGTGATGGAGTTTTTGTAGGGTCTGGGATATTTAAATCTGAGAATCCCGAAAAGATGGCTAAAGCAATAGTGGAGGCTACTACTCATTTCAATGATCCCAAAATACTAGCTGAAATATCTGAAGGTTTAGGGGATGCAATGGCTGGAATTGAGATATCAAACTTAAATGATAAATATGCAACAAGAGGTTGGTAAAAGTGGTTATTGGAGTTTTAGCATTACAGGGTGGTGTTGAAGAGCATATAAATCAGATAAAAACATTAGGATATGAGGGTGTGGGTGTAAAGACAGAAAAGGATTTAAACAATTTAGATGGTTTAATATTGCCTGGTGGAGAAAGTACGGCTATAAGGAAGTTACTTGATTATAGAAATATGTTTGACAGAATAAAAGAATTAATTATTTCTGGATTGCCAGTTTGGGGAACCTGTGCTGGAATGATTCTTTTAGCGAAGGAACTTGAGGGAGATACTACTTCACATTTTGGGGTTATGGATATTAAGGTTTTAAGAAATGCCTATGGTAGACAATTAGGTAGCTTTGAAGCTATTGAAGTAATAGAACAAATAGACAAATATCAACCTATTCCTATGGTATTTATTAGGGCGCCTATAATAAAAGATATATTAAGTGATGATGTAGAAATTTTATGTAAGGTAGATAATAAAATTGTAGTAGCGAAACAAAGGAATATGCTAGTTTCATCATTTCACCCAGAATTAACTGATGACTTAAGATTTCTCAAATATTTTATTGAAAAGATGTGTATAATTAAATATAGTTAAATTTATAAAAAGAAATTGACGGATTTAAAGTTTTCTGATATGCTAGAAAAAAATAATTATGTTAAAGTTTTATAGGGTTCCGCAGAATAATATCTGGTCTGGTCCAAGATAAAACGCACAGTGTATCTGTGTTCACGGAAGGACAAAAGCCTGGGAGATATTAAAAAATATCCTCCTAGGCTTTTTTATATTTAAAATGAAAGGGGTGAAGAAAAATGCAATGGGTATACTTGGTTGTAGCAGGTCTATTTGAGGTTTGTTGGGCAATAGGATTAAAATATTCTCAGGGTTTTACGAAGCTTATCCCTAGTGTATTAACTATAATAGGTATGATAGCAAGTTTTTATTTTTTATCATTAGCATTAAATGATATACCTTTAGGAAATGCATATGCTATTTGGACTGGTATTGGTACAGTTGGAACTGTTATTTTAGGAATAGTACTTTTTAAAGAAGCAGTTGATTTAACAAGATTAATTTGTATTGGATTCATAATAGTTGGTATTGTAGGATTAAAATTAGTAGGATCACATTAGTGAATTTTTTTAAAAATAATGAAAAGTGTAAGAACCTTGATTTATCAAGGTTCTTACATTTATAAATGTATATTAAAATATCTTATATAGAGTGAGAAGAATAGGTGTCTTATTTGCACAAGTAACAACTTTGTGATATAATAAAGTTGTTACTTATGGCGGATTTAAAAAAATATAATTAAAAGGAGGACACCGAATGATTGAATTTATTAATATAAAAAAATCATATAAAGATAAAACTATAATTAAAAATATGAATTTAAAAATTAATAAGGGAGAGTTTGTAGTTTTTATAGGACCTAGTGGTTGTGGGAAAACAACCTCTGTAAAAATGATAAATAAGCTTATAAAAATTACTTCAGGAAAAATATTAATAGAGGGTAAAGATATAGAAAAGGAAGATACTATAGCTTTAAGACGAAAAATAGGTTATGTAATACAACAAACGGGATTATTTCCTCATATGACAGTTAAAGAGAATATAGAGTTAATTCCTAGACTTGAAAAGTTGGATTCGAGTGAAATAGAAGAGAAAACTATAGAACTATTAAAAATGGTTGGGCTAAATCCAGAAGAGTATATGGACAGATATCCAAGTGAATTAAGTGGAGGGCAACAACAAAGAGTTGGAGTAGCTAGAGCATTTGCTACAGATCCGGAAATAATACTTATGGATGAACCATTTAGTGCTTTAGATCCGATAACAAGAAACGGACTTCAAGAAGAATTATTTAATTTACAAAATGAATTAAAGAAAACAATTGTTTTTGTTACACATGATATGGATGAAGCGTTAAAACTTGCAGATAAAATATGCATAATGGGGAATGGTGAAATAGTTCAGTATGATACCCCTGAAAATATTTTGAGAAATCCAGCTAATGAATATGTTGAAGAATTTATTGGGAAGAATAGAATATGGAACAATCCAGAATATATAAAAGCCAAGGATATTATGATAGAAGATCCGGTGGCAATAAGTAGTAAAAGAACTATACTTCAAGGAATTGAGATAATGAAAAATAATAAAGTAGACAGTTTACTTATTACAGATAAAGAAGGTCATTTAGAAGGATTGGTTACATTAAAAAATATAAAAAAGGATCCGAACAAAGTTTTAAGATTAGAAGAAATAATGGAACAAGATATTATAGCAGTTGAGGAAGATGACAATCTAATTGATATATTAGAAACTATGAATAAAAATAATATAGGTTATGTTCCAGTTATCAAAAAGGATAGAAAACTTGCGGGACTAATTACAAGAAGTAGTTTACTTTCAATTCTTAGTGAACAATTTATAGAAATGGAGGTGAACTAATAATGAATGAATTCATAAATTTTATCATTTCTAGAAAAGAACAAATCTTAGAATTACTATGGCAACATATGCAGTTAACTGTTTTTGCAGTTTTACTTTCTATAGTTATAGGTGTTCCATTAGGAATCTTAATTACTAGAGTACGTAAACTTTCTAAACCTATACTTGGAATTGCAAATGTTGTACAAGCAATACCAAGCTTAGCCTTACTAGGTTTTTTAATTCCAGTATTAGGAATAGGTAGTAAACCAGCTATTGTTATGGTAGTGCTATATTCATTACTTCCAATCATAAAAAATACTTATACAGGATTAACGAATATAAATTCGGATATTTTAGAAGCTGCAAAAGGTATAGGAATGACTAAGACACAAATTTTAAAGATGGTACAATTACCATTAGCTCTACCTATAATGATGGCTGGTATAAGAATATCGGCAGTTACAGCAGTTGGATTAATGACTATCGCAGCTTTTATAGGTGCTGGTGGATTAGGATATATGGTATTTTCAGGTGTACAAACAGTTGATAATAACATGATATTAGCCGGAGCTATTCCTGCATGTATGTTAGCGTTATTAATAGATTTTATAGTAGGAAAGATTGAAAAATCAGTATCTCCAAATGGCATTAAAAGTGCAGATGGAAGTATAAATATAAGAAAAAAGAGAAAAATAAATAAAAAGGTAGTTTTGGCTATAGCGGCATTATTTATATGTACAATTTTAGTTACTACATTTTATAAAAGTAATGATAAAAAAATAGTGGTAGGATCTAAAAATTATACAGAACAATTGATTTTAGGAAATATGTTAGCTGATTTAATAGAAGAAAATACAAATATTAAAGTTGAGAGAAAGTTAAACCTAGGAGGTAGTCAGGTTACTTTTGGTGCAATACAAACAGGTGAGCTTGATATGTATATAGAATATACTGGAACAGGTTTAGTTAATATATTAAAAAAGGATGTAGTAAATGATCCTAAAAAGGCATATGATATTGTTCATGATGAGTTTAAGGATAAGTATAACCTTAAATGGCTTGAACCATTAGGTTTTAATAATACGTATGCATTGGCAGTTAGAAAAGATACCGCAAAAAAATATAATTTAGAGACTGTTTCAGATTTGGCAGGAATAAGTAAGGATTTGATAATAGGACCTACTATAGAGTTTGCCAATAGACAGGATGGTTATTTAGGTTTATCAAAAGAATATAATATAAAATTTAAGGATGTTAAGGCTGTTGATGGAGGATTACGATATAAGGCTATAAATAATAATAAAAGTGATGTAACAGATGCTTTTTTAACAGATGGACTTTTAAAAGCCTTTGATTTAAAGGTATTAAAAGATGATAAAAATTTCTTTCCACCTTATTATGCTGTTCCTTTAGTTAGGGAAGATACACTAAAGAAATATCCGGAGTTAAAAGATGTTATAAATAAATTGTCTGGTAAGCTTAATGATGAAACAATGAGGGATTTAAATTATAGAGTTGACGAATTAGGAGAATCTCCAGAAAGTGTTGCTAAAGACTTTTTGAAAAAACAAGGATTAATTTAAAAAATAATAAATAATTTAAAAGATAATAATAAATAATTTAAAAGATAATAATAAATGCCTATTTAAAATATAAAAGTTTTAAATAGGCATTTTATTTTTATTCAGATAAAAATATTTTTATAGAATTTGATATACTTTCTTCACCAACTACTAAAAGAATATCTCCATTTTCAAATGTTGCATAAGGACCAGGAGATAGTATCAATCCGCCATTCCTTTTTATGCCAACTATTGTGGCACCTGTATTTTGCCAAAAATTAACCTCGGCAATAGTTTTTCCAAGTAGTTTACAAGTAGAAGGTATTTCAATTTCTAAAGGAGTAATTGGATCTATATTTTTTAATCTACCAGAATAATCAATAATTTTATTCACTGTAGATAGAATATCCTCTTCTAATGATTTCTTTTTGTTCATAAGCGAATTTAAGTGTGTTTTAAAGTAAGCAATGCTTTCAACATTTTGGAACTTATTAATAAATAAGAATGCATTTTCTTTAGAAAGTACAGTAATTCCACTTCCTTTTGTTGATTCAACAACATTCACATCTTCAAGTAATTTTATAGATCTTCTTATAGTTTCTGGAGAAACATTATACTCACTTGCTAATGTAGATCTGCCATGAATTTTTTTTCCTTCTAAAATGTCACCGCTATTTATTCTACTAGCTATATCTAAAGCTATTTTTTGATATATAGGTATTGAACAGTTATTACCCATTAAAGCCATCCTCCGTAATGATACCAGTCATATTATTATAAAAGTAGTATATATATATTCTAGTTATATTACAATATTAAGTCAACATTATCTGGTTATAACTAAATTATTAGATATAAATATATTGTAGTATAAATAAAAATTGTATATAGTAAAGAAAAATAAAAGTTTTTACAAAATGGAGGAATATAGATGAAAAAAGTATTGATTACAGGGGCTGGGAGTGGCTTGGGATTAGAACTTGCTAAATGTTATGCAAAAGAAAAAAATCATGTTATATTAGTTGGTCGTAATAAAGAAAAATTAGAGAAAGCAGTTGATGAAATTACCAAAAGTGGAGAATCAGCAGAATATTTTATTTGTGATATAAGTAATATAGAATCAGTTAAAGAATTAGTTGAATATATTTGTATTAAACATAAGACTATAGATTATTTAATAAATAATGCAGGAATAGGAATTTTTAATCCAATATCAGAACTTACTGTAAATGAAATTAATAAAATGATAGACATAAATGTAAAGGGAACAATAATGGTTACGCAAAGGATATTGCCATACATAAATGAGAGAATATTAAATATAATATCTACCGCAGGATTAAAAGGTAAAGTTAATGAATCAGTATATTGTGCAAGTAAGTTTGCAATTAGAGGTTTTACAGAAAGTCTTCAAAAAGAATTTATAGATGAAAAAATTAAGATAACTGCAGTATACATGGGAGGTATGAATACTCCATTTTGGGAAGGTTCAAAGCATATAAAAGATAAAAATAGATTAAAATCAGCTACTGAAATTGCAAAAGAAATTATAATGAAAGATGATGGTAGATTAGAAATTATTATTGGTCAGTAGCTATTTAAAATTCGATATTTTAAGAATAATCTTAAAATATTTTTATAGTTTGTTGGAGGGTTAATTAATTTTCGGTGACTTGGAATACAACGAAATAAGAAAATTAATTAACTCCACTACATTTATACACAGGATTACATGTTCTTAATTTTTTCCTTATCCCAAATAAATAATTCATCAGAATTGTTCAAGGCAGAAAAAAGTTTATCTTTTAAATTAGGAAATTCTCCTCCAAGATTTTTTACAAGATTTTTTACTTCTTGCCTTTTAGTATGTCCATCAGCCGGACAAGGGTTTTTAATAATAGGGTAGTTATACTGGAGAGCGGCTTTTCTTATCATATATTCATCTATGTAAACCATTGGTCTTATCAAACTTAAATTAAATTTTTCCATATATGATTTTGGCGAAAAGCAGTTAATCCTTCCTTCATAAAACATTGTCATAACAAAAGTTTCTACAGCATCATCTTTATGATGTCCAAGGGCTACTTTTGTACATCCAAGCTTCATAGCAGCATCATTTAAGGCACCTCTTCTTAGTTTAGCACAAAGAGAGCAAGGATTTTTTTCTTTCTTTATATCAAAGACAATCTTCGAAATTTCAGTTTGAATTTCATAGAATGGTATATCTAATTCTTTACATAATTTATGTAAAGAATCATTATTAACATTGCCAGGATTTAATGTTATAGCTATAAGCTCAAATTTTTGGGGAGAAAATCTTTGATAGTTTTTAAGTATATGAAGCAGTGTTAAACTGTCTTTTCCTCCAGAAAGGCCAACAGCTATTTTATCATTTTCTTCTATTAAGTTAAAATCATTTATAGCTTGTCTTGCTTTACTTAATAATTTTTGCATTGTCATATTTTATTACCTCAATATATTAGAATACTCCTATTTTATCAAAACTTTATTTATTTAACAAATTCAATAATATTATTTTATACGGTTTCAAAAGTATATATATTATGGTAAAATTAAGGTAAAAAAGAGGGGGAGACTTATGCATATTTTAACAAGTTTAGGTACAAGCTTTTTATTTGGGCTTTTAGGAATAGTTATAATGATACTAGGATATTGGATATTTGATAGAGTTATACCTGCAGATTTTAATAAGGAATTAGAAAACAATAATACTTCCGTAGCCATAGTTATAGCTGGAATGTTAATAGGTTTAGCAATTATAGTTTCAAGGGTTGTTGCATAAGATATAGCTTTAAACACTAGATATTAAATACGTTGTAATATCTAGTGTTGTTTTTTATGCATATGTTAAAAATCATTATATAGTCAGTTGTGTATTTATGGTGTTAAAATAAAAGTGTGAATTTTATACAGGACAAAAATTTTAAAATACTATGGAGGATTTGTTATGAATGTAAGTGACTTAAGAAGACCTACAGAGTTAGCAAAACTTTTTTTAAAAGGAAATATAAAAAATGGAGATATAGTAGTTGATGCTACTATGGGAAATGGAAATGATACTTTGTTTTTATCAGAACTTGTAGGCAATAAAGGAAAGGTATTTTCTTTTGATATACAAGAGATAGCTATTTTAAGTACTAAAAAGTTATTAGAAAATAATAATGTAAATAATGTAGAGCTTATACAAAAGGGACATGAAAATATTGGTGAATATATTTCGGAGGAGATAGCTGCAATTATGTTTAACTTAGGGTATCTACCTAAGGGGGACCATACTATTTCTACAAAGGCTGAAACAACAATTACTGCAATTGAAAAGGGGTTAAAGCTTTTAAAAAAAGATGGAATAATTACTGTTATTATATATTATGGTCATGAAGAGGGACAAATAGAAAAAGAAAAGCTTTTAAAATATTTTGAAACTCTTGATTCGAAAAAATTTCATGTTATGAAGAGTGATTATATAAATCAGTTAAAGCAGCCACCAATTTTAATTACAATAATTAAAAAATAAAATTATATATTATAGTTTTAAGGCGAGGTAATTTGTTTAATTCTCATAATTTCCTCAATGTAAAAGTTTATAAAATATATATTGATATTATGATTATAACATTATTTTGAATATGGTGTTATAATTATAATATCAATAACTATTATTTACAAAATGATTTTATTATGTGTAATTTAGTAAGATTTGGGGAAATAAAAGAGGTATTATTATGATTTATATAAGCGTATCTATGTATATTGAAGCACAATCTTTTGTAAAAAATTTCAATTTAAAGAAAGATTTTCGATTTAAAAAATTTGAAGTTTTTAAAAGTAACGAAGTAATTTTGATTATTACTGGAGTTGGTAAGATAAAATCTGCAATTGCTTTAACATATTTATTTTCTAAATATGAAATAAAGAGTTCGGATTTATTTATAAATATTGGGGTTGCAGGTAGTCTTGATAAGAATATTTCGATAGGAAGTGTATTTATATGTAATAAAATTATAGAGAATGATACAAATAAAACTTTTTATCCTGATATGCTTTTAAAGCATCCGTTTAAGGAAACCAGTATTGAGACTTTTTCATCAATAGTAGACAAGTCTAATTTAAATATTAAAGGGACTTTAACTGATATGGAAGCAGCAAGTTTATATCAGGCAGCGCTAGTTTTTATGGAGCCACATCAGATAATTTTTATAAAGATAGTTTCCGATTATTTAGATACAAAAGATTTAACTATAAAACATATTTCAAATTTAGTAGATGAAAAATCCTTACAAATTATAAGATTTATTAATGATATAAAAGATGTATTTTCTTATGATAATGAAGTTTTATCTAAAGAAGACATAAAAGCTTTAGATGTATTAACTCAAAACTTGAAATTGTCTGTAACTATGGGAAATAGCTTAAAGCAACTATTTACATATTATAAGTTACAAAATGGTGATTTTTTGGAAGCTATAGATAAATATATAAGTTTAGAATGTAAATCTAAAAATGAGGGGAAGAGATATTTTGATAAGCTTACAGAAAAAATTATTTAATCCTTATTTTTCACATATATACATTGAGAAAGCTGCTTTAAATTATGAAATAACAAAAGAAGTATTAAAAGTTTTTAAAAATTCTGAGCTTATTGAGATTAATCATTATAAGGATATTTTTTCTAGGAGTCATCAGAATTATATATTACAAAAGGGAAGTCCTAAATTAATTTTAGCTGTAAAAAGGGATAATTTAATTTATGAAGGTGCAGAGATGTGTCAAGATTTTGGAAATAATTATTTTTACTATACATCAACTATGATGAATTGTATATATGATTGTGAATATTGTTATCTTCAAGGTATGTACACTTCTTCTAATATAGTTATATTCGTAAATATTGAAGAGATATTTGAAGAGGTAAAAAAGCTTTTGAAAATCCACCCTGTATATCTTTGTATTTCTTATGATACAGACGTTTTAGCTTTTGAAAATGTTATAGGTTATACTAAAAGATGGATTGAATTTACTAAAGAAAATAAAGATTTAAAAATTGAGATAAGAACTAAGAGTGCAAATTTTAATGCGATTAGTGCTATTGAGGCTTATGATAATGTAATACTAGCTTGGACTTTATCACCAGATGAGGTTATAAAAGGTTATGAGAATAGAACTCCTATCTTAAAGGATAGGATTTTAAGCATAAAGCAAGCTGTAGATAAAGGCTGGAATGTTAGGTTATGTTTTGATCCAATACTTTATATAAATAATTGGAAAGTATGTTACAGTAATTTAATTACAACTATATTTAATGAGATAAATGCTGATAAAATAATGGATATAAGTATAGGTGTATTTAGGGTATCAAAGGATTATTTAAAAAGAATGAGAAAGCAAAGAAAAAACTCTATCATATTAAATTATCCTTTTGAAACGGTAAAAGGAGTCTGTAGTTATAATAACCAGTTATCAGAGAATATGACAAGTTATATATATAGTTTAGTAAGTAAATATATTCCTAAGGAAAAAATATTTATTTGGAAGGATAGATAAGATGAAAACAGCTATTATAACTGGTGCATCATCGGGCATTGGTTTTGAAATAAGTAAAATATTATTAAAATTAGGTTATAAGGTTTATGGTATAGGGAGAGATTTTTCAAAAAATAATATTCAAAATAATAATTTTATTCCTATTATTTGTGAGCTTAGCAATATAGAATTCCTTTGTGAAAAGATAAAAGACATAAGAAAGAATGAAGAAATATATATACTTATAAATAATGCAGGTGTTGGTTATTTTGGACCACATGAAGAACTAAATACTAAAAAGATTCATGAAATAGTTTCAATAAACTTGGAAATACCATTAGTATTAACAAACCTCCTTCTTAGAGATATAAAGAAAAATAAGGGCTTTATAGTTAATATATCTTCTATAACTGCAAAAAAATCTAGTACTTATGGTTGTGCTTATGGAGCAAGTAAAGCTGCACTTAGCCATTTTTCTAATAGTCTTTTTGATGAAACTAGAAAGTATGGTGTTAAAGTAATTTCTATTCATCCAGATATGACTAAAACGAACTTTTATAGAAATGCTAACTTTAAAGAGGGAAGTGCTTTAGAGAGTTATCTTATGCCAGAGGAAGTAGCTAAAGCTGTTGAATTTGTACTGTCACAAAGAGATGGTGTAGCTATTACAGATATTACATTAAAACCACAAAAGCACATGATTGAGAGAAAATAGCTTGAAAAGCATTACAGTAGTAGTAAATTTCAATTTGTGTCATTATATATAATTTAAATTTAATTATATAAATAAGAAAAAATCTATAGTGTCATAATAAAAAAATAGTTTTATATGACAAAAAAACTTATAATTCGGAAATAACATAGTAAAAATGCTATTCCTAGCTACTAATTATATTTGGTGTCAAAATTGCTATTAAATATTAATGATATATGTGTAGGGAGGAAAAGCTAATGAATAAAAACAAGATTATTGCTAAAATTTTAGCAGGAATATGTGTAACGAATTTAGTTATGATATCAACATTGAACTGTAAAATTGTTAAGGCTGATACTATAGCATATGTTGATAATATTAATGAAAATAGTAATGTTATCAAATATGATGATTTTTCAAAGACTAAAAAAGAAACGGATAATAATTTTAAAGCGTTTTATGCAGATGAGGTACGTCCTGAATTATGGCAACTTAGAAAATGGGCTGGGGCAGCGGCAACAGGAGATAATAAACCATACGGAAAGGTAGTTTCAGATATAACAAGCCGTGGTGGAAAAAATTTTCAGGTTGACTTTAATAAAAGTGTTGGATTTTTTCAACCAGATGATTTTGTGAGTATTGCTCCAAATGAGAACTATATTGTAAACGTTAAATTAAGAACAACAGATATTACAAAGTCAGAACCGCTAGTTGTTAGAGCGGAGTATTATGATTCAAGCGGAAAGGTTCTTGAAAGAAAGGACTTAATTACACTAAGTGGTAATAATGAGTGGAAAGATTATACTTCTAATATTGGAACTAGTAAAAGTACAGCTGTTAAAATGAAAATAATATTTGTATTTGGTAGAGTAGCTGCAAACAGTGTGGGTGCAAGTGGAAACTTTGCTATAGATTATCTTTCAATTAAGGCACAAGATTCAAAGCTTGAAAAAGTAGAATTTACCAATCAAAATGTTAACATAGGCATTGATAATAGCTATAAACCTGATGTTAAAATATATCCGTCGTATTCTACAGAAAAGTATACTTTAAAATCAAGCGATGAAAGTATAGCAAAAGTAGAAAACAATATTGTGTATGGATTAAAGGTAGGAACAACTACTATAACAGCTATAAGTGAATCTAATAAGGTATTAGGTAGCTTCAATGTAAACGTTAAATATGTAGATGTAGCTATGTATAATAAAATTTTAGATTCAATTTTTGAAACAATGGTACCTAATTCTATAATTGATACAAAAGATACTCAAATGATGACTATAATAGAAAATATGGTTGCAAGCGGTGAGAAGTCTTGGAATACTATGAATAAAGCGCCTGGAAATACTAGTGGATTATGGGAAGATACTAAAAGTACTACTAGCTCAGCGCAGGTTACAACTCAATTTAATAGATTATATGATATGAGTGTTGCTTATGCTATGGAAGGCTCAAAACTAAAGGGCAATGAAGAACTTTTGAAAGATATAATCTACGGATTAAATTGGATGAAAGCTAATAGATATGACGGTCAAAAATGGTATGATAATTGGTGGGATTGGGAAGTTGGAGCTCCTCAAAAATTAAATAGTATATTAATTCTTATAAGAAACAAAATATCTAATGAAGAAATAACAAAATATACTGATATAATTGATAATTATGTAAAAGATCCTACTATGATAAGCAAGGGTAGATATCCTTCTGTTGGTGCTAATAGATCAGATATGTGCAAAGTTATAATTTATAGCGGATTACTTTCAAAAAATGAAGATAGAATTAAGTTAGGTGTGGAAAAGCTAGATCCTTTATTCAAATATGTAGAAGATATAATTTCAGAAACAGGTTCCAAAACAGATGGGTATTATAAGGATGGTTCTTGGATTGAACATGGTTCAATTCCTTATGCAGGTTCTTATGGCGGAGTACTGATAGGGGGAGTTGGAGAGTTAGCTCATGTATTAAATGGTACTAGCTTTGAAATTCCTAAAGACAAACAAAAGATTATATATGATGTATTATTAAAATCATTTGACCCTCTTATGTATAAAGGGAATATGATGGATATGGTTAGTGGAAGATCTATTTCTAGAGAAAGTGAAAAGGAATCAGGTCGTGGTTTTGGATTGATGAGAAGGATTTTAGCCTTCTATACAGAAACTGCACCACAAGAATATAAAGATAAATTTAAATCTATAATAAAAGGTTGGATAACATCAAATGATGCTAGGGATATTATAGCTAACTCAACTAATATTCAATTTACTGCACAAGTAAAGGAATTGATGAAGGAAGATACTATAAAACCTAGAGGAGAACTTTTAGGTAATTTTATGTTTCCTAATATGGACAGAGTAGTACATAGAACTCCAAATTTTGTTTTTGGATTAAGTATGTATTCAAGTAGGGTTTCAAACTATGAATCTTTAAATGGTGAAAATTTGAAGGGGTATCATACATCAGATGGTATGACATATCTTTATAATGGAGATAGCGAACAATATTCTAAAGACTTTTGGCCAACAGTTGATGCTAAAAGACTAGCTGGTACTACAGTTGATACTAAGGCTATATTTAAAAATGTAGCAGGGCTTAGTTATGGACCAGGTGAGACAGCTACTTCAACAAGAGATTGGGTTGGAGGTGCTAGTCTTTTAGATTATGGCGTAAGTGGTATGTATTTAGATAATAAGAGAACCAATACTAAGAAGGATCTTGGAATGGACTTAGAAGCTAAAAAATCATATTTTATGTTTGATGATGAGATAGTTGCTTTAGGTTCAGGAATTACTAGTACTAAGGATAATGGCGTTGAAACTATTGTAGAAAATAGGCTTATAGATAAAGATTTAGATAAAATATATGTAGATGGAAAAGAAGTTTCTAATGATATAGATAATGAAACAAAAACTGATAATAGTAAATGGATTTATTTGGAAGGAAATAAGAGTAACTCAAGTATAGGTTACTATTTTCCAAGTAAAGATTCATTAAAGATTAAGAGAGATACTAGAACTGGAAGTTTTAAAGATATTAATAATGGACAATCAGCAAATTTAAAGACAAATACATTTTTTACAATGTGGAAAGAACATGGAGTAAATCCTAATAACGATACTTATGAATATGTTCTTTTACCAGGGAAAACTAAAGAACAAGTAGAAGAATATTCAAAGAAAGCAGATATAAATATACTTATTAACAATGAAGATGTACAAGCAGTAAGAGAAGAAAATAAAAATATAATGGCAGCAAATTTCTGGAATGATAAAGTTGTTGATATTAAAGAAGCAGGAATAAAAGTAAACACTATGGCATCTTTAATACTTAAAGAAAAAGATGGTAGATTAGACATAGCTGTCTCAGATCCAACTATGAAAAACCAAGGAGAAATAACTGTTGAATTAGATAAGAAAATAAAAGACATTATAGCAAAGGATGATAATATAAAAATAGAAAATGTGGATGGAAAGGTTATAATGCATATTAATGTTAAAGATTCAGCAGGAAAAAGCTTTAAGGCTCAATTTGAGTTGCTGAATGATAAACCAGTTGATCCAGAAAAGCCAGTTGATCCAGAAAAACCAGTGGATCCGCAAAAACCAATAGATCCAGTAAATCCTGGGGAACCAACAAAACCGATAGATCCAGAAAAGCCAGTGGACCCAGAAAAACCAGTGGATCCGCAAAAACCAATAGATCCAGTAAATCCTGGAGAACCAACAAAACCGATAGATCCAGAAAAGCCAATAGACCCAGGAAAACCAGTGGATCCACAAAAACCAATAAATCCAGTTAGTCCATTAAAACCAGAAACACCCCAAAATTCATCAGATTTAGTAAATAATGATATGGTAAAAGTAGACATTATAAATAATAATGGTGTTTTTGAAGTTAATAAAGTGAAGGATAAGGATAAAGTAAATGTTATCGATGTTTCTAATTTAGCAGATTTAAAAGAATGTGTTATAGAATTAAAGGATATTGAAGCAATAAAAAACGGTAATGGTAGAATTATGATAAAAGAAAATGGGTATACTATAAGTTTACCATTTTCAGCAATAGACAAAAATTTATTATATCCTGGTTCAAAAGTTATTATTAGAAATAGTACTATAGATAATAGTCCAATATCTAATAACTTAAAAGGTATTAAGAAAGTATATAAATTTGATATTGTTGTTAAGGATGGAGACAAAGAAACAATAATTCATAATTTTAAGGATGGAAAAGCAGAAGTAACAATTAATTTAAGCGATGATGAATTAAAAGGATTAAACAAAGAAAAGCTTGCAGTATTTTATTACAATGAAGAAACGAAGAAATTTGAAATAATGGAAACTAGAGTAGAGGGAAACAAAGTTATATTCAAAACACCACATTTCTCACAATATGTAATAGCTGAAAAGGGTGATAACAGTTATCTTCCTAGGACTGGTGAAAATTATGGAAGCAAAAATATTGCTTTAGTAGGATTAGCATTTTTAAGTTTAGGATGTCTGATATTAAGAAGAAAACTTTAATAAAATAAAAAATAAGGTAAGTATAGGCTTAATTTCTATACTTACCTATTTTATTTCTTATTTTAAAAGTCCTTCAGCATAAAGTAATTCTGCTGTAAGAAGAGCTCCACCAGCTGCACCTCTTAAAGTATTGTGGGAAAGGCAAACAAATTTATAATCAAAAATATTATCTTCTCTAAGTCTACCAATAGTAATTCCCATTCCTTTTTCAATTTCTCTATCTATTCTTGTTTGAGGTCTTGTTTCATCTTCAAAATAAGTTAAGAACTGTTTTGGTGCAAGTGGAAGTTCAAGTTCTTGTGGCCTTCCTTTATAATTTTTCCAAAGAGAAATTATTTCTTCCTTAGTTGGCTTGTTTTCAAAGCTAACAGCTACAGTAGCTAAATGCCCATCACTAACAGGAACTCTAATACATTGAGCTGATATTACTGGATATTCCGCTAAAGTTATACCAGTTTCATCAACATTTCCCCAAACCTTTAATGGTTCTTGTTCACTTTTTTCTTCTTCACCACCTATAAATGGAATTACATTATCATTCATTTCAGGCCATTCTTTAGGTGTTTTTCCGCTACCAGAAATAGCTTGATAAGTTGATACTAAAACTTTAGTAGGTTTAAATTGCATTAAAGGAGTTAATGCAGGTACATAGCTTTGAATAGAGCAGTTTGGTTTTGCTACTATGAAACCTTTTGTAGTATTTAGTCTCTTCTTTTGAGCTTCAATAGCTTTCAAATGATTGTTATTTATTTCAGGAATAATAACTGGAACATCCTTTGTCATTCTGTGTGCTGAGTTGTTTGATACTACTGGAACTTCAGCTTTTGCATAAGCTTCTTCTATTTTCTTTATGTCTTCTTTAGGCATATTAACTGCACAGAAAACAAAATCTACTAATCCTTTAATCTCATTTATAGAATTAATGTCTTTTATAATCATATCTTTAGCGTACTCTGGCATAGGAGTGTCTAATTTCCAAGTACTTTCTAAAATATTTTTGTAGGTTTTGCCAGCAGAACGTGGACTTGCTCCTAAAACTGTTACTTCAAAAAATGGATGATTATTAAGTAGGGTAATTAATCTTTGCCCTACAAAGCCTGTAGCGCCTAAAACGCCAACTCTTAATTTTTTGTTCATTATAAAAATACCTCCCCAATATCGTCTTAATTATAATTATACACAATACCTTTTGCATAGTATAGTGAGAAAGATGCTAAAAACATTGCAAAAAGTGCTATAATATATAGAAAGATAAAAAGTAGAAAGAGGAATACTAATTGAAAAGCAAAAGAGGTTATTTATATAAGGACTTTAAATTATTTCATTTGAAAGATAATAAGAAGGAAAGTTTTGAACTTCATTATCATGAGTTTAATAAGATAATAGTTTTTTTATCAGGAAAAGTTAATTATTTAATAGAAGGTAAATCCTATAATTTGAAACCAGGGGATATTTTATTTATAAATAATTACGAGGTTCATAGACCTATAATAGATTCAAGTGAAGAATATGAAAGAATAATTTTTTGGGTGAATTCAGATTTTCTAATAAAAAACAATTCTAATGATTTTAATCTTTTAAAATGCTTTGAATTTGCTGCTAAAAATAAAATAAATTTATTAAGATTAGAAAATGATGATAAAAAATATATAAATGAATTAATAAGAGAATTAGAATTAGAAGTTGATTCAAAAGTAATCGGAAGTTCAATTTTGAGTAGTGCATTATTTATAAAACTTATGGTGAATTTGAATAGATTTTTCTTAAATTACGATTTATCTAAGGAAAAAGCAGATATAAGTTTTAATGAGATTATACAAAATATATTATTTTATATAAACAATAATTTGAAGGAAGATTTAAGTATAGATTCAATTTCAAATAAATTTTTTATAAGTAAATATTATCTGATGCATAAGTTTAAAAATGAAACAGGATATACATTACATTCATATATAAATCAAAAAAG
Organism: Clostridium cavendishii DSM 21758; assembly: GCF_900141845.1. Taxonomy (GTDB): domain Bacteria; phylum Bacillota; class Clostridia; order Clostridiales; family Clostridiaceae; genus Clostridium_AG; species Clostridium_AG cavendishii. Next base: position 343,153 of record NZ_FQZB01000003.1, on the reverse strand, counting down.
AATGATATTAGCTTGTGAGTACATAAAGCAGGGGAAAAATATACATGATGTTTCTGAAATGTGTGGATTTAATGATTATTCTACTTTTATTAGAGTATTTAAAAAGTTTTATAAATTATCACCTAAAGAATATAAAAAGGACAAATTTTAAGAATAAATTAAAAAATTTATCATTAAAAGATATTTTACTCTTTTTTACAAATATGATATTATTATCATGGGTAATGGGATTAATAAGAACATATTGTGAGGAGATAAAATTATGGAAGATAAAAGGATAGAAGTATTTATGCATCCTATTAGAATAAAAATATTACATGAACTCATAAAAAAAGATAGAGTTACAAATAAAGAAATATTAGAAAGCTTTAAGGGTGTACCAAAATCAACTTTATATAAACATATAAGTAAATTATTAAATGAAGGTATAATTGAAGTTGTTCATGAAAAAAATATTAAAAATAATTTTGATAAGATATATAAAATAAAAATTAATCCAATAGAAGAAATAGAGAAATTAGTGCAAGAAAAAGATTCTCAAAAAATTATAAATCTATTTTATAATTTTACAATGACTTTATTAGCGGATGTTTTAAAGGATGATTCAAGAAATATTGAAAATTTAGATAAATCTTGTGTTGGAGTTAGAAGTTATCCTATATATTTAAGTGATGAGGAAGTCTTAGAGCTTATGGGAGAAATACGAATGAGTATCCTAAAGCGATTAAATAATAAAGCTACAGAAAAAAGAAAGCTTAGAAAATTATCTACAGTTCTAACTCCAGGTAATGGACTTGAAAATATATCATAATTATGCTTATTTAAATCTAATATATGTTATACTGTATAAAAAGCAACTTGTTAATGCATAAGAGGAAAGGATTAGAAAAATGAATATTCAAATTTTTGGTGTTAAAAAATGTTTTGATACAAAAAAGGCAGAAAGATATTTTAAAGAAAGAAATATAAAATATCAATTTATAGATTTAAATGAAAAAGCTATTAGTAAAAGAGAACTGGAAAATATAAAAAGTAAAATAAGTATCAATGATTTGATAAATATTAATACAAAAGAATATAAAACATTAAATATATCAGATATAAGAACTACATCTGTAAAGGAAGAACTGTTGCTTAAAAATCCTAAACTGTATAAAACCCCTATAGTTAGAAATGGAAAAGAGGCTACTGTAGGATATACACCAGATGTTTGGAGTAAATGGGAATAAATACAGAAAAAGTGATTGAATTAAATAATTAATGAAAAAAAGTCTAGAAATTCTAGGCTTTTTAATGTACAGGAATTTATAAAATTATATAAGATTATTCTTTATTTTGAGTTAACTCAATACATTGGATAGTGGAGTGAACTATAATATAATTAAGCTAAAACATTAGATTAATATGGATAGGAGATACAAAAATTATGGATAAAAACATGGAAATGATGAAGAAACTTATTGAGGAAAAAAAGCAAAGAGGAAAAGTATCTAAAAATAGTAAGAAGGCAGAAAAATGTATAGGAAAGAGTTCTAAAGGTGTAAGAGTAGGAAATGGTGGAGGCTTATTTGATAAATAAAGTTATTTATTAAACAAGTGAATAGTTTTTTATGAATTTTATTTGTAAATTAATAGAGACTTTATTTAAATAATTATAAAATTGTGAAATTTATGGTATAATGGTTGAGAAAAACATATATTGGAGGGGCTAAAATGGAATTAAATTGGAGTTTAAAAGAAATATATACTTCATTTAATAGTGAAGAGTTTAAAGGGGATATTGAAAAGTTAGATACTTTAATTTCTAATTTCAATACTTGGGCTTTAGAAATAACTAAAGATACTTTAAATGAAGTAGAAAAAATAGAAGACTATATAAATAAGTCTACAGAGCTTGAAATATTAATTATGAGGCTTGATAGCTTTATTAATCTTAATTTAAGTACTAATACTAAAAATAGTGATGCTCTTAAGTATTCAGATATATTAGAGAATAAGCTTACATTTTTAGTTGCAACATCTACAAAATTGGAGAAGTGGATAAGTTCATTAGAAAATATAGATGGGGTAATAAGTAATTCTAAATTGCTTAAGGAGCATGAGTATTATTTAAAAAATATAATTAAGAAGAGCAAGTATTTACTTAGCGATAAGGAAGAAGCCTTGATTTCTAAAATGCAAAATACAGGTTCAAATGCTTGGCTTAAGCTTAAGGACAATTTAATATCAAATCTAAAGGTTGAAATTGAGCAAGATGGTGAAAATAAAGAGTTACCACTTACAGTGGTTTTAAATATGGCTTATGACAAAAATGCTGAAGTAAGAAAAAAAGCCTATGAAGCAGAGATAAAGGCATATAAGAAAATTGAGGAAGGGGTAGCTGCAGCTCTTAATGGTATAAAAGGTGAGGTTTTAACTATATGTGAACTTAGAGGATATAAATCGCCTTTAGAAATGACTCTTGTAGATTCGAGAATGGATGAAGAATCTTTAGAGGCTATGTTTACTGCTATAAGGGAAAGTTTACCAAGTTTTAGAAAATATTTAAGAAGAAAAGCAGAGATGTTAGGACATAAAAATGGATTACCATTTTATGACATGTATGCGCCAGTTTCAGAAGCCAATATGGCGTTTACTTATGAAAAGGGAACTAGGTTTGTAGAAAAAAATTTTAGAACCTTTAGTAATAACTTAGCTGATTTTGCAAGAAAAGCTATTAATAATGCGTGGATAGATGTAATGCCAAAGGAAGGAAAGGTTGGCGGAGCTTTCTGTGAAAACTTACATTTTATAGGTGAAAGTAGATTTTTATTAAACTATGGAGATAGTTTTAGTGATGTAGTAACTTTAGCACATGAATTAGGTCACGGTTTCCACGGAGATTGTTTAAAAAATGAAGCTACATTAAATTCAGATTATCCAATGCCAATAGCAGAAACTGCATCAACCTTCTGTGAAACTATAATAAAGAAAGCGGCAGTAAAAGAAGCTACCAAGGAAGAAGCTTTAGCTATATTAGAAACAGAAATTAGTGATTGCAATCAAGTTATCGTAGATATATATTCACGTTTCCTTTTCGAAAAATCATTGTTTGAAGCTAGAAAGGAAAGTGCACTAAGTGTAGAGGAAATAAAAAATCTTATGCTGAAAGCTCAGCAAGAGGCTTATGGAGATGGATTAAATAAAGATTTCTTGCATCCATATATGTGGACTTGGAAACCACATTACTATTATGCAACAAGTAATTTCTATAACTTCCCATATGCATTTGGTTTATTATTTGCAAAAGGGTTATATGCTGAATATTTAAAGAGAGGTTCAAGCTTTACGAAGGATTATGAAAAGCTACTTTCTATAACAGGTAAGAATGATATTGTAGATGTGACTAAGGTTATGGGAATAGATATTCATGATGTAAATTTCTGGAGAGGATCTCTAAAGACTATAGAAGAGGACATAGAAAACTTTATAAATATTAGTAAATAATTATAATAGGACCCTTTGGGGTCCTTTTGTGTTATAATAATAAATGGTTTACAAATTCATAAGATAAGAAGGAGAGAGAATATGAAATTAGAAAAAAAATTAGGTTATTTGGCTGCGTTTTTTAATGCTGTAATTATAGGGTTAGCCTTTTTATTTACAAAGAAAGCGGTAACACTAACTAATCCATATAATACTCTTGCTATGAGATTTACAGTATCATTTTTAGTAATTTTAATAGCTATTTTAACTCGAGTTGTAAAGGTGAATTTTAAGGGTAAAAATATTAAGGCATTAATTTATATATCTATATTTTTTCCAAGTGGATTTTTTCTTTTACAAAGCTTCGGACTTAAATATGCTTCATCCTCAGAAGCTGGTATAATAAATGCTTTAATACCTGCTATAATTTTAGTATTAAGTATTATATTTTTAAAAGAGGAAATTAATTTAAAGCAAGTAGGATGTGTAATACTTTCTATATTAGGAGTGTTTTATATATTCTTTATGAAGGGAAATACAATAAATATAAATAGTTTATTAGGAATAATATTAATTTTTGGGTCTTGTGTATTCTTTAGTATTTATAGTATATTATCAAGAAAGTATTCAAAAGAGTTTACACCAATGGAAATATGTTTATTTATGCAAGGGTTTGGATTTGTTGTATTTACAAGTCTAAGTATAGTAAATGGTTTTACATTAACAGAGTTTAAAGGGCTTGTAACAGATTCTTCATTTATGGTTTCTATTTTATACTTAGCAATTCCGTCTACACTAATAACTGCTATACTAAATAATTATTCTTTAGCTAAGGTAGAAGCATCAAAAGTTGGAGTTTTTTCAAATATATCAACTATAGTATCAATAGCAGCAGGAGCTTTGATATTAAATGAAGAGGTTAAATATTATCATATAATAGGTTCAGTTATAATTATACTGGGAATCGTAGGAACTAATTATTTCTCAAAAAAAATAAGAAAAAAAATATAAGATATATTTAAAGGATGGTATGGACATATGATAAAGTTTATTGCATCAGATATGGATGGAACATTACTAGGGAAAGATGGTAAGGTAAGTGATGAGATGTTCGAGCTTATAAACAAGCTTGATGATATGGGAATAAGGTTTGCAGCAGCAAGTGGTAGATTTTATTCACAATTAAATAAGAATTTTAGCAAGGTAAGTCACGATATGATATTTATAGCTCATAATGGTGCATTTGTTAAATATAATAAAAATGGTCAGCTTTTATATTCAAATGAAATATCAAAGAAAAATATTAAAAATGTTTTAGATTTAAAAAGAAGCTATGGAGAAGAATTGTTTTTATCAGCGGCAGAAAAGGCTTATATAGTTAATCCAACAGACAAGGTCATGGAAGAATTTAGGGATTTTAGAGTGGAAGCAATAGTTTTAAATAGCTTCAATGAAGTGGACGAGCCTATTTACAAGCTGACTTATTATGTGCAAAATGGTGTTAAAGATGAAATTTTAGATTATTTGAAGAATAATCTAAATGAGGAACTTGAGTTTGTAGTATCTGGAGATAAGTGGATAGATATTATGAATAAGGGTGTAAGTAAAGGCGAAGCCATAAGTAAATTACAAGAAAAACTTAATATAGACGAAAAAAATACTATGGTATTTGGTGATTATTATAATGATTTAACAATGTTTAAAAGAGCTCATTATAGCTATGCTATGGAGAATGCACCTGAAGATGTGAAAAGGCATGCAAAATTTATAGCTGAAAGTAATATTTCAAATGGTGTATATAAAGCTATTAGTGAAAAATGTTTAAGTGAAGAAAAGTTAGCATAAAATTATGAGTAAGTTCCATTAACTAAATCTAAGATTTAGAATGTCACTTAAAAGAAGAAAATAAAAGTATTCTAGGGGGAATAGTTGTGAATTTTTATGGTCTTATAATAGGATTAGTAACATTTTTTGTAATAGGTATTTTTCATCCTATAGTAATAAAAGGTGAGTATTATTTAGGTAAAAAAATATGGCCTATATTTTTAGTGTTAGGTGTTATATTTTTAGTAGCATCATTATATATTAAAGATAGAACTATATCTGCTATAGTAGGTGTAGTTGGTTTTTCTTGTCTTTGGAGTATACATGAAATAATAGAGCAAGAGGAAAGAGTAAATAAAGGATGGTTTCCTCGAAATCCTAAAAAAGATAAGAGGTAATAATTATGAGTAAAATAAAGACAAATGCTATGAGAATATTGGATTCAAACAGAATAGAATATGAAATCATAACTTATGAAAATAAGGATGGCAAAATAGATGGAGTATCTGTAGCGAATAAAATAGGTAGAGACATCAATATGGTGTATAAAACATTAGTTACACAGGGCTTATCAAAAGAGTATTATGTATTTGTTATTCCTGTAAATGAAGAGCTAGATTTTAAAAAAGCGGCTAAAGTCGCAAGTGAAAAAAGTATAGAACTTATTAATGTTAAGGACTTAACTAAAATAACAGGATATATAAGAGGTGGTTGTTCACCTATAGGAATGAAAAAACTGTATAAAACTTTTATAAATATTACAGCAAGCGAAAAAGATAAAATTGTTGTAAGTGGTGGGAAAATAGGTGTGCAATTGGAAATTAATCCACAAGAGCTTGTCAATTTACTAAATGCTAGATATGAAGATATTATAAAAAACTAATTATATATTAAGAATGACTTATAATTTTAAAATAATATGTTTATAGATAAAAAACTTCTATAACATATTATTTTTTTACTTAAAAACTCAAATAAAAACAAAATTTTACATACAGCCTAGAAGATTTTAGGCTATTTTACATAAAATATTAAAGAAAAGAAAAAACATTACGATAATAATAACATAATATAACAAAATATAACAAAAAGAATTAGAAGGGGTAAAAAATGCGAAGGAAGAATTTAGCGAAAAAAAGTAAAAGTAATAGTATTAAATTTAAGATTTTTACAATTCCAATGGTAATAATGGTAATAGTTATAGCTTTAATAGCTAGTATGGTCATATATTTGACAAAAAGTAATTTAACTATGCAATTAAAAGCAGATGGGTTTAATTTAACTAGACAAATATCTAATAACATGACAAAAAACTATGAAATAAGTGATTCTTTAAATGAAAACATAGATACTCAGATAAAATGTTTAGGAAATTTTATTAATAATGGACAAGCTACTATAAGTAATGAGTACCTTACCAGCTTGTCAAAAAACTTTGAAGCAGAGGAAATAAATATAATAGGTTCTGATGGGAAAATAGTATTTTCTACTCAGCCTAATAATATAGGTGTAATCTTAAAGAAGGATCATATAGTATTTAAGTTTTTAAATGATAATAAGGACTTTTTGGAAGAACCGATAAGAAAAAGCGTGGATTCTGAAAAATATTATAAGTATGGATATGTTAAGAAAAGCGATGGAAGTGTAGCCCAAATAGGTTTTTCAGCAGATAGGGTACATAAATTAACAGATTCTTTAGAAAATCAAGTTTTAGTTGATAATGTTGCGAAGGATAAAAGCATTGCATATGCTATTTTTATAGATAAAAATTTAAAAATACAAGCACATAGCGAACATGAGTTAATAGGGAAAAGTTCAGATGATAGTGGAAGTAAATCAGCAGCTGTAGAGGGTAAAGATTATTCATCAACATATATGTACAAGGATACAATTCCAGTATATGATATAGATGTTCCAGTGTATAAAAATGGTGAACATATAGGTGCAGTAGCAGTAGGAATTTCTATGGTTGAACTTAATAGTACTATAAATAAAATAATAATTATAATTATAGGAATTTCAATAATTTGTTTTATTGCTTTTTTAGTAATAATGAATAAAGTATCAAAAGGAATAACAAAACCACTTGAAATACTTGTTAATAGTTCAAATAGTATAGCTAATGGGGATTTTACAGAGGATATAGTTGTAAATAGTAATGATGAATTAGGTATACTTGCTAATAGCTTTAAAGTTATGTCAGAAAATTTAAGAAATGCAATTTCATCTATTAAAGAACAATCACAAATAATAACAGAAATGTCTAGTAATTTATATGATAATTCAAGTGAAATGACTACAACGACTAATGAAGTAGCAAGTTCAATACATGATATAGCAGAAGGATCAACTCACCAAGCTCAAAACTTAGTAGATTCAGTTGGTGATATGACTACTTTATCAGAAGAGATGGAAAGTATGTATGAAAAACTTACAACAGTAAAAAATAAATCAGATGCTACTGGACAAAATGCAAAAGATGGTAAAGATAGTATAGATAATCTTTCAGAATCAATAAATAGCGTTAATCAAGCGATAGAAACTGTTAGCAATAAAATAGGCTCACTAAATGAAAGTGTATCTCAAATTGGTAAGATAACAGAAGTTATAGATTCTATATCATCTCAAACCAATCTTTTAGCTCTAAATGCGGCAATTGAAGCTGCAAGGGCTGGGGAGCAAGGTAAGAGTTTCTCTGTTGTAGCTGATGAAATAAGAAAGTTAGCTGAACAATCACAAACTTCAACTTTGCAAATTCAAGAATTGATTAATTCAATAACAAATGAAAGTCAGGAGCTTAGTAGTACTGCTGTAAATGTAAAAACCAGTATGAATGATCAAATTCAAATAGTTGATATAGCAATAAGGAATTTTAATAATATGATAGATTCTATAGGCACTATGAGTCCACTAATAGAAGATACTCATGTTTCTATTAAGAGAACTAATAGTAATAAGGAACAGGTATTATCAAAAATAGAAAATATAACGGCTGTAGCAGAAGAAAATACAGCATTATCAGAAGAGATTTCAGCATCTTCAGAAGAACTTTTAGCAAGTACAGAGGAAGTCACAAACTTTGCTAAAACTCTTAATGAAATTGCAGATAAGCTTTATGTAGAAACAGAAAAATTCAAAGTATAAAAACAAGGTTATATTGGAGCCAGCTAAAAATATATTTTTTAGCTGGCTTCGGATAAGCCTTGTTTTTTTGTATATGATAATGAATATAAAGTTATTAAAAAAGTATATAGTAAGAATTATATTTAAGGATGAGTTAATGATTATTTTACAATAGGTAATAATTGTTAACACTATATAAACTTCCTTTTAACTAATTTATAGTAAGCTTTAATTAACGAAAAAAGGGGGTAATATAATGAAGAAATGGTTTAATATCTCAAGTGGACTTATAGCAAAACTAACGGGTTTAGCGCTAATTATGACGGTTATTCCAAGTGGAGTTTTTGTGGAAGCAACGGAAATAGGGGAAAAGGAGGACTTAGTTTTTTCAGTAATGAGTGATGTTCATATTAGTAATGGACCTTCTAGCGAAGATACTAAGTTTCAAAATGCATTATCAATAATAAATTCAAGAACAAGTGGCTTAGATGCTAGTATAATAGCTGGAGATTTAACAAACAGTGGAAGCGAAGCTCAATATGACAGATTTATGAATATATATAATAATTATGGAAATAAAAGTGCACAGAAGCTTTTTGTTATGGGAAATCATGATTATTGGAATGGTCTTTTGCCAAAAGATGCACAAAATCTTTTTAAAAGTAAGCTTGGAGTAGAACTTCAAACTCACAAAGTAATAAAGGGTTATCACTTTATTCAAGTATCTACAGAGGCAGGAGCAACAGAAGGTGTATTTCAAGATAATCTCTTAAAATGGTTAAGAGGAGAACTTGAAAAAGCAAAGAAAGATAATAATAAAAAACCTATATTTGTTACAGTACATCAACACATAAAAGGTACTGTATATGGTAGTGATGATTGGGGAAATAAAGCTTTATATAGTGTATTAAAGGATTATCCGCAAGTAGTAACTTTTTCAGGACATTCACATTATGCATTAAATGATGAAAGATCTATACATCAAAGAGACTTTACATCTGTAGGAACTTCTTCATTAAGTTATATGGAACTTGAAAGTGGTAAGCTTGGAGGAAGTATTCCAGAAGGAGCAGATAAAGTTAGTGAAGGAATGTTAGTAAAAGTTCATAATAATAGGGTAGAAGTGGATAGGATAGATTTTACAAATAATGAAGATATCAAGAAACCGTGGATTATCGAAAATCCTAGTGATAAGAATTTATATATATATACAGATGAACGTAAAAATTACAGAAAAAGACCATATTTCAATAAAGACACTAAACTAGAAGTTGATTCAGTTCTTGAAAATTCAGCAAAGGTTAAGTTCAAGCAAGCAATTCATGATGATTTAGTACATTCGTATAAAATAGAATGTTTTAATAAGGATAAAAATGTAGTTGACAATGTATTTTCAATTTTTTCAGGTTTTTATTTTGGCTCTAAAATGCCAACAGAACTTAGTGTAGCAGTAAGTGGATTAAATTCAAATACGAATTATGAGATAAGGGTATATGCTATAGAATCTTTTGGGCTAGAAAGTGAAAAACCAATAGTAGCAACTATAAAAACTAAAAAAGAGGGAGAAATAGATGAAAATATTAAAAAACCAACTGCTGATGTTTATGATTTTAGCTTTGTAAATTCTAAAATTGTAGATAAATCAAGTTCGAAACTTACTGGAGAGGTTATAGGCAATGTCAAAATAGAATATGAGCCAAATTTGAAAATGGAAGTTGCTAAGTTTAATGGAGAGGATAATAACTTTATAAAAGTACCATTTTCGTCTGAACAAAGAGGAAAGATTTCTAAAAGTTTTAGTTTAGAAACAGTTTTTAAAATGAATAAAATAGGTAATCAAGCAATAATTGAAAATTGTGAAGGTGGAGGAATTGGTTTTGAGTCTACAAATGATGGAACGGTAGAAATATGGGCGCATATTAATGGTTCTTATAAGAGATTAGGGGTAAAACTAGAGAAGGATAGATATTATCATTTATTAGCTACTTATGATGGGAATGAAATAGCAATTTATCTTAATGGAAACAAGGTTAAATCTATGGCTCAAACAGGTGATATTTATAACCCTAATATGCATTTTGCAATAGGAGCAGACCCAAATCCTAACGGAGGCGGAACAGTTTTAGATGGTAATATAGCACTTGCTAGGTTATATAGTAAGGGGCTAAATGCTAGTGAAGCTAGAAAACTTTATAAAGAATATATAGCTAGGACTAATTTAAATGAAGTAAATACATTAGTTTCTAAAAAGCCAGAAATAGAAGAGATTTTATTAAAGATTGATAGTTCTAATTTAGAGATGATAAAGAAATATTCAAATCAATTACAAACTCTAGCCAATGAAGGTGTAAAGATTTATTCAAGTATTGATACAAGTAAAGAGCAAATAAATGAATTTTTAAATAAATATAATGGAGTTGTAAAAAGTTATAATGATATTATTGAAAATGTGTCTAATATAAATCAATTATTAGAGAAAGCAAAAGAAACAATCTCAAAGGAACAAGGGTATGATGAAATAGAAAAATCGTTAAAAAATCAAATAGAAATAACAGTAAATATTTTAAAAGATAAAAATACAAATGTGGATATATTAAAAAATCAATATACAGTATTAAAAAATGAAATAGATAAGTATAAAGTATCATTAGGAGAAATAAAGAATATACCAAATTGGAATATAGGAGTTAATTATAAAGTTCAAGATAAGGTGAAGTTTAATGATAAGTATTATGTATGTATAATGGAGCATAATTCTTTAGAAAGCTGGAAGCCTAATGAATCTAATACTTTATGGAGTGAGATGAAAAATGATTATAATTCAACGAAAGAATATAATAATTGGAAGTTTAACATTAATTATAAAATAGGAGATAGAGTAAGTTATAATGGCCAAGTATATAAGTGTAATATTGGAAACTTGTCACAGTGGAATTGGAATCCAGAAAGATCTAGTACTATGTGGACAAAAATAAAAGATGATAAATAATAAAAAATCTTATGTAAATTTAAAAAATAGTTTATAATAGGGATATTATAAACTATTTTTTAAGGAGATTTTTATGAATAATTTAGAGCAAATATTAGAGTATAATAAATCTTTTGTCGAAAATAAAGAATATGAGAAATATAGAGCATCTAAATATCCAAGTAAGAAAATGGTGATATTATCTTGTATGGATACAAGACTTACAGAACTATTACCAAGAGCACTTAACATAAAAAATGGTGATGTTAAGATTATAAAGAATGCAGGTGCAGTAGTGGCTCATCCATTTGGAAGTATAATGAGAAGTATATTAGTTGCCATATATGAATTAGAAGCTACAGAAGTTTTAGTAATAGGACATCATGGGTGTGGCATGAGTGGTATAAATCCGGTTAAGACTATAGAAAAAATGAAAACAAGAGGTATAAAGGGTAGGACTTTAAATACTCTAGAATATGCAGGACTTGATTTAAAAGCTTGGTTACATGGGTTTGATTGTGTACATGATTCTGTTAAGAAAAGTGTCGGAATAATAAGAAATCATCCGCTTATGCCAGGTGATGTATTAGTCCATGGATTAATAATAGATCCAGAAACAGGGGAGTTAGAGGTTATAATTAATGGATATGATAAATAGGTTACTTTTCATAAGTAGCCTATTTTTATTTAATGTAGTATCATATATGTGTAAACGAATACTTAAATAGGAGGTAAACATGAGAAAAATAAGTATAATAATAGACACTGATCCAGGCATTGATGATGCTATAGCATTAGCTGCAGCATGTTTTTCTGAGGCTTTAGAAGTTAAACTTATATCTACTGTTAGTGGAAATGTCGGAATTGAAAATGTAACTCAAAATGCATTGAAACTAGTAGAGTTTTATGGTAAAGAGATACCTGTGGCAAAAGGGTCTGGTAAACCCTTGATTAAGGCTATTGAAACTGCAAGTAATATACATGGTGAAAATGGCATGGGTGGATATACCTTTAAGGAACCTACAAGAAAGATATTAGATAAACATTCTATTGAAGCTATGAAAGATGTTATATTAACTTCAAAGGAAAAAATAACCTTAGTGACTATAGGACCACTTACTAATATAGCTTTACTTTTAGAAACTTATCCAGAAGTAAAAAATAATATAGAAAGAATAGTATTTATGGGTGGAAGTACAGAGAGGGGTAATTATAGTCCTGCTGCTGAATTTAATATAGCAACTGATCCAGAAGCTGCGAAAATAGTTTTTAACTCAAAGGTTGATTTAGTCATGTTAGGTCTTAATGTTACTAGCAAAGCATTATTAGATGTAGAGACTGTTGAAAAGCTAAGAGTTAGTAATAAAATAGGTGAAATGTTTTACTCTATGTTTAGTCATTATAGAGGTGCTAGTTTAGAAGAAGGTGGCATTCATATGCATGATTTATCTACTATAGCATATCTCAATAAGCCTGAAATATTTAAGACAACTAGAGCATTTGTTGATGTTGAAACAAAGGGGGAGTATACTTCAGGTTTTACTGTTGTAGACTTAGATAATGTTTATGGGAAAGAACCTAATGCCACAGTTTGTTTAGATGTAGATGTTTTAATGTTTAGAAAGTGGTTAATAGATTTATTTGAAAATATGAATATATAATAAAATGGATATTAGTTCAATCTAATATCCATTTTATTATATATTTTACATTTTTCTAATTTACTGAAATTCAAATTGTAAGTATACAATTTTCAGGGTTTTAAATATTATATAACAGATTAAGAAAATTATATATAACAACTTTTTTATTTGAGTTTTTAAAAATTAAAGCCGTTATACCCCCAATTATCTACCTCTTCATATTTTACATATATATTATCTTGAGGGATAGATAGTTCTTTTTCGAATAAGGCACATATATTTTTAGTAGTATTTTCAAAAGCAGTAGGATTGGCTTTTCCAAAAATTTTAACCTCCACAAAGGCACCAAAAGCAAGTTTTTCTCCTTTAAAGTATAAGCAGAAATCATCTTCAAATCCTAACATTAAGTAGCTTTCGCTTTTTCCAAGACATGAGGTGCATATTTTACCTAGCTCTTTTACTAGAAGAGCTTTTTTTTCATCAGAAAGTTTTATAGTTAATCTTGAACCTATATATGGCATGCTAATACCTCCATTTATTAATATAATTTACTTTGAGTATAATTTAACTTTCATATAATATAATTATAGTTTAGTAAAGGCTAAATATATACTTATAATTTATATTGTTTAGCAATTTCAAGAAAAATATAAAAATCTTAAGAAAGAGAATGTTGATTTATAACAAAGAGTGACTAATGGTGTAAATAATGTTTAATAATGTAATTTAAGCAATTTTATTAAATGTAAAAGGTTTATTATAATAATTTTATAAGATGTTATCCCTACTAGTAGAGTTTAAATGGTTAATTTATAAAATGATTCATATTTTTTGCAATTATTTTTATATAAGCTTACTCATATATTCCGTGAACTTAGAGATTTTTAAGAAGTATGAGAGTTTATATAAATTTATTTACCTATTTAAAGGGGGGATATTATGAAAAAGATACTTTTATTTTCAGCTTTATTTTTAGCTGTAATATTAATAGGAAAAAGTGATTATAATACTTATACAGGTACATATTGTTGTGAAGGTAGTACCAATATTTCTATAAAGTTAAAAAGTGATGATTCATTCGAACTTGTTAGGCAATCTAATAGAAGTAGTGAAGTCATTAATGGTAAATATTCTATTTATGATAATAATTTTGAGCTTGAGTTCAATGATAAAGATAATGAGGAGTTGTTTAAAGATTTATCCAAAGGCAAAGTTTATGGTAGTACTCTAATAATTGAAAATAAACATAAAACTTTTAGTTTTAAGAAGCTATAAGAGTAATAAAAAAAGGTTTAAAAGATAAAAAACTATCTCTTAAACCTTTTTTATTTTAATTTTTAAAATCTTTAATAGTTTTTTTTAATAAGGTTGGATTATCTGTAATTATTCCATCTACATTATAGTCTAGAATTTCTGACATATCTTCTTCAGTATCTATTGTCCATACAAAAACTTCTTTATGTTTAGCATGAATGCTGTTTAAAAGTTCTTCTGAAACTATTGTTTGTTCTATAGTATAAAAATCAACATTAAGCTCTGTTATATCACCAGTGGCCATGTAGAGTATATAACCTGTACTTATATAAGGATTGAGTTCTTTAACTTTAAGTAAGCTAGTATAATCTAAGGATTGTATAAAACATGTATTTACTGCATTATTTGCTTCTATCAAATCTACTACTTTTTTTGCTAGAGTTTCGCTGTTTTTATAGGGTTTAAGTTCTATAATAAGTCTAATTTTACCTTTAGAAAGTTTAATGACTTCATCTAAGGTAGGAATTTTTTCACCATTAAATTTCTTATTATAATTTTTGCTTATATCTATATTCTGAATTTCCCTTAAACTTAGATCACCTATGCTAGTATCTAAACCAGCAATTCTTTTTAAATTAGCGTCGTGCATCAAAACGATAGCCCCATCAGAGCTTTCTTGGACATCTATTTCAGCAAAGTCAGTCTTATGTTTAATAGAATTTTTTAGGGCACTTATAGAATTTTCAGGTTCATTTTCACAGTTTGCTCTGTGTGAAATAATTTTTATATGAGGAGTTGAAGTTATTAATGCTCCTGTTGTTTTGAAATTAAAAAATATACTTGCAATAATACTAATTATAAATAAAAATATAGATAATTTTTTGTATTTAATTAGATAAGAGTAAATCTTTTTTTCACTTAAGAGTAATTTTTTATTTGAATTCTTATTATTAAAATCTTCATTTATATTATCACCTAGGATTTTTCTTTGGGCATAATATATCTTTGTAATTATATTAATACTAAAGGGTGTTACTAATAAAGAATAAACAAATAATAGTATAATAATAAATGTTATAAATATAATAAAAAATGAATCTTTGCTTAATGTAAGCTTAAATAATAAAGTTATTACAAATATAATAGTTGATAAAAGTATTGTAACTAAAATAGAAATAAGGAGGACTATCATATTCCAAATAAATACACTTATAATTAGTTTGAAACTTACTTTCTTTGTTAATTTTAAGCTTTTTTTTAGAGCTTTACTTACATTTAAATTTTCTATTATTATTGAGTGAAATACAAATATGTATCTTATAAAAATAATAAAAACTAAAAAGGCAAGCAATATAAATATACTTTCATATAAATAAGAGTGTTGTATTTCATTAGATATAAATCTAGGTATTTTTATAATTGTAAATATGCTAGAGCTAATAAAAAGTCCTTCGAAGGGAATTAGAAAAAGCATGAATATAATCATAGGAATTGTACCTATGCCAATTATTTTAGGTATTCTATTGAAAGTTATTCTAAGAGAAGTTAAGATAGAAGGTTTATAACTATAATAAATTTGCTCAGACATAGCTATAATAACTCCTATTTCGATAAATATAACTATAAGAGCGAGTAATGTTAAAGTTGTAAATATAGTTAGCCCTTTTAAGCTTAGTATAAAATTGAATATCTCAGCATTGGTAAGAGGACGTACCCTAAAAAACTTAAATAGTATATGAGATAATGATAATATAAATGGAATTAATATAAAGCTGGTTATAGTTTTATATGAGGCTTCGAATATAAAAAATTGGAGAATTATTTTCTTGAAATCTTTAAAACCATCTTTGACAATTTGAGAAATAGAAATATTAGTTTTCATAATAAGCTCCTACATTTAAATTAATAATATTTTTTATTTTATTACTTTCTTAATATTCCACTTATAATTTTAGAGTATACTTAAATTAATATATATAAATGATTAGCCCCCCATATAGCTTTTCAATAAAAGTATATGGGGGGCATTATAATTTTAGTTTTAAGATAATTTTTAATTCTATTTAGTAAACAAATTTATTAAATTTATTAAAGGGTCTTTAAAAGCAAATAAAACTTCTATAAATATTAATAAGATAACAATTAATTCAAGTTCAGTTGCTTTTTTAGAGTGACTTAAGTTTGAAAAAACCTCTGTAGTATTTAATAATGCATCAAATTTGGCATTAAGGCTTTCATATCTATCATTAAGTTCAAAAAGATCAGCCAAATCATCAAAAAGTATTTTAGCATCTTCATTTTTCCAAGCTACATCAGGCTTATCAAGTAGCATTATATAAGATATAGTATTATTTTTTAACGATAATATATGACCTATAATAGTAGCAGCTTCTGTCTCTTTTATATTTATCTTGCCTTTTTTAAGAAGTTCAGTAACTTTTTCAACTTCATCAAAGATTACATCAATTCTTTTTTCTATAGTCTCAAGAGCAACAGATTTAGCTAGAACTAAGGCTGTTATATCTAAATGGTAACCTTCAATATCTTTTATAAATAAATCATCGTATGTTAAATCCATTTCTTCTTCCTCATGGGTTACCAGTCTATATTCTTCAACACAGTTATAATTAATTTCTTTGTTAACCTTTTTTAAACTACCTTCTATAGAGCGAATAGTTTCTAAGAATTCCTTTATTTCATCATCATTATGATTTACAAAAACAGCAGAACCAAAATAATAAAGATATATAGCTTGTTCTTTACTTTTATTTATTATTAATGGTTCTTCCCATTTAATTTTTTTGTTTATGTTATAATATTTAGCAATATTACTAATATTAAATTCACCACAAACAGATAATGCTTTAAATTTAAATTTACCCATTTTAAATCTCCTCACTTTTTCTTAAGTATATAAATATTATATCATAATTTTATGTTAGATATTAAAAGCATAAAAGTGTTTCGATATCTCTTCCACTAGAGCCTCTAACTGGTATTTCTGTATTTTTATTGTCCATAATAACAAGATTATAAGTACCATTAAATCAAAAAAATAATTCTTTAATTATATTCAAGTTAACAAGATAGCTCTTTAAGAATTTTAATATTTCTTTATCATCTTTATTATTTTTATTATTAAAATTTTTATTTATAATATATCTATAGCTTCTAAAATTCTAATTGCATTATAAGTTTTAAGTATATAATCATCCACTTTAAGTTCAAAAGCCTTAAGTGCAAATTTTTTATAAATTGTTAGGAAAATTATAACTAGATATGGAAACGATGCTATAAAAATAATTATAGTAGAGTTCTTTTTATGTATTATGATATACTTATAAAATGAGTCTTGTTTTAAGATGAAGTTTTATTTAGAGTTACTTTATCTTATAAAAGTTTTTAGTCATTTTTTATTCTAAGTTTTAAAAAGAAGACAGTATTAACATGATTATTTGTTGGATAAAATGATTTTTACAAATGAATAGGGGGAAGTTTTAAGTGTTTAAGGATAAGAAATTTTATAGAAAACTTATAAAGATTGCTATACCTATAGCTCTTCAGAGCTTAGTAGTATCGTCTCTTAATATGTTTGACACAATAATGGTTGGTAATTTAGGAGACAAGGCTGTAGCAGCAGTAGGAATAGGAAATCAATTATTCTTTTTATTAAGTCTTATATTTTTTGGGATAAGTGGCGGTTGTAGTATGTATTTATCTCAGTATTGGGGGAAAAGGGATAAGGAAAATATTAGAAGGATAATAGGTTTTGGAATAATAACAATAACAATAATAGGACTAATATTTACTATTATAGCAATGGTATTTCCTAAAGCCATTGTAATGATTTTTTCAAGAGATAACGAAGTAATTCCACTTTCAGTAGCTTTCTTAAGAATAGTGAGTTTGAGTTATATTTTTACAGGCATAAGTGTTATACTTTCTGCTACATTAAGATGTATGGAGAAAACATTTATACCGATGGCTGTAAGTTTTGTAGCAGTAGCTATAAATATAATACTTAATTATATTTTAGTATTTGGAAAGTTTGGGTTTCCAAGGCTTGGAGTAGAAGGATCTGCAACAGCCACGTTAATTGCTAGAACTATTGAATTTTTAGTTATGCTATATGTGGCTTTTAATAGGAAAAGTATAATTTATGGTAAAATCAAATCATTTTTTAATTTCGATAAAGTTTTCTATTTTAAAATATTGAAAGATGTATTTCCAGTAATAATAAATGAAGCCTGTTGGGCTCTAGGAACTGTATTTTACTCTATAGCTTATGGTTTTATAGGAACAGAAGCTCAGGCGTCTATACAAATATGTAACACTATAAATAGTTTATTTATGGTAATTGCTTTTGGCGTTGCTAATGGTTCTTTAGTCCTAGTAGGTAATGTAGTAGGCGCTGGAGATTTTGAAAAAGGAAGAGCTTATGCAAAAAAATTGGCTAATATAGGTATATTAGTGGGGATATTACTTGGTATTTTTATGACTGCATCTGCGCCTTTAGTTATGAAGTTATTTAAAGTTTCAGATGAAGTTGTTATAGATTCTATAAATCTTTTAAGAGTAATATCAGTGATAGCACCATTTAAGGTATTTAATATTGTAACTGTAGTAGGAATATTAAGAGGTGGTGGAGATGTTAAGCGTGCTATGTATATAGAGGTAACAACTATGTGGCTTATAGGTGTCCCAATGGCTTTTATAGGGGCCGTAGTATTAAAATTACCTGTGTATTTTGTACTTTTACTTATTGGTTTAGAAGAGCTTACTAAATTTGTGATGTGCTTTTATAGGCTTAAATCTAATAAATGGATTAAAAATGTTGTAAATAATTAATAAATTTATTGAGGAATCTAGCTCAGCAATAAAATGAAGAGTTAGATTCTTCTTTTTTATTAAATTAAAAGTAAAATAAAGAAAAATGGAGCGATTTATATATAAGTTTTCAAATGATAAGATAAATTAAAAAATATTCAGAAAATTCAAAGAATACAAAGTTGACTGATAGTCATTTAGGTATATAATGGAATTATAGTGTTTAATTGTTAAATAATTTTAAGGAGGGAGAGCGTGGAGTCAAAAAGAAATACAAAAGTAGAGATAAAGAAAAACTTAAAAGAGAATGATTTATGCAACGCAGCTTTCGAACTTTTTACAACAAAAGGAATAAAGGCTACTGCAATTGATGATATAGTTAGAAAGGCTGGTGTAGCAAAGGGAACTTTTTATTTATATTTCAAAGATAAGCATGACATATTAAATAGGCTTATATTAAGACATAGTTCAAAAATTGTTAAAGAAGCCATGGAGGAAACAGCTAGAAAGAATATAGTTGATTTTGAAGAAATGGTACTATTTTATGTTAATTATATTATTGAACTATTTAAGGACAGTAAGCTCCTTTTAAAACTTATAAATAAAAATTTCTCATGGGGAATATACAGAAGGGAAATAATGAAGCCGGAAGAACATAAGGAAATGCAACAGCTTATAGAGATATTTATAAAGAATATGAAAGAAAGGGGCATGGGCTTAAAGGAGGCTGAAATAACATTATTTATGATTATTGAACTTGTAGGAACTGTATGTTATAGCTCAATAATACTCGGAGAACCATACGAAATAGATGAAGTTAAGCCACATCTCTGTGAAAAAATAATAAACATGCTACGATGCTAATAAAGGAGATGTTTAATTTGAAAAAGTTTGGCAGATTTATCGCTGAAAAAAGAGTTATGGTTTTAATAATAGCAGCGGTACTGATTATACCAGCAGTAATTGGTATGGCTTGTACAAGAATAAATTACGATATACTTACGTATCTACCTCAGGAGCTGGATAGTATGAGGGGACAAAAAGTATTAGAAGATGTATACTCAGATGCAGCAACATCTATGTTAGTTGTAGATAATATGGAGCCAAAGGATGTTTCAAGTTTAAAAGATAAAATAAAAACCGTAGATGGCGTTGATAA
Source organism: Clostridium cavendishii DSM 21758 (assembly GCF_900141845.1). Taxonomy (GTDB): domain Bacteria; phylum Bacillota; class Clostridia; order Clostridiales; family Clostridiaceae; genus Clostridium_AG; species Clostridium_AG cavendishii. The sequence goes on along the minus strand of NZ_FQZB01000003.1, from coordinate 322,890 downwards.
TGCTCTTTGGATCAGTGATGTCTTAGATAATAGTGTGCCAAAAGAAATATTACCTGACAATATAAAGGACAAAATTTACAATGGGAAATCAACTTTAGTTGTAGTTAAGTTTAAAGAAGGAGCTTCCTCAGAAAAAACTCAAAGTGCAATAGCAAGCATAAAATCTCTTTTGAATAAACAATGCTTTTTAAGTGGTATGTCTGCTATTGTCAAAGATACAAAGGATTTAATAGATCATGAAACACCATATTATATAATTTTTGCAGTAATATTTTCAACAGTAATCTTACTATTATCAGTAGATTCGTTTCTTGTTCCTATCTTGTTCCTATTATCAATAGGAATTGCAATTTTGTATAATATGGGTACTAATATATTCCTAGGAGAAATCTCTTATGTCACTAAGGCATTAGCGGCAGCTCTGCAAATGGGAGTAACAATGGATTTTTCAATATTTTTACTTCATAGATATGATGAAGAAAGAGAAAAGACAGATAGTAGGCATGAAGCCATGGCAAATGCAATCTCTAATGCATTTGTAGCAATAGGAGGTAGTGCTTTTGCTACATCAATGGGATTTATAGCATTATGTTCTATGCAATTATCACTTGGAAAAGATATAGGAATAGTTATGGCAAAAGGTGTAATAATAGGTGTCATATGTTCTATAACAATTCTACCAGCTATGATATTAGTTTTTGATAAAGCTATTCATAAGTATAAACACAGGACATTTCTACCAAGTTTCAATAAAACAGCAGATTTTGTAACAAAACATTATAAAATAATTACAATTCTATTCGTATTAGCTTTCATACCATCAATTTACCTATATAAGAATACAGAAGTATATTATAACTTAGATGAATCATTACCAAAGGATATGGAATCGGTTATAGCAACAAATAAGTTAAAGGACACTTTTAACATGATGACAACACATTTTGTAATAATAAGTGATAAGCTACCAGCATATAAACAAACAGAAATTATAGATAAGATAGAAAAAGTAGATGGTGTTAACGATGTTATAGGGTATGAGAAATTCTTAGGTGCAGGAATACCAGATGAATTCGTGCCTAGTGATGTTAAAGAAGTATTTAAACAAGGTGGTTATAACTTAATACTTGTAAATTCAAAATATAAGGCTGCAAAAGATGAAGAAAATGCTCAAATAGGGGAAATAAATAAAATAATAAAAGGCTATGATGAAAGTGCTATGATAGCAGGCGAGGGATCACTTACTAAAGATTTAATAGATGTTGCGGATAAAGATATTAAAAATGTTGCCTTAGTATCAATTGCAGTAATTTTTGTGGTACTTGTATTACTATTTAAATCACCATCAATTCCAGCTATTTTAGTCGTTGGTATTGAACTTGCTATATTTATTAATTTAGGAATTCCATATTTAACAGGAACAAAAATACCATTTGTAGCTGATATAGTGTTAGGTACCATACAACTTGGAGCGACAGTAGACTATGCAATACTATTGACTTCCAGATATAAAGAGCAGACAGCTAATGGACTTAATAAGATAGAAGCTATGAATATATCTATAAGAGGTTCAGCAAAAGCAATAACTACATCTGCTTTAAGTTTAGCAGCAGCTACAGTTGCTATTTCAGTTATATCAAAGATGGAACTTCTTACAAGTCTTTGTTTCCTTATTGCAAGAGGAGCTGTTATTTCAATGTTAGTAATTATATTCATAATACCAGCATTATTGATTATCTGTGATGGAATAATTACAAAAACAACCAAGGGCTGGGGAAAAAAATCAAAAACAGAACCAGTTAATATATCTGCTTAAATGGAGGATGGTAAAATGAGAAGAAAAGCTATGTCAAAAAAAGTAATTGCCTTAACTCTATTAGCTACTATGGTAGTTCCACAGGTAGCCTATGGAAAAGAGCTAACCAAGGATGAAGCAGTTTATGTAACAATGGATTCAAATGGGAAAATAGATAAAAAGATAGTTTCGGATTGGATTCATTCAGAAACTAGTGGAACAATAATAGATAAATCAAATCTTAAAGATATTAAGAATGTGAAAGGCGAGGAAAAGCCTAATATAGATGGTGATACTCTTACTTGGAATGTAAAAGATAATGATGTTTATTACCAAGGAAATACTGATAAAGAATTACCTCTAAGTATAGATGTAAAATATTATTTAGATGATAAAGAAACAGCACCTCAAGATATATCAGGTAAGAATGGTAAATTTAAAATAACAATTGAATTCACAAATAATGATGCTCATAAAGTAAATGTGGGAGGAGTTGAAAGAACTTTATATACTCCAATAGCCACTGCAGCCGTAGTAAATTTACCTGATAAAAACTTTAAGAATATAAAAACAGATGGAGGCTCAGTATTATCAGATGGAAATAATAATATAATTACATTTGCAACCATTCCAGGGATCAGACAAAGTTTAGGATTGGATGAGGTAGATTTAAATCTAGGTGTGGATTTTAAAGATAAAATAGAAATAACAGGAGAAGCAAATAATTTTAAATTAGGGTCAATAATGATAACAGCTACACCTAAGATAGGTGAGGTTAAAGAGCTTTCTAATATACAAAAGTTAGATGATTTAAAAAAAGCTTTGGGAGATCTTAAGGATTCATCAACTAAATTAGCTGATGGTGGGAAAAAATTAAGTGATTCTGTCAATCTGGCAGATTCAAAACTTCAAGATATATTGAAGAAATTAGACAGTAAAGATAATAAATCAAAGTTAGACCTTATTAAAAATTCAGATAAGGTTAATCTTTCAAGAAAGCTAATAGATGATGCATTAGTAATGGAAAAGATGGATACTTCATTGTTGGAACAGACCTCATCTTTAATGACAAATCAAAATATAGCAATTAGTAATAAACTTTATAAAGATATAAATGATATAAATTATGAGAATCTAATGAATGGGGCATTAATACAAAAACTTCAGAATGTTACTTCGAATCAAAATATACAGAAAAATTTAGATGCACTGAACTCTTTGTTAGAGGATAAGGCATTAATAGATGGAAGTATAACAGATGAAAAATTAAATACTATTTATGGATTATTAGATTTATTTATAAATAATTTAGATGGATTAAAGCAGGTAATGAATTTAACAGAAAATATTAGTAATGCAGATTTATCTTCTTTAGATAAAGTAGATTTAATATTAAAAAATGCAGATGCAATAAATGCAAAATTAGATTCAGTAGCAGTTTATTCAAAGGATTTAGCAGATTTGAATAATAAGCTTAATGCGATGATTTCAAATGTAAACAAGGCATCAAATGCAGCTGTAGAATTAGATAAAAATAAAATAGCAGCAGATCAAGTAGTTTCTGTGATAAACGCATCTAACTTACAAGAAGCTCAAAAACAAGGACTTATAGGCTATGTTCAGGGAAGTAAAGCTTTTATAGGTGAGATGGCTAAATCATTACCTCAAACAGAAGCATTTATGAAAGAAGCTTCTACAAAATTAAATAGTGTAAATGCTGACTTGAATTCAGAACAAAGTAAAGCTATTATAGCTACCTTAAAAACTATGTTGGCTCAAGAGAATATTAAAAAAATCCAGGGAATGTTAGGAGAGCTTAAGTATTCACAAAAGCTTTTACAGGATAATAAAGTATGTTTAAGTACAATGAATAAGGTTATGAATGGTATAAATAAAGAGGATTTAATGAAAGTTAAGAAACTTTCAACTAAGATAACCTTAGACATTAAGAAAAATCAAGATAATATAGATCTTTTAATGACAGCTTCACAGGCATTAAAAGATCCAACAAGTGCAACTTTATTTAATAAGATAAAAGTAATTAAAGAAGATATAGATTCTTTGGAGCCAATAGTTAAAGCTATAAATAGTAATATGACACAAGAGAATATTAATAAGATTATGAATAGTCCACAAATGATAAAACAACTTTTAAGTATGAAACAAGATTTAATAAAGAGTGATGAAATATTAAATATCACAAATGATGCATTAAGAGAACAAAATATAAAAAAGGCTAATGATATGCTTAATAATATGCCTACACTTTTAAGCGGTATAAAAGAGCTAAAGAATGGAGCAAATATGCTTTCTGATGGGCTTGGTAAATTTAATACTGAAGGAATAGATAAATTAGATTCAGAGGGTACAGAAAAATTAGATAAGATTAAAAGAGTAGCAGATTCAGCTAATGAGCTGGTTAAAATATCTAATGATTATTCTGCCTTTTCAGGTGCTACAGATAATATGGAGAGTAAGGTTAAATTTATCTATAAGACTCAAGAAATAAAGGGCAAAGAAGTTAAAAATGAGGAAAAAATTCAGGTAAAAGAAGAAAAGAAGGGGTTTATTGCCTGGATTAAGAGTATATTTTCAAAATAGTAAGAATGGAGTTCCTAAATCTAGGAACTCTGTTTTTTATTTATTGCATCTACTAATTTAAACTAGACTTTTGATGTAGTAAAAAATTAGAGTGAGAGATTTATAATTGTTAAGGAAAATATTGTATTATATTTCTTTTATTATTGCTATAATATAAATAAATACTAATAATTGGAGGATAAATATGAAAAAAAAATATAAAGTATTAATTGTGCTTTTTAGCATATTATTTATATTTTTAATTATAGGAACGCCAAAATACAATTCTATAAAAATTAAAAACAAAGATTTTAAAGATTCACAAAAAACATTTGATGAGAGTATAGAGAAGAATAGTGAAATTGATATAAATAAAATAGTTAAGTTTGAGTTTGATGAAGTATATATTTTTACACCATATTATCCATCAAAGTCTATCTATGAAAAGTTAAATCAAGAGTGGACTACATGTAGTACTTATTTAGGTTATATATTATTACACGATGTGGAAAATGAAAGTTTAAATGATGATGAATTTTTAATGGTTTTTAAGAAGGCTGATAAGGTTGTTGCTACAAATCTTTATAAATTAAATAATGTAAAGAATATAGTTGTAGATGGACATAACAAACTTACTAAAGATAATGCTAAATTAGTAGTGGAGAAAAATGGTGAAAATAAAATAGTTAAGGTTAAATAAAAAATGAGAAGGGTTGTCCTTCTCATTTTTAACTAGATTTAATTATATGGTCTACACATTCATGAACATAGTGGACATGATTATTAGCATTAGCTTTTATTAAGTCGTCTACATGGTGAAAAGTATAGCTATTGTCAGTTATTTCAAACATAGGTAAATCATTAAAAGAATCACCTATTGTATAGACGTTAGTGGTATTAACACCAATTTCATTTAAAATATGGTTAAGCCCATCACCTTTAGAACAGTTTTTAGGAACTATATCTAAAAAATGAGTGTTTCTATAGACTTCAACAAGATCTCCGTACTTTGAAATAATTTCAGTTTTTATGGCTTCAACTCTTTCTATAGAGTTGGAGATAGAATTAAAACATAATATTTGAAAATCACAATTAAGCCTAAAGATTTTTTCATTATTTAATACTTTAATATTATCTGCAAACTCAGCTACTAATTTTTTATCGTATTTATTCACTGGTACATAGCTTTCAGTACCGGTGTCTAGATAGATGTATAAGTCTTCACAATCTATATAATCTTTTATAATTGAAAGTGCTATAGAATTATCTATGCTTTTTTTATATATTATTTCATGTGAACTATTCATAACAATGGAGCCATTACATAAAACAAGGTAATCATATTCAAAATTGAATTTTTCACTAAGTATTCTAACACCTTCTAAAGTTCTACCAGTAGCTACTATAAATTTATGCCCATTATCTTTTAGGGTAGCTAAAGACTTTAAATCATTATCACAAATAATATTATCTCTAAAAAGTGTTCCGTCTAAATCACTAACTAGTATTTTCAAAAATTTATCCTCCGTATTTAAATATTAATTTAAATTTATAATTTACTTTTTATAATTTCTTTTACTGTATCAGGCAGTTTATCTATTTCTTCTTTAGATAAATTAGAAGTTTTTATCATAGGGTGTACATAAACTTCTACATCAGCAGGTTTAATTTTATTATTGTTACCTTCCATTAATTTATAGGATCCATTTATAGTGATTGGTACAATAGGAACCTTTGCTTTAGTAGCAAGCTTGAAACTACCGGCTTTAAATTCACCAATCTTGTCAGATTTACTTCTAGTTCCTTCAGGGAAAATTACTAATGATTGACCGGCTTTTAAAATTTCAATTCCTTCAAGGATTGTTTTTAAAGATTTACGAACATTGCTTCTATCAAGAAATATGCAATGCATATACTCCATCCAAGATCTAAGGACTGGAACTTTTAGCATCTCAACTTTAGCGACGTAACCTTTAGGTTTATCTATATAACTCATTAAAAGAGCTATATCAAAATTACCTTGATGGTTACTTATAAAAACCACAGGCTCATCTTTTGGAATATTTTCCTTACCCAAAACTTTAACTCTTGCACCACTAAGTTTTACATGGGACATGGCCCATTTAGATGTAGTTTTATGAATATAAGTATTAAATTCAGAATCAGAAAGCTTGTTTTTTAATTTTTTAACCTTATACATATGTGGAATTTTACCTATTAGGCTAGTTCCAAAATGAGTATACCAAATTATGGTTCTAAACATTAATAACACCTCGTTTAATATAGTGTAAGTTCTAAGTTTACATCTATAATTTTTTTTATATAAAACGCTTACTAATATATTTATAGGAGTAATTTCACAAAGTAAGTTCAAGTAGTTAAATTTAAACTTATTTTATCAAAAGAAACTCCTATTTATTATGTTTTCATAAGTAAGTTCGCATTAATCAAATAGTAATCTTTTAAAAATGAAACTCCTACTCACTTACGTTCGTAGGAGTACTCTTATAGAGTAAATTCGTGTTAGCCAAATTAAAATTTGGATAGTTACTCAAGTTCGAATAGCCAAATTTAAGATTTGGATTCTCAAAGGAAACTCCTACTCACTTACATTCGTAGGAGTAAGTTCGAATAACCAAATCTAAGATTTGGATTCTCACTTAAGTATACATTAATTTTTGAAATAATTAAAGCTAATATATAGTTCTTATGGTATAACCAGCATTTATTAAAGCTTTTTTTATAACTTGAATATGATTTTCACCATTAGCTTCTACAGTAACCTCAAGCAAAATATTTTTTAATCTATCTGTAGCTTTGAATTGATTATGTTCAAGCTGTACAATATTAGCTCTTAGTGAGGATAGTAATTCTGATATCTCTACAAGTTGTCCAGGCTTATTAGGCAGTTCTACATCAAAGCAAAAAAGCCTTCCTCTAGATACAAGTCCACTATTTATAAGAGAAGATATTGTAAGCATATCTATATTTCCACCACTTATAATAGAAACAATATTTTTATTGTAAGTGTTAAGCTTTTTAAGAGCTGCTAAAGAAACAACACCAGAAGCCTCAGCAAGAAGTTTATGTTTTTCAAGTAGTAGTATGAAACTTTCTACAATATCACTATCATCTACAGTTATTATATCGTCTACATTATTTTTTATAAATTCATATGTAAGGGTTCCAGGGTTTTTTACAGCGATACCATCAGCTATAGTGTTTACTGAAGGTAAGTTTACAATAGAGCCCTTTTTAAAAGAAAGTTCCATGGAGTTAGCACCAGAAGCTTGAACTCCTATAATTTTAATGCTAGGTTTTAAAGCTTTACAAACTAGGGAAATACCACTTATAAGTCCTCCACCACCAATAGGGCAAAGAATTATATCAATGTCATTAAGTTGTTCTAATATCTCTAATGCTATGGTACCTTGACCAAATATAACTTCCAAGTCATTGAATGGATGAATGAATATTGAATGTTCTTCTTGCTCTATTCTTCTAGCTTCATTGTAAGCATCGTCATAAACATTCCCAAATAATACAACATTCCCACCAAAATTTTTAGTATTTTGAATTTTTATAAGAGGTGTAGTTTTTGGCATTACTATTTTAGATTTAACATTAAAAAGTTTTGATGCATAAGCAACTCCTTGAGCATGATTACCAGCGGATGAGCATACGACACCTTTTGCTTTGTCTTCTTCGCTTAAAGTGGAAATTTTGTTTAGAGCGCCACGTATTTTATAAGCACCTGTTAGCTGAAGATTTTCACATTTCATATAAACGTTATTACAGCATTCTGAAGAAAATATTTCACTAAATATGAGAGGCGTTTCTACTACAATATTTTTAAGGTTAATTCTTGCTTTTTTAAATTGATTTAAATACATAAAAAATCTCCTTTATAATAAAATCATTATATTTACATTATATCAAATTTTAAACATTAAACACAAAAAATTAAAGAAGAATAGTTTGAATTTGACTATATTGTTTATTGATTTAGCATGATATAATATAATTAAAAAACTTGGAGGCTATAATGATTAAAAATGATGTAAAAGATACTTTAGCTGAAGAATTACTTATTTCAATTGAAGGTTTATTAAAGGATACTGATAATTTTAAGAATAATGTAGAAGCTTTGTATAAAAAATATTTAGGGTTCCCATCAGAATTTTTAGTAAAGCTTCCCTCAGAAGAGCTAGAAAGTCTATTTGTACATAATAGAATAAAAGATTATAGCAAAATAGCAGCATTAGGGATATTGTTTATTGATGAATGGGGATTTAGCACAAAAGATGAAATGGCATTTTTAAAACTAAAAAAAGGATATTTAATGCTAGCAGATATATATTTGAATAAAAAAGAGAATACTGTTCAATATTATGAAGAATATTTAATTAGAGTACTTAATGAGTTAAGTGAGTATGAGGTAGAAGTAAGTATAAAGAAATCGATGGTAGATGTATTCTTAGGCTATAATAAATTATCTAATGTAGATGATTTAATTTTTGAAATACTTAAACAAGACACAGGTTATATAGAAAAAGCTATAAATATATATGAGCAAATTATGAATCTACCAATTGAAGATATAGAAAAGAATTCAATGACTATAAATGAAATAAAGGACACTTTAGAAGAACTTAAACTTAAGAATGTTTAATAAATAAAGTAATTAATAGATTTATAAAATGTTAATATTTTTTTTATTTAGTCGATAATTATTATGACATTAAATCTAAGTCTTAAGAGGTAAAACGTATGAGAAATATGGGAGTACGAGGAAAAATAAATATTAGTATAATAGTATATTTATTATTATCACTTATAACTTCAGTATCGCTTAGAATACATTACTTAGAACCGACAATGGAAAAAATAAAAATTGATACTGCAAATTCATTAATTCAATCAGCTATAAATTTTATGGATATTAAAATTAATGAATTAAGCGATAATAACAAAAAAATAAGTCTTGTTGAACCATCCAAGACTCTAGATAATAATATTACTTTCCTTATGATTTATGATAAAAACTTAAAAGAATATTATAGTTATATAAATGGGAAAAATAATCAGGATAATGATTCAATAAAAAACACAATTACTAAGATAATATCTTCTAAATCGTATAAAGATAAAGGAATTATAAATATAAACTACATACCTACGTTTATTAGTATAGATAGAAGAAGTAGTGGTTTAGAAGAATACATAGTAGTATCAGGAACTATTATGGACTATGAATTCAAAAAAACAATGACAAAAGATGATTCTTTTGATATTTATAGTCTATATGTCAATGCATCTGATTTAATTTGTGCAAATGAATTTAAAAGCAAAAATCTTGGGAATATTTATAAATTTAATTCTGTAAACAGTTCTAAGTTTCTTACAAGGACAACATTAACAGATATATATGGTCAACCCAATATTGAAATTAAAATAAACTTTGATAAGGCTATAACACCAAAATTAGCTACTATAAGTAGTGATTTTTATTTGATTAGTGGAAGTGTAAATACAGTATTTATATTTATATTACTGATCTTCTTAAATATATCAGTTTTTAATAAGATTGATAAAATAAATAAAGAATTAAAAAAAATAGTGACCCCAAATAATGATGGGGATAAAGAAAAAGTAGATATTTTATCACAGGATATTTTAAGTATAAGTAAATATGTAGAAGATGTAAAATTGAAGGCGGACTTTTATTCAGAACGGGATTCTATAACAGGGTTGTACAATAGAGAAACATTTTTAAATAATAGATTGTTTTTTGAAATCAGTAATAATTATAAGGCACTTATTTATATTAATATAGATGGCTTTTCGATAATAAATAAAACACAAGGGTTTGAAAATGGAAATAATGTACTTAAAAATATAGGGATAGTAATAAAGCAATGTTTATCTGGTAAAAATATAGTAGGAAGAGTTGGCGGAGATGAGTTTGCTATATTAATGGAAAGTGATTCTTTAGAAAATGTTGAGACAACAATAAAAAATATAATTTATAAAATAAATAATAATATAAAGATAAATAATAAACCACATTTTATTTCTTGTAGTGTTGGTATTGAATATTGTTATAATAATGAAGAATCACCAGCAAAATATTTAAATAATGCTTATGAGGCAATGCTTACAGCTAGAAGCAAGGGAATAAATAATTATTCATTTTTTAAAGAAACTGAGATTAATTTAAAGGATAAAATAACATTGGATATGCTTCAAAATGCTTTAGAAAATGGAGATATAATGGTTTATTACCAACCTAAGGTAGATGTTAAAACTACTAAAATATATGGGGTAGAAGCATTAGCTAGATGGATTCATCCAACTTTGGGATATATACCTCCAAATATATTTATAGAACTTGCAGAAAAAACAGGATATATATTAACTCTTGGAAATTGGATTTTAGAAAAAGCATGTAGAGATATAATGGAAATAAATGAAGAGGCCCAGAAAAAATTCAGAGTGTCAGTGAATGTTTCAGCAATACAATTAATTAGAAGTGATTATTTTGAAGATATAAAAAATGTTTTAGAAAAGACAGGAATTGATCCTACTATGTTAGAGCTTGAAATTACTGAAACAGCAGCTATAGGGAATTTTTATGAAACTAACAAAAAAATTGAAAAAATCAAAGAACTTGGAATAACTATATCTATAGATGATTTTGGTACAGGATATAGTACGTTAACTTATCTTGCTAAATATAAAGTTAATGTAATGAAGATGGATAAATCAATTGTAGATGTAATAGATACAAATGAAGAATTTATAAGAAGCGTTATTTCTATGATACATTCTATCGGTGCTATTGCTGTTGCAGAAGGGGTTGAAACTTTTTCACAATATCATAAGCTTAAAGAATTTGATTGTGATTTGATACAAGGATATTATTTTTACAAGCCTGTATCTATGAAGGAATTAAAATCATTAGTATTAGATGAAAATAAAAAATATTGTGAATTATAGTAAAAAGACTTTATTTATTATATTTAATAAATAAAGTCTTTTGTAATTTTTTCATAAATTAGATGATTTATTTTAAAGAATGTGATATATTAATATTATATTTTGACTATCAAACAATTTGATTTAGAATATAAAGTACTAGCAATGTTTTAGGAGGAGTTTAATTATGAAGATAGAGCCAAAGTTTAGAGGTTTTTTATGTACAGCAGCACATCCTGTTGGATGTGCTGAAAATATTAGTGAACAAATAAATTATGTAAAATCTAAAGGTAAATTTAAAGGACCTAAGAATGTTTTAGTAATAGGTGCGTCAGCAGGATATGGTTTAGCATCAAGAATAGTTGCAGCTTTTGGATTTGGAGCAAGTACAATAGGTGTTAGTTTTGAAAAAGAGGCTGTAGGAAAAAGAACTGGTACTGCAGGATATTATAATACGAAAGCTTTTGATAAGTTTTGTAATGAAGAAGGTATTTATACAAAAAGCATAAATGGTGATGCATATTCAAATGAAATAAAAGAAAAAGTAATAGAAACTATAAAAGATGATTTGGGAAAAGTGGATTTAATTATATATTCATTAGCAGCACCAAGGAGAACTAATCCGTTAACTGGTGAAACTTTATCATCTGTGTTAAAACCTATAGGAGAATCTTTTAAGAGTAAAACAGTGGACTTTCATACTAAAGAAGTAAAAGATGTTACAATAGAACCTGCAAGTGAAGATGAGATTCGTCAAACAGTAGGAGTAATGGGAGGGGAAGATTGGAATTTATGGATTGAAGCATTAAAAAAGGCTGATGTGTTAGCAGAAGGGGTAAAGACAATAGCGTACTCTTATGTAGGACCAAGTATTACTTTTCCTATTTATAGAGAAGGAGCTATAGGTATGGCTAAAGATAATTTAGAAGATACTGCTAAGGAGCTAACAAAAAAGTTACAAAATATAAATGGAGAAGCGTATGTTTCTGTAAATAAGGCATTAGTTACTCAGGCAAGTTCTGCAATACCAGTGGTTTCTCTTTATATTTCTATTTTATATAAAATAATGAAAGAAAAAAATATACATGAAGGTTGTATAGAACAAATTCAAAGGCTATTTGAGGATGTATTATATGGAGATAATTTGAAATTAGATGAAAAAGGAAGAATAAGAATAGATGAATTAGAGATGAGAGAAGATGTACAAAACGAAGTAAATAACATATGGGAAAAGGTTAATTCTCAGAATATAGAAGAATTAACAGATGTAGAAGGATTTAGAAAAGAGTTTTTAAAACTTTTTGGATTTGGGCTTGACAATGTAGATTATGATAAGGATGCTGAAGTGTAAAATTATATTGGCACAACCTATATTTGGAAATAAAGAGGTGCAGAAAATTGAAAATGGAAAATTGAAAGTAGAGAATTTCTAGCTCTCAATTCTCAATTTTCAATTAAAAATTTTTTTATAAAAGAATATATAGTATATTTAAATGCATATATTATAAAGGTAAGGTGTTTGTATTAAAAGAAAACTTGAAGAACACCTAGAAATATAATTATAAATGCTGAGATTAAACTTGAATATTTTTGAGCTAAAGAAGATATAAAGTTTTTTGCTATATAAACTCCAAATGGAATTACTAAAATACTAAAAATAAAAGTTATTGAAGAGGTTAGATAGCAGTTAAACCCAGAGATGCCAGCACCTATACCGAGACCAAAGTTATTAAGAGCAAGAGCTATTGAAAGTCCTATAGACTCTTTTATATCTATGTTTCCCGACTTATCAAGATCAGCGATTTCTGGAGTGTTTAAAATTTCCTTAGGAGAAACATTATTAACGTCTTTTTTGGCTATATTAAGAGAGGGTTTTATATTTTTAAAGTAATCATATAAAAAATATAGTCCTATAAATATTAATATAAATGAACCTAAGGCACTTGCATAGAACGAAGGAATAAAATTTGTTATAGTTTTACCTAATGTCATCGCTATGAATGTACCTATAGCAGAAACAAGAGCTATTATAAGATTACTAGTCAAATCTATTTTAATTTTCTTAATGCCATAGGCTACTGCCACTGTAAAATTATCAATACTTGCTGACAAAACAAAAAGTATTATAGATATTAGTGCCATCATTTTTCCTCCTAAAAGTTACTACTCAATTTAATATATTTATGAGTATAAGTTTTTGTGACTATATTATAGGTACAAGCAATATAAGGAAGAGTGGCAATTAATATTTATATGGAATATACTAAAAAACCAGAACTTTTTAGGAGTTTAGTATATGAATATTTTATTTTTTCAGTGTGTAGCAGTAATGCTAATTTGTTTAATAGCAGTAATATCTTTAAAGTTAAAAAGTGAGGTTTATATAAAAGTGGATATACCACATAAAATAAGAAGAAGTGCATATAATATTATAATAATAAATAAAGCAATCATAATAATATTAGGAATATTACTTTATATGTCATTATTATGGTAAGAAAGCAGGCTATAACTATTTAATATAGATATAGCCTGCTTTCTTATGAGCAAATTTTAAATATTTTGAAGAGTGAACTGTATGAAAAGATATTTAAATTAAGTAAGTATTTATATTACTTACTTAATTTATTGGGAAAAGAAATAGGAGTTAAGCATATATTCACTATTATATTTTGAACACAATTTCTTTAGATAGAGTTTAACTTTTGACATATCTTCAGATGACATAAGTTTCGCAAAATGATTTTTTTCAAAGTTTGAAGCGTTATTTTTAACGTAGCCCCATACATGGTCAAAGGTATTTTTTTGGGAACCTATGTTTAAAGGTTTATTAAGTGCGTCATCAACTAAAGAATAAAATTCTAAAAAGCTACAATTATTTTTAACTAAGCTAGAAACTTGTTTATAAAAACTGTAGTCATGTTCCATAATTAGATATTTATATTTAGCCCATTCTTCATATAATTTGGAAATCTTTAATGGGCTATTGTTTAGTTCTTCCAAAACGTTAATACATTTTATTGCAGATATATCCTTATCTTTAACTTCCAACATAATATCAGCGTTAAATTCTTTGATTTCATTGTAATATCTAAGAAAATCTTTTATAAAAATAGTATTAGAGTGAGAACCCATTTTTTTATCTAGTGCTTGCTGACTATAATGAACCTTCATTTGTCCATCACATTCTTTCCAAGTAGTGATAACCTTTGAATATATATCATAAAAACTATAATTGTTATCACCATAGCAATCATTATGTAGATTATCATAAACCATAGGTATATTTAAGGTTTTACTTATATAAAAAACTTCATCTAAAGAAAAATTTTTCTCATCATTTTCTATAATTAATCTTTTTTGGGCAGAAGTACTTAAAGAATCAAAGCTATTTATGAACCTTTTAATACTAGCATTTTTATCGCCATAAACACCTCCTATATGTAGTACTATTTTATTAGAATAATCTACATCCAAACTATCAAGAAATAAACAATGATATTCGATATCCCTTATAGATTTACTTACTATATTAGGATCAGGAGAATTAATAACTGTATATTGGCCTGGATGCATGGAAAGTCTTATATTATTATTTTTTGCATAATTACCTATTTCTCTTAGTTCATTTTTGAAATAATTGCTCCAATCAAAAGTATTTATCTCATGGGAACCTAGAGGAACTATATCTGAGCTTATTCTAAACATATATATATTGTTCTTTAGATTATCCATAAGTATATATTTTAGATCTTCAAGATTATATTTAAGTATTTCAATTAGTTTTTCTTCTGAATAATCTTTAAGAAATAATTTTCTATTTGTTCTATATGGAATAGTAATTGGTATACAAGCGTATCCTATCTTCAAAATAATACCTCCTTTTGGTAGAATTTTTTATCTTTTTAATTAATTGATAATTATATAATATAATAATTTTGTAAAAAATCAATAAAATTGATTGTTTTATATATAAATGTTTGATTTAATAACAAATTATTATTATTTTGCACAAAGTGTTGACAAAAAGAAAATTAGGTAGTAAAATTTTAGCAATAGGAAAAAAGTACTAGTTAAATATAAATGCTTAGATAGAGAAGGTTATTTGATTTGAAAAAAGTTACAGAGAATGGAGATTTGGTGAGAATCCATACTTTTAATTAAATAATTATCACTCTTGAGCAGTGTCCCGAAAATAAAAAAGAATTTTTTTATGAGTAGATGATTACCGGTATGCTCCGTTATAAGCAAGGGTTTGATTGAACCTAGTGATATTTTGTGGTGGTAGTTTATTACTCATTCTTATGGTTTATATCATGAAGAATGAGTTTTTTTTATATATTTATGTAAAAAAATATAAAAATTTTAAATAATAGGGGGGTGCTAGAATGGATAAACATGTTTTATCAGTATTAGTTAAAAATTCATCAGGAGTTTTAAGTAGAGTTGCTGGTCTTTTTTCAAGAAGAGGATTCAATATTGATAGTCTTTCTGTAGGTAGAACAGAAAATCCTGAATTTTCAAGAATGACAATTACTCTTATGGGAAATGATGATGCACTAGATCAATTTATTAAACAACTTAATAAATTAGAGGATGTTCTAAAAGTAATAAATTTGACACAAGATGAGGCGGTTTATAGAGAGCTTGTACTTATTAAAGTAAGTGCAGACTGTAATCAACGGTCTATTATAAATGAAGTTGTAAAGATATTTAGATGTAAAATCATAGACTTATCAAAAGATACTTTAACTATAGAACTTACAGGTGATGAGAGCAAGGTGACAGCACTTATTAAACTTTTAGATGAGTATGGTATAAAAGAACTTGTTAGAACTGGTATAACTGGCTTAGAAAGAGGGGCTAAAGATATAAATAGCTATGGTGAATATTTTGAGGCTAATTATAATAGCTAATTTTTTAAATTGCCTAAAGGGGGCTGTTAATTTTTATGGAAAGGGTAGTTATTCTAGATTCAACGCTTAGAGATGGAGCCCAGGGGCAGGGTATTTCATTTTCTGTTGAAGATAAGCTTAAGGTTTGTAAGGTATTAGATTCAATAGGTATTGATTATATAGAGGCTGGAAATCCAGGTTCAAATCCAAAGGATATGGAGTTTTTTAGAAAGGTTAAAGAGCTTAAACTTAAAAAATCAAGGATAGTAGCATTTGGTAGTACAAGAAAGGCAAATATTGAGATAGAAGAAGATAATAATTTAAAAAGTCTTCTAAAAGCAGATACCAAAGCTGTTGTTATATTTGGTAAAAGTTCAGAATTTCAAGTTAAGGAGATATTAAAAACATCTTTGGATGAGAATTTACTTATGATAGGAGAAACAATAAAGTTTTTAACTGAAAAAGGTAAAGAAGTAATTTTTGATGGAGAACATTTTTTTGATGGTTTTAAGCAAAATAGGGAATATGCGTTATCAACTTTAAAGATTGCAAAAGAATCTGGAGCAAAAACTGTAGTGCTTTGTGATACCAATGGTGGATCAATGCCAGACGAGATAATTAATATAGTCAATATTGTAAAGGAAGAATTAGATTGCAATATAGGGATTCATTGTCATAATGATTGTAATATGGCGGTGGCAAATTCAATAATGGCAGTAAAGGCAGGATCAAATCATATACAGGGAACATTTATAGGAATAGGAGAAAGATGTGGGAATGCTAATTTAACTTCAATAATAGGAAATTTGAGCACAAAATTAGGATATGATATTTTGGATAAAAATAGTATTAATAATCTTACTAAAGCAGCAAGATTTATAGCAGAGATTTCAAATATAACATTAAATGATGATATGCCTTATGTGGGTAATTCAGCTTTTGCACATAAAGGAGGTATGCATATTGATGCGGTATTAAAAACACCTACTGCTTATGAGCATATAAATCCTGAAAGTGTAGGGAATAATAGAAGATTTTTAATATCTGAGGTCAGTGGTAAATCTACTGTTTTAAAGGAAGTTCAAAAGATATTTCCAAATATGTCAAAGGAGTCAAAAGAAATTAAACTTATAACAGATAGACTTAAAGAATTAGAATACGAAGGATATCAGTTTGAAGGTGCAGAAGGAACTGTTGAACTTGTTATGAGAAAAATAATTGGAAAATATAAACCTTTCTTTAAATTAAATCATTTTAAAATAATAGGTGAACAACCAGAAGCTATGGATAAATTTGTATCAACAGCTATTATGAATATTAATGTTGATGGTAAAAATGAGATAACAGTGGCTGAGGGAGAGGGACCTGTTAATGCTTTGGATAAAGCACTTAGAAAAGCACTTGAAAGATTTTATCCTGAATTAAAAGAAGTAAGACTTTGTGATTATAAGGTTAGAGTATTAGATACTGAAAATGCAACAAGTGCTAGAGTAAGAGTTCTTATAGAATCAACTGATGGCAGAGAAAATTGGAGTACAGTAGGAGTTTCTAGAGACATTATAAAAGCTAGTTTTATAGCTTTAGTTGATTCTATTGAATATAAACTTATAAAAGATATAGAAAGAAAAGTAAAAACATATTTTTAGGGGGCTGAAAAAATGGGGATGACAATGACACAAAAAATACTTGCAAAACACGCAGGACTAGATTATGTAAAGGCTGGTCAATTAATTGAAGCTAATTTAGATTTAGTTTTAGGAAATGATATAACAACACCAGTTGCTATAAAAGAATTTCAAAAGCTTGGATTTGATAATGTTTTTGATAAAAAAAAGGTAGCTATAGTTCCTGATCATTTTGCGCCTAATAAGGATATAAAGGCTGCAGAACAATGTAAGTTTATAAGAGAATTTGCTTATGAAAAAGAAATAGAAAATTTCTTTGATGTAGGAGAAATGGGAATAGAACATGTGATAATTCCAGAAAAAGGTTTAGCTGTAGCTGGTGATTTAATAATAGGTGCAGATTCACACACTTGTACTTATGGAGCACTTGGAGCTTTTTCAACAGGTATAGGCTCAACTGATATGGCTGCTGGTATGGCCACAGGTAAATGTTGGTTTAAGGTACCACAAGCTATTAAGTTTGTTCTTAAAAATGAACCTGCAAAATGGGTTTCAGGTAAAGATATTATACTCCATATTATAGGTATGATTGGTGTTGATGGAGCTTTATACAAATCAATGGAGTTCTGTGGAGAGGGAGTAAAACATCTTTCAATGGATTCAAGATTCACTATAACAAATATGGCTATTGAAGCAGGAGCTAAAAATGGTATTTTTGAAGTTGATGAAAAGACTATTGAATATATGAAAGAACACGCCACAAAAGAATATACCATTTATAAGGCAGATGAAGATGCTGAATATGATGAGGTTTATGAAATAGATTTAAGTACACTTAGACCAACAGTATCTTTCCCAAGTTTACCTGATAATACAAAAACTATAGATGAAGTAGGAGATGTAAAAATCGATCAAGTAGTTATAGGTTCTTGTACTAATGGAAGGATGGATGATTTAAGAGTAGCTGCTAATATAATGAAAGGTAAAAGAGTAGCTAAGGGAGTTAGAACTATAATACTTCCAGGAAGTCAAAAAATATATCTTCAAGCTATGGAAGAAGGTCTATTTAAAATATTTGTAGAAGCTGGAGCAATTGTATCTACACCAACTTGTGGACCATGCTTAGGTGGACATATGGGTATACTTGCAAATAAAGAAAGAGCAGTTTCTACAACAAATAGAAACTTTGTAGGTAGAATGGGGCATATTTTATCAGAAGTATATTTGGCAAGTCCAGCAGTTGCAGCAGCTTCTGCAATAGCTGGTAAAATAACAGATCCAGAGACTATTATGGGGGGGCAATAAAGTTATGAAAGTAAAAGGTAGAGTTTTTAAATATGGAGACAATGTAGATACAGATGTTATAATTCCTGCTAGATATTTAAATACATCAGATCCAAAGGAACTTGCAGGTCACTGCATGGAAGATATAGATATTGATTTTGTTAAGAACGTTAAACCTAAGGATATAATAGTTGCAGACAAAAACTTTGGATGTGGTTCCTCTAGAGAACATGCGCCGATAGCTATTAAGGAAAGTGGAATAAGTTGTGTTATAGCGTCTACATTTGCAAGAATATTTTATAGAAATGCAATTAATATAGGACTTCCTATTTTAGAATGTGAAGAGGCTGTAAGGGCAATAGATGCAGGAGATGAACTTCAAATAGATTTTTCAACTGGGTTAATAGAGAATATTACAAAAAGTGAAAGTTATCAAGGAGAACCTTTTCCAGAATTTATGCAACAAATTATAAATAATAATGGGCTAATAGAATATATAAAAAATTCAAAAAAATAATAATTTAAACGTGGGGGAATTAGTATGGATTTTAAAGTAGCAGTAATAAAAGGAGATGGAATAGGACCAGAGGTTGTTGATGAAACAATAAAGGTTTTAAGTAAAATAGAGGAAAGGTATAATCATAAATTTAACTATCAATATGTACTTGCAGGTGGAATAGCTATAGATAAAACTGGCAATCCATTACCAGAAGAAACCCTTAATGTGTGTAGAAATTCACAAGCTGTATTACTTGGTGCAGTAGGTGGTCCCAAGTGGGATAATCCTTCAGCAGAAGTAAGACCAGAACAAGCACTTTTAGGACTTCGAGGAGGTTTGAATTTATATTGCAATTTAAGACCAGCCCTTTTATATGCACCTCTTAGAAACGCATCTCCACTTAAAGATTCTATAATTGGAGACGGAATAGACATAAGTGTAGTTAGGGAGTTAACTGGGGGTATATATTTTGGTGAGAGAAAATTAGAGAAGATTGATGATGAGGAAATAGCTTATGATACTGAAAAATATAGTACTTCAGAAGTAAGAAGAATTGCAAAGATAGCATTTGAAATAGCTATGCAAAGAAATAAAAAGGTTACAAGTGTTGATAAAGCTAATATATTAGAGAGTTCCAGACTTTGGAGAAGAGTTGTTTCAGAGGTCGCTGAGGATTACAAAGAGGTGGAACTTAATCACTTATATATAGATAATGCAACAATGCAACTTGTGAAAGATCCAAGACAATTTGATGTAATAGTAACTAGTAATATGTTTGGGGATATATTATCAGATGAAGCATCTATGATAACTGGTTCTATAGGAATGCTTCCATCAGCAAGTCTTGGAGAGAATAGTTTTGGTATGTATGAACCTATTCATGGTAGTGCGCCAGATATAGCTGGTAAGGGAATTGCCAATCCATTAGCTACAATATTATCAGCAGCTATGATGCTTAGATATAGTTTTAAATTAGAAGAAGAAGCTAAGGTAATTGAAAATGCTGTTATTAAAGTGTTAGAAGAGGGATATAGGACTGGGGATATAATGAGTGAAGGTATGAAGATTACATCAACTAAACAAATGGGGGATTTAGTTGTAGAAAGAATCTAAAATAAAATTAGGGTTTAAAGAAGGAAGTGAGTTTAACATGAAAAGTGATTTGATAAAAAATGGTGTGGATAGAGCACCTCATAGATCACTCCTTAAAGCAGCTGGTTTTTCTGATGAAGAATTAAAAAGACCATTAATAGGTGTTGTTAGTTCTCAAAATGATATTATACCAGGTCATATTAATCTAGATAAAATAACTGAAGCTGTTAAAAAGGGGGTTTTAATGGCTGGAGGTACACCTATAGTCTTTCCTGTAATAGGAGTTTGTGATGGTATAGCTATGGGGCATGAAGGAATGAAATACTCTTTAGCAACAAGGGAAATTATAGCTGATTCTGTAGAGTGTATGGTGAAAGCTCATTGTTTTGATGGATTAGTTATTATTCCTAATTGTGACAAGATAGTTCCAGGGGTTATTATGGGGGCTCTTAGGGTAAATGTTCCAACTGTATTAGTTTCTGGAGGAGCTATGCTTTCTGGAAAAGTTAATGGAGAGGCAGCAAGTTTATCTACTGTGTTTGAAGCAGTAGGAGGATATACTGCAAATAAAATAAGTTTAGAGGAATTAAAAGATATAGAAAATAAATCATGTCCAACTTGTGGTTCTTGTTCAGGGATGTTTACTGCAAATTCAATGAACTGTTTATCAGAAGTTTTAGGAATAGCTTTACCTGGTAATGGAACTATACCAGCTGTATATTCTGAAAGAATAATACTTGCAAAGCATGCAGGTATGTCAGTAATGAAACTTGTTGAAAAAGATATTAAACCAAGAGACATTATAAATGAAAAAAGTATAAGGAATGCTTTAACTGTAGATATGGCACTTGGATGTTCAACTAATAGTGTCTTACATTTAGCTGCTATAGCAAATGAAGCTAAAGTAGAATTTAATTTAGATATGATAAATGAAATAAGCAATTCTACACCGAATATTTGTAAATTATCACCAGCAGGAAAACACCATATAGAAGACCTTTATAGAGCTGGTGGAATAAGTGCAGTGATTAAGGAATTATCTAAACTTAATCTCCTAGATTTAAATTGTATAACTGCAACTAGTAGAACCCACGCTGCTAATATAAAAAATGCTAAGGTTTTAGATAGAAGCGTAATAAAAGAAGTAGAAGAACCTTATAGTAATTATGGTGGATTAGCTGTTTTAAGAGGAAATCTAGCATTAGATGGAGCAGTAGTTAAGAAGTCAGCGGTATTAAAGGAGATGTATGTACATCAAGGGCCAGCAAGAGTATTTAATTCAGAGGAAGATGCAATTAAAGCTATATATGAAAAGAAGATAAATAAGGGCGATGTTGTGGTTATAAGATATGAGGGACCAAAGGGTGGTCCAGGTATGAGGGAAATGCTTTCTCCAACTTCTGCTATTGCAGGGATGGGGTTAGATAAATATGTGGCACTTATAACAGATGGAAGATTTTCAGGGGCAACTAAAGGTGCTTCCATAGGACATGTATCACCAGAAGCTGCTGAAGGAGGGATTATAGCTTTAGTAGAAGAGGGGGACATAATTTCTATAAATATAAATGAATGTAAACTAGAATTATTGGTTTCGGAAGAAGAACTCAATGTAAGAAGAAAGAGTTTTAAGCCTTTAGAACCTAAAATAAAAGAAGGGTATTTAGCAAGATATTCAAGGCTTGTAAGTTCAGCTAATTTTGGGGCAGTTTTAAAATAGTTGCAAACTTGGGTGGAGGATTGAAAGTGTTTTATAAAATTATTTTAAAAAATTAGGCTTAGCTATCAACTTTTATTGATGGTTATAAATAAAAAGAAATAACTTAAATAGCAATAAACAATAATTAAAAATTATAAAAAAGGGGGTATAAAAAATGCTTTTAAATGGAGCTGAGATATTAATTAATTGTTTGTTAGAACAAGGTGTTGATACTATATTTGGATATCCAGGAGGTGCAGTTTTAAACATTTATGATGCGCTTTATAAATATCAAGATAAGATAACTCATGTTTTGACTTGTCATGAGCAAGGGGCAGCTCATGCGGCAGATGGCTATGCTAGATCTAGTGGAAAAGTTGGAGTTTGTCTTGCAACTTCTGGACCAGGAGCTACAAATTTGGTTACAGGAATAGCTACTGCATACATGGATTCCATTCCTTTAGTAGCTATTACAGGAAATGTTACTATGCCACTTTTAGGAAAGGACAGTTTTCAGGAAGTTGATATTTCAGGTATAACTATGCCTATAACAAAGCATAATTATATGGTTAAAGATATTAATAAACTACCTGATATTATAAGGGAAGCCTTTTATATAGCTAAGGAAGGTAGGCCAGGACCTGTTCTTATAGATATACCTAAGGACATTACAGGGCAAACTGCTATATATGAACATCAAGAACCTGTTGAACCTAAAAGAAAAAATAAGTATATAACAAGAGAGGCGTTAGAAAAGGTAGCAAAGCTCATAAATCAAAGTGAAAGACCATTTATATTTGCAGGGGGTGGCGTAATAGCTTCTAGTTCAGAAAATGAATTAAAGCAATTAGTAAATAAGATAAATGCGCCAATTACAACGTCACTTATGGGAATAGGAGCATACGATTCTAATGATAATTTATATACAGGTATGATAGGTATGCATGGAACTAAGGCTTCAAATTTACTTGCTACCAAATGTGATTTGCTTATAGCAATAGGAACAAGATTTAGTGATAGAGTTCTTAGTGATAGAGAGCATATTGAGAACGCAAAAATAGTTCATATTGATGTAGATCCAGCTGAAATAAATAAGAATATAAAGGTTGATTCTTATATAATTGGAGATATTAAGTTGGTACTTAGTAAATTGATACCTTTAATAAATGAAAAGAATAATCTAGAGTGGCTAGATACCATGAGCTTTTTGAAAAAACAAAAAGCTATAGTGGATAGGCAAGAAGAAGCTTTAACACCTCAATTTCTCTTTCAAAAATTAAATGAAATAACCAATGGAAATTTAATAATGACAACTGATGTAGGACAACATCAAATGTGGGCTGCACTTTATTATAATTTTAAATATCCACGGACTTATATATCCTCTGGAGGTCTTGGTACGATGGGATATGGATTAGGAGCGGCTATAGGTTCACAGTTTGCTAATAAAGATAAACTTGTTGTAGATATATCTGGGGATGGAAGTTTTGGAATGAATTGTAATGAATTGGCCACGATTGTTTCAAATAAATTACCTATAGTAATAATAGTAATGAACAATAATTCTTTAGGGATGGTAAGACAATGGCAAAACTTTTTTTATGAAGAAAGGTACTCACATACTACATTAAATAGAGAAACGAATTTTGTAAAACTTGCAGAAGCTTATGGACTTAAAGGATATAGGGTGGAGTATAAAGAGGAACTGGATGGTGTATTAAGAGAGGCTATTGGATGTAAGCGCCCTGTTCTTATAGATTATATAATTAACGAAGATAAAAAGGTATTTCCAATGGTTGCACCAGGAGAACCAATATCTAAAGTTATATGTGAAAAAGATATAATGGAGCTTGCTTCTGCGAATGTAAGTGAGTAGGAAGTTAATGAAAATAGTTAGTAAGATTTTTAAGAACTTTAAAATAAATATTTTAATAATTATATATTTTAAAGATTTCTTAAAGTTTACAAATAAAAAGGGGGATTAAAAAAATGGCAAAAATGTATTATGAAAAGGACACAAATTTAGAACTTTTAAAAGGAAAAAAGGTAGCTATAATAGGTTATGGTAGCCAAGGACATGCGCACGCATTAAATTTACATGAAAGTGGAGTTGATGTTATTGTAGGTCTTTATGAAGGAAGTAAATCCTTTGAGAAAGCAAAGGAAGCTGGACTTAATGTGGCATTAGTAGCAGATGCTGTAAAGAATTCTGATATAATAATGATATTATTACCAGATGAAAAGCAAGCAAAGGTTTATAGAGAAGAAATAGCGCCATATTTATGTGAAGGAAAGGCTTTAGTATTTGCCCATGGATTTAATATTCACTATGGTCAAATTGTGCCACCATCAAATGTTGATGTGTTTATGGTAGCGCCTAAAGGACCAGGGCACATGGTTAGAAGAACATATACTGAAGGGTCAGGGGTTCCTTGTCTAATAGCGGTTCATAATGATTATACAGGGAAAGCAAAAGATTTAGCTTTAGCATATACAAATGGTATAGGTGGAGCTAGAGCGGGAATACTAGAAACTACATTTAAAGATGAAACAGAAACAGATTTATTTGGAGAACAAGCTGTTTTATGTGGTGGAGTTAGTGCACTTATAAAAGCAGGCTTTGAAACCTTAGTAGAAGGAGGGTATGCTCCAGAAAATGCATATTTTGAATGTCTTCATGAGATGAAATTAATAGTGGATCTTATGTATCAAGGTGGAATGAGTCTTATGAGATATTCTATAAGTGATACAGCAGAGTATGGGGATTATTCAGTTGGTAAGAGAATTGTTACAGATGAAACTAAGAAAGAAATGAAAAAGGTACTAACAGAAATACAAGATGGTACATTTGCTAGAAACTGGATACTTGAAAATCAAGCAGGAAGGCCTAGTTTTAATGCTATAAAGAAAATGGAAAGAGAACATCAAATAGAAAAGGTAGGAAAAGAACTTAGAGAGATGATGTCTTGGATAAATACAAAATCAATAAATTAAATTTAAAAAACTAGAGGAATTTAAGCGAACTGCTTCATGTCAAGTAGACATGGAGCAGTTCATTTAAGTTCTAGTTTTTTTTATTTTTAAAATAAGGCATATTTCCTAAAATAATAAAGCAATATATTCATCTATTATTTTTTTATATGCCTAAAATATATAAATTAAGTTAATGATAATATTGAATATATAAATTGCTTTGGTAAAATATTAATAAAGAAATTTAGGAGGGAAGTTTTTATGAAAAAAATAGTTTTAGCAGGTGGTTGTTTCTGGGGTGTTGAAGAATATATTTCAAGAATTAAAGGTGTTGTGAAAACAAATGTAGGTTATGCAAATGGAATTACAAAAAATCCTAGTTATAAGGAAGTTTGTACAGGAATGACAGGTTATGCAGAAGCTGTTTATGTTGAATATGATGAAAATCAAATAAGCTTAAAGGAGCTTTTAAATAAATATTGGGAGATAGTTGAACCAACTGTATTAAATAGACAGGGTCCGGATATAGGTCATCAATATAGAACAGGAATATATTTTATAGATACTGAAGATAAAAATTTAATTATAGAGAGCAGAAATGAAGAACAAAAAAAATACGATAGTCAAATAGTTACTGAAGTAGAAAAATTGGAGTGTTATTATGTTGCTGAGGAATATCACCAAAAATATTTAAAGAAAAATCCAGAAGGATATTGTCATATAAATTTAAATTAATTTCAAAAGTAATTTAATAAAGACGTTGTGTAGGAATAATAATTTTTTCTAAAATATGAATTTTTAATAAAATTATTAAATAAATATAGAATGTTAAAACTACTTTATAAACTTTTAACAATGTGTTAATATATGTAATAAGGGTTAAAAAATACTAAGGAGATTGATTGTATGACAAAGTTAAATCAATTAATTAATATTTTAAGAGGAAATAGAAAAATATTTATACAAACTCATAATTCTCCAGATCCAGATGCAATAGCAACAGCTTTTGCACTTAAAAAACTTTTAGATAGAAAAGGAATTGATGCTACTATATGCTATAAAGGAGAAATAGAAAAGTATAGTACACTTAGAATGATAGAGTTATTAAATATAGATATAACATTTATTGAAAGTATAGATTATATGAGTAAAGATGATTACATAATACTGGTAGATTCACAAAAATATAATTCTAACATAACTGATTTTATTGGTGATGAGGTAGCATGTATAGATCATCATCCTGTTTTTGTGAATAATAAATATAAATTTAAAGATATACGAGATAATATAGGAGCTTGTTCAAGTATATTAGCAAGCTATTTTATAGAAAATAATATAGGGATAGATGAAGATACAGCTACGGCTTTATTATATGGTATTAAAATGGATACTTTAGATTTATCAAGAGGTGTTAGTGATTTAGATATAGATATGTTTTATTACTTATATAAAAGAGCAGATAAAAAGAAGATTTCAAAGATACAAAAAAATACTTTAGAATTTTCAGATTTAAATGCTTATGGAAATGCTATTCAAAATATAAAAATATACAGAAACATAGGTTTTGTAAATATAGGCTTTGATTGTCCAGATGTGCTTTTAGCTTGTATTTCAGATTTTATTTTAAGTCTTAAAGAAATTGATTTTGTAGTTGTATATTGTGAAAAAGAAAATAAATTAAAGTTTTCGGTTAGAAATGAAAGTGAAAATTTAGATGCAGGAAAAATAATCAATGAAGCAATAAGTGGATATGGTAATGGCGGAGGACATAAAACAATGGCTGGAGGTGTAATACCTAAAAAAAATATGTGTCACATAATTGGAGAAGTAGATACATTTATTCAATACAAGTTTTTAGAAACTATAGATAAGTATGAAAGTGACGAGAAAAAAGATATAATTTAAATTAGTAAATTTGTTTAAGTAAGAGGAAAAATAAATGTTAAATTATTTTATTGGATATATTATAATTATAAACTCATATACTTTTTATTTAATTTATTCTGACAAGAAAAGAGCGCGTAATAAAAAATGGAGAATTCCAGAAAAGAAGTTTTTTATCTTTTCAATTTTAGGAGGAAGTATAGGCACTATAGCATCTATGAAAATATTTAGACATAAGACTAAACATTGGTATTTCAAATATGGTATTCCCTCAATTTTAATTTTTCAAATTTTAATAATATATATTTTCTACAAATTAAAAATAGTTTTATTTTGCGTTTAACAAGTGTAAATATAAATTTACATTTTTAATTGCAATATATATAATAATTTAAAATAGAATACTCACTAATATTTCTGTAAGAATATTAAAAATCGTTAATCTTTAAAAATAATGAAAAATATACAAATATGTTTATACTTGATTTTTTTTTTAGAATGAAATATAGTATAGTAGGTGCTAAACGAAGTTTTATACATAAAATGAGTTTAATTTAGTTAGTATTATTTATAACAAAAGGACAATTCTAAAGTCCTGATTTAGGAGTGAATAAGATGAAGATATTTGGTTATGTTATCTATGATATAACATTTGTATTTCAAATATTAGTACTACTGTTAAGTATGTATTATTTCATACTTGGAATATGTGGTATTTATAGAAAGAAGGATAAAAAAGTATTTGACCCTAAAAAAAGTTTTGCTATGATAGTTGCTGCACACAATGAAGAAGTTGTTATAGCGAATATGGTAGATAGTTTAAATAAGTTAGATTATCCAAAAGAAATGTATGACATATTTGTTATAGCAGACAATTGTAATGATAATACTGCAAAGATAGCAAGAGAACATGGTGCTGAGGTTTTTGAAAGATTTAATAAAGAAAAAAGAGGAAAGGGTTATGCCCTTGAATGGATGTTTGATAAAATATTCAAAATGGAGAAAAAGTATGATGCAGTTTGTATATTTGATGCAGATAATTTAGTTTCTCAAAACTTTTTAAAAGAAATGAATAATAAGATGTGTGAAGGTTTTAAAGTTGTTCAAGGATATCTAGATTCTAAAAATCCAGATGATTCATGGATTGCAGCATCATATTCAATAGGTTTCTGGTCGGTTGATAGATTCTTTCAATTATCAAGAGCAAACTTAGGATTAACAAACCAAATAGGGGGAACAGGTTTCGCTGTAGATACAAGAATACTTAAGGAATTAGGTTGGGGAGCTACGTGTTTAACTGAAGACTTAGAGTTTAGTTGTAAATTAGTTTTAAACGGAGAAAAAGTTGGTTGGGCTCATGATGCTATAATTTATGATGAAAAGCCTTTAACTTTTAAAGCTTCGTGGAATCAAAGAAAAAGATGGATGTCAGGTTTTGCCGATGTTGCTTCAAGATTTTTCACAAAGCTTATGAAAAAAGCTATAAAAGAAAGAAGTTTTGTAACTCTTGATTGCGCTTTATATCTTATTCAGCCATTTGCTGCATTAGTTATAGCAACAGGGTTGCTAATATTACCGGCTATAAAGCAAGTTGTTTCCTGGGTAAATTATTTGATAGATCCGAATGTAGCTTATGATGCTCATATAGTTACTATTATGGATTTGGTTGGAAAAATTAATACGGCGTTTGGTTCACAATCTCAATCAAATAATGGTATGACTACTATTATGGGATTAGTTATGATATTTGGCTCTATACAATTTATGGTTACGCCTTTAATACTACTTTTAGATAAAAAAATATCTAAAAAAATGTTTGCTATATTAGGTGTATATTCTTTAAATTTCATAGCAACAAGTAAAATATGCGAAAGTTTAACAACCATATGGAAGGATAATACATTTGTTAAAAGTTATCTTATAGAAGATGTTCATAGGAAAGTAAATGTAGATGGCGTTTTAAAGAGCGTTACTAATACAGAAGTTCAAATTTGGGTGTCATGGACACTATTAGTTATTGTTGCTGTTCTGTTTATAGGTGGTATATACTTATTTATAGGTAAAAAAGAAGCTAGATTCTTCTATAGAATTGCATATTTATACTTAATATTCTCAATTTCTTGGCTTCCGATTACAATCCAAGGAATAAAAGAAAAAGATAATAAAGAATGGTCTCATACAAAACATGTCAGACAAATAGGAATATATGACGTTTAATGAATAGACACCCAGACTTTGGGTGTCTATTATATTTAAATGAGAATCCAAATCTTTGCTTTGGTTATTCGAAGTTAAGTGACGTTTTGAATCTTAGATTTTAAGTGAAAAATTAAATTTTTAATTTAGAAATTTGAACGTATTCCTATGAATGTTAGTGAATAGGAGTTTTTTTAATGGAATTTATTTAGTTAATAATAAAAAACTTTGAATAAAAAAAGAAATAATGATAAAATGAATGTAAAAAAAAGTAAGGTATAAGAACCTATGTTTGACAATGCTGTTTTTAAATTTTATACTAATCTAGAATTATAAGAAAATATAATTTGTTAGATATAAAAAATAGAATATTATATTCAAAAGGATATAAAACTATAATAAATTTAATTTTTAGTTCTTAGAGGATGTGGAGGAGTTTACATATGAGCAATAATAAAATACAAAGTGGTAGCTATGATGTCACGGATTTAACGTCTCTTGAAAAGCTAGAACCAGTAAGAATAAGGCCAGGTATGTATATAGGTTCTACAGGTAGCAAAGGTCTACATCATTGTGTATGGGAGATATTAGACAATGCTATTGATGAAATATCTAATGGATATGGAGATAAGGCTACTGTGGTTTTAAATAAGGATAAAAGTGTTACTATAATAGATAATGGAAGAGGTGTTCCAACAGGAATACATCCTATTAAGAAAAAATCAGGGGTAGAGATGGTATTTACAGAACTTCATACCGGAGGTAAGTTTAATAATAAAAATTATAAAACTTCTGGAGGACTGCATGGTGTTGGAGCTGCTGTTGTAAATGCACTTTCAAAATGGTTAGAGGTTGAAGTTTATCAAAACGGTAATATATATAGACAACGATTTGAAAATGCAATGGATAAAGAACTTAAAAAAGTAATGCCAGGTACTGCAATAACGACTTTAGAGGTAGTAGGTAAGACTAAGCTTACAGGAACTAAGGTTACATTTATGCCTGATAAAGATGTTTTTACTAATACTGAATTCAAATTTGATATTATAGATGAAAGACTTAAGGAGCTTGCTTTTCAAAATAAAGGCGTAAGACTTGAGTTTGTGGATAGAAGAAAAGATGAAGAAGTAGTAAAGGAATATTTTTCAGAAAATGGATTGCTTGATTTTATTTCCTATTTAAATGAAAGTAAAACTGCAATACATGAATTACCTATATTTTTTGAAGGTGAAAGAATGGTTGATAATATTCAAATGTATGGAGAAGTTTGCCTTCAATTTACTGATTCAACAACTGAATATATAGCAAGTTATGTAAATAACATACCAACTACTGAAGCTGGAACACACGAAAGTGGATTTAAAACTGGTATGACTCGTTCTTTTAAGGAATGGGCAAAGAAGCTTAATCTTATAAAGGAAAAGGATAAAGAGTTTGAAGGTGATGATCTTAGAGAAGGTATGACTGCAATTGTTAGAATAAAAATAACAAATCCAGTTTTTGAAGGTCAAACAAAAACTAAGCTTGGAAATAATGAAGCTTATACTATGATGAATGATTTAGCTTATACTAAATTTTCAGAATGGATAGAAGATAATAAAGAAGTTGCAACCATGATTATAAATAATGCTTTAGATGCGGCTGCTAGAAGAGAAAAGATAAAAAAGATAAATGAAGCTGAAAAGAAGAAAATAGGTAAAGGTACGGCACCTCTTGCAGGTAAGATTGCTGTGTGTACTTTAAAAGATAAGAATGTTAATGAATTTATAGTAGTAGAAGGGGATTCTGCTGGAGGTTCAGCAAAGCAAGCAAGAGATAGACGTTTTCAGACTATAATGCCTTCTAAGGGTAAGATAATGAACACCGAAAAGCAAAAGCTTGAAAATGTACTTGCATCAGAAGAACTTAAAATATTTAATACTGCCGTAGGAACAGGTACTTTAGACAATTATAAAGAAGAAGATTTAAAATATGATAAAATAATAATAATGAGTGATGCTGATGTAGATGGTTACCATATAAGAACTCTTTGGATGACATATATATATAGATACATGAGACCATTAATAGCTAATGGACATTTATATCTAGCTCAACCACCTTTATATAAAGTTTATAAAATGGGTAAAAATGCAGATAATGCAATTTATGCTTATTCAGATGATGAACTTGAAAAAGGTAAAAAGAAAATTGGTAAGGGAGCTTTAATTCAAAGATTTAAAGGTCTTGGAGAAATGAATCCAGAGCAGCTTTGGGAAACTACATTAAATCCAGCAACTAGAACTTTAGTGCAAGTTACTATAGAGGATGCGGCTAAGGCTGAAAAAATGGTATCTCTTTTAATGGGTGATGTAGTAGAACCTAGAAAAAACTATATGTACAAGTACGCTGAATTTTAGGATATCAAGTAAAATTTAGCTTGATATGGGAGCATTAGAACGGGCAATCATCGGGTAAATGTATAAAACTGAAAGATAGGCAGGAAAGGGGAGCACAAAGTGGCTAAAAAAGATGTTATTATCCCTAAAGATGGGAATATTATAAGAGTTCCATTAGAGGAAGCTATGCCAGATAATTATCTTCCTTATGCAGTAGAAGTAGCAAAGGATAGAGCACTTCCAGATGTTAGGGATGGACTTAAACCAGTTCATAGAAGAATATTGTATGGAGCATATTTATTAAAGGCTTTTCCAGATAAGCCTTATTACAAATCTGCAAGAATAGTAGGGGATATATTAGGTAAATTTCACCCACACGGTGATACTTCTGTGTATGACGCCATGGTTATAATGGCTCAAAACTTTTCAACTAGAGAACAATTAATAGACGGACATGGTAACTGGGGGTCTCAGGATGGTGATGGAGCTGCAGCAATGCGTTATACAGAAGCTAGACTTGCGCCTATAGCTATGGAAATGATAAATGACATAGATAAAGGTGTAGTGGATATGGTACCAAACTATTCAGATTCAGAAATGGAACCTAAGGTTTTACCAGCTAGATATCCTAATCTTTTAGTTAATGGTACTTTCGGAATAGCTGTAGGACTTGCTACTAATATACCACCTCATAATTTAAAGGAAGTTATAGATGGTGCATTAGCTTATATAGATAACAATGATATAACAACAAAAGAAATTATGGAGTATATAAAGGGACCAGATTTACCTACGGGTGGAGTAATAATAGGTAAAAAATCCTTAATAAGTGCTTATGAAACAGGAGAAGGTAAGGTTACTTTAAGATCTAAAACATCTATAGAAAAATTAGAAAATGGAAGATTCGGTATAGTAATAACAGAATTTCCTTATAGAAGAAATAAAGCAAAAATACTTCAAACAATATCTGAAATGACAGGAGATAAGAGACATGCAAAAGCTTTAGAATCTATAGTAGATATAAGAGATGAATCAGATAGAACTGGTATAAGAGCTGTTATAGAATTTAAAAAGGCTGCAGATGAGGAAATAGTAGATAAGGTATTAAAGTATTTATTTAAGAAAACAGATTTACAATGTAATGTTAGTTTTAATATGGTTGCGTTAGCAGATGGTAAGCCAGAAACTATGGGACTAAAAACTATAATAACTCATTATGTTAATCACAGAAAAGAAGTTATAACAAGAAGAACACAAAAGGAACTTGAAGTAGCGGAAAAAAGATTTCATATAGTAGAAGGCTTCATAAAAGCTATAGATGTATTAGATGAAATAATTAAAACTATAAGAGCTTCAAAATCTAAAAAAGAGGCACATGAAAGATTAGTTTTTGACTTTGGATTTACTGATATACAAGCCGATGCAATCTTAGAACTTATGCTATACAGACTTACAGGTCTTGAAATAAAAGTATTTGAGAAAGAATATAAAGAATTAGAGAAACTAATAAAAGGGCTAAAGAAAATTTTAGCTAATGAAAAAGAATTATTTAAGGTTGTAAAAAAAGAACTTATAGAAGTTAGTGAAAAATACAGTACTCCTAGAAGAACGGAGCTTGTAGAAGATGATAGCGAAGCTAAAATAGATTTGGAAGAATTACTTATAGTAGAAGATATAATGGTAACAGTTTCAAATGATGGTTTTGTTAAGAGAATACCTTTAAAAACATATAATCGTCTTAATGCAAATGCTGATGATATAGAATATAGAGAAGGCGATTATTTAAAATTACTTATAAAGTCAAATACTAAAGAAAATTTAATGATATTTACTAATAAAGGTAATATGTATCAGATTAAAGGTAATACAATTCCAGAAGGTAAATGGAAGGACAAAGGAGAACGTATAGACACTTTAATTAGAGGGCTATCCTTAGATAATGAGAAAATAGTAGCCATTCATTCTTTGGAGTTATTATTGCCTGAATATAGTTTTGAGTTTATAACAGCTAAGGGCATGATTAAAATGACTACGCTTGATAAATTTATAACAGCTTATTCTAGGCTTATGGCATTAAAGCTTAAGAATGAAGATGAGCTTATAGACGTTAAACTAGTTAAAACGGAAGGTGAGAATGAGTTTATTCAGGTTGTTTGTGAAAATGGATTACAGTTTGTAACTGAGAAACCTAAACAAGAGCCATTAGAAAGAGCAGTACTTGGATGTGAATTATGTGCTTTAAATTCACAGAATAAAATAGTTAAAATAGAATCTTGTGAGAACTTTAGTTATGCTGAATTTACATTAGGTATAAATAAAAAGGGAAATATAAAAATTTATGAAAAATATTCAAGTGATACTTATATAAAAACTAAGACAGATTCAAACTCTGAGATATTAGTATTTACTAACAAGGGAAAAGTATTTAAATTCCAAAGCTTAATGGTTCAAAATATTACAGAGGGTCATTTAAAAGATTTAGTAGATAATTTAGACGCTGATGAAGAAGTATTAAATATTAAATCTATAAAGGATAAGGATTTTGATGGTACTGTGTACTTTTTCTCAAAAAAAGGTTATGTTAAGAAAACAGCTCTTCAAGAGTTTTGTGGAATATATAATAATCAAATAGCATACAAGTTTAAGATGGATACTGACATTTTAGTTTCAGTAGATTTTAATAATAGCGACAATTCTCAAATTGTAGTGGTAACTAAAAAAGCTATGGCGATAAAATTTGCTGTGGAGACTGTAAGCTTAATGGGTAAAATAGCTTCAGGGGTTACTGCTATATCTCTAAAAGATAATGATGAAGTTATTTTTGGAAAAATAATTTCAGTAGTAGTTGAAAGAAATTGTGAAGATAATTATAATGAAATTGCAGTATCCTATGAAGAATGCAGTAGAATAATACTTATTAGTAAATTGAAACAAAAGTATGAATTTTTATTAAGAGATATGAAGCTTCAAAATAGAGCAGGTAGAGGTCTTAGCTTGGCTATTTTAGAAGGTGAAGATTATATAAAAGAAACTGTTATTAAGTAAGACAATTTTTGGAGGTGTGTTATGAAAAAAGTTTTGGTTATGTTAGCTGATGGCTTTGAGGTTATAGAAGCATTATCAGTAGTTGATGTTTGTGCTAGAGCAAATGTAACTTGTCATACTTGTTCAATTTTGGAAAAGGAAGTTGTAAGTTCGCATGGTATAAAAATTATAGCAGATAAAACATTACAAGATACTGATTTGCTTAATTATGATGCTCTAGTTTTACCAGGTGGTATGCCTGGATCTAAAAATTTAAAAGAAAGTATTAGAGTTGTTGAATTAGTTAAAGAATATTATGCTTCTGGTAAAATAGTAGCAGCTATTTGTGCAGCTCCTATAGTACTTTCAAAGGCTGAAATAGTGGATGGAAAGATGATAACAAGTTATCCAGGATATAGGGAAGAGCTTGGAAACTGTATATATGAAGAAAATAAAATAGTAGTTACAGACGGGAATATTATAACTAGTAGAGGACCTGCTACAGCGATTGCTTTTGCTTTGGAGATAATAACTAGATTAGGTTATGAAGAAGAAGCTAAAAGTATAAAAGAAGGAATGTTATTTGATTTTCTTCTAGAAAAAGGAAATTAATTTTGAAGTAATGGAGAGTTGCAAATGAAGAATTGAGAGTTTTGGATAATTTAATTCTCAAGTTTTAAGTTTTCAACTCTCAATTTTCATTTTTGCGAAAGTAGAAAACTGTAATGAGTTAATAAAGGTTATAATATATAATTAGCCTTAAAAATACAATATGGAGGAATAATGAATAAGAAGGTTTTTTCAAATGGAGTAAGATTAATATATAAGTATAGAGAGAGTGCTCATACATCGTTTACAATAGGTTTTGAAGCAGGGGCAAATGAAGAAGAAGGTTATACTATAGGTGTAGCACATGCTTTAGAGCATATGCTTTTTAAAGGAACTAAAACAAAAGATGAAAATTCAATAAATAAGAGCTTAGATAAGTTATTTGGATTTAATAATGCTATGACAAATTATCCTTATGTAATATATTATGGAACTACAGCAAATGAAGATTTTGAAGATGCTTTTGACCTTTATTCAGATATTGTATTGAATCCAGTGTTTTCAAAAGAAGGGTTTAAAGAAGAGATGGATGTTATTCTTCAAGAATATAAAGAGTGGAAGGAAGACTTAGATCAGTATTGTGAAGATTTGCTACTGTTTAATAATTTTAAAAACAGAAGAATAAAAGAAAGAATAATAGGTACTGAGGAAAGTATAAGAGGGATGACTCTTGATGAAATAGTAAGATTCTATAAACATAAGTATTTAGCTAATAATTGTGTTGTTTCGGTAGTTACATCTATAGATTTTGATAAGATAACTTACATAGTTGAAGAAAATTTTAAAGATATTAGAGTTCAAGGTTTTCATGGTATACATTTAAATGTTGTAGATGAGGGTGATTTGGACGTTCTTATAGACAATAGATTACATTATAAATATACTGGTGAGGATAGAATGGTTATAGCTGGAGAAGGTGCTAAAGTACAGGCTGTATATGATATATCTAATTTAAGTATAGAAGAAATAATGGTATTAAAGCTTATAAATCTTTGGTTCGGAGAAGGGGTAAGTTCGCAACTGTTTGATAAAATTAGAACTAAAAATGGTATAGCTTATGATGTAGGTAGTGTAGTTAAATGGGAAAAAGGAATTAAGTTATTTAAAATATATCTAGGAACTACTAAGGAAAATATAAATAAAGCTATAGAATTAATAAATGAGTGTATAGAAAATGCGTTAAATATAGATAAATATATAGGAGACGAGGAGATACAGTTATTAATTAAAAGATATAAGCTTAAGTATTCTTTAGAAATAGAGAAAAGTATAGTTCTTTCAAATAGACTAAATATATATGAATTATTAAATGGGAATCCAGACATTGTATTTAAAGAGTTGAATTTCAACATAGACGTAAATAAGGAATATATGAAAAATATTTGTAATAAGGTATTCAAAAATCCTAAATTGCAGATTTTAAAGTGATTAGAAATTATTTTAAGCTAATCTAAAGGAAGAAATAAGGTTATAGGTGATGATGTGAAAGAAAAATGGCTTTTAAAAGTAAGAAATAAAGAAAGAATTAAGGAATTAAGTGAAAAACTTAAAATTTCGGAGCTTTTAGCAAAGCTTTTGGTAAATAGAGAAATAGATGGTTTGGAACAAGCTAGAAGGTTTATTTATGGAGATTATAATGACTTTTACGATGAATACCTAATGAAGGATATGGATAAAGGAATATATATAATAAAAAATGCTATTTTAGAAGGGAAAAAGATAGTTATATATGGTGACTACGATTGTGATGGAGTTTCAAGCACAACCATATTATATAAGGCATTAAAAAGGTGTGGGGCTAATTTTAAATACCATATACCAAATAGAGAATCAGAAGGTTATGGTATGAATTCAGATAGAATTAGAAGTTTAAAGAACGAAGGTACTGAAGTTATATTAACTTGTGATAATGGAATAGCTGCTTTTGAACAAGTTAATGTGGCAAAGGAACTAGGAATGCAAGTTGTAATTACAGATCATCATGATATACCTTTTATAGAGGATGAAGAAGGGAATAAAGAATATAAACTACCACAGGCTGATGCTGTAATAAATCCTAAAAGAAAGGATTGTAATTATCCATTTGATAAGCTTTGCGGTGCTGGTATTGCGTTTAAATTTTCAAAATGTTTATATTCTGAATTGAATATACCTTTAGAAGAGTCTTATGAGCTTTTAGAATTTTGTGCGATAGCTACAGTTTGTGATGTGGTGGATTTAATAGATGAAAATAGGATAATAGTTAGAAAAGGACTACAGATTTTAAATGATAGTAATACGCCAGGAATAAAAGCTTTAAAAAAACAGATTGGCTTAGAAAACAAAAAGATAAGTTCATATCATCTAGGTTTTGTTATTGGGCCATGTATAAACGCTACAGGAAGGCTAGAGACAGCAGATTTATCAGTGGAATTATTAATAACTGAAGATGAAAGTAGAGCAGAAGAACTAGCTAAGATGCTTTTCGAGTTGAATCAAAGAAGACAAGAGCTTACAATAGAAAGTTTGGAGAGTATAGTAGAATATATAGAAAGAAATAATATGCAAAATGATAGGGTGCTTTTAGTTTATAATAAAGATGTTCATGAAAGTATAGCTGGAATAGTTGCAGGTAAAATAAAAGAAAAATATAATACTCCATGTATAGTTATGACTTCTGGGCATGAAATGCCTAAAGGTTCTGCAAGAAGTATAGAGGAATATAATATATTTGAAGAGCTTTCCAAATGTAAGCATTTATTAGGAAAGTTCGGAGGTCATCCTATGGCTGCAGGACTCTCAGTAAAAGAGGAAAATATTCCTAAGTTAAGACGATTATTACTAGAAAATTGTACTTTAACAGAAGAAGATTTAACTCAAAAAATAAAAATAGATGCTCAAATGCCATTAAATAATTTAAGTGAAGGATTAATTAAAGAAATTGAGAAGTTGGAGCCATTTGGGAAGGGGAATCCATCACCTTTGTTTGCAGAGAAGAGTGTAAAAGTTACTAGGTTATGGCTTATGGGAAAAGAAAAAAGTATCTTGAAATTAAGATGTAAGCTCAAAAATAGTTATATGTGTATAGATGCTATTAGTTTTGATAAATTTAATGATTTTAGAGAACAATTTATTTGTAAATACGGAGAAGAAAGATTTTTAGAAGTAGTAGACACTAGTTACTGTGACTTCGATTTAGACTTGATTTTCTCTCCATCAATAAATGAATTTAATGGAGAAAGAAAAATACAAATAATAATAAAAAATTTAAGAATTTAAATTTGAAAGTCAGCGGTTGCTGACTTTCAAATTTGTTTTTATGATGATTAAATTTTCTTTTCGTATTGTTCTACCATTTTTCTAACCATTTCTCCACCAACGCTACCGCATTGTCTTGAAGAAAGGTCTCCGTTATAATCTGAAAATGGTATGCCTAGTTCGTTAGCAACCTCATTTCTGAATTTTGCCAAACCCTTTTTTGATTCTGGAACTAATTTTTGTGCCATTTTAATTACCTCCTTAATTAAGATTGTATTTATATATTGTCCATTTAATAGAAGATTATATTGTATAATTGGAGGAACAAAAGGAATGTTTAGGCATATAATGAAAATGAAGTGAAAAAAATACTAAAGAGTTGACTTTTTTAATAAAAAGATGGTAAAAATTAAAGATAGGGCATTTGAGAATGCAAAAAGATTATAAATTTACCTACTAAAAGAGGGGATGATTACTTTGAGTAAATATAAAATAATAATGACAGGTGGAGGCTCTGCAGGTCATGTTACACCAAATTTAGCTTTGATACCGAATTTAAAACAAGAAGGATTTGAAATAAAATACATAGGAAGTAAGGATGGAATAGAGAAAGAAATAATAAAAAAAGCTGGAATACCATATTTTGAAATATCATCAGGAAAGCTTAGAAGATATTTTGATGTTAAAAATTTTACAGATCCTTTTAAAGTTGTGAAAGGAATTTTTGAAGCTATAAATATTTTAAATAAAGAGAAACCAGATGTTATTTTTTCAAAGGGAGGCTTTGTTACTGTTCCAGTTGTAATGGCTGCTTCACTAAAAAAAATACCAGTAGTTTCACATGAGTCGGATTTAACACCAGGTCTTGCTAATAAATTGGCAGCGCCTTTTTGTGATAAGCTTTGTGTTACATTTCCTGAAAGTATAAAATATATAAAAGGAAATAAGGGGGTACTAACTGGTACACCTATTAGAAAAGAGCTATTGTCAGGTGATAAATTAAAAGGTAAAGAGTTTTGTGGTTTTAAAGATAATAAAAAAGTTCTCCTTGTTATTGGTGGCAGCTTAGGTTCTAAAATTATAAATGAGTCTATACGAGCTAACTTAGATGATTTGTTAAAGGAGTTTAATATAATCCATATTTGTGGAAAAGGAAATATAGACAGTTCTTTAGATAAGAAAGCAGCATATTTTCAGTTAGAATATATTTCAGAAGAGTTGCCAAATGTTATGGCTTTAAGTGATATTATAATTTCTAGAGCTGGAGCAAATGTTATATTTGAGATTCTCGCATTAAAAAAATTAAATATTTTAATACCACTATCTAAAAATGCTTCAAGGGGAGATCAGGTTTTAAATGCAAATTCTTTTGAAAAAGCAGGATATTCTAAGGTTATAGAAGAAGAAAAGCTTAATAAAAAGGAACTTTTGAAGGCGATTATAGAAACCACAAGAGATGAAGAAAAATATATAAATGCTATGAAAAGTAGTTCTGTAAATAATGGCGTAGAGAATATAGTTAAAATTATAATGAAGTCCATAAAAAATAAATAAAAAACAAGTAAAAAAGTAAAAAAAAAGAACTATAGGAAAGGAAATTTCTTATAGTTCTTTTGCATAAATTGAAGTAAAAACGGTAAAAAGTGTTAACTAAATGTAAATTTTTAAT
This sequence comes from Clostridium cavendishii DSM 21758, assembly GCF_900141845.1. Taxonomy (GTDB): domain Bacteria; phylum Bacillota; class Clostridia; order Clostridiales; family Clostridiaceae; genus Clostridium_AG; species Clostridium_AG cavendishii. The sequence continues at coordinate 282,473 of NZ_FQZB01000003.1, read as the reverse complement.
AAATATTTTTTTGGAAAATCAAGTTTATTTTTTAAAAAATAATAAATTTTTCAAAAAAATTATAAAAAATAAAGTTAGCAAATAAGCGCAATTATGAGAATATTTAATCAATAAAGAGATATGAAGGAATAATAAGAATAAATAAGAAATTTAAAATGATAATGATAATATTTAAGTATTTTAAGGCACTTTTAGTGTTTTGTGCACATTTTAGTTAAATATATTAAAATATGAAACTTGAAAAATATTTTCCATAGTATATAATTAGTTATGTCGAGTCAAATACCAAAATATAAAGTTGTTAACAATTTAACAAAAATAAATGAGGTGTTATTTATGAGAAAAATTTCAGTTATTTATTGGAGTAACGGAGGTAACGTTGAAGTACTAGCTAGTAAAATAGCAGAAAGTGCCACAGAAAATGGAGCCGATGTTACTATAAAACACGTAACAGATGCAAAACTTGAGGATGTTACTAATGCAGATGCGGTAGCGTTTGGAAGTCCATCAATGGATAATAATAAAATTGAACAACAAGAAATGGAGCCATTTATAAAAGAATTAAAGTTAACTCCTAATAACAATAAAAAAGTAGTTCTATTTGGATCTTACGGTTGGGATGACGGAAAATTCATGAAAGATTGGGTTGTAAGAATGGATGATTATGGCTTCGATGTTATTGGTGATTTAGCAGTAAAAGAATCACCGACTGAGAAAGAGTTAGAAATGGCTAAAGAGTTAGGTAAAAAATTAGCTGAATAATGTTAAACCTTATGAATTTAAATTAATTTAAATTCATAATTCAATAAATTATCTAAGATATTTTAGAAAGAGGGGTCAGCATAATGGCAATTAGAAAAATGAAAACTATGGATGGTAACACAGCTGCAGCTCATATAGCTTATGCGTTCACTGATGTTGCTGCAATATACCCTATAACTCCATCATCTCCAATGGCAGAACACGTAGATGAATGGGTTGCACAAGGTAGAAAGAACATATTTGGTCAACCAGTACATGTAATGGAAATGCAATCAGAAGCAGGAGCAGCTGGTGCAGTTCATGGTTCATTACAAGCAGGAGCTTTAACTACAACTTTCACAGCTTCTCAAGGTTTATTATTAATGATACCAAACATGTACAAAATTGCAGGGGAATTACTTCCAGGAGTATTCCACGTATCAGCTAGAGCACTAGCTACTTCAGCATTAAACATATTTGGAGATCACCAAGATGTTATGGCAGCAAGACAAACTGGTTTTGCTATGCTTGCAGAAGGTTCAGTTCAAGAAGTTATGGATTTATCAGCTGTAGCTCACTTAACTGCAATCAAAACAAGAATACCATTTGTAAACTTCTTTGATGGATTCAGAACTTCACATGAAATTCAAAAAATCGAAGTTCTAGAATATGATGAACTAAAGAATTTATTAGATATGGATGCTGTTGAAGCTTTCAGAAGAAGAGCTTTAAATCCAGATCATCCTGTAACTAGAGGAACTGCTCAAAACCCAGATATATACTTCCAACAAAGAGAAGTAGTTAATAAGTACTATGAAGAAGTGCCAGAAGTAGTTGAAAAATACATGGCTGAAATCACTAAATTAACTGGAAGAGAATACAACTGTTTTGATTACTATGGAGCAGCTGATGCTGACAGAGTAATAGTTGCTATGGGTTCAGTTACTGACTTAGTTGAAGAAACAATAGATTACTTAAATGCTAACGGAAATAAAGTTGGTTTAGTTAAAGTAAGATTATTCAGACCTTTCTCAAATGAAAGATTATTAAAAGCAATACCTAGCACAGTTAAATCAATAGCTGTTTTAGATAGAACTAAAGAACCAGGTACTGCTGGAGAACCATTATACTTAGAAGTTAAGAATGCTTTCTACGGAAGAGAAAATGCTCCAGTAATAGTTGGTGGTAGATATGGATTAGGTTCAAAAGATACAGTGCCAGCTCACATAGTAGCTGTTTATGATAACTTAAAGAACGAATGTCCAAAGAACGGATTCACTATAGCTATAGTTGATGATGTTACAAATACTTCATTAGAAACAACAGTAGATGTTGATACTACACCAGAAGGAACTAAAGCTTGTAAGTTCTGGGGTCTTGGATCAGATGGTACAGTTGGAGCTAATAAGAGTGCAATCAAAATTATCGGAGACCATACTGATATGTATGCTCAAGGATATTTTGCTTATGACTCAAAGAAATCAGGTGGTATAACAGTATCACACTTAAGATTCGGTAAGAAAGCAATAAAATCACCTTACCTAATCAACAAAGCAGATTTCGTTGCTTGTCATAATCAATCATACGTTTATAAATACAACGTATTAGAAGGATTAAAACCAAATGGTAACTTCTTACTTAACACTTTATGGACTCCAGAAGAGTTAGAAGAAAAATTACCTGCTTCATATAAGAGATATATTGCAGAAAACAACATATCATTCTATACATTAAATGCTGTTAAGATAGCTCAAGAAATAGGTCTTGGTGGAAGAATTAATATGATAATGCAATCTGCATTCTTCAAATTAGCTAACATCATTCCAGTAGAAGATGCTGTTAACTACTTAAAAGCTGCAGTTGTAACTTCATACGGTAAAAAAGGTCAAAAAGTTGTTGATATGAACAATGCTGCTATAGATAAAGGTATAGAATCAATAGTTAAAATAGAAGTTCCAGCAACTTGGAAAGATGCTGTTGATGCAAAAGTTGAAACTAAAGAAGTTCCAGAATTCATAGAAAAAATAGTTTTACCAATGAACAGACAAGAAGGAGATAAACTTCCTGTATCTGCTTTATTATGTATGGAAGATGGAACATTTGAACCAGGAACTGCTGCTTATGAAAAGAGAGGAATAGCTATAAACGTTCCAGAATGGCAAGCAGATAAATGTATCCAATGTAACCAATGTTCTTATGTTTGTCCACATGCTGTAATAAGACCATTCTTATTAACAGAAGACGAAAAGAACAATGCACCAGAAGGAATGAAGATAGTTCCAGCTAAGGCTCTTAAGACTGCTGAACCAATGTCATTCACAATGGCAGTAAGCCCACTAGATTGTTCAGGTTGTGGAAACTGTGCTCAAGTATGTCCAGCTCCAGAAAAAGCACTTATAATGAAACCACAAGAATCTCAACACATCGAAATCGAAAGATGGGATTATGCAGTTGAAAAAGTAGCTCCAAAAGCTAATCCAATGAATAAGAAGACTTTAAAAGGTAGCCAATTTGAGCAACCATTACTTGAGTTCTCAGGTGCTTGTGCAGGTTGTGGAGAAACTCCATATGCTAAGCTTATAACTCAATTATATGGTGACAGAATGATGATAGCTAATGCTACAGGATGTTCATCAATTTGGGGAGGATCTGCTCCAGCTACTCCATACACAACTAACCATGAAGGACATGGTCCAGCTTGGGCTAACTCATTATTCGAAGATAATGCTGAATTCGGAATGGGTATGTTCTTAGGAGTTAAAGCTATAAGAGATAGATTAGCTGTAACAGCTCAAAAAGCTATAGATGCTGGTGTTTCAGAAGAAGCTAAGGCTGCTTTAGAAGATTGGATAGCTAACCTTAATAATGGTGAAGGTACAAGAGATAGAGCTAACAGAGTTATAGCTGCTTTACAATCAGAAACTAACGAATTTGCTAAAGAAATATTAAAAGAAAAAGATTTCCTAGTTAAGAGATCACAATGGATCTTCGGAGGAGATGGATGGGCTTATGACATCGGATACGGTGGAGTTGACCACGTTCTAGCTTCAGGAGAAGATGTAAATATATTTGTATTTGATACAGAAGTTTACTCAAACACTGGTGGTCAATCATCAAAATCTACTCCAACTGCTGCAATAGCTAAATTTGCTGCATCAGGTAAGAGAACTAAGAAAAAAGACCTTGGTATGATGGCAATGAGCTACGGATATGTATATGTTGCTCAAATATCAATGGGTGCTGATAAGAACCAAACTCTTAAAGCTATAGCTGAAGCTGAAGCTTATCCAGGTCCATCATTAATCATAGCTTATGCTCCATGTATAAACCATGGATTAAAAGTTGGTATGGGTAACTCACAATTAGAAGCTAAGAAAGCTGTTGAGTGTGGATACTGGGGAATGTATAGATTCAATCCAGCACTTAAAGAAGCAGGAAAGAATCCATTCTCATTAGATTCAAAAGAACCAACTGCAAGCTTTAAAGAATTCTTAATGGGTGAAGTTAGATATGCATCACTTGCTAAAGCATTCCCAGAAGCTGCTGATGCTCTATTTGAAAAGACTGAAAGAGATGCAATGGAAAGATTAGAAGGTTACAAAAAGTTAGCTGGTAAGTAATCTTATATAGCATGTAATATTTAAGGCTCATTACTTTAGGTAATGAGCCTTGTTTTTTTAGTAGATTGTGATTTGTTTATAAAAATTAATTTATTTGTAAAATAAATTTTTTAATAGATAAAATGTGCGTATTGAAATATACAATTAGGGAATAGTATATATTGAATAAAGCAAATTTAAATTATGTGAGTATTCAAAGCTTAAAGTTTATGAGTTTTAAAACAAAATTTCTATTTATTATAATACTTAGGAATAAGTTTGCGCCAGATAAATTTTAATTTGTATATTTACTACGTAAAAATAATGAAAAAAATTCTAGAAAATGCTTTTATTATTTAGCGTTTAAGAGTACAATATTAACATGTAACAAATTTACTTAAGGAGGCACTTATAGATGTCAGATAAAGAATTAAATAAATGTGGTTGCGGTTGTGGCTGCGGAGAAGAAATAAAAGAAGAAAGCTGTGGTTGCGGCTGCGGAGATCATTCACATGAACATGAACATAATCATGAAGGTTGTGGCTGTGGTTGTGAAGGAGAACATGAAAGCTATGTTGTTGATTTAGAAGACGAAAATGGAAACATAATATCATGTGAAGTTGTAGACTCTTTTGAATACAAGGAACAAGACTATGTATTAGTTCAAAATCCAGAAGATGGTTCAGTATACTTATTTAAATCAATCAATGAAGAAGGCGAACTTGTAGTTCCAGAAGAAGCTGAATTTGATGAAGTAACTAAGTATTATCAAGAAGAATTAGCTAACTAACATAAGGGTGGTGCAACTTTGCATCACTTTTTTCTATAAGTAAAAATAAATTTTTTGTGGTTTAAAATAATTAATAATAAAGTTTTTAAAGTATAAAAAATTAATTATTGAGAATTAAAAATTAAACTTTAAAATCTAAGGAGAATGTATTGTGGAAAAGTTAGCTTTATTTGATGTAGATTTCACTATAACCAGAAAAGAAACATTATTAGAATTTTTTAAGTTTGTAATTAGTAAAGATAAAAAAAATGTAAAATTCATACCTAGGGCTATATTTTGTGGAGTTATGTATGGAATAGGTGTGTATGATGAGAAGAAGGTTAAAGAAGCTTTTATAAAATTTATAGATAATATAGAAGAAAATGATTTGAAGCTGCTTGTTAGAGAATATTATAAAGATCATTTAAGTAACATATTATATGAAGATGCAATAACTATGATAAGAAAACTTAAAAGCGAAGGTTATAAGGTATATTTAATATCAGCTTCGCCAGAGTTTTATTTGTATGAGTTTTATAATATAAAAGAAGTAGATAAAATTATAGGTACAAAGTTTAAATTCAATGAAGGTAAACTTAAAAGAGAGATGGAGGGTTTAAATTGTAAAGGTGAGGAAAAAGTAAGAAGACTTATGGAAGTTATTAAAGAAGAAGGAATAGAAGTTGACTTTAAGAACTCATATATGTTTTCTGATTCTCTATCAGATAAACCTTTATTGGATTTAGTTGGAAAACCTTATTTAATTAATTTTAAGAAAAAACATGATACAATTGAAATATTAAATTGGAAGTAATTATATAATTTGAGGAGTAAGAAATATGGAATGTATGTTAAATTATTTTATTGAAAATGGTCAAATAAAGGAAAATGATAAATTTAATGAAGGATTACTATCAAGTAAAGGTATAGTTTATGAAGTGTTTAGAGTTACAGAGGGTATTCCTATGTTTTTAGAAAAACATGTAGCTAGAATGAGTAATTCGTTAAAACTAATAAATAAAGAAATGCCGTATAGTTATGAGGAAATAAAAAATCAAGTAGATTTATTAATAAAGAAAAATGATGTTAAAGTGGGTAATATTAAATTTTTATATAACAGCTTAATTGATGAAAAAAATTTAATAGCTTATTTTATAAAACATAGTTATCCAACAGAAGAAATGTATAAGGAAGGGATAGATACTATTTTCTATTTTGCTGAAAGAGAAAATCCTAATGCAAAGATAATAAATAAAAGCTTTAGAGATTCAGTAAATGAAGAAATAAAGAAAAAAAATGCCTATGAAGCTATCCTTGTAAATCATGATGGAAATATAACAGAAGGTAGTCGTTCTAATATGTTTATGGTTAAGGGAGGGGCTGTGTATACTTCAAATGTTAAAGCTGTATTACCTGGAGTAACAAGAAGTACTATAATAGAGCTTTGCAAAAAAAATAATATAAAGGTTTGTGAAGTTGACATTAACTACAAAGAAATAGAAACTTTCGATGGCTTATTTATGTCTGGAACATCTCCTAAAGTTTTGCCTATACGTAGAGTGGAAAACATAAATTTTAATTCAAGTGAAAATGACACTATAGTAACAATAATGAACTTATTTAATGAAAATATAAAGAAATATATAGAAAAAAATAAGTAAATATTTGTTTAAGATTACTTTCTTTATATGGTATAATGGGGACAAATGAGAAGGGAGGATTATCATGAGAGAAGAAATATTTGAAGGGCATAATATTGAAGAATGTATTAATAAAGCAACTAAAGTTTTTCAAGTTAATAAAAATGAAATTGAGTACGAAATACTTGAAAAAAGTGGTTTCTTAAAAAAGAATGTTAAAATAAAAGTTATAGTTAAAGATAGTTCATCAAAAGGTCAAATAGTAAATGGAACTGGGATTATTAAAGATGGAAAACTTTTCATTAAGAATCCAATTAATAATGGAGCACCTTGTAGGTTAATTTGTAGAGATAAAGTAACTTTAATAGTAAATGGTGAAGAAGTTAAACAAGCAAAAGTATTAGAAGAAGACAATGTTGAATTTAAATTTGAGGAAATTGAATCTAAAAGAATTATGAATATAAGAACTTCAGAAGATAAAATGGAAGCGTTTGTAGATATTAACTATATACCTAATATTAAATATGGTTTAAAAGATTCTGAAGAAAGTAATGAATTATTTATAGAGATTAAGGAAATAAATAAGGAATATCCTCCTTTATTTACAAGAGATGAAATTTTGAAAAATTTATCTGACAATAAAATAGTTTATGGCATTTTAGAAGAAAATATGCAAGAAATAATAAAAAAAGAAAGTGTTCAGGATTTTCTTATTGCTAAAGGAAAACACCCAATACCAACTGTACAAGATGAAATAGAAATTAAATTTAAAAGTATCATAGAAAAACATTTTAATGAGGATGAAAATCATATTAATTTTAGAGAAATTTGTGATATAGCTACTGTTAATCCTGGAGATGTACTTTTAGTTAAACAAGAAGGAAAAGAAGGCGAAGCAGGTAAAGATGTTTTTGGAAAAGAAATAGCTTGTGAAAAATTAAAAATAATAAAGCTGAAAGCTGGTGGTGGATGTAGTATTAAGGGGAATGCTATAGTAGCAGATATTAGTGGAAATCCGTCTTATATTGGGGATATAATTTCAGTTAATAGTATACATACTGTAGAAGGTGATGTGGATTTATCAACAGGTAATATAAACTTTAGTGGTCAAGTTAAGATAAATGGGAATGTTATGCCTGGCATGACTGTTATAGCTGGGACAGGAGCTTTAATTGGTGGTCAAGTGGATAAAGCTGTAATAAAATCTAATGGTGAAACCGTTATTTTAGGAAATATAATAACATCTACTGTTGAGGTCGGTGCTATAGATGTTTTAAAACAGGAATATAAGAAAAACTTAGAAGTTTTATATAAAAATATCAAAGATCTTGTAGAAACAGTAGAAGAAGTTAAGAAGTATAATTTATTAGGTTATGACAAGTTAGATGGGGAAATAATAAAAGTATTGATAGAAAATAAATATAAAGAAATACCTAAGGTTTCCATGGGAGTTATAAAATATAATGCGTTAAATTCAGGTAGTGAATTTGAGATAGTTGATAAAATAAAAAATAAACTTATAGGTTTAGCGCCTATAAACATTAAGTATTTTACAGAATTAAACGATATATTATATATTGTGAATAAAAAAATACAAGAATTAGCTAATGAAATATCAATACCTGTACCATTAACTTTAAATTATGTGCAAGAATCTAAGTTGTATTCCTCTGGAGATATTATAATCAATGAAAAAGGTTCATACATATCAGAAATAGTATCAAAGGATAAAGTAATATTTAAAGGTCTAGGGGCTGTAGTTCGAGGTGGATATATAAAAGCAACCAATGAAATAAAAGCTAAAATAGTTGGAAGTACTGGAGAAGTTAAAACCACTTTAGAGGTTTCTAGAAGAGGGCATATTTGGTGTGAAATTGCCTATTCAAATACAAAATTTATTGTAGGAGAAAGAGAAATGTTACTGGAAGAACAAGCTAGGGATGTACATGTTTATATTAATGAAGCAGGTGACATGATAATAGACAAATTAAAACTATAGGGGGTATATAAATGGCTGTAAATGAAATAAAGATACTTATATTTAGTTTAAATGGAGAAAATTATGCTACAGATATAATGGAGGTAGAAAGAATACTAGGATATGAAGTTCCAACAGCGCTTCCAGAGGTTCCCTTTTTTATGGATGGTGTAATAAATTATGAAGAAAGTATATTGCCAGTAATAAATTTAGCTAAAAAGTTTTCTTTTCCAGAATCTAAAATAACTAATGAAAGTAAAATTGTAGTTGTTAAAGAAAGTGGAGATAAGCTTGGAATTGTAGTTGAAAATGTTTATGAAGTTAGAGATGTAAACAAGGATGATGTAGAAAAACCAAAAGCTATAGAGGCGAATATTTCAAGTAGATATATAAAAGGTTTAATAAGACTTGAAGGTAAAATAATAATACTTTTAGATTTAGCTAAACTTCTTAATGACGAGGAAAGGGCTAAAATTTTTTAGGTGTAGAATATGAATGCTGAAATAAGGGTTGGAATAGCGGATTTAAACACAGTAAACGCTCCAGGAAAAATCATGACAATAGGTTTAGGATCTTGTATAGGAATAGCAATTTATGATAAAGTAAGAAAAATAGCAGGGCTTGCACATATAATGCTACCAGATAGTACTCAATTTAAAGAAGTATCAAACCCATTAAAATTTGCTGATCTAGCCATACCAATGTTAGTTACAGAAATGGAGAAGCTTGGTTCTTCAAAAAGAAGTATGACTGCTAAAATAGCTGGAGGAGCATCAATGTTTAATTTTTCCGATAAGAGCATGATAAGTGATATAGGAAAAAGAAATAGTGATGCAGTAATAAGGGCTTTAGGTACTCTTAGTATACCTATTAAAGCTCAAGATGTAGGAGGTAATAAAGGAAGAACTATGGTTTTAGATGCGGAGGATGGGAGAGTTACAATAAGAATTGTTGGTCAGGGCGTAAAAGAACTGTAGTGGAGTGATTGAAATTGGAAAAATTAAAAATTATGGTGGTGGATGATTCTGCCTTAATGAGAAAAATAATATCAGATATGATAAATGAAGAAAATGATATGGAAGTAGTTGCTGTCGCTAGAGATGGAGAAGAACTCTTAACAAAATTAGATAAAATTAAGGTTGACATAATAACTTTAGATGTAGAGATGCCTAAAATGGATGGCATTACAGCTCTTAGAAAATTAAAAGAAAAACAAACTGAAGTTAAGGTTATTATGTTGAGTTCTCTTACTACAAGGTCTTCTAGTTTAACATTAGAATGTTTAGACTTAGGAGCAGCAGAATTTCTTGCAAAGCCATCAGGTTCAATATCATTAGATATAAATAATGTTAAATTTGAGTTAGTGAGTAAAATAAGAATGGTTTCTAAAATAAAAAAACCTCTTATCATACCAAAAAAAACAATAATATCAGAAAGAAAGAAAACAGAAATGCCAAATAGAGCTGTTAGTAATAAACGCTTTGAAGCTGTATTAATAGGTGCATCAACAGGTGGCCCTAAAGCATTGTATGAGGTTATAACAGCACTTCCTGAAGATTTAGGAGTTCCAGTGTTTGTCGTTCAGCATATGCCTAAAGGTTTCACAAAAGCTTTTGCAGAAAGACTTAATAACAATTCAAAGCTTAAGGTAGTAGAAGGTGCTCAAAATCAAAACATAGAAAAAAATTGTGTTTATATAGCACCAGGTGGATTCCATATGGAAATTTCAAAGGATAAAAAAATATCTTTAAATGAAGAACCAGCTATATGGGGAGTTAGACCTGCTGTTGATAAATTATTTATAAGTGCAGTTGAAGTTTATAAAGGTAATCTTCTTTCGGTAGTATTAACTGGTATGGGAAGAGATGGAGCTAAAGGTACAGAAACAGTTAAGGATGCTGGTGGATATACTATATCTGAAGATGAATCTACTTGTACAATATATGGCATGCCAAAAGCTTGCTTTGAAACCGGTAAGGTTGACGAGGTTATAGGATTACATGATGTTTCTACAGCAATAATTAAATTGGTGAAAAAGTAGGTGTTAATAAAATGGATTTTTTAGAATTTGAAAAATGGGTTTATAGAGAAATAGGTATAAATCTTTCGGCATATAAACCAAATCAATTACATCGTAGAATAGAAAGTCTTATGTCAAGGGTTGGAGTTAAATCTTTAGATGAATATACAAAACTAATAAAATCAGATGGTGAGCAAAGGCAAAAATTTTTAGATTTCATAACTATAAATGTAACTGAATTTTTTAGAAATCCTGAACTTTTTGACGAATTAGAAAAACTTATGAAGACTACATATTTAACTAAAAAGGAACCCCTTAAAATATGGAGTGCAGCATGTTCTATAGGGTGTGAGCCTTATTCAGTGGCTATGATTCTTAAGAATAATACCACAGGTCCTGTGATGCACAAAATATTAGCAACAGATATAGATAATACTATATTAGGTAAAGCTAAACTTGGAGAATATACAGATAACGAAATGAAAAATGTTAGTCAGGAGAATTTGAAAAAGTATTTTAAAGTAGAAGGAAGTAAATATTTAATAGATCCTGGTATAAAAAATATGGTTACATTTAAAAAACATGATCTTATATTAGAAAATTATGAAAGTAATTTAGATATTATATTGTGTAGAAATGTAGTTATATATTTTAACACAGATGTTAAAAATGAGATATATAAGAAGTTTAGTAAAGCACTAAAGCCAGGAGGACTACTATTTGTAGGTGCTACTGAAAGTATTTACAACTATAAAGAATTTGGATTTGAAAAGAAATCTACATTCATTTATAGCAAGCTATAAGGAGGATAAGTAAATGGATACATCACAATATTTATCAATGTTCTTGGAAGAATCTATTGATAATTTACAAACTTTAAATGAGGCATTATTATATTTAGAACAACAACCAGAAGATGTAGATAAATTAAACGAGATATTTAGAGTTGCACATACAATCAAAGGAATGGCAGCAACAATGGGCTTTAATGAGATGGCAGAACTTACCCATAAGATGGAGGATGTTCTTTCAAAATTTAGAGAAGGAGAATTAAAAGTAACACAGAGTGTTGTAACTGTTTTGTTTGATTGTTTGGATACTCTAGAAAAGATGGTTAATAATATATCTGAAGGTGTTGAAGATTCTATTGAAATCACTAATATAATATCAGCTTTAGAAGGAGTTGCTTCAGGAGAAAAGGAAGAAGTTAAAGAAGAAGTAACTTTAGGCAATAAAGACATTGATAATAATTTTTCTTTATTAAAACTAAACCAATATGATATAAGTGTAATAAAACAAGCTAAAGATAAAGGTTATAGAGCTTTAAGTGCATCTATAGAACTAAGTCCAAATACACTTCTGAAATCAGCAAGAGCCTTTTTAATATTTAAAGAAATTGAGGATATTGGTGAAATAATAAAATCTTATCCAACTACAGAAGATATAGAAGGTGAAAATTTTGATTTTGCACTTGAAATAGTGGTTTTAACTCAATTAACAGTTGATGAACTTAAAAATATAATAGTAAATATTTCAGAAGTTAATAAAGTTTTGGTCTCAGAGGTCGATGTAAATAATGAAGACGATAATTCAAATAAACAAAAAGCACCAGAAATAACTAAAAATGTTAAACAAGAAGAAAAAGTAAAAAAAGTTGAACCAAAAGAAGCAGTTCAACCTGTAAGACAAAAGCCGGTTGTTAAAGAACATAAAAAAGCACATCAATCTGTAAGAGTTGATTTAGATAGGTTAGATAAACTTATGAATATGGTGTCAGAGCTAGTTATTCATAGAACTAGACTTGAACAAATAAGTTCACAATACAGATCAACTGATTTAAATGAAACACTGGAACAGGTTGCAAGAACTACATCAGATCTTCAAGATTTAGTAATGAAGATAAGAATGTTACCACTTGACATTGTGTTTAATAGGTTCCCAAGAATGATTAGAGATTTATCAGTAGAACTTAATAAAGAAATTAACTTTATTATTGAAGGTCAAGATACAGAACTTGATAGAACTGTAATTGATGAAATTGGAGAACCACTTATACATTTACTTAGAAATGCAGCAGACCATGGTGTTGAAAGTGCTGAAGACAGAGTGGAAAATGGTAAAACACCTGTTGGAACTATTAAACTTACTGCATACCAAGAAGGAACAAAAGCGGTAATAAAGGTTGAAGATGATGGAGCTGGAGTTAATGTTGAGAAAGTAAAAGCTAAAGCTGAAAGAGTCGGTATTAGTACTGAAGGAATGTCGGATGACGAAATAAAAAATCTAATCTTTTCACAAGGCTTTAGTACAAATGAAGTAGTAACTGATATCTCAGGTAGAGGTGTTGGTATGGATGTTGTTAAAACAAAAATAGCAGCACTTGGTGGAACTGTAGATTTAGTTAGTGAGCTTGGAAAAGGATCAGCTTTTATAATAAAGCTACCTTTAACTTTACAAATAATTCAAGCATTACTTGTAAATGTTGCTGAAGAAACATTTGCAATTTCTCTAGGATTTATAGACAGAGTAATAGACTATAATGAAGAAAGAATAAAGAAGACAAATGGAAAAGAAGTTATAGTTTATAGGGAAAATGTAATTCCGTTAGTAAGACTTAGAGAAAGACTAAATATAGGTGGAGAACGCACTGGTAAAAACTTTATTATAATAGTTAAGGTTGGTAATAAAGAAGTTGGTATTTTAGTAGATTCATTACTAGGCCAACAAGAAGTTGTTATAAAGCCACTAGGAAAAACTCTTCAAGGCTCAAAAGAATACATCGGTGCAACTATCTTAGGTAATGGGCTAGTAACATTAATTCTTGATATAGCTGCATTAATATAATTTTAGTAAAGGTGCGGAGATGATATTATGAATTATTCAAAATTAAATGAAGTGGAACTTGATGCAATTAAGGAAGTATCTAATATAGGTGCTGGAAATGCAGCAACAGCACTATCACAAATGCTAAATAGAAAAGTAGATATGACTGTTCCATCAGTAAAAATAATTAATTTTTCTGATATATATGGATTAATTGCTAAAGAAGATATAGTGGCAGGTGTTCTTGTCAGAGTTTTAGGAGATACACCAGGAAATATACTTTTTGTATTTGAAAAAACTGTAGCTTTTGATATAATAGAACAGTTGACAGGTATGAGAGAAGATAATATTACTGAAATGGGATCTTCAGTTCTGTGTGAAATAGGAAATGTAATTTCTGCTTCATATATGAACGCTATAGCGAACTTAACAAAACTTTCGATAATGCCTTCTGTACCAGCAGTGGCATATGATATGATGGGTGCCATCCTATCAACAACGTTTATAGAGTCAGCTGAATTTTCAGATGAGATTTTAGAAATAGAAACTACACTAAAAAGTGAAGATGCTAAAAATCTAGGTGGATATTTCTACTATCTTCCAAGAGCTGGTTCGTTAGAAAAAATATTAAATTCGATAGGTGTAATTTAGATGGGGGTATGTACAAATGGCTAGAGTATTAATTGTAGATGACGCAGCTTTCATGAGAATGATGATAAAGGACATTTTGGAGAAAAATGGTTTTGAAATCGTAGGAGAAGCTAGTAATGGAATAAAAGCAGTAGAGCTTTATGAAAAGGAAAAACCAGATATTGTTACTATGGATATAACAATGCCAGATATGGATGGAATAGAAGCTGTTAAAGCGATAAAAGCTTCAGATCCAGCAGCAAAGGTAATTATGTGTAGTGCCATGGGCCAACAATCAATGGTTATGGATGCCATAAGAGCAGGAGCAAAAGATTTTATAGTTAAGCCTTTCCAAGCAGATAGAGTTTTAGAAGCTATAAGAAAAGCACTTGGTTAATAAGAAAGGGGTGGAATTTTCATGCAAATAGTTGTTTTTAGACTAGGAGATGAGCAGTTTGCTGTTGAAACCTCAAGAGTTCAAAGCATTGCAGATATGATGAAAGTTACAACAGTTCCTAACTCCCCAAGTCATATAGAAGGACTTATAAATTTAAGAGGAAGTATAATATCTCTTATGGATATTAATTTACTTTTAAATGTATCACATGGAAACAATGACAAGACTAATGTCATTATACTAAAGGTTGAAGATGAACTTGTAGGTGTATCAGTAAATCAAGTAGATGAGGTTCTAGAAGTAGAAGAAAAAGACATTCAGAAACTTGACGGAGATAAAGCTCAAGCTTGTATAAAAGGAATAGTAAATTTAGACGATAGAATTGTGACATTAGTAGATATCGATAAGTTATTATTAAATTAGAGGAAATGAGGGAAATGTATGGCAGATGTATTATCGCAAAATGAGATAGACGCCTTGTTATCTGCCTTATCTGCTGGAGATTTAAAACCTGAAGAAGTTCAAAAGGAAGAGGAGAAACAAAAAGTAAAAAAATATGACTTTAAAACTCCTCAAAAGTTCTCTAAGGAGCATATAAGAACACTAGAACTTATTCATGATAACTTTGCAAGAATTACTTCTAATTACCTAACAGGTCAGATTAGAAAAAATACAAAGGTTAAAATTGAAACGCTGGAGCAGTTAACTTATGAGGAGTTTATACACTCCATACCTAATCCAACAGTTTTAACAGTATTTAAAATGCCGCCTTTAAATGGTTCTGTTTTATTGGAATTAAATCCGCAATTTACTTTTCAAGTTATAGATATATTACTTGGAGGAACTGGGGATAGGAGGCATGTAAATAAGGAGTTTACTGATATAGACAAAAACATAATAAGACAAATAGCTTCTGGAATTATTGCAAATATGAAGTTAGCTTGGGAAGATGTTTTGGAAGTAGTTCCAGAGTTAGAAACCATAGAAACTAACCCAGCAATAAATCAAACACTGGCTCCTAATGAGCCAGTGGCTCTTATTACGTTGTCGGTAGAGCTTGGAAAAACTACCACATTTATTAACCTGTGTATTCCATATTTGAGCATAGAAAAAGTAATAGACAAACTAGTGGTTCAATATTGGTTCCAGCCAGATAATGATAGCGCATTAGATGAATCTAAGGAAAAAATGAAGAAGAGTTTGGATTCAGTAGAGGTAGATCTTGCTGTAGAACTTGGAAAAACCCATGTAAGTGTAGAGGATTTCTTAAGATTAAATACTGGGGATGTAATTAAACTTGATGAAAGGTATAACAGTCCTGTAAAAGTTATAATAGAAAATGAGGAGTGTTATTTTGCAAAACCTGGTGTAGTAGGTAAGAACATGGGAGTGGCCATACTAGATATTATAGATAAGGATGTGGATAATTATGAGTAATGGGTTTCTTTCACAAGAAGAAATAGATTCATTATTAAATGGCAACTCAACATCTACAGAGCCTCAAACGCAAGAGGTAAATGAGGAAGCTATTATAACAGATTTAGATAAAGATTTATTAGGTGAAATTGGGAACATATCTATGGGGTCAGCCTCAACTGCTCTTTCTCAAATAATAAATCAATCAGTTAACATAACTACACCAGTAGTAAGTGTTACAACATTAAAAGAATTGAAAAGAGATTTTCATGTACCGAACATAGTTTTAGAAATAGAATATACTTCGGGTATAAGTGGTCAAAACATATTGGTTATGCAAGTTAAGGATGCGGCTGTTATAGCAAACCTTATGATGGGTGGCGATGGGACAGCTGTAAATCAAGAACTTTCAGAAATTGAAATTAGTGCTGTTCAAGAAGCGATGAATCAAATGATGGGTTCAGCGGCTACATCTATGGCTACAATGCTTGCTAGAGAAGTAAATATTTCTCCGCCTTTATCAAAAACTTGGGAGGATGCAAATGATGATCCATTAGCTCAAGATATTAGTGAGGATGACCAAATAGTAAAAGTATCATTTACTATGACAATAGGAAGCCTTGTAGATAGTAATATAATGCAGATTTTACCTGTTAAAACTGCTAAAACTATAGTTTCTATTATGATGGGAGAAGAACCAAAAGAAGAGGTTACTCCAAAAGAAACTGTTAAAGAACCTGTTAAAGCAAAACCGGTTGAAGCTCCTAGAGCTCCAGAGCCATCTTATGAAAGACCAGTGGCAAAAGAACCTGCAAGACCACCTGTTGAGGTTCATGAAGTAGCTTTTGAAAGTTTAAACAGTTCAAATGGTACTCCTGCTCATAGAAATATAGATTTAATATTAGATGTACCACTAGAAATATCTGTAGTTCTTGGAAGATGTAAAAAGAATATAAAAGATATTTTAAATCTAAGTAATGGATCTCTTATAGAATTAGAGAAATTAGCTGATGAACCAGTTGAAATATTAGTTAATGGAAAAAGAGTTGCATTAGGTGAGGTTGTTGTTGTTGATGAAAACTTTGGAGTTAGAATCAGTAGCATAATAAGTGGAGCAGAAAGAATCAAAAGTTTAAGATAATTTTTCAAAAGTTAAAAAAGATTAGGTATATAAAATATCTAATCTTTTTTTAAGTTTTTGCAAATTTAATATAAATTTCTTAAACTAGAAAAAATATATAAGAATTTATACAACTCTTATGTAAAAGTGCTAAATTAAATAGAAGATAGTACGATAATAAACCAAGAGAGAAAAAAGTTTGGGGGGAATAAAATGAATATCAGAGGAATAGGAGGTACTTCTAATGTTATAAACCTATATAATAGAAATACAAATAAAGTAGGAAATGCTAAAGAAGTATCAAAAAGAGACAGTGTAGAAATATCAAATGTAGGAAAAGTGCTTATGAGTTATGGTATTGAGGAACCAAATGTAGCAAATAATAAAAGGATAGAAGAATTAAGACAGCAAGTGCAAAATGGAACATACAAAGTAGATTCTACCTTAACAGCCAAGGCTTTAATTGATACAATGAGAGGGAGAAGAGTTTAATGAAAGAAAAGCTAAAAGAAGTAATTGATAATGAAAGATTAGCATTAATAGAACTTCTAAAGCTATTAGATGAACAAATGGTTTATATAACTAAAAATGATGTATTTGCTTTAGATGCTATAGTTGAAAAAATTAAAAACTCTAATAAAGAAGTAGCACAATTAGAAGTTGAAAGAAGAAAAATTCTAAATGGTAAAACTATAAAAGAAGCTATATATGAATTGGAAGATGAGGAATTAGAAAAAAGTTATAGAGAGATAAAGAAAACGGTTGAAGAAGTTGTATTACAAAAAGAAAGCAATGATATGCTAATAAAACAACAACTAAGCTATACAAATCAACTTTTAACTTTTTTGAATCCAAATAGAGAAGTTAAGACATATAACTCTTATGGTAAATTTAAGTAAAATAAATTTTAGAATGTGTTTATTGGAAAATTAGGCTATCAAGCACATTTAAGTATAATAAGATGTGCTTGATAAGCTATTATCATAAATTACATATAGCAGATACAAGATAAAGACAAAAAATTAAATTAGAATATAATTTAATTTTTTTTGTAAAAATTTTTTTCCTTAAAATCCTAAGTTTGAAGTAAGTATTATAAAAGAGCCATAATTTATAAAAAGTATATTAAAAATTTTTTTAATAATATAATGAATTAAATAAACAAATGCTAATAAAGAAATAAAAAATGATAAAACATTTTTATACTTAATAATTAAATTGTATAATGATTATTTATATTAACAAATATAGACATATTATATATAATATATAATAGTGTGAAAAGGAAGGGTGAAAAAATGTCAGGATTATTTGCAACTTTAAATATAGGAAGAAGTGGAATGTTTACAGCTCAGAGAAATATAGATGTAACATCACATAATATAGCTAATGCAAATACAGAGGGGTACACAAGACAAAGAGCTAAAACTGTAACTAATACGCCTTTTGGTCAACCTGGAACAGTAGGACAAATAGGAATGGGTGCGCAAGTACAAGCTATAGAAAGAATAAGAGATACTTTTTTAGATTTTCAAGTTAGAAATGAAACTACTGTTTTAGGACAATATGATACTAGAAGCTCATATTTAAATCAAATTGAAAGTATAATGAGTGAACCATCAGATAATGGTATATCGACTCTTATAGGGAAGTTTTTTGATTCGTGGCAAGAACTTTCAAAGCAACCACAAAGTTCAAACAACAGAACTGTAGTGGCTCAACAAACATTAGCATTAACAGATGCATTAAATCATACATATAAAAGATTTAATGATTTACAAAAAGATGCTGAAAGTATGATAAAAAATACAGTTGTTGATGTGAACTCTATACTTGACCAGGTAAACGAATTAAATAAAGAAATAATGACTGTCAAAGTATCAGGAAATGCTCCTAATGATTTGATGGATAAAAGAGATTTGTTATTAGATAAGTTAAGCCAAAATTTTAATATAGTAGTAGATAAAAAGAATTTTGAAGGCGTTGATGTAAAACCAGGTGATATAGACGGAATGAAAGCTCCGGAACTTGTAGTTGCAGATGGAAATCAAGATTATGCTAGATTCTCCTATATAAATAGTGTAGAAAAAGATCCAAGTGATGCTAGTGGAAAAACTTATATAGTAACGTATTCAGCTCTTGGAAATATGACAAATAGTAGTAGCCAAAAGACTTTAAAGCTTACAGATGTAACAGAAGCTCAAGTAAAGGAATTAAAACAAACAAGAGTATTGTGGGGATCATCAAAGGGAATTGCTATAAAGGGTGACGGTGCGCCAATAGAGGATGGAGAGACTATAAAGTACTCAGAACTTAGAGCTTTTAAACCAAAATCAGGTTCTTTAAAAGGAGATAGCTCTATACAAAATGATATAGAAAAATATAAAGAGCAACTTAATAAGATAGCAAAAGCAATAGCATTCACAGTTAATGCAATACATTCAGGTACTAATAACGTAGCAGATGATAAAATGCCACTTTTCGTTAACGGTAAAACTTGCAAATATGATGATCAAAAACAATTAGATCTTACATCAAATAAAGAAGATGAAATTACAGCAGAAAACATAACTATAAATCAAGAAATTCTTAGTGATGTTATGAAGATTAGAACAAAGAAAAATGATACTGATGGAGAAAAAGAAAATTCTAGAGCACTTGCTATAGCTCAATTACGAAAGAGTTTAATAAAAATGCAAGATATAGATGATAAAACTAGTAGATCAGATTTGATAAAAGGATTTGTTGAAACTGATGGTTCAAATTTAACTATAAAAAATGATATAAATGGTATGACTTTAGATGGATATTTTAAAGACACTATAGATAGACTTGCAGTACAAGGACAAGAAGCTAAAAGAATGGTTAATAATCAGGTTTATTTATTAGATGATATAAGTAATTCAAGAGAAAAAGTTTCAGGGGTTTCATTAGATGAAGAAATGGCTAATTTAGTTCAATATCAACATGCTTATGGAGCTAATGCGAAGATTATAGCAACAGTAGATCAGCTTTTAGATGTTGTAGTAAATGGGCTTAAGAGATAAGAAATAAATAGATAAAGAGGTGATATAATGAGAGTAACAAATAAAATGCTTTCAAATAATTTTTTAAGAGATATGAGGACAAACCTAAATAATATACAAACTCTTCAAGGTCAATTATCATCAGGAAAAGAAATAAGAAGACCTTCAGATAATCCTTTTAAAGTTGCAAGAAGTATGCAATTACATAGTGATATTACAGAAAATAAACAATATAACGAAAATATAAAGGACACCTTAAATAATTTAGATGCAACAGATACATCACTTGGACAAGCTACTAGTGTATTTCAAAGAATGAGAGAGCTTTTAGTGTCAGCAGGAAATGCAGCTTATGGTTCAGATGAAAGAAAAGCAATAAAAGATGAATTTAATCAAAAGGTAGAGGAACTAACACAAGTGCTTAATACTAATTTTGATGGTTCATATATATTTGGTGGAACAAAATCTACATCTAAGCCATTAAAAGTTGATTATGAAAATGGAAATAGTGTAATTAAATATAGTGGAAAAGAAGGAAATGATGCAACGCCAGAAGAAATTAATATGATGAAAGCAAAAATGAAGGTTGAAATTTCGCAAGGTGTTACAATGGAGTATAATGTAACATCAAATGAAATATTTGAGTTTAAAGATGATAAAGGAAAAGTTGTAGATGTCACTAAAATGTTATCAGATATAGTAAAAAATTTTGATTCAGATACTCCAGACGCTAAAAGTAAGCTTGTTGGCGAAAACTTAAAAGATATAACTAGTACAATGTCAAATCTTTTAAAGGTAAGAGCAGAAGTTGGAGCAAAGCAAAATAGAATGGAAGCAGCTCAAAGTAAAAATGAAGACGAAAATTTTAATATGACAGATATCTTATCTAAGACAGAAGATATAGATATAACTCAAAAAATAATGGAATATTCAACTATGCAAACAGTTTATACAGCATCTCTTCAAACTTCGGCAAAAGTAATTCAACCAACTCTTATGGATTATTTAAGATAATATATAGGAGGAATAAATTATGAATTTTAAAAGTTTATATCATGGGATTTTAGAATATACGGAAAAAGATGTAATAATGTTTAATAGAGGAATTCCAGGGCTCGAAGGATTGAAAAAATTTACATTAGTAAATATAAGTGAAACTGAGGAGTTTAAATTATTACATTCTTTAGAAGATGAAGCATTAGGTTTTATAGTTGTTTCGCCATTTAGTGTAATTAAGGATTATGAGATAGACATTCCAGAAGATATTATAGAAAGATTATCTATATCTAAACCAGAAGAAGTATTAATTTATAATACAGTGACCTTGAATGAAGATTCGAAAAAAATCACTACAAATTTAAGAGCTCCATTAATAATAAATATTAACAATAATTTGGGGGAACAGTTAATTTTAAACAATGAAAATTATAAAGTTAAACATCCCTTAATTAAGGAGTGATTTAAATGCTGATAGTAACAAGAAAACAAGGCGAAGGAATAGTTATTGGAGATAATATTGAAATTTCAGTTATTAAGTTAGATAATGGAAGTGTGAAATTAGCTATAAATGCACCTAAGGAAGTTAAAATACTTAGAAAAGAACTTTTAAAAGAAATACAAGATGAAAATAAAGAGGCAGCTTTTGTATCGCTTGAGGCATTTAATAAATTAATAAAATAAGTTTTATAAATATTAAAGTATCAATACAGGGGTGAAAAACATGGATGTTAAAAGTGTTAGCCAGGGAAATAAGGCTGATTTAGATAATTATATAAGAATACAAGAAGTACAAAAAGTTGATGATACAGAAAAAGTAAGGGAAGAAACAGCTACTATAAACAATAAGAAAGATGATTATTCAGAAAAGCAAATAAAAAAATCTTTAGAAAAATTAAATAAACTTCTTGAAGATGATAATACTCATGCCGAATATTCGGTGCATGAAAAATTTGGCGACATAATGATAAAAATTATAGATGATAACACAAAAAAAGTTATTATGGAAGTACCACCAAAGAAAATATTAGATTTAGTTGCGAAATTATGTGAAGCTGCAGGTGTAATATTTGATAAAAAGGCTTAGGAGTATAGGAGAAGTGCTATGGAATTTAGATTAAATAAAATAGATACTGATTTGAGAAGAAAGCTTCAAGATAAAACTAAGGATGGAAAAATACACAGAAAACTAGAGATTAGTATTTATAATAATGGCTATAAAGAAAGAAAAAATGAAAATACTCCTAATCATAAGGATAAAGAGAAACACGAGGAGTTTAAAGAGCTTGTTGATAAATATAGGGTTACAGTAGATGCTATAAAAGGAAAAACTATAGAGGTAGAAGGCGAAATGGAACAATATGAGTATGAAGAAAAAGTTAAAAGAGGCATATTCATAGACACCAAAAAATAGGAGGATTTAAATAATGTATCAAACTAATGGATATAATGTATATAAAACTAATAGTGTAAACTATGCATCTAAAGATCAATTACTTTTAATGCTAGTAGATGGAGCTGTTAAATTTTCTAAAATAGGTAAACAAGCTATAATAGATAAGGATATAAAAAAAGCACATGATGCATTAGTTAGAACTCAGGATATATTTACGGAACTTATGGTAAGTTTAGATACAAGTGCAGGTGAATGGGCTGTTAATCTTTATAAAGTATATGAATTTATTAACTCAGAACTTTTAAAAGCTAATATGAAAAAGGACTTAAAGATATTAGATGGTGTAATTCCTCTTATAGAAGAAATTAGAGATACTTGGCATGAGGCAAATGAGGCTAGTAAAGTGCAATCAAAAAAATAAGAATACAGAACTTTGATTCCTTTATGAAACAAAAAATGAAAATTTTGTTTTGTAAAATGAATGGGGTGGATTTAATGGATAATTTGTTAGAAGAACTTTTAATAGAATATAGGAATATATCTTTAAAGTTAATAGAAGATTTAAATCAAGATAAGTATGAGTTTTTAGAACAGGGTCTTGAAAGAAAAGATGCTATTCAACAAGAAATAGATGGGTTGAATTTTAGTAAAGATAAATTTATAGAATTAAGTAAGAACTTAGAACTTGAAACTATAAATAATAAATTATATGAAATTACCATGATAAAGAGAAATGAAGCTAAAGATGAACTAACTAAGATAAATAAAACGAGACAAATGAGAAATAATTATAATACTGCTAATAAAACAATTAGTTTTTTTAATGCAGAGATATAAAAATGATATTATTATAAAATAACAAAAGGGTGTAAATCAAATTGAATTTTGATTTACACCTTTTTTGTTTTGCAAATAAGGAAAAATATTTATATTTTTAAAACTAAAGTTAAACTATATAAATTCCTGACAATTTGGAAGAGCACGGGCGCACAAGAAAATTTAATCATTTTAACTATTTTTTATGGAAAACGATAATTAAATTTAAAAAAATATTAGAAATATTGTAATTAACTCTAAAGTAGAATAGAAAATTGTCGAATAATAAATATAACTAGAGTAAATGCATTTAATAGAACGGAATATACTTAAGGGATATTTAATCTTATTAATAAGGATCTAAAAAATTATAAAAATAATTAAAATGTATGGGGAACGGTAACCTACTAAAATAATAATTTTTATAGTTAAAGGTTTAGATAAATGATTTTACTAATATAAAAAGTTTTTAGATAAGAGAGGTATAAGATATGTCAGGATTATTTGCAACTTTGAATATAGGAAAAAGTGGATTGTATACAGCTCAAAAAAGCATTGATGTCACATCACATAATATATCAAATGCTAATACAGAAGGTTACTCAAAACAAAGAGCTAATGCTGTTACAAATGCACCTTATACAGTGGTAGGAAGTGCTGGACAAGTAGGTACAGGATCTCAAATACAAAGTATAGAAAGAATAAGAGATAGCTTTTTAGATTATCAGGTTAGAAATCAAACAGCCGTTTTAGGACAATATGACACTAGAAGCTCGTATTTAAGTCAAATTGAAGGAATATTAAATGAGCCATCAGATACTGGGATATCAACTCTTATGGGAAAGTTTTTTGATTCTTGGCAAGAACTTTCAAAACAACCCCAAAGTTCAAATAATAGAACAGTAGTTGCTCAACAAACTTTAGCGTTGACGGATGCTTTAAATAATACTTATAGAAGATTTGATGATTTACAAAAAGATGCTCAAAGTATGATTCAAAATAGTGTTATAGATATAAATTCTAGTCTTGATCAAATAAATGAATTAAACCAAGAGATTATGAGTGTTAAAGTATCAGGAAATCAACCTAATGACTTAATGGATAAAAGGGATTTATTACTTGATAAGTTAAGTTCAAATTTTAATATAGTTGTTGATAAGAAAAATTTTGAAGGGATAGATTTAAGGCCTACTGATACAACTGGTATGATATCACCTAATCTTGTACAAGCAGATGGAAATTCGGATTATACAAGATTTTCATATATAAACAATATAGAGAAGCAAAGTGATGGGAGTTACAAGGTAACATATTATGCGCTTGGTAATATGGCTAGTGATAAAAATAAAAAAACATTAATATTAGAAGATGCTACTGAAGATCAAATTAATCAATTACAACAAGGTAGGGTTCTATGGGGAGATAAAAATGGAATAGCTATTAAAGGTGATGGTGCCGAAATAAATGATGGCGATACTATAAAATTTTCTCAACTTAGAGCTTTCACACCTCAAAGTGGTTCTTTAAAAGGAAATAGTTCTATACAAGAAGATATAGGTAAATATAAAGAACAATTAAATAATGTAGCAAAGGCTATAGCATTTACTGTAAATGCTATACATTCAGGTAAGCAAGATGCCGCAGATGATAAGTTACCGTTTTTTGTTAATGGAAAGACCGCAACCTATAACGACGCAAGTGAATTAGATCTTTCTTCTAACAACGAGAATGAGATTACAGCAGAGAATATAAGTATAAATAAAGAAATTCTTAGTGATGTTATGAAGATTAAAACTAAAACCCATGATGATCAATATGATTTGCCATCACAAAATACTCAAGATGGAGATAAAGATAATGCTAGAGCAGTAGCTATAGCTCAACTTAGAAATGGTTTGATAAAAATTCAGAATATAGATAGTACAAGCACAAGAGCAACTATAGCACCTTTAGATAGTAGTAATTTAAATGTAAAAAATGATATAAATGGTACAACGTTAGATGGATATTTTAAAGATACTGTAGATAGATTAGGAATACAGGCTCAAGAAGCTAAAAGAAACGTTGATAATCAAACTTATTTATTAGATGATATAAATAATTCTAAAGAATCAGTTTCAGGGGTTTCATTAGATGAAGAAATGGCAAATTTAGTTCAATTTCAACATGCTTATGGAGCAAATGCAAAGGTAATATCAACAGTTGATCAGCTTTTAGATGTCGTAGTAAATGGACTTAAGAAATAGATAAAGAGGTGTGGTTATGAGAGTAACGAATAAAATGCTTTCAAATAATTTTTTAAGAGATATGAGAACAAACTTAAATAATATTCAAACTTTGCAAAGTCAATTATCATCAGGAAAGGAAATAAGAAAACCTTCAGATAATCCTTTCAAGGTTGCTAGAAGTATGCAACTTCATAGTGATATTGCAGAGAACAAACAATACAATGAAAATATAAAAGATACTTTAAATAATTTAGATTCTACAGATACAGCACTTGGACAAGCTACAAATGTATTTCAAAGAATGAGAGAACTTCTAATATCAGCTGGAAATGCGGCTTATGGCTCTGATGAAAGAAAAGCTATAAAGGATGAATTTAATCAAAAAGTTCAAGAATTGTCACAAGTATTAAATACTAATTTTGATGGTAGTTATATATTTGGTGGTACAAAAGCAAGCTCTAAACCATTAACAACTTATACAGATGCAAATGGTAATAGTATTCTTGCTTACAGTGATAAAGAAGGCAATGTACTTGATCCAAGCAAAGATGCTGATTCAGCAAATCAAATGAATATGATTGGTCAAAAAATAAAAGTAGAAATATCTCAAGGTGTTACTATGGAATATAATGTAACAGCAACTGATGTTTTAAATTTTAAAGGTACAGATAACAATGTTAGTGATTTACTTAAGCATATTGTTGAAAATTTAGATAG
Source organism: Clostridium cavendishii DSM 21758 (assembly GCF_900141845.1). Classification (GTDB taxonomy): domain Bacteria; phylum Bacillota; class Clostridia; order Clostridiales; family Clostridiaceae; genus Clostridium_AG; species Clostridium_AG cavendishii. The sequence continues at coordinate 256,161 of NZ_FQZB01000003.1, read as the reverse complement.
TGATGATAAAGCGAATAAAGATAAATTAACAGGGGATAATTTAACTGATATAACTACAGTTATGTCCAACCTTTTAAAGGTGAGAGCAGAAGTTGGAGCAAAGCAAAATAGAATGGAAGCAGCTCAAAGTAAGAATGAAGATGAAAATTTCAATATGACTGATATTTTATCTAAAACAGAAGATATAGATATAACTCAAAAAATGATGGAGTACTCAACTATGCAGACGGTATATACAGCATCGCTTCAAACATCAGCAAAGGTGATTCAGCCAACGCTTATGGATTATTTAAGATAAGATTTAGGAGGGTTAAGTTATGAATTTTAATAGTTTATATCATGGGAATTTAGAATATACAGAAAAAGATATTATGACTTTTAATAAAGGAATTCCAGGTTTCGAGGGGTTAACAAAGTTCATATTAGTAAATATAAAAGATAATGAACAATTCAAATTATTACATTCTTTAGAAGATGAAGCTTTAGGTTTCATATTAACTTCTCCATTCAATGTAATTAATGATTATGAGGTAAATATTCCTGATGATGTCATAAAAAATCTAGAAATAGATAAACCAGAGGATGTGCTTATTTATAATACAGTAACATTGAGCACAGATATTAAAAAAATTACTACAAATTTAAGAGCTCCATTAATAATAAATATTAATAATAATTTAGGGGAACAATTAATTTTAAATAATGAAAATTATAAGGTTAAGCATCCTTTGATTAAAGAAACTCCTACTCATATGCATTCATAGGAGTAAGTTCAAACAACCAAATCCAAGATTTGGATTTTCACTTAAGGAGTGATTTAGATGTTAATAGTAACAAGAAAACAAGGAGAAGGAATAGTAATTGGCGATAATATAGAAGTTTCAGTTGTAAAATTGGAAAATGGTAGTGTGAAGCTAGCTATAAATGCACCTAAGGAAGTTAAAATACTTAGAAAAGAACTTTTAAAAGAAGTGCAAGATGAAAATAAAGAAGCTGTTTTTATATCACTCGAGGCACTTAATAAATTAATTAAATAATTTGTTATTATGATACTATAAACAGGAGTGAAAAACATGGAGGTTAATAATGTTAGCCAGGGAAATAAGGCAGAGTTGGATAATTATATAAAATTGAAAGAAGTACCGAAAGTTGATAAAAAGGATGCTTTAGAAGAGGAAAAATATTCTATAGAAAAAATAAAAAAAGCTATAAAAGAATTAGATAAATTTCTTGTGGAGGAAAAAACTCATGCGGAATATTCAGTACATGAAAAACTTGGTGATATAATGATAAAAATTATAAATGATGATACCAATGAAGTTGTTATGGAAGTTCCGTCTAAAAAAATATTAGATTTAGTTGCAAAACTTTGTGAAGATGCAGGAATAATTTTAGACAAAAAGGCTTAAATCGAGAATAATTAATATAAAAAAAGAAAATGGATAATATTCTTATAAAAAATATTATTGCGAAATTCTTAAAAAATTACAAAAGGGAAATTTAGGGGGAGTTAAATAATGTACCAAACTAATGGATATAGCACATATAAAAATAATAGCGTAACTTACGCATCTAGAGAGCAACTACTTTTAATGTTAGTAGATGGAGCTGTTAAATTCGTTAAAATAGGAAGACAAGGTATAGTAGATAATGATGTAAAAAAATCACATGAGGCATTAGTTAGAACTCAGGATATATTTAGTGAGCTTATGGTAACTCTAGATAAAAAAGCTGGTGAATGGGCTATTAATATGTATAAAGTATATGAATTTATTAATTCAGAGCTTATGAAAGCTAACATAAAAAAAGACTTAAAGATATTAGATGCAGTAATTCCTCTTATAGAAGAGGTTAGAAGTACTTGGTATCAAGCAAATGAAATAGCCAAAAGACAAGGTAGCAAAAGTAAAGAGGTGATGTAAAAGATAGATTTAATAATAAGAGTTAATGGAAGATATATAAGTTATAGAAAAGTTTAGATATGTTTAATATCATGTAAACTAAGTAATCTAAGAGCAAGAAAAAAGTAAAGAGGTGATATATATGATAAGTCCGATGAGAGTCAGTGGATTAAGTGGTAGTGGAATAGATACAGATGCAGCTGTAAAGCAAATGATGGCACCTTATCAAGCAAAGGTAGATAGTGCAAAACAGGACAGGGATTTATTACAAGTAAAGCAAGATATGTATAGAGATATAACTAAGGATATAAAAAATTTATATTCAAAATATTTTGATATTGCATCAAGTTCAAATTCAAGTACTAATATTTTAAAAAGTCAAAACTACCAAACAGTAACTTATACAAGTAGTAATGAAGGTGTTATCACAGCAAAAGGAAGAGTTGGAGCAAGTACAGGAACTTACCAAGCTACAGTAGAGAGATTAGCAACTCCAGATAAGTTAAATATACCCTTAACTGATTTAAGTAATGCTGGTGTATTAAATTTTAAATTTTCTGATGATCCTTCAGCACCGCAAATAGATGTAGATTTCACTGGACTTACTTCTAGTACAGATATTACAAATGCTATAAATTCTAAAATATCAGCATACAATAGCGATCCATCACATACTACCAAAATAGATGTTTCTGTAAAATATAGTGAACTTGGAAATAGTGTAAGTATTCAAAGAAATAGTTTGGGTAATGTTGGCAATATGTATTTTAAAGGTACGACAGCTGCATTTACTGCTGGACAAAATTCGAAGGTAACAATAAAGGATCCTTCAGGAAACACTGCTACTAAAGAATATTCATCAAATATATTTGCTATAGATGGTGTTGAATATACTTTGAATGGAGTATCATCTGATTTAAATTCGCCAACACTTCTAACAGGTAAAAAGGATACTAGTGCAGCTATAAATAATATAAAAAGTTTTGTTACAGATTATAATGCTTTGATAGACAAAATATCAACAAAGCTTTCCGAGAAATTAAATAGATCGTACAAGCCTTTGACTGATGATCAAAAATCTTCAATGAAGGATTCTGATATAGCACTTTGGAATGATAAAGTTAAACAAGGTCAGCTTAGAAATGATCCTACTTTAAGCAAAATAATAGAAGATGTTACTAATGCATTTTCTACAAAAATAGGAAGTACTTTAGGTTCGTTTGGTGATATTGGTTTATCACTTGACCCAGATTACAAAACGCAAAAAGGAAAGCTTGTATTAGATGAAGATAAATTGTCAACAGCATTAACTGAAAATGGGGACAAGGTAAAAAATTTATTGACAGATACAAATACAGGTGCTTTTCAATCATTGAAGGATACTTTTTATAATGTGGCAGGCTCATCAGCATCTCCACTTTTGCAAAAAGCTGGTTATGAAGGAACAGTGTCTTTTTATTCTAATGATTTAACTAAAAGTATTAATGAACAACAAAGTAAGATAGATGATATGATAGCAAATTTGAGTGATAGAGAACAAGCTTATTATAGTAAATTTGCTGCATTTGAACAGGCTATGAGTAAAATGCAATCACAAAAAGATTATTTTTCTAAACAATTTGGGTAGGTGCTAAATGAATAATAAAATAGAAGAATTATTGATTGAATATAAAAATATATCATTAAAATTAATAGAAGATTTATCTAATGATAAGATTGAATCTTTAGATAAGGGTCTTCAACGAAAAGGTGATATTCAAAAGGAAATAGACAATTTTGATTTTGATAAGAATGAATTTATAGAGCTTATTAAAAAACTAGAAATTGAGGCTATAGATAATAGTTTATATGAAACTACTATTATTAAAAGAAATGAAGCTAAGAATGAACTAGATAAAATAAATAAAATAAAAAAAATGCAAAATAATTACAATAATGCAAGTATGAAGGTTAATTTTTTTAATACAAAAATATAAGATTATTAAAAATTATAAAATATTTGCTATGGCTATTTAGAAAAATTTTAAAAAGAAATTGGTATTATAATGAAAAAAAACATTATTAATGAAATAATATTAGGTAAAAAAACAATTTAAATAAAAAATACTAAAAACTTTTTTAAAAAGTACTAAAGTTATATCGAAAAAAGTCGAAAAATAAACATAACCAATATAAAACTTAAATAATTAAAAGTAGTTGAAGGATATAATGAGGGGGCGGTGAGTGAATAGAGGGAGAATAGGAATCTTGTTAATTAGATGATTTTGGAAAAAGGGACAAGGTATATTAATCTTTTAATAAAAATAAAAAAAGGCAAGGATGCCGAAAAAGTTAAAATTCAAGGAGGAATTTATTATGATAATCAATCACAATATGAATGCAATGAATGCATCAAGACAAATGGAAGCAAATAACGTTGCTGCAGGGAAGTCAATTGAAAAATTAAGCTCAGGTTTAAGAATAAACAAAGCTGGAGATGACGCAGCAGGTCTTGCAATATCAGAAAAAATGAGAGGCCAAATTAGAGGTCTTCAACAAGCATCAAGAAATGC
>NZ_FQZB01000003.1:0-250233 GCF_900141845.1 Clostridium cavendishii DSM 21758 | reverse complement strand
AGAATTAGAGATGTTGATATGGCTAAAGAAATGATGAACTTCTCAAAGAACAACATCCTTTCTCAAGCAGCTCAATCAATGTTATCACAAGCTAACCAACAACCACAAGGTGTATTATCACTATTAAGATAATTTTTAAAAATGGATAAATAATTAATAATAGAAAAAGGTAGTTAATGAATTAAACATTAACTACCTTTTTGACTATTTGAAAGATTGAGCAAGCCATGACTGTTGAGAATTCATTCTGCTCATAGCTTTTTCTAAGAGAGCAAACTTAGAGTAGTAAGATTGCTCTCTTAGACTTAAATCTTTTTCTAAATTATATATTAAATCTTCTTTGTCTTTAATTTTTTTTGAAAGGTCATTATCTGCTACATAAAGAGTACCTTCAAAACCTGCTTTTTTTAGTATAGGTGCTTTGGATGTCATAAATGTATCATATAATGTTGTCTTTAATTTTTGAAATGCTCCAGTATTTGGGTCTAACAATAAGGTTTTAACCTTATCACCGTTTTCTGTTAGAGCTTTGCTAAGTTTAGTCTCATCAATTACAAGTTGTCCTTTTTGGTTTTTATAATCTGGATTTAATGAAATTCCTATATCTTTTAATGAACCTAATGAATAGTTTTCGCTTGTTGAAAATATATCTAAACATTTTTCTCTAAATGAGGAAAGTATAGAATCATTTCTAAGCTGTCCTTCCTTAACTTTTTCATTCCATAATTTAATATCATCATCTTTCATGTCTTTCTTTTGTTCATCTGTTAAAGGCTTAAACTTTCTATTTAACTTTGAAGTTAATTTTTTAGAAACTTTATCAATCATATCATTATATTCAACAACAAATTTCTTTATATTATCAATTGTATTTTTTGTATTAGCTTTACCGTTTAGAGTCACAGGCTGACCGTTTGATTCACCGTTAACAGTATATTCTACGCCATCAATATTTATTATATTAGCAGAATAATTTTTATAAGTTCCTGGGTTGCAATTGCTATTTCCAGAAGAATCGGTTATTCTAACCAAAGCATCTTGAGCTTTTTTATAAGTGAATCCAGTTTCAGTAGATGGTACTGCATTAGGAGGATAAGTAGAAACTTTATTATTTACTGTATCATTAACTTTTACAGAAAAACCAACAGTGTTTGCTTCACCTGTATTTCTTCCTTTAATAGAAATACAATTACCTAATTCACTAAAGCTAATACCCATATCTATTTTATTTACATTAGTATCAGACTTATTATAATTAGTTATAGCAGTATTTATTGCGGATAAAATAGCACTTCCAGAAGTTTTGCCACTTAAATCTACATTTACTGTTGAATTAATTATATTACCATTGGTGTCTTTTTGATTTGTAGGAAAAGTTAAAGTAACATCTTTTTGATTTTTTAAGTTGTCTAATGAAAGATTTAAGGTTTCAGGAGAAGCCATTTGTTTAACGTCAATTGTATAATTTCCACCGTTAGAACCAACTACTCCTCTAGCTGTAACTACATTTTCATTGCTACTTGAAAAATTTACAGTTTGATAATTCGAATTTAATATTAAATTTGTAGAAGAATTAGCTGTTGAACTTAGGTCAAAATACTTTGTATATAAGCCTCTAAAATCCTTTACTGCTTCTCTATATAAATCCTGTTGAATTTTTATTAAATCTCTACTTTGTCTTACAGAATCTACTTTAGTTTTATAAGGTGTCATCATTTGCTTTACTAGGGTATCAGTATCTATACCGCTACCACTTAATCCACTTACTCTAATTGGACTTATCATTAAAATCACTCCTTTTTGTTATGTTATATCATTACTTTAGATATTAAATATTAATTAAGGAAACTCCTACTCATTTCATTTGCATGAGTAAGTTCGAATTGACCAAATTGAAATTTGGATTCTTACTTATTGAGAATACTTGAATAATTTAACTAAACCTATAGTTATATACTCGATATGTTCTAATAACCACTTTATACTCTTTTTTCTTTTTATAAGAAAATAATTCTAATTTATAAGAAAATAATTCTAAAAATACCCTAAAGTAATAAAAAGCTAAATCGATAATTAAACATCTAGAGTAATAAATGGAGTTATTACCACAGATATAAATGATATAGAAATTTTATAATAAATTTTTAAAAAAAGGTATAAAGTATATTATTAACCAAACGAAATTATAAATATAAGCAAATATAGTTTAAATAATCAGGATGATTGATAAACTTATCTAAAGCTACAGGAGGTAGTTAAGAGATAGGTATATTAATCATCCTTGTTTACTAGCTTATAAAAATTACATAAAATTTCAAGGAGGAAATAGGATATGTTAGTGCTAGGCAGGAAGCCAGAAGAATATGTAATGATTGGTGACAATATAAAAGTAAAAGTGGTTAAAGCTGAAAATGGCTCACTTAGATTAGCTATTGATGCACCAAAGGATGTTACCATAACTAGAGGAGAAGTTTGGGAGAATAAAAATAAAATTTAATATTCCAATTTATGATGAATAGCTTTATTTTATAAGATAGTATTGCTTATAGGACAAGCATCTATTTTTGATTTATAGAATATGGTGAAAATTTATAAGGCACTATTTAATTAAGTTTTGAAAGCGAAAGCTTTTAAATAAATATAATACAGTGGAAAAGGAAGTCCACTTTAAAATCAAGGAGGAATTTACAATGATAATCAATCACAATATGAATGCATTAAATGCACACAGACAAATGACTACAAACACTGGTGCAGCAGGAAAATCAATGGAAAAATTAAGCTCAGGTTTAAGAATAAACAGAGCTGGAGATGATGCAGCTGGTCTTGCAATTTCTGAAAAAATGAGAGGACAAATCAGAGGTTTACAACAAGCTTCTAGAAATTCTCAAGATGGTATATCAATGATCCAAACAGCAGAAGGTTCTGTAAATGAAACACATTCAATACTACAAAGAATGAGAGAACTAGCAGTTCAATCATCAAACGGAACTAACATATCAGAAGATAGAGCTCAAATAAACAAAGAGTTCCAACAATTAAAATCAGAAGTAACAAGAATTGGTCAACAAACACAATTCAACAAACAAAACTTATTAGACGGATCAAACAAAAAAATAGAATTCCAAATAGGAGCAAATGAAAAACAAACTATAAGTGTTAACTTAAAATCAATGGGAGCTAAAGGTTTAAAATTGGATGGTACTACTTGTACAGTTTCAACTCAAACAAATGCTTCAAAATCAATAACTACTTTAGATGCAGCAATAAAAGCAGTATCAGAATTCAGAGCAGATTTAGGATCAGTACAAAACAGATTAGAGCACACAATATCTGCAACTGATAACTCAGCAGAAAACTTACAAGCTGCTGAATCAAGAATCAGAGACGTTGATATGGCTAAAGAAATGATGAACTTCTCAAAGAACAACATCCTTTCTCAAGCAGCTCAAGCAATGCTTTCTCAAGCAAACCAACAACCACAAGGAGTATTATCTCTATTAAGATAATATTTAAATGTAAGAGCAACCAAAAATGGTTGCTCTTTTTTTATAAATAATTTAAAATTAGAGAAAATATAGATGTTTTTAGAAATTTGCCGATGGGGGTAATTGGAATGGACTTTGAGATAGAATTATCAAAAGATGGATACAGAGTTTTGAAATTTAATATGGGAAATAAAAAAATATATTTAGGAAGTAAATATAATCAAGAAAGAGAAATAAATAAAATTATAGAAAGCTTTAAGCCATTTACTTCAAATGATAATTATATAGTTGTAGGCTTATCTTTTGGAGAACACGTAAAAGAACTTATAGAAAAAACAGCTGCTTCCACTAGAATATTGGTGATTGAAGTAAATACAGAATGGTTAGAATTTTGTAATAAAGATGAGGAAATTAAAAAAATAATTAATAATGAAAGAGTTATTATAGCAAAAGATGAAGTTGAAGTTAAAAAGTTTTTTAGAGAATATATAACTCAAATGAATGTAAATAACTTAAATATTGGCTATTGCTGTAATTATGATATTTTATTCAAAGAGGGATTAAAAGAAATATATAGTGTAATACGAAATGAATCAAATAGAATAATAACGGATAAAAATACATCATTATATTTTGGTGAAACCTGGTTTAATACATTACTATCAAATCTTAAATATATGACAAAAGCAACACCTATAAATTTTTTGAGAAACAAATATAAGAACAAGCCAGCAATAATAGTGTCAGCGGGACCATCCTTAAATAAAAATATACATGAACTTAAAAATGTTTGTGGAAATGCGCTTATATTAAGTGGGGGTAGAACTTTGAGACCACTTAAAGAAAATGATATAGAGCCGAGTATAGTAGGAGTAGTAGATGCTGGTGAAGTTTCTTATAAGTTGGTAGAAGGTTTTATAGAAAATACAAAAGCACCATTATTATTTTATGACGGAACTAATAATTTAGTAGTAGATAAACATAATGGAAATAAAATATTTAGTTCAAATAATGAGCTTTTAGATGATATTTATGGTTTTTCTATAGATAAACTTTCTAGTGGAGGTTCTATAGCGCATGTATTAACTGTTTTTGCAGCCTATATTGGATGTAGTCCCATAGTTTTTATAGGTCAAGACTTAGCTTATACTGGAGAAAAAGGACATGCTGAATGTGCAGAAAATAATTGGCAAAAGTTAGAATTTGATAATTATAAAAAAAAGGATGATTTATACGTTAAAGATATAAATGGAGATTTAGTAAGAACTAGTGTAATATTAGATAGTTATAGAGTGGTTTTGGAGGAAATAATAGAGTCATTTCCTGAAATAGAGTTTATAAATGCTACTGAAGGTGGAGCGTTTATAAAAGGGGCAAGTGTTAAAAGTTTAAAAAGTGTTATCGATGGGTTTGAAAAACAAGAAATAATTCCTATAGATGAATATTTGAATTCAGAAGATAAAACAGAAGAAACAATTAAAATATTAGAAAAAACAGTTAATTCTCTAGATAAAACTATAAATCTTTGTAAAAGAGGTAAACATTTACTTGATGATTTTTATAAAGCGTATCGTTCAAAAGTAAATGGCAACTTATCAAAGTATATAAATGAATTAGATAAGATAGATAAAAGCATAAGAGAAAATATGTGTAACTTAAGTGTAATAGAAAGTCAATTGTTTGAGACTACGTATAGCATAGAAAATTCAAATGAATTTCTTGTGTTGTCAATAGATACAAAAGGTAAGATTTTTGAAAAGAACATATCAAAAAATAGGGCTATATATGATGGTCTAGAAGGTGTTTGTAAGAAGAGTTTTATAGAAGTAAAAAAAATAATTAAAGAAATGAATTTGAGGGAGTAGCATGATTAATGGATTTTCAATAGAAAAAACTAAGAGTGGCTATTATACTATGCTTGTAAATAATAGGTATATTCATAGTAAGTATAATCCGATAAAGGAAGCTGAGAATTTTGCTAAATCAATAAATTTAAATCAAAAGACGAAAAATTTAGTTATTTATGGTTTAGGTCTTGGTTATCATATTGAAGCAATTAAAAGACAAGTCCCTTCAAGAGTTGAAATAGTTGTATTTGAAGCTAATAATGATGTAATTGAAAAATGTAGAATTTATAATAAAGATATTTTCAACTATGATAATATAAAAGTTATAGGATATGGCTATGATTTTTATGATGAATTAGATTATTATTTAAATACTGTCGAGGATATTATTATACATAAACCAAGTTTGGAATTTATAAAAGAGAGTAATAAAAAGCTATACATGTTACTTAGTAATTATCAGATTTCTAGGGAATCAATAAAGAAATCATATGATGTGTTAAATGATAATTATGAGTCTAACATAAAGGAAGCACATACAGATATACAAAGTTTTTTTGAAATGGGGAGAAAAGATAGACCATACCTAATAGTTGCAGGTGGTCCGTCATTAGATTTAGATTTGGATTTAATAAAGGAATTTAAACATGAATTTAATATCTTAACAGTAGGTACAGCTTTTAATACTCTTATGAAAAATGGAATAAAACCTTTAGGTGTTGTTATAATAGATGGTAAGGAAATTGTAGCAAATCAATTAAAAGGGAATGAAGAGTCTGATATACCATTATTATTTTTAAGTACCGCATCTAAGGTGGCAGTACAAAATTATAAGGGACCTAAATATATATTTTTTAATGATTTTAGGGAAAATAAAATAAATATAACAACGGGAAAGACGGTTGCTGTTGCAACTATGGATATAGCTATAAAATGTGGTGCTAAAGAATTAATAATGATAGGTCAGGATTTAGCTTTTTTAGAAGGTAAATCTCATATAAGTAGTTTTGAAAATATTTATGGCTTTAAAGATAATTTGGTTAATGAAGTGAAAAAATATTATGTTGAAGGTATAAATGGTGAAAAGCTTGAGACTACAAAAGGCTATATATTCTTTAAAGAGCAAATAGAAACTTTAATAGAAAAAAATAAAAAAATAAAGTTTATAAATTGTAGTAAAGGTGCTAAAATAGATGGGGCGATACATTGCAGTTTAGATGAGTATTTAAAAGGGAAGATATAAAATATCTTCTCTTTTAAATTAGAAAATTAAAGTTTTATTGGTAGAATTCGATATTTAAATAGGAATATTTTAAGGCTTGGAGGGATAAAATTGAATTTTTTTAAGGGTAAAAAAATACTTGTAATTGGTGGAACAGGAACTATAGGGACAGGCCTTATTAAAGAATTAATAAAAGAAAATCCAAAGGTTATAAGGGTTTTTAGCAGAGATGAATATAAACAATTTGAAATGCAAAATTCGCCTATAGTTAGAGATTATAATAATTTTAGATTTTTAATAGGTGATGTTAGAGATTATGAACGTGTAGAAAGGGCTATGAGTGGAATAGATATAGTTTTTAATCTAGCAGCTATGAAACACGTAGGTTCTTGTGAATATAATCCAACAGAAGCTATAAAAACGAATGTGGATGGAGTAGAAAATGTTATAAAGGCAGCTGTAAAGCATAATGTAGAATGTGTTCTGTTTACTTCATCAGATAAGTCTATAAATCCAACTAATACTTATGGTGCAACTAAAATGCTTGGAGAAAAGCTTATGCAAGCAGCTAATTATAGTAAAGGTGGAGTTAAAACTAGATTTATTGCTGTTAGATTTGGAAATGTAATGGGGTCTAGGGGGTCAGTAATTCCATTATTTAAAAAGCAAATATTAGAAGGAAATAGAATTACAATAACAGACCCTAGTATGAGTAGATTTATGATGACTGTAAGTCAAGCAACTAAGCTTATGATGAAGTCTTGCGAAATAGCAAATGGTGGGGAGTTATTTGTTCTTAAGATGCCAGTTATAAATCTTAAAGATTTAGCAGAGGTTGTAATTGAGGAGACTTCTAAACGATATGAAATAGATAAAGATAATGTACATATTGACATAATAGGGATAAGACCAGGGGAAAAGCTTTATGAAGAACTTATGACAATGGAAGAATCGCATTATAGTAAAGACTTAGGAGATATGTATGTTGTATTTCCTACAACTTATAATAAAGCATATTTTGAAAAGTGTTATAAAGATTTTAAATTATGTAGGATAGGCAACTATACCTCAAAAGATTATGATCAAATAGATAAAGAACAAGTAAGAAATATGATAAAAGAAGAAAGGTTAATATAGGGGTGAAGTATAATGGAAAACATTAAGGATATTCAAATAGAAGCACTTATAACAGCAAATGAATATTTATTTAATTTAAAAGCAGGTATAGAAAAGGTAGTTAGTTTTTTTGAAGGTGGAGAGTATGGAAATGGTTGTGCTCTTATACCTTTAATTGCTGATGGTATAGAATACATAAGTGAAATGGTAAGACTTACAGATGATGTTTTAGACAAATGTAAAGATGTAGAGAATTTAAATGGATTTTTAGGAGAAATAGTTGAAGCTATAGATAGTGAAGACTTTGTGTTAGTTGGAGATCTTTTTAATTATGAGGTTCTACCAATTGTAGAAGATATACACTCTAAAATAATATCAAAAGTAGCTAATTAGGTGGTAATATATGAGGATTTTATTAACTGCAATAGGAAAACGAGTTCAGCTTATAAAATATTTAGAAGGTGAATTTGAAATAATAGGTGTAGATGCAAGTGATTTGGCACCAGCGTCATATTTCGTAAATAAATTTTATAAAGTGCCTAAGTTTACAGAAGATGGATACATTGAAGAACTTTTAAAAGTTTGTAGGATAGAAAATATAAAGGTTTTAATTCCTCTTTATGAATTAGAATTTTCATTGTTAAGTAAGAATAGAGAAAAGTTTAATGAGGTTGGGACTACTATATTATTAAGTAATACAGAAATAATTGAAGTTTGTAATGATAAGATGAAAACTTATGAGTATTTAACCTCAAAAGATATTGAATGTCCAAAATGCTATAAGGATGAAGAAATAGAAGAGATGATTTTCAAATCAGAAGAAGAAAAACTTCCTCTTATAATAAAACCAAGAGATGGTATGGGAAGTAGTAATGTTTTCAAAATAAACAAAATAGAAGAACTTGAATTTTTCTATAAGTATGTTAGAAAACCGCTAGTTCAACAATTCGTTGAAGGTGATGAATATACAGTTGATGTTTTATGTGATTTTAATGGACAACCTATTTATGTTGTACCAAGAGAAAGGTTAGAAGTAAGAGCTGGAGAAGTTGTAAAAAGCAAAACTGTAAAAGATAAGCAAATAATAGATTATACTTTAAACCTTATAGAGGTATTTAATGAACTTAGAGATAGTAAAGGAATAGCTTTAATGGGACCTTTAACTTTTCAATTTTTTAAGACAGAAGAAGGACAAGTTTTTTTCTTAGAGTTAAATCCACGATTTGGAGGAGGAGTACCTTTATCAATAGAAGCTGGAGCAAATTATGGAAAAGCTATTAAGAAAATGATTAACGGAGAAGACATTAGCTTTAATGAAGGTCTTAAGGAATTAACTATGTTAAGATTTGATGATAGTATATTCGTAAAATAGGTGAATTATGATAAAAACTTTAATTTTTGATTTAGATGATACGTTATATAATGAAAGAACATATGTTTTTGGAGCGTTTAAAGAAGTTTGTGACTATTTAGGTAACAAACATGATTTAAATGCTGAACTTTTATATAAGGATGTTATTAACATATTTTATGAAAAAGGTAGAGGTAAAATATTTAATGATTTGTGTGATAAACATAACTTGAAAGAAAATATTAAAAATCTAGTTAGTACATATAGAAAGTCAAGACCAAAACTTACCATGTATGAAGATGCATTATATATGTTAAAATGGTTAAAAAAGCATGGGTATAATTTGGGAGTAATAACTGATGGAAAATCTATAGTTCAATGGAATAAAATAAAGTCACTTAACTTAGAAGAATTTGTAGATAAAATAGTTGTTTCAGATGATTTAGGAAGTGAGTTTTGGAAACCACATGAAAAGCCTTATTTAGAGGTTATAAATTATTTTAATTGTAAAAATGAAGAATGCATTTATGTAGGAGATAATCCTAATAAAGATTTTGTTGGGGCAAGAAAGCTTAACTTAAAAACCATAAGGATTATTAGAGAAGAAGGGGATCATATGAAAACTTTTTTATCTAAAGAATATGAGGCAGATTTTAATATAGATAGTTTAACTGAAATAAAAGAGGTTTTAAAGGATATAAATTAACTATTTTATATAAACAAAAATATTAAAAAGCAAGGTGTATGTTCAAGCCCGAATAAAATGAGCAAATATTTAAATAGTTAAATGTTCTTATATAGAAATGTTTGGAATTTTAACTAGTTTTATATTTTAGATAATTAACAGATTGTTTTTTAATTTTACTTGTGAGTTTGTAGAAAGGTGGAATGAACATGAAAAAGATTTTGTGTATAGTACAAGCTAGGATGGGGTCAACTAGACTTCCTGGTAAAGTATTAAAAGAAATAAATGGACATCCTATGATTTACTATACTTTAACAAGTCTCAAAAAGAGTAGATATATTGATGAAGTCGTATTAGCTACATCAAATAAAAAAATTGATACTCCACTAGCAGAATACGTAAAAACTTTAGGTTTTGAAGTGTTTAGAGGAAGTGAAGCAAATGTTTTAGAGAGATATAAACTAGCTGCTGATAAATATGGTGGAGATGTCATAGTAAGAGTTACTGGAGACTGTCCGCTTATAAATCCTATAATAACAGATAATGTTATAACTAAGTACTTAATGTATGAAGATGAATATGATTATGTAAGGCTTGATGTGCCTAATACCTTTACAAGAGGGTTTGATACTGAGGTGTTTTCGAAAGAAGCATTAGATAAAGTGTATGAAATAGCTTGTAGTAATAAGAATATTAATAAAAAAGAATTTGAACCTTTTAGAGAACATGTAACTTATTATATTTATAATCACCAAAATGAATTTAAGGTTGGGGTAGTAGAAGGTGAGAGTAAGTATTGTAAAGACAAGGAAATTAATATGAGTGTTGATACTATTGAAGATTTTATTTTGGCAGAATCTAAATTAAAATAAACTTAAAATATATAATGTAAAACTAAAAAGAAATATGAGATAATTATATATTTAAATTATAATTTAATATAGCCATAAATGTATTTGATAATTAATGGCTTATAGTAATACTAGATGAACTTGTTATAAATACTTTTGGTACAAGATATAAATAAAGAAGTGTATAAGTACGGGTTAGGAGAAGATACATATGCAAGCAATAATATTGGCAGCTGGAATGGGAAAGAGACTTAAAGAATTAACAAACAACAATACTAAGTGCATGGTTAAAGTTAATGGATTAACTATGATTGAAAGAATGCTTTTTCAATTAGATAAATTAGATTTGTCCAACATTACATTAGTAATCGGATATAAAGGAAAAGAATTGAAAGAATATATAGAAACATTACAGGTAAAGACACCTATAAATTATGTAAACAATGAAATATATTATAAAACTAATAATATATACTCATTGTATTTAGCAAGAAATTACTTACAAAAAGAAGATACACTATTACTTGAGTCAGATTTAATATTTGAAGATTCAGTATTAGAAAAAATAATTAAAGATCCATATCCTAGCTTAGCATTAGTAGCAAAATATCAAAGTTGGATGGATGGAACAGTTGTAACAATAGATGAAGATAACAATATTAAAAGCTTTTTAAGTAAAAAAGAATTTAATTTTTCAGATGTAGAGGATTATTATAAAACAGTTAATATATATAAATTTAGTAAAGAATTTTCTAATAGTCATTACATGCCTTTTTTGGAAGCATATAGTAAGGCATTGGGAAATAACGAGTATTATGAGCAAGTTTTGAAAGTAATAACTTTATTAGAAAAACCAGAAATAAAAGCTACAATTTTAGAAAATGAACAATGGTATGAAATAGATGATATACAAGATTTGGATATTGCAGAATCGATTTTCATAAACTCTAAAGAAGAGAGATTAAGAAAAATTCAAAGTAGATATGGTGGATATTGGAGATATCCACAGCTAATAGATTTTTGCTATTTAGTGAATCCATTTTACCCAACACCAAGATTATTAAATGAAATAAGGGCTAATTTGGATAAATTAATTTGCGAATATCCATCAGGTATCAAAGTTAATAGCTTACTAGCTTCTAAATATTTTGGAGTAAATGAGAACCAAATAGTTGTAGGCAATGGTGCAGCAGAACTCATTAAGTCTATAATGGAAATCCTTAAAGGTAAAATAGGAATAATTAAACCGACTTTTGAAGAATATCCTAATAGAAAAAATTCAGAAGATGTAGTGGTATATTACCCTAATAACGATGAGTATGCTTATACAGCAGATGAATTAATAAAATTCTATGATGATAAGGATATATCTAATTTGCTTCTTATAAATCCTGATAATCCATCTGGAAATTATATAGAAAAGAAGCAAGTACTTAAAATTGCAAAATGGGCAGAAAATAAAGATATTACTTTTATTGTTGATGAATCATTTGTTGATTTTGTAGATAAAGAAGAAGACCATTCAATAATAAGTAAAGAAATAATAGAACAATATTCTCAATTAGTAATAGTAAAAAGTATTTCAAAATCATTTGGTGTACCAGGACTTCGTTTAGGTATATTAGTAACTAATAATTTAAAGGTTATTGAATTAATTAAAAAGGATGTTTCTATATGGAATATAAATTCATTTGGAGAGTTTTATATGCAGATTTTTGAAAAATATAAAAATGATTATGAAAATGCTATTAATAAATTTAAACATACTAGAAAGGAATATGTAGAAAAATTATCAAAAATTAAAAATTTAAGGGTTGTTCCAACACAAGCAAACTATGTATTGTGTGAAATTATGGGAAATGTTACTGCTAGAGAGCTAACAATTATATTACTAAATGATTATAATATATTTATAAAAGATTTGTCTAATAAAAAAGGATTTAATGGCGAATATATTAGAATTGCAATTAAAAGACCGGAAGAAAATGATAAGTTAATTAATGCATTTAATTGTATTTTAAAATAGGCTTAGATAAATACTTAAATTAGATAACTTTTATTTTATAAATGAAAGTGGACAACCGTTAGTTGAATTGATTTGTACAATATTACATTAAAAGGTAAATAATAAGATGATATTAGATAAAATAAAACAATCGTATATAAATGTTAGTGGTAAAATATATGATTCAGAATTTATTAACTTAGCAAATGTAAAAGAGAATAAAGTATGCTTTGATGAAAGAACATTGTTTTTAACAAATAGAGAAAAAGAAATACTAAATAGTCAAGAACTTATTGATTTTAATTATGTTATTTATTTATTTAAATATAAAGATAGATATGGATTAATATGTGATATTCCTATTAATGAATATAACGAATGTAGAATCAAATACCATGAATTGGTTTTGCCAGATACAGTACAGGGAATGATAAGCAATTTAAATGAATATAATTGTGAAGCAGCACCAGTATTGTTAGCACATAAGAAAAAAATTAATTATTTATCATATATAGAACAAAAAAAATATGATAGATGTTTTAATTTAAAAGGAATAAATATTTATGTATTTAAGGATACAGAAGCAAATAGTATATTAAAAGAGTTTTTAGATGTTAATTGTTTATATGTTGCAGATGGACATCATAGGTTATATACAACAGCTATCTCTAAATTTAAAAATTCAGTTTTAGCATGTTTAATCGATTTTGAAAGTTTGGATATATTACCTATTCACCGGGTTATACCCGATATAGATGCTCAAGCATTTAAAAAAGCTAAAGATTTTATTTGTAAAAAATTTAATATTGAAGAATCGAAAACTAAGCTTTCTAAGGGAAAAATAAGAATGACATATAATGAGGAAAGCTTTGTAGTAAATCTTATAGAGTTAGACTGTGATGCATTCAGCAATAATGATATATATATGTTAAATACTCAAATTATCTCACAAGCATTTAGAATTTTTGATTCAGGAAAACTTGAATATTTGTCAGATTTAGAATTTGAAAAATATAGAACGAAAGCAAATAAACAGGATGTATTAATTGAAACATTCGCTTTAGAAATAGAAGAATTTATTGATTGTATAAATAATAATTGTATAATGCCACCTAAATCAACATGGTTTTATCCAAAATTTCCATCATTTTTAGTATTTAAGCAATATAAATAATTTGAACTATTTATAGCAAAAATGTTTAATTATCAATTATTCACCAAGTTAAGGTTCATTCACGAGTTTTGTGAATAATTAAGAATTTAAATAATTGTATTACCAATATGATAGTGAGAAATTAAAAAGCAACTTATAATTCATTTATGAGTATGTTGCAGAAAAATCAAAATAAATTGGAATCGAATGCCCTTAGACTTTAATTTTATTGACAATATATTAGGAGTACAAGATATAAAAGTAACATTTGTTAATGTAAATGATGTAATGTTTGAAGTAGGTGTAGAATCAAATTTAAAGTCTGTCATATACTTTAAATTATTTAAAGCAACCATAAGTCATATTTAGAGAGTATAAATTATTTTAAGTTTAAGAATGAATAATTTATTTACATAGGTCATAATTCTAATAAGAATTTTGTGGGAGGCAAGAAAGTTAAAAAAACATACATACATTAGTTACTTGCTATAAATTTAAAATGCTTTTTTAAAAGAAAATTATATTGTGAAATTCGCATATAGTAAGTAAATAGTTATATATATAATTGTTTTTGTTTCACATATGAGTTTATAGGAAAATGAAATAAATATGCAAAATGTATTATGTATAGTATAAGTTAGAATGGAATCAAGTAGACTTTCAGATAAGGTTTTAAAAGAAATGAGGGAAAATTTTATTATTTATTATAAGATAACAAGTCTTAAAAAGAGTAGGATATATTGATGAAATTATACTAGCCACCTCAGCTAAGGATATTGATACTCCACTAATAGAATATCATTCTGATTTAGTATGCCCTACAGAAAAGCATGACATTCCAGATATAGGTTCTTTTATTAAATTAATAGAGATAACTACTCAAAAGAGACCAAATAAAATTTTTGGAAAACCAAATAAAGAAATTATAAATAGTATTTTGGATAAGGAGAAAATTTCATATAATGAATGTGTTATTATTGGGGATAGATTATATACAGATATAATGTTAGCAAAAAAAAACTGGTATGACTTCAATATTGGTTTTATCAGGAGAAACAAGTAGAGAAGTATATGAGAATGAAGATATTAATGCGGATATTATAGTTAGTAATATTAGTGAGCTTACTAATTATTTATAAAAATGTGTAAGTTAGATAAAGAACTTAATTGAAATAAATATTTCTATACTAGGATAGATAGAGAAGAATAATTAAAACTAGAAATATAATGGAAATATACCTAAAAAAATTATATTAGAATAAAAAATATAAGATGTATATTAATTTTGCTAATCTTATAATAACTAAATTACATATTAAGGAGGTGCTTTATGAAAAAATATAAGATAATGATTTTTGGAACAGGAAAAGCTTTTAAAGAAATAATGCAAAGTTTAGATTTTAATAAAGTAGAGATATTGGGGTTAGTAGATAATGATTCAAAAAAACAGAATAAAAAAATTAATAATTATAATGTATATAGCCCTTTAGAAATTAAAAAATTGAATTTTGATTACATATTAATAGCAAGCCAATTTTCTTATGAGATATATAGTCAATTGAGGAATATGGATATTAGCCATGATAGAATAATTCCTATATTACATGGAGGGTTTACACAAAAATTAAATATTAAATATAAAGAGTTTATGAATAATATAACTATAACAAAACAACGAAAAATTCCTAGAATTGCACTTTGCAAGGAAAATAATTCAGGAAGTAGTTCTTTCGCTTTATATAAAAAAATTCCAAATTATATTAAAGAGAAATATGAGGTTGATTTAGTAACAGGAGAAGAGATTGAAGTTGATATGGACTATGATTTGGTTTGTTGTACGCATTTAAGTAGAATAAAAAATCCTAGAGTTATAAATGTAGAACTTTGGCATGGATTTCCTCTTAAAAAAATAGGCATAAGAACAGACCAATTTGATTATATAAAACACGAAAACTTTAAATCTAATGTGGATGTTATTATTTCATATTCTGAACTTTATAGCAATATATTTAATGCTGCTTATCCAAATGAATATTATAAATATGAAATATGTGGTATGCCAAGAAATGATTTGTTATTTAATAAAAATGAAGAACTTATGGTTAAACTTTTTGGAAAAGAAATTTCAAATAAAAAGGTTATATTTTATCTTCCTACGTACAGAAAAAATAAGCATTCAAATAATGACAATTTAGAAGGCGATAGAAAATGGAGTAATATTTTTGGCTTTGAGGATTTTAATTTAGAGTTATTTGTAACATTTTTAAGAAAAAATAATTTAATGTTCTTGTGTAAACTTCATCCTATAGAGAAGAATAAGTTGGATAAAGAAAGTTTTAGGGCTTATTCAGATGTTATTTTGTTAATTGAAGAGGAAATGCTAGAAAAAAATGAAATAGATCTTTATGAGATATTGGCAAATGTAGATTTGCTTATAACGGATTATTCATCGGTGTATTTTGATGTTTTACTTATTGATATGCCAATTATGTTTATACCAACAGATATAGATTACTATAAGGAAAATAGAGGGTTTAACTTTGAGCCTTATGAGTTTTGGACTCCTGGACCGAAGGTTTATACAGAAAAGGAGTTAATAAACAGTATATTAAAAATTTTAGACAATGATGAATATAAAGAAAAAAGATCAGAAATATGCAGTATAATACATACTTATAATGATGATAAAGCATGTGAAAGAGTATGGAGTAAAGTAGGTCAGTTGTTAGAAAGAAATAATATGAGGTAAAGATATTGGATAAAGTTAAAGTGATTATATGGGGTTGTGGTAATTTAGCTAAGTTGGCATTTAAAAGTTTGGAAGAAAATAAGGTGTCTTTTTTGGGATTCACTTCTAATAATAATAAAGATAGGGAAAATGTTCATAGATATATAGATAAAAAAGAATTAAGTAAAATAAAATTTGATTATATTTTAATAGCGTCTCAATATCATGTAGAAATAATTGAAGAGATTATGAAATTGGGAATTGATGCTTCAAAGGTAATAAATTTTTTTAAGATTCATAATAGAAATTTCAAATTAATTAATTATCTTAATTTAAAAGAAGAAGTTGATGCTGTAGCTATAGGGATGTCTTATGGCGAGTGTGGAATAAATCCTGAATTTTTATCTTTTAAATTGTTTAATTTGGCATTATCTTCACAAGATATTTATTATGATGATAAAACATTAAGATATTTGATTGAAAAGAAAAAAATTAGAAAAGTTATATTTGAATTGCCATATTATATATTAAATTATGATTTATCTAGAACAAAAAATATGGATTTATGTTATACAAACTATTATTACATATTTAATGACTTGCATAGCTATGATAAAGTTGATTTTAATTTAAATGAATTTTTAATATATGAAAACATAATAAATGAAAAAGTATATAATGATAGGTTTAATGAATTTTATTGTAGTGGTAATTTTGAAAGGGAATTTAGAATTTATGATGAAATAATGGCTAAAGAATCAATACAAGAAGTGGAGAATTTTGGTGATGATATTATAAAAAATTATAAATTATATTTTGTAAGACAGTATAAAGATACGATTGAAGAAAATAAAGGTATTTTAGAAGGGCTATTAGGCTTTTTAAATAAACAAGGAGTGAATGTTTATTTTGTTGTTACTCCATCACTTCTTAGATATAATAACGATATTTTTTTAGAAAGTAAAAATAAATTTCATGAATATATGGGTGATTTGAAAGAAAAATATAAATTTGATTTATATGATTTTTTTGAAGATGAAGATTTTAAATATGCGGATTTTAAAGATTATACACATCTTAACTACAATGGATCAAAAAAATTCACAAAAAAATTAAATAGAAAATTAAAAAATAATTTGGAGGAGTTATGATAAGCGTAATTATGCCAGTGTACAATTGTGAAGATTATGTATCACAAAGTATAGAATGTATTTTAAATCAAACGTTTAAAGATTTCGAATTTATTATAATTGACGATGGATCTACAGATAACACTTTAGATATTATAAAATATTATGCAGAAAAAGATAATAGAATAGTTTGTATATCTAGAGAGAATAGAGGGTTGGTTAGAAGCTTAAATGAAGGAATTAAAATCTCTAATAGAAAATATATTGCAAGAATGGATGCAGATGATTTATGTACATTAGATAGATTAGAAAAACAATATTCGTATATGGAAAAAAATAATAATGTAGATTTTTTAGGCTGTGATTATGAAGTGTTTTTCGATAATGATGTATTTGATGTTGAAAATAGAATAGAATTAAATAATTTCGATGCAGAAGAATTTATTATTGGGAAGGGCTATTCAATTTGTCATCCTAGTTTTTTTATAAGAAAAGAAGTGCTTAATAAGTTATTAAATTATGATTTGGAAAATAACTTTGCAGAAGATTTAGCATTACAGATAAAATTTTTGAAAAACAATATAAAAATAGGAATATTGGATGAAACTTTAATAAAAGTTAGAAAACATATAGATTCAAAATCAAATAAGGAAACTAACTTAAATGCAATAGAAACGATGAAGTTAAGAGTAGATTATATATATAATAAATATAATTTAATTAATAAAAAAGTATTTATTTGGGGAGCTGGAGGGGGAGGTCAATTAGTAGCTAACTATTTAACTTCAAGTTATGAAAATATAAATATTCTTGGATACATTGATTCATATAAAAAAGGTGAAGTTAATGGTGTTAGAATAATAAGTTGGAATGAAATTGAAAGTTATGATTATGATTATGTTTTGATTGCTACAAGACCTGGAAAATTTTATGCTCAGCAAATACTTAATGCATTAGGGATAAAAGCTATGGAGAAATATTTCACTATATTTACATAAAGGAGAAAATTATGAATATATATGATTTTAAAGTTGATAAAATAATTAGTACTTTTTTTAAAGAAGATTACAATTTTGATAGTGAATATAGTTATATATATATAACTATAAGAAATTATTTACAGGAAGTATATAAAAATGGAATTGTAGCTATTTGGGGATTGGGGAAACATACAGATGTTCTACTGACTGAATTTAACGAGTATATAAGTAAAACTAATTTTTATATAGAAAGAAATTGTAAGCAGTTAAATATTGAATTTTATAATAATAAAAAAGTAATTTCGCCAAATGATTTGATAAATAATAATGTTGATAAAATTATTATTTCAAGCTTTGCATATAGAGAAGAAATAAAAGAGCAAATTGATGAATTTAATAAGGTGAATAAATTAAAAATTGAGATTATTGATATATATAGTTACTTACTTGAACAAAATATCGAATTAAATGATGTATTCTATTTAGCGAAACATGATTATGGAGGCTATAGAGAGTATAAAAAAATAAATGATATATATTTAAAATATAAGATAAGTAAAAATGTTGAAGAAAAAGAACGGTATTTGAAGATTTTAATTTATAAATATATTTGTATAAGGGATTTTATATATGCATTAAATTTTATTGATGAATATATAAAATGTAATTATAAAGATATAGAAAATATGAAATTATTAAAATCTGAAATAAATAATTTATTGAAAGAATTAAAAGAAACAGTTAAATCAAATAATAAAGATAATATATTTATTCTATTATTAGATGCATTAAAAGCCAGAAATGTATATAAAGATGGATATATGAAGTTTTTAGAAAGTTTTGCTAAAAAAAATACATATTTTACAAATGCATATTCTACATCTATTTATACAGAAGAATCTTTAATTTCTTCCTTAATTGGTCAATTGCCTTTTGAAAATTGTAATTATCTCAAAAAATCTATTAAAAGAGAAGAATGTGCTTTTATTGAAGAAGGAGAAAATAAAGGTTATAATTTCAAAGCTTATATCTTAGATGATTGGTTGCTTTTTGAAGATTATAAAGAAAATTGTTTTGATGGTGGAAAGTATATATCGAAAACAATGTGGGATGCTATTGTTAATATTGATTCAAATAACAACAATATGACATTTATATACGAGCTATCTGAATCACATGCTCCATTTATTTCAGGTTTTCATAGTAAAGAAGTTATGAATTTTGGAAAAATAATTAATCTAGAAGAAATAGATTATGAACAAAATGTCAAATATCAAATGATTGAATCATTAGAATATTTGGACAAGCAATTAGAATTTTATCTATCATTTCTCAAAGATGATGATAGTGTAATTATATTTTCTGATCATGGAAATATGGGTGAAAGTTATTCACTAAAACTCACAGAAGCATATGAAAAATTAGGATGGGCAGAAGATAGAATACGTATACCTATTATAGTAAAAAATAAAGAATTTGGTAAACAAAAAATAAATTCTTTAATTTCATTAATGGATATAAATGAGTTGATAATAAAAGTAATTAATAAAAATAATGAAATACCTAAAAGAAGGTATTGTAGAGTTCAATTTTCACCTATAAACAACATAATGTGGCAGAAAGCTTTGAAGGAAGCACAGATGGATGAATTTTTATACGGATTTGAAATATTTATAAAGGATAAATTAAAATATGTTAAGACAGGCACGGGGGAAAAAATGTTATATAAGATTAACAATTATGAAGATATTTTTATTCAGGATTTTTCTATATTACAACAAACGGAAAAAGAGTTTAAAGATAATATTATGATTGGGAAAATGAGGTTTTAAGGAGGAAATATGATACCTAAAATTGTTCACTATTGCTGGTTTGGGAAAGGTCAGAAAAATGAGAAAATAAAATATTGTATGAGTTCTTGGCAAGAACATTTAAAGGATTATACTTTTATAGAGTGGAATGAAGAGAATTTTGATGTAAATTCAAATAAATATTGTGGAGAAGCATATAATGCAAAGAAATGGGCTTTTGTTAGTGATTATGTAAGACTCTATGCATTATATAATTATGGTGGAATTTATCTAGATACGGATGTTGAAATAACAAACAATATTGACGAATTTTTAATGAATAAGGCTTTCATTGGATATCATTCTGATAATTCTATTCCAAGTGCGTTAATGGCAAGTGAAAAACATAATGAAGTAATAAAAAATTTATTAAGCTATTATGACAATAAATCTTTTATTTTTGAAAATGGTATATTTGATGAGACAACTAATATTGACATAATAACTAAAATGATAGTAGATAAATATAAACCGAATTTAGATAATAGTAAATTAAATATAGAAGGAATGATTGTTTATCCAAAAGAGTATTTTACGTTAAGAGATAGCAATATAAAAAATTTTGCTATACATCATTTTAATGCTTCTTGGATGAGTAAAGAACAAGCAATGAACCAGGTATATTCATTTAAAAATAATTATGAATTAACAATTAAATGGATAAATTATTTATTAGATGAGAAATTATTATTAGAAAAATTGGGAGTGTATAAAAATATAGCGATATATGGAAATGGGTATTTAGGAAGATTATTTAAAAAGCAGGCTTATAAAGAGAATATTGATATAAAATTAATAATAGATGGTGCTTTTAATGGAGATAATTACGATGGTATTAGAGTTATTAAACCACAAAATATAACAACAGAAAAAATAGATTTAATAGTAGTAACTCCAACATATCATTTTGAAGAAATAAAGGCAAAATTAAACAAATTAACAAATGCTAAAATTATTTCATTGGAAGAGATATTTTAGAGGTGTATCATGGTTAGTATAATAATACCTGTATATAATGGAGAAAAATTTATAGCTAAAGCTGTAAAAAGTGCTATTAATCAAACTTATAGAGACATAGAAATCATAGTTATAGATGATGGATCAACAGATAATACCAAAGAAATAGTAAAGCAATATGATGTTAAATATATTTATCAAAATAATAGTGGACCATCAATAGCTAGAAATAATGGAATAAAAATATCTAAAGGTGAATATATAGCATTTTTAGATGCTGATGATATATATATGACAAATAAGATAGAACGGCAGATTCAAGAATTTGAAAAAGATAATGAGTTGGGAATTGTTTATAATGCTGTTAGGATTATAGATGAAAATGATAATTTAGGGAATGTATTAAGTGCGGAATTAGTTCTAGATAATAAAGATGATTTTTATGCATATTCATTATTTAGGCAAATAATTCCGTGCCCACCATCTATTATGGTAAAGAAAAGTTGTTTTAAAAAAGTTTTATATCCTAGCAATTTAATAAATGCTGAAGACTATTTTTTTACATTAGAAATGGCAAAAAGGTTTAAATTTAAATATATTGATGAAATTCTATACCTTTATAGAAGACATGATATGAATTTAACTAACAAGCATTTGTTACAAGTTGAAACAGAGATAGATATAGTAAAATCAATAGGGAAAAAAGAAATTAAAGAGATTATAAATAAATCTAATTTTTCAAAAAAAGAAAAAGATATTTTATATATTAAAGTACTTATGAAAATAAGAGATTATATAGAGGCGGAAGAGTTTTTAGAGAACATAATAAGTAATAAAAATAGTGATGCAAATGCATTATTTTATTTAGGAAATTGCAAATATAAGCTTAATAAATTTGAAGAGGCTAAAAATTCATTTAAAAATGCATTAAATATTGATGAGAACTTAGCTGAGGTTCATAATAATTTGGGATGTGTATATAAATTGTTAAATGTACATGATTTAGCAATAGACCACTTAAAGAAAGCATTATCTATAAGACCTAAATATATGGATGCAGCATTTAATATTGAATCAATTAATGATAATAATGTTAAAGTTACTGAAAGAGAATTAAGAAAAACATTAACTAACTATAGATTAAAGTAGGAAAGGTGATATTTTGATTTCTATATTAGTATTTGGTACAGGGAGAAGTAAAGATTTTTTTTGTAGTGGATTAAAAGAGAATATTAATATATTAGCTTATGTTGATAATGATAGAGCTAAATGGGGGGAAATTGTAGATGGAAAAATTGTAATAAATCCAAAGGAAATAGACAAATATGATTATGATTATATAGTTATAGCTAGTCAATATAATGAAATTATTCTTAATCAGTTAATAGATATGGGAGTAAAAGAAAAAACTATATTTCAATTTTTTAAATTTATGGATTGTAATAGAAATTATATAAAAGTTAATTTAGAAGAGCTAGTTAAAGAAAATCTATTAGAATATGAAGCTATAATAACAGGAATATCTTATATGTTCTCTGCAATTAATAATGATACTTTGCGTGTAAAACCTATTAAATTAGCATTTCCAAGTCAAGATTTATTTTATGATTTTAAGCTAGCTGAATATATTTTGAAAAATGAAGAGTATAATTTAAAAAATATAAAGTATGCTTTGATAGGACTAAGTTATTATTCTTTTCAATATGATATGTCACTTAGTTCATTAGCTAATAGAACCATAATGTATTACGAAGCGATAGGGGAAAAGCATAATTTTAATGATATTAAGAGTATATATAGACAACTTGAAAATCAAAAAATATTAGCAAATGAATTATTAAATAAAAATAATAATGGGAGATTTTTGTTTAGTTATAATCCAAATGAAGTATTAGATTTAAAGAAAAATCCTGAAGAATTAGGTGAGAAGCAAGCAAATTTAGATTGTAAAAAAAATTTTCCTAAAACTGTAGAGGAAAATAGACAAATTTTAATAGAATATTTTAATTTGTTAAATAAGCATAATATTAAGCCTATAATTATAGTATGTCCTGCCTTAAAATATTATACTAAACATTTTTCAAAGAGAATTGAAGATGAATTTCACAGTATAATAAAAGAAGTTAGTAAGGAATATGATTTTCAGTATATAGATTATTTTAGGTCAGAGCTATTTAACGATGAAGATTTTCAAGATGTCTCTCATTTAAATCCTAAAGGAGCTGAAAAATTCACTAAAATTCTTAATGAAGTCATAGAATGGTAGGGGTAGGTATTGAAGAATATAGTTTTTTTAGGTGGCTCAGTTACAGAAGGGGCTGGGGCTACCAATATAAATAATTCATATGTAAACATTGTTTCAGAATTTCTAAAAGAAAAGTATGAAGCAATAAATATTACTAATAGTGGAGCGGGTGGTACAGCATCTCAGTTTGGAATTTTTAGAATCAAAAGAGATGTTGCAAGGCATAGTCCAGATATAGTTTTTATTGAGTTTGCTGTTAATGATAGAATATATAGTAGTAAGAAATCATCAACTTATTTTGAAGGTTTGATTAGGGAACTTTTGAAGTTAAATTGTAAGCTTATATGTATAGAAACACCAACTGGAATGGCAGATGCTTGTGCATCAATACATAAAAAAATAGCTTGTTATTATAATGTACCTGTTATAGATGTTCAAGATAAGGTTTGGCAGCAAATAGAATGTGGAAAATATTGTTGGAATGATATTTCTATAGATAATCTTCATCCAAATGATTTAGGACATAAAATATATGGACAAGTAATAATAAATTCTTTAAGAATGATGAACCTAGATAATATAAATCAGATATTTAAAGAAAAACCTCTAATGAATTATAACTTAAATAATCCGTATGTTGAAACTTATGAAAAATGTACTTTTTATGGTTCTTGGTATGAAAAAAGCTTTTTACTAAATAATAAATTTGATTTAGCTGCGGTTACTGATAATATTGGAGACTGTTTAGAGTTTGATTTTAGTGGAAAAGCTTTAGGAATAATGTGCTTACTATCAAAAGATTCAGGAAGAATAGAATGTTTACTTGATAACAAATATACATTTGAAGTTGATTTATATACAAATAGTGATGGTTCATTTTCTAATATGGTTAATATTATGGATTTAAATGAAGGTAAACATAATCTACTTATTAAAGTTAGTGATAGAAAAAATCAGAGTAGTATTGGTAATAAAATTGTAATAGGTGGATTTTTAGTAGATGAAGACTAGTTTTTAACTAGTCTTTTTGTTATGCTTTATAGGAAGAGGTGATAAATTATGGATATATTAATTAGAGCTGATGGTGGAGAAGGTATTGGAATGGGGCATATTATGAGAACGTTATGTTTAGCGAAAGCTTTAGCTGAAAGTTTTAATGTATCTTATGTATGTAATAAAGATGAAAAATATGATGCAGGTAAAAACAAAGTAATCTCAGAGGGGTTTAATGTTTATGAAATAGATAATCTTAAGGAAGAAGAGGAGTTATTAAATTTAGATGCTAAATTATTAATAGTAGATAAGTATAATGTTAATAATGAATATTTTAAAAGATTAAAAGAAAAGTTTATTTTAGTATATTTTGACGATAATAATGAGTTAGCTTATTACGATGTTGATATAATAATAAATCAAAATCCACATGGACAAGTATTGAAGTATAATGCTAAAAATAATACTAAGCTTTTGATTGGAGGAGATTATACTTTATTGAGAGAAGACTTCTTAAAATCGTCCCCTATAAATATAGAGAATAATATTAAAGATATTTTAATAACTGTCGGTGGAAGTGATGATAATAATTTAACAGCTCAAATAATCAAACAATTAAAAGATAGAAATTTTAATTTACATATAGTAATAGGACCAGGATTTAAACATAAGGATAATTTAAAATTAACTTCAAGTAATAATATTTATTTTTATGAGAATGCAAATATGTGTGAACTTATGAAAAAATGTGATATAGCAATATCCTCTTGTGGTTCTACACTTTATGAATTAAGTTATTTAGGGGTTCCTACCATAGGAGTAGTTGTTGCGGATAATCAAATAAGGTGTGGTAAGTATATGAATGAAAGAGAAGTTATAATTCTAAAGGATATAAATGAAGTATTAGAAGGTGTAAAAGCTATGAATTATGAAAAAAGGCTTAAAATACATAATAATATGATCAAACTTATAGATGGTAAGGGTGTAAATAGATTGAAGAATATCATAAAATATACGATAATATAAGAAAGAATTGCATACGGAGGAAACCATGAACAATAAATTTGAAATAGATGGAATCAAAATTGGTAAAGATGAGAGATGTTTTGTTATAGCTGAAATGTCAGCTAATCATCTTCAAGATTATAATAGAGCTGTAGAAATAATTAAAGCTGCTAAGTGGGCTGGGGCTAATGCTATTAAACTTCAAACTTATACACCAGATACTATCACTTTAGATTGTGATAATGAGTATTTTCAAATCAAGCAAGGTACTATTTGGGATGGGACAACTTTGCATAAGCTGTATCAAACAGCTTATACACCATGGGAGTGGCAACCAAAATTAAAAGAGGTAGCGGAAAAGGAAGGTCTTGTATTTTTTTCATCACCTTTTGATTATACATCAGTAGAGTTTTTAGAAAATATGAATGTAGGATGTTACAAAATAGCATCTTTTGAACTTACAGATATACCTTTTATAGAGTACATAGCAAAAAAAGGGAAACCTATAATAATGTCAACAGGAATAGCTAGAATGGGAGATATTCAAGATGCTTTAGATGCTTGTAAAAGAATGGGTAATGAAAATGTGGCGCTTTTAAAATGTACGTCTGCTTATCCAGCACCATTTGAAGATATAAATTTAAAAACTATGGTAAATATGAAAGAAACCTTTAATGTTATGACAGGACTTTCAGATCATACTATGGGAAGTACAGTATCTGTTGGAGCTGTAGCTTTAGGTGCAAAGATAATAGAGAAACATTTAACATTAAAAAGAGAAGATGGTGGTGCGGATGCTAAATTCTCTATGGAACCTCAAGAATTTAAAGATATGGTTGATTCAATTAGAATTATTGAAAAGGCAATAGGAAATGTAACATATGATTTAACTGAGAAACAAAAAAATTCTAGAGAACATTCAAGAAGTCTTTTTGTAGTTAAGGATGTTAAACAGGGGGAATTATTTACAGAGGAAAATGTTAAAAGTATAAGGCCAGGTTTTGGAATGGAAACAAAATATATAAGTGAAGTTATAGGAAAGAAAGCTAAAAAGGATATAATAAAGGGTACACCAATGAGCTGGGGATTATTTGAATAATAGTAGTATTTAAATAATTTAAGGAGGAAATTATGAAAAACAAAATCTTAATATGTCTTTATAATAAAACAGCGCAAGATGATATGAAATTATTAGAGAGTTTTGATGAGAATGGATTTGAAGTGCATTTATTTGAAAATTTATATTTAGAAAACTTAGAAGAAATAGATTTGAAGAATATAGTTGAAAATATTAATGATAAAAATGTATCTAATGATGATATATACATTATCAGCGATATAGAAAAGCTTCTATTAAAAATGTTTACTAAATATAGTTGGGAATATGGAGTGTTTATATTTGCAAGCAAAAATATTCAAAATAGTGAATCAATGAATATAGATGAGTGGAAAGTTAGTGAATATAATTGCAATTTATATTCCTTTGAAAAATGGAATAATGATTTATATTATAATGTTTTAAATGAAAAACTTGATTTTAACTTTTCATTTAATCAATTAGAAAATCTTATAGTTTCTTCAAAAGAAATATGTGATGATTATAAAACTTTTATATTTAATTATAAAAAAGTAGAAATTAAGGCTAATTTAGTAAAAGAAAGAATAAATAATCTTGATGATAGTTATAAAACTAAAGTAGAAGAAAGATTAATTAAAGAGTTAGATAATGATAATGAGCAATATAGAATATATATTGCATCATTACTGTTAAATATATATAAAAAGAATATATATATAAATGAAATTTTAAAGACTTCACTTGATTCAAAAGTACTTGATAAGAATAATAGATTTTTCATTTTGTATCAAATGATTAGATTTGGGTTTATTAATAATGGAGCTGGAGATGGAATCACATCAAGATTAAGAGAAGATTTATATGATAAAGTATTTAATGAGTTTTTGCAAAGTGTTGGAGAGCAAAAATTTATACCTAAAGATAGAAGAGATAAAAATTTAGTTTTTGTATTTACTAGTCAATTTTTATCAATTGAACATGCACCAACAAAAACAGCTTTAGATAGGTGCTATGCATTAATAAAACATATGAAAAAAAGAGTTATATTAATAAATACTAAGGATGTAATGACTACAAAAGGTATAATACCAATACATAATGTTTCTTGCGGTTCAGAAATAGAAGAGTATCAAAAGCTTAATTCTGTAAAATATAAGGATATAGATATACCATATTATCAAACAAGTTTTAATATGCCTGATGAAGTAGAATGTATTAATATACTTAATATGGTGAAAAAGTACAAGCCTTATTTAATATTTACTATAGGTGGAGCAAATATAACTGCAGATCTTTGCTCTAAAATTGTACCAACTGCAACTATATCAACGGTTTATAGTTCTATGCCTATGACAAAAGGAAGTTTTTTTGTAATGGGACGTAAGGCTACTGATGATGATTATAATTATGTAGTAAAAAGAAATTATTCTAAAGAAGCTTTAATAGATAGTAGATTTACTTTTGATTTTAAAAAGCAAATGAATAGTTATTCAAGAAAGATATTTAAAATTCCAGAAGACAAGTTTGTGGTAACTATGATAGGTGGAAGACTACAACAAGAGGTAGATAATGAATTTATAGAAGTATTAGATAATATAGCAAGTATAGGATGTTTTATAGTTTCTATAGGTGGTTTTGAACTTAGTGAAGAAGTGAAGAAAAAATATCCTAATTTAAGAGATAACTTTTTAGATATGGGTTTTCAAGGTGATGTACTAGCATGCGTAGAATTAGTAGATTTATATATAAATCCTAATAGAGCTGGAGGAGGTAGTTCATCAGTAGAGTGTATGTATAAAGGAAAACCTGTAGTATCTTTAAATCATGGAGATGTAGCTACAGCTGTAGGAGAAGAGTTCTTAGTTAATGATTATGATGAAATGATTACTATGGTTAAAAAATATAAAGATGATAAAAAGTTTTATGAAAGCATGAGTTCAAAGGCTAAAGTTAGAGCAGAAGATTTAATGGATACTAAAAAGCATTTTAATGATATATATAATAGAATTATCTTTAATAAGGTATTTAAGTAGGAGGATATTAAGTAATGAACATATTAGTGACAGGCGGAGCAGGATTTATAGGAAGATGGGTAGTTAAAAGATTACTTGAAGAGGGACATGATGTAGTAGCTTTTGATAATCTTTCTAATGGAAGTCTTAAGAATATAGAAGAATTTAAATCAAATTCGAATTTTAAATTTATAAAAGGAGATATCCAAGATGAAAAACTTTTGGATGATGTTTTCAAATCTAAATTTGATATAATATATCATTTAGCAGCATCTATAAATGTTCAAGATTCTATAGATGATCCAAAAACTACTTTTTATAATGATACATTAGGAACATTTAATGTTTTAGAAAGAGCTAAATGGCAAATGTTTGGTAAAAATTCTAGAATGGATGGAGAAGAGTGGATTATAGCAGATGAAGAGAAAACTCATCCTTGTAAAGTTGTATTTATGAGTACTTGTATGGTATTTGATAAATGTGATAAGGAAGAGGGAATAGATGAGCTTCATCCAACTAAGCCAGTATCACCATATGGGGCAAGTAAAATAGGTGCTGAAAATTTAGTTATATCGTACTATTTATCTTATAAATTGCCAACGGTTGTTATAAGACCTTTTAATACCTATGGACCACACCAAAAAACTGGTGGTGAAGGTGGCGTAGTTGCAATATTTATAAAAAATGCTTTGGATAATAAGGACATAAATATATATGGTACTGGTGAGCAAACTAGAGATTTACTTTATGTAAAAGACTGTGCTAGATTTGTTACAATGGCTGGATTTGAATCTAAAGTAGATGGAGAAATAGTAAATGCAGGTACAGGTAGAGACGTTACTATAAATGAACTTGCAAAAATAATAAGTGGAGGGAGAGTTAAGATAAATCATATTAAGCACATACATCCTCAAGCTGAAATCATGAAGCTTAAGTGTAATTCTTTAAAGGCTAAAGCTGTTTTAGGATGGAGTCCAGAATATACTCTAGAAAGTGGAATAAAAGAAACAGAAGAATGGATTAGATGATAAAAGTACTTTAGGTGCTTAAAAAAGTTAGGAGATGATACAAATGATTATTAACGGTTATGGAGTACTAGATACATTAAACAGAGTCGCAAGAAAGAACAAAAGAGAAGATAGCACTATGCAAAAAGTATCTGCAGGAAAAAGGATAATAAAAGCAGCAGATGATACTGCTGGAATGGGTATAGGTGAAAGTCTTAAATCCCAAATAAGAGGGCTAGCACAAGGGGAAAGAAATTCTAAAGATGCAATATCTATGCTACAAGTGGTTGATGGTGCATTAGGGGAAATTACTGAAAAGCTTCATAGAATGAAGGAAATATCTATTGAAGCTGCTAATGATACTTTAACAGATGAAGATAGAGAAAACATAAACAAGGAATTTGAACAGATAAAAAAGGGTATAGATGATATGTCTGAGCAAATGGAGTTCAATGGTATAAAGGTATTAAAATCAGACAAACCTTTAACTATTCAAGTCAAGGATAATCCATATACTACTTATGATATTAACTTAAGAAATATGTCAACTGAAGGCATAGGGATAAAAGATGCTAATGTTAAAACTTCAAAAGATGCACAAGAATTTTTAAGAACTTTTGATAAAGTACTTTTAAATGTAACAGAGAATAGAACAGAGGCAGGTGTAAGTTTAAATAATTTAGAATATATGTCATCTTCAGCATCAAGTAACAACCTTAATTTAACTGCTGCATTATCTAGAATAGAAGATATTGATATGGCACAGGGTATGCTGAAGGTAGCTAGAAATGACATTTTAGTTAATTGTAATACTATATTATATGCATCTGTTAAACTATCTGCTGAAAGTACAAATAAGATAATGTTGTAAAGAATACCCTGATTCTTTGAATTTCTTGGATAAAGGATCACTTGAAGAGCAGGGAAGCTTGGATTATTTTTAAATATATTAAATTTAAAAATAATCATGATTAGGAGGTAGGATATATGGAAATTGGGGAAAAGATTTTAGTAAAAAAAGATAATTTAGAAAAAATACAAGTAAAGCTAAAAGGACTTAAAGTATCAATTGAAGATATGGAGGTTAAGGGTGCAATAAATGAAATATTAGAAATTTTGTATAATGAACTTGAAGTTAAAGAGACTTCAGTAAAACAGACTTCAGTAAAAGAGCTTATAAGTGAAAAAATGAATGCAACCAAATTTTTAGATCCAGATTTAAATTTTAAATTATATATGTTATATCGTAAGTTAGACGAAAATAAAATAACAGACGAAGAAGCATTAAATGTGTATAACTTATATACTGTAAATAGTAATGAATATATTTATTAATTTTAGAACACAAGTTAGAATAATGGTAGATGAAAGAATATTAGAGTAAGTATCAGTAGTTGTGTATACAACTACTGATACTTATTTTTTTGAAAAAATATGACCTTAGTATATAAAAACTTATAATATAGCATACTATTAGGAGAATAATTTCTGATGGAGAGAGATGGTGTGTTATGGGATTTTTTACTGATAAAAGTATATTAATAATTGGAGGAACGGGAACTATAGGGCAAGGACTTATAAAGGAGCTTGTAAATCATGATCCGAAGGTGATAAGAATATTTAGCAGAGATGAACACAAGCAATTTAAAATGCAACAGCATGTAGATTTTATTAGGGATTCCAAAAAGTTTAGATTTTTAATTGGTGATGTAAGAGATTATGACAGGGTTCAAAGAGCTATGCACGACATAGATATTGTTTTTAACTTAGCAGCTATGAAACATGTATCTTCTTGCGAGTATAACCCTACTGAAGCTATAAAAACTAACGTTGATGGAATGAATAATGTTATAAAGGCTGCTATTGAGAATAAAGTAGAATGCGTTTTGTTTACTTCTTCTGATAAAGCTATAAGTCCTACTAATACATATGGAGCAACTAAAATGCTTGCAGAAAAGTTGGTTCAAGCTGCTAATTTTAGTAAAGGTAGTGTAAAAACTAAGTTTATTGCAGTGAGGTTTGGTAATGTTATGGGGTCTAGAGGTTCTGTGATACCTTTATTTAAAAAGCAGATTTTAACTAAAGGAAAGATAACTGTTACGGATGAGAAGATGAGCAGATTCATGATGACATGCACACAAGCAGTAACTTTAATGTTGAAAGCATGTGAGATATCAAGAGGCGGAGAACTTTTTGTATTAAAAATGCCAGTAATTAATCTTAAGGATTTATCAAATGTTATTATAGAAGATGTTTGTGAAAAATATGGACTTAATAAAGCTGATATTAAGATTGAACTTATAGGGAATAAACCAGGTGAAAGGCTTTATGAGGAGCTTATGACTATGGAAGAGTCTCATTATGCAAAGGATTTAGGAAAGATGTATGTTGTTTTTCCTACTACATATGGTCTTGATTATTATGAAAGTGTTTATGATACTTATAAAAATTGCGAAATAGCTAGTTACTCTTCCCATGGATTAAAGCCAATAAGTAGGGACGAGGTAAGGATTATGATAAAAAATGAAGAGTTAATATAAGTAAACAAGGGGAGGAAGAAGTGCGTACTGATTTTAATGTTGAAATTTCTAAGGATGGATATAAAATTTTTAAAATAAATATTAATGATAAAACTCAATATATTGGCAGCAAATATAATCAAAAAAGAGAAATAGATAAATTCATAAATGACTATGGGGAGCTATCAGAAAAAGATATTTATATTGTTTTTGGGTTATCCTTTGGAGAACATATTGCTGAATTAATAAAGAAGAGTAATTCAAAAAATAAAATTCTTGTTGTGGAAATTAATGAAAGTTTATTAGATTATATAATAGAAAAAAATATTTTAGATGATAAAATAAAGGAACGAATAGTCATAGCTAAGGATACAGACGGTGTAACTGAATTTTTGACACAAAATATAGAACAACTGACTGTAGATTATGTAAAGGTTGGTTATTATTGCGAATATTCAAATATATATAAGGATGATTTGAATGAGATATACAAAGCTATTAGGGATGAATCATATAGATGCATTGCAGAAAAAAACACATCTATGATTTTTGCTGAGGCTTGGTTTAATACATTAATGAATAATTTAAAGTATATGGCAACTGGAACACCTGTAAATAGACTTAAGGATAAATATATAAATAAACCAGCAATTATAGTTTCAGCAGGACCATCTCTTGGTAAAAACATAAAATTTTTAAAAGGGGTAGATAATGCTCTTATTTTATCAGGAGGAAGAACATTAAGGGCTTTGATGGATAATGAGATAGAACCTTCTTGTATAGGAGTAATAGACGCAGGAGAAGCATCCTATGATTTGGTGAATAATTATATAGATAAAGTTAAAGCACCTCTTCTATTTTATGATGGAACTAATAGTGAAGTAGTAAAAAATCACAATGGGAAAAAGTTATTTACCACAAATACAAGGTTTGTTAATGATATATGGAAAGAAAAGATTCAGAGTTTTTCCATAGGCGGTTCAATAGCACATGTACTTACTTTTTTTGCTGGATATATGGGATGTAGTCCTATAATATTTATAGGCCAAGATTTAGCTTATACTAATGAAATGGGGCATGCGGATATAGCGTTAAATAAAAAGTTTTATAAAGAGAAGAGTGCTAAGGAAGTATTTTCTAATTATATAAGTACTACAGATATTTTTATTGACGACATATATGGCAATAAGGTCAGAACTAGTGTGGTATTGAATGGCTTTAGAATAGCTTTAGAAGACGTTATAAGGATGTTTCCAGAAATAGAATTTATAAATGCTACAGAAGGTGGAGCAAATATAAAGGGAACAAGAATAGAAACTTTAAAAAATGTATTAGATACAATTTCAAGTGGAAAAATTCCTTCTATAGATACATTTTTAGTAGATGATGATAAAAGTAAAGCTATTAAAAAAGGTTTGGAAAAGACCTTAAAAGTTTTTGATGAATATTTAGATATATGTAAAAAGTCCTTGAATGAATTGGAAATATTCGAAAAATCTTATAAGGATAAGAATCAGAATAATTTAGATATAAGTATTCAAAAATTAAACAAGTATGATAAAAGGCTCAGAAAGTTATTAGCTAAAATAAGTATATTAGAAAGTATACTGTTTAGTGTAATATATAATGTTGAAAATAATGCAGATTACATAATCAAGGTGCTTGATGATGAAGAAACTAAATTTAATAAGAACTTAAATAAAAATAAAGAAATTTATAGAGGAATTAAGACTATAATAGAATATTGTTATGAAAAGGTTAAAGCTACTATATCAGAAATGAAGGTTTGATTTTTTAGAAATAGGGTGTTATATAATAAAATGATTGAAGTGGAAAAAATTAAAAATGGATTATATACATTGAAATGTAATGGAAAATATATACATAGTAAGTATGATCCAATAAAAGAAGGAAATATTTTTGCAGAGAATGTAGATAAATTATCTAAGTATATTCTCATATATGGATTGGGATTAGGGTATCATATAAATTCTATTTTGGAAAGTACTAATGAAAGTTCACAAGTTATTGTATTTGAAGCAAACAATACTATTATAGACTATTGTAAAAAATATAATGAAGATATTTTTCTAAATAAAAGAGTAAAAGTTATAGGATTTGATAAGGAATTTTATAAGTTATTAGAATATTATTTAAATAAAGTAGATAATATTGTTGTACATAAGCCCAGTTTAGAAGGTATAAAAGAAGAAAATAAAAAATTATATTCATTAATAAATGAATATGAAATTATTAAAGAATCTATTAAAAAAAATTATGATTTATTATTAGAAAACTATAATTCTAATTTAAAAGAATCGTACTTTAAAATAAGAGATTTTATTTTAGAGAAAAAAGCTGATAAACCATATTTAATAGTTGCTGCAGGGCCTTCTTTAGATGGTGAAATTGAACTTATTAAAAAGCATAAAGAAAAATTCAATATAATAACAGTTGGAACTGCTTTTAAAATACTTATGAAGAATGATATAAAACCACTTGCTATAGTGATAATAGATGGTGAGGAAGTTGTATATAAACAAATAAAAGGTTATGAAAATGAAAAGATTCCTTTATGTTTTTTAAATACAGCTTCAAGAATAGCAGTAAGTAGTTATAAGGGACCTAAATATATGTTCTATAATAGTGAGGAGAATGATGACATCATAATTACAACGGGAAAAACTGTAGCTGTAGCTGCAATTGATATAGCTATTAAATGCGGAGCCAAAGAGATAGTTATGGTAGGTCAGGATTTAGCTTTCATAAATGATAAGGCTCACACAAAAAATTATGAAGAAATATATGAGGTTAAAGATAGAACTAATGAAATCTTTAATAACACTTATGTTACTAGCATAGATGGAAAAGAATTAAAGACTACTAAGGGGTATTTATATTTTAAAGAAAAGATACAAAAAATAATAAGCTGCAATAACAATATTAGATTTTTTAATTGTAGTAAAGGAGCGAAAATAGAAGGAGCAAAACATTGTAGCCTTGATGAATATATAATGGAGAAATAATTTTTTATTTCTCCATTATATTTTTTAAAAAATTGAGAAAAATAGTAATAATAAGTAGTGAATTTTTAAAAATAATTATAATAATAAATCTCATTGAATTAAGTTTTATAAGTGTTTTTCATAATGTTTTAATATTTAAAATAACAAATATATTATTGGGAGATGAAAATATGCAAAAGGAGCAAGCTGAAGTATTGAAAACAGCAAATAAATATATGGATAATTTAAAGATTGGAATAAATGATGCCGTGGAACTTTTTCAGAAGGGAGAAATTTCTAAGGGGTGTAGTTTAATTCCTGATATATCAAAGGGGATAGAATGGATAATTGAAGTTATAACATTAACTAAGGATGTTCAAACGGAAGAAATAAATATTTCTGAAATAGATAAGAAATTTAAAGAGGTGGTAGAAGCTTTTGAGAATGAGGATTATATACTTATAGGGGATTTATTTAATTATGAAATATTACCAATGCTAGAGGATGTACATCAAAAAATTAAAAAGGTGGTTTCAGAATAAAGTATTATGAATGATTTTGAGAAAAAAATGAGTAATTTATTTAATAAAAAATATTGTTGTTTTACTGGAAGTGGCACAACAGCTATATATTTAATATTAAAAGCATTAAATTTACAAAATAAAAAAATAGTGTATCCTACAATAACATGTATGGCACCAGTAAATGCTGCTGTATATGCAGGTTATGAACCTATATTTTGTGATGTTAGTTTAAATAATTATACTATGGATTTAAATTCATTAAAGAATATTTTAGATGAATATGATGTAGGAGTAGTAGTACCAACTCATGTTTATGGGCATAAATGCAATATGAAAGAAATTTCAAAGGTTGCACATGAGAAAGGTTGCTTTGTTTTAGAAGATGCAGCTCAAACTATTAGTTTAAGTGAATTTTCGGATGCATCTATAATGAGCTTTGGACATACAAAAATATTGGAAACAGAGCAAGGTGGAGGTGCTATTTTTACAGATGATGAAAGACTTTATGGAAATCTAAAAATAGAAAAGGCATTAATTAAAATAAAACCTAAAAATATAAATGAATTATTTGATACTTATAGAGAAAAATATTATTATATTATGAAAAATAAACAGGAAGGTTTTAATAATTATAAAGAAATTTATAATTTACAAATAAACAGTAAAGATACTTTTATATATGATGCTGATGAAAATAATGAAATACTTGAAAAGGTAAAAGATATAGATGTAATAATAAAAGAAAGAAATAAGAGGGGAAAGTTATATGAAAAGTATTTAGATAATTCTTTAGTAGATAAAGCTCAAGGCATGTATGATGTTTTATGGAGATATAGTTTTTTATATAAGGGAAATAGAGAAAAATTATTAGAGAAAGTAAGGGAAAAAAATATAGATATAAGCAGTTGGTATCCTGCTTTGTATCATTTTTATCTAGGAGAGAAAAAACAGGAGTTTTTAAATTCTAAAATTGTAGAAGAAAAAATTGTTAATTTGTGGGTAAATGTTAATCGAGCAGAAGAAAAAATAAAACAAGACATACAAATAATTAATGAGATTATGAGAAAAGTATAAGAATATTAAAAACAAATGGATGGTGATGATGTGGAACATGGGTCTAGTATAAAGAGAAAAGATCAAACTATGTATATTGTAGAAAGATTCTATAGAGAGACTATTATTTCTCGGTTAATAAAACCTGTAAGTAAAACATTTATTACACCAAATATGATTACAATATTTAACTGTATATTAGGATTTTTTATTTTTTATATGGGATATAAAAATATGTTTATTGAAGTAGCTATAGCTTTTCAAATTTAT
Source organism: Clostridium cavendishii DSM 21758 (assembly GCF_900141845.1). Lineage (GTDB taxonomy): Bacteria > Bacillota > Clostridia > Clostridiales > Clostridiaceae > Clostridium_AG > Clostridium_AG cavendishii. The sequence goes on along the minus strand of NZ_FQZB01000003.1, from coordinate 213,159 downwards.
GAATTATTAGATCATTTAGATGGAAATTTAGCAAGATATAAGAATATGAGTAGCGAATTTGGGGCAAAGTTAGATAGAATTAGTGATTTTGTATTTTATACTTTAGTGTTTGTTTTTATAGGGTTTAATAATGTGGAATGGTATCTTATATTAATGGTTATAATGCTCATTAATTTATATGGATTTATTGCAAAATCATATATAGTTCCAAGATTAAGAAAGTTAAATGTTATTAAGAGAGGAAAGATTAAAAGGTGGTTCTTAGATAAAGGATATATTATAGGCATGGATCTTACATTACTTGGAGTAATAACTAGTTTCTTTTTAATATTAGGAGAAATACATATTTTATATTATGTTATTATAGCTGGATATATAATTGATATTATTTACCGGGTAATAGAATTGAAAATTAATGAAGGGCTAAAAGAAAATAAGGGTTAGAGATGTGTAAATAGATAAAGAAAGAAGGAGTAACTTATGAAGGCAATATTATTAAATGCAGGTAAAAGTTCAGATTTAACTTGGATAACAGCTGATAAACCAAAATGTTTAATGGAAATAGAGGATAATTCATTATTAGAAATACAAATAAATACCTTATATAAATGTGGAATTGATGATATTACAGTAGTTAGAGGTTATAAGAAAGAAAAAATAAATATACCTGGAATAAAGTATTATGATAATGATAATTATGCGGAAACTAATGTTTTATATTCATTATTTTGTGCCAGAAATGAATTAAATGATGAGGTATTAATAATATATGGGGATATTCTTTTTGAAGAGGATACAATAAGAAGAATTTTAGACTCTAAGAAAGATATTTCAATTGGTGTTATGACAAACTGGAAGGAAAATCTTTCACATAGAGCGGCTTTAGATTATAACGATTTAGAAATGCTTACTTTTGATGCTGAAAATAGAGTAAATAGAATAGGAAAGAATTTAGATTCAAATAATGAAAATATTGGTTTGTTTATTGGAATAATAAAATGTTCTAATAATGGAATTGAAATATTAAAGAAAAATTATGACAGAATAAAATCTGCTAATGAAGGTAAATTATATTTAAAGAATATAGATATAGAGAAAGCTTGGGCAACTGATTTATTAGATGAAATGGCTGAATTTGGAGTCCCACTACATTGTGTAATAATAGAAAGAGGATGGCTTGAAATTAATTGTGAAGAAGATTATGAAAGAGCTCTTTCTGATACTAAATTTATAAGGAGATTAGTTAAAATAAAAACTGACTGGGCTACTAGATCTGAAACCTATAATAATATAGCTTGGGTTAATAGAGATGAAACATTAAATGAAATGGTGAATTTTGCTGGTGACTTAGAAAATAAGAAGGCTTTAGATATAGGAACAGGAACAGGAAAGGTTTTAAAGACTTTAAAGGATAAGTACCCAAATGGAAATTATTATGGAATAGATATAAGTAAAGAAATGATGGGTAAGATAGATCCTTCTTTAGGATTTAATCTTTCAGTAAGTAAAATTGAAAATTTAGCTTCTTTTGAAGATAACTTTTTTGATATTGTGACAGCTAGGATGGTATTGCATCACTCTGAGGATTTGGAAAAGGCTTTAAAAGAAGTATATCGTGTACTAAAACCAGGTGGAAAATTTATAGTTTGTGAAGGTAATCCTCCTGATAGACATAGTGTAGCTTTTTATGAGGAGATGTTTAAGTATAAGGAAGACCGTCATACCTTTCTTTTAGATGATATAACAAACTTAATGGTTAATGCAAAGTTTAAAGATATAACTTCTAAAACTATAGTTTTAAATAATATGAGTCTTAACAATTGGCTAAGTAATGCAGGGGTACCTTTTAGAAATGTAGATATTATTAGAAAGCTACACTTTAATGCAGATATGTTAGTTAAAAAAGCTTATGATATGCAAATGGTTCAGGATGACATAATAATGAATTGGAAGTTTAGTGTAGTTGCAGGAGTTAAATAAATGAAGATTAATATGAAGAGTTTATGGGAAAATCTCCATAAACAAAGTAGATTTAGACCTAAATATCCTTGCGAAAAAGTAGTTCAATTTGTTTTTAAAAATTTTAAAAGAGATGGTAGTGCCAAAGTTCTAGATTTAGGTTGTGGTACTGGTAGGCATGTTTATTTTATGGCTAGCGAGAATATAGATGCTTACGGTACTGATATATCTAAAGATGGTATAGAGTATACAACACAAATGCTTGGAAACCATGGATTGAAAGCGGATTTAAAAGTGTCAACTGTTGATAAGATTCCATATGAAAATGAGTATTTTGATGGACTTATTTGTTATGGAGTACTATATTATTGTTCTAAAGAAGAAATAGAGGTTGCAGTAAAAGAAATAAAAAGAGTATTAAAACCTACTGGTAAAGCTTTTATAATAGTGAGAAGTGTAAAAGATTATAGGTTTGGTAAGGGTGAGGAGTTTGAGAAGAATACATTTTTAATAAAAGAAACTGATGAGAATAAAGCTGCTTTTAATGAGAATGGTATGAAAATGCATTTTTTTACTTATGAAGAGGTTCAACAATTATTTAAAGATTTTTCTGAAATTAATATAGATGAAATAATCGAAACACATGAAAATGGAAAATATGCAGATTGTAATTATGTTATTAACCTTGTAAAATGAATAAATTTCATAGTATGGAGGAAAATATGATTTTAAGTGGACATCAACCTAATTATCTTCCTTATCCTGGACTTATAGGTAAAATAATGATGAGTGATAAGTTTATGTATGTAACTAAAGTACAATTTGAAAGAAAAAGTTGGCAAAATAGAAACAATATAAAAACTAATGAGGGAGCTACACTTTTGACAGTTCCCATTTTGAAGAAAGGTAAGTTTGATCAACTAATATGTGATGTTAAAATAAATAATGATTTAAATTGGAGAAAGAAACATTTTAATAGTATAATTCTTAACTATAAAAATGCTAAGTTTTATTCCACTTATATAGATTTTTTTGAAGATTTGTATAAAAAAGATTGGATTAATCTTTCAGAGTTAGATATATATATAATGAATTATATAATTAATGAGCTTAGTATTAAAACAGAAATTTTATATGATAAGGATTTTTATTTTGAAGGTAATAAGACTGACTTTTTAGTAGATATGTGTAAAAAGACTAATTGTGATACCTATATATCAAACAAAGGTAGTGAAAATTATGTGGAGATTGGTGTGTTTACACAAAATTCTTTAAACCATAAATATATAAATTATATTGGTACAAAATATACCCAATTACATGGTGAGTTTATTAATAATATGTCAATAATAGATATGCTATTTAATGAAGGTGCAACTAAAACTAAAGAAATTATAGGAGACAAAGCTAATTATCAAATTGGAAAGTTGAATTTAAAATTGGAGTAGAAAAGATTTATGGATATATGTATAAGAGCTGATGGCGGTAGTACAATTGGAATGGGGCACATAATGAGAACTTTAGTGTTAGGAAAAAAATTAAAGGAAAAGCATAAAATTTTTTATGCGTGTAGAGTAGATAACCCTCTTAGTGATAAATATAGTTTAGGTATAGAGAAAGTTAAATCAGAGGGCTTTGAAGTATTCAAATTAAATGAAGATAGTTTTAAAAAAGATATTTTAAAGGTAAAAGCTGATTGTATTATAACTGATAGTTATGATGTGGATGAAGATTATTTTGATATAGTAAAAAATGCTTTTAAAATAAGTGGTTGTTTAGATGATGAGAAAATTTGTAATTATTTTAATGTGGATTTTTTAATTAATCAAAATACTTATGCTTTATCTTTAGATTATAAAGTAAATTTTAATACAGAACTTATGTTAGGTACGGAATATGTAATTTTAAGAGATGAATTTAGAAATTTAAAAGAAAAAAATATTGAAAAAAATATAAAGAAAATAATGGTAACAGTTGGAGGTAGTGATAATAACAATCTTACTGAAAATATAATCAAATCTCTTAAAGAAATAAATGATGTCATTTTATATATAGTAATAGGGCCAGCTTTTAAATATGTTGAAAATCTTAAAAAGTATGAAGGTAAGAATTTAAAACTATGTTTTAAAGCTAATATGTCGTACCTTATGCAAAAATGCGATTTGGCTATAACTTCATGTGGAAGCACATTGTATGAAGTTTGTGCTTCTGGAATACCAACATTGGGAATAATAGTTGCTGAAAATCAAAGGTTGGCAGCTGAGAGTATGGATAAGTTAGGAGTTATTAGCTATTCTAGTATAGAAGATTTATATAAAAACATAATAAATTTTTCATTTGATGATAGAGTAAAAATGAATAAGATAATGACGAGGATAGTTGATGGTAAAGGGATAGAAAGAATAGTAGATAAAATCGAAAAGATAGGTGATAAGTTATGAATATAGCTATAATACAAGCACATATGGGATCTACTAGATTGCCAGGGAAAATAATGAAAAAAATGTGTGATAAGGAAGTATTAGTACATGTATATGAAAGATGTAAAAGATCTAAGAAGTTAGATAAAATTATAATAGCTACTAGTACTAATAAAGAAAACGATGAAATAGAAACCTTATGTGAAAAATATAATATAGAATGCTTTAGAGGTTCAGAGGATGATGTCTTAGACAGATATTATAAGTGTGCTAAAAAATATAATCCTAAAATAATAGTAAGAATAACTTCGGACTGTCCGTTGTTAGAACCCAAGTTGATAGATTATTGGGTTGAGAATTTAGAAAAAGATGAGTTGGAGTTTGTAGAAGAAGAGAAAGAAATATTTATTGGCTTTGGATTAGATATTTTTACTATGGAGGCTTTAGAGAAACTTAAAAAAAAATCTACTGAAGCTAAACAAAAAGAACATGTTATAGGATACTATTTAGAACATAAAAATGAATTTACAAATAAAAAATATCCGTTAAAAGATAATTTGAATTATTTATATAGACCGTATAGACTTACATTAGATACAAGTGAAGATTATGAATTAATAAAAAAAATATATGAAAAGTTTTATAAGCATGGATTTGTGAACTTAGAAGAGGTTATAAAGTATATAGATAAAGATGAAACATTACTTAATATAAATAAAAATATTAAGCAAAAAAAATATATAATATGAAGCAAAAATTTTTTGTGTTAAAGTATTCCTTTTAAATCACTGATTTTTGGAGGTTAAGTAATATGATTGAAATTTCTAATAGGAAAATAGGCGAAGGTTTTTCTGCATTTATTATAGCAGAAATATCAGCAAATCATCTTCAAAGTTTTGATAATGCAGTTAAACTTATTAAAATAGCAAAAGAGTGTGGAGCAGATGCTATAAAGCTTCAAACTTATACCCCTGATACTATAACTATAGATTGTAATAATGAATATTTTCAAATAAAGCAAGGCACCATTTGGGATGGGAATGTATTATATAAATTATATCAAGAAGCATATACTCCTTGGGAATGGCAACCAAAATTAAAAAAGATAGCTGAAGAGGAAGGTCTTATATGTTTCTCTTCTCCATTTGATAAATCAGCAGTAGATTTTCTAGAAAAAATGGATGTACCAGCTTATAAAGTGGCTTCTTTTGAAATTAATGACATACCTTTTATAGAATATATAGCATCTAAAGGTAAGCCAATTATAATTTCAACTGGTATAGCAACTTTATCAGACATAGAAGAAGCAATAGACGCATGTAAGAGAATGGGAAATAGAAAAATAGCCTTATTAAAATGCACAAGTGCTTATCCGGCGCCATTAGAAGATATAAATCTTAAAGTTATACCTAATCTTAGAGAGACTTTTAAAACAGTGGTAGGATTATCTGATCATACTTTAGGAATAGAAGTATCAACTGCGGCAGTAGCTTTAGGCGCTAACATAGTAGAGAAACACTTAACATTAGATAGAAGCTTAGGAGGAGCAGATGCAGCTTTTTCTATGGAACCAGAAGAATTTAAAGCCCTTGTTGATTCTATTAGAGCAGTAGAAAAGGCTCTTGGAGAAGTTACCTATGAATTAACGGAAAAAATGAAAAGAAGTAGAGAACATTCTCGTTCGTTATTTATAGTAAAAGATATTGAAGAAGGAGAAGTGTTTACTGAAGAAAATATAAGGTCTATTAGACCAGGATATGGTATGCATACTAGATATTATAAAGAAGTTCTAGGAAAGAAATCAAATAGATTTATAAAAAAAGGAACACCTTTAGATTGGAATCTTATAAAATAAATATTAATACATAATAATTAAATTCTAAATAAAAATAACGAACTATTTAGAATTTTAATTTCAACATATATACTAATGAAACTTTTAAGAGGTGATAGTATGAAAATATTAGTAACTGGTGGAGCTGGGTTTATAGGACGATGGGTAGTAAAAAAATTACTTGAAGAAAATCATATAGTTATAGCTCTTGATAATCTTTCAAATGGAAGTCTAAAGAATATAGAAGAATTTAAAAATAATTCAAATTTTACTTTTATAAAAGGTGATATTCAAAATGAAAGGTTTTTAGATAATATTTTTAGAGAGAAATTTGATATAATATATCATTTAGCAGCATCTATAAATGTTCAAGATTCTATAGATGATCCTAGAACTACTTTTTATAATGATACAGTAGGAACCTTTAATATATTAGAAAGAGCTAAATGGCAAATGTTTGGTAAGAGTTCGAAGATGGACGGTGAACAATGGGTTATAGAGAAAAGGGAACAAACACATCCTTGTAAATTTGTATTTATGAGCACATGTATGGTATTTGATAAATGTGATAAAGAAAGTGGAATAGATGAACTTCATCCAACTAAACCAGTTTCACCATATGGTGCTAGTAAAATAGCTGCTGAAAATTTAGTTGTAGCTTACTATTTATCATATAAGTTACCAACAGTAGTTATTAGGCCTTTTAATACTTACGGACCACATCAAAAAAGCGGTGGAGAAGGTGGAGTTGTTGCTATATTCATAAAAAATGCTTTAGATAATAGGGATATAAATATATATGGTACTGGAGATCAAACTAGAGATCTACTTTATGTAAAAGATTGTGCTAGATTTGTTGTTATGGCTGGATTTGAGTCTAGAATTGATGGAGAAATCGTAAATGCAGGTACGGGTAGGGACGTTACTATAAATGAACTTGCTGAAATAATAGGTAAAGGTAGAGTTAAAATAAATCATGTTAAACATATACATCCTCAAGCTGAAATCATGAAGTTAAAATGTAACTCTTCAAAAGCTAATGCTATTTTAGGATGGACTACGGAATATACTTTAGAAGACGGAATAAAGGAAACTGAAGAATGGATAAATAATAAATTTTAATTCTATAATTAATGAATTTAAGACTCACTACTAAAATTAATTATTAGTAGTGATTTTTATTTAAAAAAGAAAAAATGTTTTAAAAATATTAAAAAAAGCAAATATATAAATTTTAATATGATTCCTATAATTTAATTTCAAAATTACTTTTAAGTTATATTCATTATTCCTATTTAATTAAATGTAGAGTTTTAATTGCAATATATATAAATTAAAAAACAAAAAATGGAAAATTAAAAAAATAAAAAGTGGAAAATTAAAAAATAAAAAGTAAGAGATGGAAAATGAGAAGAAAAAATAAGTTTTTATATAAAAATTCATATTGTTAAATGAATTTTTGAGTGATATTATTATAGAAAACTTAGGCGTATTAAAGAATAATCTATTTAGTTTAAGCTAATAAGTTATTTTTTTATATGCCTAAACTATATTATAAATTAAAAATATTAATGTAGGGGTAAAGCGTAATATTTTTTTAACGATAAATTAATATAATATCCAAATCTTTGATTTGGTTAATATGAACCTATTCCTACAAACGTGGGCGAGAAGAAGTTTCGTTTATATAATATAGTATGGGAGTGAAAAGCGATGAGACTATATCATAACATGATGAGTATGAACTTATATAAGACATATAAAGATAAGTTAGTAGAACAAAGTGGCGCACTTAATAGAATATCTACAGGTAGTAAGATAAATTCAGCTAAGGATAATCCAAATAAAATAGGTCAAAGTGAGCTTATGAGAATGCAGATAAGAGGACTTCAATTTGCACAAAGAAACCTTCAAGATGGATCTTCTATGATGCAAACTGTAGATGGAGCTTTAGGTGGAGTGTCTGATTCTTTAACAAGAATGAAAGAGCTTGTAATAGCAAGTGGAAATGCTGCATATACTGATGAGGAAAGATCAGCTTTAGCAAAGGAATTTGAAGCTTTAAAAGGAACTATAAATGATGCAGCAAAAAATACTGAATTTAATGGTGTTAAATTGCTTGATTGTAAAAATCCTGGCGAAAGCTTTGATTTATCAGCAGGAGCAAATGTGGGAGAAAAAATAACTATACCTTTAAATAATATAACTACAGATGCTCTTAAAGATGAAAATGGAAATAGTCTTACTGATGTTGATTTGTTAGATTCAAGTAAAGTTGGACAAAATATAAAAACAATAGATGATGCAATAAAAAATATAAATAATATTAGAAGCAAGTATGGTGCAATTCAAGGAAGGTTAGATTCAGCTGCTGAAAATGCAGAAACAACAGCTCTTACAATGCAAGGTGCAGATAGTAGAGTGAGAGATGCTGATATAGCTACAGAAATGATTAATTTTTCAAAGGCTAATATATTAGTTGAAGCAAGTACGGCAATGATGGCTCAGTCTAACAAATTTCCACAAGATGTGCTTAGAATACTTGAAAGAATGAAATAAATTTAAAAGAATTAGTGTCTTTATATATGAATTCGCTAGTTCTTTTATTTTTAAAGTATACAAAATTTATCTAAAAATAAAAAAAATAGATTTAAATGTCGAAAAAAAGGAAAATGTTGCAAGAAAAATGCGAAAAATAGACGAAATATTCTGAAAAGTACCAGTGAAGGGTAGAAATTTCTCAATAAGAAGCAAAACATTATAAAAATTTTAATTAAATATTTAATTTAGTATAGAAAAATATCTAATTTTAAGTTATAATTTTTTTGTAGCTTGAAAAAATAATAAATATGAGTAGAAAATTATAGAAAAAAAGAGATATATATATAATTATATTTTAAATGAATATATATAGTAAAAATATATATGAAAAAGAAGATAAAAATGATAAAATTTAAATAAATATATAGAAAAAAATTCAAAAGAATAGTTAAAAAGAAGGTTTGGAGGTTAATTATGAGTGGTATAAGAATGGATTCAGATACTTATACATATAATCTTTTAAAAAAAGGATTAGATGTATCTTCATTTAGGGGTAAAGTTATAGCAAATAATATGGCAAATATAAATACAAAAGGATATAAAAGATTTACAGTATCATTTGAAGATACTCTAAAAGATAAAACTGATGAGGTTTCTAAAACTGGTTCAGTTGGTTTTAATGGAAATGATTTAGGTCAAGTAAAAGTGGACAAGGATACCTCAAACTCTATGAGAGCTGATGGTAACAATGTGGACTTAGATGTGGAAAAATCAAATCAAGCAGCAAATACACTTATGTATAATGCTCTTATAACGCAAGCAAATAGTAAAATGAGCATGACAAGATATATAATAAACGGTGGGAGGTAGCAATTTATGAGTTCGCTATTTGGTGCACTTAGAATTAGTGCAAGTGGTCTTTCAGCTGAGAGACTTAGAATGGATACAATATCATCAAATATAGCAAATGCAAACACTACTAGAGGCGAAAATGGAAAGCCTTATGTTAGAAAAGTAGCTGTGTTTCAAGAAAACCTTGATTCAGCTAGAGGGTTTAATGGTGTTAAGGCAGTTGGAATAGAAGAAGATAAATCGCCACTTAAAAAAGTTTATGATCCATCAAATCCAGATGCAGATAATACAGGTTATGTAACAATGCCTAATGTTAATATATTAAATGAAATGGCAGATATGATATCAGCTTCAAGATCATATGAAGCTAATGTTGATACTTTAAATTCAGAAAAAAGTATGTTTTCAAAAGCTTTAGAAATAGGAAGGTAGGAGAATAAAACATGAAGATAAATAATTTTATTCCAGATATTAGTGTTTTTGAAAAAGGGATAGAAAAGACTAGTAATCAGCCAAAAGATACTAATAATGGATTGAGTTTCATTGATACACTTAAAACTGAGTTGGATAAAGTAAATGATAAACAAATAGATGCGAATGTTCTTACAGATAAAATGGTTAAAGGCGATAAAGACGTTGATATACATCAAGTTATGATTGCAGGCGAAGAGGCAAAAATGTCATTACAACTTGCAGCTCAAGTTAGAAATAAACTTGTAGAAGCATATCAAGAGTTAAGCAGAATGCAATTATAATTAAGATAAGTAAGGAGTGATGCTAATGGACAAACTAAAAGAAGGCTTTAAAAAAATTAAAGAAAAATTTAAAGCATTAAGTAAGGGTGCAAAGATTGCCATTCTAGTTTCGTTCCTAGCTGTAATAATAGCAATAATAACTTTCGTTGTGTATTCTAACAATAATAAATATAAAATATTATTTTCTAATTTAGATCCAAAAGATGCACAAACAATAACGGCGAAATTAAAAGAACAAAAAGTTGATATGAAAATAAATGGCAATTCTATAATGGTACCAAAGGAACAAGTAGATGAGTTAAGATTATCTTTAGCATCAGAAGTAACAAGTGGAAGTCAAGGGTATGAATTAATGGATAGTGGAAATTCATTTGGTATGACTGATGAAGAATTTAAAATAAAAAAGCAAAGAATGCAAGAAGGGGAATTAGAAAAAACAATAAAAAGTTTTTCACAAGTTGAAAATGCTAGAGTTCATGAAACTCCAGCTACAGATTCTGTGTTTGTAAAAGATAAAAAACCAGGAAAAGCTTCAGTTTATTTAGCGTTAAAAGCTGGACAAAAGTTAACTGACGATCAAGTTAGATCAATAGTATCATTAGTATCAGGTGCAACTGAAAATATACCTAAAGAAAATATTGAAGTAATAGATGGTAATATGAATCTTTTATCTAAAGGATTATTTGATAAAACAGGAGATACACAAGTTAGTTCATCATCTGTAGAAAAGCAACAAGGACTTCAACAACAATATGAACAAACATTATCAGATAAAGTTAATGAACTTTTAGTTCCTGTTATAGGAAAAGATAAGGTTAAAGCTACTGTTAATGCAGTTTTAGATTTTGATTCTAAAGAAAAAACACAAGTTGTTGTAGATCCTAATAAAGTTATAAAAAGTCAACATACTATAAAAAATAATAATTCTAATTCTGGTGGAACTAATAGCCAAAGTCCTGTAGATAATAATATGAGTAATACTATTTCAAATGGAACTTCTACTAATCAAAATGTTAGTGAAGATGATACTACAGAATATCAAATAGGACAAACTGAAACTAAAACTATTAGTGCTCCAGGAGAAGTAAAAAGAGTAACAGCTTCTGTAGTTGTAGATGGAAAACTTGATGATGCTACAACACAAGCTATTAAAAATATAGTTGGTACTGCAATTGGTTATAAAGAAGATAGAGGCGATTCTATAAATGTGTTAGGTATTGCTTTTGACCCAGCACAAAAAGATGCAGCTCAAAAAGAATTAGACCAATTAAACCAAGAAACTGCAAATGCTAAGAAGGCGGAATTAATTAAGATGGTAGTAGCTGGTGTTATAGCTCTAATAGTAATAATAATAGTTGTTATAATAATAATTAAAAAGAGAAAACCGAAACAAGAAGAGAAAGAGGAGCATATTTTAGATGTTGTTGTAAATAATAATATTACACCAAAAGAAGTTAAGACTTTTGATCCTATAGATTTTGATGTACAAGATGAAAAGTCTCACTTAGAAAATGAAATTAAGAAATATGCAACAGATAAGCCAGATCAAGTGGCTGATATTATTAAGTCTTGGATGTCGGAAAGTGAGAGGTAGAGGTGATTGATTGATGAGTAAAGAAGGCAAACTTACAGGAGTGCAGAAAGCAGCTATATTATTTATTACAATTGGACCGGAGGCTGCGGCTGGAATCATCAAGAAATTACCTGAAAGTGAAATTCAAAAAATAACTTATGAAATAGCAAATATAAATTCTGTTACAGGAGAACAAAGAGAAGAAATTCTTTCGGAATTTATAGATATGAATCAAGCTAGGGATTATATAAAAGAAGGTGGAATGGACTATGCAAGAGCTTTACTTTCTAAAGCTCTTGGTAGCCAAAGAGCAAGTGATATTCTTAATAAAGTTTCAGAAGCTACATCACAATATAGACCATTTTCAATTGCCAGAAAGGCAGATGCTCATCAACTTTTAAATGTTATAAATAATGAGCATCCTCAAACTATAGCATTAATACTTTGTTATCTTCAACCAGATAAGGCAGCTCAGGTTATGGCTGAGTTGCCTGAAGATATCCAAACGGATGTTGCATTTAGAATAGCAACTATGAGTACTACATCTCCTATGGTTATTAAAGAAATTGAAAAGGTTCTAGAAGGAAAACTTTCATCAGTAGTTAGAACAGAAATGACAACTATTGGAGGCGTTGAAACTCTAGTTGACATATTAAACCAAGTTGATAGAACAACTGAAAAGAATATTACAGAAAGTCTTGAAAGAGAAGATGCAGAGCTTGCTGATAAAGTTAAGAGCAGCATGTTTGTATTTGAAGATGTCATTACTCTTGATGATCCGTCTATTCAAAGAATTCTTAGAGAAGTTGAAGCAAAAGAACTTGCTCTTGCACTTAAAGGTTGTTCAGAAGAAGTTGCTAATGCTATATTTAGAAATCAATCTAAGAGAGCAGCTGCAGCTTTAAAAGAAGATATGGAATTCTTAGGACCAGTAAGACTTATGGATGTTGAAAAAGCACAACAAAAAATTGTTAGTATCATAAGAAGGTTAGATGAAGCTGGAGAGATAATAATATCAAGAGGTGGAGAAGATGCAATCATCCTATAGTGTAATAAAAAACAATAGTGTGCTTAATGCAAATGATAAAAGACGTATAGACACTTTTTATGAGCATGTTAGTAAGGAAGAAAGTATTCAGTCTGAACCTCAAAAAATAGATGATTCTATAGTAGAAAGCTATAAAAATATAGGTGAAAACATAATAAAAAGTGCTAAACAACAAAAAGAAACTATGTTAAGCAAAGCTTATGAAGAAGCACAACAAATAGAAAAAGAAGCTTATGAAAAGGCTTATGATGAAGGTTCCAAAAATGGTTATGAAGATGGATATAAGCAAGGTTATAAGGAGTCTTATGAAAAACATATAGAACAGGCTACATTAGAAGCAAATGCAATAGTAGAAAATGCTAGTAATATTCTTTTAGATGCAAAGAAGCAATATGAAGAATATTTGGTTTTGAAAAAAAATGAAATAGTAAAGTTAGCTTATAATATGGCCGAAAACATAGTTAAAGAAAAACTCGAAAAAGAAGATGGAATAATTAATCTTTTAGAAGAAGTAATAGAAAAATCCAAAGAAAGTAGCACTTTTGTAATAAAATGTAATAAAAATCATATAGAAAGTATAGAAAATGAAATTGAAAAATGGAAGCTTAAATTTGCATTAAAAGGTGAAATATTTGTTCTTGAAGATTCTAGTTTAGAAAGTGGAAATGCTGTTGTTGAAAAGCAAAACGGCAAAGTGATGGTAGGACTTGATATTGGGCTTGAAAAGCTAAGAGAAAATTTATTTTAAACTTTTTAAATGCGGGGGGAAGTTATGATAGATTTAGATTTTGAAATTTTAAATAAAAAAATTAAAGATGTATCTCCCTTTTATTATGAGGGTCGTGTAAAAAAAGTTATAGGTCTTACAATAGAAGTTGAAGGTGTAAAAGCTTTTGTAGGAGAACTTTGTACTATATATAATGATAAAAATGACCCTATAAAATGTGAAGTAGTTGGATTTAAAGATGATGGAGTAATACTTATGCCACTTGGTGAATTAATTGGTATAGCACCAGGATGTAAGGTTGTTCCAGAAGGAATTCCTTTAAGTGTTAAGTGTAGTGACGAGCTTTTAGGAAAAATAATAGATGGTTTAGGTGTTCCTTTTGATGGTAATCAAATAAGTTTTGGAGAAAATTATTCATTGGATAACGCCCCTCCAGACCCTATGAGGAGAAAAAGAATTAAAGAAATAATACCTACAGGTGTTAGAGCTATAGATGGTTTTTTAACTTGTGGAGAAGGTCAAAGAATAGGTATATTTGCAGGCTCAGGTGTTGGTAAAAGTACAACGTTGGGTATGATAGCTAGAGAAGCTGAGGCAGATGTGAATGTTATTGCACTTATCGGTGAAAGAGGAAGAGAAGTTCTTGACTTTATAGAGAAAGATTTAGGACCAGAAGGTATGAAGAAATCAGTAGTTGTTTGTGCAACATCTGATAAACCAGCGCTTATAAGACTTAAAGGCGCATTAACAGCAACAGCTATTGCAGAGTATTTTAGGGACAAGGGTAAAAAGGTTATTTTGATGATGGACTCTGTAACAAGATTTGCTATGGCTCAAAGAGAAGTTGGACTAGCTATTGGAGAACCACCAGCAACAAAAGGATATACTCCATCAGTTTTTGCAATGCTTCCTAGGCTTATGGAAAGAGCAGGAACGTCAGATAAAGGTTCTATAACTGCTTTTTATACAGTTCTTGTTGATGGTGATGATTTTAATGAACCTATAGCAGATACAGTAAGAGGTATATTAGATGGACATATAGTTTTATCAAGAGCTTTAGCTCATAAGAATCATTATCCTGCCATTGATATTCTAAACTCAGTATCAAGACTTATGTCTTCTATAGCAGAGGAGGAGCATAAACAAACGGCTTCTTTTGCAAGAGATTTACTTGCAACTTATAAAGAATCAGAAGATCTTATAAATATCGGGGCTTATGTAAGTGGAAGTAATAAGAAAGTTGATTTAGCTGTAAGACTAAATGATGATATAAATGGTTTCTTAAAGCAAGGTATTAGTGAAAAATCAAACTTTGATGAATCTATAAACAAGCTGAAAGGAATTTTTAGAGGGTAATAAATATGGCGAAAGGTTTTAAATTTCCACTTCAAAAGGTTCTGGATATAAGAAAAGATAAAGAAGACGAAGCTGTTAGAGCACTTCAAAGTGTTCAAAAAGAAAAGTTAGAGTTAGAAAATACTTTGCAACAATTTAAGGACAACTATACTAAATATAGTGTTATTAAAAATGGTGAGTCTGTGGTTTACCAAAAACTTAAAAGAAGTTATTTGCAAACTGTAACTAATGCTATACAAAATACAGAAATGAAAATAGAAATTAAAGATAGAGAAGTTAATGTTAAAAGAGAGCAAGCAAAAGTAAAGCAAATAGAAAGAAAAACAGTAGAAATCCTTAAAGAAAAAAAGTATGAAAGCTTTATAAAAGAAGAAGAAAGGGTGGAACAAATAACTAATGATGAATTTGCGTTATATGCACATATAAGAAGACTTGAAAGGGGGTGAGAAAATGATAAACACGAATAACAATATATCTAATTTACCAAACTTAAATTCCAACAATTCACAGCAAAATAAAGTTAACGACGATAAAAGTAACTTTAAGGAAATTTTGGCTAAAAACTCAAATCAAAATGAAACTATAAAACCACAAAATAAAGTTGATTCGAGTCAAGATGTAAAAGAAGTAAAAGTTGAAGATAGTGCTAAAGATGAAGAGTGTAAAACATTAACTAAAGAAGAAATAGAAAATTCAATAAAGGATATTAATAAGGAAGATTCAACTGACGATAATAAATTATTGTTGCTTATAGCTTCATTATTAGAAAAATTAAAAGCTTTAGATAATAATAATTCAAACATGGTTAAGGATGATACAAATAAAGAAATAAATCTTTTGAATAATTTATTAGGTGATAATAGTGAAGTGAAAGTTAATGAAGCTACACTTATGAAGTTGAATTCAGCAAATGGAGAAAAACTTAGTGAGCTTAAAGGGGTTCTAGCCAATCTATTAGAAGCAGTTAAGTCAGGTAAAATGGAGAATTTAAGCAAAGTAAATCCAGAAATACTTAATGAATTCAAGAATCTATTGAAAAGTGTAGATGTAAAGTTAAGTCCTGAAAGTTTAAAAGATTTAAATTTAGATGATATAAAAAATCTTAAAAATAGCTTAAATATTCTTTTGAATTCTAAAAATGTAAAAAGTGAAACTGCTAATTTAAAAGAGGAGAAAGTTGAAACTAATAAAAATGTAGATATTGAAAAAGTTATAATTAATACTAATGATGGAAAAGCTTCTTCTAAAAATGCAGAAAATAATACGAAAAAAGAATCTAAAGATGAATTTCTAAAAAATGATAAAGATTATAGTACTTTAAAAAATATAATTGAAGATCCTAAGGACAAGCAGTCTAATATATCAGTGTTTGCCCAAAGATTGGCTGAAGCTAAAAATATAGAACAGCCTAAGGAAGTTACAGTTATAAATAAAAACACTATGGTAAATGATATAGTGAAAACTATAAAATATATGAGTGTAAATGATACTAAAACTTTAGTTGTAAAAATGAATCCTAAAGATTTAGGAGAAGTTACAATAAAGCTTGTAGCTCAAGGAGAATCAATGAAGGCTACAATAACTGCAGCTAATAAAGAAACTACACATCTATTAAATAATGCAGCTGCAGAAATAAAGAAGACTCTAGAAAATCAAGGTATTAAAATGTCAGATGTTAATATAGGATTATCTAATGAAGACACTACGTTTTTTAGTGGAGAATCAAATTTTCAAAGAGAAAATAGTACAAAAGAAAATAGAACATCGAATGGTTTAAATAATAGTGATGATTTTGAAGAAGAAATAGAAGAAGAGTCAGAAGGAACCAATAATATAAATATGTTAGTATAGGAGGTATAGAAAATGGCTGATGCACCTAAAATAAATCCGCTTACCCAGAGCACGACAAATCCTGCTTATAGTAGTAGTTCTAGTAAAACTGACAGAGGAACACCTATAGTTCAATCTACTTCAGATATGAATAAGAATTCCTTTTTGAAAATTTTATCTGCTGAGCTTTCAAATCAAGATCCAGATAATACAAAGGATTCAACACAATTTATAACACAAATGGCGCAATTTGCATCTATTGAACAAATGTCAAATTTAAATAGCACTATGACTAATTATGCGAATAATTCGTTAGTTGGGAAAGGTGTAATACTAAATATTAAAGATGATAAAGGAAATCCATATACAGGTGTAATAAAGGCAGTTGATAATACTGGTGGTAGTACTAAGATATCTGTTCAATATATGTTAAATGGAAAAATAGACTATAAAGATTTTGGTTTAAATAATATATCATCGATTGTGGATACTTCAGATAATGAATTAAATTCCTTAAATAATATAAATAATGGTAATAAGTTTCTTACTGCTTCATCACTTATTGGACAAAGTGTAGAAATAACAGATAAAGATAGTAAAGGTAATTTTATTCAAGGTAAAATAGTTGGAGTTTATAAAGATGCTTATGGACAAGTAAATGTTAAGCTTCAAGATAATACTACAGGAGAAGTTTCAGATATTTCTTTTGATAAGATAAGCAAGGTTGGAGATCTTAGTAAAATGACTACACCACCATCAAATACGACACCAACAACTCCAGATACATCAACAACTGCAGATAAATCAACAACTTCATAAATATAGAAATTGAATAAGGATTAAATAAAATGAGTTATAGAATTATAAATGGTAAGGCTTATCCAATAGGGAATATTGGTGGAATAAATTCTTTAACTAAGGATAATACGGTAAAAGAGAATAATAAAGATAATTTTAAAAAGTTACTTGAAAAGGAAATTGAAAAGAAATCATTTTCTGATGAGGGGTATAAGATTTCAAATCATGCAGCCGAAAGACTAAAAGATGTTAATTTTACTAAAGAAGATTACACATCATTACAAAATGGATTAGATAAAGCTAAGGAAAAAGGCTCTAAAAATACATTAATGCTTTATAAAAATATGGCTATTATAGCTAGTGTTGAAAATAAAACTATAATAACAGCTGTAGACAAGCAAAGAGCTAAAGAAAATGTTTTTACTAATATAGATAGTGTAGTAATTTTATAAATTTGTAGGCTGGACCACATAAGGAAGCCTATTTCAGTGGAATGATGGAAGCTGAAAAAACAAAAAAATTTTGGAGGTACAAATTATGTTAAGATCATTATATTCAGGTATTTCAGGAATGCAAGTTAACCAAACTAAAATGGACGTTATAGGTAATAATATAGCCAATGTTGGAACAACATCATTTAAATCATCTAATGTAAGATTTGAAGATATGCTTTCACAGAACGTAAAAGATGCATCAGGTCCTTCATTATATCAAGGTGGTGTTAACTCTAAACAAGTAGGTCTTGGAGTACAATTACAAAGTATAAATACAGTAATGAGTCAAGGTATGTTACAACCAACAGGAAGAGCATTAGATGCAGCAATAGATGGAGAAGGATTCTTTATGGTAAGTAAAGGACCTCAAACATTTGCAGATGGAACTATAAAAATTAATAATGGAAAAGGACAGCATAATATAGATTCACAATCATTATCAACATCAGGATCGCAAATAATGTACTCAAGAGATGGTTCTTTTACTCTTGATGCAGACGGAAATTTATTAACTTCTGATGGTTATAGAATAATGGGATATGCTGTAACTAATGATGATAATAAGCAACAAGCAACAGGGTTAGCTCCTGGACAAGTTTCAGCAGGTGGAATAAAATTTGATTTTAGTCCAGGTTCACAATTAAATAATTATAAAATACAATTCCAAAATGGTGCAGCTTCTGGAACTGCTATTTCAGCCAATGCAGATGTAGATCAACATGTTATAACTATATCTGGAGATTTTTCTGGAAAATTAACAAACAAACAATTTACGGATGCTGTGAATAAAGCACTTTCAGGTGCTGGAATTTCTCAAACTGCAACAGTGTCTGGTGACCCTGTTAATCCAGGAGCAAATGATGATTTAATAAAAGCACCAAGTGATTTTAATGCATCAGCTGCTATTACTGGAGGAACACCAATTGAAAGTATAGGAACTGATGGAACTATAAGTTTTGTAGATGGAAGTAAAAAGGTTAGTGCTTATGATGATTCGCTTAAAACTTTAAAAATTCCAGATAAGGTTAAAGTTCCTGGAACAACAAACAGTTATTTAAAAGTTAAATCTTTTTCTATTGATAAAACAGGTATAGTAAATGCAACTCTTGAAAATGGTTCAGTAGCAGCAGTTGGACAATTAGCTTTAGCAGGATTTAAGAATCCGGAAGGCTTAAACAAACTAGGTGGTAACCTTTATGGACAATCAGCTAACTCAGGAGAACCAATAATAAGAACAGGTACAAATACTTCTGGTGGAGAAGATAATTCAAAAGGATTTGGTTCAATAGCTAATGGTATGCTTGAAATGTCAAATGTTGACCTTGCACAACAATTTACAGATATGATAACTACAAGTAGAGCTTTCCAAGCAAGTGGTAAGATGATTACTACAGGGGATGAAATTCTTCAAGATATAATAAATCTTAAGAGATAGTGGTAAACTAACTATAAAATTATAACAAAGAGAGAAAGTTTCTCTCTTTGTTGATTGTATAGGAAATTATAAAATTATTTATATTTAAAATACAATTATATTAATATTTTAGATTATTATAAACACAATAATATTTATAATAATAAATTTTATAATTTCCCTTACTTTTTAAACTCAAAGTGGGCTCATATAAATTTTCTATTGCTTTGAAGCCTGACGATGAAGTAGGAAAATTTATATAAGCTCATTTTTTATAGCATACATACTTAAGGAGGTATTTTTATGATTAGACTTACTGGAATGAATAATAAAGAATTTGTATTAAATGCTGAACATATCGAAAAAGTAGAAGAGATTCCTGAAACAGTAATAACTCTTGTAAATGGTAAAAAATATTTAGTTCTTGAAACAGTTGAAGAAGTTATTTTAGAAACTATAAGATATAAAAACAAAATATTCAATTTAAAATTGTAAGGGGGGATGATTTTGAAAAAATCAGATTCTCTTACGTTAATAGGATTGATACTATCAAGTATAGTAATTATAATTTTTATAACTATTCAAGGAAATTTAATAATGTTTTTGAACATTAAAGCGTTATTAATAACTATTATAGGTTCTTTTAGTGCAATGCTAATTACATATTCAAAGGAAGATATAAAAAATTTAAAATTTTTATTTAAAGAATTTTTTAAATTTGAACAATCTAACAAAATAAACATAATAAAAAAATTAATAGACATAGCAAAAATATCAAGAAAAGAAGGATTTTTGGCGTTAGACAGAGAACTTTATAATATAGAAGATGAATTTTTTAAAAAAAGCATTCAATTTGTAGTAGATGGGATGTCTCTTAAGGAAATAACTGATATATTAGAAGCAGAAATATATAATATAGACAAAAGACATAAGAAATTTATAAGTATGTTTAAAAACTGGGCAGTATATGCACAAGTTTTTGGTTTTGTAGGAACCCTTATAGGAATAATGAGTGGTGTTTATAATATCACAGATACTAATATGTTAACAAATTCAATAGAAGTATCAATTGTAAGTACATTTTATGGTCTTATATTAGCTTATTTAATACTTAATCCTATAAGTTTAAAACTTACAAATAAGAATGCAGAAGAAATAGAAATTAAGAAAATGATATTAGATGCTATAGTAGGCATTCAAGATGGAATTACTCCAGCTATGTTACAAGAAAAATTATACATATATATGTCTTCAAGAGAAAAGAAAGAATATTTAGATGTTAAAAAGGATGAAGATATAAATGAATAAAGATAAATTAAATGAAGATGGTAATATTACTAATTTTAATATAAGCTTAATAAGTTTATTATGTATAATTTTTTTTATATTTATAGTTTCCATTTATAACTTTAAAACCGATAATAATCAATTAAATCAAAATTTAGTAAAAGAAGATGTTGTAAAAGATAAAAATTTACATAATGAAGTATTAACTAAAGTAAAACAATTTATAAATACAAATAATCTTAATAGAGATATTGAGGTTATAAATGATGAACAAGGAGTTAAACTTCAAATAAGAGAAAGTTTACTTTTTGAGAATTCAATGGCTGACTTAGCTTATGATAGTAAAGAGCTATTAGATAAAATAGCTATACTAATTAATAGCTTAGATAATAATATTATAATAGAAGGACATACTGATAATGTATCTGTGAATAACTATAAATTTGAAAGTAATTGGGAGCTATCATGTGCTAGAGCGACAAGTATTGTAAGATATTTTACTGAAGTTAAAAAGCTAGATAAAAAAAGATTTACAGCAGCAGGTTTTGGCGACTCTAGGCCGTTAGTAGATAATAATACTAATGAGAATAGAGCTAAAAATAGAAGAATGAATATTTTGATTGTAGTAAAATAGAAAGGGTGAATTTTAAGATGGCTGAAGAAACTAAAAAAGAAGAAAAAAAAGCAAAAGGTGGGGCAGGAAAATTTATAATAATAATATTTGTAGTTGCCGTAATAGTTGCAGGAGGTACTTTTGCAGGTGTATATATGTATATGAAAGGTCAAACTAATACCGTAGTAAAAGAGGCTTATTATGACTTGAAAGATGAATTTTTAGTGAATTTAAGTGATGAAGGTGGGAAGAGCTATGTAAAGGCAAAAGTGTCCGTAGCTTACAATGAAAAAGATAAAAGCTTTGGTGCTGGTTTAGATGCACAAAAAGCGGTTCTTAGAGATTCAATTATAACTTTCTTTAAAACTAAAAGTTCTAAAGAACTAACAGATCCTAAAAGTAGCGAAGCAATAAAGAAAGAGTTGACTTCTGCAATAAACAAAAAACTTAGTGATGGTCAATTAACTAATGTATTATTTCAAGATCTAACCGTTCAAAAATAAATAGGAGAAAATATGAATACTGATTTAATTTTAACAGTAGTAAAACTATTTTTCGGTATGATAATTTTAATGTTTTTAATAGTACTAACACTGAAACTTGGAGCTAATAAAGTTTCAAAATTTCAAAGGGGTAAGTACATAAAGGTATTAGAAAAGACTCCATTATCAAAAGATAGTAACTTGTTTTTGATAAAGCTTGGTGAGGAGGGGTGTATAATAACCTCCTCACAAAATAATGTAGAAGTAATAAAGAAACTTACAAAGGATGAAATTGATATTATAGAAAAAGAGAAGAAGGCTTTAAATGATGAGATTTTAAATATGTATAATAATAAGTTTGAAAACTTAAAAAATAAGCTTAATATAAAAAAGTAAAGGTAATAAAGCAATGAACAAAAAACGTAAATATTCAATATTTTTGATTCTTTTAGTAGGAATTGTATGTTTTATGTCTTATAAGGCTTATGCAGCACCAGTAGATATCCCAAATCCGAAAATAGCATCTAGTAGTGATCCAAAAGATTATGTAAGTAATATAAAGTTATTAATCTTTTTAACAATAATTTCTGTTTTACCATCATTTATTATAATGATGACTAGTTTCACAAGAATAATAGTGGTATTTTCGTTTTTAAAGAGTGCTATAGGTGCTCAGCAATCAATACCAAATCAAGTTCTTGTAGGACTTGCAATATTTTTAACTATATTTATAATGGCACCAGTATATAATGATGTAAATAATAATGCGTTAACGCCATATATGAATAATAAAATAACACAAGATCAGGCTTTAGAAGCAGGTTCTAAACCTCTTAGAGATTTTATGTTAAATCAAACTAGACAAAAGGATTTACAACTTTTTGTTGAAATATCTAAAATAGATGCAAGTAAAGTTACTAAAGATAATGTGCCTATGTATGTAGTAGTGCCAGCATTTGCAATAAGTGAGTTAAAAACAGCATTTCAGATAGGGTTCTTGATATATTTGCCATTTTTAATAATTGATATGGTAGTTGCAAGTGTACTTATGTCTATGGGTATGTTTATGCTACCACCAGCTATGGTATCATTACCTTTTAAATTATTATTATTTGTAATGGTAGATGGATGGTATTTACTCGTAAGTTCTTTAGTTAAAAGTTTTATGTGAGGTGAAATAGTATGACAGAACAAATGGTAATAGGTATATTAAAAGATGCTATGTATACATCTTTAAAGCTTTCGGCACCATTTTTGGGAGTAGCCATAGTACTTGGACTATTAATAAGTATATTTCAAGCAACTACACAAATACAAGAACAAACTTTAACTTTTGTACCTAAACTTATAGGTATATCTGTAGTTGGTCTTTTACTTGGAAGTTGGGTTTTACATAGTATAATGGAGTTTACACAAAGGATTTTTACAATGATATCTAATATTGTACAATAGGAGGCTTAGCCTTGATTAATACGGCATTTTTTATAGTCTTAATATTAGTATTTTTGAGACTTTTGACATTTTTTACCATAACAACAATATTTTTTCCTACTGGTACACCAAACATACTTAAAGTTTTTTTTGTTTTAATAATAGCATACATAACAGTTTCAACAATGAACTATGAAACCATAGGAAATGTAGCCATGGATTTTTACTTTATTTTATCTTGTGTAAATGAGATAATGACAGGGATAACGTTAGGATATATAACAAGTCTTTGTTTTTATTTTATAGAAATGGCTGGAAGTTTAATGGATATGCATATTGGACTTGGAATGCTTTCTATGTTTGATCCAAATACAAAAAATACATCAACTTTATTATCAAGACTTATGTATTTTATAGCTATTTTAATATTCTTTTTAGTTGATGGACACCATTTATTTATAAAAGTCTTGATTCAGAGTTTTGATATTGTAAATGTAGGTAAAACAATAATATTTCAAAGTAATTTAACTAATGTGCTTACAGCATTTATAAAGTTTTTTGCAATAGGAATACAAATAGCAGTTCCAATAGCATTAATTATACTATTTACAGATTTAACTATGGGACTTGTATCAAGAACGGTTCCACAATTAAATATAATGATTTTAGGATTACCAGTTAAGCTTTTAGTTGGAATAAGTTCGTTTTTACTTATTTTACCAATGATAGTTAAAATAATGACATCTAGTTTTAATAGTATTTTAGATATATTCAATTCTATATTTCATGCTTTACCCCTTGTGATAATATTTATGTCAGATGATAAGACTGAGGAAGCGACACCAAAGAAAAAATCGGAAGCTAAGAAAAAAGGTCAAATACCTAGAAGTAAAGATGTTGGTTTAGCTTTTACATTGTTAACTTGTACATTGGTTATATCTGTATTAGCAACAACAGTAACAAAGAATATGCAAGAAAATCTTCTTTATTATTTATCAAATGGCTTTCCAAAAGATTTAACTGAAGGTTATGTGAAAACTAGAGTTGTAAGTACAATGTGGGTAATGGCAAAAACATATTTACCAATAGTAATTCCAATAATGATCGCAGGGATTGTAGCAAGTTTGATGCAAACAGGATTCGTATTTATAAAAGAACCTCTTAAACCATCATTAGGAAAATTAAACCCATTAAAAGGTTTAAAAAATATGTTTTCTAAGAGAAGTTTCGTTGACTTAATAAAAAACTTAATAGTAGTAACAGTACTTTCATATATTGGATATAGTTTTGTTAAAGATAATTATGAAACTATAATGAAAATAGGAAGTTTAAGTTTACCTAGTATGGGAATCGAAGTGAAAAATTTAGTTGTTGGAATTTTTTCGAAAATAACTATTGTTTTAATTGTTATTGCTTTAGCTGATTATGTTTTTCAAAAAAGAATGCATAATAAAGATATGAAAATGTCAAAACAGGAAGTAAAAGAAGAATATAAGCAAATGGAAGGAGATCCTCAACTAAAGGGTAAAATTAAACAAAAACAAAGAGAAATAGCTACAAGAAGAATGATGCAAGCTGTGCCAGATGCTACAGTAATAATAACAAACCCTACGCATATAGCAATAGCTTTAAAATATGAAGAAGGTGGAATGGAAGCACCTAAAGTTGTAGCAAAGGGTGCAGATCATTTAGCTGTTAAAATAAAAGAACTAGCAAAAGAAAATGATGTACCAATTTTAGAGAATAAACCATTAGCAAGATTAATGTATGAAACTGTGGAAATAGATCAGGATATACCTGGTGATATGTATCAAGCAGTAGCAGAAATACTTGCCATAGTATATAAACTAAAAAAGAAAAAGTAGCAAGAGAAAGATGGGATGAATTTGATAAAGGGAAATGAGGGAAAATTAAGTTTAAAAGATAATTTAGATATAATAGTGGCGTTTGGAGTAATGGGAATTATTTTAATGATAATAATTCCACTTCCAGATTTTATATTAGATATATTAATAGCATTTAATATAACTATATCTATAGTTGTTGCGATGATAACTATGTTTACAACAAATGTTTTACAATTATCAGTGTTTCCTACATTGCTACTTGTAACAACGCTTTTCAGATTAGGACTTAATATATCATCAACAAGACTTATATTAACAGAAGCATCAGCAGGGAAAATAATAGAAGCGTTTGGTAATTTTGTTATAGGAGGAAATTATATAGTTGGTGTAATTATCTTCCTTATAATAATAGTAATTCAATTTATAGTAATTACAAATGGTGCTGGTAGAGTATCAGAGGTAGCAGCAAGATTTACATTAGATGCTATGCCAGGAAAACAAATGAGTATAGATGCAGATTTGAATGCAGGACTTATTGATGAAACTATGGCTAAGCAAAGAAGGCAAGATCTTCAATCGGAAGCAGATTTTTATGGAGCAATGGATGGTGCTTCTAAATTTGTTAAAGGAGATGCAATAGCGGCAATAATTATTACAGGAATAAATATAATAGCAGGTATAATAATAGGTGTAACTTCAAAAAATATGAGTGCGGCACAAGCTGCTCAAACTTATGTAAAACTTACAATAGGTGATGGTCTAGTTAGCCAGTTACCTGCACTTTTAATATCAACAGCTTCAGGTATTTTAGTTACACGTTCAGGAAGTACTGAAAATTTTGGTAAAGTAATTACAAAACAACTTACAGGATTTCCTATAGCTATAGGTATTGCATCTGTATTAATGTTTTTCTTAGCTTTGGTACCTAATATGCCAACAATTCCATTTTTAACATTAGCAGTTTTAACAGGTGGGTGCACATATTATTTAATAAAAGAAGAAGAAAAACAAAATATTATGGAAATGGTAAGTGAAGAAGAAGCTGTTATAGAAATGGAAAAAAAGGAACCAGAAAATGTTATGAATTTAATTTCAGTAGAACCAATGGAGGTTGAAATAGGATACGGTCTTATTCCACTTGCCGATGAAAGTACTGGAGGAGATTTACTCCAAAGGATAGCTTCTGTTAGAAGGCAATGTGCTATTGAAATGGGAATAGTAGTTCAGCCTATTAGAATAAGAGATAATTTGCAAATAAAAACAAATGAATATCTTATAAAAATAAGGGGAACAGTTGTAGCTTCATCAGAGCTTATGTCAAATATGCTTTTATGTATGGATCCAAGTGGAGAAAATGCAGAAATGCCAGGTATTAGAACTATGGAACCAACATTTGGTTTACCAGCAGTTTGGATAAATAAAGATCAGCGAGAAGAAGCTGAAATTAAAGGACTTACAGTAGTTGATCCAACAACTGTTATGGTAACACATTTGACAGAAACTATAAAACTACATTCATATGAATTATTAGGTAGACAAGAGGTTAAGCTTATAGTAGATAATGTTAAAGAAAAATACAGTGCTGTTGTAGAAGAACTTATACCAGATCTTCTAACAATAGGAGAACTCCAAAAAGTATTACAAAATCTTTTAAAGGAAAAAGTGCCTATAAAGGATATGGTAACTATAATGGAATCTCTTGCAGATAACTCAAGAAATACAAAAGACATCGAATTATTAACAGAGTACGTAAGATTTTCGCTTTCAAGAACAATTTGTAATCAAATAGTAGATGAAAATAGGGCAGTAACAGTAGTGACTTTATCACCAGAAATAGAAGAAGTAGTTAGTGGAAATATTCAAAAGTCAATACAAGGTTCATTTCCTGCGGTGGATCCAGATACTACAACATCAATATATAGTTCTATAAGAAATGTTTTAGATTCAGTTTACTTTTATAATAATCAACCAGTAATACTGGTTTCACCAAATATAAGAGCCCCATTTAGAAAGCTTATAGAAATGGTATACCCTCATGTTATGGTAGTATCTCTAAATGAAATACCGAATGATGTGGAGATAAGAACTGAAGGAGTTGTAACAATATAGATGTTGATAAAAAGATATGTGGTTAATAACATGAATGAAGCCATGACAAGAATAAGATATGAGCTTGGTAAAGATGCAGTTATAATAAGTCAAAGGAAAATAAGAAAGCCAGGGATTAAAGGATTTTTTTCTCCTAAGCTTATAGAAGTTACTGCAGCCATTGAAAATGCTTCAAAAAAGGCAAAAGAGCCTGCAAGAGAACAAAATAATTTAGAAAGTTCAATAGAAAGTATTAAAAAGCTAATGGAAAAAGAAATTTCAAAAGAAGCAATAAATCCAATAGCTAAAAATGCTTTGAAAAATCAAAATGAGATTTTAAAAGAAATAAAAATTTCAGAAGACAAAAACGAGCCACAGCAAGATAATTTGTTAAAAGAAATGAAAGAAATGAAAAATATGATTAATAATCTTACTAAAGGATCTGTAAATGGTATTGAAGAAAGTGATTTTAAAAAGAGCCTTAGAAATAAACTTAAGGATAATGATGTAGATACTATTTATATAGAAGAACTTTTAGAAGATATAAATGATGATGATATTGAAGCAGGAAGCAAAATAAAAGAAAAAATGAAAACTCAAATTAAAACTATTAATCAAGACTTAAAAGGAAAAGTAGTTTTGGTTGGACCAACTGGAGTAGGGAAAACTACAACAATTGCAAAACTTGCTGGAAGGCTTGCGCTTATAGAAAAGAAAAAAGTTGGTCTTATAACTGTAGATACTTATAGAATAGGTGCTGTTGAACAATTAAAAACTTATGCTGAGATAATGAACCTACCTTTTAAAGTAGTAATTACTCTTAAGGAAATGGAAGAAGCAACTAGTCAAATGTCTGATTGTGATGTTATATTAATAGATACAACAGGTAGAAGTAGCAAAAATTCTATGCAAATATCAGAATTAAGAGCATTTATTCAAAAGGCCAATACAAAGAATATACATTTAGTAATAAGTGCTACTACAAAAAATAAGGACATAAAACCTATAATAGAAGGATTTTCAGTATTAGGTTACAATAATTTAATTATAACAAAGCTTGATGAAACTTCAGTGTATGGATCAATTTTAAACATAGCTGAGCTTGCTAAAAAGCCTATAAGTTATGTAACTACAGGACAAAATGTTCCAGATGATATAAAAGCCTTCTCAGAAGACCAGATAGTAAAACTTATTTTAGGGGAGGAAACTATATGTTAGATCAAGCTCAAAATTTAAGAAATTTAGCTAAAGAATCTAATAGAAGTAATAAAAATGAAATAAAGTATGGAGAACTATCAAACAAACCTAAAATAATAACAACTACATCTGGTAAGGGTGGTGTTGGTAAAAGTAATTTTGTAGTTAACTTAGGAATAACACTACAAAAGATGGGTAAAAAGGTAATGATTTTTGATGCAGATATAGGTATGGGAAATGATGATGTTCTTATGGGTGTATATCCTAAATACAATATATTTGATATAATATTTAATAATAAAGAAATTAATGAGGTTGTGATAGAAGGTCCAGAGGGTATCAAGTTATTACCAGGAGGTTCAGGTCTTAATAGAATAGAAGAACTTTCAGAACAACAAAGAAATCTTTTTTTAACTAAATTACAGGATATTGGTGAATTGGATTATATATTAATGGATACTGGAGCTGGAATAAGTAGAAGTGTATTAGCATTTATAGCTTGTTGTGAAGAACTTATAGTAATAACAACACCAGAGCCAACTTCATTAACAGATGCTTATAGCCTGCTTAAGGCAACATCACATTTTAAGATAAAAAATGAAGCAAAAATAGTAGTAAATAAAGCTTTTAATGAGATAGAAGCAAAAGATACTTTCCAAAAGTTTAATAGTGCTGTAACAAAATTTCTTAATATAAAATTAAAATTTCTAGGGTACATTTTAGAAGATAGAAAACTAATACAATCAGTTAGAGAACAAAAGCCTTTTGTTGTGGCTTATCCAAATTCAGATGCTACAAAATGTGTTGAAAATATAGCAAAAGAATTAATTGGGGCAAAACAAATGGATTCTGGTATAGGAGTGCAAGGGTTTTTTAAAAAGATATTTAACATATTTTCTTAGGGAGTGAAATAAAGTGGAAAAAGTAAAATTGTCAATTAATGATAAATTAAATGTCTTATGGCAAGATGAACAAGAAATATATAAAACTACAATACAAGATATGAGGGGAGACTTTATATCTATAAGTATTCCAGTAAATAACGGAGAATATTTAACAACTCGTGAAAATCAAGAATTATATATTTTAAGATATGATGATAATGGAGATGTTTATAAGTTTAGATGTATGATTATAAAAAGAACAATTGACAATAACATACCACTATATGTATTAAGTAAACCATATGATATTATCAAAATACAAAGAAGAAATTATGTTAGAGTTAAGATAATTCAATTAATAAAATATTTAAAAATAGAGGATGAAAATTCTGCACTCAAAGAAGATTTTTTCCAAAAAGCCATTTTATTAGATTTAAGTGGTGGGGGCATGAGAATAAAAGTTAAAGAAAAATGTGGATTAGGTGAGAGCATAGCCGTAAGTTTAAAATATAATGAAATTAATATTTTAGTTAGTGGAGAAATAGTAAGAATAGAAACTACAGATGACAATAAATTTATATGCGGAATTAATTTTAATAACCTGGATAATGTAACTAGGGAAAAAATCATCAAAATGGTATTTCATATTATGAGAAGACAAAGAGAATTAACTTAAGGGAGGAATAAATATGTCTATGATAGGTGCTTTAGATCATAAGGAAAAAGTAGTAGAGAAATATATACCATTAGTAAAATATATTGCATCACGTGTTATTTTTGGTAAGACAAAGTACTTTGAGTATGATGATTTGGTAGGATATGGTATGATAGGTCTTATGGATGCAATGAATAAATATGATGCATCCAAAGGAATGAAATTTTCAAGTTATGCATCTATAAGAATAAAAGGAGCTATGATAGATGAAATAAGGAGAAATAGTCCAGTTTCTAAGGGAGTAATGGACAAGCTTAACAAATATAACCAGGCGGTAGAAAGTCTTCAAAATAGTTTGTTAAGAGAACCTACTAATGAAGAAATTGCCAGAGCTCTAAATATGAATTATGAAGAAATTGCAGAAATAGAAAATTATATAAATTATATTTCCATAATGTCCCTTGAAAATATTATATATTCTGAGGATGATGATGTATCTATAATGGGAATAATAGAAGATAAGAACAGTCCTAGTCCTCAAAAAAACCTAGAAGATAAAGAAGAAATAGAAGTTTTAGCAAAAGCTATTGAACTGTTAAATGAAAAAGATAAAACTGTAATAAGTTTATATTATTATGAAGGATTAACGCTAAAAGAAATAGGAAAAGTATTAGAAGTATCTGAATCAAGAGTATGTCAATTACATTCGAGGGCTATAAAAAATTTAAGGGCTGCCATGAGTAAACTTAATTATATATAATGGAGTGGATGAAAGTTGATACCAATATTTTTAATTGCTATGGCTATAATAATCATTATATTAAATGTAAAAACCTTAAAGCAAAAAGAAAATTCCTTTGAAGAGATAGTAAAGAGCAAAGAAGATAGTATAAATGATTATGAGGTGGAAATAGGAAAGCTAAGAAGAGAGTTTAGTGAGAGTTTAACAGAACTTCAAGGCGAAATTTATTCATTAAAAGAAGAATTAGCTTTTATAAAAGAAAATTTCCAAGGAAATAAAATGAAAAAAGAAGAAGATTCTATACTTATTAATAATGAAGAAAATAATTCTGATAATAAAGAAAATAATTTTGAAGAAAACACTTTAATTAATGAAATAAATTACGATAATAATAATATTGTATTAGAGGAGGATGAAAGTGAGTCTTCCTCTAATATGGGATTTAAGGTTAATGAGGTTCATAGGCTTATATCCTTAGGATTAACAGATGATCAAATTTGTGAAACTTTAGGATTAGGAAAGGGGGAGGTACTATTAATAAAAGGATTATACAAAGAATAAAAAGTTTATTGAACTTTTTATGTGATAAAAAATTATTAATAGGTATTGGAATAGGAATTCTAATAGGAACTTTCTCAATGATAGGCTATAGTTTCAATAATTCTATATCAAGAGGAAAAATTGAAGAAAAAGCAAGAGGTTATGGAATGAATTATCCAGAAGAATTTAAAGTTATTAATAAGGATGTGAAAAAATGATAAGAGGTTTATATACAGCAGTATCAGGAATGATAACATTAGAAGCAAAGCAAGATGTAATAACCAATAATATGGCTAATGCAAATACTAATGGTTATAAAGGTGATGATTTATCAATTAAATCTTTTAAGGATGTACTAATAGAAAATAAAGATAAATTAGAAGGCAATAAGAATGTAAGAAATCCTATTGGATATTTGAGTCTTGGAGCAAGAATTGACGAAACTAATACTGATTATACGCAAGGTGTTCTTCAAGAAAGCGAGAAGGATACTGATTTGGCAATAGAGGGAAAAGGTTTTTTTGTAATACAAAAGGGAAATCAACAACTTTATACAAGAGACGGTCAATTTAGAGTTAATACTCAAGGTTTCTTAGTTACTGCAACAGGAGATAGTGTAGTAGGTAAAAATCCTCAAACAGGTGCAGATGAACCAATACATGTTGGAAATTCTAAATTTAAAGTAACTGATGGTAAGGTATATATAGATGGAAATGCTACATCTAAAATAAAAACCGTTGATTTTGATGATTATAAGAATTTGAAAAAAGTTGGGGATAATATGTATTCAGGACAAAATCCTAATGAAAATGCACAGGTTAATATAAAACAAAACATGACAGAAAAATCTAATGTAAATATAATAAATGAAATGGTTAATATGATGACTGTTATGAGAAGTTTTGAAACTAACCAAAAAATAGTTCAAACCATTGACGAGACTTTAGGAAAAGCTGCTAATGAAGTTGGAGCAGTAAGATAGGAGGGCGTTTATGTTTACAGTACTTTATAGTGGCAGAAGTGCCATGAATGCAAATCAAGAAAGATTAGAGGCTATA
Organism: Clostridium cavendishii DSM 21758; assembly: GCF_900141845.1. Taxonomy (GTDB): domain Bacteria; phylum Bacillota; class Clostridia; order Clostridiales; family Clostridiaceae; genus Clostridium_AG; species Clostridium_AG cavendishii. The sequence goes on along the minus strand of NZ_FQZB01000003.1, from coordinate 180,734 downwards.
TCAAATAACCTAGCTAACGTTGGAACTAATGGTTATAAGAGAGTGGATGTAGGTTTTGAAGACTTATTAAGTCAAAGTTTGAAGAGAAATGGATATCCAACTAATAGTGATCAACCTTTTACAGGAACAGGTGTTAGGTCTACAGGATTACTTAAGGATACTTCGCAAGGTCCATTACTTAGCACAGGAAATCCTTCAGATTTTGCAATAGATGGTGAAGGATATCTTAAAGTTACTAAATCGGATGGATCTACAGCATATACTAGAAATGGTTCTTTAAAGATAGATGTTAATGGAACATTAGTAGATGCAATGGGAAATAAAGTAGCTTTAGAATATACAGCTGGAAATACAGAAGCAAGTGTTAAATTTTCTAAAGAGAATTTAACTGTAGATGCAGATGGGTCCGTTTATCAAAAGCAACTTGATGGAAAATTTGCAAAAGTTGCTAATTTACCTTTGTTTAATGCAGTTGGTAGTGATGGTATGATTCCGGTGGGAGAAAGTTTATTTGTTCAATCACCTAATTCTACCGTATATAAAGTAGATCCTAAAAATTCAGATATAAGGCAAGGTTTTTTAGAAGGATCTAATGTAGATATGGGAAAAGAATTTACCGATATGATTTTAACTCAAAGAGCTTTTGAACTTGGTTCTAAAAGTATAAAAACAGCTGATGATATGTGGGGAATGATAAATGGCTTAAAGGGTAGATAAACCTTAAAAGATAGACAAGCCATCATTTAGTCTTAGTTATAAAATAGGATATTTATAATAAAAAGTTAATTTTTATAATTACTAATTTTAATTTATTGCACTTATTAAATCGCAATAATAACTTAATTTTATATATTAAGATAAAAAAGAAATCTGATTAAAAATCAGATTTCTTTTTTATTATTTTGTTATAGCTGCAGTTAATGGTGGAATTACTTGTTTCTTTCTTGAAAGAACACCAGGAAGGAATGTAGTATTATCTTCAAGCGTAACTTTGAAAGCATCTTCAGCTATTTCAGGTCTTCTTCCAGCTACTAGAATTTGAGAACCTTCATTTATTATATCAGTTAATAATAACATAATAACTTCAAAGTTATTTTCATCAGCTTTTTTAGTCATATAAGCTAACATTTCTTCTTTTAATGGCATAAAGCCTTCTATATCCATAGTGTTAACTTGAGCAACACCTATTTTAACGCCTTCTATTGTAAAAGGTTTAAAATCTTGATTAAAGATTTGTTCAACAGTTTTACCTTTTAATGAAGTACCAGCTCTAAACATTTCTTTGGCGAAAGTTTCAGGTTCTATACCAGCTATTTCAGCAAGTTGTTTACATATTTTAACGTCTTGTGGAGTGCAAGTTGGTGATCTGAATAATAAAGTATCAGATATTATAGCTCCACATAAAAGACCAGCAGCTTTTTTAGATGGTCTTATTCCATTTTCAAAGAATCTCTTGGCAACTATTGAGGAAGTACTTCCAATAGGTTCGTTTCTAAAGTAAATAGGATTACCAGTTTGTATATCAGCGACTCTATGATGATCTATTATTTCTAATATTTCAGCATCTTCAAGACCGTGAACTGATTGCCCTCTTTCATTATGGTCAACTTGAATAACTTTTTTCTTGTGATTTGATATTAAGTGATATCTTGATATAGTACCAACAACTTTATTATCTGTATCTAAAACAGGATAGCTTCTATATCTTGTTTCAGCCATTATATTTTTAATATCGTCAACTAAATCATCAGTGCTAAATGATATTAAGTCATTTTTAGCCATTACATAATTTACAGGAATACTTTGAACTATTAGTCTTGAAGCTGTAAATGAGTCGTGAGGTGTTGATATTACAGAGACTTTATTCTTTTTAGCTTTTTCTATTAAGCCGTCTTGCAATTTATGTGAACCTGTAAGTATTAATAAAGATATTTTTAAGTCTATTAATGCTTCTTGAGCTTCGCTTCTGTCACCAACTATAGCAATATCTCCTGCTTCTATTATTTCTTTCATTGATTCAGGTTGCATAGCCGCAACAACTATTTTTCCAGGAAATACATGTTTTGGTTCATCTCCTAGTATAACTTTAGCTGCAAGTGTATCAGCTATATTATCAAGAGAAGCTTTACTTTTATCTAATATGCAGTTATCCCATATATCCATATAGCTTGAAGTTATGTTTGAGGTTGATAATATACCTATTAAATGGTTATTTCCATCAGCCACAGGTATTGATTGAAGACCTTTATCCTTCATAATATTCCAAGCCATTTTAAGAGATATCTCAGGTGCTACTGGACTCATTTTATCTATTTGTAAGTCTTCTACCTTAAGCTTAACGGTTTCTAAAAACTTAGGTTTTTCTACCTCAAAATAATCTAAAATAAATTGAGTTTCTTGATTAACATTTCCAAGTCTTACTGGTATAGCCGGTATATCTTGAGTTTTATTTTTGAATTCAGAATAAGCTATAGCAGCGCATATAGAATCTGAATCAGGATTTTTATGTCCTGTTACATATATCACATCTTTCATTATAAGTCCTCCTAAAAATAAATTTAATTATTCAGAATATATTGTACGTGTAAAAACTAAAAATGTAAAGCTTAGTAAGATAGAATATACTCAAAAAATATCATATATAGTCGAATTTTAAAACGTTTACTTGTGGTAAATTTAACTTACATAATTTTATAGTAAATGTTCTAAAGTTGGGGATGTTTTACATATATTACTATAGAAACGTGTAAGTTAAGGAGGAAAAGACGTGATACAAGAAAAGGAGCTTTTTAAAGGGCTTACTTCAAAAGAGGTTGATAAAAGAATAAAAGACTTCGGATTAAATGAACTTAATGCTCAAAAGAAAATTTCACCTATATTTATATTTTTTGCTCAATTTAATGATTTTATAGTTTGGGTACTTATAGCTGCAACTATAATATCAGGAGTAATGGGAGATATGGCAGATGCCATAACTATACTTATTATAGTGATAATAAATGGATTACTTGGATTTATACAAGAATTTAAAACAGAGAAATCACTAGAGGCTTTAAAATCATTAGCAGCACCTACATGTAAAGCTATAAGGGATGGTAATATTAAGGTTATAAATGCAAGATATTTAACAATTGGGGATATTGTAGTATTAGAGGCAGGGGATAGAATACCTGCAGATGGAAATTTTGTTGAATGTTTTGGATTAATGGTAGATGAATCTCTTTTAACTGGAGAATCAGTAGGAGTAAATAAAAGCACTATAAAAAATGATTCTAGGGGTTTTATGGGAACTACTATTTTAAAAGGAAAGGGCCTTTTACATGTTACTGAAATAGGAATGAAAACAGAAATGGGAAAAATAGCAGATTTGCTTCAAAATATAGAAGATGAAAAATCTCCTTTAAAGGAAAGATTGGATGGTCTAGGAAAGATACTTGTTATTATGTGTCTTATAATTTGCGTATTAGTAACTGGACTTGGTATATATAGAGGAAATGAAGTTACAGAAATGTTTTTACTTGGGGTTAGTCTAGCTGTTGCTGCAATTCCTGAGGGTTTAGCGGCGATAGTTACTGTAGCATTAGCATTAGGTGTAAATAGAATGTTAAAAAGAAATGCATTAGTTAGAAAGCTTCCAGCAGTTGAGACACTAGGTTGTACGTCTATAATTTGTAGTGACAAAACTGGTACATTAACTCAGAATAAAATGACAGTAAAAGAAGTTTTGATTAATGGTAAGGTATATAATTTAGATGAAGAAAAATTACCAAAGAATTTAATGTTACAAAAGACTTTTTTATATTGTAATGATTGTAATTATGATTTTTCAAAATCGAACTTTGAAGATTCTTTATACGGAGATCCTACAGAAACAGCATTAGTTAAATTATTTTTTAATGATAATAATTCATTAAAACCATTTATATTAAAGGCACATAGAATGTTTGATATACCATTTGATTCTTCAAGAAAAATGATGTCTGTTATAGTAAAGGAAAATTCAAAGGAATGTTGTTATGTAAAGGGTGCTCCAGAACGTATATTAGAAAGATGTCATTATATATATGAAGATGGTAAGGTTAAACCTTTAACATTTCAAAAGAAAGAACAAATACTAAATTTTATAGAAAATATGAGTGGTCGAGCATTAAGATGTATAGCTGGAGCTTATAAGGATAGTGAGATAAAAAGAGATAACTCATTAGAAAAGAATCTTATTTTTGTAGGAGTAGCTGGTATAATAGATCCGCCAAGGCCAGAAGTAAAGGAGTCTGTACTGAAATGTAAGCTTGCAGGTGTAAAGCCAGTTATGATAACAGGTGATCATAAAAATACAGCTTATGCAATAGCTAAAGATTTAAATATAGTAAATTCAAAGGAACAAGTACTGACAGGAGAAGAAATAGAAAGGATATCAGATAAAGAATTAAGTGAAAAGGTCAAGAGGGTAAGAGTTTTTGCAAGAGTTAGTCCAAATCATAAATTAAGAATAGTAAAAGCTTTTAAGAAAAATGGTAATATAGTAGCTATGACAGGCGATGGAGTGAATGATGCTCCAGCAATAAAAGAAGCTGATATAGGGGTTGCAATGGGAATATCAGGTACAGATGTAACTAAAGAAGCAGCTTCAATGATATTAATGGATGATAATTTTTCAACTATTGTAGCAGCTGTAGAAGAAGGTAGGGTAATTTATGATAATATAAGAAAATTTATAAGATATCTTTTATCTTGTAATCTAGGTGAAGTACTTACAATGTTTTTGGCATCAATATTGTACATGAAGGCGCCACTTGCACCAATACAAATACTATTTGTAAACTTAGCTACAGATGGACTACCTGCTATTGCATTAGGTGTTGACCCTCCAGATAAGGATATAATGATGCAACAACCAAGAGCAAAGAATGAAAGTATATTTGCAAGAGGACTAACAGAAAAAATACTAGTTAGGGGTTCATTAATAGGAATATGTACATTATTATCGTTTTTAGTTGGAAAATATTATGGTATGGATTTGAAAACCTGTAGAACTCTAGCACTTTGCACCTTAGTTCTATCACAATTAATCCATGTATTTGAATGTAGATCAGAAAGGCATTCAATATTTGAAATAAAACTGTTCACTAATCCATATTTAGTAGGAGCTGTATGCATATCGATAGCAATGTTATTAAGTATAATTTATATTCCACCTTTAAGTGGCATTTTCCATACATCATATTTACATTTAAATCAATGGGTAATAATATTATTCTTTTCCGGAATAATGTCATTTATAAATAGTATTTATCTTTTTATAAAGATAAAAAAATAAAAACTGAGCCGTAGTAGGCTCAGTTTTTACTTAATTCTTTGTTGCTGTCTAACCTTTTTCATTTGAGAGTGATCAACAGGAACTAAATCTTTCTTAGTTGTAAGATTTAATATGTTCATTATTGAAATCATCTCACCAGTATTTTTAGATTTTTTATCCTTTTTAGGTTTAAGTCCTTGAACAACAACATTATGCCCTTGGCTTAGAACCATAAATTCAGGCTTTTTGAACCATTTATTTTTTTTATAAGCACATTTAATTATTGCTTTGCTTCTTTCTGGTCTAATTATTAATACAGCTGATAATTTATGGAATATCCAAAGTATAGTTTTTTCCTCTACTTTAACAGATATTACGCTCCCTTGAAATTGAGCTAGTCTATCTCCATATTTTTTCATATAAGACTCAGTGTAGTATTTTGCAAGTTTTTCTTTGAATCCCATAATATAAAACTCCTTTACATATAGTATATGAATAAGTCCAAATAATCGTTTAAATATATTAAACTAGTAGTATTATAACATAATATTACAGCTATTTAAACACTTTAATAAAATTTGTTTCTTATCATACTTATTATAACTTAAAGTAATTAATTTCATTAAAAAAATTTAAATTATAATAAATGGTAATGAATATTAAATCTTACTTAATAAACAAGTGCACCATTCGTTGGTTTGTGTTTTTAATTTAAGTTCATAACCATATTTTAATACGTTAGATATAACTTCATTGAAACTCCATTCAACAAGACCAGAAATCATAAGAGTTCCATTACTCTTTATTATGGAGTTTATAAAATTCATAAATAACTTAGTTTCTTCACCGCCTATGTTAATATAAACCCAATCATATTTATGATTAACTTTAATATCATCATTTATAGCATCTCCAACTAAGACTTCTATATTAGAAAGATTGTTTAAAGACGAATTAAAATCTATTTCTTCTGTAACATTTCTTATATCTAATGCTGAAACTAACTTAGCATTTTTAATAGCAGAAGCTATAGAAAGTATTCCAGAACCAGTTCCTATATCCATTACCTTCTTATTTGTAAAATCTTCACTTAATATAATTCTAAGGCAATCTTGAGTTGTTTCATGAAGACCAGTACCAAAAGCGCCTTGTGAATAAAAATTAATTTTGTTTTTATCGTGAACCTCGTATTCAGGGGACGCAATAATCCATCCGTTATTTAAATCAATGGGTTCAAATTCTTGTTGGAACCTAGTATTTTCTAAGTGCTTTACTTCAATATCTTCAGATAAAATAATGTCTTTTAAAATTTTCTTTTGTTTATTAACTTCATCAGTATTATCATCTTCAACTAGAACTTTTAATACAACATCCTCATTATCTTTTTCAATGTATCCATAACCATATTTGTCAGTAGTTATTTCAAGTGGTGCTTCATAAAAGGTGTTATAAATATCATTTATTAAAAGTTTTTCAATTATATTATCAACTTCATTTACGTTGATTTTTACAGATATTTCATACATCCATAATTCCTCCTTAAAGTTAAGTTATACTAAAAAACATAATACGGTATAATGGGGGTTTTTACAAGGTAATAATAAAAAATAAAATTTATTCTTTAGATATTTTAGAATTAATTTTATTTTTATGCTAAAAATATTAAAGAAACTTTTACTCATATACATTTGTATAAATATTTTTAAAGAGTATCTTTAATTAATTAAATCTAAGATTTAGAATTTTTGTCAAATCAAACTCCTACTTAGGATATTAATAGGAGTAAGTTAGAACAACCAAATAAACATATAGGTAAGTTCAAAATACAAAATTTAAATTTTGATTCTCACCTAGGGTTTTGAATCTCAGTTAATATAAGAAAGGAGGAATAGAAGATATGAGAAATAAATATAGTAATAAAGAAGTTAGAAATAATACTACAGATGATGGTGAAAGAAGACAAAGAATACATGAGCATCAAGATAATAAAAGAGAGAAAAAAAATCCACCTGCTAGAAATATGAATGGGAATCCTATTTAAATAATTTAGATAGTTACTTCTAAAAACTTACTAGTTGGCTAAAAATCACAGCACTATAAATATATGATTTATAGTGCTGATTTTTTAGATATAGTAATTTGGATGGTGATAGAAATTTCGGATGATTTAGAGTCTGTGGCAGAATAAAAAAATTCTATTAATACTTTTTAATATAATAGTGGTTCTGATTTATTTATTATCTCTAAATTTTCAGGTGCGTCTTTAATTTTTATAATGTTAACAAAGCTTAATTTATCCATAGCTAGTTTAACTTTAATTTTATTTGATATGGATAAACTTTTAAGATTACCAAGACTTTTTAAACCAGAAAAAGCTTCAATAGCATCCTCTTTTTTTCTAAATACTAATGCTAAATATTCATTTTCTTGTTTATCGTAGGTTAATATTCCAAACATAAAATTCTCCTTAAAAATACTACTATTTAATATTATAAAAAGAAAGCTAGTTTTATGTTTTTAAATTTTAAATGCGTCTTAAATTTTTCATACTTAAGTCTAAAGCTTTAAAGGAGTGTGTTAAGGCTCCTATTGATATAAAATCTACACCTGTATTTGCAATTTCTTTTATATTAGTTAGATTTACGTTACCAGAACATTCAGTTAAGGCTTTTTTGTCTATCATGGTTATAGCTGCTTTAATTGTAGATAAATCCATATTATCGAGCATTATTATATCTGCTTTAGCCTGTAGCGCTTCTTTTACCATGTCTAAGTTTTCTGTTTCAACTTCTATTTTTCTGACAAAGGAAGTAGAAGCCTTAGCTTTTGAAACTGCATTTTTGATACCACCAGCATAAGCTATATGATTATCTTTTAAAAGAATTCCATCTGAAAGATTAAATCTATGATTAAATCCTCCACCTACGATTACACTGTATTTTTCCAAAATTCTAAGTAAAGGGGTAGTCTTTCTTGTATCTAATATTTTAGTATTTGTGTCTTTTATCTCTTTAACAAATAAATTTGTTAAAGTAGCAATACCGCTCATTCTTTGGAGAATATTTAGAGCGGTTCTTTCACCAGCTAGAATACATTTTGTGCTTCCTGTTAAGGTAGCTACTAAATCACCATAAGCTACAGTATCCCCGTCTTTTTTTAATAATTCAACTTTTGCATCACCTAAATTTATAGAAAGAATATCAAAAACACGCTTAAATACTTCCAAGCCTGCTATTATGCCATTATCCTTTGCTATTAAATCAATAGTTGAATTATAATTTTCGTCTATTATACAATTTGTTGTAATATCTTCAATAGGCATATCCTCTTTGAGAGATCCTTTTATAATATCATCAATAATTAACCAATTTAACATTTATATCAGTTAACCTCCTTTTAAACTCATTAATAGTAATTTGATGCATTTTTTCTTCTATTTGAATTAAGTCATTATTTATAGGTTTAGTTTTAGATATTATTAATGGAATTGAATTTATATTTTTATTTATATCAAGTGCTGCTCTTTTAGAAAATACTAGAGCTTCTAAAAGAGAGTTACTTGCAAGTCTATTTGCACCATGAACTCCTGTACAGCTAGTTTCACCAATTGCATAAATATTTTTCATAGATGTTTTAGAATTTAAATCTACAGCTATACCACCCATAAAATAGTGTTGGGCAGGTGAAACTTTTATAGGTTCTTTAGTTAAATCTAAGCCTTCTTCTAAACATTTTAAATATATAGCTGGGAATCTATTTTTTAAATAGTCAGAATCCTTAAAGGAGATATCTAAATAAACATAAGGGTTTATGCTTGAATTTATTTCATTTAATATAGCCTTTGACACTATATCTCTTGGTAAAAGTTCATTTACAAAGCGATTACCTTTAGAGTTTAATAATATAGCACCCTCTCCCCTAAGAGCTTCTGAAATAAGAAACCTTCTTGAACCGTGAGTTGTATAAAGAGCAGTAGGATGTATTTGTATATAATCTAAATCTTTAAGCATTATATTATGTTTTAGACTAAGATAAATACTATCTCCAGTTAAACTTCTCATATTTGTAGAATCTTTAAAAAGTCCACCAATACCTCCAGTAGCTAGTACAGTGACTTTAGAAAATACATTTAGTGTAAAGGTATCATCTTTAATTATGGTGGTTAAACTTGGCTTTAAGCTTTTTTTAGAATAAATCTTATTTAAAATATTTAAGTTAGCATTTTTAATAATAAAACGTCCACCATTGCAGCTATTACCGTTAGTAATTAAATCTATAAGTGTTGTATTTTCTAATAGGGTAATATTTTTCCTTTTTAAAACTTCATTTAATAGAACAGTAGAAACTCCTTTACCTGTTTCGTCTTTTACGTGAACTATTCTATTTATAGAATGGGCACCTTCTTTAGTAAAACATAGTTTGTCGTTTTTAGTATCAAAAGGTACACCAAGCTTAATTAAGTTTTTTATATTATCCATAGATTCTTTAGCTAAGATCTCTACACTATTTTTATTATTTAAATATTTACCAGCCTTTAGGGTGTCTTCTATAAAAGTTGGTATATCAGCTTTATTTCTTGCAACTGAAATACCACCTTGAGCTAAAAAGCTATTTGTCTCATCAACACTTGTCTTAGAAACCATTAAAATATTAAGTTTTTCACTTAAATTTAAAGCTAGATAAAGTGCAGACACGCCTGTACCAACAATTAAAATATCAACTTCCAAAATAATCCCTTCTTTACGATAGTTTGTGCATATTTTCTAAAGATTTTAAAGCTTTGACTCTAATATCTTCATTAATTTTAATTTCAAATTGATTATTTTTTAAACAATCAAGTACAGATTCTAATGTAGTTTTTTTCATATTTAAACAAGTCATAGTTGTTTTTGGAACATAAAATTCTTTTTCAGGGCTTCTTTTTTTCATTTCATGAATTACTCCAGATTCAGTAACAACTATAAATTCATTAGCAGGGTTATTTGATGAGAAATCTATAAGCTCCCCAGTACTGCCTAAAAAATCTGCTAAATTTCTTATTTCTTTTTCACATTCAGGATGAACAAGCACAAGAGCATTTGGTCTTAAATCCTTTAGAGCTTGTATATGTTTTTTTTGTACTTTTTTATGAGTTATACAGGAACCTGGCCATAATACAAAATTCTTATTAGGAAAATGTTCACTTATATATTCACCTAGGTTTTTATCAGGTAAGAAAATTATATCTTTATTTTTTATATTATTTATAATTTTTAATGCTGAAGAGGATGTAACACATACATCTGATAAGGCTTTTACTTCAGTAGTGGAATTTATATAACTAACAACTAGAGCTGAAGGATATTTCGCTTTAAGTTCTAAAAGCGTGTTACTATTAGCCATGTCAGCCATAGGACAGCCTGCATCTAGAACTGGTAATAATATTGTTTTGTTAGGTGAAAGTATTTTAGCGCTTTCAGCCATAAATTTAACACCACAAAAAACTATAGTTTTATTAAGACTATCTTTAGCAACTTTACTTAGATAATATGAATCACCTACATAGTCAGCTATATCTTGAATTTCAGCTCTTTGGTAATAATGAGCTAAAATTAAAGCATCTTTTTCTAATTTAAGTTTTAAAATTTCATCTTTTAAATTCATAAATACACCTCATAAGTTAAAATCTAGTTAAATATATATTAATGCATATTAAAAATATTTACAAGTGTATATACACTGGAGAAATGATACAAATTTTAATCTAACTATTTGAAATTAAGTGATATTCTAAATGTTAAAGAAGGAACAAAATTTTAATTTTTTTCTCGAATTTACTACTATAAATATGAGAAATATTGGAATGGGTTCGTATTTCAACTTAGATTGAAAGATTACTTATATAAGTGATAATAATATAAGTTTCATTTGAAAATTCATAAATTTAAGCTTATATTAAGATTAGAGGTATATTAAAATTTAACATAAAGTATTATAATCAAGTTATATAAAAGGTTGTTTTGGAGGCAAAATGGAAAAGCTAAAAAGAAGTAAGACAATAAATATAGCTATAGCTATATTCATATTAGAATCAATATTTTTAATTTCATCTTTTTTTATTAAAAAGTTTATAATATTAAATGAATTTAGTATAATCAGAACAGAAACGCAAGGTATACTTTTAACAGTATTAGGAATTATCTATTTAATAATGGTAATTGGAATTTTATTTTGGCGTGAGTGGGCAATGTACGGAGTTTTGTCAGTTAGAATATCTATAACAGTATTATTTTTGATAGGAACATCATTAGATATTTTTATAATAATAATTCAAATAGCATTATTATTATTAACTATAGTTACTATATTCAAACTTTTAGATACAAAGTTTAAAAGTATAGAGTATTAATTAAAAAATACATCAAATATAAACTTTATGGCATGATAGAATTATATTTTAATATAATATTTATTTCTATTATGCTTATTTTTTAGCTTCAAATGATATTTAGGGTGCATATATGTTGACTTTTTTATTAAAATAGTAGACTAAATATTAAATATAGATTATAATTAGAAATGAAATGAAAATGTTATCATAACAGGAGGTTTTTTTTATGGACAAGAATAAATTAGCAAGAATGATAGACCATACAATACTTAAAGCAGATGCAACTAAGGAAGCGGTAACAGCTTTATGCAAAGAAGCTGTAGAATATAGTTTTGCTTCAGTTTGTGTAAATCCAACTAATATTGAATTAGCAGCTAAACTAGTTAAAGGTAGTGAAGTTAAAGTTTGTACAGTTATAGGTTTTCCTTTAGGAGCATCAACTAAAGAAGCTAAGGCATTTGAAACTAAGGATGCTATAGAAAAAGGTGCTCATGAAGTTGATATGGTTATAAATATAGGAAAATTAAAAGATAAAGATTATGATTATGTTAAAGCGGATATAGAAGCTGTAGTAAATGCAGCTAAAGGTAAAGCGCTTACAAAAGTTATATTAGAAACTTGTCTTTTAACAGATGAAGAAAAGGTTATAGCTTGTAAATTATCTAAAGAAGCAGGTGCTGATTTTGTTAAAACTTCAACTGGATTTTCAACTGGTGGAGCAACTCCAGAAGACGTTAAACTTATGAGACAAACTGTTGGACCTGATATGGGAGTTAAAGCATCAGGTGCAGTTAGAAGTTTAAGTGATGCTATGGCAGTTATTGAGAGTGGTGCTACAAGAATAGGAGCATCAGCATCAATTGCTATATGTGAAGGTAAAGAATCTAATTCTAATTACTAATTAAGAATTTAAATCTTTGATTTAATTATTTGAACTCATTCATATGAATGTATGTGAATAGAATTTTTATTAAAAAATATTATAGAATATTATTTTAATTATTTGAATTTTTGTATATCTATATATGTAAATATGAAATTTATTAAAAATTTTATAAAAAAGATTTTTAATTACTTGAGTTAGGTGTTCAAAAATATTTTAGGAAAGTAATATAACATTAAAAACTTTCTCCTTTTAAATTCTAAGAGGGGAAAGTTTTTTTATGTACAGAAAATTATAGAAAATTATCTTTTATGCTTAAAAATGTAAAAAATATAAAAAATTTTATTTAAAAAGTTATTCCTAAAAATTGGTAAATGGAATATTAATATATTAAAGCACTTTATTTAAGGAGGGAACTGCTCTAAAAAAATTGTAGAGAGAATATATTTAAGTGAGAAGCTAAATTTTTAATTTAGTCATTCGAACTTACTCATTCGAATGAAATGAGAAGGAGTTTCCTTAATGAATATGCAATTTTTCGAGTAGGAAAGTATGAAAAGAGAGTTAACTCCACAGGAAATTGTTTATAATGAAAACTTTACCTTTCAGATGACAAATAATGGTTTTAGAGATTTGATTCCAGAGTATTTAGAGATATACAAAAGTATTGAGACAGCGCTTAATATTAATAAGGAGGGTTTTAACGTATATCTAATAGATTCCTTTTCAAAAGAAAAGTTAGATAATATAATGAGCTATATAGATGAGTTGCTAAAGAAAAGGGAGAAACCCAAAGATATATGCTATGTAACTTTAGAGGATCAAAGATATCCCAAAGCTATATTTTTAAATAATGGAGATGGTGAACTTTTTAAGGATAGGCTAGAGGGAATTAAAAATTTTTATTTTGATAAGATATTTTTATTCTATAATTCATCTTCAAATAAAGAAAAAGAAACTATAATTGATGAGGTTCAAAGAAAAAGAAATGACTATATAGGAAGTCTTATAAAACAAGCTAAGGATGAGGGATTTGATTTAAAAGCAACAACTTCAGGTTTTGCCTTTATTCCGTTAAAGGAAGGAGAGGCGATGACGGAAAAGGAATATGATGACTTAGAAGAACTTTCGAAAGAAGATATAGTAGATAAGGCGGGAAAGCTTAAAGAAGGAGCAGAAGATGTATTAGAGCAACTTAAAGATATAGAGCTTAGTTCAATTGAAAAGCTTAAAGAAATACTTAAAGCATATTTAACAGATGAAAGTATGGAGATTAAGGAAGATATAAAGCTTGAATTTAAACAGGATGAGGATGCATATAATTACTTGATAAAAGTTTGTGAACTTATAGAAAAAGAGCTCGTAGATAACTATACGATGAACTTTGAGGATGACGAGGATAAGGTAAATGATGTAATTGCTAAATTTATGGCTAATGTAATTGTTGATAATAGTAAATACGATCATCCAAGAGTTATATTTGAGGAAGATCCAACAGTTAATAATTTAATTGGAAATATTGAGTATGAAAATCATAATGGTGTATATTCTACAGATGTATCACTTATTACAGGTGGCTCACTTTTAAATGCTAATGAAGGTTCATTAATAATTAGGATGACATCACTTCTAAATAATCCAGGAAGCTATTATTATTTAAGGAAAACGCTTATGAATAATAAGGTTAGCTATGATTATAATAGAGGGTATTTAGAATTTCTATCATTAAATGGATTAAAACCAATGCCTATTTCGGTTAATGTAAAAGTAATTATAATAGGTGATTATGAAACTTATGATGCTTTATATTCATTAGATGAAGATTTTAAGAAACTATTTAGGATAAAAACAGAATTTAATTCTTGTGTAGATATAACAGATAATAATAAAATATGCTTAATAAATTTTATAGAAAATATAATAAAAGAGAATAAAATTTTAGATATAACTAATGAAGGAATAAATGAAATTGGCAAATATTTTTCGAGAAAAGCTGGTTCTAGAAATAAAATTTTATTAGACTTATCAGAGCTTAATAAAATTTTAGTTTTATCAGATAACAAGGCAAAAGAGAATGGAAAAAGTAAAATAGATGCGTTTGATGTCATAGAAGTGTCATATAAAAGTGAACTTATAGAAAAAGAATACATTAAAATGTACAAAGAAAAAAAAGTTATTGTAAATGTTAGAGATAGAATTGTAGGATGTATAAATGGGTTATCTGTAATAGATACTGGATATTTTAGCTTTGGAAAGCCTTTAAGACTTACATGTGTGTGTTTAAAAGGAACAGGTAGAATTGTAGATGTTCATAAGGAGAGTAATCTAAGTGGAAATATACATGATAAATCTATAAATATTTTAAGAGGCTTATTAAATAAGTTTTTGAATATTTATGAAAGAGTACCTGTAGATTTTAATGTTAGTTTTGAACAGATATATGGAAAATTAGAGGGCGATAGTGCATCTGTTGCTGAAATAATGGTTATGTTATCAGCTTTAAGTAAGGTACCAATAAGGCAAAATATAGCTGTGACAGGCTCTTTAAATCAATTTGGAGAAGTTCAGCCGATTGGCGGAGTTAATGATAAAATAGAAGGTTTTTTCAAAGTGTGCCAGGCAGTAGATACAATAAATTCAAAGGGGGTTTTAATACCTGAAAGTAATAAAGATGAATTAGTTCTAACACCAGAAGTTGAAGAAGCTGTTAAAAAAGGTGTTTTCCATATATATACTATGAAAGATATTAACGATGCTATTGAAATTCTCATGTTAGATCAGAGTATATCTCTAGAAGATTTAGTAATAGCTATGCAAAATGAGCTAAGTAAGTATAATAAAACTGCAAAGTGATTTTTGAAAATCTGTCTTATAATGTATAAATATATATTATAAGGCGGATTTTATTTTATTATAAATAGTTTATTAATAATAGTTGTATAAATTTTACAATTATATGTGTAATTACGTTGACTTATGAATAAAAGTTATGTTAAAATTATGGAAAAAGAAGTAAAAAAAGTCAAGGGGGTGAAGGGCTCTAATATTTGGAGTGTTTTATATGTATGTAAATTTTGAAAATATAAATAATACTTTAATCGTTAATCTTTCAGGTGAGCTAGATCATCATAGTGCAGAAGAAGTTAGAGTAAAAATAGATGATAGAATAGAAAGGGATAGAAGTAAAAAACTAATATTTAATTTCAAAGAAGTTACCTTTATGGATAGTTCTGGTATTGGGGTAGTTATAGGAAGATATAAAAAACTATTAACACTTAAAGGTGAAGTTGCTGTAGTTTATGTAAATAGAAGTGTAAAAAGAGTCTTCGAACTTTCAGGGATGTTTAAGATAATTAAATTATATGATAGTTTAGATGAGGCACTTGGCTTTGTTAATGGAGGAGTTAAATAATGGTAGATAATAGGATTAAAATAGAATTTTTGAGCAAATCTCAAAATGAAAGTTTTGCAAGAGTTGCGGTATCAGCATTTATAGCACAGTTAGATCCAACTATAGAAGAAATTACTGATATAAAAACAGCAGTTTCTGAGGCTGTAACAAATTCGATAATACATGGATATGAAAATGCAGAAGACAAGATTATAGAAATAGAAGTTTATATAGAAGGTAAGGAAGTTACTATTATAATTTCTGACAATGGAGTTGGTATTGAAAATGTTGAAATAGCTAGAGAACCTCTTTATACTTCAAGACCAGATTTGGAAAGATCAGGTATGGGCTTTACAGTTATGGAAACATTTATGGATAGTTTAGAAGTAGTCAGTGAGAAAGGAAGAGGGACAAAGGTTATAATGAAAAAGAATTTTGTAGTAAGCTAGGTGATATTATGGATATGATTAGAATGAAAAGTGAAAACTTTAACTATAATGATAACACTGAGCTTATTATATTAGCGAAACAAGGTGATAAGTTTGCAATGAATAAACTTATAGAGGTTAATTCACCATTAGTTTCATCCATAAGCAAAAAGTTTATAAACAGAGGATATGATTATGAGGATATTTATCAAATAGGTTCAATAGGATTAGTTAAAGCTATCAATAATTTTGATCCAAGTTTTAATACTAAGTTTTCAACTTATGCAGTACCTATGATACTTGGCGAGATTAGAAGATTTTTAAGAGATGATGGTTTAATAAAGGTTAGTAGAAATACAAAAATACTAGCAAGAAAAATACATTATGATAAGGAGGCTCTTTGTAAAAAGTTGGATAGGGAGCCTACTATAGATGAATTAGCTGAATATTCAGGGCTTAGCCATGAAGAAATAGTTTTTTCATTAGAAGCTACAAATGCTGTCCAATATTTACAAGAAACTATACATCAAGAAGATGGAAATCCAGTTTTACTTATAGATAAAATTAGTGAAAAGGCACAGGCCGATGAAGAGATGATAGATACTATTGCATTAAAGGAGGCTTTAAGAACTTTAGAGCCTAAAGCTAGACAGATAATAATGCTTAGATATTTTAAAGATAAAACTCAAAGTCAGGTAGCTAAGCTATTAGGAATAAGTCAAGTTCAAGTTTCAAGGATAGAAAAAAAAGTTTTAGGGTTAATGCGAGAAAAATTAGATGACAAATAATGAGAGGAATCACTTTTTTGGTGGTTCTTTTTTTATATGAGAATATTACCATAGTGTGTATCTAAGAAAGGATAATGGAATTTAATAAAACAGGAGCTCTAAAAATAAAAGTATAATTAATTCTGAATAATTAGTAGGGCGTATAGTAAATAATAAATTTAAGAATAAGTTAAGAAGGAAGGGGTTTTATGGATAAGGAAAAAGATATTGCAGTGGAAGAGGAAAAGGTCAAAGCTAAGTTTAAAACACTTTCAAAGGAGTTGGAACCAAAGCCTAAAATGCTAAAAAATTGTATAATGGCATTTATAGTAGGTGGATTGATTTGTGATATAGGGCAGCTTATTGTAAATGTATTAACTAATTATGGATTTTCTAAGGATGAAATAGGTTCAATTACTTCAATTATAATGGTTTTTTTAGGTGCTTTTTTAACAGGAATAGGAGTTTATGATAATATTGCAGCATACGGAGGTGCTGGAACTGTTGTGCCTATAACAGGTTTTTCAAATGCAATAGTCTCTCCAGCTATGGAATTTAAACAAGAGGGATTTATTTTTGGCGTAGCTGCAAAGATGTTTACAATAGCAGGACCTGTTCTGGTATATGGGATAGGAAGTTCTGTGATTATTGGGTTTATTTATTATTTACTTTTATATTTTAAAATAGTGTGGTGATAAAATGAATACAAAAAATAAGAAAATAGGTAAACAAACTATTAAATTAGAAAATCCACCTAAAATAATAGCAACTACTAGTATAGTTGGAGCTAAGGAAGGTGAAGGTCCTCTTAAAAACTATTTTGATATTATACTTAAAGATCAGGGCAATGGTGAGAAATCTTTTGAACAAGAGGAAACCCAGATGATGTATGAAGCAATAAAAGAAACGATTAAAAAGGCAAATCTTAAAGAGAGTGATATAGACTATCTTTTTGCAGGAGATTTATTAAATCAATTGGGTTCATCTAGTTTTGCAGCAAGAGAAGTTAATGTTCCTTTTTTTGGCCTTTTTGGAGCATGTTCTACTATGGCAGAATCGTTAAGTCTTGCAGCTATAATGATGGATGGTGGTTTTGCTAATCATGTAATAGCATCTACATCTTCTCATTTTTGTGCTGCAGAAAGACAATTTAGATTTCCATTAGAATATGGATCACAAAGAGCAGAAACGGCTCAATGGACAGTTACTGGTTCAGGAGCAATGCTTTTGGCACATGAGGGTGATTTTCCTTATATTACTCATATAACTACTGGTATAGTTAAGGATTATGATATGACAGATCCTAATAATATGGGGGCAGCTATGGCTCCAGCAGCTGTAGATACTATTTATAATCATTTTAAGGACACAGGAAGATCTCCAAAGGATTACGATATAATAGCTACAGGTGATTTGGGAAAGGTAGGCAAGAAACTTACAGAAGAATTGCTTTTAGAATATGGTTACGATATAAAAGGAATCTATCAAGATTGTGGAGACTTAATTTTCGATAGTGAAAAACAAAATACAAATTCAGGAGGTAGTGGTTGTGGCTGTTCGGCAGTTGTAGCTAGTGGATATTTATATAAGGAGCTTAAAAAAAGAAATTTTAAAAGAGTGCTTTTAATATCTACAGGTGCCCTTATGAGTCCCACAACTTCATTACAGGGTGAGAGTATTCCTGGTATCGCCCATGCAGTAGCTATTGAATATAAATAATAATATAAAATCAAAAAATATGGTGACTGATGAAATGGTACATATGCAAAATTAAGGAGTTGTTTTTTTATGACATATATTAGAGCATTTATAGTAGGAGGTATAATTTGTGTTATAGCTCAAATACTTATGGATAAAACTAAACTTACACCAGGAAGGATACTTGTAATCTTTGTTACATTAGGAGTTATTTTGGGGGCCTTTAATTTGTATGATAAATTGATTGAAATAGGGGGAGCAGGGGCTACAATACCACTACCTGGTTTTGGAAATTCTTTAGCTAAAGCTACTATTAAAGAAGTAAAAGAAAGTGGTTTAATAGGAGTTTTCACTGGAGGTATTAAAGGGACTGCAGCAGGTATAACAGCTGCTATATTTTTTGGATATCTAATGGCACTTATATTCAATCCTAAAATTAAGCAATAATTAAAAAATTAAGTTTCATTAATTAAGAAATTAGTTAATGGAACTTAATTTTTAGTAGTTGTTTTTATTATAAGATAATACTATAATACAAATTTTGTAAAATTTTAAATTTATTATAGCTTAAATTTTATAAATTATATAGTATAGATTAAAGTTAATAACAATTAATTACGAACAATAAAAGTGAGATAAAATTTTAAAATTAGGATTTTAATAAAAGCTTTTGCTTTAGATAGGGGTTAGATATAGTGAAAAAATGGTACAACATATCATGGAATAGGGTTGTAGAGCTTTTAGAAACTAATGAAAATAGAGGATTAGCACAGGATGAAATAATTGAGAGACGAGAGAAGTATGGAAGTAATCAAATAAATATTGATTATAACAAGGAAATAGGAAAAGGTGCTTTAGAAATCTTTACTAGTAGATGGTTTATAATTTTATTCACAATAATTATTTTTCTTATAGTTTCTAAAAACTATTTACCAGCTGTAATAGTGTTTTTCGCGTTAACTTCTAATATAGGTCTTAAATATGTAGATTCTTCAAAAAGAAGAAATCAGATGAAAAATTTGGAACTATTAAATTATACAGATATACATGTTATTAGGGATGGTAGAAAACAAGTTTTAAATGCTGAAGAATTAGTGGTTGGTGATATTGTATATATAAAAAATAAAACTTATATACCAGCAGATTTAAGAATAATTGAAAGTGATGGACTTAAAATAAACGAAAAAAATATAACAGGTGATGGATTTTCGGTAGATAAATATGAAACTATGGTAGAAGGCATAGTTTCATCAATAGGAGAAGTTAAGAACATGGCATTTAGAGGATCACTTGTTACAGCAGGTGAGGGTTTAGGTGTTATAGTAGCTACAGGGCATGACACAGAAATAGGTAAAATTCTTACTTTATTAAGTGATAATAATAAGCATAAACATATAATAGGTAAAAAACTAGAAGCATTTATAAATAAGAGTCTTGTAGTTTTGGCCGTTGTAGGATGTGTATTGTCCATTATAATGTTTGAGCTATATAGATTTGACAATTTACTTGAATCGATATCAAACATATGGTTTATACTAGGTTCATTTCAATTATCAATAGTGTTAGTTGCCTATATTAAATTAATTAAGAAATATTTATCTAATGAAGGAATAGAGCTAGAAAATATAAGTACTTTAGATACTATAACTAATACAAATGTATTCTTTTTAGACAAAATAGGTTCTGTAACTGCTAAACAAATGATGGTTAAAAAGCTTTATACAAATCATGAACATATTAAAGCAATTAGTGTTGATACATCAAATTTTAATATAAGTAGGATGATAAATATCGGATTACTTTGTAATAATGCTATATATAATAATGATAAGAATTTTGGTACAGGCGATTTGGCTGAGATTGCTATGCTTAGATTTGGTGGAGAAAATGGTATCTACAAAGGAGTTTTGCTTTCTAAAGAAAGAAGGATTTTTGAAATTCCATATGATAGTGATAGAAGGATGATGACTTCATTAAATAAGGTAGAACGAAAATATAGAGCCAATATAAAAGGAACATTAGATGAGGTTTTGGACAGATGTACTCATATAATGCTAGAAGGAATTGAAAAGGATATAACAGAGGAAGATATAGAAAAGATAAAAGAAGCAGATTATAACCTTTCTTTAGAGGGGCTTATTACAATCGGAATTGCGTATAGAAGTTTTACTTATGAACCATCAGAGGATGAAAATATAGAAAGTAATTTGGTTTTTGTCGGAATAATGGGATTAGAAAATCCCATAATAGAAGATTCATTTGAATATATTAAGAGTTTAAAAGAGCAAAATATAGTTCCTATTTTAATAACTGATGATAATAAGATTGCAGCTACTACTTTAGGTAAAGAACTAGGTTTTGTTTCATCTATGGATGAAGTAATTTCAGGTGTTGAACTTTTAGCTTTAAATAAAGAAGAGGTTTTAGCTTTATTATCAAAAGTTAGGGTTTTCTCAAGAATTTCACCAGAGCTTAAAGTTAAAATAATAGCGATATTTTCAGATGATAAATATAATATTGCAGCAACTGGAGAAAATTTAGCTGATTTACCTACGATTGCATTATCAGAGGTTGGTATTGTTAAAGGAGAAAAAGTAACAAGTGTTGTAAAGGGTATGAGTGATTTATATGCTAGTCAAGACTATTTAAAGGGCTTTTTGGATGTGTTAGATTTATCAAGAAAAATAAAGATTAGTTTAAGTATGGTGAAAAGAAGATTAATTCAAATACTAGCTACTGAAGCAGCTGTATTTACTACTACATCACTTATTTGGGGAGTCGGGAATTTATCTTGGATATATATAGCTATAATGAATGTTTTAATAATTCCAAGTTTAATGTTATATAGTTTATTAACTGATAGAAAAGTTAATGATAAAAATAAGAAGAGGCTGATTGTAGAAAGCATTATACAAATAGGACTTATTTTATTAATTTTATGTATTATAGATTTTAGGTTTAATCTAAAAATAAATTGGAGTATTCTATTTACACCATTAATATTTATAAATACTTTAAACAATAATTATGGTAGTTTAAAAGAGGAAGGAAAGCAAAGTATAATAATATTAAGTTCAGTAATAGCTATTTATATACTTAATATAATAGTAACTTTTATAACACAAAATATAAGTAATATGGTTATTTTAATTTATGTATTTACATTTATAGTAATCTACGGAGGAATTGAATTATTTCTAAATAAAAGGGAATAATTACCTTTGTGGAGGCGATTAATTGTTGAAAGTTTTTTTGAAGTATATTTATAATAAGAAACAAGGTTATAGTTATGTTTTTGTAAGACCTATTTTGCCTATGCTTTTAGCTTGTGTAATAGGAGTTCTTACATATTCATTTTCAAATATAAATTTACAAGGTGCAGTTTTAATAGCTGCATCTTTTCTTGCTGTTTCAATTTTGTTTTTTTCAAAACAATATATAATTATAAGTCTGCTGTTTTTTTTGATTTCATTTTTTAATAGTTATTTTTATTATAATCTAAATGTAAAAAGTTATAAATTTTTCGAGGTAAGGGTAAGCTCTGTAAGTAAAACTTACGGTGTGGGCGAGTTATCTTCTAGGAAGGTAAAATTAGATGGATTAAAGGATTCAGTAAAGCCTTCTGAGGTAATTAAGGTTAGAGGAGTATTTAAAAAGGAAAAGGATATAGACAGGGGAATAGTAGGGACTTTATATATAGATGAAGTTTTAAATATAAAGGAGGACTATATATTTAAGTTAAACAATATAAGGAGGTTATATTTTGAAAAGTTAAAATTAATTTTAGGTGAAGAGGATAGTGCTCTAGTAAGTTCGACTACTTTAGGATATACAGAAGCGCTTACTAAGGAGCAAAACTTTGATATGGGTAGACTTGGGATTATACATGTTGTAAGTGTATCCGGATTTCATATAGCATTAATATTTTTAATTTTGGATAGATTTTTAAAGTTACGATATTCTATTCCAATAAGTTTTGTTTATGTGCTTATAACAGGGGCAACAGCTCCAACTATAAGAGCATTTTTTATGATATTAGTACTTAAATTTTCAAAGAAGGTTTTTAAAAACTATGATGGAATAACTGCATTAAGTTTTTCTGCATTACTTCTAATATTATACAAACCTTATAATGCTTTTGATATAGGATTTATGTTATCACATTTATCAACACTTGGTATTATACTTATGTATAAACCATTTTTAAGGTTTTTGCATAAATTACCCAGAAGATTTAATGAAGGAATATCAGTATGTTTAGCTGCTCAGACATTTTCAATACCTTATTTGGCGCTTACTATAAAAGACTTTTCAATTAATTTTCTAATCGGTAATGTATTAGTGTTACCTATATTTACTCCGTTGGTTGTACTAGGCAATATAGCTCTTTTATTTATGTGGAATGATTTGATTTTTTCATTAATTTGTAAAGTTTTGTATATAAATATGCTGGTTATAAAAGGAGCACTTAAAATAACTGAAGGTATATCTATACCTAATATATATTTAACAAATATATTTTTTTATGGTTATGTATTTATTATAATATGTTTTTATATGTATAAGAAGGGTTTTGAAAAATTTTACAAAATAGCTTTCGGAATGATGTTTACAATACTTATAATAAGCTATGGTTTTTTTCCTAAAATAACGGTTTATAATGAAAAAAGAAATAGAGCAATAATTTTAGAACGTGGTTTCGGTAAAGAAATGATAACAGTTAGTAAAAATGAATATTTTATAAATAAAGTTAAAAAACAATATGCCATTTATGATGTTTATAAAATTAAGGAAGATTATGGAGTTAAGATTAAAGATATTAACATATTAATAGATAAAAATACAAAGAAGTGTTATATAAAAACAAGTAAAAATAATGACACTAAACTTATAGACTGTGATATAATAGGCAGTGATGAAAAAGTAATTAGGATTATAAACGGAAGAATAATTACATCTGAGTTTTGAAAGGTTGAGTAAGGTGATTGATTTAGAAGTTTTAGAAAAAGAAGTTAAAAACAATAATTTGAAAAATAGCTATATACTTTGCGGATTAGATGAGATGCTTATAAAAGAAAGCATTGATATGATTATAGATAAGGCTATAGATTTAAATTTTAAAGATTTGAATTTAGTAAAATTTGATGGTAATAATATGATTTTTGAGGATTTTATGAATGCTTGTGAAACTTTACCTTTTATGAGTGAAAAAAAGGTTGTTGTTGTTTGTAGGGCTACATATTTAAAAGATAAGGCTGATTCACAAGGAACTAAATTATTTTCTCAAATTGAAGAATATATAAAAAATACACCATCTCATTGTATACTTATACAATATGTGTTGTTAAATGATAAAAGGGATACATTAGTTAAGAATAAAAAGATTATGAAATTTGATAAATCAGCTGTTTTGGTAAAGGCTGATAAATTAAGAGGAGAAAAGCTTAATAGAAAAATAATGGACATTTTTAATAAGCATAATAAAAATATAGGGAAAATAGAATTAAAGTACTTTGCAGACTTAGTTCCAAACAATTTTAATATAATTGAGAGAGAAATAGAGAAGCTAGTTAGTTATACTAATGGTAGAGAAATAACAAGACATGATATAGATTTATTGCTTCCAAATAAAAGTGAAAATGATGCTTTTGATTTAGTTGAATATATATCCATCAAAAAACCAGAAAAAGCTATAGATCTTATGAACGAACTTTTACATAAAGGTGAAAATATGATGCTTATTTTAAGTCTTATAGAAAATCAATTTAAAAAGCTTTTTATGGTAAAAGTATATTTGCAAGAAAAAAAATCAAAAGAAGAAATGATAGGACTTTTGAAAGTACCACCTTTTATATGTGAAAAGTTGATACTTCAAAGTAAAAAGTTTACAATTCAGCAGATACAAAAATGTATGAAGTTATGTGTGAATGCTGAGAAGTCGCTTAAAAGTAGTTCGATAGATAAGAAGATAGAAATGGAGCTAATGATAATAAATACAGTAAGAGATTAATATTGAAGTTTTGTAAGTTCAAGCTTATAAAACTTTTTTCATTTTTTCAAAGTTGGTATTGTAGACTGATTTTTTACAAAATAACTATTAAAGCTTAATATAAATGCTTTTATAAAAAATATATTAAATATTTAATTATTTTTATGTATAAATTTAATAACAATATATATAAAAAAGATTACAAATTTTAAATCTGTAATCTTTTTTATAAAGTAAAAGGTGTTAGGTAACTACCTAACACCATTATAATTAAGCCATAGCGTTTAATTTAGCAGCTAATCTTGATTTCTTTCTAGCAGCCATGTTTTTGTGAACAACTCCTTTTGAAGTAGCCATGTCTAAAGCTTTAACAGCTCCAGCGAATGTAGCGTTTGCTTCTTCAGCGTTGTTAGCAGCAACAGCAGTTTCAAACTTCTTTATAGCAGTTTTAAGTGCTGACTTAATCATCTTATTTCTTAAAGTTTTAGTTTCAGTAACTAATATTCTTTTCTTTGCTGATTTTATGTTTGCCATTTTCTAAGTTCACCCCTTTCAACTTTTATAGGGCCTCATGCAGTTTTTGGGGAAATCTGCGTTCGAGTTCATATTCAACAAAAGTAATTATAGCACCTGGACTTTATTAATTCAAGTATTTTTTTAAATTAAAGGTATATAAATGTTAATTTAGGAAGTATTACAGCTTTTAAGAACATAAATAAGAAGTTTATATTATGGATATATTATATTTATAGCATTTTAGTTTTTGGCATATTCGGAAAATGATAAATTTGGCATATTCGAAAAATAATAAATTAGTATAATAGTTTACTTTATGTTAAAAGAAATTATTAATAGCACAACTATCGGTAAAAACTATTTCCTTGTTTAAAACCAAATATATTTTGCATCTTTGGTTAATTATTTTTCTGCATAAGCTTTAATTATTTAAAAATCAGAAATTCTAAAAGTGAGGTGTATTATGTTTAATGTTAGGACAGATTTAGCTGTAGAAGCTAGGGAAATTTATAAAAGTAAATTTAATAGAGAAATAGATGGAGTTGTAATAGAAGAGAGAAAACAGGATGACATAAATATAACTAAGGTAGATGTTATTAGTGAAGATGGGGCCGTAAAAATGGGAAAGCCCATGGGAACATATATAACAATAGATATACCTGAATTTACCCATTATGATGGTGTGCTTATGGATGAAGTGGCTCATGTGCTTGCAACATCTTTAGAGGAAATAATAAGAGTAGACTATAAAAAAACTGTTCTTATAGTTGGACTTGGAAATTGGAATGTTACACCAGATTCAGTAGGACCTAAAGTAGTTGAAAGACTTATGATAACAAGGCATTTGAAAACGTTAATGCCAGATTCTATAGATGATAGTGTAAGACCAGTTTGTGCTATAGCGCCAGGAGTCTTGGGTATAACAGGTATTGAAACAGGTGAGGTTATTAAGGCTTTAGTAGATAGAATAAAACCAAGTTTGGTAATATGTATAGATGCATTAGCATCAAGAAAACTTGAAAGAGTTACTAGAACTATTCAAATTGGAAATACTGGAATATCTCCAGGCGCAGGTGTAGGTAATAATAGGATGCAAATAAACGAAAAAAACTTGGGAGTACCTGTAATAGCTATAGGAGTTCCTACAGTAGTAGATGCAGCTACAATTGCAAATGATGCTATGGATTTAGTTTTAGATGATATGATTAAACAGGCAGATAAAGGAAAAGAGTTTTATGATTTATTAAAATCGATAGATAAGAATGAGAAAAGTAAATTAATAAAAGAGTTACTTAATCCTTATTTAGGAGATTTAATGGTAACACCTAAGGAAGTAGACATTGTTATAGATTCTGTATCTAAAATAATAGCTACAGGTATAAATATAGCGATACAACCTAATTTAGATATGGAAGATATAAATAAATTTTTAAATTAACATAATATTTTTTTCTCCCTCATATAAATATTTATATGAGGGAGGGGATAATTTGTATAATAGAGCATATAAGCGTAGTAACAAAGTAAAATTTGATCAAGGAATAACATCTTTAGTTGCAGTAGTATTAATACTTATAACTTTGTTTATGATTAGATTTGTAAACATAGCAATTAAAAAAAATGTTAGAGGTAATTTAGCTTATATAGAGCTTTTAAATTTCGGAATGCCTGTAATTAAAGAGACTCATTTTGATAAAGGTGCATATTTAGAAAGTCCAGTTAATCTTTGGAGTTTAGTTTTAGAGGCTAGTAATTTGAACGGAATAAATCCTGTTGGTTTAATAAGTTATGAGATTCCGTATTTTAAAGATAACAAACTAGCTCCATCTTATTATAAAAATTCAGTTGTATTTGATCCTTTTAAATTAAATAATGATAGTGTGACAAAATTAAATCCTGAAGAATTAAATAAGGATGATACAAAAGCTGTAAGTAAGGTTGCATATAACCCTAAACTAAAAAAAACGTTGAATTCTGCAAAACCAGAAGTACTAATTTATCATAGCCATACTACTGAGGCTTATCTTCCAGCTAAAGCTGATAGTACAGATAATAATTTAAATGTAGTTGCAGTTGGAGATGAGCTTGAACATGATTTGGAAGAGAATTATGGTATATCAGTTATACATGATAAAACTATACATTCATTAGCTTCTTATGATGAAAGTTATAATAGATCTAGAGAAACTGTATCAAAATATTTAAAAAAATATGGAGATTTTAAGCTTATAATAGATTTGCATAGAGACTCTGTAGGTGGAGCTGGAAGAAATGCTTTTGCAACT
Organism: Clostridium cavendishii DSM 21758; assembly: GCF_900141845.1. Taxonomy (GTDB): domain Bacteria; phylum Bacillota; class Clostridia; order Clostridiales; family Clostridiaceae; genus Clostridium_AG; species Clostridium_AG cavendishii. The sequence continues at coordinate 153,111 of NZ_FQZB01000003.1, read as the reverse complement.
GAACTTAATAATGAACAAGTGGCAAAAATAATGTTTGTAACAACAAATAATAATCCTCATCATAATGTCAATGATGGATTGGTTGACTTTTTTAATAAAACATCAAGAGAGTTGTTTCCAGGATTTTGCAAAGGAGTGCATACTTATAATAGAGGCATTGGTATGTTTAATCAGGATTTAAGTAATAATTCAGTGCTTATTGAAGTTGGAGCAGAACAAAATACAGCAACGGAGGCAAAAGCTTCAGCTAAATATATATCAAGAATTATTGCAGAAAAGTTAAATGGGAAAAAATAATTTTGATAATTGAATAAATTTTATAAAAAGTGAACATCCTTATAGATATTATAACTAGGGGGTGTTCTTTTTTGAAAAAAATATTATATGTTATCCCTATAGTGTTTTTTATAATTTTTGTGGCTTGGGGGTTTATATTTATAAATATTGAAAATACAAGAGTTTTTAATGATGGCATAGCAAATCAAAATATAGATTATGCTAAAATGAAAGATTTAGGTGTAGATTTTAAACTTTTTACAAAGGATAAAAGTGAAATAAAAATTTATCATAGAACCAAGAATGAATTCTATATGGAAGTAGGAAGATATGAAATTAATTTTAATGAAAGTAGATTTAAAAAGGGTCTTATAAATTTTATTGATGGGTTTCAATATAGTTTGTCTAAGGTAGGAAATATTATAGGTGATGGGCTAAAAAAGATAGAGAGTATTATTTAGAAAAATAAAATATAAAAGTTTGATTTATGTTGACAAAAATTAAGTGTATTGTGATATAATTTATTTTGACTTATTTTGCATGGGGGTGAAAACTGTTCGGAAAACAAATTATTTGTTTTTAGGAGCGGGTTAAGATATGAGTAATAATAGAAGACAATATATTAGAAATTTTTCAATCGTAGCGCATATAGACCATGGTAAATCTACCTTAGCAGATAGATTACTTGAAAAAACAGGGACATTAACAAAAAGAGAGATGGAAGAACAAGTTTTAGATACAATGGAGCTTGAAAAAGAAAGAGGAATTACTATAAAATCTCAGGCTGCAAGACTTATATATAGAAGAGAAAGTGGAGAAGAATATATATTAAATCTTATAGATACTCCAGGTCATGTGGATTTTACATATGAGGTATCAAGAAGCTTAGCTGCTTGTGAGGGTGCAATACTTGTAGTTGATGCAACACAAGGAATACAAGCACAAACGCTTGCTAACTGTTATTTAGCATTAGATAATAATTTGGAAATAGTGCCTGTTATAAATAAGATAGATCTTCCAAGTGCAAGACCAGATGAGATAAAACAAGAAATAGAAGATATTATAGGCATAGAGGCACAAGATGCACCTTTAATATCAGCGAAGACTGGTTTAAATATCGAGGATGTTTTAGAAGCTGTAGTAGAAAAGGTACCAGCTCCAGGTGGAGATGAGACTGCTCCATTAAAAGCACTTATTTTTGATTCTTATTATGATAGTTACAAGGGTGTTGTATCACATGTAAGAGTTATGGATGGAACAGTTAAAATAGGAACAAAAATAAAGTTTATGGCAACAGGAAAAGTTTATGAAGTTACTGAAGTTGGAGTATTTACACCAGCTATGCTTCAAGTAAATGAATTAAGCGCAGGTGATGTTGGTTATATAACAGCATCTATAAAAAATGTTAAAGATGCTAGGGTTGGAGATACTGTAACAGAAGCAGATAGACAAACAGAAGAGGCTTTAGAAGGTTATAAACCGGCGATACCTATGGTTTATTCAGGTATATATCCAGTTGATGGAGCTAAATATGGAGAGCTTAGAGATGCATTAGATAAGCTTCAAATAAATGATGCTGCATTAGCTTTTGAACCAGAAACTTCTATAGCTTTAGGTTTTGGGTTTAGATGTGGTTTTTTAGGGTTATTACACATGGAGATAATTCAAGAGAGAATAGAAAGAGAATTCAATCTTGATATTATAACTACAGCACCATCTGTTATTTACAAAATCACTAAGACTGATGGTGAACGTATAGATCTTACAAACCCGACAAATTTACCACCAGCTACTGAAATAGAACTTATGGAAGAACCTATAGTAAAGGCTTCTATAATAAGTCCTTCAGATTATGTAGGAGCAATTATGGATCTTTGTCAGGAAAGAAGAGGAAAATTTATAGATATGCAATATGTAGAGGAAACTAGAGTAGTTATCCACTATGAGATACCTTTAAATGAAATTGTATATGATTTCTTTGATACTTTAAAATCAAGAACAAAAGGATATGCTTCTTTAGATTATGAATTAAAAGGTTATGAAGCAGCTAAATTAGTTAAACTTGATTTGCTATTGAATGGGGAATCAGTAGATGCTTTATCTATGATAGTTCCAGAAGAAAGAGCATATCAAAGAGGTAAGAGTATTGCTGAAAAACTTAAAGAAATAATACCAAGACATCAATTTGAAATTCCTATTCAAGCAGCTGTAGGGAGTAAGATTATAGCTAGAGAAACAGTTAAGGCTATGAGAAAAGACGTACTTGCTAAATGTTATGGTGGAGATATTTCAAGAAAGAAGAAACTTCTTGAAAAGCAAAAAGAAGGTAAGAAGAGAATGAGACAGCTTGGTTCAGTTGAAGTTCCTCAAGAAGCATTTATGACAATACTTAAAGTTGATTAATTTTAAATAGGAGGCGAACTCTAAAGAGTTCAGCCTCTTTTTTAGATTTTTATTTTAAATATATTTATGAATTATTGTTTTATGATACTCTCATTGTTATAATTAAGAAAATATAAATAAGGATAAAAGGGACTATTCTATGTCAAGGCTTTTGGGTAATTAAAAGCTATATAAAATTTTAAGATATATTTTTGTAGCACCACAAATTAGTGATAAGAAAAATGTATGGGAATAATTAATAACAAAGACGATTTAAAGTTAGGAGGCTTTATGGACAAAATTTCATTATATGTACATATTCCTTTTTGTAAAAGAAAGTGTTTTTACTGTGATTTTCCTTCATATGCAGGAAAAGAGTATTTAGTAGAAGAATATGTAGAATGTTTAATACAAGAAATACAAGAGAAGTGTAAGCTTTATGAAATACAAACTATATTTATAGGTGGAGGAACCCCAAGTTATTTAGAACCTAAGTTTATGAAAAAAATACTAGAAACTATAAAAAAACTTAATTTGAATAGCAACTTGGAGTTTACTATTGAATGTAATCCAGGTAGTTTAAATTATGAAAAATTAAATCTTATGAAGGAATTTGGGGTTAATAGAATCAGCATGGGACTCCAGGCTATTCAGCCAAGTCTTTTAAAAGGTATTGGTAGAATACATAATTTTGAAGAATTTAAAGAGAATTTTAAGATGGCTAGAGAGCTTGGGTTTAATAATATAAATGCAGATCTTATGTTTGGATTACCAACTCAAACTCTATCAAATTGGAAGGAAACTTTGGAGGAAGTTATTAAACTTAATCCAGAACATATTTCAGCATATAGTCTTATAATTGAAGAAGGTACACCTTTTTATAATATGGATGAAGAAGGAAAACTATTGATTCCAGCCGAAGATGATGAAAGAAATATGTATAATCTAACATTAAATATGCTGAAAGACGCAGGGTATGAACAATATGAAATATCAAACTATGCGAAACATAATTTAGAATGCAAACATAATTTAGTTTATTGGAATATGGATAAGTGGATTGGTGTAGGATCATCTGCAGCCTCTTATATAAATGGAAAGAGGTTAAAAAACTTTAGTCTTATAGAAGATTATATAAGAGCTATTAAGAATAATAAAAGTGCTTATGAGGAAGTTATAGAGAATTCTAATAAAGACAATATTGAGGAATTCATGTTTATGGGACTTAGAAAAATCAAAGGAATTGAGGAATATGAATTTAGAAAAAGATTTAAAATTAATATTGATGAGGTTTATGGAACAGTGTTAAAAAAATATATAGATTGTGGTTTATTAAAAAGAGAATATGGAAGAGTTTATCTTACTAAAAAAGGGATAGAATTTTCTAATAATGTTATGAGTGAGTTTTTGCTAAATTAAGGTTTATGAATGAAAAGAATTAACCAAGTGGAGAAAATATACTTTGTTTTAAACAATGGAAATAGAACCTAGTGATAATTATGAGATTTATTATACTATATTGACTTAATATAAAACGAAATAGACGATTATACAGGAATGATATTTTATGAAATAGGATAAAAAGTCTGAATATAAAAAAAGGTTAAGGTACATATTAATAGTGAACCTTAGCCTTCTTGGTATATTGTGATTTAAATTGTAAATTTAATTAGAATAATCTAAAAAAGAATAATAGTTACTAAATAAGAGAAAAAAAGAGCTTTATTAAGATATTTTTATTAAATAATCTATAAATAACCGTTTAAAGTTAATATTAAAATTAAATACAATTGACAAATTTATAGAATAATAATATATTTTAAGTGTAGTCATTAGCACTCAGATTTAATGAGTGCTAACAAAAGAGGTGATGTTAGTGATAGATGAAAGAAAATTAAAAATTCTACAGGCTATAATAAGTGATTATATAAATACTGGAGAACCTGTAGGTTCAAGGACTATCGCTAAAAGGTATGATTTAGGAATAAGTTCAGCTACTATAAGAAATGAAATGGCTGACTTAGAGGATATGGGATTTTTAGAACAACCTCATACATCAGCAGGAAGAGTTCCTTCTAGTAAAGGCTACAGACTTTATGTAGATAGGATAATGGAATATGAAAGACTAAGTATGGAAGAAGAACTTAGAATAAGAAAATGTATTCTAGATGCCACATTATATGAAGTTGATAAAGTTGTAAAACAAGCGAGTTCACTTTTATCTGAGCTTACAAACTTAACGTGTGTAGCTAATAAAGCATCTGTTAGAAAAAGTTCAATAAAATCTATACAGCTTATACAAGTGGATACTAGTATACTTTGTGTAATGGTAACAGATAGTGGAGTTATAAAAAATAATATATTAAAAGTTAGTAAAATTCCTACTAGTGAAGATTTAAGTAAAATAAACAATATTATAAATAAAAAACTTAAAAATCTTACTATTGAGGAAATGAATTTACAGGTTATAAATGATTTGAAAAATGATTTAACTAATTTTGAAGATATTTTTAACGCTCTGATACCAACGCTTTATGAAGCTTTAAATTCTGAAGAAGATCAACAAGAAGTGTATATGGAAGGAACAACTAATATATTTAATTATCCGGAGTATAATGACATTGATAGAGCTAAGGAAATATTAAATTTACTTTATAATAAGGATTATGTTTCTAAGTTAATAAAAACTGATAATGATATTACAATTAGAATTGGGGATGAGAATTTCATTCCGGAAGCCAAGGAATGTAGTGTTATATCGGCAGTGTATTTCTTAGGAGATAAACCGATTGGAACTATAGGGCTTATAGGGCCTCGAAGAATAAACTATTCTAAAGTTGTTGCTATAATGACTGAAGTGATGAAAGAGTTAAATGAAACTTTGAATAAAAATATTTAACTTAGTGAATATAGTTTATTCTAATATATAGTAGATTATATGTAATAAATGAAAATGAGGTGTTAATTTAAGTTATGGAAGAAAAAAAAGAGCAAGATTTAAATGAAGAAAAAAAAGACAAAATCCAAGATGAAAACCTAGAAGGAAATTTAGAGAATGAAGAAACTCCAGAAACTCCAGAAGTTTCAGAAGTCCTTGAAGATTTAGAGTTCGAATTAGATGAAACAGAGGTTTTAAAAGAAGAAGTGTTTAAATTAAGAAATGATAAAAAGAAACTTTCAAATGAACAAGAAGCTTTAAAAGAAAGACTTTTAAGATTAAATGCTGAATATGACAATTATAGAAAAAGAACTACTAAAGAAAAAGAGAGTATTTATGTAGGAGCTTGTGAGGATATACTTAAAGAAATGTTACCTGTACTTGACAATCTTGAAAGAGCAGTAGCTGTGGATGGAAGTGTTGAAGACCTTAAAAAAGGTATTGAAATGACAATTAGACAATTCCAAGTAGCTTTTGAGAAGCTTGGAGTTACTGAAATAGAAACAGATAATGGATTTGATCCAAATTTACATCAAGCAGTTATGCATGTAGAAGATTCAAATTTAGAGCAAAATGTTGTAGCAGAAGTATTCCAAAAGGGATATAAAAAAGGTGATAAGGTAATCAGACATACAATGGTTAAGGTTGCTAATTAATATAGTAAAATTCAAAAATTAAATATAAATTAATTAAAAAGGATAATATTAAGGAGGATATATATTATGGCTAAAATAATAGGAATTGACTTAGGAACAACAAATTCATGTGTATCAGTTATGGAAGGTGGAGAACCAGTAGTTATAACTAACTCAGAAGGAGCTAGAACTACTCCATCAGTAGTTTCTTTCCAAGCAAGTGGAGAAAGACTAGTGGGTCAAGTAGCTAAGAGACAGGCGATAACAAACCCAGATAAAACTATAATCTCAATAAAAAGAGAAATGGGAACAAACCATAAAGTAAATATAGAAGGAAAAGATTATACTCCACAAGAAATATCAGCAATGATACTTCAAAAAATTAAAGCTGATGCAGAAGCTTATTTAGGAGAAACAGTTAATCAAGCTGTTATAACAGTTCCAGCTTACTTTAATGATGCTGAAAGACAAGCAACTAAAGATGCTGGTAAAATAGCTGGTTTAGAAGTATTAAGAATAATCAATGAACCAACAGCTGCGTCACTTGCTTATGGATTAGATAAAATGGAAGAAGCTCATAAAATATTAGTTTATGACCTAGGTGGTGGTACATTCGATGTATCTATATTAGACCTTGGTGATGGTGTATTTGAAGTTATATCAACTAAAGGTGATGCAAGACTTGGTGGAGATGACTTTGACCAAAGAATAATGAATCATATAGCTGATGATTTCAAAGGTCAATATGGAATAGATTTAAGAAATGATAAAATGGCTCTTCAAAGATTAAAAGAAGCAGCAGAAAAAGCTAAGATAGAATTATCATCATCTACTCAAACTATAATCAATTTACCATTTATAACTGCTGATGCAACAGGTCCAAAGCATATTGATATGACTTTAACTAGAGCTAAATTCAATGAGTTAACAGCAGATTTGGTTAAAAAGACTATAGATATAATGAAAGAAGCTTTAAGTGCAGGAAATGTATCATTAGGCGATGTAGATAAAGTAATATTAGTTGGTGGTTCTACAAGAATACCAGCAGTAGTAGATGCTGTTAAGAACTTTACAGGAAAAGAACCTTCAAAAGGAGTTAACCCAGATGAAGTTGTAGCTATGGGAGCTGCTATTCAAGCTGGAGTATTAACTGGAGAAGTTAAAGATGTATTATTATTAGATGTTACTCCATTAACTTTAGGAATTGAAACTTTAGGTGGAATAGCTACTGCTTTAATAGAAAGAAATACTACAATACCTGCAAGAAAGAGTCAAGTATTCTCAACTGCAGCTGATGGTCAAACATCTGTTGAAATTCATATAGTTCAAGGTGAAAGACAAATGGCAGCTGATAATAAAACTTTAGGTAGATTCACTCTATCAGGAATAGCTCCAGCGCCAAGAGGAATTCCACAAATTGAAGTTACTTTTGATATAGATGCTAATGGTATAGTTAAAGTATCAGCAGTAGATAAAGGAACAGGTAAAGAAGCTAACGTTACAATAACTGCTTCAACTAACTTAAGTGATGATGAAATAGATAAAGCAGTAAAAGAAGCTGAAAGATTTGCTGAAGAAGATAAGAAGAGAAAAGAATCAATAGAAGTTAAAAATAATGCTGAACAAGTAGTTTATCAAACAGAATCTACATTAAAAGAACTTGGTGATAAAGTATCAGCTGAAGACAAGGCTAAAATAGAAGCTAAACTTGAAGAAGTTAAAAAGATAAAAGATAGTGATGATTTAGAAGCTATCAAAAAAGCTATGGATGAATTAACACAAGAATTCTATGCTGTATCTTCAAAAATCTATGCTCAAAATGGTGGAGCACCAGGAGCAGAAGGATTTGATCCAAACAACATGGGTGGAGCAAATACAGGAGCACCTCATGATGATAATGTAGTAGATGCTGATTTTAAAGTAGAAGAAGATAAATAATTTAGTTTTATAAATTTAAAATTTTTGATATAATAAAAAAGTATATTATTAAGGGAAGGCAAACCGTCTTCCCTTTTTCTAAGTAATATATAGAGTAAAATAACATTCTAAATGAAGTTAAGTGGAAGTTCAAATTTAAATTTGGATATTCGAACTTATTATTTAAGTGTGATCTTACTAATTTAGTAAGTAAGAGTTTCATTAGAATAAGTATGGTTTAAAATTATATAGGTGGTGAAAACTTGTGGCAAAACAAGATTATTATGAACTGTTAGGACTTGAAAAAGGAGCTTCAGACGATGAAATAAAGAGAGCGTTTAGGAAGCAAGCTTTAAAATATCATCCTGATAGAAATCCGGGAGATAAAGAAGCAGAAGAGAAATTTAAGGAATTAAACGAAGCGTATCAAGTATTAAGTGATCCTCAAAAGAAGGCGCAATATGATCAATTTGGTCATACTGATTTTGGTTCAGGCGGATTTAATGCTGGAGGTTTTGATTTCTCTGAAATGGGTGGTTTTGGAGATATTTTTGAAAGTTTCTTCGGAGGTGGCTTCGGCGGAGGTGGAAGAAGAAGAAATGGTCCTCAAAGAGGAGCTGATATGGAGTATGTAGTTACTCTAAGTTTTGAAGAAGCAGTATTTGGAGTTGAAAAAGAAATTTCTATAACAAGAAGTGAAAATTGTGAAACTTGTAATGGATCAGGAGCTAAAGCTGGAACAAGTCCAAAAACTTGTACTAAATGTAATGGTTCGGGACAAATAAGAGTTCAAAGACAAACTCCGTTAGGTAGTTTTGTATCTAATACAACATGTGACGTCTGTGGTGGAAAAGGAAAAATTATAGAAACACCATGTAATGATTGTAAAGGAAAAGGAAAAGTTCGTAAAACTAGAAAGATAAAAGTTGCAATACCAGCAGGTGTGGATACTGGTAATGTAATGCCTCTAAGAGGTCAAGGAGAACATGGGGCAAATGGTGGTCCAGCTGGAGATCTTTATATAAAGATAAATGTAACTCCATCAAAGGTGTTTAAGAGACAAGGCTTTGATTTGTATATAGATTACAAATTAAATATGGCTAAAGCTGCTTTAGGAACAGAAATTAAAGTTGCTACAGTAGATGGAGATGTTAAATATACTGTACCTGCAGGAACTCAACCAGGAACTTTGTTTAGACTTAAAGGAAAGGGAGTTCCTAGAGTTAATTCTTCAGGTAGGGGGGACCAGTATGTTAATGTTATAGTAGATGTCCCTAAAAATTTAAATGAAAAACAAAAAGAAGCTTTAGAAGCCTTTTTAGAAGCATCAGGAGAAAAAGCTGAAGATGGAAAAGGTAAAAAAGGTTTTTTTGACAAGATACTTCATTAGTATAATAAAGAAAGAGAATCCTGATTGTTTTAAAGAAGGGTTCTCTTTCTTTAATTTAACTACAAAATATAGAATAAAATAAATTTAAATATATTAACTGATATGTTATAAAATTACAAAAAAAGAAATAATGAGTTTAAATAACTACAAATTTAAAGTTGGACATTTACAATAAATGTAGGTGATGGATAATCATAGATTAGAATCCATTAGACATCTACAGTTTTTAATGAAAAGTATATTATAAAATATTTCATTATAGGACAAAATAAATCTACTCGGAAGTTTATATAAGACTAGGAGGGGATTTTATGAACAAGAAAAAGAAAATATTTATTTTAGGAATAGTAAGTATTCTTTTAATTGGAGGAATAGTTTATGCTTGTGTAAGAATTCCTTCAACTAATAAGGCGCCAAATGTCGCTATAAAAACTGATGAAAATAAAAATAATTCTATTAAAGATGAGAAAAAACAAAATGAAGTTGAACGAAAACCTGATGAAGTTGAACAAAAAATAAATCCGACAGAAGAAAAGCCAAAGACAGAAACACCAGCACCTACACCGGCACCAACACCAACAAGTCCTAAACCAAATGTTACACCAACACCTTCTGCGCCTAATAATTCAAATCCAAATGTAATTCAAAAAAAAGAACCTAATTATACAAATAGTGGTTCAACTAATACAAGTATTAGTTACTGGCAAGATGTTGAAAATATAATATTTACTAAAGTTAATGCTGAAAGAGCAAAAGTTTCTCAACCAGGCTTAACTTTAAACTCTCAAATGACAGGGCTCGCTAGAGAGAAAAGTAAAGAGATGATTGAGTTGAATTACTTTGATCATAAATCTCCTGTAAATGGATATATACAAGATGTAATGAGTAAAAGAGGAATTCATTATAGTGCTGTTGGAGAAAATATAGCAATGGTCAATGGAATGAACCTTTCAGCAGAAGCTATGGCAAGTAAATTTATGGAGATGTGGATGAATTCTTCTGGGCATAGAGCTAATATTTTAAGCCCTAATTTTAAAGAAATAGGAATAGGAGTGGCAAGGAAAGGGAATTTAATAAAAGCCACCCAAGTGTTTTATACAAAATAATAAAAATATATTTTTATAAAAAGAAATATATTTAATGAAAATGCAATTTTTGTGGGTTGTAAAATTCAAAAATAGTGAATTTTCAACCTACTTTTTAGTGCAAAAATAAAAGATAGAAATTTTTAATTTATTAAAAAAAGTGTAATTTAACGTTAAAATTTATATTGCAATAAGTGAAAATAAAATTAATTTCGAAATAAACATTGTGATTAAATAGTGATATTTTCTATATTGTTAAAAATGAAATTGTTTATTTATTAAATTTTTAATAATAAAATTTATTCAAAAATAAGTTGCTAATTGAAGCTGAACGTGATAAAATTTTATCATAGTAAAGGGAAGAAAAAGAGGAGTTGAATTAAATGTCAGAAGTTAAAAAGAATGGTGAGCCTTTAGAAGATTCACAAGCGACAGTACATAAAAAAGAAAAACACCCACCGGGTTTATATCTTTTATTCTTTACAGAAATGTGGGAAAGATTTAGTTATTATGGTATGAGAGGTATTTTAACTCTATACTTAACAACAGCATTTATAAGCGGAGGACTTGGTTTTGATGCAAGTTCAGCAGCAATGATATATGGATGTTTTACAGGATTTGTTTATTTTACTCCATTAATAGGGGGATATTTATCAGATAATTATTTAGGTCAAAGAAAAGCTATATTAATTGGTGGAGTTACGATGGCTATAGGTCAATTCACATTGTTCTCAAGCCAAAGTAGAACAGCATTATATATAGGACTTTTATTATTAATATTAGGAAATGGTTTCTTTAAACCGAATATATCTAATTTAGTTGGGCAACTTTATACAAAGAACGACCCAAGAAAAGACTCAGCGTTCACAATATTTTATATGGGAATAAACATAGGTTCATTCTTTGCTCCACTTATATGTGGTACTTTAGCAGAAAATTGGATGGCTGTTAAAGAAGGTGGGCAAGTTATAAGCTATGGATATAGATATGGTTTCTTAGCAGCAGCTATAGGTATGATAATAGGACAATTATTGTTTAATGCATTAGCACAAAAATATCTTGGAGATATAGGTAAATATCCTGCAACCAAAGATAAAACAGGACATGTTGTTGAAAATAAACCATTAACTAAGAAAGAAAAACAAAGAGTAACAGTTATATTTATATTAACAGCATTTTGTGTATTCTTCTGGGCAGCGTTTGAACAAGCCGGAACATCACTTACAATATATACAAAAGACTTTATAAACAGAAATGTTGGTGGCTTTGAAATACCAGTTTCATGGTTCCAATCTTTAAATCCATTCTTTGTTGTAACTTTAGGACCAGTATTTGCAGCTTTATGGGTTAAATTATCAAAAAGAGAAAAAGGTGATTTAACAGTTCCACAAAAAATGGGAATGGCGTTAGTGCTTGTAGCAGTAGGTTTCTTATGCATGGTAGGTGCTGTCCTTCAAAGAGGTGGAGCAGAAGATATGACAGTTAAAGCTAGTGTTATATGGCTTATATTTACTTACTTCTTCCACACTGTAGCGGAATTAAGTTTATCACCAGTAGGTTTATCTATGGTAAGTAAATTATCACCACCTAAATTAACATCACTTCTTATGGGGGTTTGGTTATCTGCAAGTTTTATTGCTAACTTAGTAGGTGGAGTTATAGCTTCAAAGTTAGATTCATTTGGACATATGCAAATCTTTGGTGGAATTGCTGCTGTTACATTTTTATTAGGATTAATATTATTAACAGTAAATAAGAAATTAGTTAAAATGATGGAATAATATATTAATAGGTAGGAAGAGTCCTACCTATTTTTGCTTTATAATAATAAAAAATTAAATTTATAAAATTATTTATATATTTCTTATTTGCTATTAAGCAAATTTAAAATTTATATACTCACTTATAGACAGAAATTGTAGCAAAGTGTAAAATATAATATCAGATGTATATTAAAATGATAAAAAATATTTTAATATAGAGACTTTAAGTGATGCAGAGGAAGGAATGAGTAATATGCAAGGAACATGGGTAGAAATAAGAGTTATTACAAAGAGTGAGGCACTTGAACCTATATCAGGAATTTTTTATGGACTTGATTGTAAAGGTGTAGCTATAGAAGATCCAGAAGATATATTAGGAAGAGAGCAAGGACCGTTAACTTGGGATTTTGCAGATATAAATATATTAGAACATAAAGGAAAAGCTGCTGTAGTAAAGGGATATTTTTCAGAAGAAGATAATATAGAAGAAATAGTTGCTTTTGTAAAGGAAAAAGTTCAAGAAATAAAAGATTTAGGAATAGATGTAGGTGAAGGTTTAGTAGAAGCTGAAAAAATGTTTGAAGAAGATTGGGCTAATAATTGGAAAAAGTACTATAAACCAGTTAAAGTTGGAGAAAGAATAGTAGTTAAACCTATATGGGAAGAATATGAAGTTAAGAATGATGAATTAGTCTTGGAGTTAGATCCAGGTATGGCTTTTGGAACTGGAACACATGAAACAACTAGAATGTGCATTCAAGCATTAGAAAAGTTCGTAGAAGCAGATTCTACTGTTTTTGATGTTGGGTGTGGTTCTGGTATACTTGCTATAGCAGCAGCTAAATTAGGTTCTAAGAAATCTATAGGAGTTGATTTGGATCCTGTGGCGGTTGATTCGGCAAAAGAAAATGTAGGCTTTAATAATTTAGATAATATAGAAATACTTTATGGAAACCTAGTTGAAGTTATAGATGGTAAAGCTGATATTGTTGTTGCTAATATAATAGCTGAAGTAATATGTATACTAATTGATGATGTTAAGAGAGTATTAAAAGAAAATGGTATGTTTATAACATCAGGTATAATACATGATAGAGTTACTATGGTTACAGAGAAACTTCAAGCTTCAGGTTTTGAAGTTGTTGAAATAAATAAGGATGGCGAATGGAACTGTATAGTTGCAAAGCTTAAGTAATCTATGAAGGAGTGTTAATATGCATAAGTTTTTCACTCCTGCCAATCTTTTTACTGAAACTCATGCAACTATCGAAGGCGATGATGTAAAACATATTTATAAGGTTTTAAGAATTACACAAGGAGAAGAGGTAGTTGTTAATAATTTAGAGGGAAAAGAATTTTTAGGGCAGGTAGAAGAGGTGAATAAAAAAGAGGTTTTAGTTAAATTGTTAAAACCTATGGATATAAATAATGAAAGTTCTTTGAATGTGTATTTATTTCAAGGTTTACCAAAGGCTGCAAAAATGGATTTGATAGTTCAAAAAGGAACTGAACTTGGAATAAAAGAAATAATTCCAATAATAACAGATAGGGTTGATGTTAAGCTTAAGGGCGAGTTTAAAAAATTAGATAGACTTCAAAGGATAGCACTAGAAGCTTGCAAGCAAAGTAAAAGAACGTTTATTCCTAATGTTAAAGAACCTATAGAATTTTCTGATATGGTTGTAAGGCTTAAGGAGATGGATTTAGTTGTTGTACCTTATGAAAATGCAACAGGTTATGGAGTGAAATCTATGATGAATACTCTGCAAAATAAGGAATCTATAAAAAATATTGGAATAGTGATAGGGCCGGAAGGTGGATTTGAACAGACTGAAATAAATAACTTAAAGGATGAAGGTGCTCATATAGTGACTTTAGGACCAAGAATATTAAGGACCGAAACAGCAGGGTTTACCTGTTTATCATTGTTACAATATGAGTTAGGTGATATAGGAGGTAAGGTTTAATGAAAGTTTCATTTGCCACATTAGGATGCAGGGTTAATCAATATGAATCAGAAGCAATGGCTGAAAAGTTTATAAGAGAAGGTTATGAAGTAGTAGATTATAGTGAAGTTTGTGATGTATATGTTATAAATACTTGTACAGTTACAAATATGGGAGATAAAAAATCAAGGCAGATTATAGGTCGAGCTAGAAGATTGAATCCAAATGCTATAATTGCAGTTGTTGGATGTTATTCGCAAATAGCACCCTCAGAAGTTTCAACTATTGAAGGTGTTGATGTTGTTTTAGGAACTAGAAACAAAGGTGATATAGTTTATTATGTAAATAAAGCTAGGGATGAGAATAAACAACAGGTTCAAGTGTTTACAGTTCTTAAAAATAAAAAAATTGAAGATTTAAATATAGAGGAATATCAAGATAAGACTAGAGCATTTTTGAAGATACAAGATGGTTGCAATAGATTTTGTACTTATTGCTTAATACCTTATGCAAGAGGAGCTGTTTGCTCAAAAGATTCTAATAAGGTTATAGAAGAAGTGAAAAAACTAGCAGAGCATGGATTTAAGGAGATAATATTATCTGGTATACACACTGCTTCATATGGTGTTGATTTAGAAGAAAAAATAACACTTGTAGACATTCTAGAAAGGATAGAAGAAGTGGAAGGTATAGAAAGAGTTAGAATAGGTTCTATAGATCCTACATTTTTTACAGAAGGGGTTGTAGAGAGAATTATTAATCTTAAAAAGCTTTGTCCTCATTTTCATTTATCTCTTCAAAGTGGTTCAGATCAAACTTTAAAGAGAATGAATAGAAGATATACTGCTAAAGAATATGAGGATATAGTTAATTTGCTTAGAGAAAATATAAAAGATGTATCAATAACTACTGATATTATAGTAGGTTTTCCAGGAGAGACAGAGGAAGAATTCAATGAAACATATGAGTTTTTGAAGAGAATTAGGCTTTCTAAGATGCATATATTTAAATATAGTCCTAGAAAGGGAACTAAGGCTGCAACTATGGAAAACCAAGTTAATGGCAACATAAAAGAAGAAAGAAGCAAAGCTTTAATAGAACTAAATGATAAGAATGAAAAGGAATTTGCTGAAAATTATATAGGTAAAGAATTGTCTGTTTTAGTTGAAGAGCAAGTTGAAGGTAAAAATGAAGTTTATTCAGGATATACTTCGAATTATATAAAAGTGGAACTTCCTTTTGAATGCTCGTCTATTGTAGGGAAAATTATAAATGTAAAAATAGAAGGCTTTGAAGGTGAAACAGCTATAGGTAAAATTATAAAATAAAAAGGAAATTAGTATTTTAAAAATCTCATAATTTGGGTATAATTATAATATAAGTGGGAGGTGAAAATATGGCAGATTGTATATTTTGTAAAATAATAAATGGGGATATTCCTTCAAAAAAGATATATGAAGATGATAAAGTTTTAGCGTTTCATGATATATCACCAGAAGCGCCAGTACACTTTTTAGTTATACCGAAAGAACATATAGTTAGTGCAAATGAAATTAATGAAGAAAATTCGAAAATTATTGCACATATTTTTATTATTATTAATAAAATAGTAAGGGAACTTAATGTAGCTGATGCTGGGTATAGAATAATTAATAATTGTGGTACTGATGGCGGTCAAACAGTAGGACATATGCATTTTCATATACTGGCTGGAAGAAATCTTAAATGGCCACCGGGTTAAAAATTTTAAAAATATAGTGATGAAATTCTTGACAGTATAAAATGCTGTATTGTATAATATAGCGTGTGTTGATTAAGCCCACAGCTGTGAATTACATTAATAATTTACGCTAGCGGAGGGAGGGAAAATGAATGTCAGAAGTAAGAGTAAGAGAAAATGAATCATTAGAACAAGCATTAAGAAGATTTAAAAGATCATGCGCTAGATCAGGAGTGCTTTCAGAAGTAAGAAAAAGAGAACACTACGAAAAACCAAGCGTTAAAAGAAAGAAAAAATCAGAAGCTGCAAGAAAGAGAAAATTCAAATAGTTAATTTCTTTGAAAGAAGGTAAAATAATGCCAACAATAAAAGAAAGACTTCAAGAAGACTGGAAGCAAGCAATGAAGGCTAGGGATAAGTTCAGAGCTGGAGTTATAAGCACCGCAAAGTCTGCAGTACTATTTGTTGAGAAAACAAATAGTGTCAAGCTTGAGGATGAGCAAGTTATAGAAATCTTAGCAAGAGAAATCAAGCAGAGAAAAGAAGCTATGCTTGAATTCGAAAAGGGAAACAGACAAGATTTAGTAGATCAGAACAAAGCTGAAATAGAAATTTTGTTAGAATACCTTCCTCAGCAGTTAAGTAAAGATGAAATATTCGAAATCATAAAACAAGCAGCTATAGAAGTGGGTGCAAATAGCATTAAAGACATGGGAAAAGTTATGCAAACAGTAAGACCGCAAATTGTTGGAAGAGCTGATGGCAAACTTGTAAGTCAAATGGTTAAAGAATATTTAAATAAATAAAAAGAGTTCGCAAATGCGAACTCTTTTTTATTTGTGTTTAGATTAACATATTTTAGAGAAAATTCTCATAAACTCTTATGAAAAGTATTTTCGAGGGAGTGGTGAAATGGAGGATAAGCTTAATGAAGTAAAGGGTATAATGGCAGAAAAATTAGAATTACCAAGAGATATTGTTATGAACTTACCTAAAATAACGATAACAGGTGATAGTGAAATAACAATAGAAAATCACAAAGGAATAATATGTTTTGATAAAGAAAGGATTAAGGTTAATACAAAGATTGGCATAATAACTATAGAAGGCAAAGAATTTGAAATATTATTTATAGGTGGTAGTACAGTAACTATTGGAGGAAAATTTGAATTTGTAGATTACAATAGGGAGGCTTAGCTACATGGGGATTAAGGAGAGGTTAGCTTATGGAAATATTACAGTTGAAATAAGAACAGAAAAACCAGAAAAAATTATCAATATGTTATGGTATAAGGGGATTAGAGCCAAAAATATAAATAAACTCAACATAACTACAATAATTATGGAAATTCCAATGAATGATTATGATAAATTAAAAGATATAACAAAAAGAATTGATTGTAAAATCAAAGTTATAAAAAAAGATGGACTAGCATTTTTTATATATAGTTTAAAAAGAAAGATTGGAATAATTATAGGAATTCTTTTATTTACAGGTATAATATTTGTTTTATCTAATTATATATGGGCAATTGAGATAGAAACAAATAAAAATATACCTCCATTTGAACTTAGAAAAGAATTAAGCGAAATTGGGATAAAGCCTGGGATAACTAAAAAAAGCTTTAATGTATATGATCTTGAGAAAAAGATAGAAAATAAAAATGCAGAAATAATGTGGGTTAGAGCTAGAATAGAAGGGTCTACATTAAAAATTAAAGTAGAAGAAAAAGTTAATCCACCTAAAGAAATTGTTAAAGGTGATAATAAAGATTTGATTTCAAAGCTTGATGGGGAAGTTTTAAGAGTTTATACTTCCAAAGGAACAGCACAAGTTAAATCTGGTGATGTGGTGAAAAAGGGACAAGTGTTGATAAAAGGAATAGAAGGCAAAGAAGGGTTTGAGTTTCAAACACCCGCTGAAGGTAAGGTTATTGCAAATACTTTTTATGAAAGAATGATTGAACTTCAGGTAAGTGGTAAAAGATATGAGAAGACAGGTGAAACTAAGGAAGATATTTATATTCAAATTTTAAATAAAAAAATTTATCTAAAAAAGGCTGTAAAAAATTTTGCAGATTATGATAAAATAGAAGAGAAAGGTAAATTAGTTAACAAAATAGTTTATTATGAAAAAAAAGCTAAAGAAGTAAATGTAAATAAAGAAGAAGAAATAAAAAAGGCTGTTGATAAACTTTATAAGTCTACTATGGAAACTCTTGATAAGAAGGCTAAATATATTAAAAATGTTATAGATGTAGAAGATATAGGAGAAGGAAAGATTAGAGTAAAAGTTGTTTTTGTGGTAGAACAAGATATAGTTGATAAATAGTAAAACTATTAAGTTAACTTAGGAGGAAGAGAAGGTGAGCAATTGAAAGAAAAAGTTTTAAATATAAATGTATTTAGTAAACCTAAAGTGATGTTATTATTTTTAATAACATTTGTAATTTTATATGGAACATTAGCTACATCCTTAATAACTAAAAAATATGATATAGAGGTTGGAGAAATACCTAAATCAGATATAAAGGCACCTAGAGAAATGGTTGACGAAAAAGCTACAGAAGCAAGGCAGAAGGAGGTTGTTGAAAAAGTTGATAAACAGTATTCATTAAAAAATGATGTTGAAAAACAAAATGAGGATACTATAAAAACTTTTTTTACTAAAGTGTCAGCTATAAGGGATGGCAGCCAAGTGGAAGCAGATAAATTGGCAGAAATCTCTAAGTTATCTCAATTTAAAATGGATGAAAAAGAAAATAAAATCTTATTAATTTTGAATAAAGAACAGTTTCAAGATGTAGAAGTTGTAATGTTGGATGCATTAAAAAAGGCATATGAAACACCTATTCAAGAAGAAAAGCAACAAGAATTGCAAAGAGCTAGAAACGTAATAGATAATGTGGTTTCAAACTCTGAGAATAATAGAGCTACAAAAGATATGATGAAAAATATGGCTTATAGTTTGATTAAACCTAATTTGTTTTATGATAAAGAAAAAACAGAAGAAAAAATAAAAGAGGCTACTAAGGATTTATCTCCTATTGTAGTTAAAAAAAATCAAACAATAGTAAAGGAAGGTGAACCAGTTACAGCACATCAAATAGAAGTTTTAAAATCATTAGGACTTTTAAATGAATCAAGATTTGATTTATATGTTTATATAGCACTAGCTATACTAGTTCTTTTTATTATGTATTTACAGTATGGATATATACATAAGTATTATAGAACTATTTATGAAGATTTATCTAAATTAATATTGGTATCAATATTAAATATTATAGCTGTGATTTTAGCTAGGACTGTATCAATTATATCACCATTTTTGATTCCTTTAGCCTGTGCACCTATATTAATTACTTTACTTATCAATTATAAAGTATCTATAGTTTTAAGTATGCTTAATATGATTTTAGTGTCTGGTGCTGTTAACTTTAATCCTACAATAACATTGTTAGCGATATTGAATACGATGCTTGGTGCTACTGTTTTAAGAAAAATGCAACAAAGAAATGATATTTTATATGGAGCTATATATATAGCAGCACTAAGTTCAGTGTTAACTTTTTGTATAGGAATGGTTGTTTCTAATAACATTATGGAGATATTAACAGAAACAGGTTTTACTGCTGTTGGTGGGGCTTTAGCTGGTGTTTTAGCAGTGGGTCTTTTGCCGTTTTTTGAATCAACTTTTGATGTAGTTACTACGGTTAAACTTTTAGAGTTATCAAATCCAAATCATCCATTACTTAAAAAAATACTTATGGAAGCACCAGGAACATATCACCATAGTGTAATGGTGGCAAATATTGCTGAGGTTGCAGCAGAAAAGGTTGGAGGGAATCCTGTACTTACTAGGATTGGAGCATATTATCATGATGTTGGAAAGATAAAAAGGCCATATTTCTTTAAAGAAAATCAAATTGGGAAAGAAAATCCCCATGATAAAATAACTGCAAATTTGAGTACGTTAATAATAACTTCCCATGTTAAAGATGGATTAGAACTTGCTAAAGAATATGATTTGCCTAAAGTAGTACAAAATTTTATAGCAACACATCATGGTACAACTTTAGTTAAGTATTTTTATTTAACTATGAAAAATAGTTCGCAAAATCCAGATGAGGTGAAAGAGGAAGATTATTCTTATCCAGGGCCTAAGCCTGAAAGTAAAGAAGAAGGTATATTAATGCTTGCAGATTCGGTAGAAGCTGCAGTAAGAAGTATATCTGACCCAACAAAGGGTAAAATAGAAGAAATGGTAAATAATATAATAAAAGAAAAATTATATTCAGGACAATTAGATAACTGCGATTTAACATTGAAGGATATAGATGTTATAAGAAAAAGTTTCTTGAAGGCATTAACAGCTATTTACCATCAAAGAATAGAGTATCCAACTGAAAATAAGAAAAAGGAGTAACTAAGGATGATATATTTAGATGATAGGCAAGAAAAGTATAAAGTGGATGAAGATTTTATAAAGCAAGTCAAAAATGCTATAGATTTTTCACTGAAAAAAGAAGGAGTAAGTGTTCCGTATGAAGTCTCCTTACTTTTTGTAGACAATGAAGAAATCAGAAAAATAAATAGTGATAATAGGGGAATAGATAAAGAGACAGATGTTTTATCATTTCCTATGCTAGATTTTCCGAAAGATAAAGTATATAAGGATGTTTACTTAAATCATAGTTTTGATGCTACCTTTTTAGATGGAGAGGAGCTTGTTTTAGGGGATATTGTTTTATCCTTAGAAAAGGCAATGGAACAAAGTAAGGAATTTAATCATTCATTTTTAAGAGAAGCTTGTTATTTAGTCGTGCATTCAGTTCTTCACCTTTTAGGTTATGATCATATGGATGAGGAAGAAAAAAAGGTTATGAGAGAAAGAGAAGAGGAAGTTTTAGATGAACTTAATATAAAAAGAGATTAGTAAAAATGGGAGAAGATTATGAAGGTTAGAAAACTTATAGATAGTTTTAATTATGCTATAAATGGAATAATTCATTCTGTAAGAACTCAGAGAAATATGAGAATACATTTTGCAATAGCATTATGTGTACTTACAGCATGTTTTATTTATGATATAAGTAAGATTGAATTTATGATACTAGCAGTTACTATTACAATGGTAATAGCTGCAGAACTTATAAATACAGCTATAGAAAGTGCTATTGATTTAACAACAAATTATTATCATCCGCTAGCTAAAATAGCTAAGAATGCAGCTGCGGGAGGCGTTTTAGTAACTGCGATAAATGCGATCTTAGTAGGGTATATAATATTTTGGGATAAATTAAGTAATATAACTTATACAGTTATAGGTAGAGTTAAAGACAGTAATCCCTATATAATATTTATAGTTTTAGTTATGGTATGCTTATTAACAATAGTTGCAAAAGCTATTTTTGGAGAAGGTACACCACTTAAAGGGGGAATGCCTTCAGGTCATAGTGCTCTAGCCTTTTCGTTAGCCACAGCTATTGCATTGATATCGCAAGAACCATTATGTATACTTTTGAGTTATATTATGGCTATAATAACAGCTCAAAGTAGGGTTGACTCAGAAGTTCATAGTGTATGGGAAGTTGTAGTTGGAGCTCTTTTTGGTACGTTGGTGACTATGCTTATATTTAGAATATTTAGCTAAAAATAAGGAGTTTATTACAAAAATCACATTGTAAATTAATAAAATAGTGCTATAATTTATATACACAAATATTATTTTAATTATAAGCATATGAGTAGGAGGCAGGGTATTTATGAAGAAATTAATTGAGGCGGCTATAGAAGCAAGAGAGAAGGCATATTGTCCATATTCAAACTTCAAGGTAGGAGCGGCTGTTTTATTTGAAGATGGCAATATATATACAGGATGTAATATAGAGAACGCATCTTTTGGAGCTACTAATTGTGCTGAAAGAAGTGCTATATTTAATGCTGTTTCTAATGGTTGTAGAACATTAAAGGCAATTGCATTAATTGGTGATACTAATAATTTTACTTATCCATGTGGAATATGCAGACAGGTAATTTCAGAATTTGCTGAAGATGGAAATGTAAAGATATTTATGGCTAAAAACAAGGATGAATATTTAGAAAAAACTTTGGATGAAATATTACCAGGATCCTTTACTAAGAAGGATCTTGAAAATTAGGAGGAAATATGTTTAAATCAGGATTTGTCACTATAGTAGGAAGACCTAATGTAGGTAAATCTACGTTACTTAATTTATTGATGGGAGAAAAACTTTCAATAGTTTCTAATAAGCCACAAACAACAAGAAATAATATTCAAACAATACTTACTGGTGAAGATTATCAGATAGTGTTTGTTGATACACCGGGTATACATAAACCAAAGCATAAACTTGGAGAATATATGGTCAATAGTGCTAAAGATTCTATTAAGGATGTTGATTTAGTTTTATTTCTTATAAATCCGGATGTAGAGATTGGAAGAGGAGATAAATTTATATTAGAACAATTAAAAGAACAAAAGGCTCCAGTTATATTAGTTTTAAATAAAGTTGATGAATCCAATCATGAGAGAGTAGCACAAACTTTAGCAAATTATTCGAAAGAAATGGAATTTAAAGAAATAATACCGATATCAGCTCTTAAGGGGAAAAATACTGATAAACTTTTAGAGCTTATGATAGAATCTATGCCAGAAGGGCCTAAGTATTATCCTGATGATATGATAACAGATGTTCAAGAAAGATTCGTTGTTTCTGAAATAGTTAGAGAAAAAGCATTAAGAAATTTAAGTCAAGAGGTTCCACATGGAATTGCAGTAGAAGTTATACAAATGAAGCAAGATGATAAAGGTAAGTATAATATAGAAGTAAATATCATTTGTGAAAAAGATTCACATAAAGGAATAATAATTGGTAAGAATGGTCAAACTTTGAAGCGTATAGGTGAAACTGCTAGATATGAATTAGAAAAATTCCTTCATGCAAAGGTTAATATAAAGACTTGGGTTAAAGTAAGAAAGGAGTGGAGAGATAATCCACTTTTCCTTAAAGAATTAGGTTATAAAAAGAATAAATAGGGAAAGGGGAGGAGATTTCTGTCACTTAAAGAAACATCAGCTATAGTTATAAAAACCCAGGATTATAAAGAAAATGATAAGTTAGTATGGTTGTTTACAGAAAATTTTGGAAAAATAGCTTTGATAGCAAAAGGGGCTAAGAAGAGTAAGAGTAAGCTTTTTTCAATTACTTTGCCACTTTGTTATGGAGATTACTTAGTTTTTAAGGGCAAAAATCTTTACACACTATCAGAAGGAAGAATAAAAAGTTCTTTTCAAGGATTATTAGATAATTTAGAAAAGTTAACTTATTCATCTTACCTTTGTGAATTAATAGATATTTCAATGCAAGATGAAGAAAGTAACAAAGACCTGTATAGGGAATTTGTTACTTGTCTTTATTTATTAAATACAGATGCTATAGATTATGAGCTTTTGATTAGAAGTTTTGAATTAAAGCTTTTAAAGGCTACAGGTTATGGATTATGTTTTGATAATTGTGTATTTTGCAAAAAAAAGATGAACATTTCTAACTTTATAAGCTTATCATATTTTGGAGGGGTTTGTGATACTTGTAAGAGAGAACATGGGGTGTATGTTTCTAAAGGAACCTATAATACATTAAGGTTTATAAATAATACGCCTATGGATAAAGTATATAGAGTAAATGTATCAAAGGAAATAAAGGATGAAATGTTTAAAGTTACATCTTTTATCATATCATCTAGTTATTCAAAAAAACCAAAAAGCTTAGAAATGTTAAATTTTATAAAGGAGTGATTTTTAGTGAGCGAAATAACTTTAGAAAAGGTTGATAAGGTTATAGAAAGAACAAATGTAAGCTATGCAGAAGCGAAAAAGGCATTAGAGCTTAATAATGGAGATGTTTTAGAAGCCATAATTTATATTGAGAGTTCTAAGACTGGAAAAAATCATGAAGAGAATTCGGAAACACAAGAATCAAATTTCTCAAATAAATATGAAACTATAGAGGAATTCAAAGTTTGGTTAAATGATCTTATAAAGCAAGGGAATATCCAAAGAATAAAAATAAAAAGAGAAGGTAGAGTTCTTGTTGATATACCTGTAAATGCTGGTATAGCGGCAGGAGTGATAGTTACGTTACTATCGCCATTTTTAGCTGTAGGAGTAGTTGCAACAGCTGTTATAGTTGATTTAACTATAGAAGTAACAAAAGAAGATGGGTCTGTTGAAGTAATTAATAAAGCTGTAAAGGAAACTGCAAGTGATTTAAAATCTAAGGCTGTAAATGTAGCTTATGATGTTAAAGATAAATTTTCAGAAATAAAAAAAGATATCAAATTTAATTCAAAATCATCAAATAAAATACCTAAGGAAGATGAAACAATTTATAGTTATACTGTTAAATTTGATGATGAAAATGAAAAGTAAGGAAAACGTAGATAATTAGCATAAAGAGGAAAAAATAAATAGTAATTGAGGAATATTCGTTAAATTTGAGCGATTTTTCAGAAAATTTAATATAGTCAAACTTTAATAACATGATATAATAAATTATGTAAAACGTATACTTAAATCTGAAACCTACGAATGTTCCTCTCCTAAATAATGAAAGAGAGGGTACATTAAATTGAAATTAACACCAAGACAACAAGAAATAGTTAGGTTAGTTAAAGAAGGACAGCCGGTAACATCAGAAGCGTTAGCTTCAAAGTTAGGGGTAACCAGGGCTGCACTTAGACCAGATCTAGCAATACTTACTATGATAGGAGTCTTAGATGCAAGGCCAAAGGTGGGATATATTTATTCAGAAAAACCTTCAACCAGTTTGGTATACGACTATATATCTAAAATAAGGGTAAAGGATATAATGTCTAAACCAGTTACTGTAAATGAAGAAACTATGGTATACGATGCAATTGTTTTTTTATTCTTAAATGATGTTGGTACATTATTTGTAGAGAATAATGGGATTTTAACAGGAGCTGTTTCAAGAAAGGATTTTCTTAAAATAGCTATAGGAGGAACTGATATACATAAAGTTCCAATTGGTGTAATAATGACTAGAATGCCTAATATAGTTTGTGTATCGCAAGAAGATAGTGTATATGATGTGGCAGAAAAAATAATAAGTCATGAAATAGATTCCATACCGGTTGTGGAAAAATCTGTGGGAATGGATGGAAAAGAACATTTTAAAATTATGGGTAAAGTTTCAAAAACTAATATAACAAAGTTATTTGTTAAGTTAGGAAAAGGTCAATAGCAACTACCGAGGCGTTTGCTTCGTTAGAATATAAAAATAATAATAATAAATATAGTATTGAACGGAGGAGTATTGAGATGGCTAATAACAAGTATGTTTACCTTTTTAGTGAAGGTAATGCGTCAATGAAAAATTTGTTGGGAGGTAAAGGGGCTAACTTAGCTGAAATGACCACACTTGGAATACCAGTTCCACAAGGTTTTACAGTTACTACTGAGGCTTGTAATAAATACTATGATGATGGTAGAGTGATAGCCAAAGAAGTTATAGATCAGATAAATACTAGTATAGTAGAATTAGAAAGAATAACTGGAAAACAATTTGGTTCATTAGAAAAACCATTACTTGTTTCAGTAAGATCTGGAGCAAGAGCATCAATGCCAGGTATGATGGATACAATACTTAACTTAGGTTTAAACGATGAAGCTGTAGAAGCTATGGCAAAACTTACAAATAATCCAAGGTTTGCTTATGATTCATATAGAAGATTTATTCAAATGTTCTCTGATGTTGTAATGGGTGTAGAAAAGAGATTATATGAAGATCTTTTAGATCAAATGAAGGAAAGAAAAGGAGCTAAATTCGATACTGATTTAAGTGCTGAAGACTTAAAAGAATTAGTTGTAGAATTCAAGGCTTTATATAAAAAGGAAAAGGGAGAAGACTTCCCATCAGATCCTAAAATTCAACTTATAGAAGCAATTACAGCAGTATTTAGATCATGGGATAATCCAAGAGCTATAGTTTATAGAAGATTAAATGATATACCAGGTTCTTGGGGAACTGCTGTTAATGTTCAAGAAATGGTATTTGGTAATAAGGGAGAAACTTCAGGAACAGGAGTTGCATTCTCAAGAAATCCTGCAAATGGAGAAAATCATATATATGGTGAATATTTAATGAATGCACAAGGTGAAGACGTTGTTGCTGGTATTAGAACACCTCAACCAATAGCTCAATTAAAAGAACAAAACCCAGCTATTTATGACCAATTTGAAAAGATAGTAAATACATTAGAAAATCATTATAGAGATATGCAAGATATGGAATTTACTATTGAAGAAGGTACATTATACTTCCTTCAAACAAGAAATGGTAAGAGAACAGCACCAGCTGCTTTAAAAATAGCTGTTGATTTAGTTGAATCAGGAATGTTAACTAAAGAAGAAGCTATTTTAAAAGTTGATCCAAGACAACTAGATTCACTATTACATCCAGCATTTGATGCAGCAGGACTTAAAGCTGCTAAACCAGTAGCTAAAGGACTTCCAGCATCACCAGGAGCTGCTTGTGGTAAAATAGCGTTTACTGCTGAAGAAGCTAAGGAAAGAGCTGAAAATGGAGAATCTGTAGTTTTAGTTAGACTTGAAACTTCACCAGAAGATATAGAAGGTATGGTTGCTGCTAAGGGTATATTAACAGTAAGAGGTGGTATGACTTCTCATGCTGCTGTTGTTGCTAGAGGTATGGGAACTTGCTGTGTAGCTGGTTGTGGAGATTTAAAAGTTAATGAGGCTAATAAGACATTGGAAGTTAATGGAACAGTATTGACTTCTAATGATTATATATCAATAGAAGGTTCAACAGGAAATGTTTATGCTGAACAAATTAAAACTGTTGCACCAGAAATTACAGGACATTTTGCTACATTCATGGGATGGGCAGATGACATAAGAAAATTAAAAGTTAGAACTAATGCTGATACTCCAAGGGATGCTAAGCAAGCAGTTGAATTTGGAGCAGAAGGTATAGGTCTATGTAGAACAGAGCATATGTTCTTTGCTGAAGATAGAATAGCAGCAGTTAGAGAGATGATAGTTGCTAAGACTGTAGAACAAAGAAAGAAAGCTCTAGAAAAATTACTTCCAATGCAAAGAGCAGACTTTATAGGAATTTATGAAGCTCTAGAAGAAAGACCAGCTACTATAAGATTCCTAGATCCACCACTACATGAGTTCTTACCAACAGCTGAAGATGATATAAGAGAACTTGCAAAGGAAATGGGATTAAGCTTTGAAGAATTAAAAGCTACAATAGAGGGATTACATGAATTTAATCCAATGATGGGTCATAGAGGATGTCGTTTAGCTGTATCTTACCCAGAGATAGCTGAAATGCAAACAAGAGCTGTAATAGAGGCTGCTGTAGAAGTTAAAAAGAACAAGGGATATAACATAGTTCCAGAAATTATGATACCTCTTGTTGGTGAAATAAAAGAATTGAAATACGTTAAAGATATAGTTGTTGAGACTGCTAAGAAAGTAATGGAAGAAAAAGGTGTAGAATTAGAATATCATGTAGGTACAATGATAGAAATTCCAAGAGCTGCATTAACAGCTGATGCAATAGCTAAAGAAGCAGAGTTCTTCTCATTTGGTACAAATGACTTAACTCAAATGACATTTGGATTCTCAAGAGATGATGCTGCTAAGTTCTTAAAAGATTACTATGACAAGAAGATCTACGAACAAGATCCATTTGCTAAGTTAGATCAAACAGGTGTAGGTCAACTTATGGAAATTGCTTGTCAAAAAGGTAAATCAGTAAGACCAAATATTAAACTTGGTATCTGTGGAGAGCATGGTGGAGATCCATCATCAGTTGAATTCTGTCACAACTTAGGATTAAATTATGTAAGTTGTTCACCATTCAGAGTTCCAGTTGCAAGACTTGCAGCTGCTCAAGCACAAGTTAACAATAAGAGATAATTAAATTTGAGAACCTACCAAAATATTTTGGTAGGTTCTTTTTAAGTAAGCATCCAAATCTTAGATTTGGCTAATGCGAACTTACTCATTCGAATGAACATGAGAAGGAGTTTCCTTTAAGTAAATATTTAAATTTTAATTGGCTAATATAAACTTACTCCATAAAGTAGTTCTATGAATGATAATGAATAAGTGTTTTTTTATATCTTTAAACTAGGAATTATTTTTAGAGAATCTGTAAGAGTATTTATAAATTCTATTTGAGAATCTGTTTTAAGTGTAGTGTTTTTTAGCATAGTATAAAAAGAAAATTTATTACATTTTGAAATGTTATTATAATAATCCTTTGATAATCTCCAAAATTTTTGTGGAAAAGATAGATATACTAATACATATTTTATATCATCTTGATTTAATTTGTTTTCTTTAGAATAAGATTCTAGTACGTTTAAAGCTAGAGTAACATCCCATTTAGTGTTATTTCTCTTTAAGAGTCTTCTTAAAAAATAAGAAATATCATAAGCTGAATAGTTATAAGAACACTTATCGAAATCAATAACCCAAACCTTTTCATCTTCAAATAATATATTTTTATTGACATAGTCTCCATGGCAAAGAGATCTAGATAATTTATCAAAGTTTATTGAGGAAGCTAGTTCAGTAGAAAATTTAGCAAGTTTAAGGTTTTTATCAAAATCAGATAAGAATAACTTTGAAAATTTATCTTTGTTAAAATATGCAGAGTTTGCAGAATCCAATAGACGTTGCATATGCTTTGAGTGGGACATGTATATATTATCATATCCTGATTTTATATTACTACCAAAAATAGGTTTGAAATTTTTAGATACCTTATGCATAAGTCCAAGATTATAACTAGAATCTATGACGTTGGAAATGTTATCAAAATCACATTTTTCACCATTAATCCAATGACTCAAAATAAAAATCATACCATCATAAAGAACAAAACGATTATTATCTATAGTGGGCAATAATCGTGGTACAAAAATACCATTTCTATAAAGCCATTCCATAGCAGAATACACAAAAAGCAAATCAGCTTCGTTATAATAAACTTTTTTTAAGCAAAAAATATTATTTCCATTAGTGACTTTATATACAGCACGTTGTTTTTCAGTGTTTTTGAATTTAATCTCTTCTATGGAGGCATTTTGAAGATTATAAAATGGAAGAATGTTATTTGCTATGATATCTTTAAAGTGATAAATATCATTTGTAGACTTTTCAATTTCTGTGTTATTCAAGAATATAACCTCCTTAAAATTTGAGTATTGTATATTATAAGCATATTACAAATATTATAACAATATACTTTGTTTGGTATATTTATTTGATAATTCCGTTATATATAAGATTGAAGTGGATTTATACAAATTTTTAAATATTGTCGAAAGAGTAAGAAAAGTTATAGAAAATAGCTTTTTTGAGAACTGTTACACAAAGTAGTAATACTTTGTTCTAAAATGCAAATTATAATTAATAAAGTTAAATAAGAGGATTTTAAGAATATATATAGAATAATATAATTAGGAGATGAGTATTGTGAATATAAGAGAAAAAATTGAAGAATTAGAAAAACGTAATTTGTCAAAATATGCAGCTTTTTCTCAAAAAACAAGAGGCAGGGTTTCTGCAGAAGAACAGGATGAGATAAGAACTTGTTATATGGTTGACAGAGATAGAATAATTCACAGTAAGTCTTTTAGGAGATTAAAACATAAAACACAAGTGTTTATAAAAACATCATCAGATCACTATAGAACTAGACTTACGCATACGTTAGAGGTGTCACAGGTTGCTAGAACTATAAGTATAGGAATAGGACTTAATGAATATTTAGTTGAAGCTATATCTTTAGGACATGATTTAGGCCACGTAGCTTTTGCACATATGGGTGAGGAAGTATTGCAGGGTTTTCTACCAGATGGATTTAAACATAATGAACAAAGTGTTAGAGTTGTTAAAAAACTCGAAAATGGAGGAAAAGGTCTTAATTTGACAGATGAGGTTATAGATGGTATTTTAAGTCATAGTGGTTTTTCACAAGATATGCCCAAATCTAAAACATTAGAGGGGCAAGTAGTAATGTACAGTGATAAAATTGCCTACGTAAATCATGATATAGATGATTCGATAAGAGCTGGACTTTTACATGAGGATGAATTACCAAAAGAGGTAATAAAAGTTCTTGGAAACACAAATTCTTTAAGAATAGATACTTTAGTTAAGGATTGTGTTAAGAGTACGATTAAAAATCTAAATAGTGAAAATATTAGGGTGTCATTAAGCTATGAAGTTGGAGAAGCCTTAAATGAACTTAGAAAATTTATGTTTTCATATGTGTATTTAGGAGAGCAATTAAAAGAGGAAAGAAAAAAAGCAAAGTTTATATTAAATCATGTTTTGGAATATTATTTGCAAAATCCACATAAGCTTCCTGAAATGTATAAAGAAATAGTTGAAAAAGAGGGCCTGTCTAGAGGAGTAGTAGACTATATAGCAGGTATGAGTGATGATTATTGTATAAATGAGTTTAATAAAATATACGTGCCTAAATTTGTTATTTATTAATATAATAGGAATAATTTAAGGCTAAATAAAACAAAATAAACTTTGTAGAACAAAATAAAATTTTAAAAAAATTAAAAATAAGAAGGAATCTAGTGTTTTATGTCGAATATAATATAACTCGTCGAAATTAATAAAAGTAAGGTGTGAATTTTCATTGCAAATTCCAGAAGATATTCTTGAAAAGATAAAAGAACAAAATGATATAGTGGATGTCATATCTGATTCTTTAAGACTTAAAAAGTCAGGTAGAAATTTTTGGGGGCTTTGCCCATTTCATAATGAAAAATCACCTTCATTTAGTGTGTCACAAGATAAACAGATATATAAGTGTTTTGGTTGTGGAGAAGCTGGAAATGTTATAACTTTTGTTATGAAAACGAAGAATCTTCCTTTTATAGATTCAGCTAAGTATTTAGCTGATAGGGCCAATATACCTTTAGAATTAGATGGTAACAAGAAAAATCCAATATCTAAAAAGAGAGAGATATTTTATAATCTAAATGTTGAAGTTGCTAGATTTTTCTTTGCAAATCTTTATAAAAATAAAGTAGCAAAGGAATACTTTTTAAGAAGAGGGATAACCGAAGGAACTTTAAAAAAATTTGGGTTAGGATATTCTTTAGATAATTGGCATGGATTATTAAACTATTTAAGAAAAAAAGGGTATAGAGATGATATTATACAAGAGGCAGGTCTTGCTATAAAAAGTGAAAAAGGGTCAATATATGATAGATTTAGAAATAGGGTTATGTTTCCTGTTTTTGATTTGAGAGGGAAAGTTATTGGCTTTGGAGGAAGAGTTTTAGATGACTCTAAACCTAAATATTTAAATTCGCCTGAAACTTTAGTCTTTCAAAAAGGAACTAACTTATATGGACTTAATTTTGCGATAAAAAGCAATATACAAGATAGATGTCTTGTTGTGGTTGAGGGATATATGGATTGTATTTCTCTTCATCAGTATGGAATAACAAACGTAGTTGCGTCTTTAGGTACTGCATTAACTATTAATCAAGCAAGACTTATAAAAAGGTACGCAGATAGAGTTGTTATTTCTTATGATGCCGATTTAGCAGGACAAATTGCAACATTAAGGGGACTTGAAATTTTAACCAATGCTGGATTAGAAGTTAGGGTGCTTACTGTTCCTCAAGGTAAAGATCCAGATGAGTTTATAAGAAGTAATGGAAAGGAAGCCTTTTTAAAATTAATAAATACGGCTGTACCATTGATTGATTATAGGCTTAATAAAGCTAAGGAAGGAATAGATTTTTCAAATAATGAAATGCTAATAAAGTATGGAGATAGAGTAACAGAAATATTAGCACAACTTAATCCTATTGAAAAAGATGTTTATTTGAAAAAAATTGCAGAGGAAACTGGAATAAGAGAACAGGCTTTTTATGACTTACTAAGTAGAAAAATGATAATAAATAATAAAGATTCGAATAATATGAATAATAAGGAAGAAAATGGAACAAAATTATATGTAGAGCCAGCATATCTTAAAGCTGAAAGAAGTATATTAAAATTAATGCTTAATGAAGAAAATTTTGCATATATAAAAGAACATATATCTTTAGATGATTTGATTATGAGAGAACATAAGGAGATATATTCCATAGTAGACAAATTAGTGTCAGAAGAAAATTCAAGATTTAATATTAAGTCTGTAGAATTAAAGATACAAGATCCTGGCACATTTAAGGAATGGATAGAAATCAAAGAACTGTCAGTGGTTAAAGGAGAACTTTCAATAGATGTGCTAATATTAGATTATATAAATAAAATTAAAAAATATAAACTAGAAAAAATCAAAAAAAATATTTTAAGTAAGTTAAAGTTTTGTGAGTCTAAAGGTGAATTTGAGGAATCTTTAAAACTTGTAAAAGAGGCAAAAGATATAGATGCAAAACTCAAAAGATTAGAAAGGGGATAGTGCTTGGATATGGCGGAAGGAGGCAATAAAATGAATGAAAAAACTACTAAAACTAAAGCTGGTAAGGAAGAAGCGGCTAAGGTAGATGTTAAAGATAAAAACGCCAAAATGACCATTGTTAAAAAACTTATTGAAAAAGGTAAGAAAAATGGTACATTAACTTATAAAGAAATAATGGATGAATTAGATGAAATAGATTTAAACCCAGAACAAATTGAAAAAATTTATGAGGTTCTTGAATCTATGGGAATAGAGGTAATAGGTGATATTGCCGATAATGAAGCTGTTGAAGAAGAACTAGACCTTACAATACCAGAGGGAATAGCAATAGATGACCCTGTAAGAATGTATTTAAAGGAAATAGGAAAAGTTCCATTATTATCTTCAGAAGAAGAAATAAGTTTAGCAAAGAGAATAGAGGATGGAGAGCAATATGCTAAGAAAAAATTAGCAGAAGCTAACCTTAGATTAGTTGTTTCAATAGCAAAAAGATATGTAGGAAGAGGTATGCTTTTCTTAGACTTAATACAAGAAGGAAATCTTGGACTTATAAAGGCTGTTGAAAAGTTTGATTATAGAAAGGGTTATAAATTCTCAACTTATGCTACATGGTGGATTAGACAGGCGATAACTAGAGCTATTGCAGACCAAGCAAGAACTATTAGAATACCTGTTCATATGGTAGAAACAATTAATAAGCTAATAAGGGTTCAAAGACAATTATTACAAGAACTTGGAAGAGATCCATCACCAGAAGAACTTTCAAAACATATGGATATGCCAGTAGATAAAGTTAGAGAAATACTTAAAATTGCTCAAGAACCAGTTTCTTTAGAAACTCCTATAGGAGAAGAGGAAGATTCTCATCTTGGAGATTTCATCCCTGATGATGATGCTCCAGCTCCAGCAGAAGCTGCAGCATTTACAATGCTTAAAGAACAACTTATTAATGTGTTAGATACTTTAACTCCAAGAGAAGAAAAAGTATTAAGATTGAGATTTGGTCTAGATGATGGTAGAGCTAGGACACTAGAAGAAGTTGGTAAGGAATTTAACGTTACTAGAGAAAGAATTAGACAAATTGAAGCTAAGGCATTAAGAAAATTAAGACACCCAAGTAGAAGTAAAAAATTAAAGGATTATTTAGATTAGCACCTATATTATAGGTGCTATTTCCTTATCTATAAAAGTATAAGTATAAAGTATATGAATTTTAGGCTACTCTTATTTAACCATGTAAATAGGAGAGTTTATTCAAAGCAACTTTTTTAATATGGTAAAAGTAGAATGGATTTATAAAAAAAGAAATGTTATAATATATTGGAGGTGAAGTTGAATGAAGGTAGTGTATAAGCCTAATAAGGGATTAGCTATTTTAGAGTTATTATTTTATATTATAATTGCAAATGGATTAGTATTTATACTTACAAAATTTATAGATGCTTATATTGAAACAAGAGTTATAATAACACTAGTAATTGCATTTTCAATATATTGTATATATTATATATTGCTAGATAGATCTTTAAAATATATTTTAACAGATGAAGCTATAGAGATAAATGGATTATGGGGATTTAAGAAAAACATAATAAAATTCAATGAAATAGATGGATATTTGATTCAAGATGGAAATATACATGGATTTAGGCTTTCAGGTTTTGGAAGACTTAATTATTGTTTTGGAAGATGTGTCGTTGAAAAAGTAGGGATAAGTCATATGTTTGTAACAGCAAGTAAACAGATTATGTACATTCATACTGAAGAGATGAGTTATGGAATATCACCAAAAGATATTAGAAGTATAGAAGAAGTTTTTATTAGTAAAGGTATAGAAATAAAAGAATTTGAGGTTAAAAAAAATAAAAATGTAGATTTATTTAAACAAAAAACTTTTTTCATTCCTTTTATAATAGTAAGTTTGGTTGTAATTGTTATGACATTAAACCCATTCGTTTTATATTTAATGAACAAACTTCCAGGGGTAATGCCTTTGGCTTTTAATTCTAATTTTACACCTATATTATATGGTACAGGAAAGCAGTTTGCATTTAAACAAATGACTTATGGTGCTTTAAATATGGTTGTATTATTTTGTATGTATTACGCAGCATACTTTTGCGCAAGATATGATAGGCGTTCAGCATATAAATATATTTATATTTCATTAATATTAACATTAAGTTTTTTTATAATACAATTACAAATACTAGGATATTATATTTAGGTATATTATTTTCTTTTATATGCCTTAGTTTAGAAAGTG
This sequence comes from Clostridium cavendishii DSM 21758, assembly GCF_900141845.1. Lineage (GTDB taxonomy): Bacteria > Bacillota > Clostridia > Clostridiales > Clostridiaceae > Clostridium_AG > Clostridium_AG cavendishii. The sequence goes on along the minus strand of NZ_FQZB01000003.1, from coordinate 118,261 downwards.
GAGAAAAAAATGGAATTAAGCATAAGATTAAAAAGCATAGTAAATCAAGTTGATAAATGTAATGTTCTAATAGATGTAGGAACAGATCATGGATATGTTCCTATAGAATTAGTAAAAGCAGGAGTATGTAACAAGGCTATAGCGTCTGATATAAATAAGGGCCCTATAGAGAAGGCTAAACTTAACATAGCATTTGAAGGATTGAATAAAAAAATAGAATGTAGGCTAGGTGGGGGACTTAGTACTGTAAAAAAAGGTGAGGTCAATGCAGTTATAATAGCTGGAATGGGAGGAAATTTAACAAGAGATATATTACTTCAAGATATAGAGAAAGTTAAGTTATATGATTTCTTAATACTTCAACCAGCTCAAAATCCAGAAGTCTTAAGAAAATTTTTATATAATAGTAATTTTGATATAGTAGATGAAGATCTTATTTTAGAGGATAATAAATACTATGAATTATTCAAAGTAAAATATAATAAAGATGCTTTAGGAATAAACTTTGAAGATAAAATAGATTATGAAATAAGTCCAATATTAAGGGAAAAAAATCATCAGCTTATAAATTCTTATATAAATAGTAAGATAGAGAAGTATGAAAATATACTTAAATATATAAAAGAGGATTCAGAATCAGCAAACATTAGAAAACAGGCTTTAATTAATAATATAGAGAAGCTTAAGGAGATGATTTAGTGAAACTGAAGCAAATAATAACAGTAATGGAGCAAATAGCTCCTGTAGAGCTAAAAGAGAGTTTTGATAATGTTGGACTTATGGTAGGAGATAAAGAATCCGACATTAATAAAGTTTTAATTGCGCTAGATTGTACATTAGAGGTTATAGATGAAGCTAAAAATATAGGTGCTGATCTTATATTAACTCATCATCCTTTATTGTTTAGGAAGCCTTCTACAATTACTACAGATACCTTATTAGGAAAAAAGATAATAGAACTTATCAAAAATGATATAAATTTATATTCAGCACATACAAATTGGGATTCTGTTGAAAATGGTTTAAATGATACAATAGTAAGATTATTAGGATTTAAATCAGGAGAATTAATAGAACCTTCAAAAAGTAAGAATTATGAAAACTCAGGAATAGGTAGAATTATAAATATAAATGAAGAGTTAAGTTTAGAATTACTTATAAATAAAATAAAAAGCAGTTTAAATATAGAAAATTTAAGGTATGTAGGAGAATTGCATAATAAAATAAAAAAAATAGCAATTATAAATGGTAGTGGGCAAGATTTTTTTGAAAAGGCAAGAGATTTAGGTGCCGATTGTGTGATAACAGGGGATACTACATACCATTATGTATCTGATTATAAGGAAATGGGCATGTGTATAATTGACATAGGTCATTTTGAATCAGAATGGCAGACTTTAATTACTGTAAGTGAAGGTTTGAAAAATAAGTTAAAATTAGACGATGTTGATTTTGTAATATCTAAGGTGTCTAAAGATCCATATAAGTTTCTTTAATACTTATTAGAAAAAATAATGAATTGTTACGTTTATCGAAGCAGTTCATTATTTTTTTTATTTAGCCAATTTTAAAAAATATTTTCGTCTTAAATATAATATTAATATAATGATAGATTATATAGGAGGAAAAATTATGAAAAGGAAAAGTAACAGAGGTTTTAAACCACCTCAAAATGAACTTAATAATTTAAAAGATGATATTAAAAAAGTTGGTTATGATTTAAAAGATATTTATAAAAAAAGTAACATAAACATACCTAAAGGCTCAAGTGATAAAACAGAGATATTTAGATGGATACTTATTTTATCAATAGTTCTTATACTTATATTAAGCAAAATTGGAATTCCATTTGCTATTTTGATATTAATTTTTATTTTAATACTTTTATTATATAAATAAAGCCGATTTTTTACCAAATTATTCATTTGCTAAAAATAAATATGTATGATAATATAGTTCTTGCGAGTAAGTCAGACAATCGCTGCTAGATTTGTTTCTAGGAGAGGAAAGTCCGGGCATTGCAGGGCAGGGTGCTGGGTAACTCCCAGTCAAGGTGACTTGAAGGAAAGTGCAACAGAGATATACCGCCTAGATTTATCTAGGTAAGGGTGGAAAGGTGAGGTAAGAGCTCACCAGCGCATTGGTGACTTTGCGGCTATGTAAACCCCACTTGATGCAAGACCGAATAGAGAGGCATATGGGGCTGCCCGTCCCGCCTCCGGGTGTGTCGCTTGAGCTTAGTTGGTAACACTAGGCCTAGATAGATGATTGTCAAATACAGAACCCGGCTTATAGATTTGTCTCGTGCAAAAAAACACTAAGTTATATAACTTGGTGTTTTTTTTGTATTTATTTGGTTTTATATACCAAATAAATTATATTAAAGAAAAATATAGTGTAAAATGGTAAAAAAAGATGTATAATTAATTTAATAAAAATTAAAATTAGGGAGGGTAGGAGAAATTTAGTTGAAAATTTATTTATAGTAGTATTCTATAAATAAATTTAAATGTGAGAGACTGTAGCGTATATTAAATTTTTTGAGGTATATATACTCAGGATAATTAAGAGGGAGGATAACAGATGAATTTTTTTAGAAATTTAAAAATAAATAAAAAATTAACACTGAGCTTTTTAATGATAACGATATTTATATTAATAACTGGAATTTCTGGTATTAGTAGGGTAAGAAATGCAAATGCAAATTTAAAATATATGTATGAAGTATATTTAACAAGTATAGAAACTACTAAAGATTTGAAAAGTAATATAATATTACAATATTCTGATTTAAATCATATATTAGATGAAGGAAATAGAAGTGATATAAAAAAAGTTCAAGAGGAAATTACTACTTTAAGAGAAAGAAATAAAAATAATATAGATGTCTATAAAAAAACTATAGAAGATAAAAAGGATGAGGCTTTATTTGGAATTCTTCAAAATAAACTTAATGAATGCGATGAAAACGTTGACAGAATTAGTAAACTTGTAGCAGACAATAGATATTATGAAGCAAAAAATTTATTTTTAAACCTTGGAATCATTCAAACAGATTTAATTACTGCTAATGATAACTTAATAACTTATAACCTTGATGAGGCAAAAAAGGATTATGAGGCAAGTATGTTGCTTAATGATAAGGTTAAACTTGAAGCTATCATATCAGTTGGAATAGGAATTTTTATATCTATAATACTTGGTTTTATATTATCTAAAAATATAACTAAAAAACTAAAAGAAGTTGAAGAAGTAACAATGGCCTTTGGAGAGGGAGATTTATCTAAAGCGTTAAATGTACAAACAAAAGATGAATTTGGAATGGTTGCTGATGCTATAAACAAAGCATTGGAAAACATTAAGAATTTAGTTTCTGAAATAAGTATCACTTCTTCAAAAATAAATTCAAGTAGTGAAGAGGTTTCAGCAACAACACAAGAGATAGCATCTAAGATGGAAATAGCAAGTACTTCGACCCAAGAAATATCAAATGGAGCGGAACAATTATCTGCTACCACAGAAGAGATAACAGCTGCAATTCAAGATATGAATAATACAGTTGATAAAATTTATAGTAAAGCTAATGATAGTAGTAAGGAAGCTAAAGAAATTAAAAAACGTGCTGTAAAAACAAAAGATCTTGGTGTACAAGCTATGGAAATATCTAATGTAATTATAAAAGATAAAAATAAAAACATAATGCAAGCAATTGAAGATGGAAAGATTGTTGGAGAAATTAAAACAATGTCAAAACTAATAGGTGATATTGCAGAGCAAACAAATTTATTATCTTTAAATGCATCAATAGAGGCTGCAAGGGCCGGTGAACAGGGAAAAGGTTTTGCAGTAGTAGCAGAGGAGGTTAGAAAGCTTGCAGAACAATCTTCAAATGCAGCAACTAACATAAATAATGTAATAAATCAAATAGAAGATGCTTTTGAAGCTTTATCAGATAATTCTATTGATGTTTTAAACTTTATAGAAAATAAGGTTAAACCGGATTATAAATTGCTTATAGATACTGCTACTCAATATGAAAAAGATGCAGAATTTATAGCAAATATTGCAGAAGAAAATGAAAAGGATACAAAAGTAATTTCAGCAATAATAGAGCAAACTAGTGAATCTATTCAAAACGTTTCGGCTACAGCAGAACAATCAGCAGCTAATACTATGGAGATAAATAGTAATATAGGCCAAATAGCAAATGTAATAGAAGAAGTTACAATTTCAACTCAAAACCAATCTCAATTAGCGGATAAATTATATGAAATGGTAAAGAAATTTAAAGTTTAAAAGAAGCTCTCCAAAATTTTTAATATTATTTTGGAGAGTTAAAAATATCTTTTAAAAGTTAATAAATTAGACTATAATAAGGCCAATATAGAATTGGTTTATTATAAAATATTAGGAGGAATTTATGAATATAAAGGAATTTATAAAAAAGGCACCAAAGACAGAATTGCACTGTCATCTAGATGGTTCTGTTAGACCAGAAACAGTTTTAGAAATAGCTAAGATGGAAGGGGTTACATTACCTTCTTATGATTTGAAAAAAATAGAAGAACTTATGAAAATAAAGACTTCAGTTAAAGATTTAAGAGAATATCTTAAGAAATTTGCTTTACCTCAAAAGGTTATGCAATCAAGGGAAAATATAGTCAGAATAACGAAGGAACTTTTAGAGGATGTAAGTAAGGAAAATGTTAAGTATATAGAAATAAGATATGCACCTATTTATCATACTGAACAAGGGTTAACTATGGAAGAGGTCATAGAGGCTGTAAATGAAGGAATAAGGGTTGGATATCAGGAATTTGGAATAATAGCTAATCAAATAATTACATGTATGAGACATATGAGTGTTGAAGAAAATTATAGTGTTTTAAAAGTAGCAGAAAAGTTTATTGGTAAAGGTGTAGTAGCAATAGATTTAGCTGGAAATGAGGCTGATTTTCCACCTGAACTTCATAAAGAAATATTTTGTGAAGCAAAAGGTAAAGGGTTACATATAACTGTTCATGCTGGTGAAACTGGAGAGGAAGAAAATATAATAAAATCTATAGAGCTTCTTAATGCAGAGAGGATAGGACATGGAGTATGTGCTATTAATGATGAAAATGTAGTAAGTTATTTAGTCAAAGAACAAATTCCTTTAGAAATGTGTATCAAAAGTAATCTAGATACAAAGATAGTTAATGAATTTAGAGATCATCCTATAAAATATTATTTAAATAAAGGGGTTAAAGTTACTTTAAATATAGATAATGGAACTGTTTCTAATACTACTTTAAATCAAGAATACTTTGGACTTATAGAAAATTTTAATATGTCAAAAGAAGAAGTATTTGAAATAATTAAAAATGGTATAGAGGCTTCATTTGCAACTAAAGAACAAAAGGAAAGATTATTAAATGAACTTAATAGTTTAAAATAGAAAATATAGTACATCTTTAATTTAAAAGATGTACTATATTTTTGTGTATTATAATCGCAAAATGAAAACGATATTATGACAAAAATGATAAATTTTATAAAAAATAATAATGTTTTACAATAAAGGTTCGAAATATAATTGAAGAAAGGATGAGGAGACATGAATTTAAGAAGAAAAATAGCTATATTATCAGCAAGTACAGTTGTTGTGGCTCTTATAATAACCCTTGTAATTGGAATTTTTAATATTAATAATTTTACTAGCAGTATATTAAAAGAAGATTTAAGTACAGGACTAAAATCTACTAATTCAAAATTAAATGATTATTTCATGGGAATACAGTTTAGACTGGATACAATAAGTAAGACAGATGTAATACAAAAAAGTCTTAAAAATGGAGATAGAAGTAGCATTGAAAACATAACTAATGGATTAAAAGGTGCAAATGATATTATAAAAAGAGTTTATGTTAGAAGTATTAATGGAGATATAGTTTCTTCACCTCAAAAAACAGAGGATGAAAATGATATAAATGAATTATTAAATAGTCAAACATTAAAAAAAGCTAATGAAATTAATAATTATTGGGTTGGACCATATCCTGAAAAAATAAGTGGAGATAAAATAATAACTATAGTTAAACCTATTAAAGAGGGAGATAATATAGTAGCTTATATTGGTATGGATATAAGAATGTTAGATATGGCTGATTATTTAAGTAAATTTACAGTTGGTAAAACTGGATATATATTGCTCTTAGATGAAAAAGGAAGAGTAATAGCTAATAGAGAAGATTATTCAAAGCTTTATGAAACTTATGATAATGAAGAAATCGTTAAAACAGTTACAAGTGCAGCGCAAGGAAATGGAGATATCACTTTAAAAACAGGAAAATATAAATATGAATTTCAAGAGTATCCAGGAGTAAGATGGAAAGTCATAAGTCTTATTTCAACAAATGAATATAATGATATATTAAATAATTATATGATGACAACTATTTTTGCAATAATAATACTTGCTGTTATTAGCATTATAGTAGCGATGTTTGTGGCAAGAATATTTACAAGTAATATAAATAAAGTAACTTTGGCAGTTAAGAAGTTAGGAGAAGGTAATTTAAATATAGAAACCAAAATTAATACAAAGGATGAAATAGGAGAATTATCTAATGTCTTTGATAAGGTTATTTTAAAATTTAGAAATATTATTACTGAAACTAAGGATATTTCAGGAGTGATAAAGGACAGAACCAGTGATATAATAATTGCACATGAACATACTGGAAAAGCATCAGAATATATAGCAAAAAGTGTTGAAGAAATTACATGCTATTGCAATACTCAGTATAGTGGTGCTCAGGATATTATAGAACAAAATGATGAACTAACTAGGGTTATTAAAGATGTATCTAATTCAGTTGATAAAGTATTAAAAGCATGTAATAAAGTTAGTGGGTTAAATGAAGTTGGAAAAGTTAAAATAAATACTTTAATAAGTATAACAGATAAGAATAATGAACTTTTAAATAGTGTTAACAATAGAGTTGATGAAATAACACAAAATTCTAAAGCTATAGATACTGTTGTTGATACTATAAATAATATTACAAATCAAACAAATTTGTTAGCACTTAATGCATCTATAGAGGCAGCCAGAGCTGGAGAAGCTGGAAAAGGATTTTCAGTTGTTGCAAATGAGATAAGAAAGCTTGCGGAAGAGTGTCAAAAGGGCACGGAGGAAATCCGTGGTATAGTTAATACTATGAAAAGTAGTACAGAAAATATGGTGGATGAAATAGGATTAGTTAAAAATGCTATGTCAGAACAAAGTACAGCTGTTAATAACACTGAAGAATCTTTTAATTCAACAAGTGTTACAATTAGAGAAGTTGAAGATATGGCTAACTTAATGAATACTTTAAACCAAAATATGTTAAATAAGCAGGGGGAGGTAAAAGGTTGTTTAGATAATATAGTTCATGGAATAGAAGAGATAACAAATTCTATATCCGGAATATCATCTTCCACAGAAGAGCAATGTGCTACAGTAGAAGAACTTACGGCAACTACTGAACAATTTTTAAAAGTAGCTGAAAAACTTAATGTTAATGTAAGTGAATTTAAAATATAAATTAATATATGGTCAAGCATTAAGTAAAGTTATTTAATATAATAGGAAACTTTTAATTTTAAATAAGGGATTAGTATTTTTTAATTATATTATTAAGTACTAATCCTTTTTCTATATATGAGAAATTTATAAATAGAGTTAGATTTCAGTAAGATTATTCCAATAACGTTTTGGCATAAAACCTCGTTGGAGTCTCCTATTTTCTCTTTCAGATATAGTGGCGCTATTAAAATAACTTTTCCAAAGCTTTTCATAATTACCTTGTTTAATACTAGGCACAGAAGCTAAGTTAAGTTTAGTTATAATGGCATCATTACCATTATAAATTATGGCAAGCTCTCTTTTTTCATCATGAATTATAAATTGTAAATTAGAGAATCTATTTACAAAATGTTTTAGAATTAAAGAGAGTATATTATTATCAGGAGCTATTTTAGAATAAAATAAATCTTTTGAAACTTCTGTAAATCTAATAAACCCTGTGAACCTATGAGCTTCAAAACTGACTCTTTTAGCTAGTCTATGAGCTAGAAGAATAGTATCATTGTTTAAATGCAAATCAACCTGCTTATGAAATTTAAAACATAGTTTTATATAATTATATAAAACTATGTGATTCTTATCATCACAGCTTAAAAATAAATGATATATTCTAGATAAGCTTTCATAAGTTAACTTATCTTGTAATGAATTGTACACCCTATCATATTTATCATATTCTGTTTTAATTTCTAAAGTTTCATAAGTAAAGTTATAAGTAAAATCTTCTTCACTTATAAAAGCGTCAGGCTTTAATTTATTGTAATAACTATAGTAAATACAGGTTGAAAAACCTTCAAAGCTGCCGTCAAATAAATATACTATCATAAGAATTGCTCCTTTCATATTTCTCCGTGAATGGCTGTAGGAAGGTCTAAAAGTTTAATTTTTTCCTTATTATTGTGAGTAATATCTTCTGTTAAATTATCAAAAAAAGAGAGTTGTTTAAATTCAATAGGTGTTAATCTATCTTCAATTGTAATCTTATCAAATTTTGTATCTCCATAATACTTTCCTCTACAGGTTATAAAGTATTGAGCTCTTTTTAGTACTATACCAAGCTTTTTTAAATCAATAAAATTTAAAAAACAAACTCTTCTAGCAGCAACTATTTTTTGTGCACCTCTAACCCCTATGCCAGGAACCCTTAGTAAAGTTTCATAAGGAGCTTTATTTATTTCTACAGGAAAATCATCTAAATTATTTAAAGCCCAGAAAGTTTTTGGATCAAATCTATCATCGAAGTTAGGGATATGTTCATTTAAAAGTTCGTTAGCTTTAAAACCATAAAATCTAAGTAGCCAGTCACCCTGATAAAGTCTATGTTCTCTAAGTGTTGGAGGATGAAGTAGATTTGGTAAGTTAACATCCCTATTTATAGGAACATAGGCAGAATAATAGACTCTTTTTAAAGAGAACTTAGTATAAAGATTTTCACTGAGATTTAATATATCCCTGTCATCTTCACGGCTAGCTCCTACTATTAATTGAGTACTTTGACCACCAGGAACAAAAAGAGAAGCCTTTTTAAATTTCTTTTTCTCTTCTAGGTTATTTTTTATTTCTTTAGATATTAAATTCATAGGTTTTATGATTTTATCTTTATTTTTTTGAGGAGCAAGAAGTTTTAAACTTTGAGATGATGGAAGCTCTATATTAACACTCATTCTGTCAGCATAAAGTCCAGCCTCTTTAATTAATGCTTCATCAGCACCAGGAATAGCTTTAACATGAATATATCCATTAAATTTATGATTAACTCTAAGACTTTTAATTACTTTAAGCAAAAGTTCCATAGTGTAGTTTGGTGATTTAAATATAGCTGAGCTTAAGAATAGTCCCTCTATATAATTACGTTTATAAAAATTAATTGTCAAGTCTATGACTTCTTCTGGTGTAAAACAAGCTCGTTGAACGTCATTAGAATTTCTGTTAATACAATAACTACAATCATAAATACAGTAGTTTGTGAGCAATATTTTTAAAAGTGAAATACATCTACCATCTGGAGTAAAGCTGTGACATATACCAGAACTTGCAGCATTACCAATACCTGATTTAGTATTTTTTCTATTACTTCCAGAAGAGGAGCAGGAAACATCATATTTCGCAGCTGCAGATAAAATGGTAAGTTTTTCTTGTATATCCATAACAAATCTCCTTTTAATAAATGGTTATATCAATATAATAGCACATATGTTCGTATAAAGGAAGCTAAATATTTAAAATTAGTTATATTTTAGTATAAGTGAATAATATACATGTTATATGTCAAAAATTGCAAATAGGGAGGTGCTTTATGAAAATATTGAGAAGAAAAAGATATATTAATATATTCTTTTTAATATGTATTATTATGATATTAATAGCAGGATGTGATGATAAAAGTAAAGCCACAGTAGCAAATAACGTAGACAAGCCGGATTTTAAGGAGAAAGCAATAAATGCTTATTTAAAAAATAACTTTTTGGATGCTGGAAAATATTATTTAAAAAATACTAAAGAAAAGTCTAAAGAGGAAAGTTTCATGTATAGTGATGAAATTAAATTAGGGCTAGTACAGGTATTATCTAAAAACCAACATTTTTTATCTATACAAGATATGAATAATAAAGGATATTATATTAAAGATATAGATAATGATAATATTCCAGAAATAATATGTGCAAATTCTTTAAAGTTAGACATATATAAGTTTAATGGTGATGATTTTAAAACTATAAGTTTAAATTTACCTAGTGATATAAAATCAAGTTGTATAGGAAAGATAACTAAGGATAAAATTGCTATAATATTATCAAATTATGGAGATGTGAAAGAGGAAACTGGAGTTTATGTAGTAGAGGATGAAAAGATAGTTAAGAAATTAAATTTTACGTCAGCAGAGTTTACTAATAGTATAGTCAAGGATATAGATGGTGATGGAATTTACGAAATTGGAGAGATTACTGGTGATGAAGTATCAAAGACCATAAATTGGAATAAGATTAATGGAGATTATAGCAAACAAGTTGTGAAAACTGAATCTATGTCCAATTTGGAGTATATTAAGCTAAGAAACTTAAATATTCTTGATAGTACAATAAAGCTTTCAAAAAATCCTTCAGATGAAGAAATTTTGAGTTTTTTAACAAAAGCCTTAAAATATGAAAGGGCAATTTACTATTTAAGAGATGGTGATGCTCTAGAAATAGATGAGAGACCATATTTTAAACTTTGTAAACCTGTTGATACAAAAGAAAATTTAATAAAGTATTATAATAATTATTTTTCAAGAAACTTCATAAATAATAGTATAGATAAATTTTATAAATTCAAAGATAATGTACCATATGTTTTAGAAGGAGATGCTGGTCTTGAAAGTGTAGTAACTAAGGTTATAAGTAAAACAAAAAGTGGGGATAATCTAAAAATAACTATACAAATATTTGATGGGTCAGATAAAGGAAGTATTGAATGTTCTTTAGTATTAGAGAATGGTGAATATAAAATAGATAGTGGAGAGATATTCATCTAGAAAATATTAGATTAAGAAATAATAAATAAAATTTTGTATATATTATTTTCTTTCATATTCCTAATGATTAAAAAATTCCCTTTTGGAAAGGCTAAGTAAAAAGGTTTTTTTAGGAGGGAATTTTTATGTCATTTATAAATTTTGATAAAATAAAGGATTTAAGTGAAAAAGAAATTAGAGTTTTATATAAGAAATATTATAATAATTCATTATATAATTTACTCAATGTTACACATTTAAATAAGGTGTTTGTAAAAGCTAAAGGCATGTATGTTTATGATAATAAAAAGATTAAGTATCTAGATTTTTTAGCAGGCTTTGGTGCGCTTCCATTAGGGCATAATGAAGATGCTATATATAAAAGTATATATAGGTTTAAAAGTAAGCCTAATCTATTAGATATAAACATAAATGTTTTAAATGCTGTGCTTGCAAATAATTTAAGCAATTTAACTAATAATGAGTTAAGCAAGTGTATCTTCACAAACTGTGGTACTGAGACTGTAGAAGAAGCTTTAAAGATTGCAATGATGTTAAAAGAAGATGGATACATTATATACTTTAATGGAGCATATCATGGTAAAACCTTAGGTTCTATTTCATTAATGGGTTCTAAGATTAAAGATAATTATAATGGTGGTAAATTAAATGCTTTAGAAGCTGAATTTTTTAATTTTGAGGACATAGAAGAACTTTTTCAAAAGTATAATATAGCTGCTGTTATAATTGAACCTATTCAAGGAGAAGGTGGGATTAATCTAGCTAATAAAGAATATTTTAAAGAACTTAAACGGTTATGTGAAAATAATCATTCATTACTTATATTTGATGAAATCCAAACTGGAATTGGGCGCTGTGGGTATATGTTTTATTATGAGGCATTAGGTGTAATTCCAGATTGTGTTTGTTTATCAAAGGGGTTAAGTGGGGGAGTAATACCAGTAGGTGCAGTTTTAATGAAGGAAGAGATATGGGATAAGACACACGGGAAAATTAAAAATGCTACATTATCAAGTACAACTTTTGGAGGTAATTCAGTAGCTATGGTAGCTGCAATAAAAACGCTAGATATTATTTTAGAAAAGAAACTTTGTGAAAATGCAAAGAAGCAAGGAGATTATTTAGTTAAGGAGCTTAAAAAACTTAAAAAGAAGCATAACATAATATCTGATGTAAGAGGAGAAGGTCTTTTAATAGGAGTGGAATTAGGAAATATAAAAAAATTGCCTTATGATAAGCTTAAAAAAATTGCTATTGGAGCTATAATAGAGAAAATGCTAAATGATCATCATATAATATGTTCTATAACCTCCAACAATCCAGCAGTAATTAGGGTGGAACCACCTCTAATAGTTACAAAATCACAATGTAAAACTTTTATAAAAGCCTTAGATAGTGTATTAAGTGATGAAGATAGCCTTTTGAAATTAACAGCCCATGGGTTTAAAAATCTTATGTCAAAAAATAAGTACAATTAAGCAATGGAAAAACAAAGTAGCGGTTAAAAATTTTATATCAAAGAATAAGAATAATAAATGTAAATAATTGAATAACGATGATAACAGGGAAATTTATTATTTCAAATAATACATAAGCTCAGAAAGTAACTAAGTTGCTAGTCTGAGTTTTTTATTTTATACTTTTAAATATATATTAGAAGTTTAAGATTAAATTTTCATAGATTGTTAACTTAAAAATATAAGGAAATAATTTTGAAAATGGAGGTGTTTTTTTGAATAGAAATGATTTAGAGTTTATTTTAAATAGAATGGCTAATTATAGTAACAAGTTAAGGGGGTTAAATGTATATAATTCAGAACTTGTTAATGAATTAGCTACTTATTTTGATGAAGATAGAGGGGAATATTCCATAAAAGGATTAGTTGATTCAGAAAGAAATTATAGTGAATATGAAACAGAAATAGATATAAATGTAGAAAAAAATTCTATAGTTTATACTTATTGTGATTGTATGGACTTTCAGAATAATGATATGATATACAATTATGCTTGTAAGCATATTATTGCATCCTTTTATAAACTTATAGAATTAGAAAAACGAGGAGAAGTAGAATTACCCGTAATAAAAAAGGACCCATTAAAGTTTGGGGAGTACATATTAGAAGCGTTAGATTCCTTAGATATTAGAAGCAAGGATAGAATTAGATTAGAGGTTATAATTAAGAATTCAGGAAATAATCATAGGTTTTATAATGAAGCTGAATTTAAGATTGGAATGAACAAACTTTATGTAATGAAAAACATAAGGGAATTTTCTAATGCATTTAGAAAAGGTTATAGTTTAAATTATGGAAAAGATTTTGAGTATAATCCTTTAAAACAAGAATTTTCAAAAGAGGATGAAGAACTTGTAAATTATTTAATAGGTCAAGTGGAGATAAATGATTCAATGAATTCATATAATGGTTTAATTTCAGGAAAAACATTAAAGGTAAGTAGCGGAAACTTAAGGGGTTTTTTAAGAAATATAAAAAATAAAAAAATAAATTTTCAAAAGGAAGGGGTAATCAATGCAGAGATAGCAATTATAGAAGAAGATATGGATTTAAGTTTTAATATAGGAGAAGATGAAGAAGGGAATATAGTAGTTAATAGTAAGGAAGAGTTACCTATACCTTTAACTAATGCATTTGATGTATTTTTATTTAAAAGTAAGTTGTATTTACCAAGTAGAGAACAAATTAAAAAGTTTATACCTATATATAATGTTTTATCAAAAGAGGATGAAATAAAATTTAAAAAGGAAAATTCTAAGAAAGTCATAGAAAAGGTTATACCTATAGTAAATTCTATAGCAAAAAATAATATCATAGAAGACAATATTCAAAGCAAAATTTTAAAAGAAGAGTTTAAAGCGGAGTTTTATTTAGACAGGGATAAAAAGCTACTAACTATAAATTTTAAATGTATTTATGGAGATATGAAATTTGATGCACTTAAAGGTTATAATGGGGAACTTTACGTTTTAAGAGATGATAAAAGGGAAGCTATTGTATTTAATAAATTAGAGGAATTAGGATTTGTAGTAATTGAGGGGCGTTTTGTATTTACAGGAGATGATGAAAAATACTATAACTTCTTAACTACTGGAATTGGAGAGCTTAAAGAGTTAGGTGACATATTTTATTCGGATAGCTTTAAACATAATGTAATTTATACTTCTAAATCTGTAAGGGCTGAGATTTTAAAAAATAAACAGGATTATTTAGAGTTTTCATTTAATATAGGAGATATAGAGAGTAAAGAGGTTAAAAATATATTAGAGGCGTTCAGAGAAAATAAAAAATTCTTTAAGCTTAAGGATGATAACTTTATAGATTTAGCGGATGAGAAACTTAAAGACTTTTTAACTGTGTTAGATAATCTATCAGAGGATAATAAATTATCTAATAATAAGCTTAAGCTTAATAGGAATAAAGCTATATACTTAAATAGTGTAATTGAAGCTAGGGATATAAGACTTATAGGGGGAACAGAAATAGTAAAGGAGATAAGTGACAAGATTAAAAATATAGCTAACCTAAGATTTGATTTGCCTGAAGGTTTACAAGCAGAACTTAGGGGGTATCAAAAGACAGGGTATAATTTTTTTAAAACTTTAGCCTATTACGGTTTTGGAGGAATATTAGCTGATGAAATGGGTCTTGGTAAAACGCTTCAAACTATTAGTTTTTTACTTGGAGAAGAGGAAAAGAAAAGTCTTATAGTAGCCCCAACCTCACTTATTTATAATTGGCAAAGTGAATTTGAAAAGTTTGCACCTAGCATGAAGATTTTGGTTTTACATGGAAATAAGGATGAACGAGAAAAATTAATGGAAGAGTATGAAGAATATGATGTTATAATTACTACTTATAATCTAATTAGAAATGATTTTGAGTTTTATAAAGACAAAAACTTTGATTACATAATAATAGATGAGGCTCAAAATATAAAGAATCCACTTTCACAAAATGCTAATGCCATAAAGGAAGTTAAAGGTAATTGTAAGTTTGCATTAACAGGAACACCTATAGAAAACTCTCTTATAGAGCTTTGGTCTATATTTGATTTTATAATGCCAGGTTATCTATTTAATCAAAAGAAGTTTTCTTCAAGGTTTGCAAAGAATATAAACAATGAAGAAAGCCTTAAAGAATTAGATAGGCTTATAAAGCCATTTATACTTAGAAGATATAAAAGAGATGTTATGCTGGAATTACCAGATAAAATAGAAAAACGTCTAATAGTAGATATGACTAATGGACAAAAGAAAGCATATAAAGCTTATGCTGAAGATGTTAAGCAAAGGTTAGAAGAGATGAAAAGGAAAGAAGGATTAAAGTCTAAACAAATAGAGATTTTTTCTTATATAACTAAACTTAGACAGTTATCTTTAGACCCAAGTATAGTTTTAGAGGACTATATGGGGGGAAGTGGTAAGATAGATGCTTTACTTGAAACTTTAATTCACGGAATTGAAGAAGGTCATAAAATTTTAGTATTTTCTCAATTTACAACAGTACTTAAGAATATAGGTGATTTGTTAGATAAAAGTAGAATAGAGTATTTCTATTTAGATGGAAGTACAAAGGCTAAGGATAGATTACAATTTGTAAATGACTTTAATGAAGGAGATACAAAGGTATTTTTAATTTCATTAAAGGCTGGAGGAACAGGACTTAATTTGACAAGTGCAGATGTAGTTATACATTTTGACCCATGGTGGAATCCAGCTGTAGAAGATCAAGCTACAGATAGAGCCCATAGGTTTGGACAAAAAAATGTAGTTGAAGTAATAAAGCTTATTTCAAAAGGAAGTATAGAAGAAAAAATATTAAAGCTACAGGATGCAAAAAAAGAAATTATAGAAAAGGTCATGAATGGTGAGTTTAGGAATGGAAATGTCTTAAATGAACTTTCTGAAAATGAAATATTAGAATTATTTAGTTAATATGAGAAACCAAGCATTATTTGATTATAATACAAAATAATGTTTGGTTTTTGAATAATAATGAGAGAGCAATAAATAGTATAAAGGATGTGAATTTATGAAGTTAATTTTAGAAGCAAATGAAAAAGTAATAAACGAAAGAATATTGGCCATTTTAGAATTAGGGTTACTAACGGCTCTTAGTAATAATGTGATTAGTATAGAAGAATGTGAAGGATACTTATTTAATCCATATATTATGAAGTTATTAAATAAAAATAAAATTAATACCGAGATTATAAATATAATTCATGAGGGCTGTGAACTGGAGGATATTCAGAGTTTGTTACCTGATAAATTAACAGAAAATATTGAAAGGTTAAATAAGAAATGTTTAAAGATTTTAGAAATATTAGAGAAACCTGAATTTCCTATAGATAAGCTGATTGAAAAATCAAAATAAGAGAATAGTAATGCAAAATATAATAAATATTGCTTTGGTAATAAGAGGTAGATATATGGATGAAGAACAAATACTCTTTGAAAGATTGAAACAAATTAAAGATTACTGGGTTAAAACTTCAATTGAAGGTTTAGATAAAAATTCAGATTTAATTTGGTCAGAATGTGAAACTGAATATAATTTGTTACAATCAATTATTTGTGATGAAGAGGTTAAGAAAGCTTATTCAACAGTAGTAGATGAATTGATGAAAAATATTATTCATTCAATATTAGTTATGTTTGATGGTGGAGATTCATTATCAGATAAATTTAATATTGATATTATTAATGCTGATAGTAAAGAATCTTTAAAAGAAGAAAGTTCTTTGAACGAAGAATTTTTGGGATATTTACTAGATAGCGAAGAAAAAAATAAAATTATAATTAATTATCCATCAAATTTATTTTAAAATAAATTTGATGGAGCTTTTTCTTTGATTTTATATATTCGTGGATTAAACCATTGTCTTTAGATGGTAGCTGCTATAATTCCTTATCAAGGTTTTCAACTATAGTTATATAAATAAAGAAAGCATAGAAGAATTATTAGTTAAATATTAATTGAATTTACAATAAATAAGAGGTAAATAAGTAATCACTTCAGTACTTATTTACCTCTTAATAGCATATTCAGGTATTTTAGCATTGGAAAGTTTATAGGAGCTCTTCTACCTTTATAAACGGATTTTTATATCTATTTTTCTTTAAGGTTTTAGTTCCTATATTTATAGCTTCTTTAGGACAAAGGTTAATGCAAGCCATACAGTCTGTACAGTTTCCAAGCCATATAGGTTTGTTATTAGAAAATTTTATATTATTAACAGGACAAATTTTTTCACAAATCCTACAACCTATACAAGCTTCATTTACATTAAAGTTTTTATCTTTAGTTTTGTATTTATTCTTCCAAAAATTATATGCAATTTTGTTTAGACCTTGTTTATAGGTTACCTTTTTTATTTGTTTGATTTTAATTTCTTTTATAAAATCATTTAATATAGGCTCATTTTGTTCTATGGCTTTTAAAGCTCTTTCTTCAGATGCATTTCTACCTGCTCTTATATAATTTGAAATATATTTTAAACATAAATAATTAGATAGTTCACCTTGATTACCTAGAAGGCTATTTATATGAGGAAAGCTACTTTTGGCTTCGCCTCCACCAGTAACACCTATGGCAAATATATATGCATTTTTATTTATAGTTATTTTTGATATGAATTCTTCCACTACAATTGGTAGTGAAGAAACGTGAATAGGATAGATAAAACCTATTATATCTGCATCTATATTGAAATCTTTATTTCTTAATGATTTAGGAATAGAGATTATATCTCCATTTCCAAGACTTTCTTTTACTTTTTTAGCTACATATAAAGAGTTACCAGTAGATGAAAAATAAAAAATTTTAGTTTGCATATAAGCCTCCTTTTTTGATGTGTTTAGCAATTGCATAACTAATTTATTACTAATTACACAGTTAAATACATTTTTATATAAGTATATCACAATAGATACTTATTTAGTACGTGTTATAGTTTAAGAAGCTATATTTTCTTTTTCTTTTGAAGGCATTTGATTTTTCTTTATGCTATTAAAAGGTACAACAAATAGCCCTAAGATTGTTATTAAGCCAATAACAAAGTAGCATTTATTATATACTTTAATACTTTCATTATTTTTAATTTCATTAAAGGAATCAAATATTTTTAGTGTTTCAGAAATGTTCTTATCTATTTTGACTTTAACAATGTTTTTCATTTGAACAGGAACTGTACTTAAAATCTTTTCTTCTTCTCTATTAAGAGTATTAGTTAGCTCAGCTTTAGAGAAGCTTTCTGTACTTTTTTCATGATAAAGATTAATTCTATCTATTAGTTTAGTTTTAAACTCAGTATCTAAAACTGTATTTTGAGTTATTTTATCTGTTATTCTAGAAGTTGTATTAGAAATAGCTTCTGTTTTGTAGTTAGCGCTAAGTGTTACAATAAGTGCAATAGAGAGACACATAGTTAATTGTCTAAGAGTATTTAGTATTCCTGAAGCAATTCCTGTCTTTTCTTCTGGTATTTCAAATAATGAACTTTGATATAAAGGGGTTATTCCTCCCATACCTAATCCCATTAAGATAAATGCAGTGTATATTATAATCATATAGTTTGAATTATTAAACTTTGTAAGTGTGAAGTTTCCAGCTATAAAGAATATCATTGATAAAGCAGAAACTAGTTTGTGTGAAGTTTTATGAGCCAATAAATTAAATAGTGGTGCAGTTAAAAATGATACTAGAGATATAATTCCAATTGTAAGACCAGCATGAATGGTTCCATAACCTAATTGATACCTAAAATAAAAGTTCATTAAATAGGTGCTAGGAACAAAGGAAAACATTGCTACTGCTATTAGAATAATAGAACTTGTAAAAGTTCTTTTTTTGAAAAGGTTAAATTCGATCATTGAATTTTTATTATTTTTTTCATATATACAAAATGCTAATATTGATACTATTGCAGATATTCCAAGGAGAATAATTAAATTACTATTCCATCCATAATCATTTCCTTTTGTAAGTACAAAAGTTATAGTTGCTAGACCATAACCTATTAGTATTGCACCTATAATATCTAGGTTTTTAGATATTGTAGGGTCATAGCTTTCTTTTATATATTTAACTCCAAGAATTAATGCTATTAATATAAAAGGTAAATTTACATAGAAGATTGCCTTGTAACCAAAATATTCATTTAAAATTCCACCTAAAATTGGACCAGCAGCTGCAGATATAGCTATTATCATACCTATGATTAAGGTAAGTTTATTTATTTTTTCCTTTCCGAAGGTACTTACCCCAATTGGAATAGCAAGGGGAGTCAATATAGCAGCCCCGATTCCTTGAAGAGCTCTAAAGACTATTAGTAAATTAAGAGAGTCAGCCATTCCGCATAGAGCAGAAGAGATTCCAAATACAAATAAACCTATGATAAATAGCTTTTTCCTTCCATAAATATCAGCTAGTTTAGATGCATTTAATAACAAAGCTGAAAAAGCGATTAAATAAATTGTAGTAACCCATGATATGCCGCTGATATCAGTGTTAAAATAATTTGCCATTGTTGGTAATGATACATTGACTATTGTACCATCTAAAATTGTTAAAAAACATGAAATTGATAATGAAATAAATGCTAATATTTTTTCTTTTCTATTCATAATTGCCTCCTAATATGAAACTTATTTCATATTCATGTTATTCTTTTTATTCATAAATGTCAATAAAAATATGAAATAAATTTCATGTTTATTGACAATCATGTGTAGTAAAGTTAAAATTATATTGGGTGATAATTATGGAAAGAGAAATAAGAAAGCCAAAACAAAAAAGAGCTTTAGAGAAGATAGATAGAATTTTAGATGCAGCATATAAGTTATTTAATGAACAAGGATATTTTAATACTACAACTGCAGATATAGCTAAAGAGGCAAATGTGGCAACAGGTTCTCTTTATGCTTATTTTATTGATAAGAGAGATATCTATATAAAATTAACACAAAAAATTTCAGAGGAAATAACAGAGAATACTCTTAGTGTATGGAGTAATATAGGAGATTTTAATGAAGATACAAATTTATTAGAGGTATTTAAATTAATTCTTTCAACCATTGAAGATTATCATAAATTTTCGAAATTGTTTCATGATGAAATTTATGCATTAATAGCAACAGATGATGAAATAAAAAGAATTCATGATGAACAAGAAAGAAAAACGTTTGAGAAGATTAAGGAGTCCGTAACACAGAGGGGAATTAGTTTTGCAAATGAGAAAGAATTAGATATTTTTGTTCACTACTCACATTTTATAACAGAAGATATTTGTCATGGTTTCAAGTATTATAATAAAAATCCAGAAGATAAAGAACTATATATTAAAAGTGCTGTAAATATGTTATATGCATTACTTAAAAATGCAAGTTTTAAAAAGTTATAAATAAAGATTTAAAAGAGAAGAATAAGAAGTAAAATTTGTTAAGGAAAGTTTTACTTCTTATTTTCTATTTATTATTGTTATTAAATGTTAATACTTGTATAATAATTCTAATGATAGAAAGGGCATTAAAGGGGGCTATATATAATGAAAAAAGATATTAAAAAGATTTTGAAAGAAAAAATAGTAGTACTAGATGGGGCTATGGGAACTACTATCCAAGGGTTTAATTTAAAGGAAGAGGACTTTAGGGGAGAACTATTAAAGGAGTTTCATAAAAGTCAGATTGGAAACAATGATGTATTGTCTATAACAAGACCTGATGTTATAAAAGAGATTCATAGAAAATTTTTTAATGCTGGTTCAGATATAGTTGAGACTAATACTTTTAATTCTAATGCTATATCACAAGCTGATTATGGGTTAGAGAATTTAGTTTATAAGCTTAATTATGAAGGGGCAAAAATAGCAAGAGAAATAGCAGATGAGATAACTTTAATAGAACCAGACAAACCAAGGTTTGTGGCAGGTTCTATAGGACCTACTAATAAAACAGCTTCTATGTCACCAAAGGTTGAAGATCCAGCTTTTAGGGATGTTTCTTTTGATGATTTAGTAGTAGCATACAAAGAACAAGTAAATGGACTAATAGATGGAGGAGTAGATTTACTATTCATTGAAACTATATTTGATACATTAAATGCAAGGGCAGCACTTTATGCATCAGAAGAGGTATTCAAGGAAAAAAGTAAATGTGTACCTATAATAATTTCTGGAACACTTACACAAAAATCAGGTAGAACTCTATCAGGTCAAAGTTTAAGAGCTTTTACAAAGTCCTTGAAAAGTGAAAATGTAATAGGGATAGGTCTTAATTGTTCTTTCGGGGTGGAGGACTTGATGACTTTTATAAGTGATATAGCAAAAGAAGAATCAGATCTTTATATATCTTTTTATCCTAATGCAGGACTTCCAAATATAATGGGTCAGTATGATGAAAAACCCGAATTTACAGCTAGTAAGATAGAGGAGCTTCTAAAAGAAGGTGTTTTGAATATGGTAGGCGGTTGTTGTGGAACAACTAAAGAACATATAGAAGCTATAGCTAAGGTTTGTGAGAAATACAAACCAAGGGAGATAAAGCAGATAGAAAATAAAACAGTTTATTGTGGTTTAGAACCTTTGGAAGTAACTAAAGAAAATAATTTTATAAATATAGGTGAAAGAACTAATGTTTCAGGTTCAGCTAAATTTTCAAGGCTTATTAGAGAAAAAAATTACGAAGAGGCTTTAAAGATAGCGAGGGACCAAGTGGATAATGGAGCACAAATCATAGATATAAATTTTGATGATGGCTTATTAGATAGTAAAAAAGAAATGGATTATTTTTTAAGGCTTTTAGCAAGTGAGCCAGAGATAGTTTCTAGACCAATAATGATAGATTCTTCAAATTTTGAAGTTATTGAGGTAGGGCTTAAAGCTATACAAGGGAAACCTATTGTGAATTCTATATCATTAAAAAATGGTGAAGAGGAATTCTTGAAGCATGCTAGAATGGCTAAAAATTTTGGTGCTGCCATAGTAGTTATGGCTTTTGATGAAAAAGGTCAAGCAGATACTTTTGAAAGGAAAATTGAAATTTGCAAAAGGGCTTATGATTTATTAATTAAAAAGGTAGATTTTAAGCCAGAAGATATAATCTTTGATCCTAATATATTAGCTGTAGGTACAGGAATAAAGGAGCATAATAATTATGCAGTAGATTATATAAAAGCTACTAAATGGATAAAGAAAAACTTACCTTATGCTAAAGTATCAGGAGGTGTATCTAATCTATCCTTTGCATTTAGAGGTAATAATAAGATAAGGGAAGCTATTCATTCAGTATTCTTATATCATGCAATTAATGCAGGTATGGATATGGGAATTGTAAATCCTGGTATGATTATGATTTATGATGAGATAGAAAAGGAACTTTTAACCTTAGTAGAAGATTTAATTCTAAATAGAAGAGAAGACGCAACAGAGAGGCTTTTAGATAGAGTAAGTGATTTTGAAGCGAGTAAAGAAAATAAAGCTCAAAAAGAGGCTGATTGGAGGCATGAAAACCTAGAGAAAAGATTGGAGATTTCATTAGTAAAAGGTATAACAGAGTTCATAGAAGAGGATTTAAATGAAGCTTTAGAAAAATATGAGAATCCGCTTGAAATAATAGAAAGACCATTAATGGATGGAATGAAAACAGTAGGTAAGCTGTTTGAAGAGGGAAAGATGTTCCTTCCTCAAGTAGTTAAGTCGGCTAGAGTTATGAAAAAATCAGTTTCGATTCTTATGCCTCATATTGAAAAAGGGAAGTCAAAAAATGAAAAAGGTAGAAGAAATAAAATATTACTAGCAACTGTAAAAGGTGATGTTCATGATATAGGCAAAAATATAGTAGGTGTAGTCTTAGCTTGTAATGATTTTGAAATTATTGATTTAGGAGTTATGGTTACTTGTGAGGAAATATTAGATAAAGCAATAAAAGAAAATGTAGATATTATAGGCTTAAGCGGACTTATAACACCATCTTTAGATGAAATGATAAAGGTTGCAGCAGAGATGGAAAAGAGAGGCTTTAAGATACCTTTATTAATAGGTGGAGCAACTACATCAAAGATGCATACAGCATTAAAGATAGATCCTGTTTATTCAGGGCCAGTAGTTTATGGATATGACGCTTCAAAGACTGTGGAGATATGTAAAGATTTGCTAGGCAATAATAGAGAAGAATTTATAAATGAATTAGCAAAAGAGTATGAAAATAAAAGACAGGAATATAAGGTTATAGAAAGACCAATGGCTAGCTTAGAAGAAGCTAGAAAAAATCCTTATAAAATAGATTGGAATAAAGAAAAAATATTTAAACCAAACTTTATAGGAATTAAAAATGTAAGCTATAGTATTAAACAACTTAGAGAATATATAGATTGGACTTTTTTCTTTATAGCGTGGGAGCTTAAAAAGACATATCCAGAGATTATAAAGGATAAGGTTTATGGAGAAGAGGCTAAAAAACTATTTGAAGATGCAAATAAAATGCTAGACTTATTAGAAGAGAAAGAAATTATAGAATGTAAAGGAAGAATTGGAATATTCCCTTGTAACTCAGAAGGGGATAACATACAAATCTATGATGAAGCTAATAGCAAAATAGAAAGCTTTAATTTATTTAGACAGCAAAGGGTTAAAAAGAGCAACGAGTATTTATGTCTTTCCGATTTTATTGCTCCTATAGAAAGTGGAAAGCTTGATTATATAGGAGGATTTTTAGTAACAGCAGGTCTTGGAGCACAAGAATTTGCTAATGAATTTAAAACTAAGGGTGATGAATACAATGCAATAATGATAAAGTTAATTTGTGATAGATTAGCAGAAGCTTTCTCAGAGAAATTACATGAAGATTTAAGAAAACTATATTGGGGTTATTCTAAAGATGAGAATTTAAGTTTAGAAGATATTTTAAAAGGAAGATATAAAGGTATAAGACCAGCCTTTGGATATCCATCATTAAGAGACCAAAAAGAGATTAAAAAGTTATTTAAGCTTTTAGACGTAGAAAATACAATAGGCGTTACATTAACAGAAAGCTATATGATGAATCCAGTATCTTCAGTATGTGGTTTGTATTTTGCAAATGCTAAATCAAAATATTTTGATGTGAATAAAATAGATAAAAATCAGGTTAAGGATTATTGCAATAGAAGTGGAGAAAAAATAGAAGAAGTTGAAGCAAGATTAGAAAATATATTAATTTATAAATAAAGTGAGGATGCTATATGAATAAAAAGATAGTATTTTTAGAAGGTAATAGTATAGGAAATATGAATTTCGACTTATTAAAGGAATTTGGAGAACTATATTATTACGATAATACACAATTAAATAATTTAGAAGAACGTATAAAAGATGCTAATATAATACTTGTAAATAAATTGCTGCTAAATGAAAAAACGTTAAAGGAAGCAAATAAATTAGAATTAATATGTGAAGTTGCAACAGGTTATAATAATATTGATATAGATTATGCTAGGAAAATGAATATAGCGGTCACTAATGTGGCTGGTTACTCAACTGATACAGTAGCACAACATACTTTTGCGCTTTTACTTAATCTTTATAATAAGCTTTTTTATTATGATAATTATGTGAAAAATGGATTATATTCAAAGACTAATAGTTTCACTAATCTTGGACGTGAATTTTATGATATAGCAGGTAAGACTTGGGGAATAATAGGGTTAGGAGCTATAGGAAAAAAGGTAGCCAAAATAGCTGAGAGCTTTGGTGCTAACATTATATATTATTCTACCACAGGGAAAAATAAAAATAGTGAATATAAGAGTGTTGCTTTAGATGAACTTTTAAAGGATTCTGATATAATATCTATTCATGCACCATTAAATGATGTAACAAAAGGACTTATAAACTATGAAACATTAAGTAAAATGAAAAAAATGCTGTTGTTATAAATGTTGGAAGAGGTCCTATAGTAGTAGAAGAAGATTTAAGAAGAGCTTTAGATGAGGACATAATAGGTGGGGCTGGGTTAGATGTATTTAATGTTGAACCAATAGATGAAAATAATCCATTATTAAGAGTTAAAAACAAGGAAAAGTTAATAATGACACCTCATGTAGCTTGGGCTAGTGTAGAAGCAAGAAATAGACTTTTTAATGAAGTAATTAAAAATATAAGAGCATTTTATAATGGTGAAGAGAGAAATAGAATAGTATAAACAGAAAAGGAAGGGACAGTAGGCAGATTTGTGTAAAAACAAACCTATCTACTGTCCTTATATTCATACGATATCGTAAGCTTAAAACTATTTAGTTTTAGAATGTTTTTTATTACTAATTAGATTTTTTAAATAGTAAAAATCAATGTTTTCGTCCTTGCAAAAACGTTTAAGATTACATTCCTTAATAGTTTCTAAATATGCAGTATAAAAAAGATTATATTCTCCGTAAATAAACATATATATATCCTCCTATAGTTGATTTTTTCCTCATTTTCATATTTTTAAACATTGGATTTGAATAATTGCTCATTTCTTAAATCTCCTTTCATAAATTTTTTATATAAAAAAGCCACGGAATTAACCATGGCTTTTAAATAACAGAAATATTTTAGACGCAAAAAATCCATGGGCTATTGAAAGCTCATGGATACATAACAAGTTTATAGATATAAATAGTTATATAACATTATTGGTAGAGCCAACAACAAAAAAATTATATTTAGTTTTATTAAGTGAAATATTAAATAATGATAACATAACTCTACCTCCTATTTATAAATTTTGATTACTTACAAAGTATAACATATAAGAAATATAAAGTAAAGAGGTTTTGTATAATTTTTTACAAATATATTAATCGATGTTATAATTTAAAACTGTGTTAATAATATAAGATAATTTAGAACTTGGGAGGAAATAATGAAAACAAATACAAATAAAATAATTAAAATAGATTTAAATGAAAAATGTCCTTGTGGAAATGGATTATTATTTAAAGATTGTTGTATAGAGAAGAAGCATGAGTATCATACTTTAGGTGAAAATTATAAAGGTGAACAAGTAATATTTTCACAAACAGATAATATGAAAATTTATGATGAAATAACTAATTATTCTATGAAAAATATTTTTATTCATGAAGGAAAACCTTCTATAACAGTATCAAAAGGACTTGAAAATTTGAAAAACATATATAAAAAAGCTGATGAGGGGATTAGTATATTTGAAAAGTATGCATCTTGTCAAAAGGGGTGTGGTTCTTGTTGTAAACTTTATTTAGAATGTACGCCTATAGAAGCTGAACTTATAAGAAAATACCTAATTAGCACAAAATCAAAAGAAGAATTAGAGAAAATTTCGGATATAATAAGAGAAAAGCTTGAAATATTGAATCCACCTCTTAATTCACATGAGCTCACGGTAGAAGAAAAAAATTTAAAATGCTTAGAATACATAGAAAAGAAGGAAAAGTGTGTGTTTTTAAATGATTCCAATGCTTGTAGTATATATGAAGTGAGACCACTTAGCTGTAGGAAATTTATAGTATTTAGTGATTCAAAAAAATGTGACAGCATAAATGAAATAGTTACACCACATTTAGCCCCGGCGAACATAAGTAGGCTTTCTATTGACTATTTATCTCTAGCAGTTACAAGATATAACGGATTAAATTATTTAAATGAAAATGGGGAGACTAAGCCTATAATGAGAGGGTTACTTCAATGGTTTAAAAATGGTTTTGATGATATAAATAGAGAAAAATAAAATAAAGAAAAATTTATTTTGAAATATGGTTGAGTTACAAATATATTATGCTAATATATGAGTATACAGCAAAATTTGGGGAAGTGATTAAATGGCTGAATTTACAGTGAATGATATTTTGCAAAATGTAGATGTAGGATGTGTTATACCTTTAATAGTTGAGGTAAAAGATGAGGAATTACCAATAATATTTATAAAAGACTATGAATCTAATTTACATAATATAGAGGATGAATGTATTGTAGGAATAAAGAGTAGTAATATAGAGAATAAGGATATTATGTTATATCTTTTAATGCTTAAATTTGGTGAAGATTATGAAGCAATTTATGATATTTGGTTTAATTATGGGTTAGAAGGACATAGAGAATTTTTAAATACTATAAAATATAAAGATAGAATATTAATTGATTTTAGAAGTGAAGATAATGAAAGAATTAAAACTATAGAAATACAAAATACTATAAAAGGAGATTTACAAAAATATATAGATAATAGTGAAGATGAAATAATTGCAAAAGAAGGCAAAGTTTCTAATGTAATAACTTTAGGAAAGATAAAAAAGTATAAAAGTTGGGATGAAAATAAAATGAATGATCTTATTGATAAAGTATGTGGAGATTATGATTCAATAGAGGATTTATGGCTTAACTTATAATTTGCAATTTTAAGATTTTTATAGTTATATAAACAAACAACTATTTACTAGCATTTATATGAATAATTTAGTATTAATGAAATTTGGGGTTTGAAGGTGTAATTAAAAGAATTTTTCTTAAAAATTTATTAAGATTTTATAAAACAACGTAAATAGTTAAATAAATAATTTATAATATAAGAAAAATAATTGGATGGAGAATATATGAACAATAACAAGATGAAAAAGAGAAAAAGAAAATTTATAATAATGTGTATTTTTATAATATCAATTATTTGTACAGGAATAGTTATTTATAACTTTTTACAAATAAAAAAGGAAGAGGCATTACAAGTAAAAATAAGTAAAAATTCAATAAAAGAATACATAGATTTAGTTGATGAAAAAAGTAAAGATAAGGTCCAGTTAAATTGGAAAGAGATATATTCAATAGCTGGAGCTATTAAAAATAATGTTTTTGAAAGTGTTGATGAAAAAGATGCTAAAGAAATAGCAGACAGATTTTTTATAGAAAAGAATATAGATGGCAAAAAGATAATAGGTATTAAATCTATGGATGAAGTTATAAAAGAAATGAATTTAGAAGAGAAGATAGCTTTAAGAGCAAAAGCTAATTATAAAAAGTTTCAAACAGTAGGATTAGTGCCTAATAATTTAGATAAAAATTCGCAAAATAAATTATTTATAGAAGAAATTAAAGATGAGGCAAATAATATATATTCAAATTATGGAATATTACCATCTATATTAATAGCACAGGCTGCACTTGAAACTGGTTGGGGTAAATCAGAACTTTCTTCAAAAAGTAATAATCTATTTGGAATTAAAGCTGATAAGTCATGGAAGGGTCCTAAAGTAAAAATGAAGACTAATGAAAATTTTAAAGATGTAATATATGATGACTTTAGAGCTTATTCAAGTAGGAATGAATCTATAAAAGATTATGGGGAATTTCTAAAGAATAATAAAAGATATAGAAAAAATGGGGTGTTTGAAGCAAAAAATTATAAAGACCAAGCTATAGCTATAGAGAATGCAGGGTATAGTACAAAATCAGATAAAGAGGGAAACTTATTATACTCTACTTTACTTACAAACATAATAAGAGATAATGATTTACAGTTATTAGATTATAATGTTATTAAAGAAAAAAATAATAAACTTTTAAATAGATAAATAACTTGGAACTTAGAGCAAATTAAGTAGGTGATTGAATGTGAGTCTTAAATTTATTAAAAAGAAAAATGGAATGATATACTTTAAAGATGGTAAAGTTAAGAAGAATATGAATTTTGAGAGTTTTCCAGAAAATATTCATAGAGGTACTTACTTTGAAATTGATGAAAATAATAGTGTAAATGTATTAATAGATGAGACTTTAAAAAGTATTTGGAGAAGAAAGATATTCTTAAGAAAATTAATATTTAGTATAATAGGAGTGCTGATTTCTATAGTTATTATAGTATGCTTTATACTTCCATTAGATATGTATATTATAAATAATAAGAATTATAAGGAAATGGCATATATGAAGGAAGCTAACGAATTTTTAAATGAAAGAAGTGATGTTAGTAATAGAGTAAATACCAAACTTATAAAGGACTTTGATTTAAGAAAATATACTATTAGTTTTAAAAATATGAAAAATGATTTTTCAACAGAGGGTAATTGCTTTGGAATAGCTTATATTGAAAAGATGAATTACTTGGGAAAGTTACCTAAAAATAAAGAAAATGAAGGAGATTTATTAGGATATGATATTACTAAAATAAATAAATCTATAGGTGACTATAATATGGATGAAGATAGTATAAATAAGATTTATGGATTAAATCATGATAAAAATTTAGATTCAAGAGATAAATTTAATAGTTTATTTTATGATGACTATAAGCCAAAAGATTTAGATTTGAACTCTCTTTATACATTATTATTTAATAAACAACAACAATCATATGATGATATAAAGCAAAAGGACATAAAGGAAATGTTACAAGCTATAACTTATTATCAATTCAAGCAAAAAGATATAAAACCAAAGACCGAATATATTCCGTATGTAGCATTAGGTAGGTTAGATGCTATAAATAATGAGCTTTATTATTATGGTAAGAGGATAAAAAGTATTCTTGGAATTGATAAATATGCTATAGAAAAAGAGATAAATATTAATGATTTTGTAACACCTCTTGAGAAAGGAGAGCCTTTAGTAGTAAGTGTATTTAATAATTCTGGAGGACATGCATTGCTTGCTTATGGCTATGAAGTAGTGGGAGAGGATTATTTAAAAATATATGTTAAAGATAATAATATACCGCTATTTTCTAACAAAAATGAATTAAATGCCGTTAATTATGAAATAAAGAATAATTGCTATATACTATTAAAAAAGATAAATAATAAATGGTATTTTAAATATGATCCAATAATAAATAATAAATATATTTATGAACATAAATATAATTCATATATGCCAGATGCATATATGAAAATATATTAAAAATAGAAGCTTTTTTATATTTAATATTAAAGTGGGCAAGATAAAATTTGAAACATTGTATTATACTAACAAGGTTTTGAATTTTATATAGGCCCACTTTATTAATATTTAGCTGAAAAATTTGTTTCACATTGTTCTATAGGAAGTTCTGTTTCTGTGATGTTATCAATTCTAGAGAAACCATTTCCTTTTCTTAAAATAGATATAAAATTATCTATATTTTTTGATTCACCTTGAATATTAATTTCTACGTTACCATTTTCTGGGTTTTTAGCATATCCTGTTAGAGATAGATGAGTAGCTTTAATTTGAGCAAAAAATCTAAAACCAATACCTTGAACTTTGCCAAAAATTATTAATTTTTTTCTAATCATAAAACCACCTCTTTTTTACAAATTATAGCACATAGGCAAAATAAAAGAAAATAATTTTATTCTTATTATTATGGTATATATTTATATATTTATTTAAATAGAGAATGTTTATAAGGAGATTAATTTATGGGAAAATGGGTAGATAAAGCTATTGTATATCAAGTTTATCCTTTAGGATTTTGTGGAGCACTTTATAGAAAAAAGGATGATGATATGTATGTCAACAGACTTTCATTAATTAATGACGAGTTTATAGATCATCTAAAGAATATTGGCATTAATACCATATATCTTGGGCCAATTTTTGAATCAAGTTATCATGGATATGATACATCGAATTATTTTAAAATAGATAGTAGATTAGGTAATAATAATGATTTTAAAAATCTCTCAAAAAAACTTCACGAAAATAATTTAAGAGTAATATTAGATGGCGTATTTAACCATGTAGGAAGAGAATTTTGGGCTTTCAAGGATGTAATAAGGAATAGAAATAAATCTAAATATAAAGACTGGTTTTATATAAATTTTAATTCAAATAACAATTATAATGATGGACTATCATATAGTAATTGGGAAGGTCACAATGAATTAGTAAAATTGAATTTAAGTAATGTAAAGGTTAAAGAGCATATTTTTAATGCTATTAAGTATTGGGTTAATGAATTTAATATTGACGGTATAAGATTAGATGTTGCATATTCACTAGATAGAGAGTTTTTAATAGAGGTTAAAAATTTATGTAGTACTTTAAATGATGGATTATGGTTAATTGGAGAAATGATACATGGCGATTATAATAGTATATGTAATAAAGACATGTTAGATGCTGTTACAAATTATGAGTGCTATAAAGGTATTTACTCAAGTCATAATGATAAAAATTATTTTGAAATAGCATATTCTTTTAATAGACAATTTGGTAATTATGGAATATATAAAAATTGTGACTTTTATAACTTTGTAGATAATCATGATGTAGATAGGATAGCTAGTATTTTAAAAGATAAAGAACTTATAAATAATGTTTATGCTATGCTTTATACTATGAAAGGAAAGCCAGCTATATACTATGGTAGCGAATTTTTAATAGAAGGAAGCAAAAAACAAGGGGATGAAGCCTTAAGACCTAATATGAATTTAAAGGAATTAAAAGCATCAGCAAATAATAAAGAAGTTTTGGAAAATATAAGTAAATTATCACAAATAAGAATGAATAATAAAGCAATACAAGAAGGGGAATACAAACAGTTATTTCTTTCTAATAATCAATTTGCATTTGCTAGAATTAAAGATGAAGAATTTATAATAGTAGCTTTTAATATTGGTGAGGAATATGAATTTAGAATTAAGGAAATGTATAGTTTTTTAAAATTTATAGATTTAATGACAAAGGAAGTTGTATATATAAGTGATTCTTTAATTAAGTTTAGGGTTGGAGGCAAAGACTTTAGAATATTAAGAGGATATGAATAGATTAAATTTTTGAAATTTTCAGAAAATATATTTACACTTATGTACAAATTTAGTTATAATGTTATGGTGAACATTTTTAAATTATAATTTTTATTGGGGATTATATGGAGGTTAAAATTATGGAAAGAAGCTTAGTATTAATCAAGCCTGATGCTGTAGAAAGGAATTTGATAGGAAGTATAATTCAAGTTTATGAAGATTCAGGATTAAAGGTAATTGATATTAGAATTGAACAAATAACAGAAGAATTTGCAAAACTTCATTATAAAGAGCACGAAGGCAAGAGTTTTTTTGAATCTTTAATAAAATATATAACAAGAAGTCCATTAGTAGCTATGGTTTTAGAGGGTGAAAATGCTATAGAAGTTATAAGACATGTAAATGGAGCTACAGATCCAAATAAGGCGGAAGAGGGAACTATAAGAAGATTATTTGCACTTAACAAGTCAGAAAACTCAGTACATGCATCTGATTCTATAGAAAGCGCCAAAAGAGAAATAAATATTTGGTTTCCGAATTTATAATATATAATAAAAATGCTAGAAGTTTTTATTCTTCTAGCATTTTCTATTATTAATATTTTTAGTATTAGTTTCTATTTTGATTTAATCTCTAACCAAGCATCATCATAAATTTTGAGTCTATCTCCTAAATCAACAAAGACTTCTGAGTTTTGAAGCGCTTCTTCACTAGGATAAGCAACTGGGTCTTCTTTAGTTTCATTATCCAATAAATCAAATGCAGGTTTATTAGATGTAGAGTAACCTATATATTCAACATTTTGCTTAGCATTTTCAGGCTCTAATAAAAAATTTATAAAGGCTTCAGCCTCAGCTTTATGCTTAGCACCATTAGGTATGCATAAACCATCAAACCATTTATTAGTACCTTCCTTTGGTATAGCATAAGCTAAATTTTCATTTCTTTCCATCATAGTGACAGCATCACCAGACCAGACTACTGCAAGGCTAGCTTCTTCCCTAACCATAAGGTCTTTAACTTCATCAACTATGTAAGCAAGAACTAAAGGCTTTTGTTTTATAAGTTCTTCTTTAGCTTGAGTTATTTCATTTTCATTTTTAGTATTAATAGAGTATCCAAGTCTCTTTAAAGATACTGCCATAGCATCTCTAACGCTATCAGTCATTATTATTTGACCTTTATATTTAGAATTCCATAATATATTCCAGCTATCAACAGGTTCCTTAACAGTTTTTTTGTTATAAATAATACCAACAGTACCCCACATATATGGAACTGAATATTGACTTTTTGGATCAAAAGGCAAATCTGTGAATTTTTCATCTATATTTTTAAAATTTGGAACATTATTATAATTTATTTTAGATAATAAATTTTCCTTAGACATTTTTTGTATCATATAATCAGATGGTATTATTAAATCATAATCGGAATTTCCAGATTTTAATTTCTGGTACATTATTTCATTTGTTTCATAAGTATCCTCTATAACTTTAATTCCTGTTTCTTTTTCAAATTTAACCTTCAATTCTGGATCTAAGTAGTCACCCCAATTATATAGGTTTAAAACTTTAGTATTGCCCTTACCAGTAAGGAAAGAGCAACCTGAAAAAAAAGATGATGTAATAACAACAATACATAATATACTAATTATTTTTCTAGCCTTGTTCAACTTCTTCACCTCTTATTAAAGAATCCTTTTTGTTAACTATTAAAAGAAGAAGTAATACAACAATAAACATTATAGTTGATAATGCATTTATTTCAGGTTTAATACCTCTTCTTGCCATAGAGTAAATTTCTATAGAAAGGTTAGAAACTCCAGGACCAGTAGTAAAGAAGCTTATAACAAAATCATCTATAGACATAGTAAATGCTATTAAGAAACCAGCAGCAATACCAGGCTTTATTTGTGGAAGTATAACTTTTCTTAAAGCATAACTCTGAGTAGCACCTAAATCTAAAGCTGCTTCTTCTAAACTATCTGGCATTTGTCTTAATTTTGGTAAGACAGAAAGAACCACATATGGAAGATTGAAAGTTATATGAGCTAAAAGCATAGTTACTAAGCCAAATTTAACCTTAAAAAATAAACCTATAAATACAAATAAACTCATAAGAGAGATTCCTGTTACGATATCAGGATTAAGTACAGGAAGATAATTTATATTTAAGAGTAATTGCTTTCTTTTTCCTTTCATTTTATGAATACCTATGGCACTCAACGTTCCTATTATGGTAGCAAGCATTGCAGAAGTCAAAGCTATGCCTAGAGTATAGTATAGTGCATTAAGTATTTTATCATCATTTAGAAGTTCATTATACCATTTAAATGTAAATCCACCCCAACTAGCCATAGATTTAGAACTATTAAAGGAAAACACTATTAAAGTAAAAATAGGAGCATATAAAAAGATAAATATTAAAGCTATATAAAAACGCTCACCAACTTTTTCTAGACTTTTAAGCATATTATTCACTTCCTTCCCGTTTAGAATCTTTGTCATACCTAGACATAAGTGCCATAGATATAATTATTATGAACATCATAAAAATAGATAAAGAGGAACCAAAATTCCAATCACCAGTATTAGTGAATTGCTGTTCTATAAGATTACCAATTAACATATATTGACCACCACCAAGTAATCTAGAAATTACGAAGGTTGATACAGCAGGCATAAATACCATTGTTATACCAGACATAACTCCTGGCATAGATAGAGGGAATATAACTTTCCTAAAAACATAATTTCTTTTAGCACCTAAATCATAAGCTGCATTTATGAGGTCTTTATCTATTTTAATAAGAACAGTATATATTGGAATGACCATAAATGGTAAAAAGTTATATACCATACCTAGCATAATTGCAGCATCATTATAAAGAAGATTAAGCGTTGGTAAACCAATAGTATTTAAGACTGTATTTATAAAGCCATTTTTCCCTAAGATAGCCATCCAAGCATAAGTTCTAAGTAAGAAGTTCATCCACATAGGCAATATAAATAGAAGGATTAAAGCATTTCTCTTCTTAATAGGGTATTTAGAAATAATATAAGCAACTGGATAGCCTAAAACTAAACAAATTATTGTAGAAGTTAAAGCTAAATATAAAGATCTACCAAAAACTTTTAAATATAAAGGATGAAATAATCTTTTATAGTTTTCTAAAGAAAATACAAATGAATTGTCAACCTTCTGAGTAAAACTAAAAAACAACACTATAAGTAAAGGGATTACAATAAAAAGGGAGCTCCAAACTATATAAGGATAAGTTGAAATATTACGTTTTTTATTCATTTTCTAAACTCTCTTTTTTCATAATGTGTATTTCATCAGCATAAATGTTCATACCTATAAAGCTATCAGGAGCTGGGCATTTAGTGTTGTGTAATATCCATTTTCTATCGTTTTCCATAACTTCTATTTCATAATGTACACCTTTGAATACTGAAGAGATTACTTTTCCTTTAATCATGCCTTCTTCTTCAGAAACTATAGCAATATCCTCAGGTCTAATAACAACTTGAATTTCTTCATTTTTATCAAATCCCTTGTCAACACAAGTAAAAACTTTATTGCAGAACTTAACTTTAAAATCTTCTAGCATCACTCCAGGAAGTATATTACTTTCGCCTATAAATCTTGCAACAAAAGCATTAGCAGGTTCATTATAAATATCTTCAGGAGAACCTAGTTGTTGAATTTTACCTTTATTCATAACTATTATTGTATCAGACATAGTTAATGCTTCTTCTTGGTCATGTGTTACAAATACGAAAGTTATACCTAATTTCTTTTGTATATTTTTTAGCTCCAATTGCATACCTTTTCTAAGTTTTAGGTCTAAAGCGCCAAGAGGCTCGTCTAGAAGTAAAACTTTAGGTTCATTAACTAAAGCTCTTGCAATAGCAACTCTTTGTTGTTGACCACCACTTAAAGAATCTATATTTCTTTTTTCAAAACCTTCTAATGCAACAAGTTTTAGCATTTCATTAACTTTTTTATCGATAGTATCTTTTGAAAGTTTTTTTATTTTTAAACCAAAAGATATATTTTCATATACATTCATATGTGGAAATAAGGCGTATTTTTGAAATACTGTGTTTATTTGTCTTTCGTTTGGCGGAAGATTATTTATAACATTATTTTCAAAGATTACTTCACCATTATCTGCTGTTTCAAAACCAGCTAATATTTTTAGAGTAGTTGTTTTACCACATCCACTAGGACCTAAAAGGGTTAAAAATTCGTTTCTTTTTATATTAATAGAAAAATTATCTAATATAGTATTTTTTCCGTATTGTTTATATATATTTTTAAGTTCTATAATGTTTTCATCCATAAAAACACCTCTTTCTGTTTATAATGAAACTCCTACTCACTATAGTTCGTATGAGTAAGTTCGCATTAGCCAAATTGAAAATTTGGATGCTTACTTATAATGAAACTCCTACTTATTACATTCGTATGAGTAAATTCGAATAACCAAATTGAAAATTTGGATTCTCATTTAAAATGATGGGGGAGTACTAACCCAGATAACTTTGGCTTGAGTTTTACCTGCATTTGATATATAGTGATTAGCCTTTGGTTTAAAATAAAAGCTTTCTCCCTTACGAACTTTCAAAGTTTTATCTCCTAGGTGAAGATTTATTATTCCAGACAAGACATAGCCGAATTCTTCACCTTCATGAGGTTC
Organism: Clostridium cavendishii DSM 21758; assembly: GCF_900141845.1. Taxonomy (GTDB): domain Bacteria; phylum Bacillota; class Clostridia; order Clostridiales; family Clostridiaceae; genus Clostridium_AG; species Clostridium_AG cavendishii. The sequence continues at coordinate 81,695 of NZ_FQZB01000003.1, read as the reverse complement.
TTCTTCAATATAACGTCCATCAGGTTCTAAAGTTATCATAATTGGTTCCATTTCATTTTTTTGAGCATTTGGAACTAACCACATTAAAGAGTATTTTAATTCATCATTTTCTTTTTCAAACATATCATCTTTAGTAAATACTAGCTTTTCTTTGTTATCTTCACTGAAAAATTCAGTTAAATTTGTTCCAAGGATATCTAATATATCTATTAAAGTAGCTATAGATGGAGAGGTTAGGTCATTTTCAAGTTGAGAGATAAACCCTTTAGAAAGTTCACATCTATTAGCTAATTCTTCTTGAGTTAATTGTTTTTCAATTCGTAGTCTTTTAATTTTTTCTCCAATTTGCACATTTTACACCTCACAAACATAATTGTTTTATAAGACATATTGCTGAAAATAATTAATAGAGTATTCTCATCTAGTTTGACTATTTTTTCTTTAATATGCCTAAGTGTTACTAAACCTAAAGTTTAAGTCTACTAAACAAACAAATTAATTATATATAGTTTTATGGGAAAAATCAATATTTATTTTAAAAAAAATATTTTTTTGAAATATTAATTAAATCTAGTCATAAAGTAGGTTTCATATATATTGATTTTAAATTAGTTTACAAAGAATTAGTATAAAATTTAGTATAACTAAATTTTATACTAATTCTAGATTTTTATTTAAAGAATAGAAGTTATAAATATAAAATTTATGTAACTTAATCTGTATTTATAAACATTATTGTACTTTTTCTATATCAAAAAAGTTCTATTATAAAATCTTAATATAGTATATAATTATGGTAAGATTTGAAATTTAGGCAGAAAATGCGATTATAAGGATTAATTATTTTTATTGTATGCCTTGAATTGTAATTAATATAGATAGTTAGGTGAGATTAAATGGACAAGGTTAATGGATTATATAGAAGAGATGGAAAACTAGTTTATATAAAACAACCAGAATTTAAAGATTTGAGTTTTGTTAAAGAATTGTGGTCAGACTATGAAACAATGAAGGAGTTAGGTGGAATTTTTGAATTTCATGAATCTAAATGGGAATTATTTTATAAAAAAATGATAGCTCCAACTGATGGTAAGAATTTTTATTCCCTTATATATAATTATGATAACAAGCCAGTGGGAGAAGTAAGTTTTCATGGTTATGATTCAGCTACAAAAATAGCAAGATTTAACATAAAGGTTCAGAATAAATTTAGAAATAGAGGTTATGGTTCAGAAGCTACGAGACTTATGCTAGAATATTATTTTAATGAATTTGGTGGCAAGGTTATTATGGACACAGTAGTTACGGAAACAGGGAAAAATACTATAGGCAAATTTGGATTTGAAGCCATAAGAAAACACGGAAATGAAATTACTTATAGATTAACAAAGGATGCGTTCTTAAGTATACACAAAACTGAAAAAAGAAGGATTGGTATATTTTTATACGAAGGCTGTGACTTTATGAGTGTGGCTACAGTATATGAAATATTTTCCTTAGCTAACAAAGCTAAGGATGAAGCTTTTGAAGTTTTTACAATAGGTGAGAATGTTGGAAATATAAAGACTTCAGTAGGGGCAGAACTTAATATAAATATTTCATTAAATGATATAGAAAAGCTTGATATATTAGTACTCCCTGCTACAGAAAATATCGAAATTATTTTAAATAATGAAAAAATACAAAAATTTATAAATAATAAGTTTGATAAATTAGAAGTTGTTTTGGGAATAGCTAATGGTGCATTGTTATTAGTTAAATCTGGACTTTTGGAAGGGCTTATGGTTAATATAGATGGAATTTATAGAGATAAATTCAAAGAGAAACTAAACAAAGTAAATTTGTCTGATAAAAGCATAGTAGATAATGGTAGAGTTATACTGGCTAATAATATAAATAATACATTAGATGCAAGTCTTTATATTATAAAGAAGTTATTAGGGGAAGATAAATCTAGGGAAGTTATAGAAATAATAGAAGGAAAAAATAAATAGGTAGCAAAAGCTACCTATTTATTTTTTGAAAAAACTTTTACAATAATATCAATAATGTCTTTTACTGTTTCAAAGTTATTAGTTAAGTTTTCTTTTGCAACTATTACATCAGCTGTGGTTTCAGTAACTACATCACTAACATCTTTAAGGTTTTCACTAACAACAACTATATTCTCAGCAGCCTCAGGTAAAGAGGAGCATAGATTATTAATCTTAGTTTTATTAGACACTATTAAATCATTAATATTATTTATAAGTTTAGTGAATTTTATTAGGGCAATTATTAAAAATATAATAGCTATAGCTAGTAATATTCCTATAAATCCCCAAAAAAGAGTATTTAAATCTATATACATATAATCACCTATTCAAGCTTAGTTATCAGCTTGTACATTTTCAACTACTGATTCTTCATTTATTTCTTTAGTTTCAACAACTTCAGCAGTTTCTTTATTTCTTTTTGTAGCTAAATAAGAAGAAATTTTTTCCTTAGCTTGGCAGACATTTTCTTTTCCAGTTTTAGTTTTTTCAGCTAAATTTTCTTTAGCTTTTGTAGCTGTAGTTTTTATTTCTTCATTGACTTTTTTAGAAGCTTCTATGATATCTTCTCTAGTTTCTTTACCTGATTTTGGAGCAAACAATAGACCAGCCAAAGCACCTATAGCTGTACCTACAGCAGCAGTTGTTGCAGCAGTTTTAACAACTTTAATTTTTTGTTTTCTTTCTTTTTCTTTTCTTTTAGAATTAATTAAATCATTTAATTTCATGTTTGTTCCTCCTTAAGTTTTAACTTAAAATTTGTACTAACTAGTATAAACCTTATCTTATTATAATACTTTAAATAAAGGAATTCAAGGATTAAGTTGGGTAACTTGTAAATAAGGCAAGTTAAAGGTATTATATACTATGAGTGACTATCCAAATTTTTAATTTGGCAGTAGGAACTTACTCATTCGAGTGAATATGAGAAGGAGTTTCATTAAGTGACTATCAAAATTTTTAATTTAGTAATAGGAACTTACTCATTCGAATGAATATGAGAAGGAGTAAGTTAATAATAAAAAAACAGAAGGAGAAAATATGACATCACAATTTTATAAAAATAAAAGGAATGCTATATTAATAGCTATACTTTGTTCAATATTATGGGGAAGTGCTTTTCCGGTTTTAAAAGTAAGTTATGAAGAATTAAATCTTAAAAGCTATGACTTAGCAGGAAAAATTTCTTTAGCAGGATATAGGTTTTTTATAGCATCAATAATTATATTAGTGTTCGCAAGGTATATCTTGAAAATATCATTTAAAATATCCAAAAAAGCTTGGTTTCTAATATTTATTCTAGGTTTAGTGCAAACAGCTCTTAGTTATTTCTTTTTTTATAATGGACTTGGAAATGTTTCAGCTATGCAAGGTGCTATACTTGGGAGTTTAGAAAATTTTTTAGTAGTTATAATAGCTCATTTCTTATACAAGGATGAGAAATTAAATTATAGAAAAATTATTGGACTTTTAACGGGAATTTTAGGAGTGATAATAGTAAACTGGGGTGGTGAAATCAGTACAAGCTTCAGATTTCAAGGTGAGGGCTTTATGATATTATCAGCTATTATGTCAACTGTGGCTACTTTTATGGTTAAAAAGCTTGGCAAAAGTGTAAATCCAGTACTTATGAGTGGTCTACAAATGTTAATAGGTTCTATAATAATGATTATATTGGGTAAAAGTATGGAAAGGCAAAGTCTAATATTTACAGGATATGCATATGGACTTTTAATATACTCAGCATTATTATCATCTATTGCATTTACTCTTTGGTATATGCTTTTAAAGTATAACAAAGCTTCTGAAATAACTTTATTTAGATTTATAATTCCGGTATCAGGTGCATTATTATCAGCCATTATGGTAAAGGGAGAAAATTTAAATTTAAATATAATTATTGCTCTTTTATTAGTATCTAGTGGTATTATTTTTATTAATTATAATAATGATAAAGTTACCATTGAGAAGCAATAAATAATTAAATTTATTTAAAATAATACAATATTAAATTTTGCATTAACAGTAGAACATATGATATTATTATTTAAAATAACCAAAAAACATATGAGAAAATTAAGACTGCTAAATACTTAGCAGTTTTTTTACTAGGAGATGAATAAATGATAAGAATAAGACTAGATAACTTTAAGAATCAAGGAATGATATTTAAGATGTTTGTAGATGAAGAAACTAAAGAGAATAGAATAATAAAGAGATGTTTGTTAGAAGCTAAAGTTTTAAAGAATGCTAAGCAATATCCTTATAATGTTCCTATGAAATATTTGATACCAATTATGAAGAATTTTTCTAGTGATGAAATAAAGGTAGATAAAAGAAGTTTGCTAGAGTTTTTAGAATTTTCAGATGAGTATGATGAAAATTTTTATTATATTCATAAGGCAAATGCCAACTATATGAAAAAGTGGAGAGAAGTTGGGTGTCCTAAAATATATAAGGTTATTATTGATAGTTTAACTTATAAAATAAGTAAAGAAGTTGTATTTGAAAGATTAATATAAATATAATAGAAAAACTAGGGATAAGTAAACTGCTCCCTGTCAATTAGACAAGAGAGCAGTTAGAAGCCCTAGTTTTTAATGTTTTTCATTAGCTGGTGGTTGAGTTTCGGTTCCAGTATTACCGTTATTATTAGTACCATTAGGGTTACCATTTCCACCAGTGCCAGCACCAGAATTGTTATTTCCATTAGTAGGATTGTTATTAGTACCATTATTATTTGTATTAGGTGGTACTGGAGTAACAGGTTCTTGTTTAGGTGAAGGCTTAGAATCATCTTGTTCAGTAGGGACTACATAAGATGCATTTGGATCTGAAGCATATTCTTTCTTTATAAATACTCTGTCTTCTATAAGATCCGCTGGAGTATTTGCATTAGCAAGTTTTCCATTTGACTTATTAATTTTGACAAGTACATGAGCATCACATAGAGCACTTGAATTTCCGCCACCTATAGTAAAATCAGAGGTAATTCTTTGACCTCTAGGGTCTTTAGAACATAAATCAGTAGGCGTTTTCCCGGAATCCATACATACACCAGCTTTAGATATTCCACTAGGTTCAGGAATTTCTTTATATGCAAGCCCTTCATGAGCTTTACCCATTATTAATCCCCAAAGTGGTGTAACAGCAGTTCCACTATGTCCCTTCATCTCACGAGGAACATCATAACCTACCCAAATAGCTGCTGATAAATAAGGTGTTAATCCTGCAAACCAAAGATCTTTATTACCATCAGTAGTACCTGTTTTACCAGCGACTGGTATATCGCCAAGTTTTTCTTTTGCAGGTTTAGCAGAATAATTGTTTACTGGTTCTTTAAGCATATCATATAGTATATATGCAGCTTGCGGTGAAATTACATTTCTAGTCTTAGGTGAATTGGTTAAAATTTCTTGACCATTAAGATCTAATACTTTTGTATATAGTATAGGTTCAGTATAGGTTCCAGAATTACCAAAAGCACCATAGGCTGCAGCCATTAAGTAAGTATTACCACCATCTCTATCTTGTGGTGAGTTATCAAATTGTCCTAATGAAGCAGCTGCAATACTAGTTTTAGATTTATTATTATATTTTAAACCGAATTTTTCTCCATAAGCTATACCATTAGTATAACCTATAGCATCTTCAACCTTTATAGCTATTAAGTTTATAGATTCTCTTAAAGCGACTCTTAAAGTTTTTGTACCAGTAAAGCGTCTGCTTTCATTTTGTGGATTCCAATTAGGATATGTGGCAGCTAGTTTACCAGACAGTGGACTATCTTCCATAGTTGTACCAGGGCCCATTAGCTTCATATCCACAGCAGGACCATAAACAGTTAGAGGTTTAGTTGCGGAACCAATAGATCTTAAATCAGAAAAGGCTCTATTGTTAGATTTAGCACCTTGATTACCACGACCTCCTACCATTGCTTTTACTTCACCGGTTCTATAATCCATTATAGTTGCAGAAGCTTGAAGTAGAGGAACACCATTTTTATCAAATTCATCTACATTCTTAGAGTCTAAATGGATATTAGCTCTATCGTTTAAGGCTGCTTGAGTATAATCTTGAAGATTTTTGTCCATGGTAGTATATATTTGTAGACCACCATTAACTATTAATTTAGTAGCTTGTTCGTCAGTATATTTATATTTTTCTTTTAAGTCTGCAATAACTTGTTTAACAACAGGTCTTGAAAACCATTCGTAATCCATTTTTTGAGATTTTTTAGCAGGATTGAAGGCGAATTTTGTGTTAGCTATATTATAAGTTCCTTCATCTGCTTGCTTTTTCATTTCATTTAAATCATTATTAGCACTATCATATTGTTCTTTTGTTATTTTACCTATATCATACATTTTTTGAATTACAGTTTTTGTTCTATTCAAAAAAGGTGTAGGATTTTTCTTAGAATTTGGTGAAAGAGCATCATAATAACTTGGTGCTTGCGTTATACCAGCTATATAAGCACATTCTAAAAGTGTCAAATCTTTTGCTGGTTTATTAAAATATCTAATAGAAGCTGCTTCTACGCCATAAACCTGTCCGCCAAGCGGAATAGTATTTAAATATGCTTCCATAATTTGTTCTTTAGATAATGATTTTTCAAGATCTAAGGCTAGATAAATTTCCTTAACCTTTCTTTCTAATGTTTGATCATTTGTAAGAACTGTATTTTTTAGAAGCTGTTGAGTTAAAGTAGAAGCTCCTTGAAGACCTTTCTTTCCTGAAATAGCATTTTTTAAGTTTGCAAAAACAGCACCAACCATTCTTTTAGGATCTACACCTTTATGACTATAGAAACGTTCATCTTCAATAGCTACAAAGGCATTTCTTAAATTTTCAGGCATGGCATCATATCCTATAACAAAACGTTGTTCATCTGTTATAACATTATCCATAACGTTATTTTTATTATCAAATAACTTAGATGGTTGATTTAAAGAAAGTACCTTATCAACCTTAAGCTTTGGTGTATTTTTAATTACTGCATATACATATCCAAAGCCTATAACTCCTGATGTTAAAATTAAAAATAATATACTTAATACAATAATTTTAAAAATTTTAAAAGCTTTTTTAGGCTTTGCTTTTTTCTTTTTTTTAACTGTCTTTTTTTGTTCAGTCATGTAAACCTCCTATATTATAAAAAACAAAATGGAAAATACTGGATAAATAATTAAATAATATATTTAATTATAGCATAATAATATAAAGAGTAAATATATTAATCAAAAAGAAGGTGAAAAAGTGTACTATAGTAATAAAAAATTAAGAAATACGAATAAAAAAAGAAAAAAACTTATATATTTTACAAGTTTTGTGATAGTATTATTAACATTATTTGTATGGGTAACTTATTACTTTGACAAAATTATTACACCTACTGTAATGTTAGTTGTATCTACTGAGATGAGAGCTAAAGCAGTAGAGATAATGAATAAAAATGTTTTAGATGTTTATTCAAAGAATTTTAATTATGATGATTTAATAAAAATTGAGAGAGATAAAGATGGGAATGTTATAATGATGCGAGCTGACACATTAAAAATGAATAGTATAGCAAATGAAGTAGCTATAAGATCTCAGAAGGAAATAACAGAGGTTGGATCAATAGGAGTAGATATGCCACTTGGATATATAACAAAAAACAATTTGTTTTCTCATATGGGACCTAAGGTAAAGGTTAAAATGGAACCTGTAGGAATAGTTGAGACAAGTTATGATTCTAGCTTTGAATCTGCAGGTATAAATCAAACTAGACATAAGATATATTTAAATTTTATTTGTAAGATAAATATAGTAATGCCTTTTGCCCACGGAGATGTAGACATTAAGAATATAACTCCAGTTGCAGAAACTGTGATAGTAGGAAGAGTTCCAAATAATCCTTTTAATTTAGATAACATAAATAAAACTTCAAATAATGAAAATAAAAGCTCAAGTTTTAATAATGAAAATAAAAAGAACTAAATAGATGTACTATCCATTTAGTTCTTTCTTTTTAACTTTCCCAATTAAATATATAAGGAACGTTTCTATAGTAATCTCCATAATTTAAGCCATAACCAACAACAAATAGGTCATCAATTTCAAAACAACAATAATCAGGTTTTAAATCTACTTTTCTTCTAGAAGGTTTGTCTAAAAGAGTACAAGTTTTAACAGATTTAGCGCCTAATTTTTTTACATGATTTATAACAAAATCCATAGTTATACCACTATCTATAATGTCATCTACAATTAAAACATCTAAACCTTCTATATTATCAGGGATATCATTTACAACTTTAACTTTACCAGAGCTTGTCTCTTCATTTCCGTAACTTGAAGTTGTCATAAAACCTATTTGAGCCTTTATATCTATAGCCCTAACTAAATCAGCTGTGTAAATAAAACTACCTCTAAGTAATGAAAGTACATAAAGGTTTTTATCTTTGTAATCATCTGCAATTATTTGGCCAAGTTCTTTTATTTTATCTTGAATTTTTTTTTCGTCAAGTATAATATTACGCTTCTTATTGTCCATGAGTTACCTCCTAAAATATATGTATTTGAACGTATTTACTTTTATCTTACCATAGTATAGAATTAATCTAAAGTTGTCAAGAAAGTTAGGTGATATTATGATAAATGGAAATATAGAAGGTGTTAAGAATTCTTTTCTAAGTGAGTTGGAGGGGATTTATGATATAAAGGTTCCTAAAGATTCTGTTTGTACTAAAGAAATAATGGATATTATAGTTAGAATTTCGGCTCATATAGAAAGGGAAATAAGCGTTGGAATAGATAGAAAAGGAAAGATAATAAGTGTAGCTATAGGTGATAGTACGAGTGTTGAAGTACCTATAATAGATATAAGTGAAAAGAAACTTTCTGGGGTTAGGATAATTCATACTCATCCAAATGGAAATTCAACATTATCTTCACTAGATATATCAGCACTTATTAAATTAAAATTAGATCTTATAATGGCAATAGGTATAGAAGATGACAAAATGAAAGATGTATCTATTGGTTTTTGTATGGTTGAAAATAATAAGTTAATTGCAGAAGAACATGGAAATTTATCCTTTGATAAGGTAATGAGCTTAAATACTTTAGATAAGATAAATCATATAGAACAATTAATAAAACAAAATGAGGTAGAAGAAGATATTAGTGAGAAGGCTATTTTAGTTGGAGCTGATACAGAAGAGAGCTTGGAAGAACTTAGTGAACTTGCTAGTGCTTGCAATATACCAGTACTTCAAAAAGTATTTCAAAAGAGAAATAAAATAGATCCAGCCTTTTTTATAGGAAGAGGTAAGGTTTTAGAGATAGCAATGCTTAGGCAAACTCATAGGGCAAATGTAATTATATTTGATGATGAGCTTTCAGGTTCACAAGTTAGAAATCTAGAGCAAGCAATAGGAGCAAAGGTAATAGATAGAACAACTCTTATCCTTGAGATATTTGCAACTAGAGCTAAAACAAGAGAATCCAAGATACAAGTAGAGCTTGCTCAACTTAAATATAGAAGTTCAAGGCTTATGGGTCTTGGGACTGTTTTATCAAGAACTGGTGGAGGAATTGGAACAAGAGGACCAGGAGAAAAAAAACTTGAAACAGATAGAAGACATATAAAGGAAAGAATATATGATTTAAGTGATGAACTTAAAAAGATTAAAAAAATAAGAGAGACACAAAGAGAAAAAAGAAATAAGGAGAGTTTACCACAGATAGCATTAGTAGGATATACTAATGCTGGTAAATCAACATTAAGAAATAAGATTTGTGATTTTTCATCATCTAGAGATTTACAAGGAAAAGAGAAGGTTTTTGAAGCTAATATGCTGTTTGCAACATTAGATACAACCACAAGGGCAATTAATCTTTTAGATAATAGAGTAGCTACACTAACAGATACAGTAGGTTTTGTTAGAAAATTACCTCACGAATTAGTTGAAGCCTTTAAATCAACTTTAGAAGAGGTTATATTTGCTGATCTTTTATGTCATGTAGTAGATGCATCATCGCCTTATGCTATGGAGCAAATATCTGCTGTAGAAGAAGTTTTAAAAGAGCTTGGAGTAACTGATAAACCTATACTTTTGATTTTAAATAAAATAGATGCAGCAGACGAAGCAAATTTAGAAAAACTTAGACTAGAAAATGCAAATTATAAGGTAGTCGAAATATCTGCGCGTGAAGGAATAAATTTAGATGGATTATTAAATACTATAAGCAATAATCTACCATATACCTTAAAAACTGTAGAACTACTTATTCCTTATAGTGATCAACAAGTAGTAGCGTTTATGCACAGAAATGCTAAGGTTTTAGAAGAAGAGTATAGGGATATGGGAACTTATATTAAGGCTGATGTAGATGACGAAATTTATAATAAATGCAATAACTTCATTCTTTAGGGTTTGTACACCTATAAGTAAGCATCAAAATTTTAATTTGGCAAGTGCGAACTTACTCATTCCAATTAATATGATAAGGAGTTTCCTACTAAAAGCGTTTTAAATAAAATTAAATTTTAAAAGTGGTGTTTTAGTGATTTATTTACTAAAATATCGCTTTTTTTATTTTGATAAAATATTAATGTTATATTTTTTAAAATGTTGATTTATTAATAAAATGTGGTTAAAATAATAAAAAGTAATTTAAGGAGTGATTTTTTTGAACAAAACAAAAGATGAAAAATTAGAAAAAAACCTAGGACTGTTTAATGCTATTACTATTGTTATTGGAGTTGTAATAGGTTCAGGTATATTTTTTAAGCCTACAATAGTGTTTAAAAATGGTGGAAGTCCAACACTAGGTATAGGTGCTTGGATTGTAGGTGGACTTATAACTATGGCATCAGGTCTTACAATTGCTGAAATTGCAGCAGCAATACCTAAAACAGGAGGGATTTTTGTATATTTAAAGGAGTTATATGGAGAAAGAATAGCTTTTTTGTTTGGATGGGTACAGACTGTAATATATATACCAGGAGCGTTAGCGGCGCTAGTTATAGTATTAACTACTCAAATAACAGTATTTATTCCATTAACCATTCCGGAGCAGAGAATAGTTGCTATAGTTTTGCTAATATTTATGGCCACAATGAATGTTATATCTAGTAATTTAGCTAAAAATATACAAGGCATAGTAACTATAGCTAAATTATTACCAATCGTAATTATAGTTATATTAGGTTTAATTAAAGGTCAAACTCAGGGATTAACTATGGAAACATCTGCTACAGTTAGTGGTTTTGGAACCGCTATACTTGGAACACTTTGGGCTTATGATGGATGGGTTAATGTAGCTAATATGGCTGGGGAATTTAAGAGACCTGAAAAGGATATTCCAAAATCTATTATACTAGGAATATTAATAACGATAATAGTTTATGTTGCTTTTAATTTAGCTATAATAAAAATACTTCCGTTTGAGCATGTTATAAACTCTACGACACCAGCTTCTGATGCAGCGACTATATTATTTGGTAATTTTGGGTCTAAGTTTATAGCAATAGGTATATTAATATCAATAATAGGAGCTATAAATGGATATATGCTTACAGGCACAAGAATTCCATATGCTATGGCACAGGATAATTTGTTACCTGGAAGTAAATATCTTGCAAAGGTGAATAAAAAGTCAGCAGCTCCAATTTATTGTAGTATATTAGAAGTTATTTTAGCAATATTATATATTATATCTGGTTCATTTGACATGTTAACAAATTTAATTATGTTCGTTGCGTGGATATTTTTCCTTATGACTATAATAGGAATCTTTATATTTAGAAGAAAATTTAAAGATATAGAAAAAGGATATACAGTTCCTTTATATCCAATAATACCAATTTTAGGGATATTAGGTGCTTTATATATAATAGTAAGTACATTTATAAGTAACACGAATTATGCTATAAGTGGAGTGGTAATAACTTTATTAGGATTACCTATATATGGTTATAGTAAAAGAAAAAATAGATAAAATGATTTTATTGGGTATATTCAATAACAAGAATATACCTTTCTTATATATGATAGTTACCATTTAAAAAAGAAATTGTAGAAATAATTATATAGTTGTTAAAAATAATGTTAAGTCGTATAATTGAGGTTAATAAAAATAATAATTTGGGGGGAATAGGCTTTGAATAGCAATATTATTAAGTATCAAAATGCATTTAATTCATTAATACAAGCTTTAAAAAAGAATCAAAGTGTATTAGCAGTTACAGTTTTTGGGAGTATGATTACAGGAGACCTTTGGGATGAGTCAGATATCGATTTATTTGTAATAGTAAATCAAGACTTTAAAGGAATAAAAAATATATACGGAGAAGAAAAAACAGTAGAAGTACATATAAAGATGCTTAGTAAAGAAGAATTTTTAAATTTTCATGAATCAAATTTAAGTGGGGATACCCTTCATAGAAAGTTTTTTTCGTCAAAGCTTATATTTTCAAAAGATAATAAAATCACAGACAAGTTTAATACGTTTAAATATTATAAGGATGTAGATAGAGAAAGATGGAATCTTGTTTATTTAAGTGCATTAATGAAAAGTATCAGCGAGTGCAAAAAGTACATGCATAATGGCAAGGTTTATAGTATTTATCCGTTAGTTTTAAAAGCAATAGATGATTATTCAAGATTATATTTGAATTTCAATGGTTATATTGTAAATAAAGACTGTATATCTATGACGACAAATTTAGATGATAGTTTTAAAGAAATAGTAGATAGCATTTTTGATAATAGTATAAATAGTGTAGATACATTTAAAAGAATAGTAGAGTATCTTGATAATTATATAGATATGAATATTACTAATTGTTCAAACGTACTTATAAATTATATTAAAAATAAAAATATTTATATAAGTTCTAGGGAACTTATAGAGGATAGCTTTTTTAGAGATTTTAAGATAGACATGGAAGGACTTCTAGTGGAGCTTAGTAGGAGAGGACTATTACAGAAGAAGGGACGCGATTATCTATTAGATGATGGTAAAAAGCTTATAAATGAAAATGTATATAAAATTTAAGAAAAACATTTTTTACTTGGAGGATAAAATATGCAAAAGTATTATATGACTTTTTCTGATGAATGTCCTAAATATATTCAAATAGCTAATAATATAAGGAAACTTATAGAACAAGAAATTTTGGCGGATGGAGAAAAGCTTCCTTCAATAAGAGAACTAGCAAAATTTTTAAAGGTAAACAAGGATACAATAATATCTGCGTATAAACTTCTATCACAGGAAGGTGCAGTAGTTCAAATTTTAGGTAGCGGAAGTTATGCTAAAAAGAAAGAGATAATTAGAAGTTTTAAAAAGGAATATAGAGAAACATTTAAAAAATTAACTTCTGGAGGATTAAAGGAGTGGATTGACTTTACTGGGGAAACAACATCTGCTAATTTTGTACCAGTTAATAATCTTAAAAAAGCTATTAATGAAGTTTTAGATAGGGATGGTGCAGAAGCTCTTATATACCAAGATGTAATGGGATATGAAAAATTAAGAGATTCTATAAATGATAGGTTTTGGAATAATGAGGTTTCATTAGATAATATATTAATAGTTTCTGGAGCTCAACAAGGTATTGATATAATATCTAAATCACTAATAAATGTAAATGATAATGTAGCTATAGAGAAACCAACATATATTGGAGCACTAAATGTTTTTAAATGGAGAAAAGCCAATATTATAGAGATTCCTATGGAGGAAGATGGCGTTAATATAAAACTTTTTGAAAAGATATTAAAAAGATATAAAATAAAATGTTTTTATATGATGAGTTATTTTCAGAATCCTACTGGGATAACATATTCAAAAGAAAAAAAGAAAAAGCTTTTAGAACTTTCTTTAAAATATGATTTTTATATAATAGAAGATGATTATCTATCGGAGTTGATTTATGATGATAGTATAGAGTATTATCCTATAAAAAAAATGGATGATCATAACAGGGTTATATATATAAAAAGTTTTTCTAAAATATTTTTACCAGGTATAAGAATGGGGTATATAATAACGCCAGATGAATTTAGAGAAAGTTTTCAAATATCGAAGAGCAATACAGATATATCTACATCAAGTCTTATGCAACGATCTTTAGAAGTATATATATCTAAAGGTTATTGGACTAATCATATGGAGTATATAGAAAAAGAATATCATTCTAGATATATACTTATGAAAACTATATTAGAAAATGAGCTTAAGGATTTGGTGGATTTTATAGATCCTAAGGGTGGATTAAGTTTTTATATTACAATTAAATCTGAAGTTAACAAGAACTCTAAAGAACTTTTTTACATCTTAAGGGAAAAAAATACGTTTATAACTCCTGGAGTGATGTTTTACAAAAATAGTAAGGATGGAGAAAATACTTTCAGATTAGGTTTTTCACAGGTTAGTTCAGAAAAAATAATAGAAGGATTAGAAAATATATATCAGGGATTAAAAGGTAGGTAAATAAATGAGTTATTTAACAGTTAAAACTACAGCTGAAGACAGCTTTGAAGAAAAGAAATCTCTTTTCATAGGATACGTAAAAAGAGTAAGTACAGAAGAAGAGGCTAAGGAGTTTGTAGCAGCTATAAAAAGTAAACATAAAGATGCAACTCACAATTGCTCAGCTTATGCTGTAGGAGAAAATTTAAATATTCAAAGATATAGTGATGATGGAGAACCACAAGGAACTGCGGGGATACCTATATTAGAGGTAATAAAGAAAAATGGAATTACAGATTGTGCTATAGTTGTAACAAGATATTTTGGAGGAATACTTTTAGGGGCTGGAGGACTTACAAGGGCTTACACTAAAGGAGCAGCTATAGCTATTAAAGCTTCTGGCATAGTAGAGAAGGTTAGGGGGATTAGGTTAGGAATAAGTATGAATTATGACCTTTTAGGAAAGGTTCAATATATATGTGGAGAGAATAATTGGCATATAGAAGAGGTGGAGTATACAGATGAAGTCAAACTTTATATATTAGCTGATATGGATTCTTCAGAAGTTATTTGTAAAGAGTTAATAGAACGCACAAATGCTAAGATTATAATAACAAAGGATAAGGAAGATATATACTTTAAACAAGAAAATAGGCTTTATGCAAACATTTAGTTTTGAAAGTTGAATAGGTAAAAGCCCTGTGTTATAATGGAAAAGTGTTTATAAAGTAACAATTAAAACTTCATATACAGAGATTAGGAGGAAGAAAGATGTCAGGACATTCAAAGTGGCATAATATCCAAGCAAAAAAAGGTAAAATGGATTCTAAAAGAGGTAAAGTTTTTACTAAAATAGGTAAAGAACTTATGATGGCAGTAAAAAATGGCGGAGGTAACTTAGATACCAATGCTAGACTTAGAGATGTGGTTGCAAAAGCAAAAGCTGCAAATATGCCAAATGATAACATACAAAGAGCTATAAAGAAAGCTTCTGGAGAACTAGGAGCAGTTAATTTTGAAACTATAGTATACGAAGGTTATGGTCCATCTGGAGTAGCTGTTATAGTTGAAACATTAACTGATAACAAGAATAGATCAGCAGGAAACGTAAGAAGTGCTTTCACTAAAGGTGGTGGAAACATGGGAACTTCAGGGTGTGTAGGATTCATGTTTCAACAAAAAGGTGAAATAATAATAGAAAAAGAAGATCAAGATGAAGATGAATTAATGATGATGGCATTAGATGCTGGAGCAGAGGACTTCTCAGCAGAGGATGAAGTTTTCGTAATAACTACAGCACCAGAAGATTTTGGTACAGTTAGAGAAGCTTTAGAAGAAAAAGGAATGGAATTCTTAGAGGCCGAAGTTAAGATGATTCCTGATACTTATACTGAGATAAATGAAGAAGATGCAAAGAAATTTCAAAAAATGCTTGACTTATTAGAAGATGATGATGATGTTCAAAATATATGGCATTCAGCTGAATTCCCAGAAGGTTGGGAAGGTTAGTATTAATATAAAAAAACACTTTATAGTAGAACTATAAAGTGTTTTTTTATACTGATTTTGCGCCAGATGTAAAACTTTCTATGCTTTCATGGGAGATAACATCTTGAATCATAGAATTTAATTTATCAATGTCAGTAGTAGCCTTTATTTCCTTTTCTAAAGAAGTAGAATCTAAATTGCCATATTTATTTTTCAAAAGATTTATTAAAATATTTTGTATTTCAATAAGAGTAGTTTTAGCAGAGGTAGTTAGAGCTTGCTCCATAGCTTTTTCAAAACCAGATAGGACAGAGTTACCATTTGCGCGAGAAGCTATAGCTGCTATAGCTGTAATTTCTATTATCTGAAGTACTTGAGTTTCTGCAGTACAAACTAGTATCTGAGCAATTTTGTCTATAGACCCGTTATCGATAAGTTCTTCTACTGCCCCAACTATACCTTTTCGTAAGCCCTTTTCTACAGATTTTTCAATATCATGTTCCATGCTCATTACAATTACCCCAATAAGAATTAAATAACATTATAAATATATTAAAAAGAAAAAATAAAAATTACTAAAAAATAATTTAATATAGTTATAGAGGTTATTGAAAACAATTACAAAATATGTTAATATGTATACGAATTATTTAATGGGGGGGTGCTTTTTATGAGTAGAAGCGCAAGATTAATTGTAAAATTAGTAGTGGCTACAATGATAATTGCAGAAGTATCACCGAATGTTGGACAAGCGATGGCTCAAACTAAAGAAGACAAAACAATAAAAACAGGAGTTAACGCCCTAGCAAATACTACAGGTGTACCAGCTAGTGGAATGTTAAGTAAGGATAAGTGGGATGGAGAAGCAGACTATACCATAACTATGAATTTATGGTATGGGAATAATGCTGATAGTTGGCGTCTTTATGAAAACGGAAAGTTAATTTTAGAAGAAAACTTAATTAACAATTCACCAAATCCACAAAAGGCACAAATGAGTTTTAAGGATAAGCCTAATGGAGAATATATTTATACTGCAGAACTTATTAATAGTTTTGGAAAGACAGTGATTCAAAGTTCAGTGTCCCATAAAGTAACTAAAAATGAAGTGAAGCTAGATATTAATCTTCCAGATAAAGCAGTAGGATTGCCAGCAGTGGGATATAAACTTATAAGTGAAGATGAATCAACTATACAATGGGCATTATATATTGCAAATCCTAACAAATCTTATATATGGGCTGGAAAGGATTTTTCAAGTTGGGGATTAAGCTTTAATACTTCAGCTAAAATATTATCAGTAGAAAATGCATCTTCGTTTACTCAGGATGCAAATAATGTGACTATTAATTTAAAGCAGGATGATCAACTAATACCATTAAATACAACTAAAGTTTTTATAGTTAAAGCTAAAAAAGAAGGAAAAAATATAGAACCTACCAATATAAAGCCAAATCAATTTAGAGGTAATGTTATATATCCAGAATATTCAAAGTTACCACCAACTTGGGAAAAGGGAAAAAAGGATTTAAAAATAACGGATTTAATAGCAAATACTGAAGATTATTATAATACAAAAATTAATACTAATACTGGAAATAAACTTATAACTTATAATCCGAGCCATAATACTCAATTAGTAATAGGATTGCCTAATTCTATGCCAATGCCAGTTAATGGTGTAAAGGGGTTAAAAATTTGGATGCCATCTAAATATTTAGCTATGGGAATAGGAACAGATCAAGAATTATTTAAATTTAATCCAAATTTTTTAGTAGGATTATCTATAAAAGAAAATTTTACTTGTGGGTTAGCACCTATTGAATCAGGATATAGTGAAAATAAAGTAATGGTGGATGGCAAGCTTTGGTCTTGGCCTATTCAGAAAAAACATCCAGATGGACCTTTCCAACAGGAGAAGGGAAACTTTAATGAGGTAAAGAAGCAGTATGTAGATTATTTAGGTGATACTGCAGAACATGAGAATTTTGTAACTTTAAAAACTGGAGAACCAGATGATTCTTCATATGTTACATCTGCCATAAGTTCAGGTATATCATTAACTTTAACTAGAGAGTTTTTAAATGCTATTCCTAAAAATAGATTTGATGAATTTATAAAGGGAGCAAAGGATCCATGGGCAGAATTTGTATTAGTGGATAATGCATATAATAGAGGAGTTTATGGATTGCTTCAAAGAAATTTATTTACTACTAATAGAGAAAAGGCTATGAATAGTACTGATATAAACAAGGATTTTGATTTATCAGGTTTTGCAAGTCATATTGAAACAATAAGAAATATAATAACTCAAATGGATAATGAGAAAGATAATATATATGATGCGAAATTGACAAAGGAAGAAGTGGATAATTATTTAAAAGAATTAAGAAATTTTTATAAAAAAGGAACACCTACAGATGCAGAATGGAATGCAATGGTTAATGATGTTCATAATACATTTGATTTATTGTCCAAGCATTGGGGTGACAATACAATTTCTTATAGATATGATTTTTTAACAATATTAAGGGTAGCAAAAGCATATTTACCAAATCCAATGAATCCAGGTCCATCAGGTCCTTCTTGGGTTGAACAGGTAAATGGTGGAAATAGATAGAAATTTTTAAAAGCCATTTATATTTTATAAATGGCTTTTTTAACTAACTTTAACATTATGCTACTTAGCAAATAGTTAATATATAATTTTTAATAAATAATTATATATTAATGATTTTTTGAACAGTTAATAATTTAAATTTAGAAGTTCATTGAAATAAGTATATACTATTAACTATGTGTTTATTTGGAAATAGGGGTTAAAGCTATAAAAATAAAACATAAGAAAAAGTTATTACATATATTGAAAATGTTTACAATAAGTGCTATTATTTAGTTGAATTATTTAATAAGGAGGCGTTTTTTTATGAGTAAAAGCGCAAGGTTAATTGTAAAGTTAGTAGTAGCTACCATGATTATGACAGAAGTATCACCTAGTGTGGTACAAGCTATGGCTCAAACCAAGGATAATTCTAAAGAGACAAGTACTATTGTTAGTGCAGTTTCAAATACAACTGGAGCACCAGCAGTTTCTACACTTACAAAGGATGCTTGGAATGGAGAAACAGATTATACTATAAGTATGAGTTTATGGTATGGAAATAATGCAGATAGTTGGCGACTTTATGAAAACGGAAAATTAGTATGGGAAGAAAAACTAGTAAATAATTCACCTAATGCACAAAAGGCAGAAAAACAATTTAAAAATAAATTAAATGGAGAGTATGTGTATACGGCAGAACTTATTAATAGCTTTGGAAAAACTATGAGTCAAAATTCAATTACTCATAAAGTAACTAAAAATGAGAATAAGATAGATATTGTTTTGCCAGATAAAGCAGTAGGTCAGCCAGCGGTAGGATATAAAGTAGTAGACGAAAATGAGGAT
The DNA here is from genome assembly GCF_900141845.1 of Clostridium cavendishii DSM 21758. Taxonomy (GTDB): domain Bacteria; phylum Bacillota; class Clostridia; order Clostridiales; family Clostridiaceae; genus Clostridium_AG; species Clostridium_AG cavendishii. Next base: position 62,258 of record NZ_FQZB01000003.1, on the reverse strand, counting down.
ACAGTACAATGGGCAGTTTATATTGCTAACCCTAATAAATCGTATATATGGGGAGGTAATGATTTTTCAAGTTGGGGATTAAGTTTTAATACATCAGCTCAAATATTAGAAGTGGCAAATGCAGCTTCTTTTAAGCAGGATGGAAATAATGTAACAATAAATTTAAAACAAGATGAGCAATTAATACCGTTAAATACAAGTAGAGTATTTATTGTAAAGGCAAAAAAGGATGGAAACAGTATAAATCCTACTAATATAAAACCTAATCAATTTAGAGGAAATGTAGTATATCCTGAATATGCTAAGTTACCATCAACTTGGGAAAAAGGTAAGAAAGATTTAAAAATAAGTGATTTAGTAGCAAATGAAAATGAATATTATAATAATGATGTTAAGACTAATACAGGGAATAAGCTTATAACTTATAATCCAAGTCACCCAACACAAATAGTTATTGGACTACCTAAAAAAATGCCTATGAAGGTTAATGGTTATAATGATCTTAGAATATGGATGCCTTCAAAATATTTAGCTATGGGAATTGGGACAACAGAAGAGTTATTTAAATTGAATCATAATTTTTTGGTTGGTTTATCAATAAAAGAGAATTGCACCTGTGCATTAGTACCACCTGCAGCTGGAGAAACAGCAAATCCAGTAATGGTTGATGGACAACAATATTATTGGCCTATTCAAAAGAAACATCCAGACGGACCTTTCCAACAAGAAGCAGGAAATTTTAATGAAGTTAAAAAACAATATGTAGATTATTTAGGAGATTCAGCAACACATGATGATTTTGTAACTTTAAAAACAGGAGAAGTAGATGATCCATCATATACTACAGCAGCGTTAAGTTCTGGAATATCTATAACATTGACTAGGGAATTCTTAAATGCTATTCCAAAGAATAAATTTGACGAATTTTTAAAAGGGGCTAAGGATCCATGGGCAGAATTTGTTTTAGTTGATAATGCTTATAACAGAGGAGTTTATGGATTGCTTCAAAGAAATTTATTTACAGACAATAGGGAAAAGGCTATTAATAGTACTGATATAAATAAAGATTTCAATTTATCTGGTTTTGCAAATCATATAGAGAATATAGAAAATATAATAACTCAAATGGATAATGAAAAAGATAATATATATGATGCAAAATTAACTAGGGAAGAGGTAGATAATTATCTAAAAGAGTTAAGAAAGTTCTATAAAAAAGGAACACCTACAGATACAGAATGGGATGCAATGGTTAATGATGTTCATAAAGCATTTGATTTGTTGTCCAAGCATTGGGGAGATAATACAATTTCGTACAGATATGACTTCTTAACAATAGTAAGAGTTGTAAAATCATATTTACCAAATCCGATTAATCCAGGACCATCAGGCTCTACTTGGGTAGAACAAGTGAATGGAGGAAATAGATAAAATTAGAAAAGCCATTTATATGAGTATAGATGGCTTTTTTTAGAATTAATTTGAATATAAAAAGAAATTATAGATGTTTATAAAATAATTGACTTTAAACATGGATAAGTAATTTGCAAATAGAGGTTATTTAATTATATAATATAAATTAGGAAATATTTATAATTATATGGAGGAACTAGTATGTCAAAGATTATTGGAGCTCAGGTTATAATTAGAGACAATTTTAATAGTGTCTTAGTAATACAAAGAAAGGTCAAAAAAACAGAACCTAAGTTATGGGATATTTTTAGCAGAACTTTAAAGGGAAAAGAAACAACTGAAAAATGTGCAAATAGAACAATAAAAGAAGATCTTAAGACTATAATATTTGATTTAGAACCTTTTAGAGAATATATTGTAAATGAAGAGACTGGAGATACTGTAATGGTATACATGGGTTATGTAAAGGAAAGAATAGTGTGTCATGATAATATTGTTGCAAATAAGTGGATATCTAAAAAAAATATAAGTGAATATGAGTTTACACCTATGGCAAAAAATATTTTAACTGACTTTTTTGAAAGTAATAAATAATATACATAAAGATAGAAGTTTAGGATAAAATCTTAGACTTCTATTTTTTATGTAAATATTAATTATATACTATTACTATTTTTTATTCAGATTATAGTATTCAGCAAGTTTTGTAAAGCTAGGTAAAGAATTTTTAATTTTTTCATAGCTTATACAATACGCTAATCTAAAATAACCAGGAGCACCAAAGGCTGATCCTGGTACTAAAAGTAGGTTAAAGTCTTTGGCTTTATTTACAAAGTCTAGATCATTTTCAATAGGTGATTTTGGAAATAAATAAAAAGCACCATTAGGTTTTATACAAGAAAAACCTAAATTTATAAGGTGGTTATATAGTAAATCCCTATTTTTTTTATATTCATTTATATCTACCTCTAAGCCTAGAGAATTTGCAATTACTTTTTGAAATAGTGAGGGTGCATTTACAAAACCTAAAATTCGGTTTGCTACATTCAAGCCTTGTATTACATTTTCAAAATCGTCCATAGTACTATTAGTAACTATATAACCTATACGCTCTCCAGGAAGGGATAGAGATTTACTATAAGAATAAACCACAAAGCTATTATCATAATACTTTAAAATGTAAGGTACAGATATATTATCATATACTATTTCTCTATATGGCTCGTCTGATATTAGGTGTATTGATGTTTTAAATTCTTTTTGCTTTTTATCTAATATTTTAGAAATTTCTTTAAGTGTGGTATGTGAATAAATAATGCCAGTAGGATTATTTGGTGTGTTTATTACTACAGCTTTTGTATTAGCTGTTATTGAATTAGCTAGAGTTATTAAATCAGGTTGAAAATCATGTGTAGGTGGTATAACTACAATTTTCCCTAGATGATTATTTATATAATGCTTATATTCACCAAAGAATGGAGCAAATACAATTACTTCATCATTAGGATTTAAAATAGTTTTTAAAACTACATTTAATCCTGCGGCTGCTCCACAACACATTAGGATATTTTCTTCATTTAAATTAATATTATGTTTTTTGTTTAAAAAATTTGCAATATTAATTCTAACGTCCTCATATCCAGAGTTATTCATGTATCCATGAAGGTTAAGTGGATTTTCAGTAGAAATTATATTTGTTATATGTTTGTTTATTATTTCAGGTGGATTTAAATTAGGATTACCTAAGCTAAAATCAAATACATTATCATCCCCATATAATAATGATAATTTTTTACCTTCTTCGAACATAGCTCTAATAGAAGAACTATTAGCAACTAGTTCCTTCATATTTGTTGAAATCATAATAAGTAGCCCCCTTTAAGATTTGTATTTAATGATAATTTTAACATACTAAGGCTAAAATGTTAATAAAAAGAGGAAAGTGAATAAATTTTTACATCATCATTTTTGATTTTAAGAAAATAAAAATTTATATACTTTCCAATATAATAATATAATAATTAAGTTTTTCTACTAAATAACAATATATTGCTTTATGAAGAAAAACTTTCGCAATTAGTTTCTGTATATAGGTTAGAACCATTTCCTGATACATTTATAGAATCTAATGTACATAAATTATTTGAATTATAATTACATGTTGAAGCTTTACATACTAAAGCATCGCATGCTGAATTAGAGTTTGTATTATTAGTTAAAGATCCATAAGTTTTTTCACTTAAAAAGGAAGCGCAACAAGTGTCAGCATTATTTTTAGCTCCTTCGCCCCCTATATTTATTCTATTTGCAAAACATGTTCCAGAATTATTGTGAGAACAATTGTTAACAGAACAGTTAATTTTCATAATTAAATCCTCCTATTTGCTAAAATATCTTTCAAGTAGTCCCTTAAAAGCTCTTCCGTGTCTAGCTTCATCTTTACACATTTCATGGACGCTGTCATGAATAGCATCTAGATTATTTTGCTTAGCTAGAGTAGCCAATTTTTTCTTTCCTTCGCAAGCACCATATTCTGCCTCTACTCTTGCAGAAAGATTTGATTTTGTGTCTGCCATAACTACTTCACCTAACATTTCAGCAAATCTAGCAGCATGTTCAGCTTCTTCATAGGCAATTCTAGTATATGCCTCAGCTACTTCTGGATAGCCTTCCCTATCACCTTGACGAGCCATTGCAAGATACATACCTACTTCTGTACATTCTGCAATAAAATTAGATCTTAAAGCTTCTAGAACTTCATTATCAATATCTTTAGCTATCCCTATACGATGTTCATCAGCCCAATTAAGATCCCCTGTTACTTCTTTGAATTTGTCAGCACCAGCTTTACAAATTGGACACTCATTAGGAGGAGCATCCCCCTCATGGATATATCCACATATAACGCAAACAAATTTTTTCAATAATATTACCTCCCTTGTTTATTTTAATCCAAGTAATATAAACGATGTTTTAAATTATTTATAATTAATTGAATCATATCAATATATAAGATAAGATTACATTTATAAAATACATTACTAATTATTTGTTATTTACAAAAAAATATACAAATAATTAATTGCTAGATATAAAATCATAATTTATAATGATATAAGAAAATAATTAACTATTAGGAGATGAGATATTATGTACGTAGCATTTGGAAATAGAATCATAGATAGTAAAGATATGAAGGCTGAAATAGAAGAAAACAGTGAATTTAATGTAGTTAAGGATATGACAAAAGGTAGTAAGAGAGATGATATGCTAGCTTTTAATCTAAGTATTTCAATTGATGTTTTAGATAGAATAATGAAAGAGGATTATGATGAAGGAGATATAGATATAGACAATTTAACAGAAGATGAACTTTTTGATGAATATATATCTTTAGCAGAAGAAGTAGCTTCAGATTTAGAAGAAATAGTTCCTGAAGAGGGGATTTTAGATATTAGAGCTTATAAATGGGATACTTCAGATAATGATATAAAGTTAGTAATAGCTATGACTCATGAAGAAATAGGAGAAAATAAGCTTAGGGATGTAATGAAAAGACTTATAACTCAAGTTGAATAAATATAGAAAGACTAGCAAAAAATAAATTTTTGCTAGTCTTAGTTTGTTAAGGTAAAAATATTAATAAAACTAAAGCTAATTATTAAGAAAATGTGTACCCGTACAGTTTGCGCTGCTAATATTTTATTGATAATATAATATTAGTATATTACTAAAAGAAGAAATGGGGGCTCGAAGAATGAAAAACGAGAAGAAAAAAGTAAATGTTAGGAATTTAACTCTTTATGGGTTATTTATAGCTCTAGTATATGTTGCTACAAGATTTATAAATATACCTGGGCCAACACCGGGAGGATTATTTCATTTAGGAAACGTAATGTTTTTTACAGTTGCTATAGTTTTTGGTAAAAAGGCAGGAGCTATATCTGGTGGAATAGGTATGGCGCTTTTTGATATTACAAGTCCATATGCAGTATGGGCACCATTCACATTTATAATTAGATTTGCAATGGGATATATTATTGGAGTAATGGCATGTAGAGAGATAGTTATATACGAAAAGGATAGTAAATTTAAAAAGAAGTTTAAGAAGATACAACCAATTGTCAATAATTCCATAGGTATAGTACTAGCAACTATAATAATGATAGTTGGATACTATATAACAGAAATAATTTTATATGGAAATATATATGCACCATTACAATCGGTTTATGGGAATTTTATGCAATGTGTTGTAGGTACGATTTTAGGATTGCCATTAGCTTCATCACTTAAAGCAGGATTCAAAAGTAAAAAAATAGTTTTAGATATATAGAGGAGGCTTTCTTATGAGTAAGTTAATGATGACGCCAGGACCTACTACACTTAAAGAAAATGTAAGAAGTGCCATGGCAAGAGAGATAACAAATCCAGATTTAGATTTAGATTTCTATGAGTTTTATAAAGGGATTTGTGAAAAATTGAAGCTGCTTTTAAAAACTAAGAATAGAACTTTGGTTTTGGATGGAGAAGGAATATTAGGGTTAGAAGCTGCGTGTGCATCTTTGATAGAACCAAGCGATAAAGTTTTATGTATAGAGAATGGAATCTTTGGAGAAGGGTTTGGAGATTTTGCAAAACTTTATGGTGGTGAGGTAACTTATCTTCATTTAGATAGGAGAGCAGGAATAGATTTTAAAGAAGTAGAAAAATTCTTAAAAGATAACCACGATTTTAAAGTAGCCACGTTAGTTCATTGTGAAACTCCATCTGGAATAACAAATGATATAAAAAATGTATGTAAACTTCTTAATGAATACAATATATTAACCGTTGTGGATACTGTAGCTAGTACCTTTGGTGAAGAGCTTTATGTAGATGATTATAAAATAGATATAGCATTAGGCGGTTCTCAAAAGTGTCTTTCAGCTCCTCCAGGACTTACTTTCCTAAGTATAAGTGAAAGAGCTTTTGAAGTTATGAATAATAGAAAAGAACCTATAAGAAGTTTTTATGCAAATTTAACAATTTGGAATAATTGGTATGAAAATAAATGGTTTCCATATACTCAGCCTATAAGTGCATTAAATGCATTTGATGAAGCTTTGAATAATGTTATAGAAGATAAAGAGATAATAGATAGACATAAGAGAAATGCAGAAGCTGTAAGAAAAGCTGTAAATGCAGCAGGGCTTGAGTTGCTTTCAAGAGATTGTCATTCTAATACTGTAACTACAATATTAGTACCAGATAGTATAAGTTTTAGTGATATTTTCAATAAAATGAGAAATGAACATAATATATTAATAGCAGGTGGATTTGATTTTTTAAAGGATAAAATAATTAGAATAGGACATATGGGTGAAAACAGTGATGAAGAAAAACTTTATAAAACGTTAGAAGCTTTAGATGTTGTATTTAAAGAATTAGGTGTAAAATTAAAAGCAGATTTACATAAGGTGTTTCGAAATAAAAACTAAAATTATTCTTGTATAATTTATGGTATAGAAAGTTTTTTTGAAATTAAAATTTAAGAGAAGTGAGCTGTCACTTCTCTTTTTTAAAATTATATTTTATCCATAATATAGTCTAATATCTTATTTCCATCCATACTAGTGAAAACATTATTGTCTATAGAAGTGCAATATATATTTTTAGAAGCGATTATGGGTAGAATATTAGGTATATAATATCTTAACTGAGGAGCTACAAAAATTCCTTTTAAGGAATCACTGAAAGTATTTATTGAAGTTTTATTTAGTTGATTAGCACCACAATAAATAAGGAGTACATCATTATCTTTATATTTATTTAAATTTTCTTTATTATTTATATTCAAAATAGAATCACATTCTATTTTAATATTACTATTTAAGCCTGCTTTTTTTATAGAATTGCATAGTAACCCAGAAACTACACCTCCTGAACAAGCTACCAATACGACCTTCATAAAAGTTATCCCCCTAATAAATTAAATGATAAAAATATATTAACATTAAAATTATAATATTGTAATAATTAGAAAAAAAGTTAATGGAAAATTAAGAATTCACGTATAAATAAATAAAAAAAAGAAATTTTATTTATTAGAATAACTAATTTTTTAATGGCTAAAATAATATTGATTATTTATTTTAGGAGGTAAAGCTATGAGCCAAAGTCACATAGATTCAGAAAAACTAAATAGATTATCAAAGGGGCAATATTTTGAATATAGGGATGTTGTTGAAGATAATCTTCCAACAACACAACATTCACAAGATGGAGCGGTATTTAAGCAAGAGGTTCAAAACAATGTATTTAATAATATAATTGTTAATGGTCAAGAGGGAACACATACAATATATCAAAAAATATAATATAATTTTAAAGATAACTAGTCATATTGTTATATTTTATAGCTATAAGTGAAATTATAAAGATAGGCTTTTTTGGCTTTATTTAGCTTGAAATATATTAATGATTTTTGACTAGTTATCTATTTTTCTGTATAATTATTAGTAGATAATAATTATATTTTACAAAGGAGGATTTAGATGGGGAAAAAGAACAACAAGATTTTAATTAATATTAAGAGGGTTATTTTTGTAATATTAGGTGCATTTATAGTATCAGTAGGACTTGAAATATTTTTAATACCAAACAATATTATTGATGGTGGAATTACAGGTATATCTATTATGGCAAGTTATTTAACAAATTTACCATTAGGAGTATTTATATTTGTATTAAATTTACCTTTTTTCATAATGGGATATAAGCAAATAGGTAAAACTTTTGCTATTTTAACATTGATTGCAGTCATATGCTTATCAATAAGTGTATCATTTTTGCATCCTATACCAGGAATAACACATGATGTACTTTTAGCGACTGTATTTGGCGGTATAATAATTGGTGTTGGAATAGGAATTATTATAAGGAATGGTGGTTCACTAGATGGTACAGAAATAGTGGCCATAATGCTTGATAAAAAAACAGCATTTTCTATTGGCGAAATAGTAATGTTTTTTAATTTATTTATTTTAGGTGGTTCTGCAATTCTATTTGGTTGGGATAGGGCAATGTATTCATTAATAGCCTATTTTATTGCTTTTAAAACCATAGATATCACGGTTGAAGGATTAGACGAAGCAAAAGCTGTATTTATTGTATCGGATAAAACTACAGAAATTTCAGAAGCAATAATGCAAAGACTTGGAAGAAGCCTTACTTTGTTAGATGGGAAAGGTGCATATAAGGGAGAAGACATAAATGTAATATATGTTGTTGTAACAAGACTTGAGATAGCAAAGCTTAAAAATATAGTAAATGGTTTTGATGAAGATGCGTTAATTACTATATCAAGTGTTGAGGCAACAGGAAAGAAGTGCAAAAAAAGAGCAATACATTAATAAATAAAAAGGCTACTAATTATAATTTGAATTATTATAGTTAGTAGCCTTTCCTTATAGAGAATTTTAATCTTTTTTTATAACTTCATTTAAAGTATGCCATGCAAGGACAGCGCATTTTACTCTAGCTGGCATATTTGAAATGTTTTGAAATATAAGGGCATCTTCAAGTTTTTCTAAAAGATCCTCATCTTGAATTTCTTTTTTTATCATATTTATAAAAGTAGTAGTAAGTTCAAGCGCTTCTTCTTTAGATTTTCCCTTTATAAGATCTATCATTATAGAAGTTGAGGCTTGTGATATTGCGCAGCCTGTTCCTGTAAAAGAAACATCTTCTATAATATTGTTATTAAATTTGATTTCTAAAGCTATTTCATCACCACAACTAGGATTATGGCCTTTTTCAATTCTATCAGGTAAGTCTAGATGTCTTCTGTTTCTATTAGAGCTATTATGCTCTAATATTAATTCTGTATAAATACTATTCATGTCCATAACCAAATAACCTCCTTGAATATATTAAAGCTTCTATTAAAGCATCTACATCCTCTTTTGAATTATAAATCGAGAAGCTAGCTCTACAAGTAGAATTGATCCCAAGGTATCTCATAAGTGGTTGTGCACAATGATTTCCAGAACGTACACAGATAGACTTAGAATCTAGTATGCTAGCCAAATCATGAGGATGAATACCTTCAACAGAGAAGGAGAGAACACTACTATGATTGTTTCCTTTAGGGCGATATAGATTTAAGAAACCTAAATTTTCAAGTTTTTCAGTAGCATAATCTACAATTTCTTTTTCGTAAATCTCAATATTATTAATTCCAAGCTCATTTATGAAATCAATAGCCTTTGAAAGTCCTATAGCACCTTCAACATTTTGAGTACCACCTTCAAATTTATGAGGCAATTCGTCAAAGGTAGTTTCTTGTTCATAAACATATTCCACCATATCACCGCCATATAAAAATGGTGGCATTGATTCTAAAAGTTCTTCTTTACCATATAAAATTCCGATGCCCATAGGAGCAAACATTTTATGACCAGAGAATACTAAAAAATCTGCATCTAAATCTGTAACATCTACTTTATGGTGTGCTATGCTTTGAGCTGCATCAACAACAACTTTAGTATTAAATTTGTGAGCATAGTTTATTAAATCTTTTATAGGGTTTATGGCTCCAGTTACATTAGATATATGAGCTATAGCTAAAATTTTAGTATTTTCATTTATTTTAGATTTATATTCTTCTTCATCTATTTCTAAATTATCATTTAAATAAAGAAATTTTAATTTAGCATTTTTAATTTTTGCAACCTGTTGCCATGGAATTAAGTTAGAATGATGTTCTGAAATAGCAACTAATATTTCATCATCCTCATTTACACAATGCATTCCATAAGAGTAAGCTACAAGGTTAAGAGCTTCAGTAGCTCCTTTAGTAAAAATTATTTCTTTAGAAGAATTAGCATTTATAAAATTCTTAACTTTTTCTCTAGAATTTTCAAAAGCTTCAGTAGCAGCAGTACTTAAGCAATAAGCTCCTCTATGAGGGTTAGCATTTATACTGTTATAGTAGTTTTCTAGAGAAGAAACTACAGAATTTGGTTTTTGAGTTGTAGCTCCGCTATCTAGATAAACTAATCTTTGATTATTAACCTTTTGATTTAAAATAGGAAATTCATTTATTAAATTTTTAAACATTATTTAATCTTCCTTTAAGTGTTTCTAAGATTTCAAGCTTTAAATTTTCAAAAGGTATTTTTTCTATAACAGGTTTTAAATAAGCTTCTACAAGAAGTTTTTTAGAATCTTTCTCGCTTAGCCCTCTACTCATAAGATAGAATAGTGTATCCTCATCTATTTTACCAGCAGATGCTGCATGCTGGCCTTCAACGTCATGTTCTTCACATAGTAGTAAAGGAATTGAATTGTTTCTTACTTTAGGACTTAGAAGCATTACAAATTCATCTTCAATTCCTTTGGATTTAGAAGCACCCTTTTTAAAATCTAAAGTTCCTCTAAAAGTTTTTTTTGATTTATCCATTAAAACACCTTTAGTTTTAATTTCACTTAAAGATCCTTTTCCAAAGTGATTCATTATATAATTAATATCTATTTTACGTTCTTTATCGCCTATATAAATAGAGTTTAAATAACTCTTAGATTTTTCTCCAAGTAGGGAGGAGTGGTAGTTGGTAATTGTATTTAAACTTCCAAGCTCCATAGGAATAAAGTTGATTTCTCCAGAACCATAAATATGTGAAACTACAGAATTAAAGTTTAAGCTTTCTGAGTTAAAATCTTGAATTATTATAAGATTTAGTTTAGCTCCATCAGCAACTACAATTTTAGTAACACCATTATGGTAACCTTGAATATTATTATCTGAAGAATAGTTAATAACTAAGCTTGCTTCACTATTTTCTTCAAGTTTTATTATATTATAATCGATAAGCTCAGGGTTAAGTTCATCAACTTTAAAGTTTACAAGTTTAGGTTCTTTTAATTTAAAGTCTTTTTTTATAGTAAGTGAGAAGCCAGCATTAAAGTTTTCTATAGCCTCATTTACAAGTTCTGTACTAACCCCAAAATCATTAGAAAGTAGTTCTGAGTATAAAGGTGAATCAATAGTTTTAATTAAATTGTAATTTTCAGTATTTTCTATATTAATAAATTCCTTTTTATACTCATTATATTTAGGGATATAGTTTTCTTTTAAACTTATATCATTAATTTTAAGCCATCTGTAAGTTTTTACAGGAATGGTATTTAGATTATTATATCTACTCATTTTAATTCTCCCTCCTAACCTATAGTGCCTTCTAGTTCTATATTTATAAGATTATTCATTTCTACGGCATATTCTAGAGGTAATTCTTTAGTTATAGGTTCAACAAAGCCTCTAACTATCATAGCTTTTGCTTCTTCTTCGGATATTCCCCTGCTCATAAGATAGAATATAGCATCATCGCTAATTCTTCCTATTTTAGCTTCATGTCCCATATCAACTTCATCATTTTCTATTTCGATAACTGGAATAGTATCTGATTTTGACTTATTATCAAGCATTAATGATTCGCAGGATACATAGGATTTAGCATTTTTAGCATTAGCATTTATTTTTACTACACCTCTATAAACAGCAACACCACCATCTCTTGAAATAGACTTAGAGTTTATAGTTGAAGAAGTATTAGGAGCAGAATGAACAACCTTAGTACCTGTATCTAATACTTGACCTGATGATGCAAAGGTTATTCCAGTAAACTCTGATTTAGCTCCATCCCCTTTAAGAACGCTCATAGGGTAGAGCATTGAAACCTTTGAACCGAATGAACCTGAAACCCATTCTATAATTCCATTTTTCTCAACAACAGCTCTTTTTGTATTAAGGTTTAGCATATTTCTAGACCAATTTTCAATAGTACTGTATCTTAATTTAGCATCTTCATTTACAAAAAGTTCAACACAACCAGCGTGTAAATTAGTAACATTATATTTTGGAGCTGAGCATCCTTCTATAAAGTGTAGAGAGGCACCTTTCTCAACTATTATTAAAGTGTGTTCGAATTGTCCAGCACCAGGTGAGTTTAATCTGAAATAAGATTGAAGAGGAATGTCTACATGAACTCCACTTGGAACATATACAAAGGAACCACCTGACCATACAGCACCATGTAAGGCTGCAAACTTATGATCTTTTGGAGGAACTAATTTCATAAAGTGTTTTTTTACTATATCCTCATAATCACGAACAGCAGAATCCATATCAGTATATATGACACCTTGTTTTACTAGTTCTTCTTTAACATTATGGTAAACTACTTCAGAGTCATATTGTGCACCAACGCCAGCTAGGGATTCTCTTTCTGCTTGGGGGATTCCGAGTCTTTCAAAAGTATCTTTTATATCTTCTGGAACAGCATCCCAGCTTTCAGTCATAGAAGTTTTTGGCTTAACATAAGTTACTATATTATCCATATCTAAGTCACTAATGTCAGGTCCCCAATCTGGAATTTTCAATTCGTTATATATTTTAAGACTTCTAAGTCTAAAATTTAACATCCATTCAGGTTCATTTTTTTCATTAGAAATAGTAGTTACTATTTCTTCAGTTAATCCTTTATCAGATTTATAACTAAAATTATCTTCATTTATTACATCGTAAATACCTCTATCTATATCAGCAACAACCGTCTTTTTTGCCATTTAATTCACCTACTTTAAATTATCATTTAGGAAACGTTCGTATCCATTAGTGTTAATTTCATCAGCTAATGAAGCGTCTCCAGTATGAACTATTTTTCCATCTATTAGAACATGAACAAAGTTTGGAGTTAAATGTTCTAATATTTTTGTATTATGAGTTATTATAAGAATTGAATTAGTATCATTTTTATACATATTAACACCTTGCGAAACTATCTTTACAGCATCTACATCAAGGCCTGAATCAGTTTCATCCAGAATGGCAAGTTTTGGTTCAAGTAGAATCATTTGAAGAATTTCATTCTTCTTTTTTTCTCCACCGGAGAAACCTACATTTAAATACCTTTCAGCGTAAGATTTATCCATTTTTAAAGCATCTAATTTTTTTTGAAGTTTCATATTAAATGTAAGCATGCTTACGGGTTTTTCATCAATAGCGGATTTGGCAGTTCTTATAAAGTTTTCAACATTTATACCAGGAACTTCTTCTGGATGTTGAAAGGATAAAAATATACCTTTTTTAGCTCTTTCATTTGTTTTTAATTCTTTTATATCTTCATTTTCAAAATCTATATTTCCAGAAACAACATTATATCTTGGGTGCCCCATAATTGTATTTGCAAGGGTTGACTTACCAGCACCATTAGGTCCCATTATTACATGTATTTCACCTTTGTTAATTTCTAAATTTAATCCTTTTAATATTTCTTTATCTTCCACCGTTGTATGAAGATCCTTTATTTTTAAAAGTTTATCACTCATTATATAACACCTCTATCTCTATTATTTAGTAAAGCCGAGTATTTTACTCTGATTTGATTTAATCATAGCATTAGTGGATACAAGTGTCAATATTTTTTATTCTTAAATAGAAATTATTATATGATATGCATAAATAATTGAAAAACAAAGTCAATTATTCTTGGGATTAATCTAATTTTTTATAAAATATAATATTATAAAAAATTAGGATTTATATAGGCGGTAATAGTTTTTTTGTTATAATGCTAAAAAATGTATAAAAAAAAGATAATTGGAAATAATTTCTTATAGAGGTGATAATATGAATAAGAAGAGGGCTTATTTAATTTTTCTTGTTTTTAGTTTAGTAGGCATTATATTTTTGATGAGTTATACCGTTTCGTTAAAATATTTAGGTAAACAAAAAGTAGATCCTAAAGTTGAAAATTCTAAGCCAGTATATAATTCTAATGCCAATACTGTAAATGATAAAGTTAATATAGTTTTAAAAACAAAAACGAAGGATGGAAAGTTTGCCATAGATAAAACTTTAAGTTATGAAGAGCTTAAAAAGGAAGTTTCAAATGATGATCCTAAAAAGCAAGATATTATTGATTTCTATGGTAAGTTAAATTATAAAATTGAAAGCTTTGATGAGAATAATATTGTTTTAATAAGAGATTCTATTAAGGTTCTAAAATCTAATGCTTATTACTTAGGGGAAAAAGATGGCTTTATAGCTATATATAAAACTAATGATAAGGGTGAGGCTACTGTAGAAAATGCAGAATCAGATATAAGTGTTAAAAAGGTTGATAGCTTAAAAGATGTTGATAAGCAGAAGATTATTAATTTCCAAAAAGAGTTTAAGACAAAAGAGGAAGCTGAAGAAGCTTTATCAGGATATACAAGCTAATGAAATAGGGTGGTATTAAAAAATGCCATCCTATTTTTCTGCTTATTCTTGATAATATTAGGCTAAAATGTTAAAGTAATATGTAGACCTTTGTATAGAATGGGGGGATAAATATTGTACGAATATATTAAAGGTGAATTTGTTGGTATAAATAAAGATTTTGTTGTAATAGAAAATAATGAAATAGGATATAAGATATTTACCTCTGGGAATACAATGGCTCAATTGCCTAAGGTTGGTTCTAAGGTTATGCTCTATCTAGATCAGATTGTGAGAGAAGACTTTATAGGGCTTTATGGATTTTTAACTAAGGAAGAACTTGGAATGTTTAAGCTTTTATTATCTATAAATGGAGTTGGAGCTAAAGCGTCTTTGTCTTTGCTTTCAATTAGTAGTGTTAATAATCTTAAATATTCTATAATGATTGGTGACGAGAAGCATATTACAAGAGCACCTGGTATAGGTAAAAAAACTGCTCAAAGAATAATACTAGAGCTTAAAGATAAGCTTAAACCAGATGAATTTATAGATGCTGAAATTAATGAAGTTCATAATTTAACAGATGAGTATTCAAATAATATAAATGAAGCAATTGGTGCACTTATGGCTTTAGGGTATACTGACAAGGAAGCAAATAAAGCCTTATCCAAAGTTGAAAAAAATGATACTATAGAAAATATTATTAAAAATTGTTTAAAACTCTTAATGAATTAGGGAGTGTTTTAAATGGAAGATAGAATATTAAATGCTGGTGAAACAGAGTTTGATTTAAATAACGAATTAAGTTTAAGACCGCAACGAATAAATGAATATATAGGTCAAGATAAAGTTAAGGAAAGACTTAACATATTCATAAAAGCTGCAAAAAATAGGGGAGAGTCCTTGGATCATGCTCTTTTATATGGGCCACCAGGACTAGGTAAGACTACTCTTGCTAATATAATAGCAAAGGAAATGGGAGGTTCTTTAAAAGTAACTTCTGGTCCAGCTATTGAGAGAGCGGGAGATCTAGCTGCTATACTTACTACCTTAAATGATAAAGATGTACTATTTATAGATGAAATTCACAGATTAAACAGAAGTGTGGAAGAAATATTGTATCCTGCTATGGAGGATTTTGTATTAGATATAGTAATAGGAAAGGGTGCAGCTGCAAAATCTATAAGATTAGACCTTCCTAAGTTTACCTTAATAGGAGCTACTACTAGAGTTGGTATGTTAACAGCTCCTCTTAGAGATAGATTTGGGGTTTTGTGTTCTATGGAATATTATACAAATGAGCAACTTAAAGAAATAATAGTTAGAAGTTCAGCAATACTTAATACAGAGATTACATCAGAAGGCGCTGAAGAAATAGCTAGACGTTCTAGAGGAACTCCGAGAATAGCCAATAGATTATTAAAAAGAGTTAGAGATTACTCAGAGGTTATTTTTGATAGTACTATAAGCTTCGAATGTGCAAAGCAGGCATTAGAAATGCTAGAAGTTGATAATGAAGGTTTTGATAGAATTGATAATAAAATACTAGAAGCTATTATAGATAATTTTAATGGTGGTCCAGTAGGTATTGAAACTCTTTCATATTTTGTGGGTGAGGAATTAGATACTATAGAAGATGTTTATGAGCCTTATTTACTTCAAAAGGGATTCATAATAAGAACTCCTAGAGGAAGAGTGGCAACTGATAAGGCGTATAAACATTTAGGAAGAACAAGAAAGAAGAAAATAAATCAATCTACAGATCAATGTAGTTTGTTTAAAGACTAGATAAGAAGGTGGATAATTAATGAAGGTTAATGATTTTTATTTTGATTTACCAGAAGAGCTTATAGCCCAATGCCCACTTGAAAAAAGGGATGCTTCGAGACTTATGGTATTAGATAGGAATACTGGGGAAGTAGAGCATAAGAGTTTTCATGATATTATAGATTATTTGAATCCAGGAGATACTTTGGTTTTAAATAATACTAGGGTATTACCTGCAAGACTTATAGGAGAAAAAGAAGGTACTGGTGGTAAAATAGAATTTTTGCTACTTAAAAGACTTCATGGAGATACTTGGGAAGCCTTAGCTAAGCCAGGAAAGCGAGCAAAGATTGGAACAGTTTTCACTTTTGGAGATGGAAAGTTAAAAGCTACAGTTAAAGAAATTGGAGAAGAAGGAAATAGAATAATTGAATTTTCTTATGATGGAATTTTTGAACAAGTATTAGATGAACTTGGACAAATGCCATTACCTCCATACATACATGAGAAATTAGAAGATAAAGAAAGATATCAAACAGTATACTCTAAGGAAAAAGGTTCAGCAGCGGCGCCTACTGCAGGGTTACATTTTACTAAGGAATTGATTGAAGAAATAAAAGCTAAAGGGATTAATATAGCTTTTTTAACATTACATGTAGGGCTTGGAACTTTTAGACCAGTAAAGGTTGATACTATAGAAAATCATGTGATGCATTCAGAATTTTATCAATTGTCCAAAGAAGATGCAGATATTATAAATAAAACTAAACAACTTGGGCATAGAGTTATTTCAGTAGGTACTACATCTACAAGAACTTTAGAAACTATAGCAGATGAAAATGGAATTGTTAAACCTCAAAGTGGATGGACTGATATATTTATATATCCAGGTTATAAATATAAGGTAGTAGACTCTTTAATAACAAATTTTCATTTGCCAGAATCAACACTTATAATGTTAGTTTCAGCACTTGCGGGTAAAGAAAATGTTATGAACGCTTATAACACTGCGGTTAAAGAAAAATATAGATTTTTCTCCTTTGGAGATTCTATGTTTATTAAATAGAGCGAAGGATGTGAATTTAGTGAGTAAAAGGTACACTTTAATAAAAAAAGATGGTAAAGCAAGAAGAGGTGAGTTTAGAACGCCTCATGGAGTTATACAAACTCCTGTTTTTATGAATGTGGGAACTTTAGCTGCTATTAAGGGAGCGGTTTCTTCTATGGATTTAAAGGACATAAGATGCCAAGTTGAACTTTCAAACACTTAT
The DNA here is from genome assembly GCF_900141845.1 of Clostridium cavendishii DSM 21758. GTDB lineage: Bacteria > Bacillota > Clostridia > Clostridiales > Clostridiaceae > Clostridium_AG > Clostridium_AG cavendishii. Next base: position 44,561 of record NZ_FQZB01000003.1, on the reverse strand, counting down.
CACCTTCATTTAAGACCAGGAGATAATGTTGTTAAAAAGATGGGTGGATTACATAAGTTTATGAATTGGGATAGACCTATACTTACTGATTCAGGTGGATTTCAGGTGTTTTCTTTAGCAGGTATGAGAAAAATAAAAGAAGAAGGTGTATATTTTAGTTCTCACATAGATGGTAGAAAGATATTTATGGGACCAGAGGAAAGTATGCAAATACAAAGTAATTTAGCTTCTACTATAGCTATGGCTTTTGATGAGTGTATACCTAATCCATCCACTAGAGAATATGTTGAAAAGTCTGTAGAAAGAACAACAAGATGGCTTGAAAGATGTAAAATAGAAATGGATAGACTAAATTCTTTAGAAGATACTATAAATAAGGAACAAATGTTATTTGGAATAAATCAAGGTGGTGTCTATGAAGATATAAGAATAGAGCATGCTAAAACTATTACTAAAATGGATTTAGATGGCTATGCTATAGGTGGTCTTGCTGTAGGAGAAACTCATGAAGAAATGTATAGGGTGATAGATGCAGTTGTACCACATCTTCCTGAAGATAAACCAATATATCTAATGGGGGTTGGAACACCTGAAAATATATTAGAAGCAGTAGAAAGAGGTGTAGATTTCTTTGATTGTGTACTTCCGGCTAGAAATGGAAGACATGGACATTTATTTACAAGTGAAGGTAGTATTAAATTAATGAATGCTAAATACGAACTTGATGCTAGACCTATAGATGAAAAATGTGATTGTCCAGCTTGTAAGAATTATACTAGAGCTTATATAAGACATTTGTTTAAAGCTAAAGAAATGTTAGCAATGAGACTTTGTGTTCTTCATAATCTTTATTTTTATAATAAACTTATGGAAGAAGTAAGAGCTGCTATAGATGCAAATTGCTATAGCGAATTTAAAGAACAAAAGCTTAAAGAGTGGGGAAAGAAATAATAAAAAATCAGGAGTGATATTATGGAACAATTAGTTACGTTTATGCTTATGATAGCAACATTTGTTTTACTTTATTTTATGATGGTTCGTCCAGAGAAAAAAAGAAGAAAAAAGTACGAGGAGATGCTTACTACTTTAAAGGTAAATGATGAAGTGGTAACAAGAGGGGGAATTATGGGAAAAATAGTTAACCTTCAAGAGGACTTTATAATATTAGAAAGTGGTCCTGATAGAACTAGAATTAAAATAGCAATGAATGGAATAGCTACAAAGGCTGTAACAGAAAAATAAATGATTAAATTATAAATATTTAAGATAGTATAAGTTATATTTCCCCTTTTATTTACATAAATATTTAGTAAGTAAAGGGGGTGATTTTTTTGAATTGGAGTAGTTGTTTTATAAATGTTACTAAGGGACTTTTAAGAGGACTAATTTTAACATTAATATGTGTACTAGCTATAAGTTTAGTGATGAGCTTTAAGGATCTTGGAAGTAGTGTTTTAGGAGTGCTTTGGGTTATTACAACATGTGTTAGCATTTTTATTGGTGCTACATATGCAGCTAAAAGGAATGGAGAGAAAGGTTGGTTAGTTGGATTAATACTAGCTATAGTCTATTATCTTGTAATAATGATAATATCAAGTATATTTAGGGGAGAAATTCATTTAGGTATAATGGATGGAGCAAGATTACTTATAGCAATGGCAATTGGGCTATTATCTGGTATGTTAGGAATAAATATATAAAACATCTTTAATTAGAGAATGAATTGTGATATAATTAGGCGAATAGTTATACATGGAGGAGTTTTTAAAATGAAGCACATAAAAACATTAAACAAATCAAACTTAAAAAATAGTTTATGCAAACCAGGATGTAAGGAATGCGCTAATTCATGTCAATCAGCATGCAAAACTTCAGCTACAGTTGCAAACTTAGCTTGTGAAAATTAATTTTAAAAATCAGAAGTGGCAGTAACTGTAAGTTACTGCCATAATTATAGTATTTAGGAGGATGAGCAGTGTCTTTAATTCATAAATTTAAACAAAACGAAGACTTTTATGTGGTTGATATAAACTCAGGAAGCTTACATGTGATTGATGAATTTATATATGATTTATTAATAGATGATAATAAGTTAGTAGAGTTAGATGAACTAATAGAAAAATGTGGACATAAGTATGCAAAGGAAGAAATAATAGAGGCTTATGGAGAACTTCAAGAACTTGTAAAAGAGGAGATTTTATATTCACCTGATTTATATGAAGAAATAGCAATGAAAGATGAAGATGAGTCTTTTGTAAAAGCTTTATGTCTAAATGTAATACATGATTGTAATTTAAGATGTAAATATTGCTTTGCTGATGAAGGTGAATATAAAGGTTGTAGAAAACCTATGAGCGCTGAAACAGGAAAAAGAGCTATAGACTTTGTTATAAAGAAATCAGGAATAAGAAAGAATATAGAAGTAGATCTTTTTGGTGGAGAACCAATAATGGTATTTGAAACTATAAAAGAAATAGTAGAGTATGCTAAAGAACAAGGGAAAATACATAATAAAAACATAAGATTTACAATGACAACTAATGCAACTTTATTAAACGATGAGATTATGGAATATATTGATAAAAATATGGGGAATATAATATTATCAATAGATGGTAGAAAAGAAATTAATGATAAAGTAAGAGTAAGAGTTGACGGTTCAGGAAGCTTTGATAGAATACTTCCAAATATTAAGAAAATGGTTGATATGAGAGATAAATCAAAGCAATATTATGCAAGAGGAACATTTACAAGAAATAATACTGATTTCTTTAATGATGTAATGGCATTAGTAAATGAAGGCTTTAAAGAAATCTCTATAGAACCAGTTGTACTTCCTGATGAACATGAACTTTCTTTAAGAAGAGAAGATTTGCCAAAGATTTTTGAGCAATATGATATTCTTTATAATGAAATGGAAAGAAGACAAAGGGAAGGAAAGGATATATTTAAGTTCTATCATTTTAACATAGATTTAAATGGTGGACCTTGTGTATATAAAAGAATATCAGGATGTGGAGCTGGACATGAATATGTGGCTGTAACTCCAGATGGAGAAGTATATCCTTGCCATCAATTTGTTGGAAATAAAGATTTCTTAATGGGTAATATTTATGATGAAAATTTAGATAAAGAGATTTCCATGACGTTTAAAAAGGCTCACATATATAATAAGCCAAAATGTAAAACATGTTGGGCAAGATTTTACTGTAGTGGAGGTTGTCAAGCAAATAACTTTAACTTTAATGGTGATATTCATATCCCATATGAAATAGGTTGTGAAATGCAAAAAAAGAGAATTGAATGTGCCATCGCATTAAAAGCAAAAACTATGGAATAAAGAGTACCATTTATTGACTGTCTCTTTACAAAATATTATAATTGACAGTAGATGAATTAACAGAGGGGGAGAAATATGAAAACAAAAGCCAGAAGCATAATCGTATTCATCTTAATAGTATTAGTCATAGGAGTTGTAGGATTCGTAGGATTTAAAGGTGCTATAATAGGTGATTATCAAATCAAATCATTTGATAAAACAATAACCAAGGGTCTTGATCTTCAAGGTGGAGTTTCTGTAGTTATGGAAATAAAACAAGATAAGGTTAAAAGGGAAGATTTGGAAAAAACTAAAGAAGTCTTAGCTTTAAGAGTAAATAAGGTAGGGGTTTCTGAAACTGTAGTTGCAATTGAAGGTAACAACAAGATAAGAATAGACATACCAGGTAAATATGATTCTAAGACTATAGTAGATTCGTTAAGTAAGACAGGGGAGTTGAAATTTATAGGTCCTGATCAGGCAGAAATTTTAACTGGTAAAGATGTTGCAAAAGCAACTCCTAGAACTAATCCTCAAAGTGGTAAACCAGAAGTAGGATTAGAGCTTACTGAAAGTGGAAAGAAAAAGTTTGCTGATGCAACTACTAAATTTGTAGGGCAAAATATAGCTATAAAAATGGATGAAGATGTTTTGACTAATCCAGTAGTAAATGAACCTATATTAGGTGGAGAAGCATCTATAAGCGGAAGTAAGTCATTACAAGAAGCTAAAAAGCTAGCTGCACTTATAAATGGTGGAGCATTACCATTGCCAGTTAAGACAGCATCAGTTCAAACCGTAGGAGCTCAATTAGGAGCAGATGCATTACCAAATGCTATGAAGGCTGGTGTTGTTGGTATAGGTATAATATTCTTATTTCTAATTTTATATTATAGAGTGCCAGGATTTTTAGCATGTATAAGTTTAAGTTTTTATATAGTTATACTTCTACTTACATTTGCTTTAATGGGTGCAACATTAACATTGCCAGGTATAGCAGGTTTCTTATTAACTATAGGTATGGCAGCAGATGCGAACATACTTATATTTGAAAGAACTAGAGAAGAGCTTAGAACTGGTAAATCGATTAAGGCATCAATAGAATCTGGGCTTCATAATGCAATGTCATCAATAGTTGACTCTAATTTAACAACAATAATAGGTGGTATAGTTTTATATATCTTCGGAGCAGGTCCTGTAAAGGGGTTCGCTTTAACTCTAATAATGGGTATAGTATTAAGCTTATTAACAGCAATAGTGTTTACAAAATTACTTATGAAGTTAGGTACTCAAATGGGTATTTTAAGTAAACCATCATTGTTTGGGGTTAAAAGGAGGGCAAACTAATGCTGAAGATTATAGAAAAAACTAAAATTTGGTTTGTTATATCTTGTATTATAATTTTAGTTGGTATAGGTTTTATGGCAACTAAAGGTTTAGATTTTGGTATAGATTTCAAAGGAGGAACTAAGTTAGTTCTAGATTTTGGTAAAGAATTCAATAAGGCAGAAGTTGATGCTGTTATAACTAAAGAAATTCCAGATGCTGTAACTAATACGATTGAAGATACTGGTAAAAAAAATCAACTTGAAATAAAAGTGAAAAAAGTAGATCCTGAGAAACAAGCTAAAATGTTAAAAGAAGTAAAAGAAAAGTATAAGTTAGATGATAAAGCATTAGTTTCAGAAGACACTATAGGTGCTTCTGTAGGGCAAGAACTAGCAAAAAATTCTCTTATAGGATTAGGTGTAGCTATGCTAGGTATTTTGTTATACGTAGCCTTTAGGTTTGAATTTAATTTTGGATTAGCATCTGTAATTGCTATAATTCATGATGTTTTAATAACTTTAACTATATATGCAGTTTTCCAAGTACCTGTTAATACTCCGTTCATAGCAGCAATACTTACTATAATAGGTTATTCAATAAATGATACTATAGTAATATTTGATAGAATAAGAGAAAATAGTAAGCATTATAGAAGTATGGATGATACAGAAGTTGCAAATTTAAGTATAACTCAAACATTTGCAAGAAGTATAAATACAACATTAACAACTTTAATAACAATAGTTTGTGTTTATTTCTTTGTACCATCTGTAAGAGAATTTGCATTTCCTCTTGTTATAGGTATAGCAACAGGAGCTTATTCTTCAATATTTATAGCAAGTCCAATTTGGGTATTATTAAGAAAGAGAAAAAAGAAAATAAAATAGGAAATATACTAAATTTCTTTATTTTGATACAAACCTTCAATGTGAATGTTGGAGGTTTGTTCTATTTTCTCCAAAAATGTTTGTCAAATAGAGAATTTTAAATTATAATATAGTTGTTTTCTAATTTTATGGAGGAAGTAGACATGCAAAAATTTTGGGAGAGCATATATCGGCCTAGTTATATAACAGGATATAATCCGTTTATTATAAAAAATATGAATAGAGCAATAGAAAGAATGGTTGAAGCTATAAATAATAGAGAAAAAATAGTTATTTATGGTGGTACAGATGCGGATAGCTTATGTGGTATAGCCTCTCTATTACTTATACTTAAATATTTAAATGCTGATGTAGAATATTGCATTGGTGAGTATGATTATAATTATGCAATTTTAACGGATGATATAATAAAAAATCAAATAGCTTTTTTAGGAGCTCAGTTGCTTATAACTGTAGGAGCTGGAATCAAAGGAAAAGAACAAGAGATTTTGTGTAATAATTTGGGGATTGATTTGGTAATAACCGAAAATAAGGAGGTAAAGTCTTCTTATGAGAGTATTTATATAAATCCAAGAGAAGAAGGATGCGCATATAGATATAAAAATTTGTCTAACAGTGGTGTTAGTTTTAAGCTTATGCAAGCAATTGCTATATATTATAATATGAAAAGTATAAATAAATATTTAGATCTGATTTTTCTTGGTGGAGTATATAGTAAAATTACTCCAAAGGGAGAGAACAATGTTATATTAAAAGAAGGAATTAAGGTTTTAAAAACAACAAATAATGTAGGATTACAAGCTGTTAAGAATTTTTATGATATAGATGATATAGATGAAGATAATTTGAATAAAATAATAGAAGCAATTAATCCGAGTAAAGGTGCAGTTGGGAAGAGAGATAATGCACGGATTATAGTAGAGCTTTTAACTACAAATGATAAATCACGGGCGGAACAAATTACAAAGTATTTAGATAATGAAAAAAAAAGATAAAATTAAGTACATAAATAATTTATTAAAGGTGGAGGAAGAAAAATGGATTTTAAAGAAAAGATAAGAGTTATTGAGGATTTTCCAAAGGAAGGGATTAGCTTTAAAGATATAACAACTTTAATAGCTGACGGCGAAGGATTAAAAGCATCAGTTGATGAAATGGTAGCTTATTTAAAGGATAAAGAAATAGATGTAGTTGTAGGACCAGAAGCTAGAGGTTTCATATTTGGTGTACCAGTAGCTTATGCATTAGGAGTTGGTTTTATACCAGTTAGAAAACCAGGAAAATTACCAGGAGATACAGTTAGAGTAAGTTATGATTTAGAATATGGTTCAGATGCTTTAGAACTTCATGAAGGTGCTATAAAACCAGGTCAAAGAGTTGCTATAGTTGATGATCTATTAGCAACAGGAGGAACTATAGCTGCAGTTGCTAAACTTGTGGAACAAGTAGGTGGAGAAGTTGCATCATTAGCATTTACAATAGAACTTACAGAGTTAAATGGAAGAGAAAAACTAAAAGGTTATGATATAATGTCTTTAGTTAAATATGATGTTTAAAAATATTCTGAAATAAAATAGACTAATCTACGCGTCTATTTTATGTTTATTATTTTATTTCATAGGTCTAAAATCGTTGAAAAATTTTGGGCAATATAATATAATTTAATTATTATATGATGGCTGGTTATAAAACCAGCCTTTGACTTTAGCGAAGAATAATATAGTAATTTATATAGAGGAGAGTAATCCAGTTATGCTAGATAGTTTAATTGATAAGATAAATGTTAATTGTAACAATGTAGATATAGATTTAGTTAAAAAAGCGTATAATCTTGCATTTGAAGCGCACAAAGAGCAAAAAAGAGAATCAGGTGAGCCTTATATAATTCATCCTGTTAGTGTAGCTATTATTTTAGCAGAAATGGGTATGGATACAAATACAATAGTAGCAGGATTACTCCATGATGTAGTAGAAGATACTGATTATAGCTATGAAGAAATTGAAGAATTGTTTAATAAAGAAATAGCCGATTTAGTAGATGGTGTTACTAAATTGGGAAAAATAAAATATAAGAGTAAGGAAGAACAGCAAGCTGATAATGTAAGAAAGATGCTTCTTGCTATGGCAAAAGACATAAGAGTAATAATAATTAAACTAGCTGATAGATTACATAACCTTAGAACTCTTAAATTTATGAGTAAAGAAAAGCAAAAGGAAAAAGCTAAGGAGACCTTAGATATTTATGCACCGTTAGCTCATAGATTAGGTATATCTAAAATTAAATGGGAACTTGAAGACTTAGCTTTTAGATATCTTCATACTGATGAATATTATGAGCTTGTACATGATATTGCAGAAAAAAGAGTTGAAAGAGAAGAGTATATAAAGGAGATAATAGATGATTTAATCAATAATTTAGAATCTGCTAATATTGACAGTGATATAGAAGGCAGACCTAAACATTTTTATAGTATATATAGAAAAATGGTTAATAAAAATAAGAGTATTGAGCAAATATTCGATTTAACGGCTATTAGAATACTTGTTAATACAGTTAAAGACTGCTATGCTTCTCTAGGTATAGTACATACAATATATAAGCCTATTCCTGGAAGATTTAAAGATTATATAGCTATGCCTAAACCTAACATGTATCAATCTCTTCATACAACTGTTATAGGTCCACAAGGGAAAACTTTTGAAATTCAGATAAGAACTTTTGAAATGCATAGAACAGCTGAATATGGTATAGCTGCTCATTGGAAGTATAAGGAGAGTGGTTCTGAATCAGAAGTGAAAGAAGATAGCTTTGAGAACAAGTTAGCTTGGATTAAAGATATACTTGAGTGGCAAAATGAAACCTCAGATGCGGAAGAGTTTATGGAAGGGTTTAAGTTAGATTTATTTAGTGATGAAATTTTTGTATTTACTCCTAAGGGAGTTGTTATAAATCTTCCTAGTAAAGCTACGCCAGTAGATTTTGCTTATAAGATTCATACTGATGTAGGTAATAGATGTGTAGGTGCTAAAGTAAATGGGAAAATGGTTACATTAGATTATAAACTTAAAACTGGAGAGATAGTAGAAATACTTACATCCACTGTGGCAAAAGGACCTAATATGGACTGGTTAACTTTTGCAAATAGTAATCAGGCTAGGAGCAAAATTAAACAATGGTTTAAAAGAGCTAGACGTGAAGAGAATATAGATAAAGGTAAAGAATTAATTGAAAAAGAATGTAAAAAACAATTAATTAATTTTATTGAGCTAACTAAAAGTGATAATTATGAAAAATTTATTAAAAGATATAATTTTCACGGAGTAGATGATATTTATGCTTCAGTAGGTATAGGAATGGTATCACCTTCTATGGTTATTAATAGGCTTAGAGGAGATATACAACCTGTAGAAAAGATAATAACTCAAGAACAGATTAATAAAAATATTGAAGATCAGATGGCTAAAACGGAAAAAGTACATAAGAAAGTTAATAATTATGGTATAACTGTAAAAGGCGAAAATAACTTAATGGTTAGATTCGCAAAATGCTGTAATCCAGTACCAGGTGATGATGTATTAGGGTATATTACTAGAGGTAGAGGAGTTTCTGTTCATAGAAAAGATTGTGGAAATTTTAAAACTATAATGGAAGAGGAACCAGATAAAATAGTTGAAGTAAGTTGGGGCAAGGCAAAAGGCAATGCTTATACGGCTGAAATACAAGTTAGAGGGGAAGATAGAATAGGCTTTCTTTCAGATATTATGACTTTAATAACGGATTCTAAATTACATCTTAATGGATTAAATGCAAAAGCAGCAAAAAACGGTGTAGCAAGTGTTAATATTAAAGTAAAAATAGATAGTGTAGAACAACTTAAGGAATTAATGAAAAAGATAAGAAGACTTCAAGGTGTTATAGATGTTTATAGAATGAATAATTAAGGGTGTGTTTAAATGAGAGCAGTAGTACAGAGGGTAAAAAGAAGTAGTGTTAAAGTTTCAGATAAAGTTATAGGTGAAATAAATAAGGGGTTCAATGTATTAGTTGGAATATCTAAAGATGATAGTATGGAGGATTTAATATATATTAAAGAAAAAATACTAAATCTTAGAGTGTTTGAAGATGAAAATGAGAAAATGAATTTATCATTAAAAGATATAGGTGGAGAATTACTTATAATTTCCCAATTCACTTTATATGGTGATTGTAGAAAAGGCAGAAGACCTAATTTTATGGAAGCTTTGGGTGGAGATGAAGCAAAAAAATTATATGATAGCTTTTTAGAATTATTTAAAAACGAAGATATAAAGCTTCAATCAGGAAGCTTTGGTGCTGATATGGAAGTTGAAATAATTAATGATGGTCCAGTAACTATTTTATTAGAAAGTAAAAGGAATTTTTAAGAGAGGTGTTTGTATGATCATAAAAACAATACCAGCAGGTATATATGGAGCAAATTGTTATGTAATTTATAAAGAAGACAATAAACAAGCTATAATTTTAGACCCAGGTGGAGATTCAGATATGTTAATAGCTAACATAGAAGCACTAGAAGTAACACCAAAAGCCATACTATTAACTCATGGACATATAGATCATGTTGGTGCAGTAGAAGCTTTATCTAATAGATATAAAATACCGTTTTATATAAATGAAGAAGATGAAAAATTTATGATGAGTGGTACAGATGTCTATGGACATTTAAACAGAAAAGCTGATGGTTATATAAAAGATGGTGACAAACTTAATATAGCAAATCTAGAGATAGAAGTCATCCATACACCAGGACACACACCAGGTGGTGTATGTTTTTTAGTAAATGATAAAGTATTTACAGGAGATACATTATTTCAAGGCTCTATAGGAAGAACCGATTTTGAAGGTGGAAACTATGAAAGTATAATTGAAAGTATAGTAAATAAGCTATTGCCACTTGGTGATAATGTAGAAGTATATCCAGGACATGGTCCTAAATCAAGTATACTATATGAAAAAAGAAGAAATCCATTTCTAAATTAGGAGAATTTATGGATATTAATATTAATTTAAACGATATGGTTTATAGATATGATGTATATCATATGTTCAATATATTTTTTACTTTTGACAATATTAATTTTGTGGATCAAAATTTTGATTATGAAGTAATAATAGAAGAAAATGAATTTTCGCTATTTTATGGAGAAAAAAAATATTATAAGTATTTTTTAGATAAAGTAGAAATAAGAGAAGAAATTAAAAAGTTTATATTTTTATGTTTAAGAAATATAACTGGAGAAAATCATCCATGGGGCACTCTTATAGGTATAAGACCTAGTAAAAAAGCTCTTGAACTGATTAAACAAGAGGTTGAGGAGAAAGAAATAGTAGAAAGTTTTCAAAAAAATAATCTTGTATCTAAGAGTAAAGCTGAGCTTTGTATTGAGGTTGCAAAATATGAAGAAAAATTTGTAAACAGAAAATCTGATAATATAAGTGTATATATAGGAATGCCTTTTTGTCCAACAAGATGTTTATATTGTTCATTTTCATCAACGCCAATAGCAAGTGCTAAAAAATTAGTACAGCCATATTTAGAAGCTTTAAATATGGAGATTAGAGCCATGAAGCGGTATATAGAAAAAAGAGGTTTAAACATAGAGACTGTTTATTTTGGAGGTGGAACTCCAACAGCTGTAACCGAGGAAGAGTTTGAAATGCTAATGGAGGAAGTATATAATTCTTTTGTTAAAGATAGAAATGTTAAAGAGTTTACAGTAGAATGTGGTAGACCTGATAGTATAACAGAAGCTAAGCTTAATACAATGAGAACTTATAATGTTTCAAGAATTAGTATAAATCCGCAAACTATGAATAATAAATCTTTAAAGGCTATAGGAAGAGCTCATTTGGTGGAAGATGTTATAGAAAAGTTTAATTTAGCTAGGAGATTAGGTTTTAATAATATAAATATGGATATAATAGTAGGACTACCAAATGAAGGCTTAGAAGAAGTTAATAATACTTGTACTATTATAAAAGATATGAAACCAGATAGTCTGACAGTACATGGGATGTCAATAAAAAGAGGTTCAAGACTTCATGAAGAGATATTACTTAAGAAGACAAAATATATTCCTAAACAGCAAGAGTTAAATTCAATGTATGAAGAAACCAAAATACTTGCTAAAGATTTAGGAATGCACCCATATTATATGTACAGGCAAAAAAATATGGTAGGAACTATGGAAAATGTAGGATACTCAACAGAAAATAATGAATGTATATATAATATAGAGATGATAGAAGAAAAACAAACTATAATAGCTTTAGGTGCTCATGCTGTATCAAAGGTAGTATTTCTAGAAGATAATAGAATAGAGCGCTTTGGCAATGTTAGAGACATAATAGAATATACAAAAAGAATAGATGAGATGATAAGTGAGAAAATAAAATTGCTTGATACATTATATGGAGTTTAAGTTAGTTTTATAGATTAGTCTATTAAGGAGGGAAATAAATGGAGATACAAGCGCAAAAAGGAACCAAAGATATGCTACCAGGGGATGCGTATAAATGGCATTACGTTGAAAACAAGTTAAGAAATTTAGCAGATGAATATGGAATAAGAGAAATAAGAACACCAATATTTGAAGCAACAGAGCTTTTTGAAAGAGGTGTAGGTGAAACGACAGATGTTGTTCAAAAGGAAATGTATACTTTTAAAGATAAGGGTAATAGAAGTATAACTTTAAAAGCAGAAGGAACTGCACCTTCTGTTAGAGCATTTATAGAAGGTAGTCTTTATGCAGATGCTCAGCCAACAAAATTATATTATTTTACACCCGTATTTAGATATGAAAATGTTCAAAAGGGGAGACTTAGACAGCATCATCAATTTGGTGTAGAGATTTTTGGTTCAGAGCATGCATCAGTAGATGCTGAAGTTATATCACTTGCTATGAGAGCCTACGAAGAATTTGGGGTTGAAAATTTAAAACTTACAATAAACTCTATAGGTCATCCAGAATGTAGAGCAAAATATAATGAAGCATTAAAAGATTTCTTAAGGAAAAACTATGATGATTTATGTCCTACATGTAAGACAAGATTTGAAAAAAATCCTATGAGAATATTAGATTGTAAAGAAAAAAAGTGTAAGACAATAACAGAAAAAGCACCTGTTATTTTAGATTATATTTGTGAAGAGTGTAATAATCATTTTCAAGATCTTCAAAAATATTTAAAAATAATGGGTATTAAATATAAAGTAGATCCTAAAATAGTTAGGGGGTTAGATTATTATTCTAAAACCGTTTTTGAGATTATAAATAATGATATAACTGTTTGTGGTGGAGGAAGATATGATTATTTAATATCACAAATAGGTGGACCAGAAATGCCAGCTGTAGGTTTTGGTATGGGAATAGAAAGACTTTTATTAACTTTAGAACAGGAAAAAATAAAGATTCCTAAAGAGGATAGATGTGATTTATTTATTTGTTCTATGGGAGATGAAGCAAGAGCATACTCTATGAAACTTGCTTTTGAGCTTAGAAAATTCAATAAAAAAATTGATATAGATCATATGTCTAAGAGTGTAAAAGCACAAATGAAATTTGCAAATAAAATAGGTGCAAAATATACTTTTGTAATAGGAGAGACTGAACTTCAAGAGAAACTTGTAAAGATAAAGAGAATGAGTGATGGAGAACAGTTCGAAGCAGATTTAAACAACTTAAATGAGCTAGCAAATTTACTTAAATAAATAGGAGGAATTTAAAAAAATGGGAGAGGCATTAAATGGACTAAAGCGTTCAATTATGTGTGGTGAAGTTCGCGAATCACATATAGGACAAAAAATAACAGTTATGGGATGGGTACAAAGAAATAGAAATCTTGGAGGCCTAGACTTCATAGATTTAAGAGATAGAACAGGAATTCTACAAGTCGTTTTTGGTGATGCAATAAGTAAGGAAGCTTTTGAAAAAGCTGATAAAGTTAGACCAGAATATTGTATAGCTGTAACTGGTGAAGTAGTAAGAAGAGAATCACCAAACCCAAATATGCCAACAGGTATGGTAGAACTTAAGGGACAAGAAATAAAAATTTTATCTGAATCTGAAACACCACCTATATACATAAAGGAAGGATTAGATGCAGCTGAAAATATAAGATTAAAATATAGATATTTAGATCTTAGAAGACCTGATATGCAAAATATCTTTATGATAAGACATAGAACAGCTAAAGTTATAAGAGATTATTTAGATCAAAATGGATTTCTTGAGATGGAAACTCCAATGCTTACAAAATCAACACCAGAAGGAGCTAGAGATTATTTAGTTCCATCAAGAAATTATCCAGGAATGTTCTATGCATTACCTCAATCACCACAGTTATTTAAACAACTTTTAATGGTGTCAGGTTTTGATAGATACTTTCAAATAGTTAAATGTTTTAGAGATGAAGATTTAAGAGCAAACAGACAACCAGAGTTTACACAAGTAGATTTAGAAATGGCTTTTGTCGAAGAAAATGATGTTATGACTTTAAATGAAGGTTTAATAAAACATGTATTTAAAGAAGTAGTAGGAGTAGATGTTGCCCTTCCTATAAGAAGAATGACATATGCTGAAGCTATGAATAAATACGGTTCAGATAAACCTGATTTAAGATTCGGTATGGAAATAACAGATCTTTCAGAAGTAGTTAAGAACGTTGATTTTAAAGTGTTTAGTGATGCCTTAGCAAATGGTGGCTCTGTAAGAGCTTTATGCTTAAAAGGTGGAGCTGATATGGGAAGAAAAGACTTAGACAGATTAGGTGAATTTGTTAAAACATTTAAAGCTAAAGGGTTAGCTTGGATACAATTAAAAGAAAATGAAATAAAATCACCGATAGCTAAATTCTTAAAAGAAGAGGAACTGAGTTCTATAATAGAGAAGATGTCTGCTGAAAAAGGAGATGCAATTTTAATAGTTGCAGATAAAGATTCAGTAGTATTCCAAAGTCTTGGTCAACTAAGATTAGAACTTGCTAAGAAATTTGACTTAATAAAAGATAAAAATGAATTTAATTTCTGTTGGATAACTGAATTTGCTATGTTTGAATATGACGAAGAAGAAGGCAGATACTTTGCAGCTCACCATCCATTTACAATGCCTATGGATGAAGATTTAGAATTCTTAGAAAGTGATCCTGGTAGAGTTAGAGCTAAGGCTTACGATCTAGTACTAAATGGAGAAGAATTAGGTGGAGGTTCTATAAGAATTCACGATACTAAACTTCAAGAAAAAATGTTTAAAGTTCTTGGATTTACTGAGGAATCAGCTTGGGAAAGATTTGGATTCTTACTAGAAGCATTTAAATTTGGTCCACCACCACACGGCGGTTTAGCATTTGGTCTTGACAGAATGATAATGTTCCTTGGAGGAACTGATAATATTAAAGATGTTATTGCTTTCCCTAAAAATCAAAATGCTTTCTGTTATCTTACTGAAGCACCAAATATAGCTGATGATAAGCAATTAGCTGAATTAGGTATAGAAGTAATAAAAAAAGAAGATAAATAGTTGCTTAAGAGGTATGATTTTCATACCTCTTATTTTTAAGTGACTATCCAAATCTTTGATTTTGTAATAGGAATTTATTCATTCGAATGAATATGAGAAGAAGTTTGATTTTAAATATATAGATTCTATATATTTAAAAAGTAGAAAATTGTTTATAGTTAAAAGTAGATTAAATAAAACATGTATTATATTAAAATATAGATTATAATATATATTAATATAATTATTTAAGATGTTGAATAGGAGATTATAAATATGGATGATAAAGAAGAATTATTAAAAAGGGATATAATAGTAAGGCTTCGAAGAATAGAGGGGCAGGTAAAAGGAATTCAAGGTATGATGGATAAAAATGTATGCTGTCCTGATGTTCTTGTTCAAATTGCAGCTATAAGAGCTGCGATAAACAAGGTTGGAGTTTTAATAGTTGAAAATTATGCAAGAAATTGCATTGGTATAGAAGAAGGAAGTGAAAGTGAAGAAGGTTTAGAACAATTAATAAAAACTTTAAATACTTTTATGAAGTAAGAAATAAAGAGAAATAAAATGAGAATCAACTTGATTCTTATTTTATTTCTCTTTTAAACTTTTCATACAATCATCAATAATTTCTTTATATTCTTCTAAATTAAGTTCCATATTCATGAATGCATCCATTAGAGGATAACTATTCCATCTAAGAGCAAATCTAATAGGTTTATAAACAAAATTAACATTTTCATCAGGTTTATCTTCATTAAAAGGATATAGTGCAAAAACATCATTTTCAAAACCGTTGAGAGAATTTCTTAGATTTTCATCAGTACCTTCATAATTTCCATAATAATCACATTCAGATTCTTCAAGAAGAGGAATGAATATTTCTTCCCAATCTCTATTTATTTCAAAAATACAGTTATCTATACTAATATTATAAAAATTTTTTTCGTTCAATTCTTTAGATAGCAAACTTCTTATTTTCTCTTTCTTTTTTCTTGAAACGCTATTCATAAAGTCCTCCTAATTTTGCAAGCAAATAAATAAGATATTTATTTGTTATTATTAACTTAATTTTATAATTTTTAAGCTAAAAAAGCAA
Source organism: Clostridium cavendishii DSM 21758 (assembly GCF_900141845.1). Classification (GTDB taxonomy): domain Bacteria; phylum Bacillota; class Clostridia; order Clostridiales; family Clostridiaceae; genus Clostridium_AG; species Clostridium_AG cavendishii. Next base: position 28,393 of record NZ_FQZB01000003.1, on the reverse strand, counting down.
TGTTATTAAGAAATTAATACTCAGTATTCTTTGAATAATATTTCTTTTTTGTGGAATTAATAAACCTTGTTATTGTAGATACAAATATTATACCTAAAGCTAAAGCACCAGCAGCTGATAATGTATTTAAGGCATAAGTCCAAGTTTTTTGAGCATTTCCCTGTACTGCGTTATACATAGTATAGTACATACCTCCACCAGGAACTAACGGTATTAAGGCACAAATAACTATAGTTGTAACAGGTGTCTTTAGTTTTCTAGCACAAAACTCTGAATAAATACTAAAAATTATAGACGAAATAAACATAGATACAATGTCATTTGAAGTATTAGATAAGGCAAGTTTATAAATAAGCCAGCTTAATCCACCTCCAATAGATGCAAAAATTAGATTTCGACCTTTTATATTAAAAATAATACCGAATCCAAAGGTTGCTATAAATGCAAGAATAGTTTCAATAAAAAACATTTTAAATACCTCCATAAGTACTAAACCAAATACTTAATACAAGTCCAGTACCAACAGCTATTGAAACAGCTATAAGAAAGGCTTCTGCAGCTCTTGTAAGTCCAGAAACTAAATCTCCAGCTATAGTATCTCTGATGGCATTTGTAATTGCAAGACCTGGAACTAATAGCATTATAGCACCGATTATTATTTTATCTACATTAGAACCAATATTTAAATTAACTAATATAAGTGATAAAAATGCAGCAATAGCTCCGCCTAAACTATTAACAAAAAAGTCGTTTATATTAAGTTCTCCAGCTTTAGTTGACATTATCTTTATTAAAAAACCCACTATAAATGCACAAAGAAAATCTTTTGCACTTCCACCAAACAATACAGAAAAACAAGCTGAAGCTATAGCAGCTGATAATATAGTAATTGTTTTATTATATCTTTCTGTGGCTTCTATTTCTTTTAATTTTGCTTTAAATTCATCAACAGAATAACCATTAGATATAATGTTTCTAGATAAATCATTAACTAAGTGAATTTTTTGTAAATTAACAGTTCGGATTTTGACTCGTCTTACTAATGTAGTAGTATAATGATCTTCATCACATACGGAAACCATTATGCCAGTTGGAGTAACGAAACTATCTGCAAAATGCACATCATAAGCCTCACAGATTCTAAGAATTGTTTCTTCAACTCTATAGGTTTCACCACCATTTTCTAAGATAACTTGACCTGCAAAAGTTGCAACATGTAAAACCTTATTAATATCCATAAGAAATTCTCCCCTGCAAAAAATAAATTACCATTTAGTATTATAGCATAGTATAAAAGAAAGTAATATCTCTAGGTTAAACATTCTTTATATTATATAAACTAAGGCTTTATTTTATGAAGTTAATTCAAAATACCGGTAATTCTTTTGAGTTTTTTAATGAATATATCTTATAATTGAAATTCTGATTTGACAAGTTTATAAAGTGGAAATAGAAAATAATAAGTATATTGAGAAAATATGGAAGAGTTTATTTTTAATATATAGGGGAATATTTTGTTGAAAATTATTATGAAGAATAATATAATGAGAATAAAATATAGACAATTGGGGTGAGATAATGGATTTTAAAAATCTAAAGGAAAATGATAGGGCAATTTTTGACCTTATGAACAAGGAATTAGAAAGACAGCAAAATGGAATAGAGCTTATAGCTTCAGAAAATTTTGCAAGCGAAGCTGTTATGGAGGCTATGGGGTCATATTTAACAAATAAATATGCTGAAGGATATCCACATAAAAGATATTATGGCGGTTGTCATGTGGTTGATGAAGTAGAAGATATAGCTAGAGACAGAGTAAAAGAACTTTTTGGAGCTGAACATGCAAATGTTCAACCACATTCAGGTTCACAAGCAAATATGGCGGTGTATTTCACAATATTAAATAATGGGGATACAGTACTTGGAATGGATTTAAGCCATGGTGGACACTTAACTCATGGTTCACCAGTTAATTTTTCAGGGAAATTATTCAATTTTGTATCTTATGGGGTTGATAATGAAACTGAAACTATAAATTATGATAATGTTAGAGAATTAGCATTAAAACATAAACCGAAATTAATAGTTGCAGGAGCTAGTGCTTATTCAAGAGTTATAGATTTTCCTAAATTTAGAGAAATAGCAGATGAAGTAGGAGCATATTTAATGGTAGATATGGCCCATATAGCTGGACTAGTAGCAGCTGGGGTTCATCCATCACCAGTACCTTATGCTGATTTTGTAACTTCAACTACACATAAAACATTAAGAGGACCTAGAGGAGGTCTTATCCTTTGCAAAGAAAAGTTTGCTAAGGATTTAGATAAAAATATATTCCCAGGAATGCAAGGTGGTCCGTTGATGCATATTATAGCTGCTAAGGCAGTATGTTTTAAGGAAGCTTTAGAACCTTCATTTAAAGTTTATATGGAACAGGTAGTTAAAAATGCAAAATCATTAGGAGAAGCTTTAGTTAAGCATGGATTTAAATTAGTTTCTAACGGAACAGATAATCATCTTATTTTAGTAGATTTAAATAATAAGAATATTACAGGAAAAGACGCTGAAATATTATTAGACAGTGTAGGAATAACTGTTAATAAAAATACAGTTCCAAACGAAACAAGAAGTCCTTTTGTAACAAGTGGTATAAGAGTAGGTACACCAGCAGTTACTACTAGAGGCTTTAAAGAAGAAGATATGGTTGAAATAGCTAATGTAATAAATTTAGCTATAGAAAATAAGGATGGAAACTTAGAAGAAGCTAAAGCTAGAATTAAAGCTTTATGTGATAAATACCCATTATATAAGTAAATAAAAAAGTCTAGAAGATTATTCTTCTAGGCTTTTGCTATTTACTGAAATATAAGTTTTAAGTATTGTAAGGTTAATTATTACAAGGATAAGTGAAGATAGAATAAGAGAAAAAGTAATATTAAAGGTATCATTATGTTGTAATAAAGCTAGTAATAAAAAGTTTGGTATTATAAGAATTAATGCTAAGAATATAGCTAATTTTAAAAATGTCTTTATATTTGAAAATAAAGTATAACAAGCTTTTCTTAGACCTTCGAAAAAGGTTAAATCATCAACCACAAATGAATATGTGGATAATGAAAATATTACATAGAATAAACCTGATAATACCAAAGCAACGTTTAAAAACTGACTATTATTAAGTATAAGTAAAGATATAATTATCTGAGGCAAAGAGTATATAAAAAATAGATGCCAATTTTTAAAACCATATTTAAAAAAGTAAGTAAAAATCGTCTTATAAGAATATGCATGATATAAAGAACTCAAATATCCAGAGATTAAGAAGCTTTGAATTATATAAATTAGTAGTATTTCAAATATAATAGTTTTATTTGGATAAAACTTTATATTCTCAAGTATTATATTTAAATTTGGGAAAAAATCAATAAAATCATTTATTGAGGGTGGTATAGTAAAAGTAGTAATTTTAAAGTTTAAATTAAGATTGCTAGGAATAAAGTCAAATTTAAAATAAAGCTTGTATATAAGAAAATAAAATAAGTCAATTAAAAGTGGTATTAAAGCAAAGGGATAAATATATTTTATAGAACTACAGGCTTCGGTAAAATTTTTTCTAATCATAAAAAGCTCCTTTTATAAATTGTAAAATATGATATTATTATATACATATTAAGTAAAAAACTTCAATATAAGTAAGAGGTGTTGTTGTGAAAAAAAATTTTATGATTGTGCTATTATTGGTAGCTTTAATAGGTTTCTTTTTTTCATATAAAAGTGAGAGTATAGAAAGTTCTACATTTCAAAAACAAGAAGATATAATTTTGCAAAGTAAAAGTTTAGGAACTATAAAAAATATAGAATTTTATAATATAGGTGAGGTACCTTATATAAAAGTTTTAAGTTATGACAAGAAAAGGTATTATTTTTCCTTAGTGAATCTTTTAGATTTAAGTGTTAAGACAAAACAAATAACGGTGAATAATGAGGAGAGTTTTAAAGTAAAAAGTAATGTGAATTGTTATGAAAATAATACTGTGATTCCAAGTAACAATTATACTCAAGTTGTTCAAATTTATGGTAATAATGAAAACATAGATTTTAATTTTCAAAAATCTTATAATGTAAAAGTTAATGACATAGATGATTATGTGCTAGGTCAAAATTTGGTTTATGTAAAAAAAAGTGATAATAGATATATATATTTAAATTCAGAATATACTGGATTTGATATGTTTAATAAAAATATTTCTAATGATAAAAAACTGTATTATAAGCCAGAAGCTTTAGTAGCTTCAGGATTTAATAAATTTTTCTTTGTTAAAAAGGACAAGGATGGTTCAGTATTAAGAGCTTGCGATTATAATGGAATGCTGCAAGACGGAATTGTTAATAACGTTGTAACTGCTGATATTATGAAATATAAAGATGGTATTGTTGGAATTAAAAAAGATGGTGAAGTTTATGAGTTGTTTTCATTTATAGATTCACCAATTACATTAACTAAGGTCAAAAGTAATCCTGATAGTTTAGGAAACTCGCCAAGAGCTATAGGGTTATTTGACATAAATGATAATGGAAATAAAATGGCGCGAATTTATTACACTGAATTTGATAAGTTTGGTTTAGGAAACATAAAGTGCTATGATGAGGAAAAGAAATCTGTTGAAACATTTTTTAGTAGAAAGAAAATATTATCCAAAATAGATTGTACAAAGAACTATAATAGATATATACTTTATTATGAAATAGAAGGAGACAAAATATTACCTAAAGTTTATGATGAAATGCATAATAATGTAATAGATGTCTCAAAATATATAGGGTTATAAGGGAGCGATTTAAATGCAATTTATAGATTTTCATTGTGATACAGCATCTATATTGTTAGAAAAGAAAGATAAGAATATTTTAGATAGTGATTTAAAGGTTGATATAAAAAAGCTTAAAAAAGCAGGAGCGTTAGCTCAGTTTTTTGCTTTGTTTATAGAAGTTAATAATGGTGAAAGCTATAATAAGAAATGTATAGATATGTTAAATAATTTAGAAGAGCAGATAAATGAAAATAATGATAAAATAGAGATTTGCACAAATATAGAAGAATATAATAAGGTTAAGAATAGTGGTAAAATAGGAGCATTTTTAACAATTGAAGAGGGGGAAGCTATTGAGGGAGATTTAAAAAATCTAAGATACTTTAAAGATAGAGGAGTATCACTTATGACGTTAACCTGGAATTTTGAAAACAAAATAGGGTATCCTAATTGTAGTGAAAAATTTAGGGATAAAGGACTTAAGAATTTTGGAATAGAAGTTATAGAAGAAATGAATAGCTTAGGTATGATTATAGATGTTTCACATCTTTCAGATGGAGGATTTTTAGATGTAGCTAAATATTCAAAGTATCCATTTGTAGCATCACATTCAAATGCTAGGAATCTTTGTAATCACTCTAGAAATTTAACTGATGATATGATAAGAATATTAAGTAATAAGGGTGGAGTTACTGGAATCAATTTCTGTGCTTACTTTTTGGGAAATTCAAAGGTAGCTATGATTTCTGATATGGTAGAGCATATAAAACATATAAAAAATATTGGTGGTATAGATTGTATAGCATTAGGTTCAGATTTTGATGGTATAGATAATGAAGTTGAAATAAAGGATATTAGTGAGATGAGCAGTTTAGCACATGCATTACTAAAAAATGGTTTTACAGAAGCTGAAATTGATAAAATATTTTATAAGAATAGTGAAAGAATAATTAAGGATGTACTTAAGTAGAAGAAAGTAGGTAGAATGTATATGTACAATTTAAGTGGAAAGGTAGCTTTAGTTACTGGATCTTCAAGAGGAATTGGTGAGGCAATAGCTCGTAAGCTTAGTATTTTGGGAGCAAGTATAATTATAAATTATAGTAAAGATGAAGATGGTGCCAATAGAATAATAGAAGAAATTAAGGAAAATGGTGGATATGCAATAAGTGTTAAGGCAGATGTTTCTAAATATGAAGAAGCAAAATATTTAGTGGAAGAGGCTGTAAATCATTTTGGAAAGCTTGATGTAGTGGTAAATAATGCTGGAATATCAAGTCTTGGGCTTTTTATGGATCAGGATGTAAATCAAATAGAGAATATTATACAGGTCAATTTAATGGGAACTGTTAATGTGACACATTGCGCTATAAAACATTTGCTAGCTTCAAGAGGCGCTGGTATAGTTAATGTTTCATCTATATGGGGAAATGTAGGTGCTTCATATGAGGTTTTATATTCTTTAACTAAAGGAGGAATAAATACCTTTACTAAAGCGTTAGCAAAGGAATTGGCTCCATCTAATATAAGGGTAAATGCTGTGGCGCCTGGTGTTATAAATACTGAAATGAATAATTTTTTATCCGACGATGAGAAAGATGTTCTTACTGAGGAAATACCTATGGGTAGGTTTGGAGAGGTTGAAGAAATAGCTAATGTAGTATCATTTTTAGCTTCTGATGAAGCTTCTTATGTAACGGGGCAAGTTTTAACTATAGATGGTGGAATGTTATAGAAAATGGCTAGTGTTATAAACTGACCTTGTAAGTAGACAGGGTCAGTAAAATAACATTAGCCATTTTATTTAGCTTTTTTTAAAGAAAAGTAAAAGCGAACGCCTTTTTCTGTATTCATTACACCAAATTGACTATTGTGAAGAGTTAACAAATTTTTAACTATAGAAAGACCAAGTCCTGTACTTCGGCTAGACCTATTTCTAGCCTTATCTAATTTATAAAATTGATTCCAAATGTTTGTTATTTCTTTTTCTGGAATATTAGCACCAGTATTTTCTATAGAAAAAAACAGGCTATCGTTATGAGCACTAAAATCAATTATTATTTTTTCATTTTTTTCTGTATATTTTATAGCATTACTAAGGAAGTTTGTTAATACTTGTTCTATTTTAAATTCATCACCCACAACATAATAATTATCATCACAATAATTAGAGATTACTTCTAGATTATTATTATTTATTTCAACTTGATTTTTAAATAGAACTTTTTCAAACAGTTTTTTCAAATCAAAGCTTTGAAGGTTAAGATTAGCTTTACCAGCTTCAAGCCTTGAAAGCTCAAGCATATCCATAACTAAACTATTCATTTTATGAGCTTCGTCTATAATAACATCTAAATACATATCACGAGCTTCACCCTCAGCTATATTATCTTTGAGTCCTTCAGCATAGCCTTCTATTATACCTATTGGTGTTTTGAGTTCATGAGATACACCAGCTATAAAGTCCTTTCTAAGCATATCAAGTTGTCTTTCCTTTTCTATATCAAGTTCTAATTTTCTGTTTTTTTCCTTAAGTTCAAGTAGAGCATTAGATAAGTTTTCAGAAAGAAAGTTTAGTGTAGTTGCAAGGTTACCTATTTCATCAGTTCTTTTTAAAGTACATTTTTCACTAAAATTCATAGCACTCATCTTTTTAGCTGTTTTATTTATTTTAGTTAATGGTTTTGAAATTAAATTTGAATATATAAGTGACAGTATAAAACCTAAAATTATTATACCTATAAAAATGTATTTATAAAATTCCTCAATAACTTCAGAAGCTTCCTCTATATTGTTAAAGGATGAAATAGAGATAATTATAGAATCATTTTCAGTGTTTAATGAAAATGGAGTCATACAGACTATATGTTTAGTTGAAAGCTTAGGATTATCAAAGGTCTTTGTAAGCATTTTATTTGAATTTAATAGAGCATTTGTATATTCTTTATCATTATAAAGGCTTTTGAAAATTTCATTTAGAAGGTTCATATTTGTTGAATTTTCAGAATCTTGACCAGATATATATTTTACATTACCTGATTTTGAATATATAGCTATTTTAGCATTATTTTTAATCTCAAAATTTTCTAATGAATTAAATAATGTTGTATTATTTTCTATATTCATAGAATATGAAGTTTTAAATTTTAAAATAGCCTTTTCAAGTGTCGTAGTCTTTCTAGCTTGATAAAAGCTTGGGAAAAAGTATTGTAGAAATATCATGGCAAAAGTCATAAGAAGAATTATTAATAAAAAAGTTATAAAAAATATTCTTTTTGATACACTATTTTTTATATTAAAACAATTTGATATAAAATTTTTAGCATTATTTTTCATTTTTAACCTCGAATTTATAACCACTACCTCTAACTGTAGTTATATAATCAGCTTTTGATAAAAGTTTTTCTCTAAGTCTTTTTATATTAGTATCTACAGTTCTTATATCACCATAATAATCTATACCCCACACATTATCTAATATTTTATCCCTACTTAAAGCTATGCCATGGTTGTAAGATAAATATAGTAAAAGGTCAAATTCTTTAGGTGATAAATTTATAACAGTATTATCTACAAGAACTTCATGAGAGAGTTTATTTATAGTTAATCCGTTAAAGCTTAGTATACTAGAATCTTTATTTGAACTTGTTCTCTTTAGTAAAGCTTTAACTTTAGCCACTAATACTTTAGGACTAAAAGGTTTAGTCATGTAATCATCAGCACCTAAATCATAACCTAAAAGCTTATCTTCTTCTTCACTTTTAGCTGTAAGTAATATTATTGGAATAGAAGAGGTTTCTCTTATAGTTTTACACACAGTAAAGCCATCAAGTTCAGGCATCATTATATCGAGAACTATTATATCGATAGAGTTGTTTGCGAAAATCTCCAAGGCTTCCAAACCGTCAGAGGCTTCTAGTATATTAAAATTTTCTTTATGAAAATAATCTCTAAGTAAAAATCTTATTCTAATTTCATCTTCAACAATTAAAATTGTTTTTTTCAATTGCTATCCCACCTTTTTTGATTGATAAATATATTATAACGAAAATAATGGTTATTATCAAAGATAAAAATATAGTCTATTGCAATTATACATAATAATATTATAAAATGATAAGATAGATTTAATTAATTTAAGGAGCGCATTTAATGAATAAATGGAATTTCGATGAAAATACAGTTATATTACCTAATGGGCTAAAGGTAATAACAATAAAGAAAGATACACAACTTTCATCTATAGATATAGGTGTCAATATAGGCGCCTTATATGAAAATGAAGAAGAAAAGGGATTATCTCATTTTATTGAGCATATGTTATTTAAAGGAACAAAGACTAGGGATAATGAGACACTTAATTTAGAATTAGAAGCATTAGGTGGTGAATATAATGCTTATACAGATTATAGTGCAACAGTATATAGTATAACTTGTTTAGAAGAAGAGATAATCAATGCAGTAGAACTTTTGTCTGATATGATAATATCTCCGAGCTTTAATAAGCATGAACTAGAACGTGAAATAGGGGTTGTACTTGCTGAGATAAGAACTAGCAAGGATGACATTGAAGATTTGAGTTTTAAAAAGACTAGTGAGGTTGCATTTACAAAAAGTCCCTTAAAGAATGAAATAATAGGAACAGAAGAAAATATACAATCTTTAAAAAGAAAAGATTTAATTAAATTTTATAATAAGTATTATAAGCCCGATAATATAGTTGTTTCTCTTTTAACATCAATGGAACATAGCGTTGCATTAGATATTATAAAAAAATATTTTGGAGATTTTAAAGGTAAAGCTGAAATGAAGCCTTTAGCTTTAAAAGAAAAAAATAATAAAGTAGTGGCTCAAAGTTTTAAGAGAGATATGGAGCAAAGTACAATTACTTATTTGTTTTCACTTTGTGATTTAGAGAGAGACGATGAACTTCCTCTTAAGATTTTAAATCATAAGCTTGGTGAAAGTGCAAATTCTATACTTTTTAGAGAACTTAGAGAAAAAAGAGGACTTGCTTATGATGTTTATACACATTTAGATTTAACAAAAAATATTGATACTTTGAATATTTTTACAGCTGTAAGTGAAGAATCAATAGATGAGACTATAAAGGTTATAAATAAGTGCATCGAGGATATAAAAAATGAAAAGATAGTATTTGATGAGAGTACTTTATCTCTTATGAAGAAGGTTCACAAAACAGCAGTAGTATCTACCCTTGAAGATGGAAGTGATCTGTGCAATTATGTAATGCATCAAGCTCTTGCAGGTGAAGAAGTATATGAATTTATAGATGATATGAAAAAATTAGATAATCTAAATTCAAAGGATATTTATGCTGTTGCAAGAAAACTTTTAAACAATCCGACAATACACATTTTAAGGCCTAGTAAGGAAGAGGAATTTGATGAAGAAGATAACTAGTGTAGAAGTTCAAAAAAGAAATCAAGGAAGAGTGAATGTATTTATAAATCAAGAATTTTCTTTTGCTTGTGATGCAGAACTTGTATATAGGTACGATATAAGAAAAGGAAAGAGTGTAGTTGAAGAAGAACTTAAGGAAATTATAGAGGAAGAAGATTTTATAAAGTGTAAAAATTCAGCATTACGTTCTTTAGAAAAAGCATATAAAACAGAAAAAGAGATAATAGATAAATTAAAAGATAAGGGGTTTGAAGAAAAAATAATCAAAAGAACCTTAGAATTTTTAAAAGAATACAATCTTTTAGACGATAATAAATACACAGACATGTTTGTTAAAGATAAAATTAAGGCTCAGGGACGTAACAAAATTAAATTTTCTTTAATGAGAAAAGGTGTATGTGAAGAGGTTATTAAGGCCAGAATTGATAATATAGATGTAGATGATGAATTAGAAGTGGCCACAAATTTAGCGCAAAAAAAATATAATGTACTAATAAAAAGAGAAGATGATAAATTCAAAATATCACAAAAATTATATAGATTTTTAGCATCTAAGGGTTACACTTACGAGTGTATAAATAAGGCAGTAAAGAATGTTACAAATATAGAAGATTTCTTGGAGTGAAATGAATGAAAAATAATCTTGTAGATTTAGGTTTAGTTATTATATTTATATTTCCTATTTTAATGGGAATTATAAGAAAATACGATTCGAAAAGTGTAAGTTATGAACTTTATGATATAGAGAAGAGTATATGTTTATTAGTGGCTCTTATTTTTAGTGTTGAATTACTAGGAGATAAAAGTGTTTTAGAAAATATTTTTAATGTAATAGATAAGATAATAAGTTCTTTTTCTGACATAGTAAATGAATTTCCTCAAGCTACTAATGTTATAACATTTTTAATTTTTCTAATTATAATATATAATATACTTAAGCTTATAGTAATTATAATTAATAAAATTGTTTTAGAACCATTACTTATGGGACTTGAAAATTCATTAAATAGGCAAAGAAGTAGTTTTTTAAGTAGATTAGTAGGAGGCGTTTTTTCTTTTCCGAAAGCAATTGTTTATTTGATTTTAGTTTGTGTATTTTTGAACATAGCCTTAAAAATAGCAGGTGTAAAAGAAGAGTATAAAAATGATATAAAGAATTCAAAAATATACACGTTAGTAGATTCAAAAGTTCTTTATAAATTTGCAGATAAACAAATAGTAAGTGATTTACCAAAAATATTAAATAATTCACTTAAAATAGTTAGGCAAGAAGAGAAAAGTATACAGCAAGGAACAACTCCTAAAAAGAAAGATAAAACAGTAACTAGAGAGGTTATATATTATAATGGTGTTACCTTAGATGAGGGAATAAAATCAAATAAGGCTATAGATGATTATGCTAAATCACTTACACGTGGGAATGGAAGTGATAGGGAAAAAGCAAGGAGTATATATAGTTTTATAGGAACAAACATAAACTATGATGATAATAAAGCAACTGATGTATTAAATAATAATTTCAAGGTAGAATCAGGTGCAGTACCTACTTTTAGAACTAGGACAGGTATATGCTTTGATTATTCTTGCCTTTATGTAGCAATGGCAAGAGCCAATAATTTGAAAGTTAGATTAGTTACTGGTGAAGGGTTTAATGGGAAGTCATGGGTTGGCCATGCTTGGAATGAAGTGTACTTAGCAGATGAAGGTGTATGGATTAATGTAGATACTACCTTTTATAAGGCAGGAAATTATTTTGACTCTAAAAGATTTAATAAAGATCATAGGGGAGCAAGTGTTGCAGGTGAATGGTAACTATAATAAAAAACTAGCCAATATTTAGCTAGTTTTTTGTTTTCAATTTAGTTTCATTCCATAAAATGGAATATAGATAGAGAAGTATATTTAAATTTTATTTCCTAGAAAATACCTTAACCGTTTATTTTTGAGGTGATTAAATTTATGGCTTTCTCACAATCTGAATCCTCATTATCAATAGCCCAGGATAAGTTGAAATACCTTAAAGCTTTTTTATTATCCTGAAGCATAGAGTAGCAATAAGCTAGATTGAAAAAATATTTAGCATCTTTATTTAAAGCTATAGCATTATTTATCATATTTATTGCTTTTGAATAATCCTTTAGCTTTATATAACAGACGCCAGCATTATAATAAGAATAAGCTTCATTTTCTTTATTTTCGATAGCTTTTTCGTAATAACTTAAAGCTTCACAATAATTTTTGGAATTATAAAATTCATTTGCTTTTAAAAAATTATTCATTAATGGCCTCCAATAATTTTATTATTTATTAGGAGTATAACCAATTTAATGATAATTATACAAAAAATACATGAAACATACTTGTAAAATTAAGACATTTGTATATAATTATAAATTGTAGTAATATAGTATAGTTTGAGATTAAAGTTTTAAATTATAAGGAGAGTTTTTAATGAGTATTTATAATATGGGATTAGATGTAGGATCAACTACAGTTAAGATGGTAATTTTAGACGAGAATCATCAAATAATATATAGTAAATATAGAAGACATTTTTCAGATATAAAAAGTACTATTATAGGATTAATAAGAGAAGGATATAAAACAGTTAAGGATATAAATGTAACAATAAATGTAACAGGTTCTGGTGGGATGTCTGTTTCTAAGTGGTTAGATATACCGTTCATTCAAGAAGTTATAGCATGTACGAAAACAGTTGAAGAACTTATACCAGAAACGGATGTTGCTATAGAACTTGGTGGAGAGGATGCTAAGATAACATATTTTGAAGGTTCAGTAGAGCAAAGGATGAATGGAACTTGTGCTGGTGGTACAGGAGCATTTATAGATCAAATGGCAGCATTACTTAAAACAGATGCTACAGGACTTAATGATTTAGCTAAGGAACATAAAGTTCTTTATCCTATTGCAGCTAGATGTGGTGTTTTTGCGAAAACAGATGTGCAACCTCTTATAAATGAAGGGGCTAATAGAGAAGATATAGCAGCTTCAATACTTCAAGCAGTTGTTAATCAAACAATAAGTGGACTTGCCTGTGGTAAGCCTATTAGAGGAAATGTAGCATTTCTAGGAGGTCCATTATACTTTTTATCAGAGCTTAGACAAAGATTTATAGAAACATTAAATCTAACAGATGATGCTGTTATTTTTCCAGAGAATTCACAGCTTTTTGTAGCTATAGGAGCAGCTTTATCATCTAAAAAAGTTAAACCTATAAATTATAAAGTTTTAGTTGAAAAGGTAAATAAAATTAAGGATATACAATCTCATGAGATAGAGAGACTTAGACCTTTATTTAAGAATGAAGAAGAATTTAATGAATTCAACCTTCGTCATAGTAAAGCTAAAGCAGAAAGAGGGGATATTCTTTCTTATAAAGGTAGAGTGTATTTAGGAATAGATGCAGGTTCTACAACTACTAAGGCTGTACTTATTGGAGAAAATAGTGAAATATTGTATTCATTTTATGGAAGTAATCAAGGTAATCCATTAAAGAAGGTACAAGAAATATTACATGAAATATATGGACAAATAAATGAAGATATAGTTATTGCAAATTCTACGGTTACAGGTTATGGTGAAGCTTTAATTCAGGCAGCCTTACATGTAGATATTGGTGAAATTGAAACTATAGCTCACTATAAAGCGGCAGAACATTTTCTACCAGGTGTTGATTTTATATTAGATATTGGTGGACAAGACATGAAATGTTTAAGAATCAAGAATGGAGTTATAGATTCAATATTATTAAATGAGGCTTGTTCTTCAGGATGTGGTTCATTTATAGAAACTTTTGCTCATTCACTAAATATGGAAATAACTGATTTTGCAAGTGAAGCTCTTTATGCAAATAATCCAGTTGATTTAGGTTCAAGATGTACAGTATTTATGAATTCAAGAGTTAAGCAGGCACAAAAAGAAGGAGCACATGTTGGTGATATATCAGCAGGACTTAGTTATTCTGTTATTAAAAATGCTTTATTTAAGGTTATAAAGGTAAGAGATCCTAAGGAAATGGGAGCCAAAATTATAGTTCAAGGTGGAACTTTTTATAATAACGCAGTGCTTAGAAGTTTTGAATTAGTATCAGAAAGGGAAGCTGTAAGACCAGATATTGCAGGGCTTATGGGAGCTTTTGGAGCAGCTATAATATCAAAGGAAAGATATACAGAAGGTTATAAGACAAGCTTGCTTTCTAAAGAAGACATAGAAAGTTTTTCTATGAAAACCAATTTAAGAAGATGTGGCTTATGCAATAATAATTGTTTATTAACTATAAATAAGTTTTCTACTGAAGAGGAATTTATATCAGGTAATAGATGTGAAAGGCCTTTAGGGAAAGTAGAGAAAAAAGAGGAAATTCCTAATCTTTATGATTATAAATATAAAAGAACTTTTGCTTATAAACCATTGAAGCTTGAAGAAGCTAAAAGAGGAGCGATAGGAATACCAAGAGTTCTTAATATGTATGAAAATTATCCATTTTGGTTTACATTATTAACTGAATTAGGATTTAGAGTAGAAGTTTCTCCAAGGTCAACTAAGAAGGTTTATGAATTAGGTATAGAGACAATACCATCAGAATCAGCTTGTTATCCAGCTAAAATAGTTCATGGACATATTATGGCTTTAGTTAATAAGGGTGTAGATAAGATTTTATATCCAAGCGTAGCTTATGAAGTAAAGGAATTTGAAGAGGCTAATAATCATTATAATTGTCCTATAGTAACTTCTTATCCAGAAGCTATAAAGAACAATATGGATGTTATAAAAGAAAAAGGAATTAAATTTATAAATCCTTTCTTATCTTTAAATGTTAAAGATAAGTTATATAAGAGAATATATGATGAATTTAAATCTTTTGGAGTTAGTTATAAAGAAGCTAAAAAGGCTGTGGATTTGGCTTGGGATGAAAGAAACAATTATAAAAATGACATACAGAAAAAAGGCGAAGAAGTTTTAAGTTACTTAAAGGCTACAGGTAAAAAAGGAATAGTTCTTGCAGGTAGACCATACCATGTAGATCCAGAAATAAATCATGGAATACCAAATATAATAACAAGTTTTGGTATGGCTGTACTTACAGAGGATTCTATAAGTCATTTAGGTGTATTAGATGAGAAACTTAGAATAGTAGACCAATGGTCATATCATTCTAGACTTTATAGAGCAGCTGCATATGTTAATACACAAGAGAATTTAGAGCTTATACAGTTAAATTCCTTTGGTTGTGGTTTAGATGCTGTAACTACAGATCAAGTACAAGAAATTTTAGCCCGTCATGGAAAAATATATACTGTTTTAAAAATAGATGAAGGTAATAACTTAGGAGCTGTAAAAATCAGAATTAGAAGCTTAAAAGCTGCTATGGAAGAAAGAGAAAAAAATAATTATATACCTATAAAAGAAGAAAATCCTTATAAGAGAATAGTATTTACTGAAGAAATGAGAAAAAATCATACAATATTAGCACCTCAGATGTCACCTATACATTTTGAGATTGTAGAAGAAGCATTTAATAGTTCAGGTTATAACTTTGTAGTACTTCCTTCTAATGATAAAGAAGCTGTAGAAGAGGGTCTAAAATATGTAAATAATGATGCTTGTTATCCTTCTATAATAGTTATAGGACAAATGATACATGCTTTAAAATCAGGTAAATATGATTTGAATAATACTTCTGTTATTATTTCGCAAACAGGTGGAGGATGTAGAGCTACAAACTATATAGGCTTCCTTAAAAAGGCTTTAGTTGAAGCAGGATTCTCCAATATTCCAATATTATCTCTAAATGCAGTAGGTATGGAGAAGCATCCAGGGTTTAAAATGACATATAAACTTTTAGATAAAGCTCTTATGGCAATGGTATATGGAGATTTATTCATGAGGGTTTTATATAGGGTAAGACCTTATGAAAAAGTAAAAGGATCTGCAAATGCGCTTTATGCAAAGTGGAATGAGAAGGCTAAAGAGAATGTTAGAAATGGAAGTAAAAAAGAATTTAACAGAAATATAAAAGAAATAGTAAGAGAGTTTGATACTTTAGAAATAACAGATGAAGTTAAACCTAAAGTAGGTATAGTTGGAGAAATATTAGTTAAATTCCATCCAACAGCGAATAATGATATAGTTAATATATTAGAAAATGAAGGTGCAGAGGCAGTGATGCCAGATCTTTTAGATTTCTTTTTCTATTCAGCTTATGATGATGATTTTAGATTTAGATTCTTATCAGGAAGAAGATTAGATAAAAATATATCTAACTTAGCTATATGGTATATGGAAAGATACAGAAAAACATTGAAGGTTGAATTAGAAAAGAGTACTAGATTCCATGCTCCAAAACATATAAAGGAACTAGGAAAGATGGCATCAGAAGTTCTATCATTAGGGCACCAAACTGGTGAAGGATGGTTCCTAACAGCTGAAATGATGGAATTAATAGAAAGTGGAGTTAACAACATAGCATGTCTACAACCATTTGCTTGTCTGCCAAACCATGTAACAGGTAAAGGTATGATAAAAGCACTTAAGCAAAGATATCCTATGTCTAATATAACACCAGTAGACTATGATCCAGGTGCATCAGAAGTAAATCAGCTAAATAGAATTAAACTTATGTTATCAGTAGCATTTAAAAATTTGGAAGCTACTGACGAAGTGAAAGCTGTTATGGATGAAATAGCTAGTGTAAAGGAAATATTTTAAAAGTCCTAATATAAAAAAGTAACAGTAAAATATACATTTATAAAATGCAAGGGTGAAACATCATAGCGCCCTTGCATTTTCAATACTTTATAAATAATGGAAAAAACGAGCGATTTTAAAAATGTTAATAAAACGCATAATATAATTTTTTCTGTAATGACAATTATATACTTTAACTTTTAATAGCTTTATATTATCTATAAGGATATAATTATAAATAAAAACTTAAAGGTGGATAACATATGAGAAATTTAAAAATGACTATTCAATTTGATGGAAGTAGATATAAAGGCTTTGAAAATCCTAAAGCTATTGATGCATCTGTATTAAATAAAATAGAAACTGTATTAAATAAAATGACAGGAGAACAAGTAAAGGTAGTAGGCTGTGGCAAAACTGATGTAGGTGTACATGCGGAAAATTATATAGCTAATTTCCACACTAAGTGTACTTTAAGTACAAATGCTATGCTAGATTATTTTTATGAATTTTTACCTGAGGACATAGTAGTTAAAAATTTAGATGAGGTTGATGAGAGATTTCATTCAAGGTACAATGTTAAGTCTAAAACTTACCTTTATACAATAAATAATAATAAGTTTAGAGATGTATTTAGTAGAAAATATGCTTATCATATAGATATAGACCTAGATTTAGAAGAAATGAAAAAGGCTGCTGAAGTTCTAATTGGAAAGTATGATTTCCAAAGCTTTACTAATTTAAAGCCAGGTTCTAAGTCAACTATTAGAACTATTGAAAGTATTAATATAACAAATAACAAAGGTATTATAGAAATAGAAATGACAGCAGATGAATTCTTACTTAATATGCCAAGAATAATTGTAGGAACTCTTTTAGATGTAGCAAAAGGAAAAATAACAGCAAAAGATGTAGA
The DNA here is from genome assembly GCF_900141845.1 of Clostridium cavendishii DSM 21758. Lineage (GTDB taxonomy): Bacteria > Bacillota > Clostridia > Clostridiales > Clostridiaceae > Clostridium_AG > Clostridium_AG cavendishii. Next base: position 10,534 of record NZ_FQZB01000003.1, on the reverse strand, counting down.
GTCTGATTTAAAGATGAAAAAAAGAGCAGAATTTGGACCTATAGCAACTTCAAAGGCATTATGTTTAAAGTCTGTTAAATATTAAAGAAATGGCCAATATCATGTGATATTGGCTGCTTTTTATTCTTCTATTTCTTTATTTTCTAAATTGCTTCTTCTGTTATCTAGCGGATTAAGATTAATATGGTGAACTTTTTCATTAGACTTTGGCTCCATAAGCATGTTGTCTAAATGAAGTCTTCCTTCAGGGGTATTGCAAACTACATAGATATCATTATGTTGCTTGTGGATTACCCAGCTAAAAGATTCTACAGAAGATTTATCTTCTTTTGAAATTAAAGCTTTAGCAGTAGGATTGCCTAATTTATCATTTAATATTATAGCTAATGTATCTGCATCTACTTTTTCATATTCATTTAAAGAGTTTCTTTCAACTATTTCTAAATTACATTTTCTATTATCTAGCGTATCTCCATTTAAATGCTTAATTGGAGCTTTTGGATTAGTATCTAAAACTAAAGCATGAAGACTTTGTTTTAAAGGTTTAGATTTTTTATTAGTTTTAGACATACATATGTTTTGTACTAAATAATTATTAAAATCCTTATTCCATTCAGCAAACCAAGAACCTTGAGATTTAACTTTATCTAAATCAGCAGTATCTATTTTAGCTGTAAGCATCTCACCATTTTTTTTCATTATTGAAATTAAGGTTATCTCACCATTAGTTTCAAATTTGTTTTCTATGTTTTTATAATTAGTATTTATATAAAACACCTCTTTCTTTATATTTAATGAATGTATTTGTAATTATTATCATTTATACAGCATTTATTCAAATAACAATATTATAAACTTTCATCTTTATTAACTATATCAAATAACTTGTATAAAAGATATAGGAAAATACGAAGAAATGTTATATATTGTAATTGATTTAAATTAATGGTAAAATATAGAGCTGGAGAGGTGATTGGATGAATTATAATAAATATCAAAAGGTTAATCATATTGGGGCAATAATATTCTTAATATTAGGATTAGTTATAACAACGATATTAGGATTTATATATTCACTAACTATAGAGTATATAAGTATAGGGAAATATTATATTATTATAGGAATTATATACGCCTTGATAATATACTTTATTTTAGAAAAGTTGACTCTTGCATTAAAAGTTAGAAGTTTAAAGGTTACTATGGTGTTGGTTTCAATGATAGCTATTTTTGCTGTTTACATAAGGTGGGTAAGTTCTATATTTATTATTTTTAATAAATTAATGTTTAATCCGCTAGAATTATTTAAACATATGAACATAATAGTTAGTACAGAATTTGATAGTGTTAGAGCATTTCTTATATGGTTTCTTTGGGGGGTAGAAGTATTTGTGATTGTAGGAGGAATTATTGTAGGATGTTTTGATAAATTATCAAAAGTAATATTTTGTGAAAATTGTAATGGCATATTGAGTGGTGTTGAAAACATAAGTGGGTTGAGTAAGATTGAAGATGAAAATGAATTTAAAAGTTTATTAGAAAAAGGAGATTTATCGCCTTTGTACAAGCTTAAACCAATAGAATCCTATATAGAATTTTCGATGCTAATAGGAAGGTTTTGTAATGACTGTTATGATGATAAAGTATATTTAACAGTAAAAAATATAAATGTTATTAAAGCTAGTGAAAAGAGGGGGAAAGGACAAAAAATTATTGTAGAAAATTTAATAATAGACAAAAATGAATTTTTTAAAATTAAAAGGGCTTTAGAAAGTTAGTTTGGGGGAAATGTATTATGAAGGGAAATCTAATAAAAAAGAATGTAAGGAAGTCTAGTTTTTACAAGATATTGATGGTTATTTTAATTATATTAGGATGTTTAGTTTTATTAGGAGAACAGTTTACTAAAATTTATTGTAAGATAAAAACACCAGAGAAGTATACTTTAGAGAATTTTAATGATATAGAAAATCTTAGAAATAAACCTTGTAGTGTAAGTTCTGAAGGAGCTGTAGATTTAGGGATTGTTAAAAAAACAAGAGGGCTCAGTTTTGATGAAAGTAGTAGATATGTGGCTATACCATTAAAAAATCAAGTTTTAATTGTAGTAGTAGCTGAAAAAAACATAAATGATAAAATATATTCAGGTTACTTTAGAACTAAAAAGGGTGATGAAATAACAAAAATAAATAAAAATCTACTAAAACAAAATGATATAGAATTGACAGGAAATTTAAATGATAGTATTTTAGATTGTCAAAGTATATCTATAAAAGAGATGTTATTTTCATTATTTGAAACTGTTTTAGTTATAGGCGGCATATTTTTATTTTTTAAATATATTAGACGACTTTTTGATATAACAAGGGATCCTATATATTTAAAGCTTGAAGAGTTTGGATTTGCAGATTCGATAATAGATGAATTTGATTATGATGTTTTTATGAAGAATAGTTTTAAAGTTGGAAAGGCAATATATAATGATAGATGGTTAGTGGGTATAGGTGCCTTTGATATGAAAATTGTAAAATTAGAAGAGATATTATGGGTATATTTAGGCACGATTAAACATTCAATTAATTATATCCCAACAGGTAAAACTTATAATATGACAGTAATTTTAGATGGTGGGGGAAAAGAAGGGATAAAGCTTAGTAAGAAAGATGTTATAATACTTATGGAAAAATTAAGAGAAAAAATGCCATGGATATTAGTTGGTTATACAGAAGAGAATATAAAAATTGCTTTTTCAAAAAATGATAACCTACGAGAATATGTAAATAATAGAAAGGCAGATTTAAATATATAAGAAAAGCGAGAATTTTCTGGTATTGATATTAATATATTTAATTAATATAATGAATATAAATAACATTATAAGGGTGTGGGTATATCACATCCTGTTTTTATATATTTTAGTTGGAGGATAATATGGAACATAATATAGTAACCATAGAAAAAAATCAAGTTAAAACAAAAAAGCCTAAAAATTATAAGGTTGTTATGTTTAATGATGATTATACTACTATGGAATTTGTAGTAGATGTACTTATGAATATATTTAATAAGAAAATAGAAGAGGCAACAAAAATAATGATGGATGTTCATAAAAAAGGAAGAGGTATAGCTGGCGTTTATCCTTATGATATAGCTGTAACTAAAGTTTCTAAAGCTATTGGTTTAGCTAAAGAAGAAGGATTTCCATTTAAGCTTGTTATAGAAGAGGAGTAAAATATGATAGTATCTAAGGACGCAAATGATTTAATAATAAGAGCTTTAGATGAAGCTAGAAACAATAAGCATGAATATGTTACAGCAGAACACTTACTATATTCAGCATTAGAAGATGAAGAGATTCAAGGAATATTAGAAAATTTAGAGTGTGATATAGATAGCTTAAAAAAGAATTTGAAAAATTATATGGATAATTTTTTAGAAAAAGTTGAGAAACAAATAAATTTAGAAGAAAGTTATAGCTTTCAACAAGTATTACTTATGGCTAGTGAGCATGTAATCAATTGCGGCAAGGAAGTTATAGAAGTTGAGCATATAATAGCTGCAATATATAATTTAGAGGAAAGTTATGCTTTATATTTTTTAGAGGAAAGTGGAGTTAACAAGACAGATTTATTATATTATTTATCGCATGGAAGAGAAGAGCTAGAAGATACTGAGAAAAATGATTTGTTAGATGATGAAGAAGAGCTAGATTATGAAGAAAATTCAGAATTAGTTTCCAAAGAAAAGCTTCTAAATAAATATACTGTAAATTTAAATGAGTCAGTTAAAAAAGATGGGATTGATCCTTTAATAGGGAGAGAAGATATTATAGAAAGAACACTTCAAATATTATGTAGGAGAACTAAAAACAATCCTGTTCATGTGGGAGAACCTGGTGTTGGAAAAACAGCTATAGTTATGGGACTTGCGGAAAGACTATTAAGTGGAGAGGTACCAGAAAAGCTTAAAGGCTCAGAGATATATTCTTTAGATATAGGGTCTGTTCTTGCAGGAACTAAATATAGGGGAGATTTTGAAGAGAGGATTAAAAAGGTATTAGATGAGCTTAAGAAAAAAGATAACCCTATAGTATATATAGATGAAATTCATAATATAGTGGGGGCAGGATCATTAGGAGCTGGTTCTTTAGATGCTTCAAATCTTTTAAAACCTTATTTAATGGAAGGAAAGATAAGATTTATAGGAGCAACTACTTTTGAAGAATATAAAAAATACTTTGAAAATGATAAAGCGTTAATAAGAAGATTTCAAACTATAGAAGTTAAAGAGCCATCTATAGATGAAACTATAGACATAATAAATGGATTAAAAGTTAATTATGAAAATTATCATAATGTAAAGTATACAGAGGATGCAATTAAAACAGCTGTTAATTTGTCAGCTAAATATATAAATGACAGATATCTACCAGATAAGGCAATAGATATAATAGATGAAGCTGGTTCATATATTAGTATGAATAAAAAAGAAGAGTTAGAAGATAGCGTTATAGACGAAAAAATTATAGAAGAAATAATATCAAAGATATGTCATATACCTAAAAAGACAGTAGAGAAAAATGAGATAAATTCTTTGAAGAACCTAGAAGGTATATTAAAGGAAAATGTGTTTGGTCAAGATAAGGCTATAAAAGAAGTAGTAAGATGTATAAAAATGAGTAGAGCTGGGTTGAATGCTGAAGGAAAACCAGTAGCATCTATGCTTTTTGTAGGACCAACTGGAGTTGGAAAGACTGAAATAGCAAGAAAGCTTTCTGAAAGTTTAGGTATAGATTTGATTAGATTTGATATGAGTGAATATGCAGAAAAACATGCAGCATCAAAACTTATAGGTTCACCTCCAGGATATGTAGGTTATGAAGAAGGAGGACTTCTTACAGATGCTATTAGAAAGAAGCCTCATGCAGTACTTCTTTTAGATGAAGTCGAAAAGGCTCATGGTGATATATTAAACGTACTTCTGCAAGTTATGGATTATGCTACTCTTACAGATAACAAAGGAAGAAAAGCTGACTTTAGAAACGTTATTTTAATAATGACTTCAAATGCGGGAGCTAGTAATATTGGTAAAAAACTAGTAGGGTTTGGAGAAAGAGAAATAGTAGGGGAAGCAATAAATGAAGAAGTTAAAAAGGTATTTACGCCTGAGTTTAGAAATAGATTAGATAAAATAGTAGTATTTAATCATGTGAATGATGAAATGGCATTAAACATAGTAAGGAAAGAACTTAAAAACTTTAAAGTTATGCTTAAAGATAAAAATGTGGATATAAGTTTTACAGAAGAGGTTGTAAAATATGTAGCTAAAAAAGGAGTTTCAAGAGAGTTTGGAGCTAGAGAAATAATAAGATTAATAAATTCAAAAATAAAACCTATACTTATTGACGAAATTTTATTTGGAGCTTTAAGTAAAGGTGGAAAAGGTACTATAGATATTAAGGATGAAGAATTTACTTTAGAAATAGGATAAGTATAGCGTTTATTAATTATAGTATTTTTTTAGAAAATAAAAATGATATATATAATTAGAAATGTAGGATTGATAGTTGAAAATTATTGATTTTATTTTAAGATTTAAATTACTAATGTTAAATGAAGAATTAGCTTAAAAATCTAGTGATTTTAGAATCACTAGATTTTTTAAAGGAGTGTGATTATTATGCCTGTATTTAGACTTACAAAAGAAATAATATTTCCAAGTCCATATTTAGCAGAAGAGGATGGTCTTTTAGCTGTAGGTGGAGATTTGAGTCTAGAAAGGCTAGTATTAGCTTATAAAAATGGGATATTTCCTTGGTATAATAAAGGTGAACCAATTTTATGGTGGTGTATAAAACCTAGATTTATATTAAAACCAGAAGAAGTTAAAGTATCAAAATCAATGAAGAAAATATTAAAAAAAGGTGAATTTAAAGTGACCTTTGACAAGGATTTCGAAGGTGTTATAAGCAATTGTAAAAGTCTTAGGGAGCAAAATGGCGATGGGACTTGGATTCATAATGAGATGAGAGAAGCATATATAAATCTTTTTAATCATGGATTAGCATCTAGTGTAGAAGTATATAAAGATGATGAATTAGTTGGTGGTCTATATGGAGTTAAATTAGGAAAATGTTTCTTTGGTGAGAGCATGTTCTCAAAGGTTAGTAATTCTTCAAAAGCAGCTTTAATTTCTTTAGCTAATAGGTTAAAGGATGATGGCTTTTTGTTTATAGATTGCCAGGTTCATACTAATCATTTAGAAAGCATGGGAGCTAAGTTTATAGAATTTGAAGAGTTTCAGAAGTTAATAGATGAAGGAATAAATTTATAGAAATAGGCTTTATTAATCGGTTAAAGATTAATGAAGCCTATTTTATTTTTGAAGTTAATTTTAAATAGATAAAAAGCTCATAAATATAAAATTATGATAAAAATACAGTAAATTGAAATTTATAGTATTAAATGGTAAAATGTAAGGGAAATATTTTAAGGGAGATGTTTATTATTTTAAAAAATAAGAAAATTAAGAGGGGAATAATATGGCTACTATTAGCTACTCTAGTGGGAGGAAATATGATTAGTTGTGATAATAAAGAATCAAAAGATGTACAAAGCAAAGTAAATAAATATTTAAATGAAACTTATGGTGAAGAATTTGTAGTAGGTGATTTAACTAAACATAGTAACGAGGGGTTTTCAGGAAAATATTATTATGGCCAAGCTTATAAAAAAAGTAATCCGGATATGAAGTTTGATGTGCAATGGGATGTTGGAAATCCTGGAAAATATATTGATAGCTATTTAGAAAAAAAATGGTCTAAACAAGGAACAGAAGAGTTAAAGAAAATTTTAAAAGAAATCTATGGACAAGATATATGGGTATATTTTGTTTTAAATAAGAAAGAGGATCAAGAATATATAAACTGTGATTATAAGGAGGTTATTAGTAAAGCACATGGAGATGTGTATTTTGAATTGGCTTACTATATTCCATGCGAAGGAAATTTAGATAAGAAAAAGGAAGTGGAGAATCTAAACAAAATAATAGAACCATATATAAAAAACAATGGAATGGAAATATTTACTTTTAGGGTATATTATTTAAAAAGTGAGTACAAAGATGAAGTTTTAAAGGATTTAGAGAAAAAGAAATCACATTATGTAAAACTAGATAAATTATATAATGAAAAAAAATTAATTAATGCTGTTTATTTAGATAAATTAAATGAAGTAATCAATAAAGAAGACATTGTTAAAAAATTTAAATATTAAAAGAGGTGTAAGTTTATGAGTAAAGGATTAACAGAACAGCAATATTTATTACTAAGCCAACTTGCATATGCAAATATCGCTGATACTTCAGAAGATGCAGAAAAATATAACACTATGACTTTAGGTGAAGTTTTGGATAAAGTCGGTAAAAATAAATTCAAAACAAATGGTGGAATAACGACCGAAGAATTTAATGGAATAATAGATAAAATAAACGATTCTTCGGAACTTAGAAATCTTACTTTGAAAGGATATCAAAATAATAATAAGTCAGGGAATTATGATGGATTTGTAGGATATGCATTTGAAGATAATGAAGGAAATTCTTATCTTGCATTTAGAGGGTCTGAAAGTAATACTCCGGAGGGACAACATCAAGGAAAGTTTGGAGTTGATTGGGTTGATAATGTTACAATGGGAGTTAATGGAGAATCGTTACAATTTGAGGATGTAAAAAGGTTTGTAAACATGTATGGAAGGAGTATAATTAATCCTACAGAAAATTCAAAAGGCAAAGTTTATGTTACAGGGCATTCAAAAGGTGGAGCAAATGCATTATATGCCTGTGCGGCTATAGATGGGGTAACTGGAATTGCATTTGATGCACCTGGTATAGATCAAGCGCTTTCTTTTGAAGAAAGAATGAATTTAATAAAATCAGGAGTGGTAAATTGTGTAATAAATGATGATATAGTTGGAGCCTCATTATTTCATTCAGAAAAAAGAAAATTTTGTCTTCCGGAGATTACATTTAAATATACTGATGATGATGGAAATGAACTTCTAGGAACTGATCTTAATGGAACTATTCTTGGATTAGCTACAGGACATTATACGCAAGCATTTGATTTTGATGTTAATGGGGAAGCAAAAATAGGACAAAGGACTAAAAAGTCTATGATTGCAGAATGGATTACAAGAGAGCTTTATTTAGAAAATATATTACACGGACGACCACTTAGTAAACTTGTAGATAAAATATCATTATTAAAAGATGTAGAAAGGCTAACTCAAATAAAAGATCCCTTAATATTTATACAAGGCTTAGAGAATATGCTTGTTAAAATGTTAAATGATATTATTTTATCACCAATTAAAGACTTAAAAGAGTTATTCAGGTTATCAACGCTATTAGCGCCACCACGAGTCGATCCACTTACTCTTGATCTAGATGGTGATGGAATAGAAACTGTTGGTATTTCAAATGGTGTTTATTTTGATTTAGATAGTAATGGAATAAAAGAGAAGACAGCTTGGTTAGGAAAAGATGATGGATTCCTTGTTTATGATAAAAATGGTGATGGGATTATAAATAATTCTCAAGAACTATTCGGTGATGTTACTAAGCTTCAAGATGGTACTACTGCAAAAAGTGGATTTATGGCACTTGGAGAATTTGATGAAAATCATGATGGGAAAATCGACAAGCAAGATAGTATTTATAGTAAATTAAGGGTTTGGAGAGATTTAGTACAAGATGGTATTTCAGAAAATAACGAATTATTTACTCTTGAAGAATTAGGAATAGAAAGTATAGATTTATACTCTAAAAATATAAATTCCAAAATGGATTCAGGGACAATAGAAGTTAATAGAGGAAGTTATACAAAAAAAGACGGCTCAAAACATAATATTAGTGAGTTATTGTTTGAAAGAGATACTTTTGATTCAAATTCATTTGATAATTTTGAAGTAGATGAAGAGGTATTAAACTTACCAAATTTATTTGGTAAAGGAGATTTAAAATGCCTTAGTGAATCAATAATGGCTGATAAAACTGGAGAATTAAGATCCTTAGTAAAAGCTTTCGTAAGCGAGAAAAAAGAAGATAATAGACATAGTATTTTTCTGAAAATATTATATAAGTGGACAGGTTGTGAAAAGATTGATTCTACTAGCAGGGGAACAAACATTGATGCCAAAAAAATTGCAGTAATTGAAAAGTTTTTTGGCAACAAATTTGAAGGTGTAAATGGAGCTAACCCAAATATAAATGCAGCAGCAGTTTTAGAAAATATATTTAAACAGTTATATGATAATTTTTATTATCAATTAATGGGACAAAGTCACTTAAAAGAAGTGCTTCCTTTAATATATGGTGATAAACAATTAGAAAAAATAACTGGATATTTTGATAGTGTTTTAGCTAATAACATTGAAGATGGAAAAGAGCTATTATACGAATTTGTGTCTACATTAAGAACAATGAAAATTGAAAAACTTGTTGATATAAAAGGTTTAAGTAATTATTATACAGCAAAATCCAACGAACTAGGATTTATAATTGATTCTATTTATAAAGTTAGAGTTAAAGGTACACAATTAAATGATATATTAAATGGTGGAGATGGTGATGATGTTCTAGATGGTGGATCTGGCAATGATTATTTAGAAGGAAAAGCAGGAAATGATATATATGTGTATAAGAAAGGATATGGAACTGATACTATAAACAATTATGATCCTTCATATAGTACCTCTGTAGATATATTAAGAATGGAAGATATTAAATCAATAGAAGTTAATTTTAAAGCGTCAATAGATGATTTAATTATAGAAATGAAAGATGGAAGTGGTAATGTAACCATAAAGAATTTCTATAGTAGCGATGCATATAAAATAGATAGAATAGAATTTTCGGATGGAATAAAATATGAAATTAAAGATTTAATGAATATGATATTTAAGGTTGAAGGAACTAATGAAAATGAAATTATATATGGATCAAATCGGAGTGATAAAATTGAAGGAAATGGTGGAGAGGATAAGTTATATGGAGCTGCAGGAGATGATATTTTAGATGGTGGACTTGGAAACGATTATTTAGACGGAGGAGCGGGAAACGACACGTATGTATTCGGAAAAGGGTATGGACAAGATATAATAGATAACAGTTCATCATCAGGTTCAGATATAGATGTACTGTTAATGAAAGATTTGAGTTTTAATGAAGTAACATTAACAATCTCAAATACAGACTTAATAATAGAAGTTAATGGAACAAAGGATAGCATAAAAGTAGCAAGATATTTTGAGAACGGATACTTTTCATTAGAAAAGATAAAGTTTGTCGATGGAAAAGAAATGAGCTTCAATGATGTAAAAGAGTATTTAACAACTGTTGGAATGAAGCTATATGGAACTTCTGAAAATGATACGATTAAAGGAACATCACAGATGAATTGGTCTAAAACAGAAATATATGGAAAAGAAGGAAATGATTCTTTGTATGGTGGTTCTGGAAATAATGTATTATATGG
>NZ_FQZB01000039.1 GCF_900141845.1 Clostridium cavendishii DSM 21758 | reverse complement strand
TTATTTTCAAGCTTAGATTCAACTTTTGCTTGTTCTTTATTTTCAGGTTTAGTTGGATTTACAGGTTTACCTGGATCTACTGGATTAGTTGGATCTACTGGTTTTACGTCTTCTTTATATTCTCCAGCGATTAATGGTTGTTCGAACTTAAAGTTAAGTGCTTTATCTTTTGATGTAGTTTCTTTAAGTTCTTTTGCTAAAACATCTCTTATTGGAACTTGAGTATTTACCATATCCGAAACGCCAGATTTAAAATCAAACTCATCTCCACCACCTGACATAAAGTCATTAGTTACTATTGAGTATACTCCATCTTCTTTAACAACTGTTCCATCATCTAAAAGCATTTTTGTTATTCTTGAACCAAATGGTGCCTTTTCATCATAATAAACTTTAACACCAGCGACTTGTACCCAACCATACTTTTCATTATTTATTCCATTTTCTACTAGTTTCTTTAATTGTTTACCTGTAATATTCATCTTAACTAAAGTATTATCAAATGGCATCACATCATAAAGGTTACTCATTGTTATTTCACCTTTAGCTATTGATGTTCTTAATCCACCACCATTTGTTATACCTATTTGTACACCTGTAGCCTTTGCCATTACTTTAGATGTCCAATATCCAAGTACTGATGTTCCTGGATTTCTTCTATCATGGTCTAATGCTAAATCACTATATCCTACTACTTCATTTAAAAGTGGTTTTACTTGTTCTGAATATTTATCTACCATAGAAGTAATTTCTTTATCTGGAACTATATCTTTTGCTCTAGTTGTAACTTTATCTAATTTAACATCACTAGCTATAAGTTTATTTTTCACATCAAATGTTAAATTAATATTTCCAACATTTCTTCCATTATATCCTGTCTGGATTACAGGAATACCATTTACTTTACCTTCTACCTCTTGATGTGAATGTGCTGTTATTACTGCATCTACATTCTTAGCTTTTTTAGCTAGTTCTGCACCTTCACCTGTTATTTCTTTAGTAGTTTTATCTTGGAAAGTTCCTAAGTGAGATAATACAACTACTGCATCTGCTTTACCTTCACTTACACCTTCATTTTTTAATTTATCTGCCCAATAATTAGTAGTTTCCACTGGATCCTTAAATTCTATATTCTTAACATTTTCTGCTTTTGTCTGATATAAAGTATCTGGAGTTGTTATACCTATAACACCAATTTTAACTCCATCTTTTTCTATCATTTTATATGGTTTAGCCCAACTTACTACTGCTGTTTTACCTTTTTCAGTAATATTAGCTGCTAAGAAATCCATTCCTGAATCTTTAGACCACTCTGCAAATATGCTTGATCCATCCTTAGTGCTTAGTCCCCAGTCAAATTCATGGTTACCAACAGCTGATGCTTCAAAACCATTAGCTTTAAAGAATTCATTCATAGGCTTTCCAGTTAAAAGGTTTGATAATGCAGAACCTTGGTAATTATCGCCTCCTGAAAGTAAAATAGTATCAGAATTCTTATTTTTGTAATCTTTAAATACTGTTGTTAATTTAGCTAATCCTACATTTTTCCCATTTTCAGGTATAGCACCATGAATATCATTTATTGATAATAATGGAATTTTTTTATTTAAATCTGCTTCTGTAATACTAGCAACGTTAACTGATCTTCCATCAACTGATCTTGGAATAGCTATTTTCCCAGCCTTTATTTTTTCAACTGCTAACTTTCTCAACTCAGAATCCCAATTGTTCCCTACTATTTTCCAGTTAGAAGTACAATCATTTTTAATTATTCCACCTTTAACATTTTTGATATACTCGCCTATAAGCTCTCTTACTCCACCAATATCTCCCTTTACATCTTTTTCAATAAGTTTAGGTAGCGCTTCTCCTTGCTTAAAGATTGGTCCGTAAGTTAATAATTGAGTATTAGCTCTATAGTTATTTACTGCAAGAATTAATTTATCAGTATCTTTTATTTCTGCACCATTAGCTTTTGTTAAATTCTTAATTCTTTCTCCAGCTGGTTTTGATATATCTATATCATAGTTAACTCCATTAAACATATCGTAATTATATAATCTTACATCTGGATTAAAGGAAACTGTTAAATCTCCTTGCTTATATTGATTATAATAGCTAACCGACCATTCCATATACTTTTTAAGCTGCGCTCCAGTAACTTCTAGCTTATATAAAGTATTTTCATAAGTATATATTAAGGATGAATCCGCTTTCTTTACATCTCCGGCCTTAATATTTTGGTCTGCTTTAAACATGGCTGCACCTGATACATCAGCTCCGGTATAATGCATTTGAACTTCGTTTATAAATTGCATCATAGCTGTTGGCTCTAATTGTGCTTGTGGAATCTCCTTAATCTCATTTTCTGGAGCAAGAGCTCCACCTTCTAATTTACCTATAACTATATTGGCATCCTTTAATGCAAATTCATGATAAGGTTTTAAATCATTCATTAATTTCTGATCTGGTTCATAATTAACTTTTTTTGCTGTACCATCATATATTTCGTAAAGCTTAGCTTTTACATCGTTAACCTTATCAACAACCTTATATTTACCATCAACTTTTTTAACAGTTATATCAACTTTACCTATAGTCTTTGATCTAGCATTATTTTCTATCATTTTAACGCCACTATATACGTTATTTTTGGATACTTTATTGTCATTATTAGGTATTATATCATCTACCATTTTATGACCGTGACCTGCTACTACAAAGTCTAAACCTTGAACCTCTTTTAATAGATTTTCTACTCCTGAACCATAATTTTCATACTCATCACTTTCACTCATATGAACTACAGCAACTATAACATCTGCCTTATTACTATCTTTAATCTCCTTTATAGCTGCCTTTGCTTCATCTATAGGGTTGGTTACTTTATATCCATTTAAATTCTCAGCATCCCAATGTACTATATTTGGAGTAGTTATACCTAATAAAGCAACTTTCACTCCTCCTCTATCTACTATTTTGTAGTTAGAATACATTCTTGTAGTTCCATCTTTTTCATAAACATTACTACTTAAAACTGTATTATCATTATTAATAGGACTATAGGCCTGCTTTAACTTAGGAACACCTTGATTAAATTCATGATTTCCTAATGTTACTGCATCGTAACCGATTTCTTGAAAAGCTTTTATCATAGGATGTCCAATTAATCCACTTGCCTTATAATCTGGATTACTATCAAAGAATATCTGTGCTGAATTTTCTTGGATTGTATCTCCAGCATCTACAACTATTGTATTTGGATTAGTCCCCCTGAAACTTTTAACAGCTGTAGCTATTTGCGTTAAACTTCCTGTCTTATCTTCTTTATTTTGAGCATAATCATAAGGATAAAATCTTCCGTGATTATCTGATGTCGCTAAAATTTGAATGTTCACGCTTTCATCTGTTACAGCATGTACAGGAATCCCAGGCAAAATTAAGCTTCCCATCATTAAAGCACTTATTGTTGCTGCCAAAGCTCTTTTCTTTTTGAATTGTTTTAATGTAAACATAGCTTGCACCCCTTTTCTTTTTTATTCGTGCTACTATTATATAATATACATAATATTTAAATCTAGATATTTTTTGCTAAATCTAAGTAAAGATTACTTTAAGATTATTTAACTTTCATTTTTACTTGTTATATTTTGATACTTTATTATACAAAAAACACTATTTTTATATTTTTAATATATTTTAACAGTTATTTTTATAACTTTATTATATGTATAAGTTTACATAGAATGATTTGTTTTTGCGTTAAAATTATTTTATCAACTTATTTAAACACATTTTTTATATTTCTAATTAACAAAAGTAAGGTGCTAAGAATATTAATATATCTTTAGCACCTTAAATTTATATAATCATATTATTTTTTTCTTCTAATAACAACTACTCCTAGTCCTATAAGACCTAATGCTAATAGCGCGGCATTTGTTGTATTTACATCACTTCCTGTTTTAGGCAATGAGCTATCTCCATCTTGCTTTTCTGCTATTACATATTGTGAGAAGTGAGGAGTTAAG
>NZ_FQZB01000026.1 GCF_900141845.1 Clostridium cavendishii DSM 21758 | reverse complement strand
CCATCCATTTGTGCTGCTCCTGTTATCATGTTCTTAACGTAGTCAGCATGTCCTGGACAGTCAACGTGTGCATAGTGTCTGTTATCTGTTTGATATTCAACGTGTGCTGTGTTGATTGTGATTCCTCTTTCTTTTTCTTCTGGAGCTTTATCTATTTCATCATATTTAAAAGCTTCAGCGAATCCTCTGTTTGCTAATACTGATGTAATAGCTGCTGTTAATGTTGTCTTACCGTGGTCTACGTGACCGATTGTTCCGATATTAACGTGTGGTTTGTTTCTTTCAAATTTTGCCTTTGACATCCTTCTTTTCCTCCTCTAGAATTAAAATAAACTTTGCCTAGCGTTTTGTGTTTTCCAAAAAATTGGAGCTCACGATCGGGATTGAACCGACGACCTCCGCCTTACCAAGGCGACGCTCTACCGACTGAGCTACGTGAGCAACTTAATCTATATTTTACTTTATAAGTTATACCATAAAAATTTTACTACCAAAAAAAAAAATTGTCAACATCTTTTAACAAATTCATTTTCTAATATTTAAACATTTTTCTAATTTTCGCTTGACCCTCTGAAGCGCATTATCTACTGACTTTTCATGCCTATCTAAATCACAAGCTATCTCTTGGTAGCTCTTTCCATCTAGGTATGAAAGCAGTACCTCCATTTCCAAATCGGATAAAACTTTAAGCATTTCACCTTCAATACGAGCCATCTCTTCTTTACTTATAACAACTTCCTCTGGGTCTGTTATCTTAAACCCAACCAATACATCTAATAATGTTCTGTCAGAATCTTCTTCATAAATAGGTTTATTTAGAGAAACATATGTGTTTAAAGGTATATGTTTTTGTCTTGTAGCAGTTTTTATAGCTGTTATAATCTGTCTTGTTACACAAAGTTCTGCAAAAGCTTTAAATGAAGCTAACTTATCTGTTCTAAAATCTCTAATAGCTTTATATAATCCTATCATACCCTCTTGGTATATATCTTCCTTATCTGCACCAATTAAAAAATACGATTTGGCCTTTGATTTAACAAAATATTCATATTTGTTAATTAAATATTCTTGAGCTCTAGAACTACCATTTTTAGCTTCTATTGCAACTTCCTCATCGCTCTTATTTAGAAACTCTTCAAAGCCTTGCAAATCATTCCTTTTCTTCTCCACAATATCCCCCCTATATCCCGTCATTTATATAAATATATTTTTTTACTTTGTTAAAGTAAAATTTAATTGCCTCGTCTCATTTTTTCCAATTTTTCTAATACACTCTTGTCAAGTCTATCTTCTAACCAATCCTTTTGTATTCTTTTATTCTTCTCAACCTTTTTTTGAATTTTGTCTTTCGTCTTTAAAACTTCATTGTAAAATTCAAAGCAAGACATTCTTACGGCTCCTCTTTGAAAAACCGTCTGTTGCTCTAATGAATCAGATGTAACAACTACAACTTCAATCTTTTTTCCTATATTGTTTACGCAACGCTCTATATATGAATCAGCAGTTTCCCCATCTTTTGTAAAAACTACAACTACACTTCCAATAGCTTCTCTTTTAGTCATATTCCCACCTACTTTGTGAGCATCAAAAACTAAAATTATATTACAATTATTATAAGCTCCATAATTTTGCAATATATCTATAAGTTCTTTTCTAGCAGAAGCATAACTATACTCTTTAACTTTGTTTAGATTCGGCCAGCTATTAATTACATTATATCCGTCTACAAATATACTTTTCACTAGCTATCACTCATTTTCTATATTTACTATTTTTTAATTCTTGATTTCATGACTTCATACATCATTATACCACCAGCAACTGATGCATTTAAAGAGTTTATTTTACCTATCATAGGAATTTTAACCAATTTATCACATTTTTCCTTTGTTAATTTCGACATTCCTTTGCCTTCATTACCAACTACTATAGCACAAGGACCTGATAAATCAGTATCATAACTGTACTCTACACCTTCTATATCTGTTCCATAAACCCATACACCTTGTTCCTTAAGTTCATCTATAGTCATGTTTATATTAGTTACTTTTGCTATTTTCATATACTCTATAGCTCCAACAGAAGCCTTATATACAGTAGCTGTGACTCCAACATTTCTCCTCTTAGGTATTATTATACCATGAGCTCCACAAAGTTCTGCTGTTCTAACTATAGAACCCAAATTATGAGGGTCTTCTAATTCATCTAATATTATTATAAATGGTTCTTCATTTCTCTCTTTTGCTAAATCTAAAATTTCTTCAACTGAAGAATATTTGTAAGGTGTAATTATAGCCATAACTCCCTGATGAGCTCCCGTTTCGCTCATTAAGTCAAGTTTTTTTCTATCAACCTCTTTAACAACTATTCTCTTATCTTTTGCCAATCCTAAAATCTTATTTATAGAACCTTCTGTGCTGCCCTTAGCTACCATTAATTGCTCTACAGTTTTATTTGTTTTTAATAATTCAATAACAGCATTTCTACCTTCAACCAAATCCTCTCTTGAGTGCTTAACTTCAATATTCACATCTTCAACAGGCTCTGAATATTCTCTTTTCTTTCTATAATCATTAGTTAATTCTCTTCCCATTCTTGGCTCTTCAGATTTAACTTTTCTAAAATCTCTTGATCTCTTACCTTTCGGTTCTTCTTTAATTTTACTGTATCCTTTGTATTTGTTGCTGCTTTTTGTCATTTATTGCACTTCCTTTTTTTCCAAGTATAATTCTCTCATTTCCTTCATTTTTCCACAACTCATTTTACCTTCCGGACATACACCATTTACACAATTAGGACCTGCATACTTAAATAATGTCGGTGCTACTTTTTTAACCTCTTTCACCATTAATTTTGCCATATCTCTTATTTCCCATTGAGCTCTATCGCAACATCTATGATGGAAGAAATTCATTAAACTTCTTGCATTCATTGTGAATATAACTTTTGTCTCACAAGCATTTGGGAAAACATATCTTGCATCTTCTATTGCTTTTTTTTCTGCTACCTTAGTATCTAATCCACTTTTTACGTAACCATCTTTCAATTTGTTAGTAATCTCATCATAAGCTTTTTGACTTTCTTCCATAGATTTTATAAATAAAGCCTTAGCTTCTTCATTTTCTTTTATAGCCGGTGGTACTATGTATTCAAATTGATTAAGCTTAACATATCTTTGGCTTTGTTGAGAAAATGAAGCAATTCTATGTCTAACAAGTTGATGAGTTAAACTTCTTGAAACTCCTTCTACGCAAAAAGTAAAACTTACATGCTCTATAGGCGATTCATGACCTAAAGACATAAGCATATTTAAAAACTTGCTTGTGTTTTCTTCTGTTAAATTTTCCATAATATCTTCTACACCAACTGAGCTATAACAAAGCTTTGCTGCTGCTGCTATTATTTTTTCTGGTTCTCTTGTATACTGTAATAACTTAACCTTCATTGTCTTAATTTATCCCCCTATTCTTTAACCTCTATAGTTTTTAAAAGTATCTCACTTAATCTTTCCTTTTGATTTGTTAAGTATAAATATCCTATAAGTGCCTCAAAGCCTGTAGCTGTTCTATATTCTACAACATCTGCATTTTTAGGTACTGTTCCTGACTTTGCATTTCGTCCCCTTTTATATATATACGTCTCATCCTCTGTCAGCAATTCTTCTAAAGCTTTCATTATTTGACTCTGAGCATGAGCCTTTACATAAGTTATAGCCTTAACATGAAGTTTATGTGCTGAAAGTCCTCTATTTTCAAACAAAATATAATTCCTTATGAAAACCTCATAGACACCATCACCTATTAATGCTAATTGAAGTGGATTTAAAAGTCTAGCTTCTTTTTGATTTAATTCTTTAAATAATAAATTATCTAACATAACTTCTCCTTTTTTGTTATTAAAATGAAAGGCTTGCAATTAAAATACAAGCCCTTCTTAAAATAAGCATTAAAGTTTTTTCCATCTAACTCCTTGAGGAGTATCTTCTAAAATTATTCCTCTAGCCTTCAAATCATCTCTTATTTTATCAGCAAGTGTAAAATCTCTATTTTTTCTTGCTTGTTGCCTTTGCTCTATAAGATTTTCTACTTCTTCTTCCAAGCTTACTTTTGTAGTTTTTTGAAGTATTCCTAATGGATTTCCTAATTCCCTAATAAGATCTAATACACTGCTTATAAGTTCTTTTGATGCATTTACTCCAATGTTTGAATTAACATCTCTAACTAAGTCAAATATAGCTGTTATTGCATCTGCTGTATTAAAGTCATCATCCATTTTTTCTATATATTTTTGTCTATATTTGTCCAAGCTTTGCAAATATACTTTTTCCTTCTCATCCATAGAATCTTTATTAACTTCACTTAATAAACTTTCTAAATTCGATATAGCATTGTATATTCTTTCTACTGACGATTTGGCTGATTCTAATAAATCTTCACTAAAATTTAATTGTTGTCTATAATGCGCTGAAAGCATTAAAAATCTTATTACATCTGAATTAAAACTTTCTAAAATTTCTCTTGCAGTAAAGAAATTATTTAATGATTTAGACATTTTTTGATTATTTACATTAACAAAAGCTGAATGTAACCAATAATTCGCAAAAGACTTTCCTGTTAATGCTTCACTTTGAGCTATTTCATTTTCATGATGCGGAAACACTAAATCAGATCCACCTGCATGAATATCAATAGTTTCTCCAAGTAACTTTTTAGCCATACATGAACATTCAATATGCCAACCAGGTCTTCCAAGTCCCCAAGGACTTTCCCATGCTGGTTCACCTGGCTTTTTAGCCTTCCATACTGCAAAATCCATTGGGTCATTTTTTCTTTCATCTACGCTTATTCTAGCTCCTGATTGAAGGTCTTCTATATTCTGACCTGACAACTTTCCATATGCCTCAAAACTTTTAGTTGAAAAATAAACATCCCCATTTACTTCATAAGCAAAACCCTTATCTATAAGTCCTTTAACAAATTCAACTATTTCTGTTACAAATTCAGTAGCCCTTGGATTAACAGTAGCTCTTTCTATATTTAATTCATCAGCATCTTTATAATATTCATCTATATACTTATCACCTAATTCTTTAACTGTAATACCTTCATCATTTGCCTTATTTATCATTTTATCATCTATATCGGTAAAATTCTGTACAAACTTAACTTTAAATCCTCTATATTCAAAATATCTTCTAATTGTGTCAAAAACTATAAATGTTCTTCCATTTCCGATATGAAAGAAGTTATATACGGTAGGTCCACACACATACATACTAACTTCACCAGGAACTATTGGATTAAATTGTTCTTTTTTCTTTGTTAAAGTATTATATACCCTCATAATTTACCTCCTTATCATTTTTAGCAATTATAAACTTAAATTATTTTTTGCAAATATTTCTTCTACTCTTGATGCAACTGTTTCTATTGCTATAACTTCCGTATCAGCTTCATTTCTTAATTTAAATTCTACTTCTCCATCCACGATTTTCTTACCTACTGTGATTCTCATAGGTACTCCCATAAGATCAGCATCTTTAAATTTAACTCCAGCTCTTTCATTTCTATCATCCATTATAACATCAACACCCATTTTTTTAAGCTTTCCGTATATCTCTTCTGCAATCTTCATCTGATTTTCATCTTTTATATTAACAGGAATAACGGTAACATGATATGGAGCTACTGATAGTGGCCATACTATACCATTATCATCATGATGTTGCTCTATTATAGAAGCCATAGTTCTTGTTATACCTATACCATAACATCCCATCATAAATGGCCTTGATTTTCCATCTTCATCAATAAAATTAGCATTCATTGATTCTGAATATTTTGTTCCTAATTTAAATATATGACCAACTTCTGTTCCTCTTGATATAGTTATTTCTTCACCACAATGAGGACATTTTTCTCCAATTGTTATATTTCTGTAATCTCCAACCTTGCCTTCAAAATCTCTTCCGTAGTTTACATTTTCAAAATGATATCCTGTTTCATTTGCCCCTACTATAAAATTGTACATATTTACAACTTCTGTATCTACTAAAAGTTCATCAACCTTTATTCCTATTGGTCCTGCAAAACCTATTGCAGCTCCTGTTGCTTTTCTAACCATCTCTTCATCAGCCATTTCAAATTCAACAGCTCCACCTAAAACATTAGAAACCTTAGTTTCATTTACCTCTCTATCCCCTCTTACCATAACAGCAATTACTTTTCCATCTACATTAAAAAGTAACGTTTTAGCAAAATTCTTTTTACTACAATTAAAGAAATTAACTAATTCTTCTATAGTTCTAGCATTTGGGGTTTCTGTCTTTCTAAGTTCTTTTAGTTCTTCTTTTTCACCCATATCTGGTGTTGATGGAGCCTTTTCTATATTAGCTGCATAATCACAAGCAGTACAAAAAACAATGTCATCTTCCCCAACTTCCGATTTAACCATAAATTCAGCTGAATTTGATCCTCCAATAGCTCCTGAATCTGCTTCAACACATTTAGCATCTAATCCGCATCTGTTGAATATAGAAACATATGCAGCATGCATTTTATTGAAAGAAACATCTAAACCAGCTTCATCTTTATCGAAACTATATGCATCCTTCATTATAAATTCTCTTGATCTCATTATACCAAATCTTGGTCTTCTCTCATCCCTGTATTTAGTTTGTATTTGATATAAATTCAATGGTAATTGCTTATATGATTTTATTTCATTTCTAGCTATATCAGTAAATACCTCTTCGTGTGTTGGTCCTAAACAAAAATCTCTTTGATTTCTATCCTTTAATCTAAACATTTCAGCTCCATAGGCATCCCATCTCCCTGACTCTTGCCATAATTCGGCTGGTATCATAGCTGATGCTAAAAATTCTTGTGCTCCTGCAGCATTCATTTCTTCTCTAACTACATCCTCAATATTCTTTAAAACTTTAAGACCTAGAGGCATATAATTATAAACCCCAGCAGCCATTTTTCTCATCATCCCAGCTCTTAGCATTAATTTGTGGCTTTCTATCTCTGCTTCTGCCGGAACTTCTCTTAAAGTTGATATTAACATATTTGACATCTTCATAACTAAATTCCTCCTACAATTTAAATATAATTATTTTATCTTTTATTTTATAAAAACTAAATTTATTTGTATAATTATAAATAATTCTATAATTTCATATATAAAAAAAGAGCACACCCTTTTTTAGGGCGAGCTCATAGTCGCGGTACCACCTAAATTTGTACTCTCATAATTTTAACGATATTTAACCGATAGTTTTTACCTATAGCTCAGAAGTAGGTTCAAAACATATTGAAAATCTTACAGCCATGGATTTTCTCTCTGAAAAGCTGTTTTTACTAGTCTTCTTCAACGCTTATAAATATTAAATTTTCAAACTTAATTATATATTGCAAAAAAAACGCTGTCAATATTACTTTCTTTTAAATCATAAAATAAACTGCTCAGCCAGAATTAAGTCTTCTGGAGTTGTAATTTTTATATTTTTATAATCACCTTCATATAAAAATACTTTCTGTCCTATAATCTCTGCTACCATAGTATCATCCGTTACAGATATATTATTCTCTTTGATATATTCATGTCCATTCATTATAGTATTAAAATTAAAGCTTTGTGGTGTTTGAACAGCCACTAAATCATTTCTATTAGGGGTATCTATTGAAAAACCATTTCTATCTTTAACTTTTATAGTATCTTTAGGCATCACTCCTGGTGCTGCCGCTCCATATTGCTTTGCATATATTATTGAATTTTTTAATATATCTTGTGTAATAAAAGGTCTAGCACCATCATGAATAAGCACTATATCACAATTTTCAATTGCCTTTAAACCATTATAAACAGAATACTGCCTTTCTGTACCACCCTCAACTATTTTTCCTATTTTAAGATTAAACTTATCTATTATTTCTTTTTTGCAAAATTCTATTTCATCTTTAGGTAATACAAGTATTATGTCTTGTATTTCTTGACTAGTTTCAAAAGCTTTTATAGTATAATAAAGCATTGGCTTGCCTTTAATTTCTATAAACTGTTTGGATACATTGGCTCCCATTCTAGAACCTCTTCCACCTGCCAATATAATAGCACATACCTTGTTCATAATTTTCCTCTTTATACTTCCTTTTGTTTTGCAAATATCATCCTACCTGCTGCTGTTTGTAAAACAGATGTTACCGTTACATTAATATTTTCTCCAATGAACTTTCTTCCACCTTCAACAACAATCATGGTTCCATCATCTAAATAAGCAACTCCTTGACCTGATTCTTTACCATCTTTAACTACTGTAAGATTCATATCCTCACCTGGTAATACTACAGGTTTTATAGCATTTGATAATTCATTTATATTTAATACAGATACACCTTGGAATTCTGCTACTTTATTAAGATTATAATCATTAGTTATAACCTTACCATTTAGTTTTTGAGCAAGCTTTAATAATTTACTATCAACTTCTGCAATTTGTGGAAAATCACCTTCCCAAATTTGAACTTCTATAGTAAGTTCCTTTTGTATCTTATTAAGTATATCAAGGCCTCTTCTTCCTCTATTTCTTTTTAAACCATCTGATGAGTCTGATATATGTCTAAGTTCATCTAAAACAAAACTAGGTATAACTAGGGGACCTTCTATAAAACCAGTTTGACAAATATCAAAGATTCTCCCATCTATTATAACAGAAGTATCTAAAACCTTTGCTACACCTTTTACTTTTCCTTTTTTGTCTTTACTTGAACCTTTTTTCCACCCTTCAAATAAAGCCATTATATCATCTTTTCTTTTGACTGATATATCAACACCAACAACTACTGCAACAGTATTGATTATAATGGATAACACTGTTCCTAAAATTTCTAACTTAGGTGGTAATAACTTATTTATTGGTAATATAAATAACGCTGCTATTAAAAGTGCAATTATACCTCCAATAGCTCCAAATATTATTTCACTAGCTGATAATCTACCAATACTTTTCTCTACAGCATCGGTTAACTTGGATACACCCTTATAAAAGATAGGCGATAATAAAAAAAGTATAATACCGAATGATAATGTTGCAAAAACATATAAAGAAACTTTGGCTACCATATTATTAAAATAGCCTAGGTTCATAATATAATTACTATTTATAATTGAATCAGCTACAAAAAATCCAGTCACTACACCTAGTATAGTAAGTAATACCCTGAATATCTTCCTAACCATTGCTTCACCTCCTTTATTAATTATTGACCACATTAATTTAGATAATTCACATAAACTAAAATATTTTTATTTTAATTTGTAAACTAATTATATCACATTGATATAAACTGAAACATATATAAAACATCTTAAATAATTAAATTTTTCTTAAATTCCTATGAAAAATACCCCCTATTCAATTTAACTTGAATGAATTAAGATATATTCAAGACGTCGGTGTATTGAGTTCATTGACAAAATAATCAGAAAAATCTTATAATTAAATTAATAGTTGTGTATTATTTTTAAGGAGTTGAGACTGATGAAAGATGTAATTTTTGATGATTTTCAGAATGCTATAGACGACTCGCTTTTAAGGCATAAAAGTATTTTAGATATATTAACCAAGTATCAAGAATCTCAGTCTAGAGTGAATAGAGCAGTAGTTAAAGCTGTTACAAATTGTGGTTGTGTTAGTATTAATGCTCAAAAACAATGTCTACCATCTGAAGAAGATGATATAGAAGAACTAAACAAATGCTTAAATTCTCATTTAGAAGGTAAACTATGTGACAGTTGTAGAGAAGTTATTGAACGTGAAATAGGAAATAATCTTTTTTATCTTACATCTCTATGTAACACATTGGATTTAAATCTTTATGATATCCTAATTAAAGAATATGATAAAATTAATACATTAGGTAAATTTACATTTAGATAACTTTATGTTAAAAGGTGTGAGCTAAATCTCACACCTTAATTTTATAATAATTTATTTAAAGATACTTGTTCCCTTATTCTTCTTAATCCATTCCTTATAGCCCTAGCTCTAGCTTCTCCTATTCCCTCAACATTATCAAGATCATCCGTATTAGCTTCAAGTATTGCCTTAAGTTCACCAAAATGTTTTACTAGATTTTCTATTACACTTGCTGGAATTCTAGGAACTTTACTTATAATTCTATATCCTCTTGGAGATATAAGCGTGTCTACAAGAGGCACTCCTGTATATCCTAATTCTCTAGCTATTTGTTCTAAATCTAATAATTCCTCTGCTGAAAGTTTTTGAATCTCCTTATATATTTCTTCATGACTTAAATTAGACTTGCAATAATCTCTTATCAATAATATTCCATCTTGCTCTATAAATTTTACAAGTTCATTTAATTGCATAGATATAAGTCTACCTTCATTACCAAGCTCTACTATATATCTTTCAATTTCTCCAACAATTCTCATAACCATTTCTGTTCTTTGTATAGCTGTAACAACATCGAATAACGTTACTAAATCTTGAAACTCTAGAATATTTAAATTATTTATTACTCTTTCAAGTACTGCTACATACTTTTCAAGGGTTTGAACTGCTTGGTTCGCTCTACCTAAAACTACAGAGCTATCTCTTAAAACATATTTTATATCACCTTTATAAATAGTTATAATATTTCTTCTTTGTGATATAGCAACTGCTATATTACCAGTTTGTTTAGCAACCCTTTGTGCTGTTCTATGCCTTGTTCCCGTTTCAAAAGTTGGAATAGATGAGTCTGGTACTAATTGAGTATTTGCAAATAATATTTTTTTCAAATCTGAACTTATAATAATAGCTCCATCCATCTTTGCTAATTCATATATATATGATGGTGAATAATCTGAATTAATAGCAAATCCACCATCTACAATCTTCATTACTGCCTCCGTATCACCAAGTAATACTAATCCACCAGTTTTCGCTCTTAAAATATTTTCAAGTCCCTCTCTTAATTGTGTTCCTGGACTCATTATTTTTAATATATTTTTTATCTCTTTTTCACTTTCTATTCTCATACACTCACCTATCCATTAAAAAATCTTATTTAATACTTCTCTCAAAGTTTTTATACCTATTACGTTTAATTTTGATTTTTTTAATTTATCTAAATTTCTATACGGAACTATAGCATTTAAAAAGCCCATTTTTTCAGCCTCATTAACTAGTCTATCACAATTTGTTATTGGTCTTATCTCTCCAGTTAATCCAACCTCGCCTATCACCATCAACTTTTCTAAGTTTAAAGGATTTCCTTTTACTGATGAAATAAGTGCAAGTGCTATACCTAAATCAGTAGTCGTTCCACCTACTTCTAGCCCTCCAACTACATTTACATATACATCACAATTATAAAATGGAATTTTTAATTTTTTCTCCAAAACAGCAAGTATTAAACTAAGTCTTTGATTATCTATTCCTACACAAGTTCTTCTTGGTATCATCGCCTTCGTTTCAGTTGCTAATGCTTGAATTTCTACCAATATAGGTCTTGTTCCTTCCATAAGACCTACAACCACTGATCCTTCTTGATTAAAACTAGTATCTTCTAAAAACAATCTTGACGGATCATAAACCTGCATTAGTCCTTCTTGTCTCATTTCAAAAACACCTATTTCCGAAGTAGTCCCAAATCTATTCTTCATAGTTCTAAGAATCCTAAATTCTTCTGTTCTTTCACCTTCAAATGAAAGCACCGTATCTACCATATGCTCAAGAACTCTTGGCCCAGCCAATTCTCCTTGTTTAGTAACATGAGCTACTATAAATAATGGTATACTGCTCCCCTTAGCTATTCTCATCATTACATTAGAACATTCTTTTACCTGAGAAACACTTCCTGGTGCTGAAGTCACTCCCTCTTTATATACCGTTTGTATTGAATCTATTATTACAAAAATAGGATTTAATTGATTTATATATGCTTCTATTATATCTAGATTAGTTTCAGATACAATATATAAATTATCTGAACTTATACCTAACCTATCACCTCTTATTTTTATTTGCTCCTCTGACTCTTCTCCTGAGACGTATAAAACTTTACCATATTTACTAGCTATATTATTAGCTGTTTGTAATAACAATGTTGATTTTCCTATACCTGGATCCCCAGATATTAATGTAAGAGAACCTTTTACTAATCCACCGCCTAATACTCTATTAAGCTCACCTATACCTGTATCAAATCTCTCTTTTTCACCTGATTTTATTTCCTTAATATTTTTTAATGTTGGTAAATTTCTACTTACTATAGATATCTTTTCCTCTTTATTATCTTTCAATTCTTCTATAAAGGTGTTCCAACCATTACAAGAGGGACATTTACCAAGCCATTTAACCGACTCATACCCACATTGTTGGCAAGTATATAATGTTTTAATTTTAGCCATCTATATCAACTCCAGATTAATATCATAATTGTTTTAAAAATTTAAGCATATTAAATGAAACAATATTACAATATATTGAATTAAATTGTTCTTTTATTTTACTTAATACACATTAATCATATTAATGATACCATAAACAAGTAGTAATTTAATAGAACATTTGTTAAAATTTTATCGCTATTTAATTATAGGTATAAACTGTATCTTTTATTCATTTCTTATAAGTTATTAAAAAATAAATTTTACATAAAAATAATTAATTCATAAAATTTTCTTAATGTATATTAAATCCTTACATTATTAAACTTCTATAACCCAACTTATAATATTAAACAAAAGAAAATATATGCTTTATCATACTAAAAAATATCAATGCCGCTATATTTATAAATATATAATTTTATAATCTTTTCAAATAAAAAAATATCACAGTTTCCTGTGATATTTTTACAAGGGAATTATATAACCAATTTTGCAGCTGCTTCATCAACTATAACTACAACATTGTTATGCATTTGAAGCATTGAAGCTGGTACTTGCGTAGTTATCTTTCCTTTTAATAATTTTTCTATTATCTCAGCTTTGCCTTCTCCTGAAGCTATTAAGATGATTTTTTTAGCTTTCATTATGCCACCAAGACCCATAGTTACTGCTTGTGTTGGTACTTCATCTATTGAATTGAAGAATCTTGCATTGGCTTTGATAGTATCTTCCTTTAACGATGTCAAATGTGTTCCTAAACTTAATTCTTCATTTGGTTCATTAAAACCTACATGACCATTATTTCCAATACCTAATAATTGGCAATCTATTCCACCCAGGTTAGCTATTCTTTCATCATATTCTTTACATTCTTTCTCTATATCCTCAGCTAAACCATTTGGTACAAAAGTTTTTGTTTTATCTATATTTATATGATTAAATAAATTAGTATTCATAAAATATCTATAGCTTTGATCGTGGTTTCCTGATAAACCTACATACTCATCAAGATTTATTGAAGTAACTTTCGAAAAGTCTACTTGTCCTTCTTTGTTCATCTTTATTAATTCTTTATACATAGCAACTGGAGTTCCACCTGTTGCAAGACCTAGTACAGCTTCTGGCTTATTTTGGACTACATTCGCCATTTCTTGTGCTGCTAATTTGCTCATTTCCTCATAATCTTTTGCTACTACTAATTTCATTTTAATTTCCCCTCTCTCATAGAAATATTTACTTCTAAAATAAATTTGTCTGATCTATAGATAGATTCTTCTAAAAACAGAATCTTACCATTCTCTGTGAATGTCTTACTAAAACTCTTAAGTAACGGTATATTTTCTTGTGTATTGAATAATATTTTATGCTTATCCTCTGTTAGTATAGCTTGTAATGCAGACTCTGAATAAGCTATTTTATACCCAAACTCTTCTAATAATTTATATAAAGATCCTTTAAGTATTTCTTCATCTAAATATCCACAATAATCACATGGGATATATACTATTTCATTAGCTACAACTTCATCATCAACTATTCTCAATCTATCTATTTTATATAATTGTTCAAACCTAAATATATCCTGGAATTCCTCTGGAGTACTGATTTTTACAAAACTCAATACTTTTGTAACTAAATTTCTGCCAGATTTATTTATCATTTCTGAGAAACTCATCATATCCTGTTGCTTAACCTTAGGTTCACATACAAAAGTTCCTTTACCTTTTTCTCTTACTAAAATCCCTTCTTGTACAAGTTCTCCTAATGCTTGCCTTATAGTCATTCTACTAACACCATAGTTTTCAGATAGTTCTCTTTCACTATCTATACATTGACCAACCTTCCAAACACCTTGATTTATTTTACGCTTAACATCTTCCTTTAGTTGGTAATATACTGGAATAGGACTATTTTTATCTATCATGATTGTTCCTCCTAATACTATTATATTAAAATAATCTATACATGTCTAGACCACTATACAAATAAATTTTAATTTTTATTTCTTTTTTAATTATATACTAATAAAACATTTTTCCTCAACTAATACAAATATTTATACTAAAGATAATTACATATATATTTTTTTCATTTAAATTAATAATAAATATATTTTTTCACATAATATATTTGTCTATATATTTAAAAATTTAATATCTGTTTTATTGTAAATCTCATATATTATATAATAAGCATATCTTTTAAATTATATATATTTTTTATAAAATATATTGATAAAATATCTAAAATATATTATACTTAAATTAATTATTAAACGATATTTATTATTAGTTATTAAGGAGATGATTTAAATGATAAAAGTATATACAACTAATTCATGCCCATGGTGTGTTAAGGCTAAACAATATTTAAAATCAAAAGATGCAAATTTTGAAGAACTAAACGTACAAACTGATATGACAGCTAGGGAAGAAATGGTTTCTAAAACTAGACAAATGGGAGTACCTGTTTTAGACATAAACGGAACTGTTATTATAGGTTTTGATAAACCTGCAATTGATAAAGCTTTAAAGCTTTAGTTTGCAAAAAGCTGTATTAAAATTAGTTTTTAGTAAAACAACAAACTAAAACAGTAAGGCTATTGGTATCTTTAAATTTACCAATAGCCTTATGTTTTATTATTAATTTAATAATATAGTTTTTTAATTTAAATTTAAACTTGTCGATTAATTCATGATTTAAGTTATTTTGACACAATCCCTTGTAATTCTCTATCTTTTCAAAAAATAAAACTGTAAAATTAAGAATTTTGAACTGCTCCCTGTCAAGTAGACAGGGAGCAGTTCATTTTTCTTGTTTTTCACAGCCTTATCTATTATATTTGTTCTATATTTATAACCGTAGCTTTAGGTCTTGACATAGCTTCTATAGAATATCTTATTCCTTGAGTTCCTATTCCAGAAGATTTAACACCCAAAAATGGAAAATGATCTGGGCCTCTTTCTGTCTTATTGTTAACTTGAACTGTACCAACCTCTAATTTATCTGCAATATAGAAAGCTGCATTTATATCTTTAGTAAATACTGATGATTGAAGTCCATATTCCGATTTGTTTGCTATTTCTATTGCTTCATCTTTATCTTTAACTCTTATTATAGGAAGTACAGGTCCAAAAGGCTCTTCCCAAGCAAGTCTCATGTCTAAATTGACATTATCGAATAATGTTGGATATATTATATTGCCCTCTCTATTTCCGCCATATAAAAGAGTCGCACCTTTATCTTTAGCATCTTTAATAAGACCTTCTACAAAATCAGCAGCCTTAGTATCTATTAAAGGAACCACCTCAACTTGATCCTTTAGTGGATTTCCTACTTTTAACTTTGTAACAGCTTCTTTTAATTTTTCAGCTAACTTATCTGCTATCTTATCTATAACAAGTATTCTTTTAACAGCTGTACATCTTTGCCCTGAGTAAGAATACGCTCCAGATATTATATTTTTAACAGTTAAGTCTAAATCTGCATCTTCTAATACTATAGCTGCATCCTTTCCTCCAAGCTCCATTAAAAGTGGTTTCATGGTAGTAATACTTGAAATTCTTCTTCCTATTTCGGTGCTGCCAGTAAAGTTTATAAAATCTATATTTTCATGAGTTACACAATAATCTCCTATTTCGCTTCCTCTTCCTGTAATAGTATTTAAAACACCACCTGGAAGTCCTGCTTCTTGGAATACTCTTGCTAGGTATAAAGCAGATATAGCTCCCTGAGTTGCTGGTTTCAAAACAACACTATTACCTGCAACTATAGCTGGCGCTATTTTTGAAGCTGAAAGATTCACTGGATAATTAAAAGGTGATATTGCTAAAACTACTCCCAAAGGTTCTCTTGTAACAACCGATATTTTACTCTTATTAAAGCCAGGAAAATTATCCGCTGGTATACTTTCCCCTTCCATTCCCTTAGCTGCATCTGCTGTAAATCTTATATAATCTGCAGTTCTTCTTACTTCCGATTCTGCACTCTTTTTATCTTTAGCTACTTCCCTCATCATTATTTTAGCTATTTCCTCAACCTCTTCCTCTAAAAGATCAGCTGCCCTATACAATACTTTAGCTCTCTCACTTACCGGAACCTTCTTCCACGATTTTTGTGCTTCCTTAGCATTTTCTATAGCAAAATCTACTTCTTCTGTACTCATGGACTGAATTCTCCCAACAAGAGAATCATCTACAGGTGACTTTATCTCTATAAGTTTTCCTGAACTTGTTTCTTGCCATTTACCATTAATTAGATTCCTATAATTTTTATTTTCACAACATAATTCTTGAAACATCATACTTACACCTCCAATGCTTTATCTATTTCTAATTTGTTATATCCAACTATTACATGACCATTTATCTCTGTTACAGGTACAGTTCTTTGTCCTGACACCTTTTCAACTATATTTCTATCCTCATGTGCATCTGCAACATTTATTACTTCATATTCAAATCCTCTTTTATCTAAGTAAGACTTCACTTTAACACAAGAAGGACACCAATCAACTGAATATATCTTTATCATTATTTCACCCTCTTACTTTCTACAATATATTTTTCTGCATCCAATGCTGATATAGTTCCATCAGCTACTGCAGTAGTTATTTGTCTAAAAGCCTTTTCTCTAACATCCCCAGCTCCATAAACACCTTTAATATTAGTCCTCATATTTTCATCAGTTAGTATATATCCTTGCGGATTCAAATTTATATAGTCTTTAAATAATTTTGTCTTTGGCTCTGTACCTATATAACCAAATACAGCATCCATGACTATCTCTTTTTCTTCACCAGTTAATGTGTTTTTAATCTTAGCCTTTTCCATAAACTCTGCACCATTAACATCAACTAAATCCCAATTATACATAACTTCTATTTTAGGATGGTTTAGAACTTCATCTAATGTAGCTTTTTCACCTTTAAAATAATCATATCTTCTTACAAGTATTACTTTCTCAGCAAATCTTGATAAAAATAATGCTTCTTCTAGTGCTGAATTTCCTCCACCAACTACACCTACAGTTTTCCCTTCATACATAGCTCCATCACATACTGCACAGTAATGAACACCTTTGCCTGCATACTTTTCTTCATTTGCTATAGGAAGTTTTCTTGGAACAGCTCCAGTTGATATAATAACTGCCTTAGGCTTATATATATAACTTGAAGTTTCTACTATCTTTTCGCTATCTGAAAATTGAACTCTTTCAACCATATCAAATTCGTCTATCTCTGCTCCAAGTTCCTGTGCTTGTTCTTGCATTAAATCTGCTAAAGTACCTCCTTCAACCTTTTTAAATCCTGGGTAATTCTCTATAGTATAACTTGATCTCACCTGACCACCTACTATGGCATCTTCAATAAGTAGCATATTTAATTTTGCTCTTGATGCATATATTGCTGCTGTAAGCCCAGCAGGACCTGCGCCTATTATAATTAAATCTAACTCTTTAACTTCTTTATTCACAAACCATCACTCCCAACGATATTTCTACAATTTAGTATATTCTAATATAAAAATCATTATTCAGTTTACCCCCTAAGGGTATCTTTAATATTATTATAGCACTCTCTTTAATTTTTGCAACCAATTATTAATAAATAATTATTATCAATGCAAAATAGAGGCTTTTAATTTCGCCTCTATTTTCTGATTATTAATTCTTTTCATATAAAAAATATTTATAATCTCTATCTTTAGATTCTTTATCTTTTACAATTTGAACAGTTTTAACTACCTTACTCTTATCTTTACTAATTTGTACATACTGAGCAATAGGATAATTATCTCTATTTACATAATTTAGCTTAGTTACATTTTTCAATTCATCATCATTTAAATTCCCTATTAAAATTTCATCATAACTTTTTATAAAATCATCTTCACTCTTAGATGTATTTAATGTATATATAACTAAATTATCAATTAAACTAAACTGTGAAATTCCAGCCCACCAATTATTATCCTTTTTGCGTTTATACTCTAAAATTTTACTTATTTTCTTACTCTCAATATCTATACTTTCTATATATTGAATGTCTTTATCGTCTTCAAGCACATATAGAGTTTTACCATCCTCCGACATGTTAATGTTTCCCTTTTGTCTGTCATAACCTTCAAGTTTAAGAAACCTTTTAGCCTCAATCCCCTTTGTTGGATTAATCTCATATATATTTTTTGAATCACCTGAATAATAAAACATATCTGTTTTTTTACTATAAGCCCAATCTATTCCCGTATCCTCATCCTTACAAAAACCAGTGGTATATTCTTTACCGTCATTTATATCTATTAGTCTAGTTATACACTCATGATATCCATCAAATTGTAAATATTCAGATATTGTTATATATTTATCACTTCCATTCACCCAATTTACATTTATTCGTTTTGCTATTTCTTCATCTGAAATTTTATATTTTTGCTTGTTGAAATCTTTTCTAACCTCATCTAAATAATATATACATTTCTCTTCATTAGCAGCTGTATCATAAATAAGCACCATATTATTCTTTATATGAATTATTTGTCCACTCTTCCCTCTTTTAATATAATTAGGGGATTTTATTTCTCCAAAATCACCTAATCTTACATTCTTTTCACTTTTTAAATTATAATTATATAACTCATGATTATACTTATTCTCTTCTGTTGATTTTAATAATATTAAATTTTCATTATCTTTGAAAGTTAATACTTGAAAATCTTTCTTACTATCTATTTTAAGTTCCCCTATATTCTTATATAGTTCCTTTTCTGAATCCTTTTTAGAATTCTCCTTTTTAATATCTTCCTTCACATTTATATTTTTATCTTTTGAGCACCCTATTAATACTGTAATTAAAATTAGAACTAGGCATATTATTAACATTTTCTTTTTCATAGATTCAATACCTCCTGTAATCTAATAATGTAATATTAAAATAGCCATATTACAAAACATCAATCAATAATTACAAAATTATTAAAATTAATTTTAATATTACAATTTAATTCAAACCATTCAGTACTATTATCTATCTGGCTAAAATCAATTTTTAAACTACCATCAAATTCTTTAACTATTTCATTACAAATATATAACCCAAGCCCATGTCCTATATTATCTTCAGAGTTTCCTCCTCTAACAAAAGGTTCTAATATCTTATCCCTTCTATTTTCCTTAAGCTTTAATGTTTTATTTTTGCATGTAATTTTAAGTTCTTGCTCTATAATTCTAATACTCAAATTTATAATTTCATCTTCTACCGAATATTTAACAGCATTACCTATAATATTTTTAATCAAGGTTTCTAAACTCTGCTTTTGAAAAAGTATTTTTTCACTTAAAACATCTTTATTAATAACAATCCCTTTATCTTTTATTGTAATTTCTAAACTTTCTAGAACTTCATCTACAATATCAACAATAAAAAAGCTTTCTAAATCCTTCTTTAAGCTTGTTACACCTTTTGAAATATTTATAATATCAACTACTAGACTATGTAACTTTTCACTTTCTATAAATATCCTTTGAGCTGCTCTTTTCTTAAACTCCTCCTTTGTTTCTTTACTATCCATTAATATTTGAGAATACCCAGATATAGCTGTAAGTGGAGTCTTAAGTTCATGTGTAACATTATAAAAAAATTCCGTTCTAGATTTCTCTAAAACCTTTGTCTTTTCTTGTTCATTTTTTAAATTATAAAATTGATCTCTTAAATCACTTTTCATCGAAAAAAAAGAATTAGCTAAATCAGCTATTTCATCATTACCTTTTATATTGTTTTTAGCTTCAAAATTACCATTTGAAACCTCATCTACAATTGATCTTAACATTTTAATAGGTTTTATTATTTTAGTTGTATACAAATAAGAACTTATTAAAATTAAAAAGAAAATTAATATTTGAATAAAAGTTATCTTTATTAATAAGTTATTATACAGAAAATATATATCATTAAAATCTTTATGAAATACTATTGTTGTCAGATAACAATTATTTATATATAAAGGATACGTCCCTTTTACTAAAATCTTATCATTATCATATTTTATATTTACACTAGCTTTATTTAAATCAATATCCCCCAAGCTTCTTTCATCTTGATTTCTATCTGAATCTATTATTTTTCCATAATCATCATATAAAACTACATTAGTAGCACTTAAACTCTTCATTACTCTTACTATACTAGAACTATTACTCTCTACTAAATTACTATCTATATTTATACCTTCCAATAGAAACTTTTGTTGCAATTGATATCTAGCATTATCCATAGTTTCTTCCATAGTTTTTGATATAGTTTTCTCTAAAGTCTCATAAAAAACAATTCTGATCAATAAATTAAGAGTTAGTCCACTCAGAAGAAAAATAATGCTTAGTCCTAAAGACATTTTAACTCCTATCTTACTTCTAATAGGTTTCATCTCATTACATACCCCACTCCAAATATAGTTTCTATGTGGGATATTTCCTCTGTATCAATTTTAGACCTTAATCTTCTTATATGAACATCAACAGTTCTATCATCTCCAAAATAGTCATACCCCCATACTTTATCTAATAGCTTTTCTCTTGAGAAAACTACATTTCTATTATTAACAAATAAACTTAATATCTCATATTCCTTTGGATTAAGTTTTACATCATTACCATTTTTAATTACCAATCTAGAATCAAGATTGATTTTAAGTACATTACTTACTTTTATAAAATCATTATTTTCTTGATTTACTCTATATTTATTAACACTTCTTAAGGCTACCTTTACTCTAGTCAAAACCTCTTTTATTTGAAAAGGCTTAGTTATATAGTCATCAGCTCCTAACTCCAAACCTAACACCTTATCTACTAAATTATCCCTAGCAGTTATCATAAGTATAGGGATATTACTCTTCAAATTTATATATTTACATAGTTCAAAACCATTTTCATCAGGCAAATTAATATCTAAAATAACTAAACTAGGCTCAAACTCTTTAAAGCACTTTTTGAACTCATTTGCTGAAAAAGCACCTTTAACTTTATATCCTTCTTCCCCTAGTGAATACGTCAATATATCATTTATTGAAAAATCATCCTCAACAACAAGAATTTTATCCACAAATATCCCTCCTTTTATTAACATTTTATCATAGACTTATTACTAACTTATTACAAAAAATCCCTTAGCTAGATTTAATTTTCTAACTAAGAGATTTCATCTAAATATATTCAATACCTTTATTTATATATATTAATAAACTTCTAAACACATACCTTACAGTTAAATTTTAATTCGCCATCCATAGAATCGACTTCTACATTATCACCTTTTTTTATATTACCCTTAAGTATTTCTTCACTTAACTTATCTTCAACCTTTTTAGTTATAGTCCTTCTTAAAGGTCTTGCTCCATATGCTAAGTCACTACCCTTTTCTATTAATAATTTCTTAGCCTCTTCTGTAAAACTTATATATATTTCATATTCTTCTAATCTATTTTTAAGTTCTTTTAGCATTAAATTTACTATTTCTAAAAGATTTTCTTGCTCTAGCTTATGGAATACTATTATATCATCTAATCTGTTTAAAAACTCAGGTTTAAAACTATTTTTAAGCTCAGCCATTACGCTTTCTTTCATTTTTTCATATTCTGATTCGGCTTTTTCACTATCTACTGCAAATCCCATACTCTTTTGTTTTTTAATAGTATGAGCTCCAACATTAGAAGTCATTATTATTATGGTATTTTTAAAATTTACGGTTTTTCCTTTACCATCTGTAAGTCTTCCATCCTCTAAAACTTGAAGTAATATATTAAATACTTCTGGATGAGCTTTTTCTATTTCATCTAAAAGAATTACAGAGTATGGCTTTCTTCTAACAACTTCTGTTAACTGCCCACCTTCATCATACCCAACATACCCCGGAGGAGACCCTATAAGACGTGATACAGAATGTTTCTCCATATATTCAGACATATCTATCCTTATAATATTGCCTTCTAGTCCAAACATAGCTTCTGCCAAAGCTTTTGATAATTCTGTCTTTCCAACTCCTGTTGGACCTAAGAATATAAATGATCCTATTGGTCTCTTAGGATCTTTAAGCCCTACTCTCGCCCTTCTTACAGCTTTAGCTACAGATTTAACAGCCTCATTCTGCCCTATTACTCTTCCATGTAAAATTTCTTCTAACTTTAATAATTTTTCAGACTCTTTTTCTGTTAGTTTATCTACAGGAACCTTAGTCCAATTTGAAACTACTTTAGCTATTTGTTCTTCTGAAACTACATGGTTTTTCACCGTACTTTCTGTAGTCCAATTTCTCTTTAAATCATCTAATTTACTTTTAAATTTCTTTTCCTCATCTCTTATTTCTGCAGCCTTTTCAAAATCTTGGACAGCTATAGCCTCTTCTTTTTCTTTAGTTAACTTATTAATATCTTCTTCTAACTTTTTAAGATTAGGAGGTGCTGTAAAATTCTCTATTCTAACCTTAGCTGCTGCCTCATCTACTAAATCTATTGCTTTATCTGGCATAAACCTATCGGTAATATATCTATCAGCTAAAGTAACAGCTGCATTAAGAGCTTCATCTGTTATTTTAACACCATGATGTGTCTCATACTTATCTCTTAATCCTTTTAATATCAATAAAGTTTCTTCCTTTGAAGGTTCGCCTACCATAATAGGTTGAAATCTTCTTTCTAATGCAGCATCCTTTTCTATATATTTTCTATATTCATCTATCGTTGTTGCTCCTATACATTGTATTTCACCTCTAGATAATGCAGGCTTAAGTATATTGGAAGCATCTATAGCACCTTCAGCAGCTCCAGCGCCTACTATAGTATGAATTTCATCAATAAATAATAGGATGTTTCCTGCACTTTTTATTTCACTCATAACCTTTTTTAGCCTATCTTCGAACTCACCTCTATATTTTGCTCCAGCTATCATAGAACTTAAGTCTAAGGACACAACTCTTTTATCTTTTAATATTTCGGGAATATTGCCTTCTACTATTTTTTGTGCTAATCCTTCTGCAATAGCAGTCTTACCAACTCCAGGTTCTCCTATAAGACAAGGATTATTTTTAATTCTTCTACAAAGTATTTCTAAAACTCTTTGGGTTTCCTCATCTCTTCCTACTACAGGATCTAAATTTCCCTCAATAGCCATGTCTGTTAAATCTCTACCATACATATCTAAGGTTTGTGTATTTTTATTTTTATTATTTCTTGCATTTTTTTCTTTATCAGTTACTTTATTGTTATTTATTGAATTTCCATCAAAACTACCTAAAAGATCTTCTCTCAAGCTATCTAAATTTACTTTTAATGAATTTAAAATAGCATATGCTACTCCATCTTTTTCGTTTATTGTCGCAAGTAAAATATGTTCTGGACTTATAGAATTATGTCCAACCTTTTTTGCTTCTAATAAACTAAGATCTAATAACCTTTTTGTTCTTGGTGTAAGAGGTATTTCCCCCTGTATATATTCTTTATCTCCTCTTCCTACATAGTCCTCTATAGCCTCAGCTACACTTTCTTCATATACACTATGTGAATTTAATAAATCCTTACTTGCACCTTCAACTTTTAAAAGTCCAACTAAAATATGCTCTGTTCCTATATATCCATGCCTAAGTTCTCTAGAACTATCTCTAGCAACCATAAGCACCTTTTGTGCTCTTTCTGTAAATCTTCCAAAAAGCATCTTATCCCTCCTTATTTAAACTAAGAGTTTCTCTAACAATTCTTGCTCTTTCTAAATTACATTCAGCCTCACTAAGTTTTCTATTAAGTTTTAACTTAAGTGTAGCTGGTTGTATTTCTACTAATAATTTATTTAATATTATAGTATCTATACCTTCTACTATTCCCATTTCGACACCCATTCTTACATTTGATAGTAATTCAAGTGCTTCTTTTGTATCTAATAATATAGAATTTTTTAATATACCTATGCTTCTATAAATTTTATCTTTCAACTCATATTCATTTTTTAAAAGTATTTTTTCTCTAGCTTTATTTTCTTGAAGTATTATTTCTGAAACTACAGCTTCTAAATTACTTAAAGTTTCTTCTTCTGTAACTCCCAATGAAATCTGATTAGATATTTGATATAGGTTTCCATCAGCCCTAGTTCCTTCTCCATAAACACCTCTTAAAGTCATTCCTACTTGTGTTAATCCCTTAAGTAATGCTGTTATCTCTTCATTTATTGTAAGTGCAGGTAAATGCATCATAACAGAGGCTCTCATCCCTGTGCCTAAATTAGTTGGACAGGCTGTTAAATACCCAAATTTCTCATCAAAAGCATAATCTAATTCTTCCTCTAATAAACTATCAATTCTATCAGCTTCCTTATATGTGTCTCTTAAATTAAAGCCCTTATTTATACATTGAATCCTAATATGATCTTCTTCATTTAGCATAATGCTTATCGTCTCTTCTTTATTTACAAAAAAGCCAGCATTATTATTCTTTTTTAAAAGATCACCACTTATTAAATGCTTTTCTAAATATAAACTCTCCTCTTCAATATCTTCTTCCCATAAAAGATGAAACTTAAAACTATCCTTTAATTCCTCTGATCTTAAAATTGCTTCTCCTATATTCTCCACACTTTCTTTTCCTTTTTCTATAGTTAACTTATTAGGAAACGGTATAGAGCTTATATTTCTTGCTATTCTTATTCTAGAACTAATAACTATGTCTTTATCATCACCTATATCAGTAATCCAATTTTTCATAATAAGCTCCCCCTTTATTCATTAATATTTTCTCTAAATGCCTTTATCTCATCTCTCAGAATTGCAGCTTTTTCATATTCTTCAGCTAAAATAGCAACTTGTAATTCTTCCTTAAGCTTTAATAACCTTTTCTTCTCTATTATTTCCTTTCCAGCTTTTTTAGGTATTTTACCTACATGCTCTAAGTCACCCTGAACTCTTTTTATTACGGGTTTTATTGTGTTAGAAAAAGAACTATAACAACTACTACAACCAAGCAATCCTGTTTTTTTAAAATCACTATATGTCATTTTACATCTTTCACAAACTTTTTCTTCAACTGATTTATTCTTAGGATTATTACTAATATAATCTACAAGACCACTTAAAAGACTTTGAAAAGTAAAATTATCCATATTTTTTATTTCTGTATTAAAAGGTATTTCTGAAATCTCACTTGCACATTTTTCACAAAGTCTCATTTCTTCTTTATTACCTGATGTTACCTTAACTATATGAACTGTTGCTTCATTTACATTACATTTTTCACAAAGCATATTATCCCTCCTTTTATTTACGCTAATAAAACCATTATTATGGCACTAAGTATATCTGCTCTAACTTTATTTTTATCTGGAACATTCTGAAGAGTTCTATCATTTAAGGTTATTTTCATAATTTCAAATGTATTCCTATCTATTAACTCATTTGCAAACATCCCCTCTAAAAGTACTGATGCACCATTATATGTTATACTCTCTCCAATTGTTTGATTAATTATCTTATTCCTTAATTGCTTATTATCATAATTAACTCGTCTTATTACTATATGTCCTCCACCACCTCTTTTACTTTCTATTAAATAACCTTTATCATAAGTAAACCTGGTAGTTAAAACATAATTTATTTGAGATGGTGCACAGCTAAACTTGTCAGCTAGTTCATTTCTTTGAATTTGTAATTCTTGACTATTACTCTCTTCTATTAAAGACTTAATAAATTGTTCTATTATATCTGATAATCTAGCCATCTTTTTCTCCAATCTCTCACTTTGACTTTCTTTGACTTTTATATTTATATATATAATAATACTATTTTAGCTCTTATTCAATATTAAATTTACTTTTGTTTTTTATATTATAATTATTACCTTAATATCATATTTTCAATCTATTATTTTAAAAAATATAGAATTATTATTTTTTTATAGTAAATACTAATATTGTTATTTAACTAAATAAAGGAAAATAAATTAGTTAAATGTAAATCCAAAAATGTTATTTAACTTTATATAACGAAATTAATGTTTAAATTCTTACTTAATAAGGAAACTCCTATTCATTTCATTCATATGAGTAAGTTCGAACTAACCAAATTAAAATTTGGATTCTCACTTAAGGAAACTCCTATTCATTTCATTCATATGAGTAAGTTCAAATTAACTAAATTAAAATATGGATTCTCATTTAAGGAAGGTGTATTGTTTTGCAGATATTATGGTATGGTCACTCCTGCTTTTTAGTAAAATCAGAACTGGGTAAACGCTTAATAACCGACCCGTTTCACATGGACATAGGTTATTCACCTTATAAAGGTACAGTAGATGTAGCAACTATAAGCCATTATCATTTTGATCACTCAGATACTTCTAATTTACAAAAAGATACCAAAATTATAGATAAGTTAGGCTCATATAACTTAGACTTTGTAAATATATATGCATATCCATCATTTCATGATGATATAAGAGGAAAAAAAAGAGGAGAAAATATTATTTTTATTTACGAGATAGATGGTTTAAAATTATGTCATTTAGGAGATTTGGGGCATGCTCTGGATTCTTCTTTTATTGATACTCTAGGAAAAATAGATATACTGTTTATCCCTGTTGGTGGTCGATACACTCTGAATGCTAAACTGGCTTCATTAATAACTACAACTATATCTCCAAGTTATGTATTGCCTATGCACTATAAGACTCCATACCTTAGTTTTAATCTGGAAGGAGTTGA
Source organism: Clostridium cavendishii DSM 21758 (assembly GCF_900141845.1). GTDB lineage: Bacteria > Bacillota > Clostridia > Clostridiales > Clostridiaceae > Clostridium_AG > Clostridium_AG cavendishii. The sequence goes on along the minus strand of NZ_FQZB01000026.1, from coordinate 7,894 downwards.
AAAATACTTGAAATATTTTAAACATTCAAACAAACAAAAACTTGATTCTTTAACTGTTACTAAAGATACTCTTCCACAAACAACCGAAATAATTTTACTAAGTTCAAAGATATAAAAGTAAATTTTACATTTTTCTATAAAATAAAAAAGACCGTCAAAAACGGTCTTTTATTTGGATTACTCTTGAACTGGAGCTCCTACTGGACAAACATTAGCACAGCTTCCGCAATCGATACAAGTATCTGCATCTATAACGAATTGAGTATCTCCTTGGCTTATTGCATTAACTGGACATTCTGAAGCACAAGCTCCACAACTTACGCATGAATCTTCTATTTTGTATGCCATAATAAAGCACCTCCTAAATATTATAGTGTACAAACACCATAATCATTTTACCATGCTTTTAAAAATTTTTAAAGATTTTATTTTACATAATTGTAAAATACTAAATAACTGTATACCCAAAGTCCTCTATTGATTCTATTATCTTATCTAAATCTATTAAAAAATCATCATATACTACATTTACTTCTCCTTTTTCTTTATTTATCTCACAAGCTATGATACCTTCATTCGTAGCTATAGCTTGCTTAATCCTATTTATATCTTGAGAAGTTTTCATATTAGGAATTTTCATTAATGACTTCATAATAGCCCTCCTAGTTCCCTTTAATTAACTCTTTAATCAATTTTTTGTCAGTTTCATCCTCTATTTCAAGTTTTATTTCACTTTCATCTATATAATCTTCATAACTTCCTGTTACAAGTTCCACATCTTCAATCTTATAAATTTCTATACTCTCTTCTTCAGATGGTTTTCTGGCAAGTCTTACTTTTACACTCTCTTTTACTACACTATTATATAATACTTCTCCATTACCATCCGGAGTTTTTACTATAGATCCTACTTTAGGTAATCTCTTTCTTATATCTTCATAAGTATTTTGTTCATAATTTAAACAGCACATTAATCTTCCACAAATACCTGATATTTTTGTTGGATTAAGTGATAGATTTTGTTCTTTAGCCATCTTTATTGATACAGATGCAAAATCTCCTAAGAAAGTTGAACAGCATAATGCTCTACCGCAAGGGCCTATTCCGCCTATCATTTTAGCTTCATCTCTAACCCCTATTTGCCTAAGCTCTATTCTAGTTTTAAATATTGTAGCCAAATCCTTAACCAATTCTCTAAAGTCAACTCTTCCATCTGCTGTAAAATAAAAAATAACTTTGTTATTATCAAAAGTATATTCAACATCTATAAGCTTCATATCTAAATTATGACTTTGTATCTTTTTTAAACATATCTCAAAAGCATCTTTTTCTTTGCTTTTATTCTCTTCATGTTTTTGTATATCCTCTTCTGTAGCGACTCTAAGTACAGTTTTTAAAGGTGCAACTATTTCATCCTCACCAATTTCTTTGAAGCCAATTACACACTCACCAAACTCTATTCCTCTTGCAGTTTCTACTATTACATTATCGCCTTTTTTTATTTCAATATTGTTTGGATCGAAATAATAGATTTTGCCAGCCTTTTTAAATCTTACACCTACTACTTTTATCATTTATTTTAAACCTCCAACATACTAAGTATCATAACACTATAAGTCATAGACAAATTAGTATTACTATTAAAATTCCTTCTAGTATCTTCTATAATATCTATAATCCCCTTAAGCTTCTTATAAGACATCATATTAGAAAGTTCCCTTATCTTTAAGAGTTTATCTCCATTTATTAACATAGATAAATCTTGAACCTCTTTAAACAACATAATATCTCTCACAAAAGACGTTATTGTATTTAGTATCTCTTCCTTTGACTTTATTTTGGTAAATATATTTTCATATCTTAGAACAGCACCCTCATCCCTTTTATTTATTTCTTCCAATAACCCAATGCAAGCTTCTCTTGTAGCTTCAAAGGATTTATCATCTAAGAACTTTTCTATTCTACCTGGAAGCCCTTCACTAAAAGCAAGTAAACTTTGAATTAAAGCTTCATCTAGTCCCCCATATTTACTTGTTATAAACTCCATAAGTTCACTTTTTGAAAGTGGTGTTAATTTATGAATTTGACATCTTGATTTAATTGTATCTAAAATAAGCTCAGAGCTTTCAGCTAAAATTATTATAAACACCCCTAATGGTGGTTCTTCAATAGTTTTAAGCAAAGCGTTTTGAGCTTGAACTGTCATCTTATTCCCTTCATAAATAATTATAACCTTCTTATCACCTTCGTAAGGTTTTTTATTTACTTCAGTAATAATTTCTCTAACTTCATCTACTCCCAACGATGCCTTTTTAGGTATATACTTTACTATATCTACGTATTCTCTATCTTCTTGTTTGCCTAACATCTGAAGTGCAAACTCTTTGGCTAATAAACTTTTTCCAATACCATCCTCACCAATTATAAGATGAGCATGAGTGAGTGCATTGTTTAAAACCCCTTTAGTAAACCTATTCCTTATGGCATCATGCCCTATAAAATTAATCATGCACTCAACTCCTGACTTTTAAATCTTAACAAATTTATCTACATCCACTACAAACACAGTGGCCCCACCAACTTCAATCTCTATAGGATAGGGTACAAACATCCCAGAACTTTCCGAAATAGGTGCTGGTGTTGTTACAATTTCTTTTCTCTTTCCACATACTTCCTTGATAATACCAATTACAGACTCAACTTTTTCTTTTTCAACACCTATAAGTAAAGTTGTGTTTCCTGACTTCAGAAATCCGCCAGTAGTAGCAAGTTTTGTAACCCTAAAACCCTTTTCTGTAATCTCATCAACCAAATCTAATGCGTCATCATCTTGAACTATGGTGATAACTAGTTTCATAATAGTACACCTCCAAAGTTTATTTACCAATTATTTAATATTATCTCTTATTTTATCACAATAAATTCTGTTTGAATATAAAACATTTATTTTATAAAATCATTTTTCTTAAGTAAATCTTCTATAACAACTTTTGCATTTAAAATTACATCATTTAATGATCTTTCAGCATCTAATCTATATATACTTTGAGGATATTTTTCTAAGAGCTTTAAATAACCCTCTCTAACTTTATTATGAAAATCTACATGTTCTAAATCTAATCTATTTACTTCCCTATTTTTGTTTTTATCTATTCTTTCCAAACCAACTTCAGGTGCTAAATCAAATAGAATATTAATGTCAGGCATATATCCATCTATGGCAAATTCATTTATGCACATAACTTCATCCATACCCAGGCCTCTTGCAAAGCCTTGATATGCTAATGAAGAAAATACAAACCTATCACATAAAACTATCTTTCCCTCTTCTAATGCTGGTATAACCTTTTCAACTAAATGTTGTCTTCTTGCAGCTGCATACAATAGAGCTTCTGTCCTTCCATCCATTTTAGTATTATTAGTGTTTAATATAACCTCTCGTATTTGCTCAGAAATAGCTATACCACCTGGTTCCCTAGTTGTTATAAAATCTACACCTAATTCATTTAAAAATTTTTCAATTTCTCCTGCTACAGTAGTTTTTCCTGAACCTTCTGGCCCTTCAAATACAATAAATAATCCTTTTTTCATATGTCATCCTCATTTCTATCTATCTTAAAATTCTAACTTTATACTCTTCTACACCTATAATTGTAACATTGTTTTTTATTGATGAATTTATTATTTCTATATGCTCTTTATTAAATCTTTCTCCCATAACCACTAATGGAACTCCTGGTGGATATAATATAATATTCTCTCCAGCTATACATCCTTCTACATCTTCTAACTTCGCATATACTTTCTCAGCGTCCAGAACCTCATATGGGAATAAAACTTGATCAGGTATTTTAATTTTATTCATATTAACCTTATCATCTAATAGCTGTTTACTATCGCACATCTCTAGTGCTTCTGTAAGCAACCTATAATCTTCCTCTGTATTGAAAGGGCTTGGTATAAGAACTACTGAATTAGTCGTACTCATCTCAGACTGCACTTTATTCTTCCTTAAATAATCTAATAATTTGTGACCACTGTATCCTTCTTTAAGATTTAACACAAGTCTTGAGCTATCTAATTCAACTTCATTAAATCCTTCCTGATAAAAATCTTTTTTTTCTAAGACTTTAACATAATCTAATTTATTTATTTTCTCTTTTATGCACTGAAGTTTTTTAACCAATTCTCCATATTTATCGTCAGCTTCATACTCTAAAAAGTTTCGTGAATAATCTAAACTCGCCATAAACAAATAAGAAGGACTTGTACTCATAAACACACCTAGATAAAATTCTACCTTTTCCCTAAGAGCTTCATCATTTAAATGTAAATATGCAGTTTGGGTAAAGCTAGGTAATGTTTTATGCGCACTCATCACAGTCATAGTTGCTCCTAAATCCTGTGCACTTTTAGGTAAATATTTATTAAATCCAAAATGTGCACCATGAGCTGAGTCTATCAATATCTTAATATTATAATTTTTGCAGATATTGATGATTCTATCTATGTCTATACCAATTCCATAATAATTAGGATAAGTAAGTACTATTCCTTTGATATCCTTATTTATCTCCAATTTATTCTTAAGTGATTCAATATTAATTCCTATAGCTTCCTTCAAGTTATTACTATATATATTTTCTATATATATAGGTTTCAACTTTCTCATTATTATTGCATTAAAAATACTTCTATGACAATTTCTCTCAACCAATATAATATCACCTTCATTAAATGATGAATATATCATAATTAAATTACCACATGTACTTCCATTTATTAAGAAATAAGACTTATGACTATTGTATAGTTTTTGTAACTTAGTTTGTGCTTCTAATATTACTCCCGTAGGCTTATGTAAATTATCTAGTCCTTCAACTTCTGTCATATCAAAGTTTATAATATTTTGAGTAAATTCTTTACTAAATCCTCTCCCATATTTATGTCCTGGCATAGAAAAAGGAGCATTTTGCTCCTTAACATAATTCTTTAAAGTCGAAACTAAAGAAATATTATCCAATCTTTTCTCTCCTTTTATAGTTAAAGTTCAATATTTTCTTTTATTAAACTTAGTGAAATATTCTTTTTTATATGATTCTTATAATACTCATAGAAATCCGTATTAATGTCACTATTTACAATTTTAGTTTCACATTCACTACAAATATATTTTCCTCTAATTATTATACCATTTTTAGAAGTTTTGTTACACATTATACAAGAAGTTTTTGTTACTATATACTGTTTCAATTTTTTTCCCCCTTCAAATTTTTCTCTTCTTGATTATTGACCTCTATATTATATTTTATTCAGCTTTTGTCTTAATCTTTAGTTGTCCACAATAAATATTTTTTAAGTCAATAGCACACACTAAATATGAAAAATTTTCAGGAGGTCTTTTTTTATGAAACAAGAAATAATTTCATATTTATCAACAGAAAAAGAAGCTCTATTTAAGCTTTGTAAATATCTTTATGATAATCCTGAGGAAAGCTATAAAGAATTTAATGCTTGTAAATATATTAGTTCATTTTTAAAAGAAAGAGGCTTTGAAGTTACAAATAACTTTCTTACATTAGAAACTTCATTTATAGCTAAAAAAGGTTCTGGTTATCCTAAAATCGGATTTCTTTGCGAATATGATGCTATAAAAGATGAAGGTCATGTAACTGGTCATAATGCATTAACTACAATAGCTATAACCGCTGCAATCGGACTTGGAAAGGTTATTGAAAAAACTGGAGGTTCTATTAATGTAATAGGATGTCCTGGAGAATACTTAGGTGGTACTAAATCTATTATGGTTAGACAAGGTATATTTGAAGACATGGATGTAGTATTAGTATGTCATCCAGATGTAACAACTTGTGAAAGCGGAACCTCTTGGGCTATAGTACCTTTAAGCGTAAAATTTATAGGCAACAATGGTTTAAGCTTTTTGAACAAAGAAGGATATACTTCACTAGATGCAGTACTTTTATCCTTTAACATAATAAATTCCTTATTAAAAGGTTTCCCAAATAATTTAGAAGTGAATTCTATTCTTTCTAAAGGTGGAAGCACTCCACTACTTTTACCAACTGAAGCTGAGGCAAAGTTCTATATAAGATCTACTAATATGGATATAGCTAGGATCGCAGAACAAAAAATTAGAGAAACAGCCTATTATGTGTCTAACCTAATGTCAATTAGACATTCAGTTTCCCTTTATGAGCCACCGAGCGAAGTATTATTATCCAATTCAACCTTAAATAGGTTGTTTAGCCATAACTTGAAAGAAAATGGAATTATAGACATTTGTTCTTCAAGAGATATCAAAGCAGGCTTAGGTCTTGGCGCTGTGAGTCAAGTTATACCAGCTATCCACCCTTATATAGCAATAACAGAAAATGCTAATTGCTATGGCACTAGAGATTTCGCAATTGCAACAATATCTGAGTATGGTTTAAATATGGCACATAAGGCAGGTTTAAGTCTTTCCTTTACTGCCCTTGATATAATTGAAAGCAAAACACTTTTAAGTGAAATAAAAAATGAATTTTACGAAGTAAAAAAACAAATTTATTAAAAAATCATTATTTATTAGACTTAATCATATTATAATTATAAGAGAGCGTAAGCTCTCTTAATTTTTTATGGAGGAAAAAAACTATGTTATTACCTAAAAAACTTAAGTATGGAGATACTATAGGTGTTATTGCCCCTGCTAGCCCATCAAAAAATGATATAATTACTTCAAATATAAACAATATTAAAAACCTAGGTTTCAATATTGTAGAAGGCAAATATCTAAGAAAAAATTATGGTTATCTGGCTGGAGAAGATTATCAAAGGGCTCAAGATTTAATGTGTATGTTTGAAAATAAAGATGTTTCAGCAATTGTATGCTATCGAGGTGGTTATGGATCTATTAGAACTATGTCACTTATAGATTGGAACATCGTTCGAAACAATCCAAAAATTTTTTGCGGTTATAGTGATATAACTTTATTACTAAATTATATCTACAAAAAATGTGGGTTTATAACCTTTCATGGTCCTATGATTTCATCTAATTTTAATGATGAAAAGACAAAAGATTGTTTTTTAAAAACATTATGTGAAGGAAATACTAGTTTAAGTTTCGATACATCCAATTTAAAAAATATTGAAACATATAATGAGAAAAATATTTCTGGAATCATATGTGGTGGAAATTTATCTATGATTTGTAGTTCTATTGGCACTCCATTTGAAGTAGACCTAAAAAATAAAATACTTTTTATAGAGGATGTGGATGAAAAAAGCTACGCTGTGGATAGAATGTTAACTCAATTACTTCTATCTGGTAAACTTAATAAATGCAAAGGATTTATTATAGGACATTTTACACCAAGCAAAGATACAAATGAATTTTCACTTCCTATTTTGACAGTTATAAAAAACATCCTAATTCCTTTAAATAAGCCAATTATAATAGGTATTCCTTTTGGACATGACTACCCCAATATAACACTTCCTATAGGGTCTGAAATCAATATCTCTTTTTCACCTCTGTCTATAAAAACTATTGGCTCTATATTTATATAAAAACAATCCACAGTTTTATCTATTCAAAGTTTAATTATCCACATAAATAAACTTCTTATCTAAATATTTAAGATATTATTAGAAAACAAAAAAACCTCAGTAAAATTAAACTTTACTGAGGTTTTATGGAGGCGCCACCCAGATTTGAACTGGGGAATAAAGGTTTTGCAGACCTCTGCCTTACCACTTGGCTATGGCGCCAAAGATGGTGGCTCGAGCAGGAATCGAACCAGCGACACGAGGATTTTCAGTCCTCTGCTCTACCGACTGAGCTATCGAGCCACATGACCTGGCAACCACTTACTCTCCCACACAGTCTCCC
>NZ_FQZB01000024.1 GCF_900141845.1 Clostridium cavendishii DSM 21758 | reverse complement strand
ACATGATCCATATCATCAAAAGTTTGATTTTCTCCACACATTCCCCATATGAATGTATAGTTGCTTGTACCTACTCCTGAATGAATTGACCAACTTGGTGATATAAGAGCTTCTTCATTTTTAACTACAAGATGTCTAGTTTCTTGTGGTTCACCCATTAGATGGAACACTCTTGTGTCTTCATCCATATCAAAGTAGAAGTAAACTTCCATTCTTCTTTCATGAGTGTGGCAAGGCATTGTATTCCATGCATTAGCTGTTTCTAACATTGTCATTCCCATTAAAAGTTGACAACTCTTACATACATTTGGATGAACATATTGATATATTGTTCTTTCATTTAAAGTAGTTTGAGAACCTAACTTAACTGGATTAGCATTCTTTATATCTATTTTTACAGTAGGATAGCTTTGATGAGCTGGTACTGAGTTTATATAGAATTTTGCTGGGTTCTTAGCATCTTTTGATCTGAAAGAAACTTCTTTAGTTCCCATTCCTATATACATACCATCTTGTTTTTTCATTTCATATTCAGTGCCATCTAGAGTTATAACTCCTTCTCCACCGATATTTATGATTCCCATTTCCCTTCTTTCAAGGAAGAAGCTAACTCCCATTTCTTTACCTGCTTCAAGCTTTAATTCACTTTCTACTGGCATTGCTCCACCAAAGATTATTCTATCTACGTGGCTGTATGTTAATTTAATCTCGTCCTTATTGAATATCTTTTCCACTAAATAGTGCTTTCTTAACTCTTCTGTTGTATATCTTTTTGAATCCTCTGGATGATTTGCATATCTTATTTCCATTTGTATTTCCTCCTAAAATTTAATTTTTTAATATTAGTATTTACTATATATACAAAGCAATTACCATGCCATAATTCTGTTATACTTCTAATTTTTATTTTTATAAGCATTTCTTATATATAGTTAAACCGCTTATAACTACTACTTTTGTAGCTACTATCTAATACTTTAAATTTAATTTTTATAATATAAAAATTAAAATCACTTTTTATATTAGTGTTACACTAATATAAAAACCTAGTGACACTAAAATATCACTAGGCTATCATTTATGCCAGTAAGATTAACAATAATTTATTAAAAAATTATTTCTTTTATTTTATCAATAACACCATTTTCAGAATTCCTTTTAGCTACAAATCTAGCATAACTTTTTATTTCATCCTTAGCATTTTCCATAGCATAACTATAATAAGAACCCTGAAGCATCTCTATATCATTATAATAATCTCCAAAAACCATAGTTTCTTTAGGTGAAACACCTAATTTTTCTTGAAGTTTTTTTATAGCACTCCCTTTGTTTACACCAAGGTTTGATATTTCTATCCAATGTTTATAAATAGCTATGACTTGAAGCTTGTCTGTATATTTTTCAAAAAATTTATATAAATTTTCTTTAGCATTTTCTTCATGATATATTTCTATCCTTAATATATCATCTTCAACCTCTAATAAATCTTCAACTATTTCAAAATTATTAAAGCTCGCTTTAACATCATTAACTATTTTCCCTATTGTACTTTCTATATAACAGCCTTTTTTACCACATAAAAGTACTGCAGATTTAGGTACATTTCTAATAATTTCTATAATTTCTTTAACTATTTCATTATCTAATTTATCTGAATAAATTTCATTTCCTTGATTATCCATAATTAATGTGCCATTTTCTGATATATAGTAAAGCTTGTCCTTCGCTTCTCCAAAAAAATTAACTAAATTATAATACTGTCTTCCGCTAGAAACTACAAACTGTATATTTTCTTTTTCCAATTTACTTAGCACATCGTGAATTTCATCACTTAACTCTCCCTTTTCATTTAAGAGTGTGCCATCCATATCACTTGCTATTAATTTTATCATCTTTCTCTCTCCTTATAAGTAAGCATCCAAATTTCAATTTGGTTAATGCGAACTTACTCCTATGAACGATAGTAAATAGGAGTTTCATTTAACTAATACGCTAATACTGTCTTTTCTCCACCTCTTCTATAAACTACTACCCTTCCTGACATAGGAATATTATCAACATGATATAGCTTTCTTCCTATTGCATCTTCTTTATGAACTATTAACACAATATAACTTTCAGCCTCACTTACTGTTATTTCAATTGCTTCTGCAAATTCATCTTTTACAGATCTATTTCTAGAAGATATAACTTCTAATTTTTTAATAGTAGGCTTAACCGTATTATTTTTTTCCAATGATATTAATACAGTATTTATTGAAGTGTTTCCCTCTCTTGAGGTTTTAAATATTCCTCTTTTACTTTTATATTTATGATTATAATCTTTAGATACAAAACTTTCTTCTAAAGAAAATTCTCCTTTTTCATTAGTATTTTTAATTAAAAAGTCTCCATTACTTCCTTTATAAAGTAAAGAATTATCTTCAGTAATACTCACGCTATCAGAATTAAAGTTAAAATACTGTTTATAGGCATGATTACCTTGTCCAAAAAACTCATCTGAGATAAGCCATATATATGGCTTAATAAATATAACTTTTCTATTTGTAAGTACAGGATTTTCTATATTTATATAACCTAAATGCCCGCCTTCTACAAAGTCATACTTTTCAGTATATTTATAAGGACGTTTTATAGGTGTGGCTATACCATCATTCCCCCAAGCACCTTTACATATAGTAAATTCTAAATCATCTACTGTGCTAGTATTATGACTTTTTGCCTGTTTAAACTCAAATCTTTGTCCATCAATTTCAGAGTAAGTATATCTTCCTGAATCCACAAGAATATCCTCTCCCCTTGCACTTATGTCAAGATGAAGCATATCACAATGTTCATGTCCACTACCTAAGTATCCACACTTAAACATAGAATAGCTATCTTTTTCATTAAATCCACTTCTTAAGAAATGTAGTCCATTATCTCCAAAATATTTTGAAGTTTGCTTAATTTCATCTATAGAAATCAAATCTAACTCTTTATCAGCTTCAATTCCATAGTTAAATAGAGTATACAAATCAACTTGTTTATAGGCTTTATTTTTAAGATATTCATCCTTAAACATTAAACTTGAATAAGTTAATAATTCTCTTAAGTCTTCTGAATCACTATCTCCATAATTGCTTTGTGTATTATCTGGCTTAATAATATGAAGAGTTGCATATGCCATCTCTAAGACCTTATTATATATTTTTTCTGATATTTCTTTACCATTTCTATTGGAAATAAGAATTGAATCTAAAAAACAAATAAGCATTTCGTTATGATATTGGAAAGATTGCTCCCAATGAAGTCCATCTGGCATTACTTGATAAAATAAAGCTTCCTCTAATACATCTAAACTAAACTTTTCGATTTCACTACTTATTTTAAGTTCTGGGAAAAATACACTTGCTATATAAGCTCCATGTTGTTCTAATATAACCCAATTGCTTAAAATTCTACTTTCGGAATGTTTATCTCTTAAATAAATTAAGTGTTCTTGAACTGATACTAATATTTTTGCAATAAGCTCACCTGTTACATATTCTGTTTTTAACATTATATTTAAAGCTTTAACCCAATTTTTAAGTCTAATGCCTGCTTCTATAGTTCTCCATGATGTTTTAATCTTACTATCATTTATAGGATTATTATCTATCCAATGATTAATTAATTCTTCAAAGGTTATCCCATACTTTTTATCTTTAGTAACTAAATAATCATATGCAAGTACTCCTAAATATCTATGTCTATTTAACATATAAGTCCACTCTTCATCTCCAAATGGATTCATATCCCAATTAATTTCCTCTTCAAAATCGTATCTTTTATGAGTTCTTTCCATTTCCCATTTCATCTGAAATAGAAAGGATTTTTCTTTAACCTCATCACCAATTTTTATATATTCGTTAAATTCTTCTTTTAAATTTCTATTTACAAAAGTTCTAAGTCCTTCAAAATCATTTATAAAAGCTTTAACACTTGTACGATTAAAATAATATTTTCTTAGTTCTTTATATGCATTATCTAAATCACCATTTTTATAACTTTCTCTTACTTTTTCAAGACCTTTATAATCTAAATCAATTATCTCGAATACATTTGAATTCTTCATCTGATAATTCCTTCTTTCATTTAAGTGATAATCCAAATTTTAATTTGGTCATTAGAACTTACTCATTCGAATGAAATGAGAAGGAGTTTCCTTTTACCAATATAGGTTCCAATCTTTCACAAGTCTAATTAGCGCTTCCATGTAGAAATAGTCACCCCATGTACTACATTCATCTATTCCAAGGTTATCCACATAAGCATATACACTATGCATTAAAACTCCATTAGAACTCTTCTCATCTTTAGTAGTGTAATTATTAATAAGTTCTCTAAGCATTCCATGTGCAGCTTTTAAGTATATTTCTTTATCTGGTCCTTCATAATATTTATTCATTTCAAATATCCCACAAGCCGCTATAGCTGCTGAAGAACTATCTCTTACTTGATTATCTTTATCTGTAAATATTAAATCCCAATAACATATTAAATCTTTTGGTAATCTATTTAAAAAATAATTCGTTAAGGCAGGATATAAATTTAATGCATCCTGATCTTTTGTATATTTATAAGTTAGTGGTAACCCATATACTCCCCAAGCTTGTCCTCTAGCCCAACAAGATTCATCAGAATATCCTTGTCTTGTAACACCTTTGACCGGATTTCCTGTTTCTGGATTAAAATAATAAGTATGATAAGTAGATGCATCCTCTCTTATAATATTATTAATTGTTGATTTATAATGAGTATATGCCATATCGTAATATTTTTTATCTCCTGTTTCTTCTGATGTCCAATATAATAATGGAATATTTAATAGACAGTCTATTATTAATCTATAGCTTTTTTCTTCTCCAAGTGGCCCCCATGCTTGAATAAAACCACCCTTTTCTTGATATCTTCTTATTAAATATTCAGTAGCTTCAATTGATACTTTTTTTGCAAATTCATCTCCTGTAAGTTTATAAGCAGCTACTGTAGATAATGAATATAAAAATCCTAAATCATGATGTTCTAAAACAATTCTGTCATCTAATCTTTGCTTAAAATTTACTACATGCTTTTCAGCTAAATTTTTATACTTTTCTTTACCTGTATATTCATAAGCAAGCCATAGCATTCCTGTCCAAAAACCATTTGTCCAATCTTTGTTAATCTTCTTATCATAAACTCCATTAATACTTGAAGCAGAAGGAAATTTATCTTCACCAAAATACTCCATATTTTCATCAATTTTAGTTATAACAAAATCTAGTGCAGTTTTAACCTCTTCCTTAGTTAAATATTTAATGTTTTGAAATCTCTCTTTATTTTTAATTTCTTCTACATTTATTTTTTTCATATTCCTTTGCCTCCTAAACAGTTTATAAATCAATTATTAAAATAAGATTTATATTGAAATAAAGGAGTCCTTTTTCAGGAACTCCTTTATTTATTATATATTTTTTGTTAGAATGTTAATGTTAAGTTATGTTTGTTTTAAAGGAAACTCCTATTGACTATCATTCATAGGAGTAATATTCCTGAGTAAGTTTAAATAATCAAATTTAAAATTTATATTCTTACTTACTCTTTATACTAAAGGCTTTTCCCAAAAAGTCTTTAGTAATTTTTTTAAGTAAGATTCTGTATTCTACGAACCAAACCTAATCTATAAAATTATTACTAGAACGTGTTTCAATTAAGTTTTTACTTAATATTTTATCAAGCTTTATAAATTCTATAAGCCTGCCTTATCTAAATAATCTTTAATATATGTTTTTGATTCATCCGGTACCATTATAGAAGTAATTTTTACGCCTTTATCTATTAGTTTTCTAAATGCTGCAGCCTCTTCTTTAGTTACACTTACTGAACGTTTTATTTGTACAGTGTTGTCTCTCTTAGCCATATTTCCAACATTTATTTCTTTTATATCTAAACCATGTTCGATAAGGTATAAAGCATCTAATGGATTTTTAAGAATCATTAGTACTTTTTGAGTTTGATAATTTCCAGCTAATATATTATTAACTGCCTTATCCTTTGATATTATAGAAGTATTTATACCAGCTGGTGCTACCATTCTTAACACATTTTTTTGCATTTCATTGTTAGCTACTTCATCATTAGCTACCATTATTCTATTTACTCCTAGGCTAGTTGACCATATACAAGCAACTTGACCATGGATTAATCTGTCATCTATTCTTACGTGTACTATACCCTTCATAATTATGTCCTCCTAAATTACGTAAAATTTTATATTCCGAATAATTGTATATATGCTCCTAAGAATCCGAACACTACTATTAGTAATAATACTCTAGTTGAATTCATGCCTTTTTTACCTAATAACCAGTAAGTTAAAGCTACTATTGCAGCTGGCACTAAACCTGGCATAATTTTATCCATTATATCTTTTTGTGCATTTAAAGAAACTTTTCCATAACTCCAAATACCTATCATCTTTGTGTTTACGAATGTTGGAATTAAAGCACCAACTACTGTAACACCTAAAACGTTAGCAACTTCTGTTAAGTTCTTTAACTTACTTCCAGCTTCACCTACTATACTTGTTCCTTTTTCATAACCATATCTTACAAAGAAGAATGTTAAGTAAATTAAGAATAAATCAAATGCAAACCAGAATAATATACCTATTGGATTTCCTTGTATAGCCATATTTGCAGCTATAGCTCCTATTACTGCTTTTGGGATTGCTCCAAATACTGTATCACCAATTCCTGCTAAAGGTCCCATTAAACCTGTCTTTACAGCTGCTATTGCTTCTGTGTTATCTTGTGATTTATCTTCTTCTAAAGCTAATGTAGCTCCAACTATTATTCCACCAATACCTTGGTTTGTATTAAAAAATTGTAAATGATTTTTTACTGATTTCTTTAAATCTTCTGTGTTTGTATGAATTTTCTTTAATGCTGGCATTAAAGCATAGCATAGACCTAATGCTTGCATTTTTTCATAGTTCCAACCACAGCTTACTCCTGCCCACCATCTTAATGTAACTCTTCTTAATAATTTTTTATCTACTACTTTGTTTTCTACATTATTATTATTCATCTTCATTTACACCTCCATTAGCTGCTACTACAGGTATTTCTTCTTGTTTTCTGTTGTATACTATAAGAGCTAAAGCTAATCCTATTAAAGCTACTCCTAATACTGATATTTTTAAGAATGCAACTGATATGAATCCTATTACAAGGTATGCAAAGTATTTGTTTATTGATAAGTATCTTAAAAGTATTGCTATACCTAAAGCTGGAAGCATTCCTGCTACAACTTTCATATCTGTTAATACCCATGGATATTGTTTATTTATAAAATCTACGAATCCTTTTACTTTGTCTGCTCCAAAGTATAAACCTAAAAATACTGGTACTGCTCTTGATAATGTCCAAGGAATTAACCCCATAAGGTTCATTCTTGCTACTGAATCAAACTTTCCTTCTTCAGCATATTGATCTGCTTTGTGTTGGAAAAATGTATTTGCAAATCTAGCTAATACGTCTAATTGTGTTAATAATAACGCTATTGGAATGGCTAACCCTACACCAACTTCTACACCTTTTCCTGTCATTATTGCAAAAGCTGTACCTAATATAGTACCACTTAAGTAATCTGGTATTGATGCACCGCCGTAATTACTTGCTCCTAATTGAATAAGGTTCATTGTACCGCCAACTATAAGTCCTGTTTCTAAATCTCCTAATAAAAGACCAACAAATGCTCCTGCTATAACAGGTTTTGCCAAACCAAATCCTGTATTAAGACCATCATAAAATGCCACTGATATATACAGTGTAATAAGTAAAATTTGCCACATTGATAAAGTCATTTATAATTCCTCCCTTTGTTAAAATATATTATTCATCAGAGACATTTTTATCTCTGCAGATGACACCTTCTAATATAGAGTTTCTACTATTATCTACTAGTTCCTTAACTACCTCTTCAACATTTCTATTTTTATTTGTTATAGCTTCTATAACCATAGCTAAATTAACACCAGCGATAATTTTTATTGCTTCATTACTTACTGCTTCTATCATAGATTTATTAAAAGGTGTTCCGCCAAATAAATCGCATAATATTAGAAGTTCATCATTTTCAGATTTTAATTCTGCTATCTTATTTTCAAGATTTTCATGGAACACTTCCACTCCTTTATTATCTAAGCTAACTATATCAAAATCTTCTTCACTTCCTAATATCATTTCTACAGCGCTTTTAAACCCTTTACATAATTCTCCATGACTTACTACTAAAACCTTGTACATTTAGTATCACCTCCTTGCCTATATATAAAGCAAGATGCATGCCAACTTTGTGTCAGTACTTTTTATTATTTTTATTTTTTAATAATAATATATTTATTCAAAGGACTGTAAAGCTTATTTTTTAATGCTTTCAAATTATTCTATTTTATTTTAACTCTGGAGGATATTATCTCATAAATGATAACAATTTCAGCTATTGGTATCTCTACTCTATATTCTTTAAGTATTTCACTGAAGATTTCCTTTGACAGCTCTATAAAGTCACTATGACACTTTATAAAATTCTCTTCATTTGGGTGTGACGTTACAGCATCTCTAAGTACTAATCTTTCAATAAGTATACTTGTGTGTATTGTTAATGCTAACTTTAAATTACTTTCAAACTTTATATTAAGGGCATATTCAAAGTTACTTATTATTTTACTTACTTCATCTATTATTTTATTTGGATTTAGTATTGTTAATTGATTTAATATATTTTGAAGAGAGAAAAACTTAATAATATCATCCTTAATATCCTCTAATCTTTTTCTTTTAACAACTCCTTGAAGAGCTTCTGCTATAGCCTCTTCACCATTTTCATTTATAATATTTTGAAGTTCTATTACAGGAATGCCATTTGCAACTAAAGGTGTTGTCGTTATAATAAGCTTTACATCATGACTTTTTAAAAGCATATTATTTTGAATATCATTAACAAGACTATTATAGTCATGGGCTATAACTTCTATCTCAGCATCCCCTACACATTTAGTCATAATTTCTCTAAGTTTTTCTGCAGTTCCAAGTCCTGATATACAAGTTACTATTATAGCACTCTTCTTTTTAGGATCTTCATAGTATCTATATTCTGTTTTATTATTTTCTGCACATTTTTTTACTATTTCCTCTACTGGTTCATCATTTAATATTCTATTTGCTACATCTAAAGCCATTTGTGTAGATATATTATTTATTATTCCAACATCACCTGTTATTACATTTTTAAGTTCAGTATATATTTCATTTAAAGAACCCATATCTACTAATAATATAGTACCTTTATCTGTATTAAGATTTGCTAGATATTGTTTTATACTTTTAACTACTGTAGCAGTTGTAACATCTAGTGGCATATCAAAAGCCTCAAAGATAAACTCTTCATAGCAAGTATTGGCTACACTAGCTATACTACTAGCAGTAGAAAATCCATGAGCCACTATAAATGCATTACAATTTGTTTTTATGTTTAACAAAAAGCTATTAACAAATATAGTTAAATATCCAATCAATAATTCCCCACAATTATAATCTAAACTGTTTTGAATTAATGAATCCATTTTTTTTGCTATTACATAGCTTTTACTTAACTTTTTCTTTAATATCTTTTCATAATATTTAAAATCAAAGTTTCTAATAGTTTCAGTAATTGATATATTTTTAAGCATTATTACTGAATAAGTTAATAATTTTGAAGTATTTCCATAATATTTTATTCCATAGTTTTGCTGAATATATGAAAGAGCATTTTCTACTATTTTAAATACCAATTGATAAGTTACTATATCCGTTTCTATATATGTTTTGTTGAAAGAAAGATCGTTTAACACCTTATTCATTGATGCTGTACTAAGTTTTTTAAACTTATCATTATCTATAGTAGCCGTATTAAACTGCTGTATTAATTTTGTTATATTCTTAAACTCTTCCTTTATAATAGAATTTTCATCTGTACTAATTAACTTAGGAAATTCTTCAATTATATGATTTTTAGATATAGTCATATTTTCAGAATAAAAATTTTGTTTAATTTGAAAACTTCCTTTTATTTTGTTAGGAAAGTCATTTATATCTATTTCTAAAACTTCATTATTTAATTGATTTCTATAAGCGTTAGCACAACTTGCTATTATTATATTTTTAAGTAATCCTATATTACCATTTCCCTTTATAGATAAAAGTGTGTTTATAACATTTTTACTTATTACCAAATCTTTATCTATTTTCTTAGCTTCATTTAAATAAAAAGAATGAACCATATGAACTCTTTCATTTATTCTTCTTTTTTCTAAGCTTGGTATTTCTACAAATATAGGTATTCTTCTTCTAAATGTATCTAACAGTACCTTATCTAAATCCTCTGTTGTTGCAAATATAAACCTTACCTTTGATTTTCTCCAACTTCCAGTTTCTCCAATTCTTCTAAACTCCCCCTTATCTAAAAATAAAAATAGTTTTTCTTGCCCTTCTGGACTTAATCTATGCACCTCATCTAAAAATAGATATCCTCCATTAGCTTCTTCTATTATTCCTATAGTATCTTTTTCAGCTCCAGTAAAGGCTCCTTTTTTATATCCAAAAAGATTAGCTGATAAAAGTTCAGGATTATTCGCATAATCTGCACAGTTAAAAGTCACAAAAGGAGCATCTTTTTCTATACAACCTTTTTCCACAGCATATTCATATATAAGGTTTGCTATAAAACTCTTACCAACTCCACTATTCCCTGTTAGTGTAATAGGTAAACCAGTAATAGGATAAACAGCTGCAGCTTTACACTGTTCCACTTGCTCTTTAAGACTTCCATTATACCCTATCAACTTTGTAAATGGATCATTACTACTTTTTACCTCTTGTCCATCTTTCTTCTTTTTAATATTTATATCTAAAAAATAAACTGGACGTGTATTAGTTTTATATGCTAGGCCTTCTCTTGCTAGCTCATTTAAATAGTGACTAATTACATTTCTTTGAAGCTTTAAAATCTCAGAAATTTCAATAGCTGTTACACCTTGATTAGTGTCATCTAATTCGACTTTTTTACTTAAAAGAATTAATTGTTCGTAAACTTTTTCCTTATTCGTCATATTTTTTATCCCCCAAATTTTTTTATCAAATGTTTCTTTAATTAAAGTAAACGTTTCATGAACTAATTATAATTTATTTCTACAATAAATTCTAATTTATTTATCTTTTTTGCAAAATAAATATTTTTTATATATATTAATGATAAATTTAAATTTTTTAAGAGCTTAAATTAACTTACTATTAATTTAGTGTAATAAATTTATTTAAAAAAACTATTACACTAATTATTTCCCCCTTAATTTTTGCAACCAAATTTACATTTAACACATTTTTTTCAAAAGATTTATGACACTAACTATTGGCATAAATATTGCTACTATATAAATATAACTAAATAAATTAATGAAAGGATAATTAATATGAATGATATAAAAAAATGGAAACTTCAATGTGATGGCAAAGAAATAGTCGATATATTAAATAACAAGAATTATAATGCTATTTATGTGAATACTTTAGATGAAGCAAAGGAAACTTTACTTTCTATGATACCAAATGGTTCAAGTATAGCTTTAGGAGGTTCTGTCACACTAAATGAAATGGATATAATTCCTCACTTTAGAGATGGAGACTATAAGCTATATGACAGATATCAAAACCTACCTTTTCCAGAAATAGTTGAAATAATGAGACAGTCAATGATTGCAGATTTTTTAATAACTAGTACAAATGCTATTACAAAAAAAGGTGAATTAGTAAATATGGACTGCTCAGGAAATAGAGCTGCTGGAATTATATTTGGCCCTAAAAAAGTAATCATTGTAACTGGCGCCAACAAAGTAGTTAAAGATTTAGATGCAGCTATGGAAAGAATTGAAAATGTTGCTATTATGAATGCTAAAAGAATAAGACACAAAACACCTTGTGCAAATACTGGCATATGTGAAGACTGTAATGTTAAGGATAGAGTTTGTAACTATGTATCAATAGTTAAACAAGGTGGTAAATTTGATGGTAGAATAACTGTAATAGTCATCGGAGATGAAATAGGCTATTGATAAATATACAAGAGACAATCGTAGAAAACAGATATGATTGACTAGAAAAAAACAGTACATCTTGTACTGACAAAATATAATGAAATGAGGTATTTAAATATGGGTAAATTTGAAATTAAAGATGATTTTTACATTAATGAAGATAAAATCAAAATAATTTCCGGAGCACTACATTACTTTAGGGTAGTTCCTGAATATTGGAGAGATAGACTCGAAAAGCTTAAAACTTTAGGTTGTAATACAGTTGAAACTTATATTCCTTGGAACATACATGAACCTAAAAAAGGAGAATTTGATTTTACCGGTTCTAAAGATGTTGTAAAATTCGTTAAGCTTGCTGAAGAATTAGGTTTTTTAGTAATTCTTAGACCATCTCCATATATTTGCGCAGAATGGGAATTTGGAGGACTTCCAGCTTGGCTTTTAAAAGATGACACTATGAGAGTTAGAAGTAATCATGAAGGTTATTTAAAGGCTGTAGATGATTACTACGCAGAATTATTTAAGCATATAGCTCCACTTCAAATAACTAATGGTGGACCAGTGATTATGATGCAGGTTGAAAATGAATATGGCTCTTTTGGCAATTCAAAAACATATCTTAAGACAATTAAAGATCTAATGATCAAACATGGTACTACAGTCCCTCTATTCACATCTGATGGAGCTTGGGAAGAAGCTTTAGAAGCAGGAACTATAATGAATGAGGGAGTATTCCCTACAGCAAATTTTGGATCTCGTTCGATAGAACAAATGGGAAACCTTAAAGAGTTTATAAAAAAAGGTCCTCTTATGTGTATGGAATTCTGGATAGGTTGGTTTGATAACTGGGGCGGAGAACATAAAAGAAGAGATCCCGAAGATGCTACTAAAGAATTTGATGATTTATTAAAACTAGGACATGCTAATGTATATATGTATCATGGCGGAACTAACTTCGGATTTATGAATGGCTGCAGCTTACACGGAGAAATAGATCCACAAACTACTTCTTATGATTATGATGCTTTACTTACTGAATGGGGAGATATAACTTCAAAATATGAAGGTTTTAAAAGTGTTATTTCTAAATATAGAGAAATTCCTGAAGTTCAATTCTCAACAACTATTAAAAAAGTGAATTTAGGGGAAGTTAAACTTACTAGAAAAGTTTCCTTATTTAATACCCTTGATACTTTATCTAAACCTGTTTATTCAGAAAACACTTTAAACATGGAAAAACTTGATCAAAATTATGGTTATATTTTATATAGATCTAACCTAGGTAAAAAGAGGGATTTAGAAAAATTCAAAATAGTCTCTGCTGATGATAGAGTTCAACTTTTTGTAAACCAAAATCATATAACTACTCAATATCAAACTACACTTGGAGAAAATATTCCTATTTCCCTAGATAAAGAAAATGATAACATAGTTGACATATTAGTTGAAAATGTAGGAAGAATAAACTACGGAGCAAAACTTGTATCAACTTCACAAAGAAAAGGAATTAAAGATGGCGTTATGGTAGATATTCACTATCATAGCGGATGGAATCATTATTCCTTAGAACTTAATAATATAGAAAATATTGATTTTTCTTTAGGCTATAAAGAAAATACACCTGCTTTTTATGAATATACTTTTAATATTTCTGAAGATAATATGGGTGATACCTTCCTTAACTTAGAAGGCTTTGGTAAAGGCTCAGCATTTATAAACAACTTTAACTTAGGTCGTTTTTGGGAAATAGGACCTGTTAATTATCTTTATATACCAGCACCTTTACTAAAGAAAGGTGAAAATAAAATAATTATATTTGAAACTGAAGGTAAATATGCAGATATTATTAAGCTTCAAGACACACCTTCATACTCCAAATAAAAAAACAGCAAAACTATAGGTATGTATCTTTTATATGCCTATAGTTTTTATTTTATTTAAACAATATATATAGGTTCTAATAAATAATCTACATTCAAAACTTTTAGAGCAGTCTACAATTTTGAATAATCTAAATGTATAAAGTTAATTAGAACTTATATATCTAAAAAATACTATTGAAATACCATTTGTAAACCTTTAAAATATCTATATACAATAACACGATAAATTTTAAAAAGGAGACTTACACAATGGACTTATTTACGTTAATTGCTATTTCAGTTGGTATTTATTCTGGCTTATGGGGATTTTTAAGTGTTAAAATTGGACTTATAACTTGGGTAGGCTTTATAGGTTGTACAAGCTACTTTGCTTCTGGAGGAAAAAGAATTGGTTTTAAAAAAAGTTTATTTGCAAATATAACTGGAGTCTTTTGGGCTGTATGTATAATATTCTTTTCTACGAAAGCGCTACCATTTAATATAGGTTATATATTTACAGGAATATTTTCTTTTGTTATGTGCTATCAAGCAAGGTTCAAAGCTCTTGATTTTATACCAGGAGCATTTCTAGGTGCCTGTTCTACCTTCGGAGTTAATGGAGACTTTAAAATAGTTATTCCTTCACTTATATGTGGAGCTATTATAGGCTTCGCTTCTGACTATACTGGAGAATTCATATATAAAACTATAAAAAAATAACTTTATAGTTCTCCTTTACAAAAGCAATATCCGTAGGTTTTAATTTTTAACCTACGGATATTATTTTAATGTCCTAAAAGCCCGCCACTCATTCTACATTTTTTTAATAACTACAAATATAAAGTCCTTCCTTAAAATTTTTTCTATATCTCTGAAATTTATATTAAAGTTAGACTTTATTGCTTAACTAATATACTAAATAAAGTTTTCTTCAATTAGAAGATCAATAAATACCTTTACAAGCGCTGGATCAAACTGTGTTCCTGAACATCTTTTTAATTCTTCAATAGCATTTTCAATGGTAGTAGCTTTTTTATAACATCTATTATTTGTCATAACATCGAAAGAATCTACAATATTTATAATCCTGGATAGAAGAGGTATTTCTTCTCCTTTAAGCCCCTTAGTATACCCTGTTCCATCGAACCTTTCATGATGACAAAGTATTTCATCAGCAACATGGGCAAGTCTTGGTGCTGCTTTAGCAATTCTATATCCGATTGCAGTATGCTCCTTCATTATCTCCCATTCTTCTTCCGTCAACTTTCCCTTTTTCATTAATATATTTCCAGGGATTCCTATTTTTCCAATATCATGAAGTATACTTAATAACTCTAATTCATCTAATTTATCTTGTGATAAACCAAGTTTTTTACCTAATTTTAAACTTAGTTTTTTAATTCTTTGAGTATGTTCTTCAGTTTCACTATGATTTTCATTTAAAGTCTTTAACAAAGAACTAATAGTAGAGTTACTTGCACTTCGTGTTTCAATAAGTTTATTTCTATACATTCTCTCTTCTGCTAATCCCAATGCTACTTCTATACTTGAATCTTTAACTTCACTTTTTTCTACACTTCCTAATGCTATACTAAGGTTAAACGTAAAATCATCAACTTTTAAACATTCATTCTTAATATTTTCAATTAAATTTGTTACATATGAAGAATCTTTATTTACAATTAATATCATAAATTCATCTCCTCCCCATCTAGCAACAATATCATCTTCTGAGCAAGTTCTCTTAAATATATTTGCCATTGTATAAAGTAGCCTATCACCTTCAATATGCCCAAAAGTATCATTCGTAAACTTTAATCCATTTAAATCTCCCATTATTATTGCATAATTAATATTATTTTCAGCATCTAGCTCGTTAAAGCATTTTTCAATATACGCTCTATTTCTCAAGCCAGTTAATTTATCTGAGTAACTCAAAAACAAAATTTCTTTATAAAGAGAATCTAATTCTGCTAACATTTTATTCGTAACATTACCTATCTCATAAATTTCATCTTTACCAGATATTTCTACACGAGCAGTTGTATCCTTTGTTATTGCAACATCATCAATAAATTCATAAAGTCTTCTAAGACGTTTTAATATTAGTTTATCCTTAATAAAAACCTCCATAGCTATAACCACAGTTACCGTTAATGAAAATATAATTATAAAAACTTTAAAATAATATAGTTTTTCAAAATTTGTATCCCGTTTTATAGAAAGTACTGAAAGTATATTACAATCCCCTATTATATCTTCTAATGGTTTACTTGCTATGATGTAACTATTATTCTTATTAACTGATATAAAAGTATTAGTTTGTTTTGAATCTATTATTTCTTGAAAACTAAGCTGAGCTTTAGTAACTTTATTAATATAATCTAATAATTCCTTATCCACCTGTTTTGCAATTATTAATATTCCATTATTCTTTAATTTTGTGTTAGATGTTGTTATTGGAGCGGCTGTAACAATTAATAATTTTTTATCAATAAGCACTATACCAGAATATATTTGAGAATTATTTTTAAACTCTCCTAATTTTCTTATATATTCATTCAATTTTTTTGTTAATAAATTTATTTTTTCATTTGGTAAATCATAATTTTCGCTATAAACTATATCACCTTTAGTATCTGTAAATATCATAAAATTCAAGTTAAGTTCTTTAATAGTATTATTGTTAAAATTATTTTTTATAAAATTACTATTTTTATCTGCCAAAAAATTATAAGTTTCATCCCATTGAGCCCAATCAATGGCTATTTTCCCCATATTATTTTCTTCTTTATTTATTATAGAATTTAATATTTCAAAAGAATCTTCTATATTATTATTTTCTAATTTATCGATATATCCTGAAATAATAAAATTAAATATACTAGAAGTCAAAACTATTATTAATATACAACTTATAAAAGATATCAATATGATTTTTATCTTAACACTCATAAGCACCACCTTATTATGAATACAAATTATTTTAAACTATATATTAATTATCGTTAATTCGACTTTTTTCTCTATATTATTTTTATTTTTTCAACATATTTATAATTAAACTTTTTTATTTTTAAATAATTAATACAAAAATAACTATAAAAAAATATATTTTTCAAAAACTTGTTTATGTATACTATATTTCTAAAATTTTAATTATTTATATATATTTTTTAAAATTTAAAATCTACATTTATACTAATACATGTGTTAAACACAAAATAAATATAATATGTATTTTGTAAAAAGCATATTAGGACATACATATATAAAATTGTATATAAAAAGAGTTCTTACAACCAAACTTTGCAAGAACTCTTATACAAATTAAGATTCTTCATCTTTTTCTTTATTAACCTTTTTTTTAAAATCACTAGAGGTAAATTTTACCCCAAGAAAATCTAATATAAATATGAATAGTGGAATCCCTATTAAAAGTCCCCATACTCCTAAAAGTTGCTCTGAAACTATAAGCACAATAAATGTAAGAAATATAGGCAATTCTGTTTTATCTGACATGAACTTAGGATTTAAAACATAACTTTCAAATCCATGAAGAACTATTACAAGTCCAATTACCCAGACTATATCTCTTACTCCACCTATCTGATACCCTATTAAAGATAATGGTATAAGTGATATTATAACTCCTGCAACTGGTATTAAACTTAATACAAATATCATCGCCCAAAGTGCTACCAATTGAGGGAAGCCCATAAACCATAATATTATAATTGATAATATGCTATTTACAAAGGCTATCAATATTTGAGCTTGCATAACCTTTCCAAAAGAATTTAAAAAACTATTTCCAAACTCTCTTACATAAACCCACATACCACTTATTTTACTTTCTTTAAATTTATCAGCAAAAATTTTAATTTTACGTTTTTCAAGCATAAAAAACATGCTTAACATGAATGCCATAAATACATTGATACTACCCTTTCCTACATGTGTTGCGAATGTTAATAGTGTATTTAGACTATCCTTAGTATAACCTTTTATATCTATTTGTCCTATAACTCTCTGCATATGATTTAATAAAGGATCATCTGTACGATCTATATTTATTTTTATGTTTGATACTTTGCTTAGCATTTCTATACTTTGAGAAACTAATAATGGTATATATCTATATATCAAAAACGCAAGAAAGAAAAACATTAAAATATATAAAACCAAAGTTAATATCTGATCTTTGATTTTAATATATTTAGATGTTTTATTTATTATAAAATTTTCTATTGTGTTACTTATATATATAAATATAAAAGTTAAAAGCAACATATTTATAACTGGTTTTAGAAACCAAATAATTATTCCTAGAACTACAAAAACGACTATTCTTTTCATAAAATCTTTTTTAAACAAGTTAATTAAATACTCCATATATTCTCCTCCAAGCTACCATCTTACACTTATAATAATTTAAAGAAATCCTTTTTTCAACAAAATATAAAATATATAAGATATATTTAAGAATAGTTGTTTAAAAATTAAGATTTTCTTAATAAACAAATCTTTCTATTTAAAACTTGTATTTAATAAATAAAGCTTTAATTTTGCCAATTTATCTACTAATAATTCACTTTTAAAAAACAAGAAAATAAAAAATAGGCAAACTAAACTTTATAAATTTAGTTTACCCATCTATTTAATTAATTAGCCATATCAATTGCATCTGCTAATATTTTATCTGCATTAGTTATTTCCCAATATTTAGAGTTTTGTTTGAATTCTAATGTTTTTGTGACTTTTTTAGTTGCTAATGGTGCCTTAGCTATTTCGTCAGCATATAAACTCATAAACATATTCATACCTTCTTCTTCAGTTTTTGGTGGATTTGTAGTTGCTTTTTCTAAATATACTTTTTCAGTTTCAGCTAGAACTTTTTCCATATTTAATTGTGTAAATTCTATATTAACTTCTGCAGTTTTATCTGTTATCTTCTCATCTTTAACTGTATATTCTACCTTAGCTAAAGCTTTTTTAAAAGAATCATTTAACTTATCAACTTCTTCTTTATTTACATTTACCCCACCTTTAGAAACTTCATTACTAAATGAACTTTTAAACTCTTTATCATAAGCTTCATTGAATTTTTTAATATCTTCATCTGTTATTCCAACTTTACTTACTTTAGCTTTATCTCCCTTTAAAATAAAGTCTAATGTAATTTGAGCAGTCTCTGTTGGCGTAGCTTCTATTTTCTCTTTGCAAGCTACCATACTTCCCCCCAATAAAAATGTTACCCCAAGTACTAATAATAATTTTTTCCTTCTGACCTTCATTTTTTATCCCCCCTAAAAATATTTAGTCAGTTATATAATAGCATTTAATGAATTATTTGTAAATTACTTTTCAATATTTTTTTCACAAATTCTACATATAAATTGGCTCCCATGTTTAAAACTTTTTCATCTACGACAAATTTATCACTATGATTGGGATATTTTCCTATATTTTTACTTCCACATCCCAAAAAACCATATATACTCCTAATATTTTCAGCATAAAATGCAAAATCCTCTGATGCCATTATTTTTCCCATCGTAGTAAGCTCTTCTTTTCCAAAAATATCAGTAACTATATTATTAACTAAATCTACTAATTCATTATCATTTATAAGTGGTGGTGGACAATACACATATTCTAAAGATGCTTTTGCCCCATAAGTTCTTGCTGTATTTTCAATAACATTTCTTAATCTATCTTCTACATTTTTTCTTACTTCATTTGAAAATGTTCTTA
This sequence comes from Clostridium cavendishii DSM 21758, assembly GCF_900141845.1. Classification (GTDB taxonomy): domain Bacteria; phylum Bacillota; class Clostridia; order Clostridiales; family Clostridiaceae; genus Clostridium_AG; species Clostridium_AG cavendishii. The sequence goes on along the minus strand of NZ_FQZB01000024.1, from coordinate 48,086 downwards.
CAGTCCCTTTAATCTCAACATATTTAGGAATTATATTTTCTCTATCTCCACCATTAATAGTTCCTAATGTTATGACTGCTGGCTCTACTGGAGCTATATTTCTACTTACTATAGATTGAATGTTTAATATTATAGCTGCAGCTGTAACAATTGCATCTATTCCATTTTCCGGACTAGCACCATGGCTCGCATTTCCATCTATTTTAATTGTAATAGTATCTGCTGATGCCATTACTGCACCCTTTTCAAAACTAAATTTTCCACTTTCTAATTCTCCCCATATATGCATTCCAAACATATACTTGACATCATCTAAAAACCCAGAATCAATTATAATTTTAGCTCCTAGACCTGTTTCCTCAGCTGGCTGAAACACTAATTTTATTTTACCTTTTAAACTGTGTCTAATATCAAAAATATACTTACTAGCTCCTAACAACATCGCCATATGACAATCATGCCCGCAAGCATGCATAAATTTATTTTTAGACTTATACTCAACATCTGTTTTCTCTTCTATTGGTAATGCATCCATATCTGCTCTTAAGCCTACTACATTCCCATCATTTCCTGTTTCTATAATTCCTACAACTCCAACATTTCCAATTCTTTCAGTTTTTATCCCTATATCCTTTAACTCTTTCTCTATCATTCTACTAGTGTTATACTCTTTCCACGATAATTCTGGATTCTGATGAAGATATCGTCTTACTTTTATAATATATTCCTCATACTTTTTATCTATATTATTTACTACCATCTTATCCACCCTTTCTTAAAACTAAATCTACTAAAAACTTTGAATATGCTATGCAGAGAGAGGTTTATTTATAATAACAATATATGAACTTTATATCCTTTTTGTATATTTTTAACACGCATTTTCTTTTTAATTCCTTTTATGCTATAATTAATATTAATTAAAGATTTATTACTATTAATTACTTTTTATCTACTAATATAGTACAAAGGATGGAAATTTGAATGACCTTAATAAAAAAAACTGAGCATAAAATTAAGAATATAGTATTCTTAATTAAAATAGCTTTTTTATTTTTTTCAACTGTTTGTATTTTTATATCAAAATATTATATAAATCCAAATTTATTAATATATCACATTTTACATTTAGTTTGTTTTTCCTTAATAATTTTAATGTTTGTTTATACATTTTTACGATATACTAATAAAAATAATATTTACAACAAACATTCAAAAACATTTACATTTTTTGAAGATTTAATGTTTTTTTTAATCTATATATTAACATTACTAAATTCAGGTGGACATGATAGTAATTTTAAATTGTTATTTCTATTTATTATCATAACCTCTAGTATAGAATTCAGAATGAAAACCAGCTTTTGTTATGCAATTCTATCAACAATATCACTATTAATTTTAGATTTATGGTATGGAATCAATTATCCTTTAAATATTTATTTTAAAAAAGAATTACTAATCAGTTGTTCTTTTTTCTTTAGTTCAATATTAATTGGATATTTTGTAAACTTTGCAAAATCAAACATAAATAATCTTGAAAATTTAATTGATACAGAACTTATAAGTTTTAAAAAAAATAATAAATTTTCTTTTAATGATTTAAAACTTTTACTAAACAAGAGTTTTAAAGATAATACTAATATTTGTGTAGCTTTAATAAGCGTTGATAATATTAATTTTGATGATTTTAATTCTAATAAATATAATCCATTAATAGATGATATATTTAAAATAATAAAATATCATTTGAATAATAATGATATTTTAGTTCCTTATAAAAAAAATATACTAATTCTAATTTTACCTTCAAAAAATGAAATAGATGCTTTGAATTTATGCCATAATATAGTAGCCACAGCTAACGATGCTCTTATTAGTGGTCCTATTATTAATTCAAAATACAATTTTAATTTTTCTATTGGTATATCATGTTCTAACCATACTGTATATAATGAATTCGATCTAATATCTTATGCTAGAATTGCGTTAAAACATGCTAAACTTTCAAAAAACAACAAAATAATTCCATACTCTTATATAGATGAATTTAATAAAAAGCAACAAATTTTTTAAAAAACTTGTTGTTTTTTTTATTTTAAGATAAACTAACCATGTTATGATTTATATGTATAAAAAATAATTTAGAGTAAATGGTTGAAAATCATTATTACTTTTTTTCTGAAAGCAAAAAACTTTCAGTTTTCATAATTAAACATGTCTAAAATAGCAAAGTAGTTAATTATCATAATACATAAAATTAGAGGAACACTAATTAAATAATTTATATTAAAAGGAGAAGTTATTATGTCTAAAATAAATATAAAAAATTTAAAAACTACAAATTTTAAAATATCAGAAAAAAAAGAACCTGAAGGTCATGTAACTTTTGGTAAATACGAAGGTGCTAGGCTAAATGATAAGAAACATGGATTTGGAGTATTTACATATAGCAATGGAACTCAATATATCGGCAATTGGAAAGAAAATGAAATGCACGGACAAGGTAACATGTATTGGGCTAATGGAGAAAAATATGTAGGTAGCTGGGTAAACGATGAGATGAGCGGGAATGGTTCTTACTCTTGGCCAGATGGTGAAAGTTATGTAGGTACTTGGGATAAAGGCTCAAAATCAGGATATGGTGTTTACACATGGGATAATGGAGATACTTATATAGGTAATTGGTTAAATGACGAAAGAAGCGGTTATGGTATACAAATTTTAAATGATGGTTCAAAATTTATGGGTGAATGGAAAAATGATGAAAGACACGGTCAAGGTATATTTATAGATAAAGATGGTGTTTCTCATATTGGAACCTATGAAAATGGTGTAAAACTATAAAAATATCAAATACAAAACTCCCCACAATAAATTTGTGGAGAGTTTTTGTATTTTAATTATTTAAGTTCAATTAATACTTGAACTAAGAAATCCCAAACATTCTTTACGGATGATATACTTACGTGCTCATTTGGTGTATGAACATCATACATATTAGGACCAAAGCTTATCATATCTATGTCTTTACCAAGTGTTTCACTAAATAAACCACATTCAAGACCTGCATGCATAGCTATAACTTCAGCTTCTTTTCCTGTTTGAGCTTTCATTACCTTTTGACATACTTCTCTAAGTTTTGAGTTTGGATTATATTCCCAAGCAGGGTAATCTGCATGTGTAGAGAAATTAGCTCCTATTAAGTTTGATATATTTCTAGTTCTTAATACTATTTCTTCTTTTAATGTTGCAACAGAACTTCTAGTTGCACTATCATATTCAACTGAATTTTCTGTAGTAGTTACTACTCCAAGGTTTGTTGAACTTTGTACTAAGTCCTTTATTACTCTACTCATAGTATCTACACCATTTGGTATAAGGTGTAATAACATAACTGCCTTATCAGTTGTTTCCTTTGAAAACATCTTTTTAGGCAAAGCTATATCTTCTATTTCTAACCTTACATTTTCATCTTGAACCTCTAATTCTTTTTTAAATATTCCATCAAAGTGAGCTACTATTTCTTTAACAACATCTACTTGAGAAGGTTTAACAAGAATTACAGCATCACATTCTCTTGGAATAGCATTGTTCTTAGAACCGCCATTTAATGAAGCTAGATTAAATTCTACATTATCTGCTATAGCATTTAAAACTCTTCCCATAAGCTTATTAGAATTTCCTCTTTCCTTATTTATTTCCATACCAGAATGACCACCCTTTAAGCCTCTCACTCTAATATCTAAAGCTTTTAATGTGTCATTAGCATCTTCCCATTCAATATCTAAGGCTACATTAGTTCTAACACCACCTGCACAACTAACTTGTAAGAACCCTTCTTCTTCTGAATCTATGTTAAGAAGTATTTTACCTGAAATATGTTCTTTTTTAAGAGCCATAGCTCCACCCATACCAGCTTCTTCATCTGAAGTTACAAGTAACTCTATTGGTGGATGAGCTAAATCTTTTGAAGCTAAAACAGCCATACCATAAGCTACAGCTATACCATTATCTGCTCCTAAAGTAGTTCCAGTTGCATATATATAGTCTCCTTCTATTCTAAGCTTTAATGGATCCTTTTCAAAATCATGCTCAGTATCTTTGTTTTTTTCACATACCATATCCATATGTCCTTGTATAATTACTGTAGGTGAATTCTCATATCCCTTAGTTCCTGGCTTCTTTATAATAACGTTTAAAGCTTCATCTTGAATAGCTTCAAGACCTAGTTCTTTACCAAAGTTAACTAAGTAATCACTTACTTGCTTCTCATTACCTGATCCTCTTGGTATCTGAGATAATTCCTCAAAATATTTAAATACGTCATGTGGTTGTAAATTTTGTAAAACTTTCATTTCTGTCGCATCCTTTCGAATAATTTGTGGTAGAATATATAATATAGTATTATATGTTTTCTTTATCAATATAATCTCATAATTCTTACTTTTATTCAACCTTACTGAGAAAATATGTATAAATTATATATATATTAACATTATAAAGAGGTGGTTATATGCAAAAAACAAAAATGATTTTCACAATAGGCCCAGCAAGTGAAAATGAAGAAGTATTAAGAGAATTTATCAAAATAGGTATGAGTGCTGCTAGATTAAACTTTTCACATGGTACTCATGAAACCCATAAAGAAAAAATAGAACTAATAAAAAAATTAAGAACCGAACTTAATTCTCCCACAGCTATATTATTAGACGTTAAGGGTCCTAAAATACGTACCCATAACTTTATTAATGATGGTGTTAATCTTAAAGAAGGTAATGAATTTACTTTTGTATGTGGAGAAGAGATTCTAGGTGATGAAACTAAATGCTCAATTTCCTATGATATTTTATATCAAGATATAAAAGTAGATGGTTCAATCTTAGTTGATGATGGACTTTTGGAATTTAAAGTTAAAGAAGTTAAAGGAAAAAACATAATTTGTGAAGTTATTGTAGGAGGTCTTATTAAAAATCATAAAGGTGTAAATGTACCTAATGTAGAAATTAAACTTCCTGCTATAACTGAAAAGGATATTTCTGATTTAATATTTGGCTGCGAAATGAAAGTAGACTTTGTAGCTGCTTCATTTATAAGAAAAGCCTCTGATGTTTCAGAAGTTAGAAAAGTCCTAAATAGCCACGGTGGCGAAAACATAAAAATAATTTCCAAAATAGAAAATCAAGAAGGTGTAGATAACATAGATTCAATCATTGAAGTTACTGATGGTGTTATGGTAGCTCGTGGAGACATGGGAGTTGAAATTCCTATAGAAAATGTTCCTATAATACAAAAACGTATAATTAAAAAATGTAATGAAGCTGGCAAAATAGTTATAACAGCAACTCAAATGTTAGATTCTATGATTAGAAACTCTAGACCTACAAGAGCTGAAGCTTGTGATATCTGTAATGCTATTTTTGATGGAACAGATGCTATAATGCTAAGTGGCGAAAGTGCTTCTGGTAGCTATCCTATTGAAGCAGCATCTACTATGTCTAGGATAGCTAAAGAAACTGAAGCTAATTTAGACTATGAGCATATGATAAATAATTTAAGAGAACCTAGCCTTTCAGCTTTTAGTGATGCTATAAGTTATTCTGCAGCAAAAACTGCTATAAAACTTCCAACTAAAGCAATAGTAGCAGCTACACAAAGTGGAGCTACTGCTAGGTTATTATCTAAATATAAACCTAGTTGCCCAATTATAGCTATAACTCCTTTTGATTGGGTAAGAAGAAGCCTTGCACTTAACTTTGGTGTTATGCCTGAAAAATGTGAGATGTTTAATTCTACTGATGAGATAATTTCTGAAGCTAAAAAAGTAGTTAAAAATATTGGAGTAGCTGAAACTAATGAAACAATTATAATAGCTGCTGGTATGCCAACCTCTCATATAGGTGGAACTAATATGTTTAAAATAGAAAAAGTTTAAATTTTATAATAAAGAATTGAGAGTTTATATGATTTTACTCTCAATTCTTTAATTTTAATTATACATACCACTGAAATTCATTTTATAGTACTATTCAATAATTGTAACTAACTTTATTGCTACACTAACACTTACTTTTCCAAAGCCATAATAATTATTCCTTCATTTAGTTCCTATATGTATTTGTATAAAAACTCCTAATTTTAATACAAAAAAATAGAGTGGTCCTAGTGCACCACCCTATCAAAAATAATTATAAAAATATATTCTATTCGAATTTAAAACCTTCCAATGCATTTTTAAACAAATCACCAATGGTAGCTTCTTCTTCAGTGTCATTATATTTTAAATATTCCTTTGAAGATTCTGTAGCTTCTTTTATACTTAAACTCATCTTATGAGCTTCTTCATCAATACTTAAAACTTTAACCTTAACTTCTTGGCCCATTTCTAATACATCTGAAGCCTTAGCTATGTTATCCTCTGATATTTCAGCTATATGAATAAGTCCTTCAACACCAGGTTCAACTTCTGCAAAAGCACCAAAATTTACAAATTTGACAATCTTAACTTTTATAACATCATTAACTTTATACTTTCCATTTAGTAATTGCCATGGATTTTTATTAACTTCCTTCATTGCTAAAGAAATTCTGTTTTTATCTCTATCAAATTCTTGAACATATACTGTAACTTCATCACCAACTGAAACAATTTCTGATGGATCAGTTATTCTTTTCCATGAAAGATCCGAATTATGAACTAATCCTTCTAATCCACCTATATTCACGAATGCTCCAAATTTCATAAGCTTAGTTACAGTACCAGTCCTCTTTTCTCCTTTTTTTAGAGAATTCCAAAGAACTGTTTGTTCTTTTTCTTTTATTTCTTCTTCTATTATTCTTCTTGATACAACTACTTTATTTCTATTCTTGTCAAATTCTATTATTCTTACTTCTAAACTTTTACCTATAAAAATGGTTAAATCATCTATTCTTCTAGCTGCTGATTGTGAAGCTGGCATAAATACTCTAACACCTTCAAAATATCCAACTAATCCACCTTTAACAACTTCTTTTATTATAATATTTATTTCACCATTATTTTTTGAAACTTCTTTTATTTTTTCCCATACCTTAATAGCATCTGCTCTCTTTTTAGATAAAAGTATACTCTCTTCACCCTTACCTACTCCTAAAACCATAACAAATACTTCATCATCAACTTTTAATATATCTGAAGGTTTAACATCTTTATCCTCTGAAAGTTCTTCTTTAGTTATTACTCCATCTTTATAAGAACCTATATTTATAAAAACTTCTTCCTCAGTAACATTTATTACCTTACCCTTTATTAAATCCCCTCTGTTTATTCTTTTTAAATCGTATTCTTGCATTGCATCTTCCATTGATAAAATTTCTTTTTGTTCTGTAGTCATATTAGTCATCTCCTTAAGTTTATTTCTTTCTATCATACTATTTATTTTACATAAGTATGATGATGAAAACAAGATTTTATAAAATTTTACATTCTTAAATTTATATAATAATTGTTTTATGTTATAATCTAAAATATACCGTAAGTTAATATTTTACACTCACTTACAAATACATTATTTTGCTTAAAAATTTTATTTATCCAACAAAAAGAGTTTTTAAAAACCATATATAATGGTAATAATTAAAGCAAAAAAGAGATAATATTAGCTTATAACATGAAAAATAAATATCTTTAACCATTTTTCTTTAAAAATAACCTAAAATGAGTTATTTTTAAAGTTGAAATACAGTATTTTATACTGTATAATAAACTCATGGTTAATAAATAAAGCGAGTGAGGTGAAAAAGATTCGTAAGTTTATTAAAAACCGTATTTTCGTAACATCAGTAATGGTCTTTATCTTTTCAATATCAAATCTTCTAATAGGTGGTATTGATTTAGTAAGACCACAAATTACAAATGATAATATTGCTTATGCAAGCACTATTGAAACTCCAAAGGAAGCTACAATAGATAATTTAAATATAACTGACTTGAGTAATGATAAACTTCTTGCATTAAAACCTTCTTCAGGTGGTTTTAAATCCTCTAGTGGTTTTTCAAGTGGTTCTAAGAGTTCTAACTCTTCATCAAAATCATCTTCAAGTGGTTTTAAATCTGGTAGTTTTTCAAGTGATTCTAAGAGTTCTAGCTCTTCACCAAAATCATCTTCAAGCGGATTTAAATCTGATGGTTTTTCAAGCTCTAATAGTTATAGCTCCAGTAAATCAAAAGATTCTAGCGATAATATAACTATTACAAGCTCTAAACCTTCTTCAGGTGGTTTCAAATCCTCTGGTGGTTTTTCAAGTGGTTCTAAGAGTTCTAGCTCTTCACCAAAATCGTCCTCAGGCGGTTTTAAATCTGGCGGTTTTTCAAACTCTGGAAGTTCTAGTTCTGGAAGTTCTAGTTCTAGTAACTCAAGCTCCTCTCCTAAATCCTCGTCTGGAGGTTTTAAGTCTGGTAGCTTTTCAAATTCAAAAGATACACCACCATCTAGCTCAAGTTCAAAGGATTCAAAAAGTTCAGGTGATTCAAGTAACTCTAGTGGTGGAAGTAGTAAAAGAAGCTTCATTCCAATACCTATACCATTCTTTGGAGGGGGAGGTGGACATTACTACAGTTCTCCAGCCTCTGTTATAGGCGGTATATTTAAATTAATAATATTTATAGTATTATTAGTTTTTATAATAAAATTTATTAAAAAACGTAGAAAAAAATAAAAAATATTAAAAAATAAAATTTTTGGAGGTAATACAAATGGGTGTATTTACAAGAGTATCAAACATGTTTAAGGCAAAGGTTAATAATACATTAGATGAAATGGAGAATCCAATAGAACTTTTAGATCAAAAAGTTCGAGATATGGAAGAAAACTTAAATAAAGCTAAACTAAGTTCAGCTCAAGTTTTAGGTAATGTTCATGAAACTGAAAAGAAAATGGCTGCTGCTCAAAAAGATTCAAAAGACTGGGAAGAAAAAGTAAAGCTTGCTGTAGCTAAAGGAAATGATGAATTAGCTAAGAGAGCTCTTGAAAGAAAATTAGATGCAGACAAGAGATACCAATCTCTTCAAGCTAGCTACAATGAAGCTAGTGCTAAAGCTGAAATGCTTAAGAAGAATCTTAGAAACTTAGAAGATGAAATTCAAAAGACTAGAAGTTACAGAGACGAAGCTGCTGCTAGAATGAATAACGCTGAAGCATCAAAACAAGTTAACGAAATACTTGCTAATGTTCAAACTAAAACTAACTCAATAAAAATTGATGATATTGAAAGAAAAATTCAAAGAAAAGAAGCTCTTGCTGATGGCTTAGGCGACTTAAAACAAGTTGATAGTTTAGAAAATGAATTTGAAGCTTTAGGTGCTACTAGCGACCTAGACGCTGAACTTGCAAAATATAAGAATCAATAGGTGAAAATATGAGTAGAGACTTAGACTTTATAAAGTCTGAGAAAGATAATTGGGGAAAGGTTTATGTAGACCTTAGCTACGCTATTGATAACGTAGCTCCTTTTCTTTCTGAACAGACACTTAAAATAAGAAAATATTATGGGCAAGTTGATGTTTTAAAAAAATATGTTTCTCTTTTAGATTCTGCTGAAGCAGATGTAAATAAGCAATCTAAATCATTTTTAGGTAAGTTTAAAGATAACAATTCTATTAATCTTGTTTCTTCTTACAAAAATGATAATAGAAAAACATTTAACCAATTAAATAATTGTGCGAAATGTGCTTGTCTAAATTGTCCTAAAGATTGTAACTTTAATACTTGTAGCGGTTGTAGAGAAAATTCTTTTATTAAGAAATGTGATCATGAAAAAATCAATATGACTATTCATGATAACTTTATATTAAATTTGACAAACAATAATACTGGTAGACCATCAAGATATATGGTTCTTGCCACTCTACAAGATTGTGAACTTGATAGACAATATATAATAATTGAAAATATTATGGATAAAGAAGATAAATTTGTTCTTTACTATTATCCAGGCATTAGTGAAGATAATTACGGTGAAATTTCGGATCCTAATGAATTTGATTTCATTGTAGATACTTTCCAAAACTAAAGCTATCTAAAGGCAGCCAAGTTATTTCATAATTTGGCTGTCTTTTTATTGTAAATAAAACTACAAGGTAAGAGAATAAAATTAAATAGCTTCACTTTGAATTAGATTCATTTTATAAGGTAATTTTCTTCTCAAACAGCACTACTCTAACATTCCCATCCATATATTCATCTACGATATTATATCCCATCTTTTTATAAAAATAATGATTTCTTTCCTTATCAGCAGGCGTTTCTAAAGTCCAAACAGTTGCTCTCTGGAATTGGCTCTCTATAAACTTAATGGCTTGTTGTCCAATTCCATGGTTCTCATAATCTGGTACCACACAAATACCCCCTAGAAAGTATGTGCTATCATTATTATCTTTAACAGCAATGTCACCTACTATTTGATTATTACAAATTATTTTATATGTTATTTTGTTTAGAATAATATTAGTCATACTTTCTTTAGAATGATTATATGCAGGACATTCTCCATATTTAATAAAATCAGAATAGAAGCTCTGATTTTGTACAACAATTAATTTATCAACATCATCAATTGTTGCTCTTTTAAATTCAATTTTCATTTTATAATCTCCTTTTAAAATCTATTTATAATTAGTATAAGACGTCTCTACTAAGAAATATTATATCATCTGCTGTTAACAATATTAAATTCCAAATTAGTTGGTATGATTCTTTCTAATGCATCACAATTAATATTTATTAATATAATAAATGTATCCATATAAATATTCATTATATCTTGTACATTTACTATTTTTGAGTTAAAATAAAATAAATAGTTAAAGAAGAATAATAAAAAGTTTTTAACTTTTTATTATATATCATTTTTTGAGATTTGTAAATATACTTTTTAAATTTAATTCCTATAAGATGTAATAAATCTATTACATCTGTTTTTTGTATTGAAAAAATTATGTAAAATCAATATATTTTCATATAAAATTACCTATAAACCTTTTATTTAATCAAAAATAAACCGCTAAGAATAATCTTAGCGGTTTTAATTTGGAGCGGGTGATGGGAATCGAACCCACGTAGCTAGCTTGGGAAGCTAGAACTCTACCATTGAGTTACACCCGCATATTTTATTAAATTTTAATAATTAAAATATTTTCATTTATTATTATAAACCCATTATACATATTTTTCAATATGTTTTAAAATTTATTTTTATATACTAAAAAAACCATCTTATTAATCATGAATTTTGTTCTTATAATTAAAATTATTTACAAATTTTAAAATAACTTATCTAAATAATAAAAAAATCATTTTTAATTCTGACTTCATTTAAGAAATCTTCATTAAAAAATGACCTCTTTCAATTTTAAATTTGTGTTTATATTTTTAACTTACTTTAACTTAAGATCTTCTACCATATTTCTTGTTTCTTTTAAATATTTATCAACCATAGGAAAATTATCTTTTGCTACTCCAATAAATAATATATCAATTATTGTAAGTTGTGCTATCCTAGATGATATAGCACCAACTCTTAAATCCTTTTCTACACCTGGAACTTGTATATTAATATCACCTAACGAAGCAACTGGATTATCTCCAAACTTCGTTATCGTAATACATTTTGCTCCTTTTTCTTTGGATTTGCTTAATGCATTATATACTTCTTTTGTTTTTCCTGAATAAGATATTCCAATAGCAACATCATCTTCAGACATATTAGCTGCAATTGAAATTTGTAAATGACTGTCTAAATTCATTAATGCATTTTTACGTATTCTACTTAATTTATATTGTAAGTCCATACCTATTAATGCAGATTGCCCAACACCAAAAATATATATATTTTTGGCATTTTGAATAGCCCTTACAGCTTCTTCAATTTTCTTTTCATCAAGTAAAACAACTGTATCATTTATACTCTTTATATTTTTATTACTAATTTTAACCATTACTTCTTTTATTGTATCATCAGTATTTATATATTCATAATCTACATCTTCAGTTGTTATATTATCATCTTTAGCTAAAGCAATCTTAAACTCTTGAAGCCCATCAAACCCTAGTTTCTTAGCAAATCTTACAACACTAGCAGCACTTGTTTCTGTAACCATTCCTAATTGATTTGCTGAAAATTTATAAACATCACCCGGATTATTCAATACATATTCAGCTATCTTTTTTTCTGACTCTGTCATTGATTCTTGAATTTGTTTTATTAAAAGTGAACAATTCATATAATTCTCCTTTACCTTTTATATTCATTCTCCTTCTATTAATTTGAATTTTCCCCATGGTTCTATATAATCTAATAAAAACAGTTCATCTTTATTTATCCTTCCTACTACATTTGATTTGCCTGAATTTTTCATATCACGCTTTGCTATTTGCATTTCACCTGCATAATGACCATAAAGTGAACTTTCAATTATAATATCTCCCTTTTTAATATCTGGAGTATTAAAAACTCTAAAATCATGTCCTTTATATTTAACCCTACTTTGAGTTGATCTAATTACATAATCTGACACATCGCCTCTATTAAAGTGAAATTCTTCAAGCACTATCCTTTTTTCAATCTCTGGTATTTCTTCATTTAATTCACATTTTAATGTTAAACAATATTGATCAATTTCACTTAATTGTTTTAATTCTTCTTCTGATGCAAAAGCATTTGCTATAATTATATCATCAATTAAGTTTGTTATCCATAAGTGTTTAGCTTGTACTACTATTGGAAGTTCTCTATGTACTTCAATTGTGCATAATCCTTCACTTACAGGCCAAGGTCCATATTGTGCATTAGAAGATGATATAAATGCAGCAGTTACAATACCTAACTTTTTAAATTGCTCACTAGTTTTTATAAAATGCTCATAGCTTAATCCCGTATATTTATGTGGATAAAAATTATGACATCCTAAAATATTATTTGTATTTGGCTTGTATGAAAAAATATTTTCTATATATTTTGTGCCACTACTCATATTAAATTCAATTTTTAAGTCTTCTTTATTAAATGTCATTATAGATTCTTCAATTCCAGTAAATCCTTGATCTAATCGTATTCCATAAACTCCAAGTTTTTTAAAATCCCTTAAATCTTTATAACTTATTCCTAGGTCTTTGAAAACTTTTGGACTTATGTCTGCTATAACCTCCATGCCATATTTATTTGCATGTTCTATAGTTTCCTTGAATTCTTTTAATATTATTTCTTTTTCACCTTCAACTGATAAAAGGCATGTAAACACTCTTTTAAAATTATATTTTGCTGCTAAATCTATATATTCCTTAATTTCATCAACAGAATTGTGCATAGGATAAATCGATATACCTAATTTTCTCATTTCTTCTTCCCCCTTTAATTAAACTTTTTAGGAGTTGGTGTTATATTTCCTAAAATAACATACTCTTTGGCTCCAGTAGCCGTAAGTACGTTACTAAAGCTACCATGTAATGTTTCATTAGCGAGTATAGCAAACGCAATTGCTTCTTTGCTATCTGATGAAAACCCTAAATCTTCTTGAGTTAAAACTTTACATTCTGGCATACATTCTCTAATCATATTTAATAAAGTTTTATTGTAACTTCCTCCGCCGCCAATTATAACTTCATCTATTTTCATTCTAGGCATAATAAAGTTGCGATAATTATACTCTATTGATTTTGCTGTAAACATAGTTACTGTACAAATTATATCTTCCTTACATTCACTTGAATACTGCTTTAAAATTTTATCAACAAATTGAGAACCAAATACTTCTCTTCCTGTTGATTTAGGAGGACATCTTAATATATACTCATGTTCCATAAGATCTTTTAACATAGGTTCAATTATTTTCCCTTTTAGTGATAATTGACCGCCTTTATCATAAGGCATTCCAGTCAATCTATATACAACTTCATCAATTATCATATTTCCCGGTCCTGTGTCAAAAGCAAAAACATCATTCAATTTGCACTTTTGAGGGATAATAGTAGCATTACCTATTCCTCCAATATTTTGCAAAACTCTGTTTTTACTAGACCTATATAGTATATACTCTGTAAAAGGTACTAGCGGCGCACCTTCTCCACCTGCTGCCATATCCATACTTCTAAAATTAGATACTACTTGACATCCTATTTCATATGCAATTATAGATGGTTCTCCAATTTGTAATGTAGATTTTTTCAACTCTTTTGTATCTTTAGGTATATGATATACAGTTTGACCATGACTTCCTATAAAATCAATTTTTGATAAATCAAAATTGAAATTATTGCAAGCAACTTTTACTGCATTACTAAATGCATATCCTAATTTAAAATTAAGACTACATATTAATTCTACATTTGATTTTTCTATAGACAAACTTCTTTTAATCTCCTCTCTTAAATCTTCTTCAAAAGGAATAGTTTCAAACCCAACAACATCAAGTTTTGTATTTATTCCTGAATCTTTGATTTTTACTAATGCTACATCAATTCCATCTAAAGAAGTTCCTGACATTATACCAACACTATATTTTATATCCATCTTAATCCACCATTCTATGAATTTATATATTTTATTACTTCATAATATGCGCCTATTGTCGGAGAAGCACATTCATCATATATTCTAAAATCCTTTACTTCTTTATGTAATACATTTACAAAACTCTCCTTAACTAAATTTATATTAGTTAAAATGCTTCCTGAAATCCCTATATTTACAGTTTCATTTATTTTCATTCTATTTATTGCTCTTGCAGTCATGATTCCTAATTCTCTTCCTGACTGCTTTAATATATCTATTGCTGTACTATCATTATTTTTAGAAAGTTCTACAATTACAGGAACTATAGCTGATATTTTACCTTTATCAGAATTATATACAAAATTTATAATATCAAATTCATCAGAAACTTCTAAATTATCTAATATCATCTTTGTAAAATTAGATTTTGTATATCCCATATCCTTTTCAAATATAATCTTTTTTAAAGCTTCAAGGGCAATATAATATCCACTTCCTTCATCACCTAGGATGTGTCCCCATCCTCCTACCCTGACTTTTTCATTATTATATTTACCTATACATATAGATCCAGTTCCTGAAATGGTAAGAAAACCATCTTTTCCTTTTAGGAGTGCAGAAAGTGCCAGTTCTGCATCATTAACTACTGTTGTTTCACAATGAAAACTTTCTATAATATACTTCATTACTTTTTGCTTATTATCACCAGCACTAACTCCTGCAATACCTAAGTATATATGAATACATTCTTTTATATTTAGTTCTTTAGTACAATTATCAATTGCTTCTCTAATATTTTCTAGAGCTTTTTCATTATTGACTAATAAATTTCCAAATTTAGAAACACCTTTTGATATTATATTACCTTTTAAATCATAAGCAATAGCTTCTGTCTTTGTTCCACCACCATCAACACCCAATATATATTTCATTGAATCATTCCTTTGCTCTTTATAGTTTACGTTTATCTAGTTTTTCTATAGTCCATAGTTTCCTTAATTCCTCTATTTTCAGATATGTTATTATTAATCTCAAAAAATAAAATACAAAAACCAATAAATATAGCAATTAATATTGACCATATTATAGGATTGATATCTTTAAAAAAAACTGAAGGAATAATAAGAATAAGTGGGGATGTAAAAGCAATAACCCACCTATTCAATTTGAATTTTTTTATTGCTTTTCTTGAAAAATATACTGATCCTAGTACAAATAGCATCATAGAAATTATATATATTCCATACATTAATATATTCATAGTTTAGCATCTCCTTATATTTATTTGCTATGAATAATTCTATACATTTCAATCATTTCTTCAACTAAAGTATTTTCAGAAATTGCATCCATTAATTGGTCTTGAGCATGAACCATAAGTAATGAAATTTTTATATCTTCTCCGTTTATTTCTGCTTGAATTAGTTTAGTTTGAGTGTTATGAGCTAATGTTAATTCTTCTTTTGCCTTAACTAAAAGTCCTTCAGCTTCTTTAAAATTATTCTTTCTTGCTTCTCTAAGCGCTTCAAAAGTATATCCTCTTGAATCTCCTGCATGTGCTATTATTTCAAATATTTCTTGTTCCATATTAATAAATCCCTCCTACGTTATCCTAAATTTTATCTAAATTGTGGTAAATATTCTTTGTTAATAACTAATATTTCATCAAATAATTTTATCGCCACATCTATTGATGGAATTAGCGGATTATTTGTTAATGCCATTATTGCCTTCTCTCTATTTCCAGTAACTGCTGATTCCACTGCTAATATTTCATATGATTTTACGATTTGTATAAGTCCTAGTACTTTTCCTTCTAATTCACCAGTTAATGATAATGGTGTTGCACCTTTACTACCTACTATACAATTAGTTTCAATTATACAATCATCTGGAATACCTTTTATTATTCCATTATTTTTAACATTTACTGTATGTATTTCTTTCTTATCATTGTAAATAGAACTTATAAGTGATACTGCCGCATCTGAATAATATGCTCCACCTCTCTTCTCAAGTTCAACAGGTTTTACATTTAAACTTTCATCTTTATAAAGTTCAAATAATTTTTCTTCAATTTTTTGTACCTGTTCTGCTCTTGTTCCTTTTCCATTAGCTTCTGCTGATTCCTTTTCTTCTTTTAAAAGTCTATCTGTCATATAATAATATCTATGATATGGACATGGTATCATTCCTAATGCATTTAAAAACTCTGCTGGCCATTTTAAATCAGATATATTTTTCATTGTAAGCGATGCACCATCTTGTAGACTTTTTATAATATTTTCAGTTACATCCTCATCTTTATGCCATACTCTTCTTCCCCATACTAAATGATTAAGTCCTACAAATTCTATAAATAATTCTTTACTTTCTACTTCTAACATTGAAGCTACATCCATTTTCATATGAATAGGAACATTACATAAGCCTATACATTTTATATTAGTATATTTTGTTACAGCTTCTGTAACAAGCCCTGATGGATTTGTAAAATTAATAAGCCATGCATCTGGACAAAGTTCTTTCATATCTTTGCAAATATCTAAAATTACAGGAATTGTTCTTAATGCTTTTGCAAATCCTCCTGGTCCTACTGTTTCTTGTCCTAAAACATTATATTTAAGTGGAAATCTCTCATCTCTTGCCCTTGCTTCTAAGCCACCAACTCTAAATTGAGTTGTAACGAAATCTGCATTTTTAAGTGCTTCTCTTCTATCTAACGTAAGTACAAGATTGATGTCTAATCCAGCTTTTTTTATCATTCTTCTTGCTAGATTTCCAACTATATTAAGTTTCTCTTCGCCTTCTTTTATATCAACTAAATAAATTTCATTTACTGGAAGTTCTGATTTTCTCTTTATAAAACCCTCTATAATCTCTGGAGTATAACTACTTCCTCCCCCAATTATTGCAATTTTTAATCCTTTCATCTTCTTATTCCTCCAATATTTTAAATACAGTACCGATAAAAATCGGTCCTGTATTTTTTATTTTACTTTTACTTATTAATATGTGAAATTATGTTTTAATTGCTATTTGTTAATCCTTCTTGAATTAACTTTTGTTCATACGCTTTAAGGAATGGGAAATATATTATTGTTGTAATTGCTATATTAACTAAAACTAATATTATTGCTCTCCAGTCTCCACCAGTAGCAAGATATGCTCCTATTGGTGCTGGCAATGTCCATGGTGCTAATATTACTGGTCTTGCAACTAAATTAAGTGCCATTGCAAAATAAGTTATACATCCACAAATTAAAGGTCCAACAACAAATGGAATCATTAATAATGGATTTAACATAATTGGTGCACCAAATATTACTGGTTCATTAATATTACAAACTCCTGGTATTAAACAAGCCCTTCCAATATCTTTTAAATATTTTGATTTAGAGAATAACATTAATAATACTAATCCTATTGTTGCCCCTGAACCTCCAATCCATATAAACCATTGAAAGAATGGCTCTGGTGCAATATTAGGAATAGGTTGTCCAGCTGCTTGTGCTGCAACATTAGCATCTAGCATTGCTAACCAAATTGGTCTTGCAACTGTACCAACAACCGAATCTCCGTGTATACCACAAGACCATAAAAGTGAAATAAGTAATATTGGAATTAATATACCTGGTAAAGAATTACCTGCTGTTACTAAAGGCATAAATAATTTTAATATATTTGCTTGAATGTCAAAATTGAATAAATCCCTAATTATCCAAATTGGAACAATTATAAATACAGCTGGTATTAATGCTGCAAAAGAATTAGCAACAGATGTTGGTACTTCTTTTGGCATCTTAATAGTTAAATTTCTTTCTTTACAAAATCTTAAAACTTCTACTGCAAAAATTGCCATTAAAATAGCTACGAACATACCTGCTCCACCTAAATTAGATAAAGGTAATACCCAACCTTGTGGTTCAACACTAATTGGTATACTTGTAAGTAAAAACGCTGCCATTCCCAAGCTTCCACCTGATAATGGATCTAATTTATATGATTTAGCTAAGTTATAAGCTATACCAAATGATGCATATAATGCCATTATTCCCATACTTAATCTATATGGAAACATTATTTGATTAATATATGGTTTTACAAGCTCTTTCAACCAATCATTTGGTGGAATTGCAATTACTAAGAAAAAACTACCGACTATTATTAACGGTATAGTAGATACGATACCATCTCTAATTGCTTTCAAATGTCTTTGTTCTGCTAATTTAGTCATTGGTGGCACTAAATATTTTTCTAACCAATCAAAAAATTTTTTCATTTTGTATTTCTCCTTTATATATTCTTATAATAAAATATTTTTTTACCTACTTAGCATATTTTTTTATTTGTTCAAGAACCTTAGCTCCTCCTAATGGTGTATATCCCATTGGAATAATAAGTTCTATTTCTACATTGAATTCAGCTGCTTGTTCTTTAAACGTACTTAATCTATGTCTTACTTGAGGAGCAACTAACGCCAATTCGTATTTCCCATCTTTTATTTCATCATAGAATTCTCCTGTGCCAACTGCTTTAATTTCTAAAGGAAATCCTTCTTTTATTGCTTCTTTTTTAATTGCATCCACTACTATAGCACTAGACATGCCACCTGAACAAACCATTAATACTTTCATAATTAACCCTCCATTATTTTTAATATTTTTTGCTTATAAGTTTTATAAATATTTCAATTATATTACTTGCACTTAAACGTTTTCTAAAGCTTTAAAAATATAGCCTTCATTTTTATTTAATACTTCCTTAGCTAATATTTTATCTAAACCACTTTCAATCATAAAAATAGCTAATTTCACATCATAATCAGTATCTTCTAAATATTTTTCTGCCACATCTCTAGAAACATTTGTAGCCAACATAACTATTCTTTTTGCTCTTTCAACAAGCTTAAGATTTGATGCTTTTAAATCTACCATTAAATTTTTATAAACTTTCCCCATTTTTATCATTGTAGCAGTAGATATCATATTTAATATCATTTTTTGAGCAGTTCCTGCTTTCATTCTAGTAGATCCTGTTATAACTTCTGCTCCTGTAACTGCTTCTATTGAAATATCTGCAACTTTGGACATCTCTGAGTTAGGATTACATGTAATTCCTATTGTTATTGCTCCCATTTTCTTTGCATATTGAAATCCACCTATAACATAAGGTGTTCTTCCACTAGCTGCTAATCCAACCAATACATCTTTGTTAGAAAAATTTATTAACCTTAAATCTGTTTCACAATATTCTTGGCTATCTTCGATACCTTCTTTAGCCCTGAACATAGCCTCTTTTCCACCAGCTATAATACCTTGTATCATATCCTCTGGTACCCCATAAGTTGGTAAACATTCTGAAGCATCTAAAATACCTAGCCTTCCACTAGTTCCAGCTCCTATGTATATTAAGCGCCCACCATTTTTTAAAGCCTTTGTTATTTCATCAACTGCTTTTCCTATCTTTGGTATCTGTTTTTCAACTGCATTAGCTACTTTTTTATCTTCTTCATTAATCATTGTTAATATTTCAAATGTAGACGCTTTGTCTATATTAACCGTATTTACATTAACACTTTCTGTAACTAAGCTCTCAAGATTTATTTTGTCCATAAAATCACCTCCCATTCATTATTTTAATATAAGTATATACTCCTTGAAATTATATGTCAACTTTTTTTATTTTTTGCGAAATATAATTTCATTAAAAAAATAACTATTAATCTAGTAATTTAAATCATTTTAGTAAAGAAAATAAAATAAACCTAAGACAAAATTGTCTTAGGTTTATTTAAAACTATAACTTAAACTTTGATATAATCTCTCTTAATTGTTCAGCACTTTCTTTATTCTTTTCTGTAGTTGCCTTTACATTTTCTAATTTATCATTAATATCTGTAGTTCTATTAGAGATTTCATTAACTCCTTTAGCACCATCACTTACTGTATTAGCTACCTCACCTATAGCATTAACTATTCCTGCAATAGATGCATTTAACTCTTCTGCTAATGCACTAAAATCAAGCATAAATGAATTTACTGAATTTGCATCTTCGTCATATTGGTTTCCTGTTTCAACAAGCTTTCTATAATCTTTTAAAACAGTTCCATCAATGAAATCTAGAAGCTTACCTGAATTACGTGACAATTCCTCTACTGATGAAGTAACTTGATAAACTATATTTTGTATATTTCCTGCTGTCTCAGCTGATTCCTCTGCTAGTTTACGAACTTCATTTGCTACTACTGCGAAACCTTTACCAGCTTCTCCAGCTCTAGCGGCTTCTATTGCAGCATTAAGAGCTAATAGATTAGTTTGTTCAGTAATGTCAAGTATTGATGTTGCAAGAGAATTTACTTTTTCAATAGCTTTAGAATTTTCAATAGCTTTTTCTAAATCTGCTTTTACAGTAACATATGTGTTATTTGCCATATTATTTGATTCAACTGCTGAAGATTTTAATTCATTTGCCCTTTCAGAAATATCAGTAGCATTTCCTGAACCTTCAGTTGCTTTTTCTGCCATTTCATTTACTGCTCTTCCCATCTCATCTGATGAAGCAGAAACTTCTTCAACAGTGGCAGCATTTTCTTCCATTCCAGCTGAAAGATTTTGACTTTCTATAGCTGCTTCTTCTGCATAACCCTTTAATTCAAAAGTCAAGTTTTCAACTAATTCTGCATTTGAACTTATAGTTTCTGAAGCAGTATTTAAACTTCCAACCATTTCTCTTAATATTTCTCTCATTCTTCCAATTGAACGACCTATATCACCAACTTCATCTTTGGACTTTAATAAGTCATCATAACTATTGTCATCCTTTAAATCCAAGTTAGCTGTTTTATCCACAATTTCAGTTACTCTTATAATAGGTTTAGTGATTTTTAAGGAGAACATATATCCTATAACTATAGCTAGTACTGATAATATTACAGCTATTAATATAGTTATATACATCATATTATTTACGTCCTGCATAACTTCTGTTTTATTAGCTGTTAAAACTAAAATCCAATTTGTTTCAGGTATAACATGATAATATGCCATTTTATCAACTTTATTGAATGTATATTGTATATTAGATCCTTCTATCTTTTGTCCACTGTTTAATTTGTCAGCAATAGCCTTTATCTCTGGGACTTCAGTAACTTTTCCTATTTTTTCTTTTGTAGGATGATATATCATTGTTCCTTTATAATCAGTTAAAAAGGCATAACTAGAAGAATAATTACTTACTTTTATATTTCCTAAATATTTAGAAATACTTTCTCCAAGTACAGCTGTTCCAACGTAACCAACAACCTTGTTATCAACTGTTATTGGACTAGTAAATACTACTATTGGATTATTCGTTACCTTTGATAAAACAACTTCGCTTATAGACGCTTTTCCTTCTAAGCTCGGTTTATTGTAAGATCTATCATTTAAACTTTTTCCTATATAATCCTTATTACTATCTGAGACTATAGTTCCAGTAGCATCTACTAAGAATATATGCTCAATATTCTTAGTATCTTTTGCATAAGCTTCTAATATTGAATTTAGGTTTTGTTGTGACTTAACAAAAGCATCACTATTTAATGCTTCATTTGCAGTCTTCATAAAATCCATAACTGTATTTTTTTGTGCAAAAATTTTAATTACTGATTGCTCTTTTTCGATTACAGTACTTATGCCTTCAGAAGTACGAGTACCTACTCCCTTCATCTCACTCTCAGTCTTACTACTAATAATATTACTAGAACGATTACTAATAAATACTGTTGTTATAGTCATTAAAATAATAATTATAATTGCTATTAATGCAGGTATTTTCTTTCTTATTGACATATAAATTTCCTCCTTTTTTATATCGCTTCTCTTAAGCTTATTTAATTGTCGTAATACTAAAATATTTCTTTATAAAAATTCATTTTAATTTTAAATGGTTAAAATAAAATAAATTATCAAAAATAAAAAAATAAAAAAAAATGATAAATAAATTTTAATTTATCTATCCTTTTTAAAACGAATTTATATGTTTATCTTTTTTTATAAATATTATATTTATAAAAAAATAATGAAACACATACTCACATGCTTCATTATTTTCAAAAGTATTATTGAACTATATTTAAACTTTATTCAGAATAACAGTTATAGTAAACATTTCATCCTTTACATCAACATCAATATAGCCATTATGCAAGTTTATTATACTTTTAGCAATAGCTAAACCTAAACCTGATCCTTTAATCTTTGAATTTCTAGATATATCACCTCTATAAAATCTTTCAAAAAGTAAATCTATATTTTCGTTTATTAGGTTGTCAGTTTTATTTTTAAAGCTTATATTAATTTCATTTTTTCTTTCAAAAGCTGAAACTATTATTTTGGAATTATGCATTCCATATTTAACAGCATTATTTAAAAGATTTTGAAAGACCCTCCCTATTTGCATAGGATCAACATTTGCCATAATAGATTTATCCTCAAAATTCTTTTCTATACTAATTTCTTTATTAGCTATGTCAAGACTAGCTTCCCCTATAGTCTGTTCCAATATTTCAATAATATTTACATCAAATTTTTCTAGAGTTATTCCACCGCTCTCAAGCTTTGAATAATTAAATAAATCTTCTATTAAGCCACTTAAATTTTTAGCTTTATCTAAAGAAACATTAGCATATTTTGCTTTATCTTCTTCTTTTATATTATCATCATTTAAAAGCTGTAAATATCCTATAAGAGAAGTCAAAGGAGTCCTAAGATCATGAGACACATTAGTTATAAGATCTGTTTTTAACCTCTGCACCCTTTGCTCCTCTTCTATCATAGCTTTCAAATTTTGTGCCATTATATTTGAATTCTTAGCTAATAGATATAATTCATCATTTCCTTTTTCTTTAATTGAATAATCCAAATTTCCTTCAGAAAATTCTTCCAAGCCCTTAGATATTTTTTCTATATATTTAACCTTTTTATTAGTAAATATATATATTAAACTCAACATTATTATTATTATTATTAAAAAAGGGCTCCAGGTTCTTATATAAATTTCCCTAATATTAAGTTCCTCGTACTTACTTTCCTTCCATACGATAAACTTGTATTCTTTCTCATCAAGTCTAATATCATATCTTTGATAAAACTTATCTTTAACCTCTATTTTCCCCTTATAAATATTCTTTAGTTCTTCCAAATCTATCTTAGTCACAGAAACATCCTTTGACTTCATTAATATATTTCCCTCATTATCTGTTATAGCAGCATTTACATCATATAATTTGGCAAGCTTTTGTAAGTATTCTTCACATCCATTATCAAGCCTAGTAACAAATCTAATACTATCAACATAAAAAGCATTAAAGTTGTCAGATAAACCCTTTCTATTATTAATATCATTCATTCTATTTCTATTATTAATAGCATTAATTTCATTCATAATGCCATTATTAGCAAAAGATATTGTAAGTAATATTATAATTACACTAATTATAATGACTACTAAAAATTGTGAATTTAAACTTTTAAATAATTTATTTTTCAATTTTATAACCTACTCCCCATACTAATTTTATGTATTTAGGGTCTTTTGGATTTATCTCAATCTTCTCTCTTATATTTCTTATATGAACAGCTACAGTATTGTCTGAGTTACAAAAGTCTTCCTTCCATACTCTTTCATATATTTGCTCTGTACTTAAAACCCTTCCAATATTTATAAGTAAAACTTCTAATATATCAAACTCTCTAGGAGTAAGTCTTACAAACTTGCCTTCAACAAATACTTCTCTTGTTTCAGAATTTAAAGTAAGTGCTCCAACACTATATTCATCTTTTTCATTTGTTTCAGTAAATACCTTAGTTCTTCTAATCTGTGAATTTACTCTAGCTACTAGCTCTAACGGATTAAATGGCTTTGTTATATAATCATCAGCCCCTATATTTAATCCTAATATTTTATCACTATCCTCTGTCTTTGCTGATAGCATTATAATTGGTATTTGCTGAGTTTCTCTTATCTTCATACACGCTCTTACACCATCTAATCTTGGCATCATTATATCTAAAATTATTAAATCTATTTTTTCATTCTTTAAAACTTCCAATGCTTCTATACCATCTTCAGCAGTTATAACATTAAAGCCTCCATTTATTAAATAAATCTCTACTACATCTCTTATATCCTTTTCATCATCTACAACTAAAATATTATATTTTACTTCCATAACTCGCACCCCTTACTGTATAACATTTAATTTTTGATTTTTATAATTCACTTTATTTTATCATAAAACTATACACTAATTATCATAAACTAATATCCAAATTTTCAACTTGCAAAATCCTACATTATGGAACATTTTAAATTTTAATTTAGTTAATAAAACTCTCTCTAAAAGAATACCTATACAAATAATAGTGGTTAAAAGTTTCCTTTATTAATTACAACTCTATAATTTAACATTAATATATAAAATAAAAGATATTATTATTAAAATTATGAAGATATTATGAAGAAAAAATATTAAACCAAAAACAACCTGTAGCCATCTGACTACAAGTTATCCTAAAATACAATTTAAATTTTTTATTTATCAAGTTATTTACCTATATTACTAGTAACACTAATCCACTTGATATAAAAGCTAGGCCTATTACATTATATATACCTACTTTTTCCTTAAACATAAGCTTTGCAAATATAGTTGACCAAATATAAGTAATAGCATTACATGGGAAAACTATAGTAAGGGGAATAAATCTAAGAAGTATTATATTTAAAATAGCTCCCGTTCCATAAAAGCCTAAACCTATAATTAAAGATATATTTATCTTTTTATTTAATGCTGTTGATTTTTTTAAATATACACCACCTAAAGCACCACATAAAGTCATAATTAAAATTGTTAAAACTACTAAACTATTTTCCACGGCTACAAAAACTCACTCCTATAATTATTAATAAAACTGCTACTAGCTTTTTTATGGTTATTACTTCATTTAAAAAAACATATCCATAAAAAAGAGCTAATAGATAACTAATACACATAACAGGATAAGCTACTGAAAGCTTTTCTAGTTTTAATGACTTTATCATAAATATAGCTCCTAGTCCATAAAAAGCAAGGCCAATAAATATGAAAATAAAATTATCCTTTCCAATTTTCCACATAAGCTGTCCTGTAGCACTTAATAGCGCTGATATCAGCATGAATACAATTCCTATTCTTATTCTTTTTAACATGAAAACTCCTCCAGACTTCCGCCTCTTACCCTATACCTGTTTTTAACTAAATTCATCATATAAGAATCCGAATTCGAGTCCCCATAACAATAAGAATTTTCAAAATCTATCTCAAAATTATTTTCTTTTAAAAACGTATTTATTCGCTTTACCTTTTCATAGTCTTTACAATTTTCTCCTTGTATTTTGTTTATATATCTACCATTAACATTTAAAAGCTTGGTTCCTATTACTTCATCTATATAATCCTTATTTTTGAAGTACTTCAAATACTCTTCTGGTGAAGCTGAAACTAGTATAGTATAACTTCCTGACTTTTTATGCTCTTTTAAAACATTTAATACTTCTCCATAAGATTTTTTTAACAGTACTTTTTCATAAAATTCTTGTATTTCCTCTTCTTTTAAGTGTTTAATAGGAATATACAAGCTTTCCTTTGCTTTTTTCACATCTAATATTCCAGCTTTAAATAATATCACTTTTATTGTTATAATTGGCAAATAAATTACAAGCCATGGTTTTTTAGATATTCCATATAGTAAAAAGTAAAACATAGAATCACCTTTAATTATAGTTTTATCAACATCAAATATAGCAAAAGCCTTTTTCATAAGAACCTCCTAAAAATTCATAATACCAGCTGAACATATAATCCAAAATATTACACAAAAACTTAATTGCTTATCTCTAATTACTAATTCTGTAGGATTGCCACCTTGTCCCTTAGAATACATTAAATAATAATATCTAAGTATCCCAAATAACACTAGAATAGTAGTCCAAATAAAGTTTTGATCTCCTGTCCCTACTACACAATAAATAGCATAAAATACTATAGTACATGCAAGAACTATATTTATTATTTGATCTAATAATTTTTCATTATATTGTGATAAATTTTTTCTATGTTCTTTAGCATCTTCACCTAAAACAATAACTTCATTTCTTCTTTTTCCAAAACCTAAGAATAATGATAAAAATAATGTACATAATAATATCCAACTAGAAGTTTTAACACCTATGGCAAAAGAACCAGCAAGTACTCTTAAAATAAATCCTATTCCGATAGAAAAAACATCTAAAAGCACTACATTTTTAATTTTAAAAGAATATAAAACATTATTTACTAGATATAAAAGTATTATTAAAACTAAATACTTATTTATAGAAAAGGCTATAATAAATGATTCACCTGCTAATATTACAGCTAATATAATAGCTTCAAAAACTTGAACCTTTCCACTAGCAATGGGTCTATTGCACTTTTTAGGATGTTTTCTGTCTTTTTCTCTATCAACAATATCATTCATTATATATACACAAGATGAAATAAAACAAAATGCTATAAAAGCTGTAAAACTTTTTTCTATCATACCGCTATTAAAAATATTATTTGAAAACAATATAGGTCCAAAAACAAACATATTCTTAATCCATTGTTCTATTCTTAAAAGCTTTATTACACTCAAAAATTTATCCTTCATTCTTTATCTCTCCCTTTTTACTAAATAATTTATTTCTATCATCAAAAAAGTTGATTGCAAGTAATATAAATATCCATGAAACTATGTAGGTATATCTATCCTGTGCTTCTGTTATCAAGCACTGTATAGAAAAACCACAAAATAATATATACATCAAATCTAATTTGTAATTTCTTTCTTTTTTATAAAGTCCAATATATGTTAGTAAAATTATAATAATATAAACTATCTGTACAGCTGATTCTCCGTCTTTACTTAACTTTATCAGTTCTTTTCCATCATTCTGGCCTAGTATCTTTAAATACTTTTCTCTATTCATTTCAGTCTCTAAACCATCTTCAACCCAACATATACCTCCATATTCTCCTGTTCTCCACTGTAATGCATATTTAACAACATAATGCTTTAAAAGGTCTGTCTTTTTAGAATTTAATAATCTATCCTTTATTATCTCTTTTGCTCTTTTATCTGCTTTCTCATAATCTTCATCACACTGACCAAAAACCTTTGCATCTTCTTCATTCCAATGACCATAACTTTCAAAATTTGTTCCCTTTAATATAGAAATACTAGGTGGCTCTGTTGGCTGCCAAAGAGGTCTTTCTAATACATTTAAAAAAATTAGACTATAACTTACTATAAAAGTTGGTATTACAAAACCTAAAACAATACCAGTAAATAAAATTAGTTTACTTTTTAACTTATCCTTAAAATAAATTGAAACATATAATAAGTAAGCTACAATAACTATATATCCTATTGGTCTAAAAAGATTAGCTAAGCTTAAAGCTATAGAAGATAATATTAATAACCTTAATTTTTTTTCACTATTTATAGCTCTTAAGAATAAATAAATACTTAATAAAAATATTGGCATTGCTATATTTTCCGAAGCATATGCATTATTATAAATAATCATAGGCGGATAAATTGATGCTACAAAAGATGCCAATAATACATTTTTCTTATCTTTAAAAATTTCCTTTGAAATAAAATATAAAATAACTATATTTAACATTGAAAAAACTATATTAAAACTTCTTATAGCTATTAACGGATTTAAATAAAATATTTTCTGAATTAACGCAAAATATAAAACTGTAATACTCATATGAGGAAATCTAGCCATGTAGCCTGTACCTTTAAACATATATGTAGTCCCTTGCAAGAAATCCTCTGCACATATATACATTCTATTAAAATCACTTGTTGGTATACTATCTATTGAATAAAGCCATATTAGTCTTATAATTAAGCCCATAATCAAAATAACAATAAATATTATTTTTTCACTATACTTCTTTCTCATTAGATAAAATAAAATAAATGCCATTAAACCTATACTTATGGAAAACGCTAATGAGAAAGCTCCAAATTCACTTGATTTAAAATCTTTTGTAAGTTTATATATGCTTCCTACTATTACGAATAAAAATAAAAATTTTAATGCATTATTAAGAAAAATACTAAATTTATAATTTGTTCCTTTCATATTTACCTCTCACTCTCTATCCAAGTCTTTCCCTTTGGATTTCATTTATATCATAACAAATCTTTCTTTCAAACTTATTAATTACTCTCTTCCTCTTCTTTAAATTTTCTTTCTAAATTCTTTCAATTTTCTTACTTATGACAAATAAAAAAACTGATTTTGTATAAATATTATCTTTTGCTCTATACTCTATAGACTTTTTATATTAAATATAAGTTCCAACATTTAATAAACTTTTCTATAATAAAATCTTAAAAGGTAAAATAAAAGATATTATTATTAAAATTATGAAGATATTATGAAGATATTATTTTCATGAAAAAAAACAACATATAAGCTAAACTTATATGTTGTTAAAATGTATATTGTTCTTATTTAAACTTCTTTTAATAATTTAACTATTACTATTCACATACTAAATATTAATAGTTAACATATATCTTATAACCTACATTTTTTATTTCGAAGTTTTTTTATATTTTGATACTAACATATACAGTAATCCAAAAAATTATACAAAATGCAAGTTGTCTATCCTTAAGAATTAAATCCATAGTGTTACCACCTTCATCTTTTGAATATATTAAATAGTAATATCTTAATATTCCAAATAAGACCAAAATGGTTGTCCATATAAAATTACCATCACTAATTCCTATAACAGAATAAATAGCATAGAATATTATAGTACATGTTAGTATTATATTTATTATTTGATCTAATAATTTCTCATTGTATTTTAATAAATTTTCACTTAGTTCTTTTGAATATCTTTCCTTGATAATAAGTTCATTTCTCTCCTTGCAAAAACCTAAAAATAATGCTAAAAATAATATGCACAATATCATCCAGCTAGAAATCTCACTACCTATAGCAAATGAACCTGTTAAAATTCTTAATATAAAGTCTATAGCTTTCGAAAATACATCTAAAATAATCATATGTTTAATTTTAAAAGAATAAAAAAGATTATTTAATAAATATAAAATTATAATTAAAAGAATATAGTTATTTAGTGAAAATGCTATAATAAAAGATATAGTTGCTAATATTAAAGCTAAAACTATAGTTTTAAAAAGTTTAACTTTCATATTTGTACCCCAAATCTTACCTTTATCCACAATATCATTTAATACACATGCACAAGATGAAATAAAACAAAATGAAGTAAATGCGATAATACTTTTTTCTATATTGGAAATATTATCAAAAAATAATATTGGCACAAAAATAAACATATTTTTAATCCATTGTTCTACTCGTAAAAGTTTTATTACATTCAAAAATTTATCTTTCACTTGATTCTTCTCCATTTCTAATAAACACTTTACTTTCACTTTCAAAAAAGTTCATTGCTAGTAATATAAATATCCATGAAACTACATATGTGTATCTATCTTGTGATTCTGTTATTAAGCATTGTATAGAAAAACCACAAAACAATATATACATTAAATCTAGCTTATAATTTCTTTTCTTTTTATAAAGCGCCAAATATGTAATTAAAATCATAATAGTATAAATTAATTGAACTAAAGATTCTCCATCTTTGCTTAATTTTATTAACTCTTTTCCATCATTTTTTTCCATTATCTTTAAATATTTTTCTCTATTACTTTCAGTTTCTAATCCAGCTTCAGCCCAGCATATACCTCCAAAATCACCAGTGTTCCATTGAAACGCATATTTAGTAGCATAATGCCTTAAAATATCTGTCTTTTTAGAACCTAATAATCTTTCTCTTATTATTTCTTTTGCTCTTTTATCAGCTTTTTCATAATTCTCATCACACTCTCCAAAAACTTTTGCATCCTCTTCATTCCAACGTCCATTACTTTCAAAATTTGTCCCTTTTAATATAGAGATACTTGCAGGCTCAGTTGGTTTCCAAAGAGGTCTTTCTAATATATTTAAATAGATTAACCCATAGCTTACTAATAATGTTGGTATTATAAAACTCATAATACTAGTAGAAACTAAAATTACTTTTCTCTTTATTCCTTCTTTAAAGTAAATTAAAATATACAATATATAAGCTACTATAACTACATAAGCTATTGGCCTAAAAAGATTTGCTAATGCTAATATAAAGAAGGCTCCTATTAATAATTTGATTTTTCTATCTTTATTTATAGACTTTAAAAATAGGTATATACTTAATAAAAATATTGGCATTGCAATATTCTCTGATGCATATGCATTGTTGTAAATAATCATAGGTGGATAAATCGCAGCTAAAAATAAGGACCATATTACATTTTTCTTATCTTTAAATACTTCTTTTGCAATAAAATATAAAATCACCATATTTAACATAGAAAATAATATATTTAAAAGCCTTATAGCTATTAATGGATTCTTATAAAATATCTTTTGAACAAATGAAAAATATAATACTGTAATACTCATATGTGGAAATCTAGCCATATAGCCTGTCCCCTCAAACATATAAGTAAAACCCTTTAAAAAGTCCTCAGCACATATATACATTCTATTAAAATCACTTGTTGGTATACTATCTATAGAATAAAACCAAATTAATCTTATAATTAATCCTACAGATAAAATACTGATAAATATTATTTTAGTATTAAATTTCTTCTTCATTAAATAATTCAAAATAATGCCAAGTAAAATTATAATTATAAAAAAAACTACTGAAAATTTACTAAACTTAACTGATGCAAAATCTCTTGTCAATCTATACTTACTTCCTATAACTACAAATATAAATAGAAACTTTAATGCATTATTGATGAAACTACTAAATTTATAACTTATTTTTCTCATCTTTAATATATCCTCCATAATTAATATTTTTAAATACTATGTATTATAGTACCAAACATATCTTTCTAAATTACTAATTAAATCTTTCAAAATTCTTTCATTTAAGTAAGAATCCAAATTTAAAATTTGCTTATTCGAAGTTAAGTAAAATTCTAAATCTTTGATTTTAAGTGAAAATCTAAATTTTTAATTTAGTAATTTGAACTTACTCCTATGAACGTTAGTGAATAGGAGTTTCATTTTTATGATTGAACTTAATAAACAAATAAATTATTCTATATATAAGCAAAAAAGTAACCTGCAATTCTAAGCTTGCAGGTTACTTTTATATTTATTTAACTTGTAATATATTAAAGATTTCTTAAGCTATTACAAACACTAAAGTTATATATTTCTTATATATTTTATAAACTTCATTAATATTTAGGTTTAAACTTTCTAAGTCTTAAAGCATTTAAAACAACTGATACCGAACTAAAACTCATAGCTAATGCCCCTATCATGGGATTTAATAATGGTCCTCCAAAAATATATAAAACCCCCATAGCTACTGGTATTCCTAAGATGTTATATCCAAACGCCCAGAATAAATTTTCTTTTATATTTTTTATGGTCGCTTTACTAAGCTGTATAGCTGTTATTACTTGTAACAAATCACTTTGCATAAGAACTATATCAGCAGATTCTATAGCTACATCAGTCCCGGAACCTATAGCTATTCCTACATCTGCTACTGCAAGTGCTGGTGCATCATTTATACCGTCACCTACCATTGCAACTATTTTTCCCTTACCTTGTAATTTTTTAACCTCTAAAGCTTTATCTCCTGGCATTACTTCATATATTACATTATCTATTCCAACTTGTTTTGCTATGGCCTCAGCAGTATTTTTATTATCTCCTGTTAACATAACTACTTTTATTCCCATATTTTTAAGAGTTGTTACAGCTCTTTTAGAATTTTCTTTCAAAATATCTGCAACAGCTATAATTCCTACACAAACATTATCTATTACTACAAACATAGGTGTTTTACCTTTCATAGATATATTGTTAGCTTCTCTTTTTATTTCACCCAGTTTTATTTCTTTTCCCAACATAAATCTAAAATTTCCAAGTAAAACTTCTTTACCTTCAATGCTAGCCCTTATTCCACAACCTGGAATAGCCTCAAAGTTATCTACTTTCTTTAAATCTAAATTTCTTTTTTCGGCTTCTTTTACTATAGCATCTCCTAAAGGATGTTCTGAACCTTTTTCCGCCGAAGCTGCAAATAAAAGCAACTCATCTTCATCTACTTCTTCAGCTATTATATCTGTAACTCTTGGTTTTCCCTTAGTTATAGTTCCTGTTTTATCAAAAACTACAGTATTTAACTTATGACTAGCTTCTAAGACTCTACCACTTTTTATTAAAACTCCATTTTCAGCCCCTTTACCTGTACCAACCATTATAGCTGTAGGCGTTGCAAGGCCTAATGCACAAGGGCAAGCTATAACTAAAACTGATATAAATATAGTTAAAGAAAAAACGGCCCCCTTTCCATAAATGAACCATAAAGCACTAGCTATTATAGCAAGCATCATTACTATAGGTACAAAATGTGAAGATATAGTATCTGCAAGCTTTGCAATAGGCATCTTTGAACCTTGTGCCTCCTCTACAAGCTTTATTATTTGAGATATTACAGTATTATCTAAAGTCTTCTCCGCCCTATATTTTATAATACCATTTTTATTTATTGTAGCTCCAAAAACTTTTGACCCAACTGTTTTCTCCACTGGAATACTTTCACCCGTTATCATACTCTCATCTATTGACGTTAATCCTTCAATAACAACTCCATCTACAGGTAATTTTTCACCAGGGCCAACTACTACAATATCATAAACTGCTACTTCATCTATATTAATTTGAGTTTTTTTACCATCTTTTAATATTGTAGCTGTTTTAGGTGCTAAACCTATTAATTTTTTTATTGCCTCTGAAGTCTTTCCTTTGGATATTGACTCTAAATACTTTCCTAACGTAATTAATGTAAGTATTGTTGCTGATGATTCAAAATACATATCCATAATATAGCTCATATCACCTTGTATTATTTGATATATTGCAAAAAGGCCATATATATAAGCTGAACCTGAACCAATTGCTATAAGTGAATCCATATTGGGACTTCCTTTTAAAATATTCTTAATTCCTATAGAAAAGAAACTAAATCCTTCAATTATAACAATTGTAGCTAAAATCAACTGAATAATAGAAAAGTTTATTGGATTTTTTATAGGATCTATTATATTAGGTAATACCAACCCTACCATATATCCCATAGCTATTATCAGAAGAGGTATTGTAAATATAGTAGAAACTATCAATCTTTTCTTCAATTTTTTTCTCTCTTCTCTTTTTCTGTCAATTCCTTCATCCAAAGTTTCTTCTTCTAAAACCTCATAGCCTGCTTTTTCTATAGTTTTCTTAATTTCACTCACTCTAACTTCATTTGAATCAAAAATCACATTAAGTGTCTCTGTAGTAAAATTAACCTCTGAACTTGAAACACCATAAAGCTTTCCTACTACCCTCTCAACATCTCTTACACAAGCAGCACAAGTCATTCTACCTATTTTCAGTGTAACCCTTTTCTCATTTAAAACTACATTATATCCTGCTTTATCTATAGCATTTTTTATAATATTAAAATCTAAGTTATCATCGAATTTTACCATCAATGTTTCTGTTGCAAAATTCACATTAGCCTCTATTACACCATCTAATTTATTAACAGCTCTTTCAACGCGCCTTACACATGCTACACAAGTCATTCCCTCTATCTTAACTAGTTTTTCTTTCAAAAGTCTCACTCCTTCTAAAGATTTATAAATTAACCTGACTGAAACCCTATAAAGAAAAGTAATAGCTTGTCTATCTATAATTTATTTCAGTAAACATAATTATACCATATATTTAACAACTAAATAGATTATTTATTTTCACATAAAAATAAAGGCTTAAATTTTAATCATTTAAACCTTTATTTTGGACTAATGTTATCGTATGCGTTTATTATTATTACCTAATAAATACAAAATTATTCATATTAGAATATTCTTCTGAAAATTCATAGCCTTCTTCATTAAATTTCTTTAAAGCTTCTAAACTATCAATTCTATTTTTTATTATATAATTACACATAAGTCCCCTAGCCTTTTTAGCATATACACTTACTACTTTCAATTCAAGTCCTTTTCTTTCTTTAAAAATAGGTGTTACTACATTATAACCACTATTAAGTCCTACAGCTTTAAAATATTCTTCTGATGCGAGATTTATTATATTATTATCTTTATGAAATTCTAATTCTTCTAATAAGCTATTACTTAAAGTATCGCCCCAATATTCATATAAATTTTTATTAACTCCTACTTTAAGCTTAATTCCCATTTCTAATCTATACGGTTTTATTCCATCTAAAGGTTTTAAAACACCATAAAGTCCTGATAAAATTCTTAAATGCTTATTTGCAAATTCTAAATCTTCTTTAAAAAAATCATCTGCTTTAAGACCTCTATAAGCTTCCCCCTTAAAGGCTAATATAGCTTGCTTCTCCTCTCCTGATTTTTCTTTCTTCCATTCTTTATATCTCATAAAATTTAAAACAGATAAGTCTTCGCTAATTTTCATAAGCTTAGATATATCATGCACTTCAAGTTCTCTTAATTCTTCTATTAATTCCTCTGCATTATCTAAAAACCTAGGAATCGTCTTCTCTAAATCCAACTCAACTTTATTCATATCTAAAGTCTTAGCTGGAGACAGTACTGTAATCACAATTATCACCTCTAATTTAATTATACACTAATATTAATTATTATTAAATAAAGTTTTTCTCGCATTTAACTCTGTAATTGTAGTTTTATAAAAAAGTTTAATCGTTTATAAACATCATATCAACATTCTTTTAATTTCTAACTAAAAATACCGTAAAATCCATTTCTGAATACTACGGTATTTTGAAAATTTATTTATTTTTATAGTTAGGTATTACAATAAGAATGTACTTATTTACCTTGCAATCCGTTCATAAACCCTCTTATAAAATCAGGTGATATTTCTATACCTAAACAAACCACAATAATTATTACTCCTATAATCTTTAAATACTTATAGGTTTGTGATTTCTTACCTACAATAAACAGAACAACACCAATTATTACTCCTAAAATTATTATAATATCTTTCATATTTTCCTTCCCCCTTTATTGCTATAATAATTCACCTGTCAAAGCCAATTACTAGTAATTATAGCATATAGTTTCAATAAATTCATTATTGTTCTTAAATATCTAAAAATCTCTATTTTATTTTTTTCACCGTATTATTAATTTTTAAAGAACATTACCAGCCTCTCTAATTTCAGTAGTTCCTTCGTAATATTTTAATCAATCCTTATTACAAAGTTGCAATAACCCAGTATAAAAATATATACTCAAAAAGCGCATACCTAGCCTATACTAAGCATGCACTTTCTGCAATTGTGAATAGGGGTAAGTTTATTAATTTTTGGTGACTTGGAGCGTAGCGACGGAACAAGAAAATTAATAAACTTGCCCCGTCACCTTGCACTACTCTACTTCATAGCACTTTCTATTTCATCTATCATTTTGTTTGTAGCTTCTAAACCACCTGTTGATATGTACCAGATTTCTGGTGTAAGGTAAGTTATTTTATTTTCTTTATAAGCTTTAGTAGTTTTTACAAGATCATTTTCTAAAGCTTGTTTAGCAGAAACTTTTCCTCCAGCAATAGCTGTCCTATCTATAACTAACATATTATCAGGATTTTTTTCTACTAGGTATTCAAATGATATTTTTTGTCCATGATTTGATGACTCTACTTTCTTATCTGCTGCTGGGACACCAAATTCTTTATGAATCATTCCAAATCTTGAACCTTCTCCATAAGCACTTAAAGCTCCATCACTCGCCATTACAACAAGAGCATTTTTTCCACTCTCTTTTACTTTTTTATTTAAATTCTCAATTTTATCATTTATTTGTTTTAATTCTTTTTCTACAACATCTTGCTTATCAAAAATTTCTCCTAAAGTCTTCACATTTTTAGAGAATGAACCTATATAATCATTATCTTCTGTATTCATTAATATTGTTGGTGCAATCTTCTTAAATTCTTCACTTAATTTCTTTTGTCTTCCACCAATTATTATAAGCTCAGGTTTTAATTCGCTAATTTTTTCAAAGTTTGGTTCAAATAATGCTCCTGCATCTGTATACTCAGACCCTTTAAACTTTGAAAGATATGAAGGTAAACTTGATTTAGGCATTGCCTTTACGTCTACTCCCATTTTATTTAAAGCATCTAGTACTCCATAATCAAAAACTACTACATTTTTGGGTTTCTTATTTACTGTCACTTCTCCTAATTCATTAGCTATTTTTATTCCTTGAGGTTTGTCTTCTTTTTTATTATTTAACTTTGTAAAAGCAAAACTTCCTACAATGGCTATAAGTACTACTACTGCTATTGATATAATTTTTTTGTTCATTTTCTTTACCTCTCTTTAAATCTTATTTTTTGTGTAAATATTTATCTATAAAACTATTTAACTATATAAATATTTAAATAGTTATTCCTATAATGACACTTTCAGCATATATCCTTATATAAAGTTTTTAAAAATATATACATATTTTATTATCATTTATATTTTGAATTTTAAAATCCATATCATATATTTCTTTTAATACAGATTCATCAATTATTCTATTAGTTAATCCCTCTTTAACTAATCTTCCGTCCTTTAAAGCCACTATAGTATCTGAATAACAAGAAGCAAAATTTATATCATGTATAACTATAATAACTGTTTTACCCAATTCATCTACTAACTGCCTTAAAGTTCTCATTATTTCAACAGAATGTTTCATATCTAGATTGTTAAGTGGCTCATCTAATAAAATGTACTCAGTGTTTTGAGCTAATATCATAGCTATGAACGCTCTTTGCTTTTGTCCACCACTTAATTCATCTATATATTTATTTTGTATATCTGTAAGTTTCATAAACTCTATAGCTTCTTCAATATACTTTATATCTTCTTTTTTTAAATTTCCTTGAGAATATGGAAATCTACCAAAACAAACTAACTCTCTCACAGTTAATCTTAAATTTATATTATTTGATTGTTTTAATATTGAAATCTTTTTAGCTAAATCTTTACTTTTCCATTTTGAAAGCTCTATATCATCTATAATTATCTCTCCTGAATCTGCTTTTATAAGTCTACTTATTATTGATAGTAGTGTGCTCTTTCCAGCTCCATTAGGTCCTATAAATGATGTTATCTTTCCTTTATGTATTTTTAATGAAACACCTTCTACCACTTTCTTACTACCATAACTTTTAACTATATTTTTCACTTCAATCATGCTCTACTCTCCTTTAACAGCAAATATAGAAAATATACTCCACCTATGAAGTTTATTATTACGCTAAGGGTTGTCTTAAAGTTTAATAATCTTTCCACAATAAATTGTCCAAGCACTAAAGCTATTATGCTTAAGAATATTGAACCAACTAAAATGTGTCTATGCTTATAAGTTTTCATAACTTGATAAGTTAAATTTGAAGCAATAATTCCAAAAAACGTTATACTCCCGACCAAAGCTGTTGATATTGAAACCAATATTGAAATTACTATAAGTATAACTTTTATGTTTTTATCATAATCAACACCTAGATTAATAGCTTGGTCTTTTCCTAATGCTAAAACATCTAAAATATCAACATAATCATAAATACAGATTATTATTATAAGGATAACTATAAGTGAAATTATAATAAGGTTTGTATTTACATTATTAAAGCTTGCAAACATCTTATCTTGAACTGTTTGAAATGCTTTTGGATCGATTAAAGTCTGCATAAAGGAAGAAAGTGATTGAAATAAACTCCCACATATAAGCCCTACTAAAAGAAGTAAAAATATATTATTATTCTCTCTTCTAAATAAAAGCTTAAATAATAAAAATGAGAAAGCAATCATTAAAGATGTAGATATACCAAAATTAATATTATTATTTGTTATTACCTTACTATTAGCTCCAAATAAAAACACAACTAGAGTTTGTATAAACATATATACTGCATCTAACCCTAATATGCTAGGTGTTAGTATTCTATTATTAGTTATTGTTTGAAACATAATAGATGATACTGCAATAGTTCCCCCTGTTAGACATATCACTAATATTTTAACTAATCTTTTTGATAGTACGTAGTTTAAATTACTGATATTTAAACCACTAAAACTATATATAGCTATAGATATAAGTGCCAATATTAACAGAAGGCTTATCCTTTTTTTAGCTACCATAAACTTCCCTCCTGCTTATCAAATATAAGAATATTATGCTACCTATTATTCCAACTGTTAGACCTATAGATACTTCATATGGATATATAACAATCCTGCCTAAAATATCACAAGCCATTAAAAATATAGCACCTAAGAGAGCTATGTATGGTATATTTTTCTTAGTATCATCTCCTAAATATAATGTAACTATATTAGGAATTATTATTCCTAAAAAAGGTATCTTACCAACAGTTATCACAACTACCGCCGATACTAACGCTACAATACAAATGCCTATATTTACAATTCTTTCATAATTCATTCCTAAATTAGTTGAAAAATCTTCGCCCATTCCTACAATAGTAAACTTATTTGCATATAAATAAGCTATTATTACAAGAGGAATGCTAATATAAAGTAATTCATATCTACCTTTTATAACTCTTGAAAAATCTCCATCTAGCCAAGCTGAAATATTTTGAACTAAATCATATTTGTAAGCAAAAAATGTTGTTACTGAATCTATTATATTTCCAAACATTATTCCTACCAACGGTATAAATACAGCATTTTTAAACTTTATCTTTTTAAGTATCTTCATAAATATAAAAGTACCTGCAAGAGCAAAGACAAATGAAATTATCATCTTTTGAATTGATGTAGCTCCTGTAAACATCATCAAAGCAACTAAAATTCCTAATTTTGCTGAATCTATGGTAGCTGCTGTACTTGGTGATACAAATTTATTTTTTGTTATTTGTTGCATTATAAGTCCTGTAATACTCATACTTATCCCAGCTACTATAATACTTATCAATCTTGGAATTCTACTTATTAATAATATTTTAAACTTTTCGGTCCTCGTATTTAAAACATCAAAAATAGATATATCACTTACTCCAATAAATATAGATGCTACTGATAGAATAACAAGAATCAA
Organism: Clostridium cavendishii DSM 21758; assembly: GCF_900141845.1. Lineage (GTDB taxonomy): Bacteria > Bacillota > Clostridia > Clostridiales > Clostridiaceae > Clostridium_AG > Clostridium_AG cavendishii. The sequence goes on along the minus strand of NZ_FQZB01000024.1, from coordinate 8,246 downwards.
TACCAGATAAATTTTCTTCATATATCCTCCTCTGTAAATAAATCTTATTTGACACTTATAAATTTTCAATGCTATAATTTATTTTCCACTAATGATTTTCATTCTCAATTAATTTTAACAATTATACTCTTTAAAATCTTAAGTATATTTATATTTTTATAACTATATTTTTATAATCTTTAAATTTGGAGGGATTTTTTTGTTATTAAAACCTACTATCTGTGAAACTATAGAAAAATTTTTTTCATGTACCCATATTCCTATTGTAGCAATTGATAATAATGGGAATTTAATTAATGCTATTGGCTATAATACTGATTCACTAAAATTATTCAACAATAATAATATATATTTAAAAGCAAAAGACAGATTTTCTTCTACTAATAATGAATTCATAACTATATCTATTTTATCTGAAATAAATTTTACAGCTTGTTTTATTGATAAAACAAAGCCTGAACTTGGTATGTTTATTTTAGGACCCTATAATATAAAAAAATCAAACAGTTATAATATATTATATAAACCTAAAACTTGCATTCCTCATATGATAACCTTATTAAGAAGTATCTTTTATGATACATCTTCAAAGTTTAATCTTTTAGATATTAAAGATGTAAACCATAGTTTTTATGTTAACAAAGCTATTAAATACATAAATGACAATTATAACAAGCCAATAACATTAGAGGATGTTTCTAGTTTTTTAAAAATAAATAAATGTTATTTCTGTACTTTATTTAAAAAGGAGACTAAAAAGACCTTTTCTCAATTTTTGAATGAAGTCAGAATAGAAAAAAGTAAAGAAATGCTTCTACAAGATAATATGACTATTTTAGATATAGCTTTATCTGTAGGTTTTAACAATCAAAACTATTATAATATGACATTTAAAAAACTAACAAAGCAAACACCTTTGAGCTTTAGAAATATGAACTATACTACTTAAGCTTAATATTTTACCATAAAACCACTTACATTTAATGTTGAAATTTAATATAATAAAAAAGTGGGCTTATAGAATTTTCTTATGACCTGGACAAACTCCTAGTCATTAAAATTTCTATAAGCCCACTTAAAGTGCTAGATATGAGAAAACTACAAATTATATTATTATTCTTTTATAATGATATAACTAAATTTATGATCTATAAATAATTTTTTTTAAACTTAGACTTATTAACAAAAGAGGGGGATAACAATGAAGTTACGAAAAGATACTGTTATAGATGTTTTAAAACTTGCCCTACCAGCTGTAGGTGAAATGACTTTATATATGATGATTTGGGTTTTTGATACTATGATGGTTGGTAAATATGGAGGAAATATAGCTGTAAGTAGCGTTGGATTAAGTTCCGAAATAGTCTATACCTTTTCAAATATACTTATAGCTTGTGGTATATCTATCGGAATAACATCTTTAGTTGCTAGAAACATAGGTGCTAAAAGAATTGATTTAGCTGAAGAATATGCCACCTTGGGATTTATAGTTGCAGTATTTGTAGCTTTAATTTTAAGTTTTATATTTTTCTTCTTTTCACATGAAATCTTTAAACTAGCTGGTGCTCAAGAAAATGTTATAACTCTTGGTTCTTCATTTATGAGAATAGCAGCTATAGGAATAGGCTTTAACATGGCTATGAATGCACTAAATGCTTGTTTAAGAGGATCAGGAAATACTAAAACACCTTTAATTGCTTCAATAATAATAAATATTATAAATATAGGTTTAGATTACTCTCTTATATTTGGAAAATTCGGTTTTCCTGAGCTTGGAATAAAAGGAGCTGCTATAGCTACTTGTACAGCTCAAATTGTAGGTTTTATATTTATAGCATTTTATATTGCTAAATACTCTAAGATTAAGATTCGTTTAAAGTATATAAAAGATTTTAACTTAGACATGCTTAAAGGCCTATTTAAACTTTCAATACCATCATCTATGCAAGAAGGTGCTTTTAGTATAAGTAGACTTCTTGGCGCTTTCTTTATAGTAAGCCTTGGTACAATAGCTTTTGCTGCAAATCAAATAACTACAACTATAGAATCTATAAGTTTTATGCCTGGTTGGGGCTTTGCTGTAGCTGCAACTACACTAGTTGGACATAAAATAGGAGAAAAAGATTATAAAAAAGCGAAAGAATATGCCTTTACGTCTATATTTTTAGGAACTGTTATAATGAGTGCTTGCGCTTTATTATTCTTAATAATACCTCATATACTTATAACCGCCTTTATAACCTCTTCAGAAGCTGAAGTTATACGACTTGGTACTTACTGCCTTATGATAGCAGCTATAGAACAACCTTTTATGGCTGTTTCCATGATAGTAGGTGGCGTACTTAAAGGCTCTGGGGATACAAAAACTCCATTTAAGGTTTCTCTTATAAGTTCATGGGTTATAAGAATGCCATTAATGATTATTATTATCTTTATCTTAAAACTTTCGGTAATCTATGTATGGATAATAACTTCTATACAATGGGCATTTGATGGAATACTTATATATACATTATTTAAGAAAAAACTACGCGAAAAATTACAATGAATAAAAGAGTAATAGATAGACTTCAAAGTATATTTATTGCTCTTTAATTCTATTTTTATTTATCACAGCAAGTAGAATTTTCATTTAAAACTATTAGCTTATCTTCATTAACTTTAAAGTTATTTAAAGTTTTGCCCCATTTCTCATCCCTTTCTTTAATTATACTTTCAATATCACTTTCATCCAAATGTTTAAATCTTCCTTGATTTTTTAGATAATTTTTAACAGATGAAAACTCTTCTATTTTTCTATTTAATATGAACTCTCCATTTTCATACTCAGCTAAATACCATAGACCACATTCTACAACTTCCTTTGCAATAGAAACTGTTTCACTTGTGCTAATCCCCCACCCTGTTGGACATGGTGCAAAAACATGAATATATGAGGTTCCATCTACCTCTTTTGCTTTTGACACCTTATTTATAAAATCCTTAGGATAACCTATACTTGCTGTAGCTGCATATTTTATCTTATGAGCTGCTACTATCTCAAACATATCTTTCTTTCTATTAGCTGAACCATGAATATTATCTCCTGCTGGTGAAGTTGTAGTCCTTGCTCCATAAGGAGTTAGTCCACTTTGTTGAACTCCAGTATTCATATAAGCCTCGTTATCATAACAAATATAAATTATCTTATCATTTCTATCTATAGCCCCAGATAATGCTTGTAATCCTATATCTGCAGTTCCCCCATCTCCTGCAAATCCAACTACATTAAAATTTTCTAAGCCTAATGCCTTTGCTCCTGCATAAACACCAGATAACATAGCCCCAGTACTAGCAAATTGAGAAATCATTGCATTTACTGAAAAGCATAGCTGTGGATAAATAAAACCTACAGCCGACATGCATCCTGCTGGAATAACTACAAAAGTATTTTTACCAAGTGCTTTTAATGCTAGTCTTACAGCTAGACTTCCGCCACATCCTGAACAAGCTTTATGCCCATAAAAATATTCATCTTTACTTATTTTTAATTCTTTCATTACACTTCAACCCCTATATTAACGAAATTTACCCTTTGTAACTCTCCTCCATTTTTTATTTCTATTAATTTAAGAAAAATATTTCTAATATCATTTTTAGATACATTTTTTCCTCCTAAACCACCTATAAAATCAAACACTTTTATAGAATTATCTGTAGATTTAAGTGTTGATGCTACATTAGTAAATACAGTTCCTTCATAACCAAATGAAATATCTTTTTCAAAAACTCCAACTATCTTTACCCCTCTTAAACTTTCTAAAAGTGCTTCCGCTGGAAATGGTCTCATATATCTTAGTTTTACTATTCCTACTTTTTTTCCCGTTTCTCTTAATTCATCAACTACTTCTCTTGCTGTTCCTGTTATACTCCCTAAAGTAATTAATACAATCTCTGCATCTTCTACCAAATAACCTTTAAGTAATCCTCCATAGGATCTATGAAATATATTTTCAAATTCAGTATCTAATTCTTTTATTACCTCTTTGGCCTTTATCATTGCTAAATGTTGAGCATACTTAAAGGCTATATTGTGCTCAGGCGATGATGAAAAAAATATATTTTTTGGTTTTTCAAAATCCATCTTATAAGGAAAGTTAAAGAAAGGTAGGAAATTATCAACCTCTTCTTTTGAAGGTATATCAATTCCCTCGTAGGTATGCGTTAATACAAATCCATCTAAATTCACCATAACTGGTGTTAAAACTCTATTGTCTTCTGCTAATTTGTAAGCTTCTATTATGGTATCTAAAGCTTCTTGTGCATCTTCTACATATACTTGAATCCAACCTGAATCTAAAAGTGATAAAGAATCTCTTTGATCATCAAAAATACTCCAAGGCAAAGCAACAGATCTATTGGCATTCATCATAACTAAAGGCACTCTTCCTCCACTAGCATAATGCAAAACCTCTGCCATATATAACAACCCTTGAGAAGAAGTAGCTGTAAAAGTCCTTACTCCAAGAGCAGCTGCTCCCATTACGGCTGAAAGTGCTGAATGTTCTGATTCTACATATATATACTTAGAGTTTAACTCCTTATTTTCTACCATTTCTGCAAGTCTTTCCACTACTATTGTTTGAGGTGTTATTGGGTATGCTGCTATAACTTTAGGTTTACAAAGTTTTACTCCTATAGCTATAGCCTCATCTCCAGATGCAAATACTTTATTCCCCATAAATCATTCCTCTCTTTCCATAGTTATTGCTTTCATGCCACAGGATTTTGCACAAATGCCACAACCTTTACAAAAATCATAATCTATTTTCATCTCAAAATTATCTAAATAAATAACTCCATCTGGGCATGTCAAATAGCATTCTTCACATTGAACACATAAATCTTCATTTATTATTGGTTTTACACTTCTCCATGAAGAATTTTTTTCTACTAAATTAAAAGCACTTCCATAAGTTCCAACAGGCAAATCTTTAATGGTTTTTATAGCTTTAACTTCACTTACTTTAGGTCTAGTCATTTAATTCACCTTCTTTTAATTTTTCAACTATATATCTTATTAATCTTTTATTTTTTTCTGCTTTACTACCTTTCATTTCATAATCTATAGCTTTAAGCGTTGATTCTAAAGATATTATTTCTGTACTTGCAACTAAAGCTGCAAGCATAGCAGTATTCGTAATAGCATTATTTAAAAACTCCACTGCTAGGCTACTTGCATCTATCATTACGACCCTATCCTTAATATGTCTAAACTTATCCTCATTTACTGTATTAATAATTAACTTTCCATTACTAGATATATTATCTAAAAATTCTTCCTTATAAAGACTATCATCTAGAATAACAAAATAGTCACAGGTTAAACTTTGACTCCTATCTTGTATTCTTTTATCATCTATTTTAGTAAAAGCATTTACTGGCGCTCCTCTCCTCTCAGGGCCAAAGGATGGAAAGGCAATAGAGTTTTTTCCTTCATAAATAGTTGCCCCTATACCTAATAATCTTGAAGACGTAAATGCTCCCTGGCCACCTCTACCAAGCCATCTGATTTCTATCATTTAATCCCCTCCATCGCTTTTATTTTTAAAGTTTTAAGTCTATTTATAGCCTCTATCAATGTTTCCTCCTTTTTCGCAAAGTGAAATCTTATATAATTATTCACATCCTCTCTAAAAAAACTAGATCCTGGTACAGCAGCAACCCCAACTTCTCTTGCCATCCATTGACAGAATTTATAATCATCTCTTTCCCCAAATTCAGATATATCTACTAAAACATAATAAGCACCTTGTGGCTCATAAAATTTAAAACCACACTCCCTTAGACCATTTAAAAATAATTCTTTTTTCTTTTCATAAAGTTTTCCTAAATCAGCATAATACTTATCAGTAAATCTTAACCCCTCTAAAGCCGCTTTCTGTAGTGGTGCAGCTGCGCCAACTGTAAGGAAATCATGAACCTTTTTACAATTATCAATAACTTCCTTACTCCCTATTACATACCCTAATCTCCAGCCTGTTATTGAATAAGTTTTTGAAAGTGAACTACAAGCTACTGTTCTTTCAAACATTCCAGGCAAAGATGATATATAAGTATGCTTATATGGAGGAAATACTATATGCTCATAAACCTCATCAGTTATAACAAAAGCATCATATTTATTAGCAAGCTTTGCAATAAAACCCAATTCCTCTAAAGTAAATACCTTTCCCACTGGATTTGATGGATTACAAAGTATTAGTGCTTTTGCACCCTGCTTAAAAGCATTTTCTAAAACTTCTTTATCAAAATTAAACTTTGGTGGAATTAATGGAACATAAATAGGCTTTGCGCCTGACAATATAGTATCTGCCACATAATTTTCATAAAATGGTGAAAACACTATAACTTTATCTCCTATATCACATACTGCCATCATTGCAACCATCATTGCCTCTGTACTCCCACAAGTAACTACTATATTTTCTTCTGGATTTATACCAATCCCCATAAAATGCTCTTGTTTTCTTGCCAATTCTTTTCTGAATTCATTTGATCCCCAAGTTATTTCATACTGATGTGGTCCCCCCTTTGCCACATCAATAAGTGAATTTGTTATTTCTTCTGGAGGATCAAAATCTGGAAAGCCCTGTGATAAATTAATTGCATTATATTTATTAGCAACTCTTGTCATCTTCCTTATAACAGACTCTGTAAACCAATCTAACCTTGAACTTAACTGTGCCAAAACTTTCTTCCCCCTACCTTCTTAAATCAATTACCCTTTTTGCTTTATGAGTAGCACGTGGCAACTCTCCTGATATTAGAACATTGATTTCTGTTGGTTTTACACCTATATGAGCTTTTATTTCAGAAGATACAGTATCTTGAATTTCTCTTATTGTCTTTTTAATATTTTCATTTACCTCAACTTCTAACGAAAATTTAGTCATATGATTTTTAGTAAATAAAGTTATCCTATATTCTCCTGTTAACCCCTCAATATTTCTTACAATATATTCAATATCACTTGGAAATACATTTACGCCACTACTAATAAACATATCATCTAACCTCCCTATTATATTTATTCTTTTATGTGTTCTACCACATACACACTTTTCATCTGTATAAGTTACAATATCACCAGTTCTAAATCTAATCATTGGTCTTGCTTCTTTTCTTAAAGTTGTTAATATAAGTTCCCCTCTTTCTCCGGGCCCTACAGGTTCTAAAGTATCCGTATTTATAACCTCCACTAATAACTGATCTTCAGCCACATGTAATCCATTTTTATATTCACATACTCCCGCACAAGCTCCAAATATATCTGAAATACCATAAAAATCATATACCTCTGCTCCCCATAAATCCTCTATAGCATTTTTAGTAGCCTCTATAGAGCCACCTGGTTCACCTGCAACAATTATCTTCTTTATTGCCAATTCTTCTCTAATATTTATTCCTTTTTGCCTTGCTGTTTCTCCTAAATACCAAGCATAAGAGGGTGTAGTCCAAATTATAGTTGGTTTATATTCTTTTAATATAAATAAAAGTCTATCTGATGGAAGAGTTCCAGCCCATATACATAAAGCTCCTAAATTTTGTGCTCCTATTACATCTGGTCCCCCAACAAAAAGTGAAAAGTTTAAAGCATGCACATACCTATCATTAGGTCTCATTCCAGTTCCCCAAAATAATCTACTTTCAATATTTTGAAATTCATCAAAATCCTTTTTAGTAAAAGGGCTTACCGTTGGAATACCTGTAGAACCACTTGAAGATGAAACAAATACTACCCTTTCTTCTTCAACAGCCACTAAATCCCCTAGTAATGGCTTACTCTGTTGTCTTTTTCTCACGATACTTTTATTGATAAATGGAAACTTTCTTATATCTTCTAAAGCCTGTATATCCTCTGATGTAACACCAACGTCATTAAAACTTTTTTTATAATATGCTGAATTATTATAAGCAAATTTTATTTGCTCCTTAAGATTCTTTAATTGATATTCTTCTAATTTTTCTCTATCTATTGTTTCAATCTCTTCATTCCAATATTTTTTACTCATAATTATGTTCCCCTTTAAATTGTTTATTTTTAAATTACATTTTTAAATTTTTTTACATTTTAATTTTAATAACATCCAAGGATATTCTTTAATATTATTAAGGAAACTCCTACTCATTACATTCGTATGAGTAAGTTCCATTAACTAAATTAAAATTTAGAATGTCACTTAAGGAAACTCCTACTCATTACA
>NZ_FQZB01000002.1 GCF_900141845.1 Clostridium cavendishii DSM 21758 | reverse complement strand
TATCTTCCTTAGAAAGGAGGTGATCCAGCCGCAGGTTCTCCTACGGCTACCTTGTTACGACTTCACCCCAATCGCTGACCCTACCTTCGGCCGCTGGCTCCTTGCGGTTACCTCACGGACTTCGGGTATTGCCAACTCTCATGGTGTGACGGGCGGTGTGTACAAGGCCCGGGAACGTATTCACCGCGACATGCTGATTCGCGATTACTAGCAACTCCGGCTTCATGTAGGCGAGTTTCAGCCTACAATCCGAACTGGGATGAGTTTTAAAAGTTTGGCTCCACCTCACGGTCTTGCATCTTTCTGTACTCACCATTGTAGCACGTGTGTAGCCCTAGACATAAGGGGCATGATGATTTGACGTCATCCCCACCTTCCTCCCGGTTAACCCGGGCAGTCTCGCTAGAGTGCTCAACTAAATGGTAGCAACTAACAATAAGGGTTGCGCTCGTTGCGGGACTTAACCCAACATCTCACGACACGAGCTGACGACAACCATGCACCACCTGTCTTCCTGTCCCCGAAGGGACTTCCTCGATTAAGAGTAATTCAGGAGATGTCAAGTCTAGGTAAGGTTCTTCGCGTTGCTTCGAATTAAACCACATGCTCCGCTGCTTGTGCGGGCCCCCGTCAATTCCTTTGAGTTTTAATCTTGCGACCGTACTCCCCAGGCGGGGTACTTATTGTGTTAACGGCGGCACAGAGGTATCGAAACCCCTACACCTAGTACCCATCGTTTACGGCGTGGACTACCAGGGTATCTAATCCTGTTTGCTCCCCACGCTTTCGAGCCTCAGTGTCAGTTACAGTCCAGAGAGTCGCCTTCGCCACTGGTGTTCTTCCTAATCTCTACGCATTTCACCGCTACACTAGGAATTCCACTCTCCTCTCCTGCACTCTAGACATCCAGTTTGGAATGCAGCCCCCAGGTTAAGCCCGGGGATTTCACATCCCACTTAAATATCCACCTACGCTCCCTTTACGCCCAGTAAATCCGGACAACGCTTGCCACCTACGTATTACCGCGGCTGCTGGCACGTAGTTAGCCGTGGCTTGTTCTTCAGGTACCGTCATTATCGTCCCTGATCAAAGAGCTTTACAACCCGAAGGCCTTCATCACTCACGCGGCGTTGCTGCATCAGGGTTTCCCCCATTGTGCAATATTCCCCACTGCTGCCTCCCGTAGGAGTCTGGGCCGTGTCTCAGTCCCAATGTGGCCGATCACCCTCTCAGGTCGGCTACGCATCGTCGCCTTGGTGAGCCGTTACCTCACCAACTAGCTAATGCGACGCGGGCCCATCTTATAGCGGATTGCTCCTTTGATCAGTCTACCATGCGATAATCTGATGTTATGCGGTATTAATCTTCCTTTCGGAAGGCTATCCCCCTCTATAAGGCAGGTTGCCCACGTGTTACTCACCCGTCCGCCGCTAGCTTCATCCCCGAAGGGAATCCACTCGCTCGACTTGCATGTGTTAAGC
>NZ_FQZB01000012.1:217476-255088 GCF_900141845.1 Clostridium cavendishii DSM 21758 | reverse complement strand
GAAAACTACTACAAAGATCGTATTATAGCATCAGTAATTCATAACTATAGTGATAATGTATGCCAACAAATAGATAATGTTGGAAATGGAGCAATATTAAAGCTTAAAAATGCATGGAATCCTATTAGAAGAGATGATAAAAATTCAGATTTCGTAGGAACTGGTAATTTTATAGAATGTTGGTACAATGATTCTTCTGAAAAATTACCAGATGGAGAACCTAAAACTAAAATTGCGTGGCTAGTAGAACCTTCAGGGCAGTTTGCTATAGGAAATCCTAAAACAGAATTTGGTATACAAGTAGCTTCAGTAGAAGATAGAAATAAATTATTTACTGTTAAAAATATTAATAATAGAGTTTTATCCGTATATAAAGACCATATCGAGGTACCAGCTGTTACATTTGAACCAACATCTGATGATCTAGCTTTAAGATTACCAGTATATAGCATGTTTGTTAGAAGCTCTGTGCCAAATAAGTTATGGTTTAAGGATTCAACAGGAAATATAAGAGAAGTATTATTAGGAGACTAAGAACTTTCAATATAAGAAAGTTCTTTTTTTATATAAAAAATCAGAAAAAGGTAGGTGTAACATGAATGGATTATTAGAAGCAGCGGTAAATCAAGGGCTAGGATATGGACTTTTTGTTTTTCTACTCCTGTACGTTTTAAAAACTACAGGAGAAAGGGAAAAGAGATACCAAGATTTATTAGATAAACTAAGTGAAAATTTCAATATAGTTGAGAATGTTCAATGTGATGTTAAAGAAATTAAAAATCATATATTTAAAAAATAAAAGGGAGATGGGAATATTGAAAAAACAATTTAAAATCTTATCATTGTTAGTAGCTCTAGTAGCTACTTTTTCTTTTTCTTCAATTATGGTACAGGCAGTACCAGTTAATCAGCAACTTATTAATAATAACCGAAGTTATAGAAGCTTAAATCCTATAGGAATTATAATCCACGATACTTGTAATGCAGGAGCAACAGCACAAAATAACAGGGATTACTTCAATAGGGTATATGTAGGAGCTTCGGCGCATTATTTTGTGGATTGGAATGGAGTAATACAGACTATTCCGAGTAACGAACAGGCATGGCACGCTGGTGGTTATGCAAATAGAAATTATCTTAGTATAGAGATGTGTAATCCTAAAAATGGGGACCAAGAAGCATTTGAAGAAGTATATAAGAATACAGTAGAGCTAGCAGCACAAATATGTAAAGAACATGGATGGAATGCAAATGCTAATATATATAGCCATAAGTATATATCAGATGCTTATCATCAAACAGACCATCAAGATCCTTACGCATTTCTTTCTCAATATGGTAAGTCATGGAGTCAGTTGTGCAATGACATTCAAAGAGCTATTAATGGACAAAGTATAAATATAACTAGTCCTAAAGAAGAAAGTAAGCCAGTAGATGTTAAGCCTTCAAATGGGTTTACTTATGCAAATAATGCTCAGATAGTAAATGACCTTTTCTATACAAGAAATGAAAATGGAGATGTAGTACCAGGTAGGGTAAATATAGGAGACAAAGTTACTATATTAGATGTTTCATATTCTAAGCAATTAGTTAAAGTGCAATATCCTACTCCAAATGGAGTTAAAACTGCATGGATAAGAAATGCAACTAATTGTATTAGTTATTTTTATAAGAATCAATACAAAAATGGAAGTACTATAGAAAATGTTTATCAAAATGCTAATTTAAGTAGTAGAATAGGTAATTTATCAAGGTATGAAGCAGCTACTGTTTTATACAGGGAAAATGGGAAACTGCATGTTTTATATAGTACAGATAAGGGACGATTAACAAAATCAGGATTTGTTAATTGGAACGATCATTTCAATAAATTTTAATTAGAAAGAAGGAATATATTATGAAAGAACAACTTTTAAATCAAATAGTACCAATTTTAATAACTACTATAGTAGGTATTATAGCAACTATAATCAAGACCATAGGAGATGCTGTAATAGAGTTGATTAAAGCTAAAAAAGAAGAAGCAACTCAAAAAATTATACAAGGTAATCATGAGGCACAAGTTAAAACAGCTTTAGAGGTATGGAATATAGTAGAAGAACATTTTAGAATAAATGAAGCTATAGGAGAGACTATACAACTTAAGATTGCTATGTTTAATGAATTATTATTAAAGAAAGTACCAGGACTAACTCAAGAGCAGTTGGATTATTTAAGGCAAACTATAGCAGGAGAATTTAATAAAGGTAAACAAGCTCTTGCAGAAGATAAAGCTAAACAACAAGCACAAATGAATATTCAACTACAGGCAGAAAATGAAGTATTAAAAAATAAATTAGCTACAATTCAAAATACTGTAGCTTAGTCAAAAGCTAGTATCTATTAATTTAGATGCTAGCTTTATTTTTTTATCCTTTTTTGGTAATATAAAGTAGGTGAGGGGGAATGAAGAAATGAAAAAAATGTTAATATCATTAATGCTAGTATGTTCTATAGCTACTTTAGTAGGTTGCGGTAGCACAAGTGCTAAAGAAACTAGCTCTAATAAAGAAACTAAAAAGGAAGATGTTAAAAAGGAAGCTAACACTAAAACAGTGTACAACCTTACTTTAACAGCTAACGCAAAGATAGAACCTGTTAAAGGGGATAGAACAAAGGATAACGTAGCACAAGAAAATGGAGAGTATTTCGCAAATGGAAGCGATGTAGTTAAAGCTACTGATTACAAAGATATTGTTGTAGATGTAGATGCTAAAAATGATACTGATAAAGTAATAAGTTTGAGTGAAATTAACTTTGGTGCTGAATTACAAGATGGCTATAAGCTAAAAGGTAATATATCACTTACAGGAAATAAACAAGAAGATCAAGTTCAAAGTAAATCAAACGGAAAATATACGCTTCATTATTTTGTTAAAAATGATACGAAAGCAGAAAAATTAAAGTTAACATATTTATTAATTAAGAATAAAGATGAATTTAACAATCTTATTAAAGATCCTAATATAACTAAGATGAGTAAAGAAGAAGTAGCAGAAAAATATAAGGATGTATTTACAAGTATAGAATTAGAAACTGATATAAAGAAATAATCCAAGAAAATATAATTACAGATAATAAAATAAAAGAGTATGCGTATTAATTTATGCATACTCTTTTACTTATTATGTTTTATATTATAGTTATTGAAACCCATAAAGTTAGGAAATAATCATTATCCTTGTGTTTTATATATCAATATTAAGATTATAATTACATAATTGTAAATAATATGTTAAAATAGTAAATGATTTTAATTTTAAAGGGGGAAAATCAAAATGTATAATAAATTAAAACATTTTACATTTGTATTTACAATTTTCTTTTTCATTAGTCTTATAGGTACATATGCTTTACCTACACAATTTAATAATAAATACATAGGAGAAAATAAAGAAGTTAAAGCTGTTGCAGGAGTTGATGATGCTATTGAAATAAGTGTAGGTGGAGCAATATTTGTTTTAGCTTTAAGTGCTGTAGCCTTGGGTAATATCTCTCATTCTATGTCTAATGGTGAAAAGATAGACTGGGGGTCTGTAGGAAGAGATTGTAAAAATAAAGCTATTGAACTTAAAGATGATGCAGTTTTTATGAAAAATGTGGTTATTGATAATACAAAAAAAGAAATTTATATGACTCAAACTGCTATACAGATGTTAAAGAAAGCTTATCAAGATGCTACTGCTCCTAACAGTATTAATATTACTGACTTTGATTTAGCATCTAGAAGATTACCAGATAGATACAATTCGTATGTTTTAAATGATGTTTCTAGTGGTTGTTATAGTATTACAGTTTATGATAATTCTAAAATGTCTGTTTCTACAACGAAAGATACGATCACTTATAATGGTACTGATAGGGTCTATGTTGTTTTATTTCGTGCTAATAAATCTTATCACGATACAGTTTTTCATGATGTTAATGGTTCTGCTACTTTTGGAAATTCTTCTCCTGTTATTTCTTCTGGTTTACTTAATAGTTCTGTTTGTGCTGACCCTGTTTCAGAAGGAGTCAAATCTTTACCTTCAACAGGTTCTGTAGCTATTCCAATGAGTAAATTTCATGAATGGGTGAAAAATCCACCAACTACAATACCAAAAGATATACCAGCTATCAGACAAGTAGCAGACAAAGATATTCCTACTAATGTTATTAGTCTACAAGATATTAAAGATAGTATAACTAATGAAGGATGTTCAACAACAGAAGAAGCACAAGAAAACATAAAACCAACAACTGATTCATTAACAGTGCAAAGATATATAAATGGTAGACCAGTAGTAATAAATCAATCTTTACAAAATGCACATATAAAAGGGACAAAGGCATATGAAGCAGATATAGCAAAAGGTATAGCTAGAAGTTTATTAATTGAAGATGCTGATTTCTTACTTGATTACTATGCAGGGACAGGATATAAAATCAATGATTATACTGAATTAGTAGACTTTGAGGATACGATAGGTCAATATTATGATACAAACACTAAGGCTTTTGGAGATACCAGTATAGGGATTATAATATATGGTATTAAGGGGGCACATATTGTACCCATTAAACATGAAAGCAAAAAACATAAAAAAGCCGAGCCGGGAACTATTGAAAAGAAAGGTACTGCAACTGATTATACAAATAAAGCTGGCAATAAAGTAAGAATTAATGGCAAAGCTAAAAATACAGTAAAAGGTTCAATAGATGCTAAGAAGAATAATCCGAAAAATGATGGTGAACAGGTGGAAGGAGAAGTTGGGGAATATGTAAATAGCAAGAAAGATGTCACATCATTTGGAGATAAAGTGAAAAATTTGACTACTGGAGAAAATGCTGGTGATATTGATGTAGCTACTGAGGATGAGCTTATAGAAGTTAAGAAAAGTATGAGTTCATTTAAAGAAACTCAAATAGAGAAATATATAAATGATGAAGACCCAAACTTTTTTAATTATGCAAAGAAAAAAGTTATATTATATGTAAAAGAAACAATAGAAATGAATAAATATAATACTGAAATAATAGCAAACTTAAAATCAAAAGGAGTAGAAGTTGTTAATTCTTTAGAGGAGTTAGGGAGGATGTTAAAATAATGAGTACGATGGGGTTTATATTAAAAAGTAGATTAGAATACTCAGTTGAAAAGCTTTTGTCTGATATAATCATTTCTGTATTTAAAGCTGATATAAATTTAGTATTTGGTAATAGAACGCGCTATAGGGAAGATGGAAGTTTTAAAGCAGTAGAAATGACAATATCTAAATATCCATTATATAAAGATAATTCAGAAACCTTTAATTTTTGGATAGAATCAATTGAGGAAAAGCATATAGAATATAAAGATACAGAGTTTGATTGGGTTGAAAAAGATAAAAAATTACACAATATTGCATATATAGATAATGTACGAGATTATGAAGAACTTGCTTTTAAATTTGTATATGAATATTTAAAATTAAATCCTAATGATTATTTTTGGTTTGAGGATGATTATGCGTTTAATTTTGAAGATATGGAAAGATTAAGTAAACTTCCATTTGATTCTAATTGGTGTTATAAAAACCCAAAGAACTTATAATATTAATAGATAAAAGTTTAAAAGCGAAAAGACATGTCAATACTTCAATTAGGAGGTGTTGGACATGTCTTTTATAATTACAAAGAAAACGCATATATTGTGCCTTGTTATAGCTTGTATAATAGTTGTTCTACAAATGGATACAATAATAAAAATTAATGCTGATATAATTGAATTATTTCAATCTCATGTAGTTTTAAAGTATTATTTAATGCTATTAGTAATATCAGTCATCAATACAATAGCCCACGAACTAATACATGGATTAGCTTATAAAATGTTTGGTGGTAAATTTAAAATAGGATTTAAAGGTATATTTGCCTATACAAAAGAAACTACAGGAATTAGATTAACAGTTATAGAATTTACTATAGTATTATTAGCGCCAGTAACATTAATATCTGTTATATCTTTATTTATACCAATAGTAGGTGGATTAATATTTTATATTAATCTATTGGGAAGTACAGGTGATTTATTAATGGCCTTTTGGTTAATTAGGGCAGATAAAAATTCACTAATATTAGATACAGACAAAGGTTTTGATGTAATAAAAAATATAAAAATCTTAAAGTAATTCTTAATTAACTCTATAGAAATTGTAATAAGTTTAAATATTTTAAAAAAGGATTTTGGAAATTTTTGTAGTAATATAAGGTAGAGAGAAAATTTAAGGGGGACATACTATGAATTTCTTAAAAAAGAAGGTATTTATAATACCAGTAGCAATAATTATATATATTTCTTTATTTTTTATTTCCTCAAAGCTTGGAGGAGCTATAACTCTAATTGGAGGATTCGGTGTATTATTTTATTTATTTAAGAAAAATGATAAATTTAAATCTAAGCACATTTTATTAAAGGGTATTTCTACAGGACTAATAGCTATATTTACTTTATTTATAGGTTTTGGAGGATTAATTTATGATCCTAAAGAGGCAAAAGAAATACAACTAGCTCAAGAAAAGTTAAAGGCTGAAAAACAAGTAGAAGAAGATAAGGCAAAAGAGAAAGAAACAAGAGCTAAAGAAGAAAAGGCTAAAGAAGATAAAGAAAATGAAGAAAAAGCTAAAAAAGCACTTGAGGAATCAGCTAAAATAGCTGAAAATACTAAGAAAGAAAAAGAAGCAGAAGAAGCTAAGAAAAATATTGAAAGTCAAAGTACTAAGGATACAGAAAAAACAACAAGCACTGATAATAGTAATTCCAATGTAAGCAAAAGTAATAATTCTAACACTGCTAACACTTCTAATAGTTCATTTGGTAACTCTAGTGCTAAAGATGTAACTACAAATGAACCTGCAAAAGATAATAAAATAGTTTATTGGGTTAGTAAGGGGAAATCTTATCATTGTAGAAGTAATTGTGTGGCTTTATCAAGAAGTAAAAACATATTATCCGGACCAGCATCAAGTTGTCCTAAGACAGATCCATGTAACGATTGTATAAAATAAAATTAGAAAGTGTCAGCTTCTTAAGTTGGCACTTTTAAGATAGAAAGGTTTTTGTTATGGGTTGCATATTTTATATAATATTACTTTTATTTTTGGTATATATATTAAAAATAGCTATTGTACGATTCTTGTATTTAATTTTTCAAAAAATAAAACAACTTAAGATTAAATTTAAAAATTTGAGAACAGATGTAAAAAGAAAAATAATATTTTTATTAAAAAATATCAAAAAAATTAAATATAAAAATATAAAAATAAGAATCAATGAATTTTTTAATAAAGCAAATCTTTTAATGATAACCATAATTATAGCAGCATCTAGCTCATTTGGATTTGCTATATTAATGTATATATTGAATCATATTAATATATATACATATAATAATATTTTGTCATTAGTAACAACAGTGTTTTTTATCATATTTGTGATGTTATGCTTATTATGGCCTAATAAAGATAATAGTAGTATATTTACTATAGAAAAAGTCATATATTTATATTTTTTAATGTCAGTTGCTTTTATGGTTAGTTTCTGGTTTTTTATTGAAAATGGTAAAATATATTTGAATGAAATTAAATATTTCATTGTTTTTGGATTAATTACTATTTTAATAGCGGCAATTTTTTTAATTCTAATATTAAAAATTTTAAATAATAAAATATTAAAAATATTTTTTTCTATACCAATTTATCTTATAACTATATTATTTTGTAGTTTAATATTTGGGTTTTATTATGCCAATATTAATTCAAATTATAATTTAATAATAAAAGAGTTTATTGAAAAAAAAGATATTATTGGGATGATAAAAAATTTAATTAAATTTGGGATGAAGTCTTTTTATAATTATCCAAGTGATATAGAGTTTGGGAAAATACCAATAATTCAATTTTTTTCAGGAAAACTATTGGACTTATTTATGTTAGGATATATTTTTTCAGAGATAACTAAAAATAAAAATATTAAAAATAATTAGTAATGTGAAAAAAGTTATTAAAAATAATAAATAAATTTAATAAAAATAAATATATTATAATTAGGTTAATGAATTTTAATGTATATATAAGTTCTAATTAATTTTCTACATTCAAAATATTAGAAAATATAGACGATTCTAAGTGTTATAAATGAAGATTATTTATTAAATCATATATAAAACAATTTATAAAAAATTATTAAACACTACTATTTGATTCAAAAATATATTGAAATCTTACTTCAAGTAACATTAATAATTTAAAGAAAAAATAATTAAAATAATTTATTAAAATTTATAAATAAAATTTTATAAATTAAACATACTATGATTAGAAGATATAAAATATTAAAAATGAATGTTGACAATTAAAAATATATTTAAACAATTATTAAAAATTATAAACAAAGTATCTAAAAGCTAAAAAATAAGGAACCTAACAACAGATTCCTTATTAAGATAAATTATTTAAAATTTAATTATGTTATTAATAATAGTAACTTGAATATTAATAACAATTAGATTAGACTTAATAAATATTAATTTATATTCATTAGATATTAAACATAAAAGTTTAGTAATTATAACTTTTAAAATCTTAATATTTAAAATTTTCATATGTAAAATCTCCTTTCTAATAATATTGATTAGAATATTATTAATTTTTTGTAATATTAGTTTTAAACTAAAAAAAATAATTATTCTATGATAGTTAAGGATGGTTTTACTGTATTATGTATTTATGGTGCCAATTTTTAAATTTGGTGCCTTTTTATTTTTATAAAAATTTATAAATAAAAGTATAAATATTATTACACCTTAGAAAAAATATAACCCAATATAAAATGCGAAAATATACCAATATTACAAATGAAGATAAGGCAGAGTATACGGGAGTTAAAAATAAGATTAAAATTAGGGTGCATAAAAACAATGATTATCACTGGGAAAACTAATAAATAGATTATAATAAAATTAAGGATGAAGAATATACTGAGGTATCCAATTCATTAGCTACCTTTTTGATAGACTCTTGGATGAAATAATGTATAGCTGATTCAATACATTATATATTATTTTTATATAAGGCTAATTAAAATTTAGAAAGAGGTAATCGAATATGGGAGAAATAATAATTTACGAACCTAATTTAACAGAAGAAGAAAATGAGAAAAATTTGAAAGAACTTTGTGGGATAGTAGAATGTATTTTAGAATCTAACCATAATTACCAATATAAGTTTGTGGTTGATATTGAAAAATTAAATAGTAAATGTAGCTATGAATCAATTTTAATAAATAAAGATGTAAAAATACATAATAAGATTGGAAAAATAATTTGTATTGAAAAAGATGCATTTTATAGAGTTAAATTAATAGAAGATAATCAAATATGTTATATACCGATTGAAAATATAGAAAAATATTTGATTTAATTGATTTTATTATGGATGAAAGATTATTTACAGTTAAAGATTTAAGAGTAATTCTAAATAAAGAATTATTAAGTGACTAATGAAGATAATTGAAGAGTGAAATCGAGAAGTATGTAACAATAAAGAAATAATGCAAAATTTCTAAAATGACTGTCAAAGGGGAATAATGTTTTATGAACAAATTTTTAAATAGTTATATAAGGTGGTGAAGTAAATTATGGAAGAAAAACTTTTACAAGAAATACTTACTGAAATAAAATCATCTAAAAAGGTAACTTTAACAGTAGCAGAATGTTCCGAACTTATGAATATAAGTAAAGATAAAATAAGAGAGTTAGTTAATAAAGTAGATACAGATTTCCCGTTCTTTAAAGTTGGAGTTAAGGTTTTAATTAATAAAGATATGCTAGATAATTGGCTAGAGAAAATTAGTAAAGAGCATAGAGAATTATAGATTATTTATAAAAAAAGAGGTAGAGATGCTTTTGGTAAATGCAAATTCAATATTAGGAACATATAAAATATTAAGTTTTAAATAAATAGGATTAAAGAGAAGGAAAGAAGTTGGGAAAAATAATAATTATAAGTATTTATAAAACTGAAATATAACTATTATTTATATAAATAATAGTTATATTTTTTAAATCATTATTAAAGTAATGAAGATTAATACAATTTTTGCCGTCAAAAAATCGTCAAAAACTATTAGCATATTAAGCTAGATTTTAGATATAATAAATCACTAAAGAAATTATAAATTGGCTTAAATACTACAGTTTAGATTATAATATATGAAGTTTAATCATATATTTATATGATGTGGGATAACGTTATGAATAATTGGCATTAAGCCTTTGAGTCCTTGCAATTACTAAGTTGTGAGGACTTTTGCTTTCTCTAAAACACTAAACGGCATAAATTCGGCATAAAATAAGATTAAAAAATTTTATTTATTAGATTAGTAGCATTTTGAAGCATATTATCAGTAAAGTGACTATATGGTTTCATAGTCTGTTTTATATCATGGCGAAACAATTTAGTGGCAGTTTTTAATAGTTTAATATTTGTTAACAATACTGATATTATTATACTTAATTATATAATAATTAAATATGATAAATTAGAAAATATTAGGGGAAGTATGAAAAAATTTCTGCCTATTTTTTAGATTATTATTCAAATATTAAAATAACTTTTAATTAACTCTATATAAATTGAAATAATCTTAAATATTTTTTAAAAAGGATTTTTGTAGTAATAGGTTTTAGAAAGAAAAGTTTTAAAATCTAGTGTACTAACTTGTACACTAGATATGTTTTAGAGGTGATAAAATATGAATGATAATATAGATAATAAAATATTTATAGTGATAGGCTTAATATTGTTTAGTCCTTTAATAGGAACTTTATTGTTTCATATATATTCATATATTATAGGTTTTTTAATATCAACAAATATAACTGTGAATATGATTTGGTTTAGTTGTATATTAAGTGTAAATATTATAGGTATTATAATTGCTAAAAATGGGAAAAAGCTATTATGTGATTAATTATGTTTTACACTAGCATTAGAAAATAATATATTTAAAGGATTGAAAATCAAAAAGATTAATAGAAAGAGATAGCAATAGTTAAATTGCTATCTCTTTTATAATCTAAATAAGATTTAATTTTTTTATAAGAAAGAATTAATTTATCCAAAGGTTAAAGCTTGCATCAGATGGCATTCTTAAATCACCTCTAGGAGATAAAGAAATAGTTCCTACTTTAGGACCGTCTGGAAGCGCAGAACGTTTAAATTGTTGGGTGAAGAAACGTCTTAGAAATTTATCTAGCCATTTTTCTATAGTTTCTTTATCATAATCTGATTTAAAAGCTTCTAATGCTAAAAATAATATACGTTCTTTACTTGAACCATGTCTTATAAAATGATATAAGAAGAAATCATGTAATTCATAAGGCCCTACTATATCTTCAGTTTTTTGTGCTATTTCTCCATTTTTATCTTTTGGAAGCAGTTCAGGACTTACTGGAGTATCTAAAATATCAAGAAGCGTATTAGATACTTCTTTAGTACTTTCTTTTTCAGCTACATATTTAACTAAATATCTAACCAGCGTTTTTGGGATGGAGCAATTTACAGAATACATACTCATATGATCTCCATTATATGTGCACCAACCAAGAGCAAGTTCTGAAAGATCACCCGTTCCTATAAGAAGTCCCCCTTCTTTATTTGCAATATCCATAAGAATTTGCGTTCTTTCTCTTGCTTGAACATTTTCATAAGTTACATCATGTATATTTTTATCATGACCAATATCTTTAAAATGTTGAAGAGCTGCGTCAACTATGTTTATTTCTCTAAGATCACATCCAAGTTCTTTACACAATGTTAAAGCATTATTATAGGTTCTATCTGTAGTGCCAAATCCTGGCATAGTTATGGTTACTATGTTCTTTCTTGGTATTTTAAGCATATCAAATGTTTTAACAATGACTAAAAGAGCTAATGTTGAATCTAGTCCTCCAGAAATGCCAATAATAGCTTTTTGAGAGCTAGTGTGCTCAAAACGTTTTGCTAGAGCCGAGGTTTGAATGTTAAAAATCTCCATTGAACGTTCTTCTCTAAGTTTTAAATTGCTAGGAACAAAAGGGTGTTTATCTATAAATCTATTAAAGGTTGTTATGTTTAAATCTTTTAATGTAAAATTTATTTCTCTAGATGTAAAAGGTAAAAGCTTTATAGAGTCTCTAAAGCTTACATTTTTCATTCGCTCAGAATTAAGTTTAAATACATCTATTAAAGAATAAATTATTTCATTTTCTCTTTGAAATCTAGAATTTTCCCTCAATATTGAGCCGTTTTCAGAAATCATCATATGACCACTAAATAATAGATCTGTGGTAGATTCATGTACACCAGCAGATGCGTATACATATGCACTTAAACATCTAGCGCTTTGATTCTGGACAAGACTTCTTCTGTAATCACTTTTAGAAACCAATTCGTTTGAGGCAGACAGATTACCTATTATATTTGCACCAGCTAGTGCTAAATAAGAACTAGGCGGTATTGTAGTCCATAAATCTTCGCAAATTTCAAAGCCAAATTTAAAATCGCCGCTTTTAAATATAAGATCTACACCAAAAGGAATATCTTTTTGAGAGTTAAATTCTATATATGTATCTTTTATAGAGTGTCCTTCGGTAAACCATCTCTTTTCATAAAATTCAGTATAATTTGGTATATAACTTTTTGGAACTATACCAAGTAATTCACCTTCAAATATTATATAAGCACAATTATATAATGTATAGTTATGAAGGAGAGGTGCGCCTATTGCAATTAGCATATCCAGACCTTTAGAATATTTTAATATATCTTTAATACCATCATCTGATGCCTCTAAAAGAGTGCTTTGAGTAAAGAGATCAGCAGAAGTATAGGATGTTGTACAAAGTTCTGGAAAAACTAAAAATTTAGTTTCATTTTTATGAGCTTCATCTATAAGAGATATAATTTGTTCTACATTATATTTAACATCACAAACCTTTAATTTTGGGCAAGCTGCGCCTACCTTAATAAAATCCATATAATCAACTCCATTTATAAAATTCTATATACTTTTCCTCTTTTAGTATTTGTGTTTTGAAGATTTTATATCCATTATGTCATGGAAAGATTTTAACTATTAGGGTAAAAGTACAATTTTAATATTAAATGTATAGTAAAAGAAAATCAATAAATTTAATGATTATTATGTAAAAAAGATGATATAATTACTTATAAGTGAGAATCCAAATTTTAATTTGGTTATTTGAACTTACTCATATGAACGATAGTGAATGGGAGTTTCATTTAAGCGAGAATCCAAATTTTAATTTGGTTATTTGAAGCTAAGTGACATTATAAATTTTTAGTTAATGGAGCTTACTCTTTAAGAGTACTCATACGAATGTAATGAGTAGGAGTTTACTTTATAATATAGAAATATATTGTTTTTAGGGGATTTTGGAGGGATATATGGCTATAAAAATAATAATTTTAATTGTATTTGTTGGCTTATTAATTTGGATAGAGTCAAAGAGAAGTAACTTATAGGAAAGGAAAAGAGAATGAAAAATTTTTGGTGTGAAGTAGATTTAGATAAGATACAACATAATGTGGATTTAATTAAAGGACTTTCAAATAAGAAAAAATTTATGGCAGTTTTAAAAGGGAACGCATATGGGCTTGGTATTGAAAAAATAGCTGAATTTTTGGAGGACAAGGTAGACTATTTTGCTGTAGCTGATTTAACTGAAGCAAGAAGAATTAATACAGAGAAAGAAATTTTGCTTTTAAGTCCATTAGTTAGTAAAGAAGATTTTGCCGTAGATATGGAAAATTTAATTTATACAGTGGATAATGAAGAATTATTAGAAAGTTTAGATAAGGAAAAAACATATAAAATTCATATTTATGTAGATACAGGCATGAGTAGAATGGGAATTAAACTCGAAAATTTAGATAAGGTTATAGAAAATATAAATTCTAATTTTAAAAATATAATAATAGATGGTATATATAGTCATTTACATAATACTAAGGATGTAAAATATACTTTAAAACAAATAGAGAGCTTTAAGAAGGTAACCCTTAAATACAAGGATAGCATACAAAATATTCATTTATTAAATTCATCAGGTTTATTAAAAGAAGATGTTAGGAAGGCTGTAGATTTTACAAACTTAGTTAGGTGTGGGAATGTTATTTATGGTTATGATGGATTTTCAGTAGGTTTTAAAAAAGTTTATAGTTTTAAAGCTAAAGCTGTTAATAAGCATAAGGTTAAAAAAGGTAGCTTCGTAGGTTATAGTTTAGCTTATAAAGCAAAAAGGAATATGACTATTGGAGTATTAGGTTTTGGAAATATAGAGCACTTTGGTTTTTCAAAGGATGTTAAGCATAATGTTTTCTATGATTTACTTAAAGTTATATATAATCATATAAAGTTTAGACCTGTAATATTTAAAGGAAATACAGGAGTAAAAATATTAGGAAGACCAAATATGAACGTTACACTTATTGATTTTGATAACTTTTCTATGGAAGATGTCTTTACTGTAGATATATCTCCTATATTAGCAGATTCTGCTATAGAAAAAGTTTACAAAAGGGAAATCAACGAATGATAATATTTTTTAAACGCCATATAATTCGTCTAAACACGAATTATATGGCGTTTTTTATTTTTATTGTTGACAGGAAAATATTGCAATGGTAACATTAAAACATAGACACGAATTATTTTGTTTAAGTTAGTAATATTATTCGCTTTAGATTGTGAAAATAAAAAATAGCTGGAGGGATATTATGATTAGAACGCTTTATGTTGAAAAAAAGCAAGGTTTTAATGTAGAAGGAAATAGCTTGTTAAAGGATTTTAAAAGTAATTTGGGTGTTACGGCTTTAGAAGGAGTTAGGTTAATAAATAAATATTTAACTTGCAACATTTCTGATGAAGATTTTGAAAAAGCAGTAAACTCTGTATTTTCAGAGGCTCCTGTGGACTATGTTTATTATGATGAATTTCCTATTAGTAAAGAAGAGATAGCTTTTGCTGTAGAATATCTTCCAGGTCAATATGATATGAGAGCTGATTCAGCAGTTGAGTGTATAAAGCTTTTAACTAAGGCGCAAGACATAGTTGTTAAAACTGCAAAGATAATAGTATTAAAAGGTGACATTTCAAAAGAAGAATTATTAAAGATTAAAAAATATTATATAAACCCTGTAGATTCAAGAGAAGTAGATCCTTTAAGTAAGGAACTATACACATCTTTAAATATACCAACTCAAGTTGAAACTTTAAATGGCTTTATATCAAAAACAGATTCAGAAATAATCAAGCTACATAAGGATTTAGGTCTTGCTATGAGTTTTGAAGATTTAATAATGGTTAGAGATTATTTTTTAGAGGAAAAAAGAAATCCTACTATTACAGAAATTAAAGTTATAGATACTTACTGGTCGGATCATTGTAGACATACAACTTTTTCAACTAATCTTTCCAATATAGAAATAGAAGCTGGAATATATTCAAAACCAATAGAAAGAAGTTATGAGAATTATAAGGAGTCTAGAAGTTTTGTATATGCTGAAAAGGAAAAGCCTATGACTTTCATGGACATTGCAGTTATATCTATGAAGGAAATGCGAAAAAGAGGGATTTTAGAAGATTTAGATATTTCAGAAGAAATAAATGCCTGTTCAATAAATGTTAAGGTTGAGACAGACAAAGGTTATGAAGATTATTTAGTTATGTTTAAAAATGAAACACATAATCATCCAACAGAAATAGAACCTTTTGGAGGTGCAGCTACTTGTTTGGGTGGAGCAATAAGAGATCCGCTATCAGGAAGAACCTATGTTTATCAGGCTATGAGAGTTACAGGAAGTGGAGATATAACCAAGCCAATTTCTGAAACTCTTAATGGTAAATTACCACAAAGGAAGATAACTTTGGGAGCTGCTCATGGTTATAGTTCATATGGAAATCAAATAGGTCTTGCAACTGGACAAGTAAGTGAAATATATCATGAAGGATATGTTGCTAAAAGAATGGAAATAGGAGCTGTTATTGCAGCAGCACCTAAGAAGAATGTAGTTAGGGAAACTCCTAAATTTGGAGATAAGATAATCTTACTTGGAGGAAGAACTGGTAGAGATGGCTGTGGTGGAGCAACAGGTTCATCAAAAGAACATACAGAAGATTCTATTCTTGAATGTGGTGCAGAAGTACAAAAGGGTAATGCTCCAACAGAAAGAAAATTACAAAGATTATTTAGAAATAATAAAGTTTCAACAATGATAAAAAGATGTAATGATTTTGGTGCTGGCGGTGTTTCGGTTGCTATAGGGGAGCTTTGCAGATCATTAGACATAAATCTCGATTTAGTTTCTAAAAAATATGAAGGTTTAGATGGAACGGAGCTTGCTATTTCAGAATCTCAAGAGAGAATGGCAGTTGTAGTATCTAAAGAAAATGCAAAAAAGTTTATAGAATTAGCTAAGGAAGAAAATTTAGAGGCAATAGTAGTTGCAGAAGTTACTGATACAGATAGAATGAGAATGTTTTGGAGAGGTAACGTCATTGTAGATTTAAAGAGAGATTTTTTAGATACCAATGGAGCAACTCAATATACAGAAGCATTTGTTAAAGCACCTTCTACAGAAGATACCTTCTTTAATAAAAAAGTAAATGAAGAACTTAAAAAAGCTTGGTTTGCAACTTTAAAAGATTTAAATGTTGCTTCTCAAAAGGGGCTTGTAGAAAGATTTGATTCTACTATAGGTGCAGGAACGGTTCTTATGCCATTTGGTGGCAAGTATAATTTGACACCAGCAGAAGCAATGGCAGCTAAAATTCCAGTTTTAAATGGAGAAAGTAAAACATGTACACTTATGAGTTATGGATTTAATCCTAATTTGGCAATTTGGAGCCCTTATCATGGAGCATATTATAGCATAATTGAATCTGTTACAAAAATAATAGCATCAGGTGGTAAACTTCGAGGTATAAGACTTACACTTCAGGAGTATTTTGAAAAATTATATAAAGAAGGAACAAGATGGGGCAAACCCCTAGCAGCATTACTTGGAGCTTACGAAGCACAAAGAGTATTAGAGATACCTGCAATTGGTGGCAAAGACTCTATGTCAGGAAGCTTTGGAAATTTAGATGTTCCACCTACTTTGGTAGCTTTTGCAGTAGAAGCTGCACATGTAAATAATGTTATATCACCTGAATTTAAGTCAATTGGTTCAAAGCTTGTACATGTGAAGGCTTTAAGACATGAGGATGAAACGTTAGATATTGAAATGTTTAAGAATAATCTTAATATAGTTTCAAAGCTTATAGAAGAAAAAAAGATAATATCAGCTTTTTCAATTAAATTTGGAGGCTTATGTGAAGCAATATCTAAAATGAGCTTTGGTAATAAAATAGGTGCAAAAATAGATAATTTAAGCAAGGATGAGATTTTTGAAGTGAATTATGGTTCTTTATTAGTTGAAGTTAAGGCAGGAATCAATATAGAACAGGAATTTGCAGGGGCAAATATAAAGATTATTGGAGAAACAATAGAAGAGAAAGAAATAGAAGTATTAGGTGAAATTTTAGCAATTGATGATTTGATAAATATTTGGGAAAGTAAATTAGATAGTGTATTTACTATAAAGACTGATGATGTAAAAGAAAAGGTTAGACTAATTTGCTCTAATATAGATAAAAAGGTTTCGCCAATGATTAAATTAGCTAAACCTAGAGTTATTATTCCGGTATTTTCAGGAACAAACTGTGAATATGACATAGAAAGGGCATTTAGAAAAGCTGGTGGAGAAACTAAACAATTTGTATTTAAGAATATAACAAAAGAAGCTTTAGAAGGATCAATAATAGAACTAGAAAAAGATATAAGAACCTCTCAAATAATAATGTTACCGGGTGGATTTTCAGCTGGAGATGAACCAGATGGATCTGGAAAATTTATAGCTACTGTATTTAGAAATGAAAGAATTAAAGATGCAGTTATGGATTTATTAAAAAATAGAGATGGACTTATGCTAGGAATTTGTAATGGCTTTCAAGCACTTGTAAAGCTTGGACTTGTAACATATGGGGAAATTGTTGATATTAACGAAAATATGCCTACTCTTACTTATAACAATATAGACAGACACATGAGTTCTATGGTTAAAACTAAAATAACTTCAAAGTTATCACCTTGGTTCAATGGAGTAGAGCTTGGAGATATTCACACTGTGCCAATTTCACATGGTGAAGGAAGATTTGTAGCTACAGAAGAGGTGCTTAAACAGTTAGAAATTAGTGGTCAAATAGCAACTCAATATGTAAATGAAGAAGGAGTACCTACTTTAAATATGCCATTTAATCCAAATGGTTCAATGCTTGCAATAGAAGGAATAACAAGTCCAGATGGAAGAGTTTTAGGTAAAATGGCTCATTCTGAAAGAATAGGTTATGGACTTTATAAAAATATAGAAGGAAATTTTGATCAAAAAATATTTGAATCAGGAGTTAAATACTATAAATAGAGTTATGAGTTTTAAACTTTAAATTAGCTCTTTATAAATATTAACATAGATAACTAGACAACTATATTAATATTTATTTACTAAAATTCACTTGAAATAATTTTTAAGTTAGATAAACATAAAAATCAATTAAAAACAAGGAGGATACAAAATGAAGGTTGCCATTTTTTTTGGTAGTAAGTCAGATACTGATGTTATGAAAGGAGCAGCAAAAGCTTTAAAAGAATTTGGTGTTGATTATAAAGCTTTTGTACTTTCAGCTCATAGAGTGCCTGAAAAACTTGAAGAAACTTTAAAGACTATTGAAAATGAAAATTATGAAGTAATAATAGCAGGGGCAGGACTTGCAGCACATTTACCAGGAGTTATAGCATCTCAAACGATTATACCTGTTATAGGAGTTCCAGTAAATGCAGCGCTTAATGGTTTAGATGCATTATATTCAATAGTTCAAATGCCAAAATCAATTCCAGTTGCTACAGTAGGAATAAATAATAGCTATAATGCTGGAATGCTTGCAGTAGAAATGCTTTCAATTAAATATCCTGAGCTTAAAGAAAAGCTTGTTAATTTTAGGATAGAGATGAAACAAAAATTCATACAAGAAAACGGAGAAGGAGTGGAATTATAAAATGGAAAAAAGAGAAATGTTATATGAAGGAAAAGCGAAGAAGATTTATGCTACAGATAAAAGTGATGAGGTAATAGTTTATTATAAGGATGATGCTACAGCTTTCAATGGAGAAAAGAAGGGACAAATAGAGGATAAGGGTGTTTTAAATAATTCTATTACAACTGCTTTATTTACATTATTAAAACAAAATGGTGTTGAATCACACTTTATAGAAAAGTTAAATGATAGAGAACAACTTTGTAAGAAAGTTGAAATAGTACCACTTGAAGTTATAGTTAGAAATGTAGCAGCAGGTAGTATGGCCAAGAGATTGGGACTTGAAGAAGGTTTTGAGCTTAAGACTACAGTTATGGAAATTTGTTATAAGGATGATTCACTAGGAGATCCATTAATAAATGATTATCATGCAGTAGGTATAGGTGCTACAACTTTTGAAGAATTAGAGAAAATATATGCTATAACTAGAAAAGTTAATGAAGTTTTGAAGGAATTTTTCTTAAAACAAAATATAAAACTTATAGATTTTAAGTTGGAGTTTGGAAGATATAATGGAGAAATACTTTTAGCTGATGAAATATCACCAGATACTTGTAGATTCTGGGATGCAACTACAAATGAGAAACTTGATAAAGATAGATTTAGAAGAAATTTAGGAAATGTTAAGGATGCTTATGTTGAAATATTAAACAGAATTAATCACGAAAATTAATATAAGGCAAGGGGTTTAGAAATATGATAGATCTTATAGATGACAAGTTCAAAGAAGAGTGTGGTGTGTTTGGAGTTTTTTCTAAAAATAATTTAGATGTAGCGAGATTAAGTTATTATGGACTTTATGCTTTGCAGCATAGAGGACAGGAAAGTGCAGGTATTGCAAGCTTTAATGGAGAAGAAATTAAACTTCATAAGAATTTAGGACTTGTTACTGAAGCCTTTAAAACTGAAGACTTAGAAAATTTAGATGGTCATATAGCTATAGGTCATGTAAGATATTCAACTTGTGGAGCAAACCTAGTTAGTAATTCTCAGCCTCTTGTAAGCTCCACTAAGTTTGGACAAATAGCTGCCGCGCATAATGGTACTTTAGTTAATGCAGATGTAATTAAAGATTTGTTAGAAGATGCAGGTCATGTTTTTCATACAACTATAGATTCGGAAGTTATTATAAGTTTAATAGCAAGAAATGCAAAAAAAGGTATAAAGAATGCTGTATTTAATGCAGTTCAAGCTATTAAGGGTTCATTTGCACTTGTAATACTTGCGGAGGGAAAGTTAATTGGCGTAAGAGATCCTTATGGAATAAGGCCACTTTGTATAGGAAAGATAGATGACAGTTATATTTTATCTTCAGAAAGCTGTGCATTAGATACAATAGGAGCTGAATTTATTAGAGATGTAAGACCAGGTGAGATAGTTATAATTTCAGAAGATGGTTTAGAAAGTATTAATTATTCAGAAAAGACTAATTGTGAAACATGTGCTTTTGAATATATATATTTCGCAAGACCTGATAGTACCATAGATGGAATTAATGTGCATTTATCTAGGGTAAAAGCTGGGGAAATGTTAGCTAAGCAAAGTCCTGTAGAAGCAGATTTAGTAATTGGAGTACCGGATTCTGGGCTTGCATCTGCAATTGGGTATTCAAAAGCTTCAGGAATACCTTTTGATACAGGGTTTGTTAAAAATAGGTATGTTGGTAGAACTTTTATAACACCAGACCAAAAAATGAGAGAAAGAGCTGTTTCGGTAAAGTTAAATCCTTTAAAAGAGATAGTTGAAGGAAAGAGAGTCGTACTTATAGATGATTCTATAGTAAGAGGAACTACATCGAGACATCTAGTAGAATCTTTAAGAAAAGCTGGTGCTATTGAAGTGCATTTTAAAGTAGCTTCACCTATGGTTAAGTATCCATGTTATTTTGGAATAGATACACCTTATAGAAGTGAGCTTATAGGTTCTAATAATTCTTTGGAAGAAATAAGAGAAATGATAGGTGCAGATTCTTTAGATTATTTAACAATAAATAATCTTTTAAAAACATTTGGTGAAGGTAAGGGGTTTTGTTTAGGGTGTTTTAATGGTGTGTATCCTGTAGCAACACCAATTGAGACATCAAAAGATCATCTTGAAAGGTAGGAGTAATAAATGATAACTTATAAAGATGCTGGAGTAAATATTGAAGAAGGTTACAAATCAGTTAAGCTTATAAAAGAATATGCTGCAAAAACTATGAGTAAATATGTTTTAAATGGGTTAGGCAGTTTTGCAGGTATGGTTGAGCTTCCAGAAGGCTATAAAAAACCAATACTTGTATCAGGCACAGATGGTGTTGGAACTAAGCTTGAAATAGCGTTTAAAACTAAAAAATATGATACTGTTGGAATAGATTGTGTTGCAATGTGTGTAAATGATATTTTATGTCATGGAGCCAAACCATTATTTTTCTTAGATTATATAGCTTGCGGAAAGCTTGAAGCAGAAGTTGCAGCAGACTTAGTAAAAGGAGTTTCTGATGGATGCATATTAGGAGATTGTGCACTTATAGGGGGAGAAACTGCTGAAATGCCAGGGTTTTATAAACAAGGGGAATATGATATAGCAGGGTTTGCTGTTGGAATAGTAGATAAGGATGAAATTATTAACGGCAAAGACATAGGGGAGGGAGATGCTCTAATTGGAATAGCCTCTTCAGGAATTCATTCAAATGGTTATTCATTAGTTAGAAAGCTTTTTTCTGATTTAAATGAAGAGTTTGATGGTAAGCCAGTATCAGATGCTTTGCTTACGCCAACTAAAATTTATGTGAAACCTGTACATGAAGTATTGAAGAAATTCAAAGTTAAGGGAATGTCACATATTACTGGAGGCGGGTTTATTGAAAATGTACCAAGAATGTTTAATGGCAGACCATTAACTGCAGTAATTGATACAAATAGTTATGAGATTCCAAAGATTTTTAGAGCTATTATAAAAAAAGGTGTAGACAGAAACCATATGTATAATACTTTTAATATGGGAATAGGCTTTGTACTTTGTGTAAATAAAGAAGATAGTAAAAAGATTATAGAACTTTTAAATAATTTAGGAGAAACTGCATATGAAATAGGTCACGTAGCTCTTGGAGGTGACGGTATTTGTTTAAAATAGCAGTTTTAGTATCAGGTGGTGGAAGTAATCTACAAGCAATTATAGATGCAATAGAGTTTGAGCAATTAAATGCATCTATAGAGTTTGTTATAAGTGATAAAAAGGATGCTTATGCACTTAAAAGAGCAGAAGAAAAAAATATAACTACTTTGGTATTTGATAGAAAAGAATATGGTAGAAATTCTTCAGATAAGATTTTAGAAGTCTTAAAGGGAAAGGTTGATTTAATAGTATTGGCTGGATATTTATCCATATTAGATGGGGATATTTTAAAAGAATTTAATAATAAAATAATAAATATTCATCCTTCACTTATTCCATCTTTTTGTGGACCCAAAATGTATGGTATAAAGGTACATGAAGCAGCTATTAATATGGGAGTGCGTTATTCAGGCTGTACTGTTCATTATGTAAATGAGCTTGTAGATGGAGGAGCTATAATACTTCAACAAGTAGTTAATGTTTATTTTGAAGATGATGCTAAAACACTTCAAAAAAGAGTACTTGAAGAAGAACACAAATTACTTAAAAAGGCTATCAAACTTATTATAGAAGACAAGATTTTAATAGATAATGGTAGAGTTAAAATAAAATCTTAAGGGGGAAAAATTATGTTAAAAAGAGCATTAATAAGCGTTTATGATAAAACAGGAATTTTAGAACTAGCAAATTTTTTAATAAGTAAGAATGTAGAAATAATTTCTACTGGAGGAAGCTTTAAGTATTTAAAAGAGAATGGCATAAATGTTACTGAAATAAGTGAAATTACAAATTCACCTGAAATGTTAGATGGTAGAGTTAAAACATTACATCCTATAATTCATGGGGGAATTTTAGCAATACGAGATAATGAAGAACATATGGAAACTTTAAGAGAAAGAAATATAGGAACTATAGATATGGTAGTTGTAAATCTATATCCTTTCTTTGAAAAAGTAAAGGAAGATTTAAGATTTGAAGAAAAGGTTGAATTTATAGATATAGGTGGCCCTACAATGCTTAGAGCTGCAGCTAAAAACTTTAAAGATGTAGTTGTCTTAAGTGACATTAATGATTATAAGGTTGTAATAGATGAGTTTAATGAAAAAGGTGAATTAGAATTTAAAACTAGAAGAAAGCTTGCTGGTAAAGTATTTAATCTTATGAGTGCATATGATGGTGCAATCTCTAACTTCTTATTAGGAGATGAAGATTACCCAGAATATTTATCAATATCTTATAAAAAGCTACAAAGCTTAAGATATGGTGAAAATCCACATCAAAGTGCTGCTTATTATGGAGCTACTGAGTTTAGTGGAGCTATGAATAGTTTTGAAGTATTAAATGGAAAAGAACTTTCTTATAACAATATAAAGGATTTAGATATTGCTTGGAAAGTAGCTTGTGAATTTGATGAAGAAATAGCTTGTTGTGCATTAAAGCATAATACACCTTGTGGAGTAGCTATTGGAGAAGATGTTTTTGATGCTTATTATAAAGCTTATGAATGTGATACTACATCAATTTATGGTGGCATAGTTGCTGTTAATAGAAAGATAGATAAGAAAACAGCAGAAGAAATGAGCAAAATTTTCTTAGAAATTGTAGCTGCACCAGATTTTGATGAAGATGCTTTAGAAGTATTCAGACGTAAGAAAAATTTAAGAGTAATTAAATGTCATGAAAAACCAACTGGCAAAAAGTATATAGTCTCAGTAGATGGTGGTATGTTAGTGCAGGATGAAGATAAGGTTCTTTTAGATGAAATAAAATTAGTTACTGAAAAAGCACCTACAAAAGAGGAAATGAAAGACTTAATCTTTGCTATGAAGGTTTGTAAATATGTAAAATCAAATGCTATAGTAGTAGCTAAGGATTCTAAGGCTATTGGAATAGGTGGGGGCCAAGTAAATAGAATTTGGGCTGCTTGTGAGGCGCTAGAAAGAGCTAAAGATGGTGTGGTTTTAGCATCAGATGCTTACTTCCCATTTAATGATGTTGTAGCTGAAGCTAGTAAATATGGAATAAAGGCTATAATTCAACCAGGTGGCTCTATAAGGGATAAAGAATCAATAGATGAGTGTAATAATAAAGAAATAAGCATGGTATTTACAGGAATGAGACACTTTAAACATTAATTTGTTGTAAATATATAATTATTTTTAAGTAATATTTATTAAATAATTTGTAGATATATAAGGATTTGCTTTAAGGGACTATGAAGCCTCATATCATAGCCCCTTAAGTTATAAAGGGAGGAACTCAAAATGAAAATTCTATTAATTGGTTCGGGTGGAAGAGAACATGCAATAGCTAGAAAAATAGCAGAAAGTCCTAAGTGTGAAACTATTTATTGTGTTCCTGGTAATGGAGGTACAGCTTTTGAACCTAAGTGTAAAAATATAGATATAAAAATAAATGAAAGCTCTAAGATAGTTGATTTTTGCAAACAGAATTTAGTGGACTTAGTAGTTGTAGGACCAGAAGAGCCTTTAATAAATGGAATAGTTGATATTTGTAATGCTAAAGGAATAAAAGCATTTGGTCCTTCCAAAAATGCTGCAATGCTTGAAGGTAGTAAAACTTTTTCTAAAGAATTTATGAAGAAATATGGTGTAAAAACAGCTAAGTATGAAAGCTTTACTGATTATTCGGATGCTTTAAGTTATTTAGAAAAAAGTGAATTTCCTATAGTTATAAAGGCAGATGGATTAGCAGCTGGCAAAGGGGTTTATATTTGTGAAGATTTTAATTCTGCTAAAATAGCATTAGAAGAATGTATGGTAAATGATGTATTTAAGGGTGCAGGCAAAAAGGTTGTTATAGAAGAATTTCTTCAAGGTGTTGAAGCATCTATTCTTTCAATAACAGATGGAAAAACAATAATACCTTTTGTATCTGCAAAAGATCATAAGCAAATATTTGATGGAGGCAAAGGCCCTAATACTGGTGGAATGGGCGTTGTATCACCTAATCCTTATGTTACGCAAGAAGTTTTTAATGACTTCTGTAAAAATATAATGGGTAAAACATTAGAAGGTATTAAAGAAGAAAACTTTGAGTATAAGGGAATAATATTCTTTGGAGTTATGATAACTGCAAAAGGTTGTTATCTTCTAGAGTATAATGTAAGAATGGGTGATCCAGAAACTCAATCAGTTTTAAGTCTTATGGAAAGTGATTTTCTGGAGTTAATAGAAGCTTCTCTTGATGAAAAACTTAATAAAACAGAAGTTAAATGGAGAAATATGTATAGTTGTAATGTAGTTTTAGCATCAAGTGGATATCCAGGTAGCTTTAAGAAGGGCTTAGAGATTGATATTAAAGAAGAGGCTAAGTCTAATGTTTTAATAGCTGGAGGAGTATTAGAGAATGGTATCTTAGTAACATCGGGAGGAAGAGTTTTATCTGTAATAGGGTTAGGAAAAACGTTGGAAGAAGCAAGAAGAGTTGCCTACAACAATATTTCTAATGTGAACTTTGAAGGAAAATATTTTAGAAATGATATAGGGCTTTAGGATAATAATAATTTAGTTTTAAAATTTATTTTAAAAGAGAGAATATAAATTTTTGTTTATTGAAGAATATAAAATTTATATTCTTTTTATTTTTCTTTATATATAAATCGAAACAAAATAAAATTAATGAAAATAATTGAAAAATATTTTGGTTATTTTATTAGGATCTTTGACTTTGCTTTTAATAGATGACTAAATAAGTTTTACTAAGGGCGATTTTTGATATTATTTAATATTTGACATAAAATACCTCTTGGAATAAAATATAATAAAATACATTTATATTTAAAAAATACATAATGTTACAATAAAGACTTTTTTACAACTATATTATTTAAATTTATATAATTTAAAATTTTTCTAAGTGTAAGAAACATTTTAAAAAAGGAGGTGTATTTATAACATCGTACGGATAGTAATAAATATATAAAGGATTAATTTTTTAAAGTATAATATTATTAATTATTCAGAAAACAATATAAATTTAAATAATAATTTGTAATTTTAAATATTTTAAATGGGAAACATATAAAATTATTTCAGTAAATTAGAAAGAATATAAACTATCCAAATAAAAAATACAGAGTTTAATCATAAAATTTTAATAAGCTTTGTATTAATCTTGAGATTATTAAACAGTTTATTTAATATAAATAATAGATTTTGAAACATACAAATAGTTCTATGTTATGATATTAAATTCAAAGGATAGAGGTAGTTTTTATGAATAAGTTTAAAAAAATATTTAGTATAATGTGTATTATTTTTTTTATAACTATAATTCCTATTAGAGCTGTAGCTATTACAGATAATAGAGAAATAAGTGAAAATCAATCAGAAAAAATAGAAAAATTTATTAAAGAAAAAATGGAAAAAGGTAATATTCCAGGAATAGCTGTAGCTGTTGTAAAAGATGAAAAAATTATTTATCAAAAAGGTTTTGGTTTTAAGGATATAGAAAAGAAAGAAGAAATAGATGAAAAAACATTTTTTGAAATAGGATCTAATAGTAAAGCTTTTACTGCACTAGCAATATTAAAACTTAAGGAAGAAGGAGTAATTGATGTTAATGAATCAGTAAATAAATATATTCCATGGTTGAATTTTAATTATAACGGAAAACAGGTTCAGGTTACCATACAGCAATTATTAAATCATACAACAGGGATTCCATTTAAAAGTATAAGTGATATTCCAATTTCTAATGATGAAAATTCTTTAGAGCAAACAATAAAAATATTAAATAAAAATTTAGTGACTAAACCTGGGGAGAGATTTGAATATGCAACAATAAATTATGATATTTTAGGATTGATTATAGAGAAAACAACAGGAGAACCATATGAAAGGTATATTAGTAAAAATATACTACAACCATTAGGTTTAAAAAATACTTTTTTATTTAAAGAAGATCTTGAAGAATCTAAAATAGCTAAAGGATATAAATTAAATTATTTAAAACAAAAAATATACGATGCACCAATGTATAGAGGAAATAAACCAGCAGGTTATTTTATAATGAATATAGAAGATATGGCAACTTGGGCTAAAATTAATTTAGGTACACAAAAAGAAGTTGATTTTAATAAAAATATTATAGAAAATCAACATAAGATAAATAATAAAATGGCTTTTGTGAACAATTATATAGGTTATGCAAATGGATGGTTTTTATCAACAGGAGAAGAAGGAAGATTTTTTCATGGAGGGAATAATCCTAATTATTCTTCATTTATAATTTTAGAACCAAAAGAAAAACTAGGTGTAGTAGCTTTAAGCAATACAAATACAGCTTATACTGAAAATATTGCTATAGGGGTTAAAGATATACTACTTGGAAATCAATTTATAGAGGAAAAATCTGATTTGAATATAACTATAGGAAATGTTTGTTTTATTATAACATTTATCTTTATTATAATAATGATACTAATTCCAATTTTAGTAATAAGAGTAATCAAAAGGATAAAAATAGGTGCAAGAAAAAAGAGAAAATTAAATAAGAAATCGTTGTTAATTTTAGCAATATCATTAATTTTAACAGGAATAATAAGTTATTGTATATATAAATTACCTCAATATATATGGAATGGGGTATCATGGAGTTGCATGTATATATGGTTGCCAAGTGGTTTTGAAATTTCAGTATATTTAGTTGGTATAGATATATGTATAATATATATTTATTTTATTATTTCTTATATATTCAGGCCCCAAATAGAAGTTAAAGTTAATTCAGATTTAAGGAAATGAAAGAATAATATTATTATTTTTTAATAATAGGTAAAATTATAAAAATGTAAATGAGTAAAGAAATTTTGTTAGCTGATGAGGTGAATTATGAAAAAAGAAGATATTGAAGATATATTAGAATTAACAGGTACACAAGAAGGAATATTATATCATTATATTATGGATAAAGATAGTTTGTTATATCAGGAACAATTAAGTATAGAAATATCAGGAGTAATAGACACAGAATTAATGAAAAATGCATGGGAGCAAGTTGTAAAATATAATGAAGCACTCAGAACTATTGTAAAATGGAAAAAGATAAAAAAACCTGTTCAAATAGTATTAAAGACGTATAGTACACCAGTTGAAATTATAGATTTATCAAATATCATTGAAGATAAAAAGGAAGAAACATTTAGTGAAATTTATGAAAAGAAAAGAAAAGAATTAATAGATATTGAAAATGAAACTGTGAAGTTTTATATATGTAAATTTGATGATAATTTAGCAAAAATAATAATTAAAAATCATCACATAACATATGATGGATGGAGTAATGGTATTATTTTAAAAGAGTTTATAAAAATGTATAATGCTATTTTAAAAGGTGAGAAAATAGAAGAACAAAATAAAAATAAATTTAAGAATTATATTAAATGGTTAAAAGATAAAAATAAAGAGAAAGATGAGCTTTATTGGAAAAGATATTTAGAGAAAATAGAATATATAAAAAAAGTTGATTTTGAAAAAGATTCAAAATCAATCTCTAATTTCGATTGTAAGATATCGGAGGAAATGGAAAATAATATACGTTCATACGCTAAAAATAAAAAAGTATCACAAGCAAGTATTTTTTATTGTGCTTGGATAATATTACAAAGTAAATATAAAAACACTAATGATATAGTTTTTGGAACTCCAGTATCTGGAAGAGATTGTGGAGTTATAGGAATAAATGACATGGTTGGGTTATTTATTAATACTATACCTTTTAGGATTAAAATCCATAATAATAATAGTATATTTTATTTGATACAACAAATTAATGAGAACTTAAATGAACGTAGAATGTATGAAACCACCTCTTTAAAGAATATAAAGGAATACAGTGAGGTTAATGGTAATTACAATATATTTGAAGAGATTGTGGTAATTGAAAATTATCCGTTGGACAAGATATTGTATGATGATGATATAGCTCAAATAAAAGGATATAAAATATCAGAAAATTGCGAATTCAACTTAGTGATTGAGTTAAATACGTTTGATTGTTTTGAGATAAAGGTTGCATATAATGATAAGGTTTACCAAGAGTATTATATAAAAAACATGGTAAAAAGTTTAATTAGTATTTTAAATGAGATTATATGTAATGATAAAATAATTTTATCAGATTTAGAAATAATATCTAAAGAAGAAAAGGAAAAAATTTTATACGAATTTAATAACACAAGTACAGATTATCCTAGAAATAAAACAATACAACAGTTATTTGAGGAGCAAGTGAAAAAGATACCAAATAAATTGGCGGTAACATACGAAGATAAAAAAATAACGTACAGGGAATTAAATGAAAAAGCAAACAGTTTAGCAAAAGCTTTAATAGAAAAAGGTATAGAAGCAGACAATGTAGTAGGAATAATGTTAGAACGATCTATAGACAGCATAATAGGGATACTTGGAATACTAAAAGCTGGAGGAGCATATTTACCAATAGATATAGAGTATCCCAAATTAAAAATAAAGTATATGCTAGAGAATAGTAATATAAGATTATTAATAACAAATTATGAATTAATAGAGTTATTGGATTACAAGGGAGAAATAATAGATATTAATGATGAAAAAATATACAAAAATAAGTCTAATAATTTAGAAGAAACAAGTAATTCTCAAAATTTAGCATATGTAATATATACTTCAGGGACTACTGGAGACTCAAAAGGAGTTATGATAGAGCATAAAAGTGTTATTAATCTAGTATATGCATTGGATGAAATAATATATAAAAGATATCCTAAATATGTTAATGTTGCATTGTTAGCTCCATTTGTCTTTGATGCATCTGTGAAACAAATATTTGCATCATTACTATTGGGAAAGAATTTAGTTATAGTACCCAATTATATAAAAAGTGATGCTTATAAACTTAGAAAATATTATATTGATAAATCAATATATATTTCAGATGGAACACCAATTCATTTAAAAATGTTAAATGTGGTAGTTAATAAAGAAGAGAGTAATAATATTCCAGTTAAACACTTCATTATAGGGGGAGACTGTTTATCAAGTAGACTTGTAAAAGAGTTTTTTTATGCTAATGGAGAAAAATGTTTCATAACGAATGTGTATGGACCAACTGAGTGTTGTGTAGATACTACATCTTTACTTATTGAGGAATCTAAGGTTAAAGAGATTAATAATATTACAATAGGAAGGCCGATAAACAATAGTAAAGTATATATTTTGGATCAAACAATGAAATTATTGCCAATAGGTATAGTTGGAGAAATATTTATAAGTGGAGAAGGATTAGCAAGGGGATATTTAAATAATGGAAAATTAACCAAGGAAAAATTTTTAGAAAATCCATATGCACCTGGAGAAAAAATGTATAAAACAGGAGATTTAGCAAGATGGTTACCAGATGGGAATATAGAGTTTTTTGGAAGAATAGATCATCAAGTAAAGATACGTGGATTTAGAATAGAACTTGGAGAAATAGAGACTAGGTTATTAGAAGTAGAAGAAATAAAAGAGGTAGTAGTTGTAGATAAGGAAAAAAATGGTGATAAGTATATTTGTGCATATTATGTGGGAGATAAAAATTATACAGTAAGTGAACTAAGAACTATTTTAGGAAAAAGTCTTCCTGAATATATGATTCCTTCGTATTTTATGAAGTTAGAAAATATGCCTTTAAATATTAATGGAAAGCTAGATAGAAAATCATTGCCAACTCCAGAAGGAGATATTATAAAAGATTCAGTATATGAAGCACCGAGAAATGAAGTAGAGAAAGTTTTGGTAAAAATATGGGAAGAAGTATTAGGCGTAGATAATATAGGAATAAATGATAACTTCTTTGAACTTGGAGGACACTCATTAAAAGGAACCTTGTTAATGGGGAGAATTCATAAAGAACTTAATGTAGAAGTACCACTTAGAGAATTGTTGACATTAGGAACTGTAAAAGGAATAGGTGAGTATATTAAGTCAAAAGAAAGTAGGGTTTATGAACAAATAGAAAAGACAAAAGAAAAAGAATATTACGTAGCCTCTGCTGCACAAAAAAGAATATATATATTACAAGAATTTGATAAAGAAAGTACAGCATATAATATTTCAGGTGCTATAGAAATAGAAGGAAAGCTTAATACAGAGAAATTAACAAATACTTTCTTAAAATTAATAGAAAGACATGAATCTTTAAGAACTAAATTTGAAACAATCAATGGTATAATAATACAAAAAATAAAAAAAATAGAAGAAATTGATTTTAGAATAAAAGAAATAAAAGTGAAAGATAAAGCTGAGGTAAAAGAAAAAATAAGTAATTTTATAAAATGTTTCGATTTAAGTAGAGCGCCTTTATTAAGGGTAGGATTAATTGAGCTAGAAAAAGAAAGATATATACTGATGTTTGATATACATCATATAATTTCAGATGGAATTTCTATGGAAATATTAAAAAAAGAATTTGGAGAAATATATGGAGGAAAAGAATTAGAAAATTTAAAAATTCAGTATAAGGATT
Source organism: Clostridium cavendishii DSM 21758 (assembly GCF_900141845.1). Classification (GTDB taxonomy): domain Bacteria; phylum Bacillota; class Clostridia; order Clostridiales; family Clostridiaceae; genus Clostridium_AG; species Clostridium_AG cavendishii. The sequence goes on along the minus strand of NZ_FQZB01000012.1, from coordinate 223,230 downwards.
ATAGTGAATGGCAAAGTAAGATGCGACAAAGAGAGATACTTAAAAAGCAAGAACATTATTGGCTAAGAGAATTTGATGGAGAGATACCAGTATTAAATATACCTACTGATTATAATAGACCACTAGTTCAAAGCTTTGTAGGGGATAGTATTAATTTTATTATAGGAAAAGAAGAAACCAAAAGATTAAGGGAAATAGCAAGAGAAACAGGAAGTACAATGTATATGGTTTTATTTTCTTTATTTAAGATACTTTTATCAAAATATAGCGGGCAGGAAGATATAATTGTAGGAACACCAATAGCAGGAAGACCACATGCAGACCTTGAAGGGATAATAGGTATGTTTGTAAATACCTTAGCAATAAGAAGTAATATTAATGTAGAGAATACTTATGAAGATTATTTAAGAAAATTAAGAGAGAAATTACTTAATGCGTATGAAAACCAGGATTATCAATTTGAAGATATTGTAGAAAAATTAAATGTGAAAAGAGATATAAGTAGAAATCCATTATTTGATATTATGTTCGCAATGCAAAATATGGAGAGTAGTTTTCTAGAAATAAAAGAATTAAAAGTTAAACCTTATACTCTTGAAAGCAACATATCCAAGTTCGATATGTCAATGACTGCAGTAGAAGATGAAGATGAGATATGTTTAATTTTAGAGTATTCAATAAAATTATACAAAAAAGAAACTATTGAAAGAATAAAGGAACACTTTTTAAATTTAGTAAAAACTATAACTATTAATAGTAATATAAAAGTTAAAGATATAGAGATAATTGATAATAAAGAAAAGACAAAATTATTGTTAGATTTTAATGATACTACAAGTGAATATCAAATTAATAGTACAATACAGCAGCTATTTGAAGAACAAGTAAAAAGGATACCAAATAATATAGCGGTAGTATATGAAGATGATGAAATAACTTATGAAGAATTAAATAAAAGAGCAAATAGTTTGGCAAGAACTTTAATAGAAAAAGGTGTGAAGGCGGATAGTATAGTAGGAATAATGTTAGACCGTTCTATAGAAATGATAATAGGGATAATGGGTATACTGAAAGCTGGAGGGGCCTATTTACCAATAGATATGAAGTATCCACAATCCAAAATAGATTATATCATAGATGATAGTAAGATAGAAGTGCTAATAACAAATGGTAAATTAATGAGTTTGGTAAATTATAACGGAGAATTAATAAATATTGATGATGAAGAGATATTTATTAATAACTCAAATAATTTAAGTGAGACAAGTAGACCTGAGAATTTAGCATATGTAATATATACATCAGGGACTACTGGGAATGCAAAAGGTGTTATGGTAGAGCATAAAAGTGTTGTTAATTTAGTATATTCATTAAATAAAATGGTATATAAGAGATATCCTAAATACATTAATGTAGCATTAGTAGCAGCATTTGTTTTTGATGCATCCGTACAACAGATATTTGCATCATTGTTGTTAGGAAAAAATTTAATTATAGTACCTGATGATTCAAAAAGGGATTTATATAAACTTAGAAAATATTACATTGATAAATCTATATATGTTTCAGATGGTACTCCTATTCATTTAGCAATGTTAAATGTTATGGTAAATGATGAAAAAATTAAGAATATTCCAGTTAAACATTTTATTATAGGAGGAGATCAACTAAAAAAGAAAACTGTAAAAGAATTCTTTAATGTTAATGGAGAAAAAAAGTGTATAACAAATGTATACGGCCCAACTGAGTGTTGTGTAGATACTACATCTTTATTAATTGAAGGAAGTAAGATTAATAAAATGGATGACATTACTATAGGATGTCCAATAACCAATAGTAAAGTATATATTTTGGATAAATCAATGAAGTTATTGCCAATAGGTATAGTTGGAGAAATATTCATAAGTGGAGAAGGATTAGCAAGAGGATATTTAAATAATGAAAAATTAACTAATGAAAAATTTTTAGAAAATCCATATGTACCTGGGGAAAGAATTTATAGGACTGGAGATGTAGGAAGATGGTTACCAGATGGAAATATAGAGTTTTTAGGAAGAATAGATAATCAAGTTAAGATACGAGGATTTAGAATAGAACTTGGGGAGATAGAAACTAGGTTATTAGAAATACAAGGAATAAAAGAAGTAATAGTATTGGATAAGGAAAAAGATGATAATAAATATCTTTGTGCATATTATGTGGGAGAAAAAAGATATACAGTGAATGAATTTAGAGATATTTTAGGAAAAAGGCTTCCTGATTATATGATTCCGTCATATTTTATTAAGTTAGAGAGTATGCCTTTAAATACAAATGGAAAGATAGCCAGAAAATTATTACCTAACACTGAAGAGAATATTATAATAGATTCAGTATATGAGGCACCATTAACTAAAGTAGAAAAAAAGTTGGTGGAAATATGGCAAGAAGTATTAGGTGTTAAAAACATAGGAATCAATGACAACTTTTTTTATTTGGGTGGCGATTCAATAAAAGCAATACAGACAATATCTAGAATAAAATCTGAAGGATATTCCTTTGAGGTAAAAGATTTATTTAGAAATCCTAATATAAAAGATTTGAGTAAATATGTAACAAAAGAAGCTACGAGTATTAATCAGGGATTTATAGAGGGAGAGGTTTTATTAACACCTATACAAAAACAATTTTTTGAAATGAATCTTAAGAATAGGAACCATTGGAATCAATCAGTAATGTTATATAGTAAACAGGGATTTGAAGAGGAGTTAATTAATAAAATCTTTGATAAAATAATTAGGCATCATGATTCTTTAAGAATGGTTTATAAAGAAAATTCAGGAAAAGTACATCAAATAAATAGAGGAATATATAGCGATGTAAACGATGTAAAAGTGTATGATTTTAGAGGAGACGAAATAGTTGATGAAAGTAAGATTACTAATTTGTGCAATAAGATTCAGGAGAGTATAGATTTAAATGATGGACCACTTGTAAAATTGGCATTAGTTAAAACTGATAGTGGAGATTATTTGCAAATAGTAATACATCATTTAGTTATAGATGGAGTATCATGGAGGATTATTTTTGAGGATTTTGAAAAAGGTTATGAAATGGCTAAGAGGGGTAAGAAAATAGTTTTACCAAGGAAAACAACATCATTTAAGGAATGGGCTGAAAAATTAAACCAATATAGAATCAATAATAAATTTAGAACTGAAATTAATTTCTGGAATACGTTGGAAGGTCAACAGATAAAGAAACTTCCAAAAGATAAAGAAGTGGAGGAAAGATATAGAAAAGATATAAAGACAATTACTGTGAGTTTAAGTGAAAATGATACGGAAACTTTGTTAAAAAAAGTTAATAGGGCTTATAATACAGAAATAAATGATATATTATTGACAGCATTAACATTAGCGATATACAGATGGACTGGAGAAAATAAAGTATTAATAAATTTAGAATCTCATGGTAGAGAGGATATAATTGATAAGGTAGATATATCAAGGACTATAGGTTGGTTTACTGCGCAATATCCAGTAATTCTTGAGGTAGATAAATATAATGAAATTTCTGTATCAATAAAAAATGTAAAGGAATGTCTAAGAAGGATACCTAATAAAGGAATAGGATACGGTATACTTAAATATTTATCATCAACTAAGCAGAACGAGAAAGTAGATTTTAAATTACAACCAGAAATATGTTTTAACTATTTAGGACAGTTTGATGAGGATATAAATTCAAGTTTTTTTGAACTTTCTGTTGTAGATAATGGAAATAATATTAGTTTGGAGAATATTAGTTTATATTCATTAGATATATTAGCTATTGTAATAAAGAAATCATTAAGAATATCAATATCATATAGCATTAAAGAGTATAACGAAGAAAAAATTAGGTCGTTGATAATGGGGTATAAAGATAATATTTTAAAGATTATTGAACACTGTAATAATGTAAAGAAAGATGAAGTTACAATATCAGATATTACAAGTGAGGATATTAGTAAAGATGAATTGGATGATTATATGAATAAATTAATGTTATGATTTCTGATAAAGACTTGCTAACTTTAAATTTGTAGATGGGATTAGGTGATTTTATGAGCAGTTTGCAAAAAATAAAGAAAATATATGCTTTAGCGCCGATGCAGGAAGGCATGCTATTTCACTCAATAGCAGATAAGGATTCTAAAGCATATCATGAAATTATTAGGTTTAATATAGAAGGGACATTAGATGTTTCAGCTTTAGAAAAAAGTTTTAATGAGTTAATAGAAAGATACGATATTTTAAGAACTATTTTTAGTTATGAAGATTTTAAAAAGGCAATGCAAGTTGTAATTAATAATAGGGAGACAACAATCGACTACATTGATATAAGTGGAAAAAATATAATAAATAAAGAGGAGTATATTGAAGAAGTTGTACAATGTGATAAGGCAAAAGGATTTAACATAACAAAAGATATATTAATAAGATTAGCAGTTATTAAATTAGAAGAAGCGAAATATACATTAATTTTGAGTAATCATCATATTATTCTAGACGGTTGGAGCTTAATTATTATATTAAAAGATTTATTTAAAATATATAATAGGATAGTATATGGAATTGATGATGATTTGGGTAAAGTAAATCAATATGATAATTATATTAATTGGATTAGTAAAAAAGATATAGATGAGTCTATAGGATATTGGGAAAATTATCTGAAAGGATATAATGGAAAATTGTTAATACCTTTTTCAAAGGAATTTAATAAGAAAAATATATATAAAGAAAAAGAAGTAAACTTAATAATTGATAGGGATAAAACTGAAAAAATAAAAAAAATAGCACAAAAGAATATGGTTACTGTAAATTCTGTAATGCAAAGTATATGGGCAATACAGTTAAAAAAATATAATAATGTTAATGATGTAGTGTTTGGATATGTTGTTTCAGGAAGAAATCCTGAAATAAAAGGAATAGAAAACATGGTAGGAATATTTATAAATACTATACCATTAAGAATAAAGATAAAAGAAAAAATGACATTCAAAGAAATATTAGATGAGATAAACACTAGATTTCTAGAAAGTTCAAAATATGATTATTATCCTTTATCAGCGGTACAAGCATTAAGTGAAGCTAAAAATAATTTGATTAATCATATAATGGTGTTTGAGAATTATCCTTTAGATAGTGAATTGATAGATGAAAATAACTTTAAGGTAACAAATATAAAATCATATGAACATACAAATTATGATTTTAATATTGTAATGTCAGAAAATGATGAGATTAATATAAGGTTTAATTTTAATGAAATTATATATGATGAAAAAGACATAAATACAGTAAGTGAACATTTAAATAATATAGTTAATCAAGTTGTTATGAATGAAAATATTTTAATAGATGATATAGAAATTATAGGACAAGAAGAAAAAGAGCTAATTCTAAATAAATTTAATGATACTACAATGAATTATCAAAGTAATAAAACTATTCAACAGCTATTTGAAAAGCAAGTAAAAAAGACACCTGATAATATAGCTATAGTATGTGGAGATAAAAAAGTAACTTATAGGGAGTTAAATGAAAGAGCTAATAGCATAGCAAGAACATTAAGGAAAAAGGGTGTCATACCAAATAGTATAGTAGCTATAATGTTAGAACGTTCAATAGATATGATGGTAGGTTTATTTGCAATATTAAAATCGGGAGCGGCATATTTACCAATAGATCCAAGTCATCCAGAAGATAGAATAAAATACATGATAGA
>NZ_FQZB01000012.1:0-217011 GCF_900141845.1 Clostridium cavendishii DSM 21758 | reverse complement strand
AAAAAGTAAACGTGAGAAGAGATGCAAGTAGAAATCCATTATTTGATGTTATGTTTATAATGCAGAATATGGAGATGAACTCATTAGAATTAGAAGGATTAAGAATTAAAAACTATAATTTTAAAAATAATATAGCTAAATTTGATATAACAATGACGGCAATAGAGGGAAAAGATGATATATATTTAAATTTAGGATATTCTAAGAAGCTATATAGAGAAGAAACTATAGAAAGAATGAAGAATCATTTTTTAAATTTAGTTAACAAAATAATCATTAATAAGAATATTAAAATTAAAAATATAGAGATAAGTAATGAAGAAGAAAAAGAGCTAATTCTAAATAAGTTTAATAATACTACAGTTAATTATCAAAGTGATAAAACTATTCAACAGCTATTTGAAAAGCAAGTGAAAAAGACACCTGATAATATAGCTATAGTATGTGGAGATAAAAAAGTAACTTATAGGGAGTTAAATGAAAGAGCTAATAGCATAGCAAGAACATTAAGGAAAAAGGGTGTCATACCAAATAGTATAGTAGCTATAATGTTAGAACGTTCAATAGATATGATGGTAGGTTTATTTGCAATATTAAAATCGGGAGCATCGTATTTACCAATAGATCCAAGCCATCCAGAAGATAGAATAAAATATATGATAGAAGATAGTAAAACTAATGTACTTTTAACAGAAGGTAAGTTTAGTGAAAAAATTAAGTTTAATGGAGAAGAAGTATATTTAGATAATAAAGAATCGTATTCAAATGACTTAAGAAATTTAAAAAATGTCAATGAATCTTCAGATTTAGCCTATGTGATATATACATCTGGTTCAACAGGAAAGCCTAAGGGAGTTATGGTAGAGCATAAGCAAGTTAATAATTTTATTCATGGAATAGAAAAAGAAATAAATATTAAGTCATATAAGAATATGTTATGTGTTACTACAGTATCCTTTGATATATTTGTGCTTGAAAGTATAGTACCACTATCGTATGGATTAACAATTACGATTGCAAAAGAAAATGAGCAAGTAGATGCTATCTTGTTAAATCAAATAATAATTAAAAATAATATTGATATATTACAAGCAACACCATCAAGAATGCAACTACTAATTGAAGAAAATAGTTTTAAAGAATCTTCTAAAGTTATAAATAGTGTATTAGTAGGAGGAGAAGCAGTACCATTATCTCTACTAAAAGAATTGCAAAAATATTCAAATCTAAAAATATTTAATATGTATGGGCCAACAGAAACTACAATTTGGTCAGCAGTAAAAGAGATAAGTGAAGATAAGCAAATAACTATAGGAAAACCTATAGCAAACACTAAGATATATATAGTAGATAAAAATAATAATGTACAACCTATAGGTGTAGCAGGAGAATTATGTATATCTGGAGATGGAGTAGTTAGAGGATATTTAAATAATGAAAAATTGACAGCAGAAAAGTTTATAGAAAATCCATATAAACCTGGAGAAAGGATGTATAAAACTGGAGATTTAGCAAGATGGTTATCAAATGGAAGTATAGAGTTTTTAGGGAGAATAGATCATCAAGTTAAGATACGTGGTTTTAGAATAGAACTAGGGGAAATAGAAAGTAAATTATTAGAAATAGAAGCAATAAAAGAAGTAATAGTTGTAGACAAAGAAAAGAATGATAATAAATATCTTTGTGCTTATTATGTAGGAGATAAAAACTATACAGTAAATGAACTGAGAACCGTTTTAGAAAAAAATCTTCCTGAGTATATGATTCCTTCGTATTTTATGAAACTAGAAAACATGCCTTTAAATACAAATGGAAAGATATCTAGAAATGAATTGCCAAATCCAGATATAGATATTGTAACAGGTGCAGTATACGAGGCGCCAAGAAATGAAACAGAAGAAGCTTTGGTAAAGATATGGGAAGAAGTATTAGGGGTAAATAATATAGGAATAAATGATAATTTTAAAAAAATCTTCCTGAGTATATGATTCCTTCGTATTTTATGAAACTAGAAAACATGCCTTTAAATACAAATGGAAAGATAGATAGAAATGTATTACCAAGTCCAGATATAGATATTGTAACAGGATCAGTATATGAAGCAGCAAGAAATGAAACAGAAGAAGCTTTGGTAAAGATATGGGAAGAAGTATTAGGTGTAAATAATATAGGAATAAATGATAATTTCTTTGAGCTTGGAGGACACTCATTAAAAGCAACAATATTAGTAGGTAGAATCAATAAAGAACTAGAAGTAGAAGTACCATTAAAAGTGATCTTTGATTGTGAAAATATAAAAGGACTTAGTGAATATATATCAGTTACTAGCAGAAAAGAATATGAAAAAATAGGTAAAGTAGAAGAAAAAGAGTATTATGAAGCATCTTCAGCACAAAAACGGGTTTATATGTTACAAGAACTTGATAAAGAAAGCACAGCATATAATATTCCAGGAGTTATAGAAATACAAGGAAGTCTTGATTTAGAAAGGCTAAATAAAACCTTCTTGAAATTAATAGAAAGACATGAGACTTTAAGAACAAGTTTCGAAACTATTGATGACAATATAATACAGAAAATACACAAAATGAAATCAATAGAATTTAAAATAGAAGAAATAAAAGCAGAAGATGAAGCTGAAATAAAAGATCAAATAAATAAATTTATACAACCTTTCAAATTAGATAAGGCACCATTATTAAGAATAGGATTAATCAAGATAAAAAAAGATAGGCATATACTTGTATTTGATATGCATCATATAATCTCAGATGGTATATCTATGAGGATTTTAACAAAAGAATTTGGAGCTATATATTCAGGAAAGGAATTAGAAAAATTAAAGATACAATATAAGGACTATTCTGAATGGCAATTAAAGAAAAGAAGAAGTGAAGAATTTAGAAGACAGGAAGAATATTGGCTTAATGAATTTAGAGAAGCAATACCAGTATTAAATTTACCAACAGATTATAAAAGACCTAAAATCAAGAATTTTAAAGGAAGTAGTATAAAATTTACTTTAAATAAAGAAATGACGAGACGTTTAAGAAATTTAGCTAAGGAAACCGGAACTACTATGTATATGGTTTTATTAGCAAGTGTAAATATATTACTATCAAAATATAGTGGACAAGAAGAGATAATAGTTGGTACTCCAATAGCAGGAAGAAAGCATAGAGACTTAGAAAATATAATAGGTATGTTTGTAAATACGTTAGTTATAAGAAACAATATAAATGCTAAATTAAGTTTTAAAGATTATTTAAAAGTCATAAAAGAAAAAGCTCTGATGGCTTATGAAAATCAAGATTATCAGTTTGAGGATCTGGTTGACAAGTTAGAAGTAGTAAGAGATTTAAGTAGAAATCCATTATTTGACGTTATGTTTGTACTTCAGAATATGGAAGAATCTAACGTAGAGATAGAGAATTTAATATTTAGACCATATGAACAAAAAAATGATGTGGAAAAGTTTGATATAACAATAAATGCAGTTGAAGGAATGAGTAAAATTTACTTTACTTTAAGTTATGCAACTAGTTTATATAAACATGAAACTATGGAAAGAATGGCAAAACATTTCATAAATGTAATAAAAGAAATATTGAGAAATATAGAAGTTAAAATTGATGATATAAATCTTTTAGATCAAGATGAAAAGAATAAGTTATTGATAGAATTCAATAAGACAGTATCAGATTATCCAGAAAATAAAACAATAAATGAATTATTTGAAGAAGAAGTAAATAAGAATCCAAATAATATTGTGGCTGTATTTGAAGAAAATGAAATAACTTATAAAGAATTCAACGAAAAAGCTAATTCATTAGCTAGAATTTTAAGAAAAAAAGGTATTGGTCCAGATGATATTGTAGGAATAATATCAGAACATTCTCTAAACATGATAGTAGGAATAATGGCAGTAATAAAGGCTGGAGGAGCATATTTGCCTATAGATCCATACTATCCAGAAAATAGGATAGAATATATATTAAATAATAGTAAAGCAAAAATTATATTAATACAAAATAAATTTAAAGAGAAAATAAAATGTGAAGCTCTTATATATGATTTAGACGATGAAAAACTGTATAAGGGAGATGGAACTAATCTAAATAAAACTGCTAATGGAAGTAATTTGGCATATTTAATATATACATCAGGAACTACTGGAAAACCTAAAGGCGTTATGATAGAAAATAAAGCATTAATAAATTATGCTTTATATGCAAAAGAACATTATTTAAATGAACAAGATGTATATATGCCACTATATACTTCAATAGCATTTGATTTGACTATAACATCTATTTTCGCTCCTTTAATAAGTGGAAATAAAATAGTAATATATGAAGAAAAAGATATTAATGTATTAATGAAAAAAGTATTTCAATCCAATAAAGAGGCAGTTATAAAAGCAACACCTGCGCATTTAAGTTTATTAAAAGAAATCCCTAATATTAATAGGAAAATAAAGAAAATCATTGTAGGAGGAGAAGAACTAAAGGAAGAGTTATCAAAAAAAATAAGTGATATATTTCATAATCAGATAGAAATAATAAATGAATATGGCCCTACAGAAGCTACTGTTGGATGTATAGCGCACAAATATAATTATAGAAAAGAATATGATAATACAGTATTTATAGGTAAACCAATAAATAATTTTCATATTTATATTGTAGATAAGAAGAACAAAATAGTTCCTATAGGAATAATAGGAGAAATTTGTATAAGTGGAGCAGGTCTTGCAAGAGGATATTTAAAGAATAAAAAGCTAACAGAAGAAAAATTTATAGAGAATCCATATGAAATAGGACAACGAATGTATAAAACAGGAGACTTAGCAAGATGGCTACCAGATGGTAATATAGAATATCTAGGAAGAATGGATAATCAAGTTAAAATACGTGGATTTAGAATAGAACTTGGAGAAATAGAAAGCACTTTATTAAATATAGATGGAATAAACGAAGCAGTGGTACTAGATAATGATAAGGATGGAAGTAATTATTTATGTGCATATTATGTGGCAGAAAAAGAATATAGTGCAGAAAAATTAAGAGAAAAATTAAAAAATCTATTACCAGATTATATGATACCATCATATTTTATAAGCTTAGAAAATATTCCTTTAACTAAAAATGGAAAAGTTGATAAAAACTCTTTGCCAAATCCAAAGGATGAAATTAATATTGAAGTAAAATATGAGAAACCAAAAAATGAGATAGAAGAAAAGTTGGTAAAAATATGGCAAGATGTATTAGGAGTAAGTAAGATAGGAATAAATGATAACTTTTTTGATCTTGGAGGACATTCCTTAAATGCAACAATAGTAGTTAGTAGAATTAGTAAGCAATTAAATGTAGAAGTTCCGTTAAGGGAAATATTTATTCTAGGAACAATAAAAAGTTTAAGTAAATATATTTTGTTAGCTAATAAAGAAAATTATGAGAAAATACCAAAAGCAGAGGAAAAAGAATATTATGAAGCATCTTCAGCACAAAAAAGAATATATGTACTACAGCAATTTGATAAAGAAAGTACAGCATATAATATTCCAGGTGCTATAGAAATAAAAGGAAGGCTTGATATAGAGAAATTAAACAAAACTTTCTCAAAATTAATAGAAAGACATGAAACTTTAAGAACAAGTTTTAAAACTATTAATGATGACATAATACAAAAAATACACAAAATAGAATCTATAAAATTTAAAATTGAGGAAATAGAAGTAAAAGATGAATCTGAAATAAGAGAAAAGGTAAGTGACTTTATAAAATGCTTTGATTTAAGTAAAGCACCATTAATAAGAGTAGGGTTAATTGAGTTAAAGGAAGACAGATATATCCTTATATTTGATATGCATCATATAATATCTGATGGAATTTCTATGGGAATATTAACAAAGGAATTTGGAGAAATATATGGGGGAAAAGAACTAGAAGGTTTAAAATTACAGTATAAAGATTATAGTGAATGGCAAAATAAGATTCAACAAAAGGAGGAATTTAAAAAACAAGAAAGTTATTGGTTAAAGGAATTTGAAGGAGAGATACCAATATTAAATATGCCTACTGATTATAATAGACCATTAGTTCAAAGTTTTAAAGGAGATAGTATAGATTTTACTATAGGAAAAGAAGAGACTAAAATATTAAGAGAAATAGCAAGAGAATCCGGAAGTACAATGTATATGGTTTTACTCTCTGCATTTAAAGTACTTCTATCAAAATATAGTGGACAAGAAGAGATAATTGTAGGAACACCAATAGCAGGAAGATATCATTCTGATCTCGAAAATATAATAGGTATGTTTGTAAATACATTAGCAATAAGAAGTACAATTAATGAGGAAGATACCTATGAAGATTATTTATATAAAATAAAAGATAAATTGTTTAGTGCATATGAAAATCAGGATTATCAACTTGAAAATATTGTAGAAAAAGTGAATGTAAAAAGAGAATCAAATAGAAATCCATTGTTTGATATTGCATTTACAATGCAAAACATGGATAGTGGACTAATAAAAATAGATGAACTCAAATTTAGGAAATATAATTTAGGGGATAATACGGCTAAGTTTGATATAACAATGACAGCTGTGGAAATAAATGATTGTATATATTTAAATTTATGTTATGCAACTAAATTATATAGAAAAGAGACGATAGAGAGGTTTAAAGAAAGCTATCTAGCTATAGTAGCACAAATAATTATAAACAGAAGATTAAAAATAAAAGATATAAAAATTATAAGCGAAAAAGAAACAGAAAAGATTCTATTGAATTTTAATAATACAAAAGTAAATTACAAGCGTAATAAAACAATACAGGAACTATTCGAAGAGCAAGTATTAAAAACTCCAAATAATATAGTGGTAATATTTGGAGATAAGAAGTTAACTTATAATGAACTTAACCAAAAAGCAAATTCTTTAGCAAGAATATTACGGGAAAAAGGTGTAGAGCAAGATGTTATAGTAGGAATAATGCCAGAACGATCTATTGAAATGGTTGTAGGAATAATGGCTATACTAAAGGCGGGAGGAGCATATTTACCTATAGATATTCAATATCCAAAGGATAGAATAATATATATGCTTAAGGATAGTAATGTTAAAATATTATTAGAGCAGAACAGCTCAATTGATATCACTGGTTTAAAATGTGAAGTATTGAATTTGAATAATGATAAATTATTTAATTCAAATAATAATAATAATCTTAAGATATTGAATCATAGTAATGACATGGCGTATATAGTATATACGTCAGGAACCACTGGAAAGCCAAAAGGTGTTATTATTGAACATGAGGGAATAGTAAATTTAAGTAATTTTTTCACAAATGATTTAAAAATAAGTTCAGATAAAAAGATATTACAATTTGCAAGTATAGCATTCGATGCTTTCTCATGGGAATTATACATGGCTATTCTATGTGGGGCAGAGCTTCATATTATACCTAAAGAAGTATCAATGAATATGTTGCTTTTAAACAATTATATAAAACGCAACGAATTAAATATATTAACGTTGCCCCCATTTATAGCTGATAAAATTGATATAAATGATTCTAAAATTCAATTGGTTATAACTGCTGGAAGTGAAGTTAAAAAAGTATTGGTTAATAAACTATGTAAAAAAGTAAAATATATAAATGCTTATGGTCCTACAGAAAGTACTATTTGTACAACTATATGGAGATATGAGAAAAATTTAAATGATACTGTGCCAATAGGAAAACCAATAAATAATATTAGAGTATATATTATGGATAAAAACAATAATTTGCAACCTATAGGGGTACCAGGTGAGTTATGTATATCAGGAGATGGATTAGCTAGAGGATATTTAAATAGGCCAGAGTTAACAAGCGAAAAGTTTATAGAAAATCCATATAAAATTGGAGAGCGAATATATAAAACTGGAGATTTAGCAAGATGGCTACCAGATGGAAATGTGGAATTTTTAGGAAGAATAGATCATCAAGTTAAAATACGTGGATTTAGAATAGAACTTGGGGAAATAGAGACTAGGTTATTAGAAATAGAAGGTATAAAAGAAGTAACGGTTTTAGCTAATGATAATGATGAGAATAAGTTTCTTTGTGCATATTATGTAGGAGAAAGAAGATATACAGTAAGTGAGTTTAGAAGTATTCTAAATAATAGTCTTCCAGAGTATATGATTCCATCATATTTCATAAAATTAGAAAGTATGCCTTTAAATACAAATGGAAAGATAGATAGGAAGGCATTACCAAATCCAGAAGATGATATTCTAACAAGTTCAGTATATGAAGCGCCAAGAAACGATATGGAAGAAAAATTAGTAGCTATTTGGAGTAAATTTTTAAAGGTAAGTAATATAGGCATAAATGATAATTTCTTTGAACTTGGAGGTAATTCATTAAAGGCAATTCAGTTAACTATTGCGATGAATTCTGATTTTGATGTTGAGGTAAATGATATTTTCAAAAATCAGACTATAAAAAATCTTGCACAGAATATTTCATATAATAAAGGAAAACTCAAAAAACAGATACAAAAAATAAAAGATATTATAGTATCAAAAGATAAATTAAATAATTATGATTTTAATGAATTAAGGAAAGAAGCTTATTTAAAATATAATGAAAGGTGTATTTTAGATAGGAAAATAAATTTAGAACAAAGAAAATATTATAAAAACATTTTGTTAATTGGAGCTACAGGGTATCTCGGCATATATATTTTGAAAACCCTCCTTGAAACATCAAATAGTAATATATATTTGATAATAAGAGGTAGAGATAATAAAGAGGCTGAAAAAAGGCTAATTGAAAAATTTGAATATTATTTTGATGAAAAAATTTATGGAGACTATAGTCAAAGAATTAATGTATTATGTGGAGATATAACCAAGAATGAATTTGGATTAGATTATCTAGATTATAATAGACTTACGAAAACTATAGATTGCGTTCTTAATTCTGCTGCAAATGTAAAACATTATGGAAATTATGAAGACTTTTATGATATTAATGTGCTTGCAGTATCAAATTTATTAGAGTTCTGTTATCAAAATAAGAAAAAGGATTTTAACCATATATCTACACTAAGTGTTGGGTCTGGACATATAGAAAATAGTAAATACAGATTGTTTACAGAATTTGATATTGATGAGAATCAAATAATAAAAAATTATTATATAAAGAGTAAGCTTGAGGCAGAAAAATTGATTTTAAAAGCACGACAGAAAGGAATTAATACTAACATTTTTAGGGTAGGTAATTTGGTGTTTGATTCTACAAGTGGTAGGTTTCAGAAAAATATAGAGGATAATAATTTTTATGAATTTATTAAATCACTTATTGAATTTGGAAGTTATCCAGGATTTGGAGCGTTTTACTATGATTTTTCTTTTATAGATCATACAGCTAAAGCTATTACATTATTATTTAATGTAATAGAATTAAGTAACCAGGTATATCATATATCTAATCCTAATAAAATTAGTTTAGTAAATGTCTGTGAACTTATTCAAAAATATGAGCCTAATTTCAAGAAAAGAAAGACAGAAGATTTTTTAAATGAATTATATTTAAGTTTTGAAAACAATTCATTTAAATACAATATAAGTAAGATAATAATGAATTTGAATATTTTGGGGGATGGTAGAGAAACAACCAATTTTGAAATAACAAGCAAAAGAACAAATGATTTACTAAAAAAAGTTGGATTTTCATGGGATATAGTTGATGAAATTCATATAAAAAGAATGATAGATCATTGTAAAAAAATAGGTTATATATAAAATAAATATTTAATTGTATAATACTTCAATATAAGACTGAAAAATATATTTTCAGTTTTTCACCGAATTTATTTTAAGTTAAAATTTTAGTTTAAAATAAATTTGGTGTGATTTTTTATATTATTAATAGTGTTTTTTGGATTTTAAATAAAGAGAAACTTTAAAAATACTTTCTTTATTTAAATTTTGCCAAATTTTCATATTAAAAATCTTTAAATAAAATGAATTTATTAAATATAATTCGAAAAATTTCGTTATTAGTGAGAGTATATAAATACCCTTATTTCAAATTAATATAATATTTGACATAAAATATAAAATAAGTTAAAATTATTAATAATTTCATTTATATTCATAATAGTATGAGGATAAGTAATCAAAAAATAATATTAAAAAATGAAAGTTATAAATAATTATTAGAAATAATTTTGAAGAGTTCACTATTAATTTAGAAAGGAATCTTTAGTTATGGAAACTAATAAAGTAAAATATTATGAATTAACACATCCACAAAAGAGAGTTTGGTATATAGAAAAAATTAATGATAATTCTCAATTGCATAATATTGGTGGCTATTTGAAGATAAATGGGAGTATTGATTTTGAAATTTTAGAAAAAGCTATTCAAATACTGATAAAAAGAAACTCTGGAATAAGAATAAATATTGTGGAAAAAAACGGGAAGCCATATCAATATATAAAACCATATAAAGATCAGAAAGTTGATTTTTTTGATTTTAGTGACCAGGACAAAGCTAAATTAAAGTTTGAAAAATGGGTCAAAAATGTATTTGAGAAACCTTTTAGATTAAATGGAAATAATCTATATTATTTTGCAATGTATAGAATATCAAAACAAGAGTGTGGTATTTTATTAAATATTAATCATATAGTTGCAGATGGTTGGGCTATAAGTATTATTCAAAAGGAAATTTGTGAAATATATAAAGCCTTAATAAATTGTGAGGATATATTAAATTCCAAGAAATATTCGTATATTGATTATGTTGAAAAAGAGAAGAAATATCTAGGTTCAAGTAGATTTTTAAGAAATAAAAGTTTTTGGAATGAAAAATTTAGTAGTTTGCAAGAAGAAAGTTTATATAAAAGTTCTACTAAAGTACAAGGAGATAGAAAGAACTTTGTTATAAATAGTGGTATTACAAAAAAAATGAGAAGTTTTTTAAATGAAAGAAAAGTATCGATGAATACCTTTTTTGTAGCTGCAATGGCTATTTATTTAAATAAAACAACAGAAAAAAAAGAAATTGTTATAGGAAACCCGGTATTTAATAGATTGGATAGAAATGATAGAAATACAGTAGGAATGTATACTAGTACAATGCCAGTTAAATTAGTTATTGATAATAACTCTTCTATAGAAGAGTTATTATCTTATGTGTCATCAGAATTAAAGTTATGTTTTTTAAATCAAAAGTATCCTTACGATCTTTTAATTAAAGATTTAGAATTAACTAAAAAAGGATATGATAGCTTATTTAAAATGTCTTTAAATTATTATAATGGAACCTTTATTAATGATATCAATGGTATTCCTGTTGAAGTGAAGGAATATTATAATGGGAATCAAAATTATTCAATCCAACTAGTGGTCAAAGAATTTGAAAATGATAATATAGTTTTAAGTATAGATTATAAAGTAGATGAGTATAGCGAAGAGGAAATATCATATATTTATAAGTATTATATGAACATTATAAATCAAATTATAAATAATAAAAATGTGAAAGTTAAAGACATAAATTTGTATGATGAATTGGAATATTTTAATAAAATAAATAAATTTAATCTAACAAAAACTATTTATCCTAGAAATAAAACAATCTATCGACTAATTCAAGAACAGGTTGAAAAAACACCAAATAATGTAGCAATAATATTTAATAATGAAAAATTAACTTATAAAGAGTTAAATGAAAAAGCAAATCAAGTTGCATGGGGGTTACACAAATATGGAATTTTCAAAGGTAATGTAGTAGCAATAATAGCAAATCATTCAGTGGAATTAATAATATTTATTTTAGCAGTTTTGAAAACAGGAGCAACTTACTTGCCTATAGAACCTAAATATCCAATTGATAGAATAAATTATATGTTAAATGATTCAAATGCCAAGTTAGTATTAACTAATTTAGAGTCAGAAATTCAATATGACTTCAAAGGAGAAGTATATAATTTAAAATGTCATCTATTTTGTAATGATAGAATATCTAATTTAAACATAGAAGAAGATGTGAATAGTTTGGCTTATATTATATATACTTCAGGATCAACTGGGAAACCTAAAGGAGTTATGATTAAACACAAGAATTTAGTAAATTATATTTATTGGGCAAATAAAATGTATATAAAAGATGATAATGAAGTATTTGCTCTATATTCATCTATATCATTTGATTTAACTATTACATCTATCTTCACGCCGTTGATTTCGGGACACTCAATAATTATTTATGAAGGTAGTGAAGATGAATTTGTTTTATATAGAATATTGGAGGAGAATAAGGTTACAATAATTAAGCTCACACCGTCTCACTTAACTCTTATAAAAGATATTGATAATACAAATTCTAGGGTGAAAAGGTTTATAGTTGGAGGTGAAGTTCTAAAAAGAAACTTATGTAAAGCAATTCAAAAAAGCTTTAATAACAAAATTGAAATAATTAATGAATACGGACCAACTGAAGCAACTGTTGGATGTATGATATATAAATATGATGAAAAAGATAATAAAGGGTCCACTGTACCAATCGGGAGCCCTATTGATAATACTCAAATTTATATTTTAAATAAGCAGTTAAGTTTAGTTTCAACAGGAATTGTTGGAGAAATATATATATCTGGTGATGGGGTGGCTACAGGATATTTAAATAAAGATGAATTGAGTCAAGAGAAATTTATTAATAATCCATTTATTTCTGGGAAAAAGATGTATAAAACAGGGGATTTAGCTAAGTATTTAAATGATGAGTGTATAGAATATGTGGGGAGAATTGATAATCAAGTAAAAATAAGGGGCCATAGAATTGAACTTGAAGAGATTGAAAAAGCTTTATTGGAGCATAATTTAATAAAAAATGTGATAGTAATTGAGAGAAAAGATAATAATGATAATAAATTATTATTTGCATATATAATAAGTGAAAAGGAAATACCATATAAAGAACTTAAAGCTTGGCTTTCAAATTATGTTCCTGAATATATGCTGCCTAATAGATTTATATATGTAAAAGAATTTCCATTAACATCAAATGGGAAGATAAATTATAATATGCTTCCAATGGATAATATTGTAGAGAAAGAAGTTATACCATTTAAAAATGAGTATGAAAAACAGTTAATAAGTTCTATGAAGGAAGTTTTAGGAATTAGTCATATAAGTATAAAAGACAATTTTTATCAATTAGGAGGGGACTCAATAAAAGCAATTCAACTTTCTTCAAAACTTAAAAATAAAGGTTTAGATATAAAAGTTAAAGATATATTATCAAAGGATAATGTTTATGAAATAGCATCAACTATCAAGAACAATAATAAAATGTTAGTTTATGATCAAAAACTTTCTGAAGGTAATATAAGGAAAACTCCTGTGATTGAATGGTTTTTTTCACAAGAATTTAATGAAAAAAATCATTATAATCAATCTGTAATGATAGAATCTTTAAACACAAATAAGTTAGATAATATTGAAAAAGCAATTAAAAAAATTGTTGAACATCATGATGTATTAAGGTTAGGTTATAATAAAAATACCAATCAATTATTTTACAAAAATGAAAATGTAGGTAAAAAAGTTGGGGTCAATATTTATGATTTAACAGATATTGATGAAAATAAAAGAAATCAAAAGCTTATAGAATTAGGATATCTTCAAAAATCAAGTTTGAATTTTGAAAAAGATTATTTGTTTAAGGTAAGTATATTTGATATTGAAAATAAAAAACAATTAATTTTATTAACAGCGCATCACTTATTGGTGGATGGTGTTTCTTGGAGAATATTGGTAGAAGATTTCATTAATTGTTTAATTAGCTTTGAAAGTAATAGTAGATTAATATTACCCTCAAAGACAAGCTCTTACCAAGAATGGGCTGATAAATTGTATGAATATAGTAAAAACGATTTTTATGAAGAAAAAATATATTGGAATAAGATATTAGAAAAGAAAATAAGTTTTCCTATAGATTTTGATAAGGGAATAGATAGTATAAGGACTTCTCAAACTGTTGATATAGTTATTGATTCACAGTTAACTAAAGAAGTTATTAAACAAGCGTATGATATTTATGGAATAGATGTAAATGAAATTTTAATTATTATGTTAGCTATAACTATTAATAATATAAGTAATGAGAGAGAGATGTTAATTGAGTTAGAACGACATGGTAGAGAAATAATAGATGATTCTATAGATATCAGTAGGACAGTTGGTTGGTTTACAAGTATGTATCCTTTGTATTTATATATAGAAAATGAAGAGTTAAATTATAAAATTAAAAATTTAAAAGAGCAAATAAGAGTTGTACCAAAAAAAGGATTTAATTATAGTATTATTAAATATTTAAAAAAAGAATTTAATAATACTAACCTAAAGTTAGTAAGATTTAATTATTTAGGAGACTTTGATAATATATTAAAAAATAATAAATTTACAATATCATTTATTAATAGTGGACAAGATATAGGACCTAATAATCATTTAACTTCTTTATTAGATATAAATTCACTGATTTTGAATGAAAAATTAAATATAAATATTACTTATAGTAAAAATAAATTTAAAGAAAAAACAATAAAGGATTTTGCAGATAAATATGTGAAAAATATTGAAGAGTTTGTTGAATACTGCAAGAAAAGAGATTGTAAAGAATTTACACCATCAGATTTTGACGGTGTTGATATTTCACAAGATGATCTAGATAATTTATTTGATTAATTTATAAAAAGTAAAATGTATAATTACAAAATGTGTAAGTTGTAAATTAAGAATATATGCTAGAAGAATCTTTTATATAAGATAGTTATAAAGAATAGTATTTAATAATTATTATTTCTAACGAAATCGATATTATAAAAAATAAATTAGTATATTATTAAAATTTTGGAGGTATTTAAATGAGGATAGTTATGTTAAAATCAAAAATCCATAGGGCAACTGTGACTGAGGCTAATCTTAATTATGTAGGAAGTATAACAATTGATAAAGAATTAATGGATAAAGCTGGTATAATTGAATATGAGAAAGTTCAAATAGTTGATATTGATAATGGAAAAAGATTAGAAACTTATGTGATTCAAGGCGAGAAAGATAGTGGAGTAATATGTTTAAATGGTGCAGCTGCAAGATGTGTTCAAAAGGGTGATAAAGTAATTATAATGGCATATTGTGATATAGACTATGATAAGGCTATAGATCATAGACCCAAAGTGGTATTTGTAGATGATTATAATTCTATTAAAGAAATTGCACATTATGAAAAACATGCAGAAATAAGGTGAAAAATATTTAGTAAAAAGAAAAGTTTGATAAAAACTCCGAACTTATGTTTAGATTATTAAAATATAGTCAATAATTTAGAAAACTAAGTTAAGGAGTGATAAATATGAATAAAGTAACATTAATAGGTATTGTAACTAAAGATTTAGAACTAAAGAAAAGTAAAGCTAGTGAATCCATATATACTAATTTTAATTTAGCTATCCATTCTTTAAGGACAAAAACTAAAGAAGAAAAAACTACTTTCATAAATATAGTGGCATTTGGAAAACAAGCAGAAATATTATGTCGATATATAAGTAAGGGAAGCAAGTTAGGTGTAAATGGAAGACTAGATGTAAGCTCATTAATAGATGAACAAGGTCATAAACGGTATTCTACAAGTGTTATTGTAGAAGAATTTCAATTTTTAGATAATAAAAAGAAAATTTCAGGAGAAAGTGAAATATTTACAGGTGATTTAACAGTACCTTTTTAAAAATTATTAATTGACACAGGAATGAAATAAAAATTATTTCTTCTTTGTGTCAATTTTAATTTTGAGATTAATTTTAAAAACAGAATATATTATAGGGTTTTAAGTTTAATTTATACTAGAAATTTTCTAACATAAGCTAATGAACCAATTTTATAAGAATCAGTATTTCATTTAATATATTATTTGTTATAATTAACATATAATATATTAAATGAAATACTCGTAAATGAGTATAAAAATAAAAAACAAAAACAAAACATATAATAAAATTAGTAAGACGGTTAGTTTTATTATATAGCTTTTTATTAAGGTATGGTTAAATTTTCTAAAATGTTGTATAATTAACTTCATAACGTATTATTAAGGAGAGTGACTAAAATTTGAGTTTACTAGATAAGTTAGAAAAAAAGTTTGGAAAATATGCAATAAGAAATTTAATGAAATATATTATAATAATGAATGCAGTAGTATTTGCTATGCAAATGTTTTCTCCTAGGGTAAGTGTGATTGCCAAATTATCTTTAAATAAAGCTTTTATAATGCAAGGTGAGGTTTGGAGACTTATAACATTTATATTTATACCTCCAACTATGCAACCTATATTTTTAATATTTGCTTTATATTTATATTATATGATAGGTAATGCATTAGAGAATACTTGGGGAAGTTTTAAATTTAATATTTATTACTTAATTGGAATTTTGGGAATTATTGTAGGTTGCTTTTTAACTGGATATGGAGAAACTTTATATTTAAATTTATCTTTATTTTTAGCTTTTGCTTGCCTTTATCCAGACTATGAACTTTTATGGTTTGGTATTTTACCGATAAAAATGAAATACATGGCAATAATAGATGTTTTATTTTTACTTAGAGACTTTGTTTTTGGCAATATAGATATAAAAGTTTTAATAATATTATCATTAGTTAACTTTTTACTATTCTTTTGGAGATATTTATTTAAAGCTACCAAAGTCAAAAAACAAGTTAAAGTGCAAAAGAAAACTAAAAAGAAATTTACTGGAGAGATTACACGGATTGGAACAAGACATAGATGTCAAGTGTGTGGCATGACTGAAAATGATGATCCAGATATGGAGTTTAGATATTGTTCTAGTTGTGAAGGTGAATATGAATATTGTAGTGAACATTTAAAAAATCATGAACATATAAAAGGATAGTTTAGCATTTTAGCTGAACTATCTTTTTTATATGTTTAACTATAGATGAATTTATATGCTTTTAATGTAATAGTTTATATTAAAAATTTTGAAAAAGAAATAATAGTATTTATTGACATCTATACTTTAGTGTGATAAAGTAGTAAATAGATAAAGTTAATAAGGGGTGTAGTTTATGAAAAATAATATTTTAAAGACTCTATGTATCGGGGTTTTAGTTAGTGGCTTAGTATTTGGTATTTTAGGATGTAAGGAAAATAAAAAATCATTAAATGAAGAAAAAGATACAATTGTAATAGGATTAGATGATACTTTTGTTCCTATGGGATATAAAGATGATAAGGGAGAAATAGTAGGCTTCGATGTAGATTTGGCAAAAGAGGCTTTAAATAAAATTGATAAAAAGGTTAAGTTCCAACCTATAGATTGGAATATGAAGGAAACAGAGCTTAATAATAAAAATATAGATCTTATATGGAATGGGTATAGTATAACTGATGAAAGAAAAGAGAAAGTTACATTTACAAATCCATATTTAGATAATAAACAAATTATTAT
Source organism: Clostridium cavendishii DSM 21758 (assembly GCF_900141845.1). Lineage (GTDB taxonomy): Bacteria > Bacillota > Clostridia > Clostridiales > Clostridiaceae > Clostridium_AG > Clostridium_AG cavendishii. Next base: position 199,472 of record NZ_FQZB01000012.1, on the reverse strand, counting down.
AACTCTTAAAAATTCCAAAATTAAAACTAAGAAAGATTTAAGTAATGCTAAAGTTGGAGTCCAAAATTCGTCAAGCTCATTAGAAGCGCTTAATAAACAGGAAGATATAATAAAGAATTTGAAAGATAGAAAACCTGTCTTGTTTGATACAAATAATGAAGCTTTAATGGATCTAGAAGCAGGGAGGATTGATGCTGTAGTAGCTGATGAGATACTTGCAAAATATTATATAAAGCAAAGAGGTGTTGAAAAGTATTCAATACTTTCAGAAAACTTTGGAAGTGAAAGTTATGGAATAGGAGTTCGTAAATCTGATAAAGAATTATTAAATAATTTAAATAAAGCTTTAGATGAAATGAAAGCAAATGGTGAAGCTAAGAAAATATCTGAAAAATGGTTTGGAGATAATATAGTAAAATAGGAAAATATTATTGATAAATGAGAGTATTACTATAAATAATATATGATGACACTAATTAAAAGCTAAGGAGGGGTGATTTATAATGAAGGAAATAATAAATTTAGCACCACAGTTATTAGATGGACTAAAAGTTACATTAGAAGTGTTTTTGATAACATTAGCGATATCAATTCCACTTGGTATTTTAGTAGCTATGGGACGTCTATCTACTGTATTTATAGTGAATAAAATCACTAATATTTATATATTAATAATGAGAGGAACTCCTCTTTTGCTTCAATTGGTTTTTATATTTTTTGGACTACCTATTATAGGTATAACTTTTGATAGATTTGAGGCTGTTATAATAGCATTTGCTTTAAATTATGCAGCATATTTTGGTGAAATATTTAGAGCAGGAATAGAATCTATTGATAAGGGGCAAGAGGAAGCAGGACAAGTATTAGGACTTTCAAAATCTAAGATATTCATTTGTATAATATTTCCACAAGCTGTTAAGTGCATAATTCCAGCTATGGCGAATGAAGTTATAACTTTAGTTAAAGATACTGCTCTTGTATATGTAGTTGGACTTGATGAGCTTTTAAGGGTTGGAAAAATAGCATCAAATAGAGAAGCATCGTTAATTCCTTTAGTTGAAACAGGTATAATATATCTTCTAATAATATTTGTACTTACAAAATTATTAGAAAGGGTAGAAAAGAGATTTAGTTATTATTAGAAATACAAAAAAATGGTTGAAATAAACTCTAATAAAGTCGGATAATATGTATAATATAAATACTTATTATCCGATATTTTTAATATGATAAAATTTATAATTGTAAATTAAGTTATATTAGTGTTTTGAAGTAACTAATTATATTTAATAAGTTATATAAAAAATATTTTTTATAAATAAGAGAAAAGTATTTTTCTAGAATCAATAATATTGGAAAAAATAAGTATATGTTAAAATGAATATAAATAATATTAAATAAAGGTATATTTAAGAATTAATAATAAAGGGGGGAGTGAGTTGAAAGCCAAGGATATTGAAATGAATATATTTGAAGAAATAAAGAAATTAGTTAAAGAAAACCCAGCTTATATTATAATTGAAACAGTTTTATATGGAGACGTAGGAGAGGTATTCTATAGCTATAAAGATAAGTTGTTAAACGTATTTATAAAATTATCAGACTTTTTCATCATTGAAGGAGAAATAAGTGAGGACGCTAGAGAGTATTTAGAATATATGACACCTCATGCTGAGATTATATCTTCTAATGAAAAATGGTATGAATTTATACTTTCTAATGGTGGAGAAGGTAATATAAACAAAAGAATTGTATTTGATAATAGTAAATTAAATAAAGAAATTCTTAAAGATATATTAAGAAACAAAGATAATAATTGTAAGATAGAAAGAATTAATGAAAGTCTTGTAAAAAGATTATTAAGGGATAGATGGTCAAGAGATTTAGTTGCTAATTTTAATTCATGTGAAGGATTTGTAAAAAATGGTATAGGTTTTGTAGTAATAGATGGATTAAAGGTAGTTTCAGGAGCATCATCAGTTTCTAGATTTAAAGATAGAATAGAGATAGAAATAGATACTAATCCAAGCTATAGAAGAAATGGTTATGCAACTTTAGCAGGTGCTGCGCTTATTTTATATTGTCTAGAAAATGGTCTGAGTCCTCATTGGGATGCTATGAATAAGGTATCATGTAAGCTTGCTACTAAGCTGGGCTTTGTGCCATATAAAGAATATAAAACTTTATTATTAGAGTAGTTACAAAAAAGTTTAAGATTTCCTCAAGCTATATTATAGGATAGTGAATTAATTGTAATATTTGTTAGAAGAAATTTTTAGTTTTTTATAAAAATAAGTTTTTGCAAAAGCATTGCAGATGATTATCTATATGTTATAATAAGATATAGATATTTATCAAAGTATTAACAAATTGAGTGTAAAACAAGAAATATGACAATAAAAACCTCGAGAAAGTGTTAAATTTAAAAGGTGGTGCTTTTATGGGAACAATAGAATTTAAGGATGAAACTTATATTAAGGACTTTTGGGTAGAATATGAGATGGAATATTTAAGGGAAGGTGTTGCTATTTTAGGCGAAAATCCTTTAGAGTTTGTACCTAGGAAGTATATTTTTAAGAATGAAGTGGTTTAAAATAAAGTAGCTCTAGAAAAATTTAGAGCTACTTTATTTTTATGTAAATATTAGGTTAAAAATATTACAAAAATGATGTTAATATTAACTACTATGGTAAAATTAGTTTATGAGGTAACTCCATTTTTTACAAGGGGGAATGTATTATGAAAGTTTTAGTGATGGGTGGAAGTAAATTTGTAAGTGAAAGTATTGCTAAAAAGTTAATAGAACTTGATTATGAAGTTCATATATTAACTAGAGGTAAGGAAAGTATAGATTATACAGGTTATGCAAGACATTTAATTTGTGACAGGCATGATAAAAATAAACTTACAGAGCTTCTATATGGAACAGAATATGATTATGTTTTTGATATAAATGGATACACTAAAAGTGACATTCAAATACTTATAGGAGCTTTAAATAAATCAAAAATTAAAAGATATGTTTATTGTAGTTCAGCTTCAGTTTATATTGAAAAAAATACTCCTTTGACTGAAGAATCAGAAAAAGTAGAAAATGATAAGTTTGGAAAATATGGATTAGATAAAAAAGAAGCTGAAAATTATCTTGTAGAGCTTTATAATAGGGATGGATTTCCTATAACTATATTTAGACCTTCTTATATATATGGAGAAGGGAACAATAAGTTTAGAGAAGCATATATATTTAAATGCTTAGAAGAAGGCAGAGTTATACCAATACCTGAATCTAATAATAAGATTCAATTTATACACATAGAAGATTTAACTAAAGCATTTATAAGTTCAATTAATTTAGATAAGGCAATTGGTGAAGTATATAATTTATCTAATGAGGAAAGTTACAACATTGAAGAATATATAGATGTTATAAAAAATGCTATATTTAAGAATGGGGAAATAAGCAAGATAAAGGATAAAACTATTGATGTTAGAAGTTATTTCCCATTTGCAGATGCTAATGTTATGCTTAGTATAGAGAAACTAAAAGACCATGGACTAAGAACTCCTAAAATAACCTTAGAAAGGGGAATAGAAAGAGCTTATAAGTGGTATAAAACAGAAAACCCAAAACTTAGTGATAGTAGAATGACAGATTTTTGTAATAAAAACGAGGAGATTGCTTGTTGTAATTAAATATAGTAGAAAAAATTGATATTAGATAATTAGTTTAAGTTTATTTTATAGTTAGTTTATAAAAAGGCACTTAAAATTCAAGACTGTTTTTTAAAAAAGAAAATCTTGAATAATTAAGTGCTTATTATTGTATACAATTATCTGGGTATTAATATATTAAAGATTTAAAATGCCCAATTACCGTCTCTAAAAATGTGATGATTATTCCCGTCAAAATCTATAGCTGTTATAGATAAATCAGAAGTTCCAATCATAAAGTCTACATGTGTTAAGGAATCATTTGCTCCTTTATTAGCGAGCTCTTCTTCACTTAAGTTATCACCGTTTTTAACACAACCAGAATAAGCTTTACCAAGTGCTAAGTGGCAAGATGCGTTTTCATCATATAATGTATTAAAGAATATTATATTAGAGTTTGAAATTGGTGAATCAAATGGAACTAAGGCAACTTCACCAAGATAATGAGATCCTTCGTCAGTTTCTATTAAACTCTTTAAGCTTTCATAGCCATTTTCAGCTGTAAAATCAACTACTTTACCATCTTTAAAGGTTATTGAAAAATTATCTATAATATTTCCAGCATAGTTAAGTGGTTTAGAACTATGTACTATACCATTAACACCAGTTTTCTTTGGCATAGAAAATACCTCTTCTGTTGGCATATTAGCAATAAATTCAATACCTTCTTCAGAATAGTCAGCTCCGCCTACCCAAATAGCATCTGTAGCAAGCTCAAGATGAAAATCTGTACCAAGTGAATTTTTAAAGTGAAGTTCTTTTAAGTTTTTATTATTTAGATAATTCATTTTTTCTTTAAGATTTTTTTTATGTTCATTCCAAGCAGCTACTGGATCTTCTTTGTCTATTCTAACTATTTTAAAAATTTCGTTCCATAATCTATTTACTGCATCTTCATCATTAAGTTCTGAAAAGATTTTTTTAGACCATGCTTTTGTAGGAATAGAAACTACAGACCAAACATTTTTGTTAGACATAAGTCTTGTTTGAAATTCACTAAGGGCTATGCTTCTAGATTTTTGATTAGCCTTAATTTTTTTAGTATCAATTCCTTTTAAAAGTTCTGGATCAGAAGCTGAAATACTTAAAAAAGCAGCACCTAATCTAGCATAATATATAAGTGAGTCTCTTGACCAGTCAGGTAGAGTTTCAAAAATTTCTAAAGGAGAGTAGAGATATTTATATTTTGTAGTTATTTCATCATTCCAATGAACTACAACTTCTTTTGCCCCAGCTTTATAAGCTTCTTCTACAGCAAGCCTTGTAAAGTCTAAACATTCTACAGGAGAATTTATAACTAAAGTTTGCCCAGGTTGAATATTTATGCCTGTGCGAACTGCAAGAGTTGCGTATTTTCTTAGATTTTTATTAAAATTCATAATTTCACACCCCACTATAATAAAATATTTAGTAATAACATCTATAATACTTGATTTCATTATAGTATAAGTCAATTATTATTTAAAGAAAATATTAGAATTATTGGTATTTTTGTTTCTTAGAAAATAAAGAGTATATACAAAATCGTAGAAATTGTCACCAGAATCGCTTGTACATCCAAAGTCAATTAAAACATTATAATTAAAAATTTTTCCCCAAGAACTCGGAGAATATATATCCTCTTCAAAAAGGAAAAACTTTTTTATCATATAATCTATATCAGATTTTGCAGAGAGCTCAGGTCTTAAGAATTTTAAATTAACCTTATCACCTAATGAATATTTATCGTAGGTTATAGCCCTCGGCATAATTATTATTCTAGAATTTGAATAATATATAGGACAAAGATATTTTAGTATTCTAGTATCAGCGTTAGCATAGACGTATTCTTCAACAAAGTTTTGAAAATAACCATCGTTATTTTTAGCTACTTTAACAATCAGATTGTTATTAAGGGCATAAACACGTCTAGCTATGCCTTCACCTAGAAAGGGATATAATTTATCAAATTTTTTAAGCGAAAGGTTTGTTAATTTATTGATAAAAACATCATTAGTTATCATAAAAATACCTCATACCATTTAATCTGATTGTTATATGGTATGAGGTATTTAATAATTTTGTTACTTGGAAATTTCTTTGATTTCAGTTAAAAATTCTACATTATTTGTTTTGAATGAATTTCTAACAACACCAACATTAGGCGCAATGAATTTTCTTGATATGTTACCGTTTTTTTCACTAGCTATTACTATAGTATTGAATATACCAGCATCTGTTTTAACTTGTGAATTTAAATCAGTTATAAAATAAGTATTACCATTAGAATCAGTCCAAGAAGTTTTTTGTAAAATAGGACCTTTTACAAAAACCTCTTCTTTATTAGGCTTTTCATTTATATAATTCTTTTTTTCTTCTGATACTTCATTGGAATAAATAATATATATGCCATCAGTTCTCTTTTCATAAATTTTTACAACAGCTATACCAGAATTAGTGGTTCTTATTTGGGTTTTATTTCCTTCAATAAATTCTACAATTGAAATTTCACCAGAATTTTCAAAACCACCTTTATAAATAAGTTTTGTACCAACTTTATTAGGAAGAATATTGTCAAGTGTTATTATTTCTGAGTTCAAAGTATCAGCTTTTGTTTCTATGTACTTACTAGTTGAAGTCATGTTTTGTTCTTTTTTGACACATCCTAGAAAATTTATAAAAATCAAAAAAATGGAAATGCAAAATAAAAATTTTTTCTTCATTTTCTTTAACTCCTTTAAATTTTGTATAATATAATTAAATTATACCATAAAAGGTTTAATATTTATAATATTTGTATTAAAATATTTTAATAGAGTATAGTTATGAAAAGGAAGGATTAGGATGAAAAGATTATTAGAAACATTAGTTGAGAACAATAGAGAGATAACTAAAAAAGGCAATTTAGCTAGTTATATACCTGAACTTTTAAATGCAGATAAAAATGATTTAGGGGTTGCAGTTATAACATTAGATGGGAAAGTACACAGTGCAGGTGATTGTTCTAAAAAGTTTACAATGCAAAGTATATCAAAAGTTGTATCTTTGATACTTGCAATACAAGATAATGGTAAAGAAAGAGTTTTTGAGAAGGTTGGAATGGAACCAACAGGTGATAGTTTTAATAGCATAGTAAATCTTGAAATTAAACAAAAAGTTAAGCCATATAATCCTATGATAAATGCAGGGGCAATAGCTACCACAGCTCTTATTTATGGTGTAAGTGAAGAAGAGAAGTTTGAAAAAATACTTAATTTTACGAGAAAAGTGACAGGAAACAATGATATAGATATAAATAAATCAGTATATAAGTCAGAAAAATTAACAGGAGATAGAAATAGATATTTAGCTTATTACTTAAAAAGTAATAATACAATAGATGGTGACGTTGAGGATATTTTAGATCTTTATTTTAAACAATGTTCTATTGAGGTTAATTGTATAGACATAGCAAAATTTGCATCAATGCTTGCAAATGATGGGATACTTCCTTGGAGTGGGGAAAGAGTTATATCAAGAGAAGTTAGTAGAATAGTAAAAACTATAATGGTTACTTGTGGGATGTATGATGCTTCAGGAAAATTTGCGGTTCATATAGGAATACCAGCCAAAAGTGGTGTTGGAGGAGGTATAATGGCAGCGGTTCCTAAAAGAATGGGAATAGGTGTATATGGACCTTCTTTGGATAAAAAAGGAAATAGTATAGCAGGAACACATATATTAAAAGAATTGTCTGATGAACTAGACTTAAGTATATTTTAATGTTATAACTTGATAGTATTTTACTTTACATAGTTTTTATATTAGTATTTTTTGCTATTATAAAAGGTAGTTTGTATTTTATTAATAGTTTTTTACATTTATGGGAATGATATTAATGACGTTTAGGAGGTAATGTTATGGAAAAATTAATGATTTTAGATGGTAATAGTTTAATGTATAGAGCTTTTTATGCGGTGCCACTCTTAAGTAATAGTGATGGTATATATACAAATGCAATATATGGATTTTCAAATATGGTCTTAAAAATGAAAGAGGAGCTTAAGCCAGATTATATAGTATGTACTTTTGATAAAAAGGCTAAAACATTTAGGCATGAAGAGTATGATGATTATAAAGCAGGAAGAAAAAAAATGCCAGAAGAGCTTATACCTCAATTTGATATAATAAAAAAAATGTTAGAACTTTTGGATATTAATATATATGAATTAGATGGCTTTGAAGCTGATGATATTATAGGAACACTTGCAAAATATGCAGAAAAGAAATCTGTAGAAGTTTATATAATAACAGGAGATAGGGACGCTCTTCAGCTTGCCTCTGAAAATATAAAAGTTGTTATAACTAAAAAAGGTGTTACTGAAGTTGAAATTTATAATGAGAAACGTATGATAGATGAACTAGGTGTAACCCCAACACAATTTATAGATGTAAAAGGTCTTATGGGAGATAAATCTGATAATATAAAAGGTGTACCTGGTATAGGAGAAAAAACAGCTTATAAATTAATTCAAACTTATGGAAGTGTAGAAGAAGTTTTAAAAAATGTAGAAGAAATTAGTGGGAAAAAGTTGAAGGAAAATCTTATAACATACAGCGAACAGGCTATATTTTCTAAAAAACTTGCAACTATTATGACTAACGTACCTATAGAGTTTGATTTTGAGGATATTAAATCTACTCAAAATTACAATAAGATAGAACTTAAAGCTATGCTTATAAAGCTTCAAATGAAAACACTTATAGACAAATTAAAGTTAAATGAAGATGTAGATATACAATCTATAAAGAAAATAGAATTTAACGAGGTTTCAGATTTAAATTCACTTGAAAGTCTAATAAAAAGTTTAGTAAAAGACATTTATTTAACATTCACCTTAAAAAATAAGGAAAAATATTCTACTATAGAGATAGAAAACATATTTTTAAGTAATGATGAAAATAATTATGTAATTAAGTTTAATGAGCTAATTAAAGAAAATTCTGCGAAAGAATTACTTAAAGGATTTTTAGAGAATGAAACTATTTTAAAAAATGGTCATGATATCAAGGATGCTATTAAAGCATTAAGAAGAGTAGGTATAACTCTTAAGGGATTAAACTTTGATACAGCTTTAGCTGGGTATCTTTTAGATTCTTCAAGGAGTAATTATCACTTAAAAGATTTAATTGAAGGATATTTAGGGGAAAGTGTTAATGATATCACCTTAGAAGATTTAGTAAAACTAAATTTCTATTTACCTAAGTTAACTAAAGTATTAAAGGAAAAAATAGAGTCTGCTAATATGAATTATCTTATGTATGATGTAGAATTAAAACTAACAGAAGCTTTAGCATCTATGGAAGCTTTAGGATTCAGGGTTAATGAAGAAATGTTAGATAGCTTAGGAATGAAATTTAGTGAAGAGATAGCTACTACAGAAAAAGAAATATTTGATATGGCAGAAGAAAAGTTTAACATAAATTCTCCAAAGCAACTTGGAAAAATCCTTTTTGAAAAATTGGATCTTCCAGTCATTAAAAAGACTAAAACAGGATATTCAACTAATGCAGAGGTTTTAGAAAAATTAGCAGATAAGCATCCTATAATAGATAAGATAACATATTTTAGACAATTATCTAAATTATATTCAACTTATGTAGAGGGACTTAAGCACGTTATAGATAAAGATAAATCTATACATTCAAGCTTTAATCAAACTGTAACTACTACAGGAAGGTTAAGTTCAACTGAACCTAATCTTCAGAACATTCCTATTAAGTATGAAATGGGAAGGGAAATAAGAAAAGTGTTTATACCAAGTAATGAAGATTCAATATTACTTTCGGCAGATTATTCTCAAATAGAACTTAGAGTACTTGCGCATATGGCAAAAGATCAAAACATGATTGCTGCTTTTAAAGAACACTCTGATATTCATACTAAAACAGCGTCAGAGGTGTTTAAAGTCGCATTAGATAATGTTACACCTATTATGAGAAGTAGGGCTAAAGCAGTTAATTTTGGTATAGTGTATGGTATAAGTGATTTTTCATTAGCTCAAGATTTAAAGATAAGTAAAAAAGAAGCAAAGGAGTATATGGATATTTATTTTGAAAGATATCCAAAGATTAGGGAATATCTTGAAGGGACTAAAAATGAGGCAATTGAAACGGGAGCTGTAATAACTATTTTAAATAGAAGAAGATTTATTCCAGAGATAAAATCTTCAAATAAAATAGTAAAAGCTTTAGGAGAAAGGCTTGCTATGAATGCACCTATTCAAGGAAGCGCAGCCGATATTATAAAGCTTGCTATGGTTAATGTTTATAATAAGCTAGAAAACTCTAATCTTAGAAGTAGAATAATACTGCAAGTACACGATGAACTTATATTAAATGTATTAAAAGATGAGTTGGATGTAGTGAGAGCTTTAGTAAAAGAAGAAATGGAAAAAGTTTTAGAACTAGAGGTACCATTAGAAGTTTCTATTAGTATAGGAAAAACTTGGTATGAAGCTAAATAAGAGGTGAAAATATGCTTAAAATAGGACTTACAGGAGGAATTGGTTCTGGGAAAAGTACTGTAGCTAGTATGCTTGAAGAGTATAAGTATACTATTATAGATGCAGATACTGTTTCAAGAGAAGTTTTAAATAAGTATTCAGAAATATTAGAAAAAGTAAGAATACAATTTGGAGATAATTTTTTTGATTGGCGGGGAGAATTTAGAAGAAGAGAGTTTGGAAATCACGTTTTTAGATTTCCAAAAGAAAGAAAAAAATATGAAAGTATTATAATGCCATTTATAATAAAAGAAATAAATGAAAAATTTGAACAATTAGAGAAAAAGGGTGAGCATATAGTAATATTAGATGCACCAACATTAATAGAAAACAATTTACATGAAGAAATGGATATGGTTATTTTAGTTTGGGTGGATCAAAGTACTCAAATACAAAGAATAAAATCTAGAGATAAGTTATCTCAAAATGAGATAATAAATAGAATAAATGCACAGATGAGTCTAGACAGAAAAAAAGATTATGCAAATTTCATAATTGATAATGGAAAGAATCTTATAAAGACTAAGGAACAAATAGATGACTTAGTTGAACTTTTAAGATTGTATGAAAAATAGGAGATAAATAAATAATGGGTATATTAAAAAGGATAATGATTTTCTGTTTAGTTATTTTAATTGCTTTTTTAGCGGGCAAATTTATTATTAAAACTTATATTTTTAAAGCTGAGCACAAAAGTTATGTTATAAGTTATAGTAGAGAAAATTCTATAGATCCAAGGCTTACGCTTGCAGTTATAAAAGCTGAAAGTAATTTTGATTGCAAGGCAAAGTCAAAAAGTAATGCAATAGGACTTATGCAAATGACACCTAAAACTGGTGAGTGGGTAGCAGAGCAAATGGGCATTTACGATTTTGATGAAAATATGCTAAAAAATCCAGAAACCAACATAAAATTTGGTACATGGTATTTAAAGGATTTGAAAGAGGAATTCAAAGATATAGATTTAGCTATTGCGGCTTATAATGCTGGAAGAGGTAATGTGAAAAAATGGTTAGCTAAGGATGAACACTCAATGGATGGTAAAACCTTAAATAATATACCTTTCAAAGAAACAGATAAATACGTAAAAAAAGTTAATTCTTATTATAATATATACAAAAAACTTTATGATGAAAATTTAGAATAAAAATTTAAAACTTAAAATTATAAAACTATTGAAATAGACTTGAAAACTAAATGCTTCAAGTCTATTTTTTTATTTTTGTAAATATATATAATTAATAAAGTAATTTTTGAGGGATATTGAATGAGTAAAAATTTTGATTATTGTGTGAATTTGCCAGAGAAAATAGAAATTTTATTCAAACAGGGTGAGTATTTAGGCGAAGGGCATAATGGAGTTGTATTCTTATTACCTGATAATATGATAATTAAATTTTTTAGAAATAAAAAAGTTTGGAAAGATGAAAGTAGTATACTTCTTAAGACTAAAAGATCTAGATTTTTTCCTAAGATATATTATCTAGGTGAGAATTATATAGTTAGAGAATATGTAGAAGGCATTAGGCTTGATAAATATTTGAAAAAAAATGAACTTAGTGAGAAACTTTGTAAGGAACTTTATGAAATGGTAGAGGATTTTAAAAAGCTTAAGTTTACTAGACAGGATTTAAGATGCAAAGACATATTTGTTCAATTGGATGGAAGTATAAAGATAATAGATCCTAAAAATAATTATAAAAAGGTAGTTAAATATCCAAGGCATTTAATGAAAGGACTATATAAAAAAGAATGTTTAGAGGTATTTTTAAACTACGTTTGTGAGCAAGATTTTAAAAAGTATACCTATTGGAAATATAAGATAGAATCTTATTTAAAATATCAAGTAAAATAAAACTAAAAATGGAGCTGATTGCAATATATTCAAAAATACTTTAAAAAGTATGTAATATAGTATAAAATTAAATTATGGCAAGGTTTACAAAGGCATTATTATGTGTACAAGGGGGAGAAAAAATGAGAGAAAATTTTTATGTAGAAGACAGATATGGAAAAAAAATAAATGTTTATAAATGGTACAGCGATAAAGAAGCTAAAGCTATTATCCAGATATCTCATGGTATGAGTGAAACTGCAATAAGGTATGATTATTTTGCAGAAATGCTTGTAAAAAAAGGGTATATAGTTTATGCTCATGATCATAGAGGACATGGGTATACTGCAGAGAACAAAAATGAACTTGGATACATAGCTGATAATGATGGCTTTAATGTTTTAGTACAAAATCTATATGATATTACAAAATTTATAAAGAACGCCAATGTAGATAAGAAGATAATTTTGTTTGGACACAGCATGGGATCGTTTATATCTCAAAGATATTTAGAGGAACATGCAGAATTAATAGATGGACTTATTTTATCAGGAACTAATGGAAAACCGATATCAGGAGCAAGAATAGGTGCAGCTTTGGCGGGAATTGAAATTAAATTATATGGAAGAAAACATAAAAGTAAACTTTTAGATAAATTATCATTTGGAAATTTTAATAATAATTTTAAGCCAAACAGGACAGCATTTGATTGGTTATGTAGTGATAAATTAGAAGTAGATAAATATATAGAAGATCCACTTTGTGGTTTTATATGTACATCTAGTTTTTATTATGATTTATTAAATGGACTAAAAGATATTCATAAAAAAGAAAATTTAAATAAAATACCTAAGGATATTCCAATTTATATTTTTGCAGGAGATAAAGACCCAGTTGGGAATTGTGGGAAAGGAATAATTAATCTCTATAATATATATAAGTTGTTAAATATTAAAGATGTAAATTATAAGTTATATAAAGAAGGTAGACATGAAATGTTAAATGAAGTTTCAAAGGACGAAGTAATAGAAGATATACAATTATGGTTAAATAAAGTTATATAAAATTAATTAGAGAATTCATATATGATAATCATAAAATATGGTTTAAAAAATAATATTAGTTTTGACGAGTAAGGTTTTAATTTTTGGGAATTATAAAGAGTGAAAATATTCTTTCCTATTTAAAATCTTACTTTTTTGTGATTTTATATATTAAAAAATAAATAAACAATAAGAAGAAAATAGGAGGAACTTTTTTTAAAAGAAAGGAGAATATATATGGGAAAAAAGATATTTGGTGTTCTACAAAAAGTAGGTAAGGCACTTATGTTACCTGTCGCATTACTACCCGCAGCTGGTATATTATTAGGTGTGGGAAATGCTATAAATAATCAGTTGCTACCTGCATTTCCTTCTATAGATGTGTCTTGGATAAGAGTTATAACTAAAGTTATGGAACAATCTGGAGATGTCATTTTTGGAAATCTTGCTTTATTATTTGCAGTTGGTGTAGCTGTAGGATTAAGTGATGGGGAAGGGTCGGCAGGACTTGCTGCAATAGTGGGTTTTTTAGTATTAAATAAGACAATGGGAGCAATAGCAGGAATTACTCCTGATCTTATAAATAGAGATCATCCTATGTATGCAAATGTTATGGGAATACCTACACTTCAAACTGGGGTTTTTGGCGGCATTATAATAGGTATTATAGCATCATCACTTTATAAAAAATATCATGATATAGAGCTTCCTCCGTATTTAGGGTTCTTTGCAGGGAAGAGATTTGTGCCTATAGTAACTGCTGCAACAGCTATTCTAGTAGGTGCAATTATGACATTTGTTTGGCCACCTATACAATCAGGTTTATTTTCATTATCAAAGGGTATGATAGATACCAATAGGACAGCAGCTGCTTTCATATTTGGAGTTATAGAAAGAGCATTAATTCCTTTTGGGCTACATCATATATTTTATAATCCATTTTGGTATCAATTTGGAGAATATATAAATAAGGCTGGTCAACTAGTACAAGGGGATCAACAAATATTCTTTGCGCAACTTAAAGATGGAGTACCATTTACAGCTGGTACTTTTATGACTGGTAAATTTCCTTTTATGATGTTTGGACTTCCAGCTGCAGCGGCTGCAATATATCATGAAGCGAAACCAGAAAAGAAAAAAGTCGTAGCAGGTATAATGTTTTCAGCAGCGTTAACTTCATTTTTAACTGGTATAACAGAACCAATAGAATTCTCATTTCTATTTGTTGCACCAGTTTTATTTGGAATTCATTGCTTATTTGCAGGGCTTTCATTTATGATAATGCAAATTTTAAATGTAAAAATAGGTATGACTTTCTCAGGTGGACTTATAGACTACTTTATATTTGGTATATTACCAAATAGAACTCCATGGTATTTAGTTATAGTTGTAGGTTTAATATTTTCAGTAATTTATTACTTTGGATTTAGATTTATGATAAGAAAGATGAATTTAAAGACTCCAGGAAGAGAAGAGGAAGAAGAGGATGGAGAAGTAAAGGTTGAAGGAGGAGAGCTTCCAGTCAAAGTTTTAGAGGCACTTGGAGGTAAAGAAAACTTAGAAAATTTAGATGCTTGTATTACAAGACTTAGAGTTATAGTAAAAGATAATTCAAAGGTTGACAAAGCAGAACTAAAAAAACTTGGTGCTGCGGGAGTTATGGAAGTAGGAAATAATATTCAAGCAATATTTGGACCTAAGTCAGATACTTTAAAAACCCAAATAAAAGATGTCATTTCAGGTAAAGTTATAGAAACTACTAAAAATAGAGAACATTTAGAAGTAAATATAGAAGAAAATAAAAAGTCTGTTAAAATTAGAGTAATTCAATGTCCTATAATAGGCAAAGTAATTCCTCTAGAAGAGGTTCCAGACAAAGTATTTGCAGAAAAGATGATGGGAGATGGATTTGCAATAGAACCTAAGGATAACTTTGTATATTCACCTGTTGATGGTGTTATATCAATATTATTTCCAACTAAACATGCAATAGGTATAACAACAGATGATGGATTGGAATTATTAATTCATGTTGGAATGGATACAGTATCTTTGAATGGGGAAGGTTTTACTACATTTATAAATCAGGGAGATAAAGTTAAGGCAGGAGATAAATTACTTAAGGTAGAATTTCAAACTATAAAAGATAAGGTGCCATCTATAATAACTCCTATTGTATTTACAAATCTGGAAGAAAGTCAAAAATTGACTATAAAAACAGGTGAAAAAATATCTAAAAAAGAGATAGTTGCAGAAATTAGATAATTTTAAAAAGATGTTCAAAAGAGATTTATTTCATTTGAACATCTTTTTTGATATATAAAATAATCTTGTTATTTGATAACATTTTGTTTTAGAAGATCTCTAATTTCAGTAAGTAGTTGTTCTTGGGTATTTTGCTTGGCTTCTTCTTTAGTAACTTGATCTTTTTTAAATTTATTAATAACTTTAACAAACATAAAAATGGAAAAAGCTATTATTAAGAAATCAATTATGTTTTGAATGAATTGACCATAGTTGAAAGTTAATGCTGGTACGTCACCATGTTTTTCTCTAAGTACTATTTTTAAATAAGTAAAATTAACACCACCTGTAAGTAGTCCTATGAAAGGCATAATTATATCATTTACAAGAGAACTTACTATTTTAGAAAAAGCACCTCCAATAACAACACCAACGGCAAGGTCAATCACATTACCTTTAATTGCGAACTCTTTAAATTCTTTAAGCATAACATCTTCTCCTTTGTATATTATATAAATTCATTTTACTTTATTAGTGTATACAAAATTAAAAAAAATAATAATAAATAAAAAAATCTATTTTTAAAATTAGCAAAATGAGGTAAACTAGTATAAGTAGGGAGGAAGACTATGGAGAATAAAATTTCAAGTATATTATATACTTCAATTAATAATATAAAAAAATTTATAATTATATATTTTTTCTTTCTTATATTTTTAATCAATATATTTTTAATCAATTCTAATATGTCAGAATATTTAGTACATATATTGTTTTCAATAGCATGTTTTAGTATTATGCTTTTAAGTATATCTACAGCTAAATTTGTAAAAAATGTTTTTTTCTCACTTTCTGGAATTGCCTTCTTTTTAATTGGATTATTTAATATTATACATATGATACCATTAGATAGTATAAATAATTTATTTTATTCAAAAGAGTTAAAAAGTAGTGTTTATTTTAGTTATCCTATAGTTTTAGAATTATTGTATATTATATTTTCTTTTAGGCATATAGAAATGACTGAAATAGATACTATAGTTAAAAGAAGGTATATATTTATAAATATGGTAGTGTTTACAATATTTCTAGGGATTTATAATTTAAATATAAATGACAAGTATAGAGTTATAGCAGTTTATTTTATAATTATAGTTCTTACAATATGGGCTATTTTTTATATATTAAGATACCCAATTTTAAAAAAAGATGAAATAAACTATTTATCAATATATCTAATATTTCTAATAACTTCAAATTTAGTATTTAATTTTCTAAATAACACCGAATATAGAGATTTAGGTATGTTTATAGCAAATATATTTAAATTATTTGCATATGGAATATTTTATTTTAGTATGGTAGAAAAATTATTAAATAAACCGTATAAAATATTATTTAAAGATTTATATTTAAGAAATAATCAATTAAATTATATAAATGAGAAGATATTAGAAAAAAATAATCAACTTGAGAATTTTCAAAAATATATAAAAGATAGAGAAAACATGTTTAGAAGCTTATTTGATAATATACCATTGCCTATGATTATAGTTAGTAATCATAATAGTAGAATAATTTATTCTAATAAAAGATTTGTAAATCTTTTAAAGTTAAAAGGTTTAAAACAAGTTATAAATAAAAATATTTTTGATGTTGTAAATATAGAAGATAAAAATAAAATAGGAGATATTTTAAAAAAGGGATATAATGGGAGTTATGAAGGAGTAGCTTGTATAAATAATATATATTTAAATCTTGAAATTCAAATATTTACAGCAAATGAAGATGAGGATGAATATATATTAGTTTTTAAAGATATTTCTGAAATGAAAAAACTTGAGATAATGAAAAATAAAGTTGAAAAAAAATTGTTAGAAGAGAGAATGAGAAATGATTTTTTATCAAATATAACTCATGATTTAAAAACGCCAATAAACGTAATTTATAGTTCAGTTCAATTACAAAAGTTATTGATAGAAAATGGGAACTTCAAAACTATAAAAAAATATAATTTCATAAATAAAGAAAACTGTACAACATTAATTAGACTTGCAAACAACTTAATAGATGTATCGAAAATATCTTATGATTATTTAAAACCACAAATAGAAAAATATAATATAGTAGAGCTTATAGAAGATTTTAGTACAAGCCTTGTAGATTATATAAAAAGTTACAACATAAATTTTACATTTGATACTTGTGATGAAGAAATATATGTAGATTGTGACAAAGAGTTTATGGAGAGAATAATCTTAAATTTATTATCTAATTCTATAAAATATACTGAAAATGGAAATATACAGATCATAATAAAAATTTATTATGATAAAGTAAATATATCTATAATAGATGATGGTTGTGGAATGGAAGAAGAATTTATAAATCAAGCATTTGAAAGATATTCTATGGAAAGTAGTTTGAATAATTTAAGTCGTGGAACTGGTATAGGTCTTTATGTTGTAAAAAGTTTAGTAGAGCTTCAAGGTGGAAATATATTTATAAAATCTAAAATAAATGAGGGTACGATAGTATGTTTAGAATTTGAGAGGTCTATAACAGATGAATAAGGATTTAGAAATTAATGATACAAAAAAAATTAATAAAGATTTATATATTATAAGGATATTTATACCAGCATTATTACTAATAATACTTATATATTCACAAAATAAAAATTATACAATATTTCATCAGTTTGTAGAAATTTTATGTGTGACTGTAGGTGCTGCGTTAGCTATTATTTCAATTAATAAATATAACTATAATAAAAATAGCTTTTTTACGCATATAGGTCTTGGCTTTGCATTAACATCAATTACAGGAATTATTCATATATTAAATTTTGATATGCAAAATTATAAACTTATGGAATTAAATTTTACTGTAGTTTCTTGGCTTATGACTTATTATTTAGAAAATACTATAATATTTATAGCTTTTTTATCTAACTTAAGAAAAATAAAATATGAATCAATAATTATACTTTATGGAGTATTGGGGGCTACTTTTTTTTCAATTTTATTTGGGGTTCTTATATTTCAGGATACTATATTTAAGGGGATAAAATTTGATGTATTCATATATCCAAATATGATTATTGCAACATGTATGCTTGTGTGCAATATAATTTTATTCATCAAAAATAAAAAGATTATATTAGAATGTCAAAGTATATATATAATGTTATATCTTATATTTATAGGTATATATGAAGGATTAGCATTTTTATATTTTTCTACAATAATTTTTAATAAATTAGAAATAATATTTGCAGTTCATATCTTTAAGTATTTAGCTTATTATACTTTATATGAAGCAATTTCAGAGTTCGCTGTAAATAGATGTTATGAAGATATATATAAAGAATTGATATTAAGAGAAAAAGAGCATGAATATTATAATAGGAGATTAAATGAAAGGATGAGAATGCTTCTAGAGCTTAACTCTATGGCTGAAAAAAGTAAAAATAAGTATTCGAAACTTATAAATTCTGTAAAAGATTCAATAGTAATATTCAATGATGATAAGATAAATTATGTTAATAATGCAGCACTGGAACTATGTGGAGAAGTCGATCCAATAAAGCTTAAAAATAAAACTAAAAGAGAATTTTTTAAGTATTTAGACAAGTATAGTGCAGATTTTTCAAAGCATATAATGCTAAAAGAAGAAAAAGTATTTAGCTACATAAACTTTAAAAATCAAGATTCAGAATATAAGAAAATAGAATTATATAACATATCTTTTGATACTCATTTTAGTTTACTTTTTATGAGAGATGTCACATATGTAGAGAACATGAAAAGTCTTAGAAGTCACTTTGAAAAATATCTTGAGGAGGAAGAATTAAAGAGGGATTTCTTTTCGAATATATCTCATGAGCTTAGAACACCGATAAATGTGATTTTTTCAGCTCTTCAGTTAAATAATATATATATAGAAAAAGGGAGCTTAGAGCAAATTGATAAAAATAATATTGTAATAAGACAAAATTGTTTAAGACTTATACGAACAATAAATAACTTTATAGATGCAAATAAGATATCTGAAGGTTTTATGAATTTTGAGGTTAAAGTTTATAATATAGTTATGGTAGTTGAAAATGTTGCTCAGGAATCTTTTAAATATATAAACAAAACTGGAATAACTCTTATTTTTGATTCTGATGAAGAAGAGGTTTTTGTAAAGTGTAATAGAGAATATATAGAAAGATGTATACTTAACCTACTATCTAACTGTGTTAAATATGGAAGATGTGGTGGACATATATGGATAAATATAAAGACAAATCAGGATTTTGTAACTATAATAGTTGAAAATGATGGCTATAAAATAAGCGATGAAGAAAAACCTTACATTTTTGATAAATTTACAAAAACAAATAAGTCTTTAAGTAGGCAGCAAGAAGGAAGTGGATTAGGACTTTATATAACAAAAGCACTTATAGAATTACAAGATGGTACTATAAAGCTTTCTTCAAATGAAGAGAATGGGGTAGGTTTTATAATAGAGTTTAAAAGAGAATTTATTTCAGATGATTATGATTTAGAATTAGCAAATGCACAAATAAATAATTTAATAGAAAAAGTAGATATAGAATTTTCTGATATATATATGTAAAATGGTATGTTGATTATTTCAGCATACCATTTTACATATATTATAAATATTTATAATATAAACGCCTATTTAATATCCTTTATATGAATAAGTTCCATCAATTAGATTTTCAATTTAATTGATGGAACTTAAAAAAGTTTTAATTTATAGGAAGAGTAATTAAAAAAGTACATCCTTTATTTTTTTCAGATTGTAAAAGAATATTTCCATTATGTTTAAGTATTATAGTTTTAGTTATAGCAAGTCCAAGACCTGTACCACCACTATTAGAATTCCTAGATTCATCTTCTCTTACAAATGGATCAAAGATAGTCTCAATTTTTTCTTTGGAAATCCCTATACCATTATCTTTTAGTACAAGTTCAATAGTGTTATCTTCTAAAATGCTAATGCCTATAAAGACTTTGGTTTTAGGAGGATTATATTTTAAACTATTTAAAAGTAGATTACTTAAAGCTCTATCTATATGTTTTGTATCTATATTTATAAATATATTTTCTTCTGGAATATTAAAGTCATAATCAAAATCTTTTTCTTCAAGTAAAGGTATATATGCACCTATAAGCTCTCTCAAAAATTCACATATATCTACTTTTTCTTTTTTTAGTTCAAAATCTACACTATCAAGTTTTGAAAATTCGAATAAATCTTGAATTAAAGAATTCGCTCTAATACTGTTACGCTCAATTATATTTAAATACTTAGAAAGTTCCTCCGTATCTATATCATCATTTTTACATAAGTAATTAGAATAACCCATAATTGAAGCAAGCGGATTTTTCAAATCATGAGATATATCTAAAATTAAACGCTTCCGAGCTTCTTCAGATTTTTCTTTAAGTTTTTTTTCTTCTTCAATTTTTTTAGCCATTATATTAAAAGCATCACTAAGTTCACCAAATTCATTATTTGCACGTATTTTTATTCTAGTTTCATAATTACCTAAAGCAAGTTTTTTTGCACCCTCAGTTAAAAGGCTAAGTGGTTTTATAAAATATCTTGAAGTTACTTTTGCATAAAGAACAAAAATAATTGAGTATAAACAAATACAAATAGCTACAGCTAAAGCTAAGAATTGTTTTACAGATATTTTAGTAGGTTTGTATGCAACAGCATTTTTAGGTATAGCAACGACTAGAAGAAAATCCTTATTTCTATTATAACTCACATCAAAGTCATAATAATTAAGAGCAGAATGAACCTCATTTTCTTTATCTAGAAATACAAGTGCTTCATTATTATACATTAATGATGTGTAATCCTTTGGAGTTAGTTTATCTATTGGAATATTAAAATTTCCTTTTTTATAAATAATATTAGAATCTTTATCAAGAATTAATACAAAACCTTTTAATTTTTCAATGTCAGTTGTATCTATATCTTTATAATTATCTTTCATAAGATCACTTGCGTAAATATTATTATTTGGTAGTATATCAAAATAAACAACAGCTATTAGTACAGCTATAATTGAAGAGAATACAAGTATAAATAACATAAGAATAAAGGATAAAATATAATTTCTAAGTAAGGTGGTAGCTAAAGTTTTTCTTTTTCTAACCTTTTGTTTAAAACTTTTCAATTACATCCTCTCCATTTTATATCCAATACCTCGGATAGTTTTTAAATATTTTGGAGCTTTGGGATTAGTTTCTATCTTATCTCTTATATGGCTTATATGAACCATTATTGTGTTATCATCTCCGTAATATGTATCGCACCAAACTAACTCATAGAGTTGCTTCTTGGTATATACTTTTCCCGGATTATCCATGAGTAATTCTAATATTTTAAATTCTTTAGCATTTAATTCTAAAGGCTCAGAGTTTTTAAAAACTGCACAACTATCTTTATCTATTTTTAATTCACCTAAAGTTATTTCACTTTTAGTTTTACCTGAACTATATTTATAATATCTTCTAAGTTGAGCATTTACTCTGGCTAAGAGTTCTATAGGACTAAATGGTTTAACCATATAATCATCAGCTCCAAGACCTAATCCTAAAATTTTATCATGATCCTCAGATTTTGCAGTTAAAAATATAACTGGTATTTCACTTTTTTCACGAATATGTTTTATCACACCTATGCCATCTAAATTAGGCATCATTACATCTAAAATAGCTAGATCTATGTGTTCACTTCCAAATATGGATATGGCTTCTAGACCGTCTTCAGCTTCAAAAACTTTAAAATCTTCTTTACTTAAATGAAGTTCTATAAGGTTTCGTATATCCTTTTCATCTTCAGCAATTAGAATATTCATAGTATTCACCTCTTTAAATAATGTGTTTTAATTACATTATTATAGCATAATAAGGGTTAAAAGAACATAAATTTAGATGGAGGTGATATGTTTTATGAAGAATGCAAATTTAAAGGTATTATTTCTAAGCCTTTTATTAACACTTGGAGGAGGAAGTTTAATAGGCTATTTTATAAGAGATTCTATATTTATATATGAAACCTTAAATAAGCCCTGGTTTTTTCCGCCACCTATAATTTTTCCTATAGTTTGGGCTATATTGTATATATTAATGGCAGTAGCTGCTTACATAATATATAAAGAAAAAGCATTAGGTAAAAATATAGATGGTGCTTTGAAATTATATTTAGTACAGCTTATTTTAAATTTTTTATGGGCTATTATATTTTTTAAATTTAATTTATACGGGATAGCTTTTATAGAACTTTGCATACTTATAATAATAGTACTTATTATGACTATTAAATTTTTTAAAATTAACCGTATAGCGGGAATATTATTAATTCCATATCTATTATGGATTATTTATGCTGGAATTTTGAATTTTATAATTTGGACCCTTAATGAAATGTGAATCTGTTAAGTAAGTGGGGGGAAAGTTGGATATAAGGTAAAAAAATATAAAAAATATAAAAAATATATAAAAAAGAGCTTGTATTACTTTTTGATATATGGTATAAAATATATAAGCTTAATTGTTTGTTAAGAAAGTTAAAGAAAAAGTAACAAATTACAAAAGTTGCAGGGGATATTTTGATATATGTTTAAATTATATACTGGTTTACCAGTTATAAATATATATAAATATAAAAATATAAAAATATAAAAATATAAAAAGGGGGTGAATCTACTTTTATCGTATAGGGTTTTGATAAAAGTAGATAATAAGATGAAAAGAAAGTCAATTGCAGTACTGAGTGTACTATTAGCAAGCTCTGTTATGTTAACAGCTTGTGGAAAAAAAGCTGATGATGCGGGGAAAAAAGCTGATGATAAAACAGCACAACAATTAAAGAGAGAAGCTGCGGCAGATCCTAAAAAGCTTCCAGATGTAGCTAAAAATAGAAAAGATACTTTGGTTGTTGGTACTGTTAATCCATCAGGAAAGTTTAATCCATTATATGCAGATACAACTTATGATGGTTGGGTAAGTGAGTTAATTTTTGATGGATTATTAGGAAATGATGAGAAGGGGCTTCCAACTAAGCTCTTAGCTAAGGATTATACAGTAAAAGACGATAAAGTTTATACATTCACATTAAATGATGCTAAGTTTTCAGATGGTACTGAAGTAACATCTGATGATGTAGTATTTACTTATACAGCGTTAAGTGATCCTAAGTACGATGGAATATCTAATGCAGCAGTTCAAAAAATAAAAGGATTTAAAGAATATAATCAAGGAGATGCTAAAACTTTAGAGGGTGTAAAAGCGATAGATAAGAAAACTGTAGAAATTACATTATCAGAAGTAAGAGCAGCTGCGCCTAATGATTTCACATTGGGAATTGTTCCTAAGCATATATATAATTTTGAAAAAGGAAATATTCAAAAATTAAAAGATAAGTTTTTACAACCAGTAGGCTGTGGTCCATATAAATTTAAAGAGTTTAAAAAGGGTGAATATGTAAGCTTTGAGAAAAATGATGGTTACTTTAGAGGAGCACCAAAAATTCCTAATATAATAATGAAGGTTACAAATCTAGCAACTAACATACAAGAGCTTCAAGCTGGTAGCGTGGACGTGGATTTAGTATCTCCTAAACCAGAAAGTGTTCAATTACTAAAATCATCAGGTTTTATAGATGTTTTAAGTTATCCTGCTAATAAATATCTTTATATAGGTATGAATCTTAGAAATGATATGTTTAAAGATAAAAAGGTTCGTCAAGCTTTGACTTATGGATTAAATAGACAAGGAGCTGTAGATGCTTTCTTTAAGGGATATGCTCAAGTTATAAATACACATACTTCACCAGTTGCATGGGCTCAACCATCAAAAGTAAATGAATATAAGTATAGTGCTGATGAAGCTAATAAATTATTAGATGAGGCAGGTTGGAAATTAAATAAAGATACAAAAATAAGAGAAAAAGATGGTAAAAAGTTTGAAATCCATTTTAAAGCTTCTAATACACAACCATTTAATGATAGTTTAATTCCAATACTAAAGGAATGTTATGAAAAGCTTGGAGTACAAGTGATTGCAGAACAAGTAGAATTTGCGTCATTATCTGAGAATGTATTTGATAAACAAAATTTTGAAATGTACACTATGGGATGGGGACTTACTCCAGAACCAGATCCAACTCAAGTATTCCATACAACAGGTGATGTTCTTGGTGGAAGTAATGCTGTAGGTTGGCATCCAGCTAAATCAGATGAACTTATAGAAAAAGGTATACACACTACTAATGTAGAAGAAAGAAAGAAGATTTATGCTGAGTGGATGGAATTATTAAATGAGGAAGCTCCATATATATTCTTAGCAAATCCTAAAGATGTTATGGCAATTAGCTCAAAGGTTAAGAACTTTAATCCATCATCATTTGTACATTGGACTGCTGACATTCATAAGGTTGAAATATCTGAATAAAAATATGTTTTAAGGGGCTCTCTATTTTGAGGGGCTCCTTTATTTATTTCTGTAGAGAATAAATATTTAAATTGTGAATAATACTAAATTGAAATATATAAAGTGAAAATTTATGCAATGATAACTTTTTAATATATACAGGTTATAATAAATAATCTACATCTATAACTTTTATAGCAGTCTATAGTTTAGAATAATTTGAATGTAGAAAGTTAATTGGAACTTATATATAATAAGATCAAATGAAATTGGGGGGAATATATATGTTGATAAAAAATGGTATGATATTTACTATGGGAGAGATGAATTTTGAAAAGGGCGATATTCTAATAAAAGATGGAAAAATAGTAGATGTTTCAGAAAATATAAATGTAGATGATGAGTACATAATAGATGCTAATGGAGCTACTATTATACCGGGAATGATAGATGCTCATTGTCACCTAGGCCTTATAGAAGAAAATATGGGGCAAGAAGGTAGTAATGTTAATGAAGTTAGTGATCCTATAACTCCTCAAATTAGAGCAATTGATGGGATAAACCCATTAGATGGAGGATTTAAAAAAGCTGTTAAAGCAGGAATAACTACAGTAGTTAGCGGTCCAGGAAGTGCAAATGTTATTGGTGGAAGTTTTGCAGCTATAAAGACTCATGGCATATGTATAGATGATATGATAGTAAAATCACCAGTTGCTATGAAGGTTGCGTTTGGAGAAAATCCTAAAAGAGTTTATAAAGGGAAAAATAAAGCACCTATGACTAGAATGGCAAATGCAGCCATGCTTAGAGAGACTATTATAGAAGCTAAGAATTATTTGAATAAAAAGAATATAGCAAAAGAAAAAGGGGAGTTTTTTGAAGAAAAATTAAAATATGAGGCATTAATTCCTGTTCTTAATAGAGAAATTCCACTTAAAGCTCATGCTCATAGAGCAGATGATATTTTGACAGCTATAAGAATAGCTAAAGAATTTGATTTAAGGCTTACGCTGGATCATGTAACAGAAGGTCATTTAATAACTTCACATATAAAAAAATCAGGATATGGTGCAATAGTTGGTCCAACTCTTAGTTTTAATTCAAAGATAGAATTAACAAATAGAAGTTTTAAGACTTCAGTGGAACTTATAAAAGCAGGAGTAAAAACTGCAATAATGACAGATCATCCTGTAACTAATATAGAAAGATTACCATTATGTGTTGCTCTAACTATGAAAGAGGGATTAAGCTTTTTAGAGGCGTTGAGAACTGTAACAATAGATGCGGCTTCTATTGTAGGCATAGATGATAAAGTTGGTAGTATAGAAAAAGGAAAAGATGCAGATATAGTTATTTTAGATGGAAGTCCTTTTGATATAGCTACAAAAACATTATATACAATAATAAATGGAGAAGTGGTGTATAAAGCAGAATAGAAAATACTAATCACTTTTATCTATTATTTTTCATAAGTATGAAGCCTAGTAATAATTTCATATTTGTATTATAATTTTAATATAGCCTCTCAAGGTGTCTTACTATGAGAGGCTATATTCCATTTAAGAAAGGAAATAACTTATGGGGAAGGCTTTATTTGTTACAGAAAAACCATCTGTTGCTATGGATTTTGTTAAACTTTTAAATGTAAAGGGAACAAAGAGAGATGGATATATAGAAGGGGATAAGGCAGTATTTACTTGGTGTGTAGGGCATATGGTAACTATGTGTTATCCAGAAGCTTATGATGAAAAGCTTAAGTTTTGGAATCTTAAGGATTTACCTTTTTTACCTAAAGAATATTTATATGATGTAATTCCGCAGGTGAAAAAGCAGTTTGAGATTGTTAAATCTCTTTTAAATAGAAATGATATAGATACTATTTATGTATGTACAGATTCTGGAAGAGAGGGAGAATATATATATAGGCTTGTAGATAAACAGGCTGGAGAACCTAATAAGACAAAAAAGAGAATTTGGATAGATTCACAAACAGAAGAGGAAATAAAAAGAGGAATAAAAGAGGCTAAGCCTTTAAGTGAATATGATTCTCTAGCTCATTCAGCTTATTTAAGAGCAAAAGAAGATTATTTAGTGGGTATAAATTTTTCAAGACTTTTAACCTTAACTTATGGAAGACAAATATCTAATTTTTTGAATAACGATAAGGTTGTCATAGCTGTTGGTAGAGTTATGAGTTGTGTATTAGGTATGGTAGTAGACAGGGAAAGGGAAATAAGAGGTTTTCAAAAGAAGAACTTTTATAAGATAAATGGTGAATTTATAAAATCAGAAGATGAAAGTTATGAAGGTGAGTGGAAGGCAATAGAAGGAACTAGATATTATAATTCATCATTATTATATAATGATACTGGTTTTAATAAAGAACAAGATGCAAGAAACTTAATTAGCTACATAAAACCAGCTGAGTTTGCAGTAGTTGAATCCGTTAAAAAGACAAAGGAAACTAAAAATGCGCCACTTTTATTTAACTTAGCAGAGCTTCAAAATGAATGCACAAAAAGGTTTAAAATAAGCCCTGATGAAACATTAGGTTTTATTCAGAAGTTATATGAGAAAAAGCTTTTAACTTATCCAAGAACTGATGCTAGAGTTTTATCTACTGCAGTTGCTAAGAATATAGGTTCAAATATAAGTAAACTAGTAAAGATGAATTTTAATCAAAATGTTACAAACTATAGTAATGAAATTCTTAAAAATTCATGGCAAAAAAATATTCTAAAGAGCAAGTACGTAGATGATTCAAAAATAACAGATCACTATGCTATAATACCAACTGGAGAAGGTCAAAGTTCAGTGAATTCTTTAGGTAAATTAGAGAGGGCTATTTATGATTTGGTTGTAACTAGATTTTTAGCTATATTTTATCCACCAGCTAAGTATAGTAAGGTAGCTATAGTAACAAATGTTATGGATGAGAGATTTATGACAAGCAAGAAAGTTTGTGTTGAAAAAGGTTATTTAGAAATACTTAAGAATGACGTTAAAGATAAAGATTCAGAAGAGGATGCAGCAGCTTTTTTAAGTAAGCTTAGGAAAGGTGAAAAACTTCAAATAGGAGAGTATAGAATTAAAGAAGGAGAAACTACACCACCTAAAAGATATACAACAGGTTCTATAATAATAGCTATGGAAAATGCAGGAAAGTTAATAGAAGATGATGAATTAAGAGAGCATATAAAAGGCCAGGGAATAGGAACATCAGCAACTAGAGCTGAAATAATTAAAAAGCTTATTAATATAGGGTATCTAGGTGCAAATTCTAAAAGTCAGATATTAACACCTACAGAAAAGGGAGAAATGATATATGAGGCTATAAAGGTATCTGTACCATCTCTTTTAAATCCAACATTAACAGCATCGTGGGAAAAAGGATTAAAGCTAGTTTATGAAAAAGCAATAGAGCCAGATAACTTTATGGAAAAGTTAGAGTATTATACTAAAAATAATATAAACCGAGTAATGGTAGAAAATAATCTTGGTTATTTAAATAGAAGATTATTTGAAGTAAGAAAAGTCTACAATGTAGATATTTCTTAGCGTAAAAATAGGGGGAAGTTCATTAAATGTAGGATCCAAGTCACCAAAATTTAATAAACTTTCCCCTACAATATACGAAATAGGAATATTTATTCATAATCTATATAGAATTTTAATATAATGGATGAATTTATTAATAAAATATTTTTTTGATTTGCTTAATCTTAAAGTAATGTGATTAAATTACAAATGGTAAACTATTTGTAGGTAGAGTTAAAAAATAACCAGTATGGATATATTTGAAAATATTTCCATACTGGTTATTTTTACATTAATTTGTTTATTAAATTATATATTATAGGTGCTAGGAATACAGTCATAAGACCAGCTATTCCTATAGATAAACTACTCATAGCTCCTTCAGTTTCTCCAAGCTCTAAAGCTCTTGTAGTTCCAACAGCATGAGCGGCAGTTCCAAGGGAAATACCAACAGCTATTTTACTTTTTATTTTAAGTACTTTACAAACTCCAGGGCCTACAATTGAACCAATAATTCCTGATACAACTATTGATATTACAGTTACAGGTACAATGCCTTGCATATTTTTGGCTATTTCCATACCGATTGGTGTTGTAACTGATTTTGGTGCTAGTGAACGAACTAAAGCCTCTTGAAGATTAAATACATGAGAAAGTAATATAATACTTATAATTCCAACAGTACTTCCAACAAATATACCAACTAAAATAGGAAATGCATGTTTTTTTAGTAATGAAATTTGTTTGTATAAAGGAACTGCAAGAATTACAGTAGCAGGTCCCAAGAAAATGGTTATAAATTGTCCACCTTTATTATATGTATCAAAGTTTATGTTAAAGATAACTAGAACTAAAATAACTAATGTTATAGCTATTAATAAGGGATTGAAAAAAGATATTTTAGTTTTTCTATATATAAATGCGCCAACTTCAAAGGCTAACAGAGATAGTGTAATGCCAAACAGGGCATTATCTAGTAAAGAATTCATTAAAATCACATCCTTATTTAATTAAGAGTTTTAAGCACACTCTTTTTCAGTTTTATCATTAGAATCTTTTAAAATATTTGAACTTTTTTTTCTTGTCATAAGATCTACTACTAAAGCTGTAACACCTATAGTAATTATTGTAGTTAATGTACATACTAGAAGTAATCTTCCAAAACTATCTTTAATAACCGCAATAGATGTTAAAAGTCCAACACCTGCTGGTATAAAGAAAAAAGCTAAGTGATCTAAGAAAAATTTAGAAACAGTTTCTATCATATTAAGTTTAACAATATTAGTACATAATAAAATTAAAAGTAAAATCATTCCTATAATATTACCAGGTACAGGTAGGTTTAAGCCTTTTGCAATAATTTCACCTGCAAAATAAATAGCTAAAATAATTAATAATTCTCTTAAAAGTTTCATTTTAAAGCCTCCATTCATATATTAAATTTATCATTTTAAAGCTTATAGGTAAATCTTCATATAAAGTGGTTTTCTCTTGGGAAAACAATTACATTTGGTTTCAGCCCAATGTATATTTATAATTCTTAAAATTAAAGATAAAAATAAAAGTTAATCAAATTATAAAAGGACATGCAGTTGAGCATGTCCCCAATTTTAAGCATTTAAAGCTTCTATATTTTCTAGAGTTTCACTAATTTGATCCGTTGTAAGATTAGTAAGAATTGATTCAGGTAAATTTAGTGCAGTATTCAATAAATCTATAGCATTTTCTTTTTCGCCTTTTTCATTTAAAATTAAAGCTAAATAATAGTATGGTTCTGCAAAGGTTAGATTTTGTTCAGCTAATGGAAGTAATATTTCTTCAGCCTTTTCTTTTTCTCCAAGCTTATAATATATTTCTCCTAAATTAGCACTTATTATAACATTTTCATCACTAAAATTTAATGCTTCAGTATTAAATTCTAATGCTTTTTGTAAGTCACCTTTAATAATTAACATATATCCAAGAGTTTCTAATAAGGTTCTATTTTTAAAGTCTTGATTATAAATATTTTCTAAAATTTCTATGCAGTTATCAAGCTCGCCTTTTTTCCATTCTATTAAAGCTTTATTCATTTGAACTGAAAATAAATCTTCTCCAGTAAATGTTCTTTCGGTTAATATCTTATTTAAAATTTCTTCAGCCTTCTCATAACTTCCACATTTTAATTCTAAATACACATATATGGTTATGTATTTTGGATTAGAGTTTTTAATAGTGGCAGCATATCTATAATAATTTAATGCTTTTTGAATTCTTCCACCATGATATTTTGTATTAGCAATGAAAGCAATGATAGTAGATCTATATTCATAAACTTTATAAGTACAATAAATAGTAAATAGAATACTACCTATAGTTGGCTCGAAAAAACAAATAATAATAAGAGTCAATATTATGGATGTAGTTTTGTTTAAAAGTTTTTTTGTGTCAAATTGCATAAATAAACTCCCCCTCAAAGTCATAGTCTTATAAATATTATTATACTATGAAAAAAGGGGGATGAAAACAATTAAATTAGTTAAATTGGAAATTATTAATATTTATGTCTAAGTTTATTTTCAAACAAAGCAACGATTTTATACATTAGATATGCAATTAAGCTTAAAATTAAGATACTCATCATAACCATATCAAGTTGAGCTATCTGTCCTCCATAAACTATAAGAAATCCGAGACCATCTTTAGCTACTAAAAATTCTCCCATAATAACTCCAACAAAAGAAAGTCCTACATTTATTTTAAGAGCAGAAACTAGTGTTGGAATAGAGGCTGGAATAATAAGATATTTTAAAATTTGGAACTTTGAAGCACCAAAGGTTTTCATAAGTTTTAGTTTTTCATTATCCACCTCTTTAAAACCAGAAAGCACACTTATTATGGTTACAATTATTGATATAAGAAGGGCTATAACTATAATAGCAGTTATACCATTTCCAACCCAAAATATTATAATAGGTGCTAATGCAACTTTTGGAAGAGCATTTAAAACTACTAAATAAGGATCTAGAACTTTTGATAAGAAATCTGACCACCATAAAATAACTGCAATTAAACTTCCAAGCAATGTTCCAAGAATGAAACCGAGTACAGTTTCATAAAGTGTTATATAAATATGCCTAAATAGGCTGCCCTCAGAATAAAATTTAATGATGCTTTTTAAAATTCTAGAAGGAGTAGAAGTTAAAAATGGATCAATCCATTTTAAATCTCCGGCAATTTCCCAAAGAGCAAAAAATATTAATAAGATACCTAATCTAGTTATAGTAAGTTTAATTTTATAAAACTTTTCTTTTTTTAAAAATTTATCATGTTCAAGTAAAGCTTCTTTAGAATATAGTTCACTTAAATTATTATTGTATATTCGTTTCATATCTAATCAATCTCCCTCCATAATAAATTAAAATAATCTTTAAATTCTGTACTATCTCGTCTTTGAAGAGGTGATAAATCAGAATTTCCAAAATTAATATTGATACTAGTTTTAATTGTTGCAGGCCTTTTAGAAAGCATTAAGACCCTGGAAGAAGTTGAAATAGCTTCACTTATATCATGTGTTACCATAATAGCAGTTTTCTTTTCTCTTTTTATGATATAAAAAATTTCATCACACACTTTAAGCCTAGTTTGATAATCTAAAGCTGAAAATGGTTCATCTAGAAGTAGTATTTTAGGTTCTAAGGCAAGTGTTCTAATAAGTGCGACTCTTTGTTTCATGCCTCCTGAAAGTTGTTTTGGAAAATAATCCTTAAAATCATAGAGTCCATAAAGATTAATAAGTGACAAAACTCTATCCTTAGCTTCATTATTTAAAGTTTTTTTGATTTTTAAGCCAAGAACAATATTTTCATAGACGGTAAGCCAAGGGAAAAGGTGATCTTTTTGAAACATATAACCAAAGATATCTTCACTATTTTCTATTTTTAAATTATTAAAAAATATGTTTCCAGAGGACGGAGTTATAAGTCCTGCTATAATATTTAAAAGGGTCGATTTACCACAACCTGACGGACCTAAAATGCTTAAAAATTCACCTTCATTAACGACAAAATTAATATTCTTAAGTGCTTCTGTAATTTCATTTTTAGAGTGATAATTCATAGAAATGTCATTTATATTTAAATAGCTCATTTTATTCCACCTCAAATATTATTAGTAATGAAAAGTTTTATAAAGTAAATAATTAATTTAAAGTCTATAAATTTATGTAATCACTTAAGGTGACAAATTCCCTAAGTGACAATTTAAGGCGAATAAAATTATATTATATTAATAAGAATAATTAATTTTTTTCTTTTACCTTATCAGCAAATGAGTTATTAACCATAGTATTAAAACTAGGTCTATTAGGAAGAAGGTTTTTATTATAAGATTGAATAATATCCATAAGCCTATTCATATCTTCTTCCTTCAAACTAGGATCACTAGAAAAAGCATTAACCTGTCTATAATTCTTAATAACATTAATCAAAATATCATCTGAGGTTCCAGGGAAAAAACTCTTAATTTTACTGGCTACCTCTGAATCAGAATGTGTTCTAACAAATTCTTGACCTTTATAAATAGCTTTAGTAAATTTTAAAATAGTATCTGGATTTTTATCCATATAAGATTTAGTACTAAAGAAGCAAGTATAAGGGAGAGCACCAGCTTCCTTACCAATAGAAGCTACAATATATCCAGATTTATTTTGTTCAAGCATAGAAGCAGTAGGCTCAAATAAAGCAACATAATCACCAATATTAGCTTTAAAAGCGCCAGCTGTTGCGGTAAAGTCAATATTAGTTATTAGATTTACATCTTTATTAGGAATAAGTTCATGATTTTTAAGAACATATTCCAAAGCCATTTCAGGAACACCACCAGGTCTACCCCCTATAATAGTTTTACCTTTAAGGGTATCAAAAGAAAAATTATCATTTTTACTTCTAGCAACAAGGAAAGAACCATCTCTTTCAGTAAGTTTAGCAAAAACTACGGGGTAATCATCTCTACCTTGATTGTGGGTATAGATAACTTGCTCAGGTCCACAAAAACCAATGTCAGCATTTTTACTCAAGACTTGTTGCATTGTTTTATCAGCGCCTTGCCCAGTGGATAAATCAATATCCAAGCCTTCATCTTTAAAATAGCCATTAGCAATAGACACATACATAGGAGCATAGAAGACTGAACGAACAACTTCATTTAGTTTTACTTTTTTAATGTCTGAAGAAGTATCTTTTTTATCATTAGCAGGTCCACAGGAAACCAAGGTTAAAACCATTATCATAAGTACAGATAAAATAGTAAATAGCTTAGATTTTTTCATTTTGCTCTCCTTTGAGTGTTTTACATTTCTTGGTTTATAATATGAAGTGGAATTTACAACGGTTACTTATAAAAAGGGTTTTATTGTACAAATATGATAGGATAAAGAAAGATTTTGTAAAAAAGAATATATTCTAGAAAGGAATAAAAGGTCATAAAAATATATCTGAAATAGTAGAGTGTAATGCATAATATCTTTGAAGTACGAACTAAAAACACCGAAAAACTCATTGCTGAATAATACGGTGTTTTAAATAATTATTCGATTTTCATTGTTGTGACGTTAAATAAGAAGATTGCGTATCAACGTTTCTTACTCCCGACATTTGCCAGACTTAGATAGCTCCTATCTTAGGCTGGCAAATGTCGGGAGTATTTTGTTATATGAAGTTACCTTTAGCGTCTCCCAAATTTAAAATATCTTCTTTTATTAATTCTAATTCTTCTTTGACATATTTAAATGTATCATTTTTTAATAATTTGGCTGCTGTGGGTAAATACTTTGAATCCAACTCTTTTAATATTCTAATAGACACAAGCCTTAAGTAGTCATCTGAGTCAGTCAGTTTCTCAATCGATATATCCTCTGCCTTCTGAGGATATATTCTACTCAAAGAAATTAAAGCCCTTCGTTGAACATATTTATGCTCGTCTCTAACAAAATCAAGGAGGTACCGTCTACAATTATCGTTATCACTTCTTCCAATTAATTCTGCAATTTGCCACCTTGCCTCATACATGGGAAATTTTATTGCAACTTCAGAAAGAAGTCTAATAGCATCTATTTCAAGTAATTGTTCGCACTTTTCCATAGTTATTTCGTTTTCGTTATCAATTGCTATTACCTCAAGAAGCAGATTTGCTAAAGCATGGCTTTTCTCTACCGTTTTTATAATCTCAATAGCCCTATCAGCAAATTGCATTAGACCATTCCAATTTGGATAGTAGAATTCCTCATACTTAAAATACTTTTCACCACGTTCGTATTCATCTGAAGATAAACCTTCCCACTTCCAAAAGGAATCTAATTCTTCTCTAAATTCATTAATTAATACTTCCATCAATCGACCTCCCCGTAATAAAGGTAATTTCATATAACTTTTAAATTACTTCAAAAATGTAATAATATACCTTGTGTTAGCCATGTATTCCCGACGTTCATGTCGCTTATACTACATATATGCAACATTACTGCTCCATGTTAGCATCTTAAAGTACTAAATATCATTTCCAATTTTGCTTTAGAGTAGTACGTCATATTTTACGAGTGCGACTCGTTTATTTGTAATTATACCATATAATTGAAAATGGTTGCTTATCATTTTCAAATAGATGATATTTTTAATTTTATTTTTTCACCGTATTATTCAATTTTCAAAGAACATTGTTCGCATCCCTAAATCAAGTAGTTAGTTCTCAATATTTTCATATTGAGGTGTTGTGTTGATACTTTATATAATAAAATCTTGAAAAGATATGAAACAAAAATAGAAAGTAGGTTATTCTTTAAAAATATAACTCCATAAAAATAGAGATCTAGCTTATAATAAAGTTAGATCTCTATTTTTATAAACTTTTATGTATAACTTCTTAATTATGAAACTTGTGTTTTGGAGATAGTTGCTTCAGCACCCTGCCCAGTGGATAAGTTGATGTCCAAGCCTTCATCTTTAAAATATCCATTAGCAATAGAAACATACATAGGAGCATAGAAAACAGAACGAACAACTTCATTTAGTTTTACTTTTTTAACGTCTGAAGAAGTATCTTTTTTATCATTAGTAGGTCCACAGGAAACCAATGTTAAAACCATTATCATAAGTACAGATAAAATAGTAAATAGTCTAGATTTTTTCATTTTGTTCTCCTTTGAGTATTTTACATTTCTTGCTTTATAATATGAATAGAAATTTATAACGGTTACTTATAAGAAGGGTTTTATAGTAGAAATATGATAGGCTAAATAAAAAGTTTGTAAAAATATATATGATTTTAGAAAGGAGTAAAAGATATTTGTAAAAGATAGGAGATACTTCATATCATCTTTGAATTGCGAACTGAAAACACCGTAAAATTCAATTAAATAGTACGGTGTTTTAAATATTTATTTTGTTTTCATTGTTGTGACATTAAATAAGAAAATTACTAATTAATAATTAGTAAAATTTGCTTTATTAATTAACGCTAAATCATTTTTAAAATATCTTTTACTTATTTTTTTATTGTTTTCAATTATATAATACATCCATTCATTTTCAACAAAATGATAGGTTGTCTTAAAAATAACGCCTTTATGATATGTTGTATTTTTGACATTAACAATTACCTCAACAATATCTCCTTCCCTAAATAGAGGGGGTGTTCTGCCCTGTAAAATATCCATATCAGTCAATAATTTTGCTGTTTTATATAGGTCGCTATTGTCGTGAATGGACTCTATTAAACATTCCTTTGGTATACCGATAGCTAAACCATATTTTAAATACCAGCCAACTGTCAGATTGACTTCTTCGGAGGATATACAATTTTCTATTTGTTCAACAAAATCTTTTTTCAATAATTCTAATCTTGCTAGTTTTCCACACACTGGCACATCCATATTATCCATTTTGATCACCTTCAATTAATTATTTTGTTAGTATTTTAAAATCATTCTAACTTAGTTAATAATAATTATATCATATAAAACCAATTGATTAAGTATTGTTTTTCACCGTATTATTCAGTTTTCAAAGAAACTTTTCAGTATCTCTAATTTCAGTAGTTGGTTCACAATATTTTCATATTCAGGTGTTGTGTTAATACTTTATATAATAAAATCTTAAAAAGATATGCAAGAAATATAGAAAGAAGGTTATTTTCTGAAAATATAACTCTATAAAAATAGACATCTAGCTTATGATAAAGTTAGATGCCTATTTTTGTAAATTTTTATGTACAATCTCTTAATTATAAAACTTGTGTTTTGGAGATAGCTCTTTCAGCACCTTGCCCAGTGGATAAAACAATGTCCAAGCCTTCATCTTTAAAGTATCCATTAGAAATAGCAACATAAATAGAAACATAGAAAAAAGAACGAACAACTTCATTTTGTTCTCCTTTGAGTATTTTACATGGCTTGATTTATAATATGAATAGGAATTTACAACGGTTACTTATAAGAAGAGTTTTGTATTAGAAATATAAAAGATTAAAATAAAACAATATTTATATACTTAGATTTTGATTTATGTTAAGAGAAAGGAGAGTGTGATATAATTTTCATATAAGTTTAATTAAAATAGTGAAAAAATGTAGAAAAAACTAATTTATATATAGCATGTAGGTAAATGATGATTTATAGAAGAGGAGAAGTATGTATGGAGACAATAGTAATTAAATTAAACCCTGAATTATTAGAAAATCCTGATTTAGATTTAAGCTATACGGTACCTGATAGGATTGAGGAATTATCAGATAAGAGAATAATAGATAATGGATATGATTATTTAGAAGGTAAAAATAATCCAATTGGTATTTGGATGAAAACTACATCAGCGGAACAAAATTATCCATTTATAATTGATATATTCAAAAAGGAAATGTTTTTAGAAAATGATTTATCAAGATCAGTAGAAATATATATTTCTAAATCAGATTGTGCTGAACTGAAAAATTGCAAAAAAGTTTATCCTTTATAAATTATCGGTACAAGCTCTTATTTAAGATTGAGTAATATAAATAGTAATTTGAAAAGGAGTGCATTATTGAAAAGGCAACTTTTAATATAAATCTCAATATACACTATTCAGCACCAGAACAAGAATGGGATGAATGGATATTATAGAAACAGTTGTTTTAGAAAACAAGACTGATGTTGAAAAATATAAGGAGTTTATAAATAAGTGTAATTCTGATGAATATAAAGAAAGATTATTAGTAGGATTAGATAATTGGTTAAAGTAGTTATTATTTAAGAATAATGACATCTATAAATTCCAAGTTAAATTTAATTACTATAAATAGATGGAGTACGAAGAGTTTTATATTTTGAGAGGGGAGTTGTAAAGTGAGGATATTATCCATTGATGTAAGTGATGAAGAAATTAAAAATATGGTTATTGAGTGGAATGAACTTTTAGCTGTTGAGAAATACGAGGAAGCACTTTCTATGTTTTCCTCTGATAATTTAGAAGCTGAATGGACACCTGACTTATTAGAACAAGCAGTATATGGTTATGGGGTCATTGGTTATACCCGCGAAGAAATAAAAGAAATGTTTGGTCCTGAGGAATATAAAATTACTTCAATCTTTGATAATAAAGAAAAGGATAAAATAATAAATAGTATTGAAGTAAGTCGTGACTTGAATTTTAAAGATGAAAATGTTATAGGGATGGTGCATTACGATTGCATTCCCTTAAATGGTGAATTGAGTGATTTAACAGCTAGATTTCATATAAAGAAAATTGATGAGAAGAATATAACTTTAAAATTTTTGGATCTTCATGTCATGTAAAAGTTATGGTGAAAATTAGGAAGATAAATTTAAATTTGAAAGGGAATATATTCTAAAATATTTATATATAACTTCAATTCATTAATGTAAAAATTTTTAAATGATATATATTTGAATAGGTGTTTAAGGGGCGTGACTATGAATTTTTATATGCAATATACTGATACAGATGATTCGTTTGAAATTGGACAGGAATGTACTGTTTTTTATGAAATAATTAATAACTACGTAGAGAGACAAGTGTTATTAGCAAAGGACAAACTTGTGGGTTCAAATAGAAAAGATAAAATGTTAGATTACTTTTTATCAGAGTGTAGTATAACACCAGATGATTTTGATATAGAAGATAAAAACTTTAAAATAATAACAAAAATAGAATTTGAGGAAATTTGGGATAAGCATTGCAATCTATATAAAGAAGAATGGAACTACAGTAAGAATAAATTTAAGATAGGTATGGAAGTAAAAGGAGAGGTAGAGGTTATTTACCCACAAGGAATTATTATTAAATTAAATGAAACTACACTAGCAATTACGGATTATGATAAGTGTTTAAGAAATTCACCAGTTACAAGCATATACCCAAATCAATATATTAGTGGAAAAGTAAAAGAATATGATGAGAAAAATATGTGGATAGTTATAGAAATGTCGAAAGTGATAATTTAGTTCGAAATTAATTTGAGATTAGTATAAGGGTGAGATAAATTTAAAAATAAATACTAGGAGATGATTTTATGTTACTTTTTAGACCAGTGGGGAAAGCTGAATTAGAGTTAATAGAAAAAACTGATTATACTGCATTTCCACCTAGATTACCACAACAACCTATATTTTATCCTGTTCTCAATCAAAAATACGCAGAAGAAATTGCAGAAAGATGGAATACAAAAGATATAAATTCTCAATACAAAGGATATGTTCTAAAATTTGAAGTTGATGACACATATATATCAAAATTTGAAATACAAATTGTAGGAAAGAGTTATCATCAAGAGTTATGGATACCAGCAGAAGAGTTAGAAGATTTTAATAGGTATATTAGAGGAAAAATTGAAGTTGTTAAAAACTTTGAATAAAATTATAAAACTTAGAGATGTTTTATTAAATAGCCAAGGATTTGTGTGGAGTGATGCATTTATAATATTCAATACTTTATAATGTGAAAATAGCTTATTATATTTAATAATCTTAAAAATAGCCGTATAGCTTATTAAAGTTAAATGCTATTTTTATTAGGAGGAAATTGAATGATATTTAATAAAGAAATGGGAAGTTACCTAAATAAAATAACTATAAATTCTAACTTGAATGAAACAAGCGATAGCAATGATTTAAGGATACTACAAGGGGTAAATTGTATTGGAGAGCCTTTCTTTTATTTAGAGGATAACTGTTGCAATATAAGTAATAAAAATACCACAAATTCAACTGGAGAAAATCTTATGCAATTAGAATGGGATTGTAATGAGATTTATATAAATAGTTCAGAAGATAGCATAGCTTTATTAGAAGCTGGATTATCTATGGTAAAATTAATAAAAGACATTTTAAAAACAAAGTATTCGTCACAATCATTTGATATTGTTATGAGTTTTGATGATGGAAAAGAGTTTGAAGTATCACCATCTGTAACAGTACGGTTTTATGCCATTCGAAATAATGTTACTTTAATTTCTCATGATAAATTAGCTTTAGAAGAATTTAATGAAGCAGTTCTAATTGAATTTGTAAATTAAAATATTAAAAGATGTTATGTAGTAGATTATTAAGGGAGGATTTATGGGGAGAGATAAATATAAAGTATGGATAGAGGCAGAGGAATGGGTAGAAGGGGAATGGAATGTCCATAATGATAATACAGACGTTATAGTAGAATTTGATATTTGGGATAGGTGGGTAGCATCTTTTTTCACTTACAGCAATATTAATAAACTTATTGAAAATAATCAAAATACAGGAGAATGTTTATGTGGAAAATACTTTTGGGCAGCTAATATGCTACTTGTAGATGAGGTTAGTAGAAAAAGAATACAAGAGGTTATAGAGCATTTGATTAATAAGAATGAATTTGAGGGTGTCTTTAAAAAGTTTTGTGATGAGTAATTATTTAATAATCTATTATATTGTTAGATATTACTGAAATTATTAAATAATTGATTTGGCTTACAAACTCAAAATACCATAAAATTTATTTCTAAATAATATGGTATTCTAAAAAATCAGTTGTCTTCCTGAAAATATTCATATGCATATTCTTCTATTTCACTGCTATTTGTTAGCTCATAACCGATTTCATCATATAATCTATACTTTTGTTGTATATTTCCAATTGAAGCTTCTCCATCTAGTCCTAATAAAATGGTATACATAGTGTCTGTAAGAACTGTGTTAATAACACCGTGCATCTTTTCTAGTTGATCCGAAGTTAAGCCGAGATTATCTAGTTTTAATCCAACTTCAGTATCTTTGAGATTGCTAAAATACTGTTTCAACATATTATTTTTTTCTATGTAAAATAATTCAACGAATTCTTTTGCATTCATAAATCTTTCTCCTAACATAGATAGTATAATTCAACTTATGTGTAATTATATTATATAATAAAATATCAAAATGATGTACAAAAAATATAGAAATTAAATTATTGGCCTAAAGTATAATCATAAAAATAAACAACAGCTAGCTTACTGAAGGAATGGTGTTTATTTTTTATTAACTTTTATGTACAATCTCTTAATTATAAAACTTGTGTTTTGGAGATAGCTCGTTTAGAGCCTTGCCCAGTGGATAATTCAATGTCTAAGCCTTCATCTTTAAAATAGCCATTAGCAATAGAAACATACATAGGAGCATATAAAAAGGTTGGTTATATGGTATAATTTTCATATAAGTTAAATAGTTAAAAATGAAAATCAAAGTATAAAAAAAGGAGAACTAAATATGCCGGCTTATGTTTTTATACAATGTTTTATTAAATATGATAAAGAAACTTTCAATTATTTATTAAAAAATTTTATACTTGCTTTACAAGAGTTGGGGTTTTCAGAACATTACACAAAAACTCATGTTGCTAATGTTAAATGGGAGTTAAGTAAAAATGGATTTATGTATACAGGATGTAATATGCAAAGTGAAAGAATAAGTTTTGGTGAGAATTCTTTTTTTATTAGACCATTAATTGAGGGATATACTCCTGAAGGATTTGAAGGTTTAAAGGGAAATTGGATTGAATTTTCACTTATGTTTGATGAAGATGAAGTAATCAAAGATTTTAAAACTAGAGAGATGGATAACTGTGCAAAGAAAGTTATATGGACTGGGTGTAATGTACTATCAAAATATTTCCCTAATACTGTAGTATATTTAACAGATGCGTTACCATGGGAAGCATCATTAGGATTATATGAAAATATTTATAGTTTTGATTTAGCTATTGTACCAACTAATTACTTAAATTTATATAATAATATTCCTCATGAGTTTAAAAGTATTGAAAAGAATAGTAAATTACATATAGTGCGCATGAAAGCTTGGGGGAATTCTATATCATTTATATAGTACAAAATGATTAATTAGAACTTATGATGAAATTATATTAAGAAGTGTTTACTAAAAATTTCAGAAGTAAATTTGGGTTAACGAAATTTTATAAGTGGATTGTTTTATAAGTTATTATTTGTGATATAATTTAAATAGAATATTTATAAAGTATTATTTTAATTATTAAGGAGGAATAAGAATGACGATAGCAGAAAGAATAATAGAACTATCTAAAGAAATACCTGAAGATAAGTTAGCTGAGGTTATAGATTTTATGGAATTTTTAAAGGAAAAAGAATTAAAACAAAGAAGAAGTTTGATAGATGAAATTATGATTGAAGATAATGAAACCCTAGAGGAATTAGCAAAATGAAAAGTATAACTTATTCGGATTTACTTTATATTCATGAAAAAACAATAGTAGCTCATGGTGGATCAAAAGGAATAAGAGATGCTGAATTGATTAAGAGTGCATTAGAACTTTCGCTGTCAACATTTGGTGGAGAAGAATTATATAAAACTATCGAGGAAAAGATTTCTGTAACATCATATTCATTAATCAAGAATCATGGATTCATTGATGGAAATAAACGGGTTGGTATAGTTGCGTTAAGGCTTTTATGTAAAATAAATAATATAAACCTTAAATATACTCAAAATGAACTAACTAATTTAGGATTAGGAGTAGCAGCTGGTAATATTGATAAAGAACAAATAAAAGCATGGATTTTAGATCATAAGATATAAATCCCTTCGATTTTAAAATCGTAGGGATTTATTTTTATTAACTTTTATGTACAATCTCTTAATTATAAAACTTGTGTTTTGGAGATAGCTCGTTTAGAGCCTTGCCCAGTGGATAATTCAATGTCCAAGCCTTCATATTTAAAGTATTCATTAGCAATAGAAACATAAATAGGTGTATAGAAAACAGCTTAGATTTTTTCAGTTTGTTCTCCTTTGGGTGTTTTACATTTCTTGATTTATAATATGAATGTGAATTTATAACGGTTACTTATAAGAAAGGTTTTATAGTAGAAATATGATAGGTTAAATAAAAAATTTGTAAAAATATATATGCTTTTAGAAAGGAGGAAAAGTGGAATAAAAGATATTTATAAATAATGGAGTATGACTTATAACATCTTTGTATTACAAACTAAAAACACCGTAAAATTCAATTAAATAATACGGTGTTTTAGATAAGTATTTGTTTTTTATTGTTGTGCCGTTAAATCAGAATATTATGAACCAATAATCATAATATTGTAGTCATATATAGACTATTAATCAATTATGCTTATGATAATACAATACCTTTTTCTATTTTATTTCCTTTTAAAAATTCTTTTACCTCAAGAGGTTTCCCACCTGGAAACTGTAATATTTCTATAATCAGAATACCGTTATTGGTGGCGACTGTAATTCCTTCATTATTTGCATCTATGATATAACCAGGTGGTTTAATAATATTTGACTCTAATGACTTGGATTTGAATATTTTAATTGGAATATCTTTATAATAAGTATGAGCAGTTGGCCATGAGTTTATATTTTTATATGGCCAAGAACTCAATCCTCTTATTAAATTATGTATGTTAATACTACTATCATTCCAATTAATCTTTGCCATTTGCTTGTTTAACATCTGTACATAAGAACTTCCATCATTCGATTGTTTTAACCCACAAATTTTACCTGTGGCGATTCCATTTATTGTTTCCTCTAACAGTTCAGCAC
Source organism: Clostridium cavendishii DSM 21758 (assembly GCF_900141845.1). GTDB lineage: Bacteria > Bacillota > Clostridia > Clostridiales > Clostridiaceae > Clostridium_AG > Clostridium_AG cavendishii. The sequence goes on along the minus strand of NZ_FQZB01000012.1, from coordinate 156,024 downwards.
CGTTTATTTTTAATAAGTTGTACAATTCTCCTGCTGTCATAGATTCAGATATGTCAAACTCACTTCTCATAAGAATATCACCCGTATCTATACCAGTATCCATCAGTATAGTTGTATTTCCAGTTTTTGTTTCACCATTTATTAAACTCCAATTTATTGGTGCTGACCCCCTATACATTGGGAGGCGAGATGCATGTAGACAAATACATCCAAGTCTTGGTATGTCAAGTATTTGCTTAGTTAAGATTTGACCATATGCTACAACAATAATAAAATCAGGATTTATTTCTTTTAATTTATCAATAATTACAGAGTCTGTTCTTATTTTTTCTGGTTGAAAAATTTGAATTTCATTCGATAGTCCGACCTCTTTAATTGGTGAAATTGCTACCTTATTCCCCCTTCCACTTGGTTTATCAGGTTGTGTTACAATAGCACTTACATTATATTTCTCTATCATTTTCTTCAATGAAGGAACTGCAAAATCAGGAGTTCCCATAAAAACTATTTTCACTATTAATACCTCCATTTGATACTACAAAATATATTTTGTAGTTATTCATTAGTTATGAAATAATTTGTGATTTCAATTAAAATATTAGCAATTATACCATATAATCCTAATAATTTCAATTTTGTCTTTTTCACCGTAGTATTTAATTTTTAAAGAACTTTTTATATTTAATTTAGTTTGTAATTTTTTTATTATTTTAATTTTCTAATGTTTTTTATCAAAGATTAAATCAATTGTTAATAAAACTATAAGAAAGTAATTAACAATATCAGCAACTAAAGTAAACTCTAACAAATGATTTGTTTCTAATAGGAATAGTGTTTAGATAGAAATTAATAAGAATATATTGCCATTAGTAAATGGTATTGATTGGATGCAAATTTATGCCTCAAAAGAAGTGCAGATATATTTAGTTTAATGAACTTAAAACATAAGAAATATACATATAATTTAAATATAATACAGAAATTAATATTAGGATAAAATAAAATTTGATTTTTAAGTCAAATCATACTTTTAATGAGGTGAGTATTAAATGATTAGAAGAACTATAACAAAAAAAGAATTAGAAACTTCACCATACATAAAATGGAATGAATTTATTAACCTTATAGCAGTAGAAGATTATAATGAGTTAACCTATATACAAAGAGTGGCTCAATTATGTTTCTATTATGATTCAGAAGTTCAGAATGGCGGGCATATTCAATATTTTACAAATAGGAAAGGTCAATATTTAAATGAAACGTTAGAAGCGTTGAAAGTTATAGGTGCTTTTAAACAATTAGATATAGTGAGTGAATTAATAAATTCTTATGATATATTAGATGAAGAAAATATTAATAGCAGAGATGAATTCATACAAAAAGTTTTGGTAGAATATGACTACGAGTTTAGTAGGGATGAATCAGAAGAAAGATTTGATGAATTGATTGAAAGAGTAGATAGAGAGTTTTATTTATGCAAACCTACTATTAATGATCTGTTAGAAGAGTATTTAAAAAAATATGAAGAGGAATTTATAAGTTTAATATAATTGTCTAAAAATAAACATCTAGCTCATGAAGTTAGATGTCTATTTTTATAAACTTTTATGTAGAATTTCTTAATCATAAAACGTGTATTTTGGAGATAGCTTTTTCAATACCTTGCCTAGTGGATAAACCAATATCCAAGCCATCATCTTTAAATTATCCATTAGCAATAGACACATACTTCTATAAGCGAATTTCAAACTAATGGCTTTAGCCATGGTTGTTTTCTTCACGGTATTTCTTTACCAAACTATAAAAGTTATTTTTATACTTATCCAATCGTGTTTTGTCTTGCTTTGAATTCAAAAAGGGCTTTCTTTTACCTATTACTAAAACATCTTTTATTATTTCATCACAATCAATAGGATGTTTTAATTTTAAATATGGAGCAAGCACAGATGAATTTATATTTGTAGTATTAGCAGTTAGCCATGCTACTTGTTCGGTTGTAAAAAGGTTTGTTGGAAATTCTAGATTTTTCAAATTGCATATTTTCGAAAGAGGGTTAATATCATTGTCATCAATTTTTTTAGCTGAAAAGATTAGAGTCTCTAATTTTTGTGCATGACAAAGTGGCTTTAATGATTCCAAAACATACTTGTTCCATACTTTATCACCAAAATACAACTCCTCAAGAGCAGGGGCTAAAGGAATTTCTTTCAATGTATGCATTCTAGTAAAATCATCAAAAGATAAACCTTTCAAATGAATGTTTTTTGACAAATCCCATAGATGTGTAACTCGTTGATTCCAAAAGAATAATAGATACTCTACATTTGGTAGTTGTTCTAGTTTTGTAAAGTCTGAAATTAATGGACATTTCCAAAAGTGAATTACTTTAAATTGGTATCCATAATTTTCAATAAAGTAATCAAAAGTATCTTGTGTTAAGCCACTTATCAATATTTCTATTGCATTTGGATGGTTCTTTAATTCATCAATTTGTTCATAGGTTATACGACCACCAGAAATATTTGATTGTATTAATGATATACAATTGTCAGTATTTTCATCTCTGATTTTAAAGCTTTTCAAATAATATTCTAATCCTTTTTTATTCATATCATCACCTCATTAAATTATAAATAAAGTTGCTCATTACAAGTAATTTTAGACTTATTTATATTAGTATATAGTCCACAATAATTTAAGAATCTAATATAATTAGTATCTATTATACAATTTTATAATTAGGTAGTTCTTTAAGGAGTTGTGATTGGGAAGGTTTATTTTTCATTTATCTTCAATCCCAATCCCTTTTTTTGAATTATATAAAAAGGTAGATTTCCTTCGTTATCATTAAGTACACCAATATTGAAAGTAGCTAAATCTATTAAACCTATAAGTATAGAAGGAACTTCTATAACCCATTCAATATTATCTAGGTAATAGGGGAAATCAAATTTAGGATTTTCGGTATGAAAGTATAGAGCATCATCAGCGCCATCATGCCCATCTAAATATAACCACGTTTGAAAATCTCTTTCAGTTTCATTTGCTTGTTTAGAAATCTTATCAAAAATCTTGAGATAATACAAAATGTGTTTTTTTCTATCCTTATGACTCACAGAAGTTATTCCATACCAATCTAAATGAATGTGCCACATTCTATACCATGACTTTTCAGAAAGGTCTATGTTAAAGTCCCTTAAATTTTTTTCAACACCTCTATAGTGTTTTTTTAAATCTCTGGTTATTTTCTTCATACAATCTTTACCTCCAATCAAGTATGTAGTATTAAATACTCAATTTATTAGAATGTTATTAATGATGAATTTAATTATTGAATATACAATCTTTTGCAATTATTTCAAGTGAAGCATCATTATCTTCATCCCAGTTTACAAATATAAATTTACGGAACGGGGGTTGCTCTTTCATCTCACTAATTGAATAAAGTATCATACCTTCAGGTCTATTAGATTTCATTGATTTAACATCTATAAATGTTACTATAATTTTTTCATTTTCATTACTTATTAAATATACTTGAATAATATCTTCATTTTGTAAAATTGTTTCTATACTACTATCATGTACTCTATAATCTCCAATATACCGAATGAAATTTTTATCATCCATATAGTTCATCTCCTAAAAATTATTATAAGCATACTCTGTACCAAGGTGATTACTCAATATAATATTTGTTTTTGATTAACTCTTCTTCAGTAATATATTTAATATCTTCATACCCCTTTGACAGAGCATACATATACATTTTTGATACCAATTGGCTATTTTTGCACCAAAATATAACATAGGAACAGTCATATACTGCAAGTATAATTTGACAATCACTTTCCGTAAATTCTTTATACTTTGATACTGATTTTATAGTTCCATCTTTTAAAAAAGCTCTTAAAGTTACAAATACCATATAATAAGTATTGTTTTTTGATTTTTCATATAGTTTTTCTCCAGATATTATTTTATCTTCATCAAACAAAAATTGATTAGTAAATTCATTATCGTGGACTATGTGTATCTCATCATTATTAATTAGCCATTGGTAATAGTTAAAAGGTAAAGGTTCTAATATATCTGAAAGATGATTTCCGTATTCGTTTGGAATTTTAAAACTAACTCCCATATTTATCATTGAATTGTCCTCCAAATTTATTTATAAGTTATAATGTGGTACAATTAAAACTTGATTATTAGTGATTATATCATATAATTCCTGTTAATTCATTATTGTTGATTTTAAACAACAAATGATACTTTTAATTTTATTTTTTATATAATGAAATTGGAGGTATGTTATAATTAACATGTTAATGAGTTTTAACTTAATATGTACAGTTACTAGTTAGAGAAGTATTGTAACTTTCTTCAGGAAGGTGTGATTTAATGAATGAAAACAATGTAATTATTGCAAGAAGATCTTGGATTTATGATAGAAGTGTTGTTTTCAATCTTAGGATTATTAAATCAGATAAGTTGTATGATAGTGGAGAATATGAAGATGAAACTGAAATCAGAGATGATAAAGAAAGTGAATTGCTATTACATTGAATATGAATCTATGCTTGAAAAGGGAGTTTTTAATGTTAGAAGCGAGGAATTCCTAAGCTTGTTTGAAGTAATTAAAAATGCTGAAAAGTCTACAAATCAAAAAATTAATTGGATTATAGAAGAATAGTCTTATTTTAAGTTATAGAAGTAAAATAGATTAATCAAAATATATAGAAGGAGATGCTAACATGGAGATAAACAAAGAATGGAAGTTTAATGATGTAGAAAATACAGCAGTTTTTACAACAATGCAAGTTATTAATGAAGATATGCCAATACTTTATGTTTCTCATGATGAAGAAGATGGTGCTTGGCAGTTTCATCATGGAGAAAATATAAACATTGAGGATGCTATGATTGTATCATTAGCCCATATGGTCTATTTAGACGGTACTTTAACTCAATTAGTTGACCTTCCTTTAGGTTGGATTGCTACTAGAAAAAGTATAAATGACTCTTGGAAAAAAGAAAGAAAATAGATTTCAAATTTAGTTTTCAATTTTTAAAGATATATTTTCAATATAAACATAAAAATAGGCATCTAGCTTTTGAAGTTAGGTGTCTATTTTTTCTAAACTTTTATGTATAAACTTCTAACTATAAGATTTGTGCTTTGGAGATAGCTCTTTCAGCATCTTGCCCAGTAGATAAATCAATATTTAACCTTCATCTTTAAAGTATCCATTAGCAATATAAACATACATAGGTGTATAGAAAACAGAACGAACAACTTCATTTAAGCTTACCTTTTGAAGAGCTTTAGAGATATCTTTTTTATTATTAGTAGTTCAACAAGAAACTAAGGTTAAAAGCATTATCATAAGTACACATAAAATTGTAAATAGCTTAGATTTTTTTCATTTTATTTTCCTTTGAGTATTTTACATTTCTTTATTTATAGTATTAATAGGAATTTGTAACGGTTACTTATAAGAAGATTTTTGTTGCAGAAATATGATATGTTAAATAGGGAATATGAAGTATTCTTTTATTTAAGTTTTTATGTAAAAAAGGAATATAATAAAGTTAATAATATGATATAATTTCCATATAAGTAAATTCAAAGTGGCAAAATATTACGTATCTTTAAGAGTTAGATACGCATTCTTATAAGTTCAAATTAATTATAATGAAATATTACTAATTAATTTATATAATTTGATTGCACATAGTAGATACAATTAATATATTTGGGGGCGATTTTAAAAATGGAATTAAAAGGAAATCAAAAAGAGTATTGGAATAAGGTGGCTACAGACAAACAGTTTACAACACCATTTCAAATTGAACTGTTCTCTGAATTCGTTGACAAGCAAGATATGATTTTAGATGTTGGTTGTGGTTATGGAAGGACATTAAATGAATTATATTTTAAAGGATTCAAAAATTTATTCGGTATAGATTTCTCTAGTAAGATGATTGCGAGAGGTAAAGAGCAGTTTCCATGGTTAAATCTTAATGTAAAAGAAGATAAAAAAATAGCATATGCAGATAACAGCTTTGACTCAATAATTTTATTTGCGGTATTAACTTGTATAGTTGATGATGAGGAACAAGTTCTTCTTATGGATGAAATTAAAAGAGTATTGAAGCCAAATGGTATATTATATATAAATGATTTTTTATTAAATACAGACGAAAGAAATGTAAAGAGATATAAAACATATAAAGATAAATATAACAAATACGGTATTTTTGAATTACCAGAAGGAGCGGTACTTAGACATCATGATTTAAGTTGGATAGAAGCAATTACATCAGACTTTAATAATATAAAATTAGAAACAGTTATATATACAACAATGAATGGTAACAAGTCAAATGGCTTTTTTTACTTAGGCAAAAATAATAAATAATAAAATTACTTTACAATATTATTAAAATTAGCCTATATCTAATATTTAAAAGATATAGGCTTTTATTCAATGATTTAATAATATTATTTTTTTTAAAGGATTGTTTTATAAGTGTCGTGAACAGAATTATGTAAAAAATGTATTATTACGGTGATAGTATATGAATACGAAATGAACAATAATTATGCAAAAGGAGTGAAAATATGGCTTTATATAAGTTACCATTAGGTATTAGAATTCCTAAAGATAATGAATATCCCGACGGATATGATGTTAAATCAATCAATGATAAAAGAAATTCAGCAAATATAGTTGAAGGATTTACAATAAAAGAAGTTGTAGGAGAAAAATTTTCGCATTATGTAGAGATAAATGTTGATGTTGATAAAATTTGGAGCCTGTTTTGTAGTTTGACAAGGAATTTAATTAATGATGTTGCTTATGGAATTATAGGTTTTAAAGAGGAAGAACCAACATTAAGTAAGTTTTCAAAACTAGAAAAAATTATTAGCATTTTCCAAAAATATGAGTTTGAATTAGTTAATGATGGATGTTTAGAGTTTGGTATAGCTAACTATAATGAAAATTCATTAAATGAAATATTTATTACAAGTTTTAAATATATAAAAATATGGACTAATAATAAAGAGGGCTTAATTGATGTCTTAAATAGCTTTGAAATTCAAGAGATTGAAAATCTTCAGTTTATAGATGAATTTCCAGTTGTATCGCAGGCACTCTCTAATAGTTTTAATAAAGAAATTAGACATTATTCAGAAGTTATAGAGTGTATTGAAAGGGAGTTTTTTGACTTATAGTAGTATCCACTAATATATAAATATAGTAAAATTAGAGGAAAAAACATGGTGTTCATATAATGTTTTCGTAATAGCCATAAATATATATTGTAATATGGTTTCTACAATTTAATTTAAAACTTATTTTCAACTTATCCTTATCAAATTGATTTAATTGAATGTAGAATTTCAATTGCAATATATAAGTATAATATTTTTAAAATTTTTATATATTGTTTTTGTTGAAATATGGATTAGGTAAGGAGATAAAAATTTTTGGAGAAAAAACCATATATAAGAAAGATTTAGAAAATATACTTGAGAAAAATATAAATAACTTAAAATATAGACAGGATTCTTTCTATATTTTAAGTTATTTAAATAATGGGTTCATGGATAAAACGTAATTTTTAAAGAATAATTGAAAGAAAATGTTATTCGTTAAATATATCAATTTAGAAAGGAGTTAGATGTTCAGAAATTGACAAGATGTCATCTCATTAAAAATCCTAATACTCTCCATTGTATTCCACATAACTTGTTAGTTTAACACGATCAACATGATATGGTGTATATACATCCACTGATACCGAGGATAAACTTTCTAAAAAATTAATTGCTGCATCTACTAACTCATCAGATGAAAATACAGCCTCATCTAAGAAGCCACTCAATAAAGCTGCATCTCCTTTAGATTTTAGAAGAAGATAGCCATAGCCAGGATCGACAATAACAAGATTTGTAATCTCATCTTCGTTTTGCTCATTTGTACTATCATAAAATCTCACTAAAATATCTTGTTCTCTATAAAATATATCTGCATCGCATGAAAAACTTTTATATTTAAATTTCATTTTTTTAATACCACCCTTGTATATAGCATTACTTCATCATTTTTTATGATTCTGACTTAATTATATCATGTGACTTCAATTAATTCCTCATGATTTTTAAACATATGAAGATCTTGATGTTATTTTTTCACTGTATTATTCAATTTTCAAAGAACATTTTCCGTATCTCTTAAGTGAGCATCCAAATCTTAGATTTGGTTAATGCGAACTTACTCATTAGAATGAATATGAGAAGGAGTTTCCTTAATTAAATTAATTTCTTACAATCCATTACAATATTTGAAAATGACATTACAGTATTTTATAGACTAATACATTTTCGTAGAGAATTTATAATTTTAAAATCATTTCATATTGACCAATAACATCTTCAAAGCCTAATGCTAATAAGAAAGATTGCATGGATTTAAATTGATCGTCTACATTAAGAACACCAATCCTATATGATTCTGTATTTTTTATCAGGTCCGTAAGGATACTTCTTGCAATGCCTTTAGGCCTATAATTCTTATTTACAGCTATTTAAAGATGTGTAAAAACATAGCAAGTGTAAGAAAAAAGGGAATGTGATATAATGTTCATATAAGTTAATTTGAAGTTATAGGAAAATGATAATCTATATCCAACATATAGCTAAATAGTAATTTATTGAGGTGTTTGGTTAATGAAAATTAAGAAAGTTAAATTTAGAAATATTGAATGTAATTTAGAGTTTATAACAAAAGGTTGCTATCGATATGAAGGATATAATAAGTATGAATTATGGGCTAATATTAGAACAACAAGTCAAAGAGCATTAGAAAATGCAGGTTTTATTTATTTTGACAGAGGATTATGGTATAAAGAAATAGATTATAAATTAGCTAAAGAATTAAATACTATTTAGAGTCTTAAATTAACTGTAGGTTTAGTACTGTTAATTATAGTTTACAAATTTACTATGTAAAATAAATATTATCGGAGCTGAAAAATGCAAAATTGATGCAAATAAACTGGATATTTTAGGACAAAGAAATGATGGACGTGTTGATTTTATCTATGCCCTTCTAGAAAAAATTGTTCCAGGGGTAAATGCAAATGATGCAAAATTTAAATTAGAAATAAAGTAGATGGATTTCAGTTTTAATAAATAGTAATTTGAAAGGAATATGAATATGAGTATATGTGAGGAATGTTATAGTAAAGAAAATCGTATTACTCCATTATTAAAATCACAAGATTGTTTAGAAAATCATGAGCAATATATCTGTGGAAGTTGTGGTAGATGTATTTGTATTGATAAAGATAAAAAACGAAGTGTACAAAGATGGAATTTTCCTTTTAAATCTTTAGAAATAGCAAAATTATATTTAAGGACTGCTGATTTTACAATGAAAAAGCCTTGTGGAATTTATGAAGTAGTTAATATCAAAGGAAGAAAATCATATAAAATATTTGTGAGTATTGAAGATTTAAAAATTTATCTTAAAAAGAATACAGACAAAACTTGTGAGTTAATGAAACCTATTTATATAAAGTATGAATATGAAGAGTTTCAAAATACAAAAATTAAATTTTTAAATAAGGAAGAAGTACAATTATATTTAGCTGAACAATCAAAAAATATAATATAAAATCTGTAAATGGTAATTTAGGGAGGTACTAAATATGTTAATGCAAGAACCAAAGCCAGAAATGGTTGAGGAGTGGAAAGAGGTCTGGGTTGAATACAAAGACAAATTACTCCCAAATCGGAAGTCTGGTAGAGAGGTCTTAGAATATTTAAGAAGCAAGTATATTTTAGAGGAACTAAATGATGATAATGCAAACCAGATAGTAATGTATAATCTACTATACAACAAGCCACTTGCAGAAAAGTTACCTATTGGAGTAGAACCGTCAGTAGTTATCTTTGTTATACAAAATAAAGATAATGGAAGGTTTCTTTACGGAAATCAAGACGAAATTTTTAGAGGAAACAAAGTTATTGTTGGTGTTGAATTAGAATCAGGATTTTTTTATGTTGAAGGTAGTAGTTTACTTTGGGATGAACTATATGCATTTCAAGGCTTGGATGAAAATGATATTCAGAATTTTTTTTGCGTTGCAGGGTATATTTCCTGTCTAAAAAAATTTGGGCTTCTCGAAAGAGTCTTATGCTAAATTTCAATTTGAAATGGAATGTATTCTAAAAAATTTAGATTTTCATAGAATAATTTGTTATAAGCTTTTTAGGAGGACTAATATGGATTATATGTTACCAATTATAATAATGGTATCGATACTAAGTTTTTTTATTTTGGTATTTGTTATAGGGGAAATAGGTGAGAAAAATATAGAATTGTTATGGAAAATTGTAAGAGTTGAATTTATTATAATTTTGCTTATAAACTTATTCATATGGATAATTGTAAGTAAAAACTTAGGAACAATAAAAAACTTAGAGTTTGCAGTAGTAATAGGTGAGATAATTCTTTTTATATTTTCAGGGGTTAGATGGAAGTATTATGAGAAAAAAACATTAAAAATTGAAGAAAAAGTATTATACATAACTATTATAGATGGAAATGGAAAAGGTACAGGTAAAGCAGGTTTGGCTGGATTGTTGGCTATTTTTTCAATTATTGGTCTTTTTATAACAATAGTAAATGTATGTGGTTTTATTTTTTAGAGATAATTTAGATTATTTTAATTAAAAAAGGAGAGAAAAACTTTCACAGTATTTAGGGGTAAATGTTGATATTGATAGAATCTGGCTAAGCTATGAATTATAATTATGGTTGTTTACATTTTCTATCTGCTATTATATAAAAGTTTACAGGCATGAGTGTTTATAATTATACCAAAGAAGTTCTTTAGAATTTAAATTGCAATATATAAAAACCTAGGGATTTTGTAGATTTATTACCAGTAAAAAAGTATGTGAATTATTTAGCTATCATGATATTATTTTAATTGGCATGGATAATATATTACAATTGCAATAATAAAAATTTATAATTGGAGTAAATAAATGAATAAAAGAAGATTAATTTCTATTGTCTCAATAATAAGTATATCTATTATGATTTTTGGAATGTATTCCTATACAAAAAAAGAAAATAATTATAAAAACATGATATATACGGCCGAAAAACTACAGGAACAAGGAGAATTTAATAAAGCTGAAGAAATATATAATGATAGCTTGAAAATAAAAAATAATAATAGTGTTATTGATAAAATAGATGCTATTAAAAAAAGTAAAGATAGTTTAAAAAAGCTTGAAAATGTAGAAGCATTAGTTAAAGACAATAAGTATAACGATGCATTAACATTATTAAGTTCGTTAACAGACGAATCAACATTTGTTATGGACAAAATTAATACTAAAAAAAATGCTGTGCAAAAAGCCAAAGAAGACTATGAAGCATTGCTTGAAAAGCAAAGAAAGGAAAGCGAGGAAAGAATAGCAGAAGAGAAACAAAAACAGGCTAAAGCAGAACAACAGGCTAAAGCAGAACAACAGGCTAAAGCAGAACAACAGAGCAGTACTACTAATGCTAAAAATGAAAAAGTTAATTCTTCTAAAAAAGTGAAAAGTAATAATAGTACAATTACTAAGTCTAAAAATTCCCAAAAAAAGTCAAATGAAAAATTTGATATTGATATTCCGGATCCATCTGTCTTAAAAAAGATTATGGAAGAAAATCATCGAAAATTTGTTGAAGATTTACAGGAAAGTAATAGAAGAGCTATGGAATAGATTAAGAAAAATTAAAATTATAACTACAAGTGGTTTTTAAGAATATTTATTTTAGTCGATTTTATAAAGAATGTAGCAAGTTATATAAAATGAGGTATTTGCTAATTATTAAAAGAACTATAACAAAAAAATAGAAACTTCACCATACATAAAATGGAACTCTTTGTCTTGCTGAAATATTTCATCACAAAGAGTTCTAGATAAGTGTACTTTTCTTTTGGAGTATAAAGGAATAAGTAATTATCAAGGTGCTGTGAGATTAACTCATCGATATAAATATAGTGGTAAGTAAGAAAATAAATTTAATAGAGGTTATTATTTAGAGTATTTTAAAAGAATTAAGTAAGAATACCGTAAAATTCATTTCTGAATAATACGGTATTGTAGACAGAATATTTGATTTTATAACTAAGGCGTTAAGTTTGAAATAGTAGTTATTTGCTCTTTACTGGAATCCAAACTTCCCCTGTTGAGTTATGGGCTTTACCGTAATACATTTCGAATTGAGGTCCTTCAACTTGTTCAAAATCTGATGTTGGGAACCAATCAGAATAAATTCTTTGCCATACAGTAGGGATATCACAATTATCAGCTGGAAATATAGCCCATGTTAAAGCTGGTATAGATAATCTTTCATACTCCTTTGGAATATTAATATTATTTGGTACATATTCACAAATCATGTACTTAAATGAATTTTCTGTATGATTATATAGAGCAGCGTGCAACATAGTATCATGACTACGTCCTAAAAGTGTATTCATACGATCAACCGAGCCATTTTCATCACAGGTTGTACAAAATTTTGGTACCTCAATAAATGCTGTTTCTTGATTATTTGCTTTTATGGTACTTGCAACTCCAAATACCTCAAAGGCTTCTTTTTTTTCAATACGATAGTTCATTTCAATTCCTCCCTTAATAGATAGGTAGAAGGTCATTTTAGGATAAGCTTTAAGCGTTATTCCCATACTGCGAGCTGCTGTAGGAGAAACATCATGCATATTTTTAAATGCCCTAGAAAATGCCTCTGGTGATTGATATCCATATTTCATAGCAATATCAATAATTTTGGTGTTCTTATTTTGTAGTTCAATAGCAGCCAAAGTTAATTTTCTACGCCGAATATACTCTGATAATGGTATACCGCTAATAAATGAAAACATTCTTTGAAAATGATATACTGAGCAACAGGATATTTTTGCTAATTGTTTATATTCAATAGTATCTGTAAGGTGCAATTCAATATAATCCATAGCATTATTCATACAATTAAGCAAATCCATAAGCTTCCCTCCCCTTGAAATAAATATATCATAATGATTAAAACAAAACCTTGCAGTTTATGCATTATAATATCATGTGTGAATCTATAACATGTATAATTGATAATAGTCACAAATATACATATCTGGCTAAAATATTAGTAATTATATCATATAAATCCAAATAATTCATTACTATTTTTAAGAGAATAAGGTTCTCTATGAATTTTTTGCTTATAATGACTTTGAATGTGTTATAATTTTCCTATAAACTGATTTAAGATAAAATAAGGGAAAATAGATTTGATATCATGTTGCAAAAGCTTATCCTGATAATGAATATTTAACAGAAGTGGTACAGGTCTTTCTACTTATGATAATGAAATAATTTAAAATATATTGATGAGGTGGAGAATATGCAATATAGGAAGTTACAAATTAAAGAAATAAATAACGAGCTATTTAAAAAGTTTGAGCGCAATCAAAAAGTTACACAATGCTTAAGAAAAATAAATGATGAATGGATGGTTAAAGATGTTTCATTTATAGATCAATGGAGTGAAGATGATTATAAGGAGCTTATAGAATTTCTTAAAAAAACATTGAAAAAAGATGGGGTTATATATGGTGCATTTGAAGAAAACTCATTAAAAGGATTTGTATCAGTGGAAAATGGATTCATTGATGAAGAACAAACATATTTTGATCTTTCCAACATTTATGTATCGGAGGATATGAGGGGCCATGGTATAGGGGAAAAACTTTTTCATATGGCTGCCCAATGGGCAAAAATTCATAATGCAAAAAAGTTATATATTTCTGCACACTCTGCTGTAGAATCACAAGCATTTTACAAAGCAATGGGATGCATAGAAGCATTGAAATATAATCAACAACATGTCGAAAAAGAGCCATGTGACTGCCAATTAGAATATGTTTTATAGTATTAAGATAGAATAGGTCATGTTTTAATTGAAGTGGAAAAGGAATAATAAAGAAGAGAGTATTACCAAGCTGTTATATTAGAACAACAATCTTATAATGTTAATGTAGTAGGTTTTTATGATCATGAGAGTTTTACTTTGATTGTTATGGATAGTTGTTTTTACAAGAACAATGCTTTGCAAATAAAAGAAGTGAAGAATACAATAAAAAGTTAAATCTCTATGGCAATGGAATTAAAAAAATGTGTGCATAATCTCTGCACACATTTATACTACTTTTAAGTTACCATTATTTTCTATAGACTTCATTTTGCTTTAAATAACCACTATCTATAAGGACGCTGTTTATATTATTCTTGTCTACAACTATTGGTGTAAGAAGAATCGAAGGTATATCCTTTTTGCCATTATATACATATATAGATACATCTATAGTTTTTTTATTTGCTAGTTTTATTGCAGCATCTATAGCAGCGTGGGCTTCTTCCCTGGCATCCTTAAAAATTGTCATTGATTGAGTTCGCTTAACAATTCTTTGAGCAGCCTCTAAGTCAGCATCTTGTCCTGTTATTACTACCTTACCTGCTAAACCTTGTGCTTTTAATGCATCAATCGCAGCGCCGGCTATAATATCGTTTGGTGCTAATATAGCATCAATTTTATTGTTGTTAGAAATCAAAGCATCTTCAACTATCTTAAAAGCAATACCTGCATCCCAATTTTTTACAGGTTTATCTACAACTATATTTATATCTTTTATATCAGCTAATGGTTCTATATATTTCATTGCAGCTTCCTTATACAGTTTAGAATTAAAGTTATCAGGATCTCCTGACATAATAATATAATTTCCTTTTGGCACAGTTCTAACAAGATATTGTCCTTGAAGTTCACCACTTGTTATTCCATTAAAAGAAATATATAAGTCTGAGTCACTATTTTGTATAAGTCTATCATAATCTATTACCTTAATTCCTGCTTTATGGGCTTTTTCAACTAAATCTGCTGCTGAATATGAATCTACAGGCATTAGAATTAATGCATCTATTCCATCTGATATTAGACTATCCACTTGAGAAGCTTGTTTAGCTGCGTCTAAATCAGCATTTACTATCTTTAGTGTAACTCCTTTTGCTTTAGCGTACTCTTCCATAAACATTTTTATTCTTTGTAATCTTGGTATTATCTGGTCAGGAAAAGCTACACCTATTACTATCTTATTCCTATTTATGTCTTCCGCTAATAAATTGTTATAAGAATTGTATTCTGGCAATATTATTTTCTTTATGTTTAAAATATCTTCTTCAGCATAATAAATTGGTACAATAAAAACATCTGGTATTGATATATACATACTTAACACCTATTAATTAGTCATCTAATAATTAGTATATTAAAATCATATCATTTGTTTCCATTCACTTTATAATAAATATAATGATAATTAAAGATTACTATTTCGATAGGCAACATATCTGGTAATTTTAAGAGTGTTTTCTTCTCCTGGAAAAGATACTGGATTTTTTTGAGTTTTATTATATAAATCAATTGCATCTATAACATCGAATGCTAATTCTTTAAAATTTATTCTTCCATACATTTTTGGTGGAAGAATGTAAATAGGCTTAGTAGGTTTTAAAGTTTTTATCATATTTACAGCATCGTATTTTAGATGAGGACAACACACAAGTATGTCAAATTCAGATATTTTGTTTTTTGCTAAATCAAATGAAGAAAATTCAATAGAATAATCGTTTTCCATGTTGTTTTCTAATATTTCTTTATGCAATTTACTGCATAAAGCACTTGATGAGAAGCCACCACCACAACATAAAAGAATTTTTATCATTTTTAAACCTCCAATTCAAATATAGTTAGAATAAATAGGCATATATTTAATAAATAAATTTACTTTGAGTAAATAATATCATAATAAGTAAAAATATTCAATAAAAGAGGCTTTAGTAAATACTATACCTTAATATAATAATTTTGTACATTACAATATTATTATATTATGGGGTAATATTATTGTTTTAGATAAGTGCAATGTAAAAGTATAGAAAATAGAAGAAACAAATTTATTTAATTTTATTTTTTAAAATTTTAGAACTTTAAAAAAATCTTTTTTATATTATCAATTGTTAAAAAATTAAGAGTAACTTTATTATAATAAACATAGAAAAAATTACAAATAACTTGAATTTTTTCATTATATTTTTATACTTTTTTATTTTATAATATGAATTAGAATTTACAGCAATTAGTTACAATAAGATTTTTGTATTAACAATATTAAGGAGAGAAAATGTATATTTAAGGATTTATATAAATAGAAGATTATTAAAGTGAGGGGATTATAATGAATGAAACATCAAGAATTTATAAAGCATTAAGTAATTATGAGATAAATAAAATAATAAAAAATTATTTTGGAAAAGAAACTGAATTTAAAGAAAAGTTAATATCAGGAGGAATGTTTAATACTACCTATCATATAGAAATACCTGAAAGTAAGGAACAGGTGATACTAAGGGTAGGGCCTATAAATAAACATTTAATTTTGCCATTTGAACTTAATTTAATGGAGGCAGAAGAATATGTGTACAAACTTTGTAGTAAACAAAGTATTCCTTGTTCACAAATATTATTATGTGATACAGAAAAGAAAATTATAGATCGTGATTATATGATTGTAAAATATATTGATAGTAAAGTTCTATCAGAAGTAGATATTAATAATGAATTAGAGGAGAAGATTTATAGTGAGGTAGGAAGCTACATAGCTAAATTACACAATATTACTTCAGATAAATTTGGAAGAGTCTACGAAGTATCTAAAGGAAAAGGATTTGATTTATGGAGTGA
Source organism: Clostridium cavendishii DSM 21758 (assembly GCF_900141845.1). Classification (GTDB taxonomy): domain Bacteria; phylum Bacillota; class Clostridia; order Clostridiales; family Clostridiaceae; genus Clostridium_AG; species Clostridium_AG cavendishii. The sequence continues at coordinate 139,150 of NZ_FQZB01000012.1, read as the reverse complement.
ATATCTATTAGATGAGTTTTTAAAGCTTCGAGAAAAGGTTGAACAGTTTAATATATTTAGCATAAAAGAATTAAATTTAGTTGAGGATATTATTAATAAATACAAAAATATACTTGATGAAATAAAAGTACCACATTTGATACATGGAGATTTGTGGGCTGGTAATATTTTAGTACAAGCAGAAGAGGATAGTTATAAATTAGCAGCTATTATTGATGCAGATAGAGCAATTTTTGGTGATATTGATTTTGAATTCGCTAGTTCTTGGATTATTAATCAACCATTTTTAAGAGGTTATGGTAAAGGTTTAAGTGATGATATAAAGAGAGAGACACGTAGAAAAATTTATAAGCTTATATACACATTAATTGATACCTATGTTTGGATTATAGAATATGATAAACGTGAATACGGATTAGAAAATAAAGCTATAGCTATAAAATTAATAAATGAATTGCTAGAATAATTATTTTTATAGGTTATTTACATTATTTATTAAGAATTCGCCAATTTATTTTCTGCTAAATTAATAAATTTAAGAAGTATTTTGGAAAATTTATAGTATTTATAATTATAGAATTTTAAAATAGTTTTAGTATTAAGTAAATATAATATGTTGTAATATTCATCTAGTGTAGAAAACTAGATGAATATTATTTTCTAAATTTAATTTAAAATAATAGACAGATATTATACTATATAAACATGATAATATAAGAATAGTCTTTCAGAAGAATCGGCTATGAACTTACTGTAAAATTATTTATTTATCAATTTTAAAAAAATCAATTTTAAAGCTTAATTAATATTATGAGCCATAAACTTCATTAAAATTGTAATAACCACTTTTTATAATAACATCATTTACATTTTTACTATCTACAACTATTGGAGTAAGAATAATTGATGGAACATTAATTTTTCCATTATTTATATAGGTGTTTATAGCTAAATCCTGGTTATTGGCTAATTTTACTGCAGCATCCATAGCAGTCTTAGCCAATTCTCTATTATCTTTGAATACGGTCATAGCTTGGGTTCTTTGAAGTATTCTTTTAACAGCAGGTAAGTTTGCATTTTGGCCTGTTACTACTACCTTACCATCCAAGCCATATTCTTTTAATGCTTCAATTGCAGCACCTGCCGAAGTATCATTTGGTGCTAATATAGCATCAACTTTATTATTATTGTTAATTAAAGCATTTTTTACAATATCATAAGTTGTGGCAGGATTCGAAAGTTTAATTGTTTTATCTGTAACTATCTTTATGTTTCCTATATCAATTAGAGGTTTTATATATTTCATTGCACTTTCTTTAAGGCCAACATTTGGATCTGTAGACAGAACAATATAGTTTCCTTTTGGAACTTTTTCAGTAAGAAACTTTCCTTGAAGCTCTCCAACTTTTGAATTGTCAAAAGCAATGTACAAATCTACATTACTATTTTTTGCGAGTATTTCATAAGATATTACCTTAATTCCTGCTTTATTAGCTTTTTCAATTAAATCTGCTGCGGCTACTGGATCAACAGGTGCTAAAATTAGCACATCTATGCCCTGTGATATTAGATTTTCTACTTGGGAAGCTTGTTTATTTGCATCAAAATCATTAATTTCTATCTTTAAGTTAATACCTTTATTTTTAGCATATGTTTCCATGATTTCTTTATCTATAATCCATCTATTTTCTTTTAGGGTAGGTAAAGATACTCCTATTACTAATTCCTTTCTTTTAAAATATTCATTTGTAATATTTTCATTATAAGAAAATGGTATTGTATTCTCTATATTTAAGATGTCCTTTTCAATATAATAAACTGGTACAAAAAAAGTAGCTGGTATTATTAGATACATATTTTTTTCCCTATAAAATATTAATATATTAATTAGTATATTAATACTCTATTATATTGATTCTACAATATGAATACGAAAATTTGAATTTAATTCTCTCTTGCATTTTTAACGTTTTTTAGCAATTATTCTAATTCAATCAGTGATTCTTTGTTGAAAATTTTATTATTCATAATCAAATTATCTCACAAGATAATTTGAGATATGTTTTGTGCAAATTAAATAATAATATTATGAGGTTTCTTTATTGGAACTTATATATAAATAAAAATTTTAATGGAGGTATTTATATGGGATACTATGTTAAAGTAGAACCAAATGTAAAAATTTATGTAGAAGATATCAACCGAGGAGGAGAAAAGACAATTTTATTTATACATGGTTGGCCTGCAAATCATAAGTTGTTTGAATATCAGTTTAATAAGCTTCCTAAGATGGGATACCGTTGTATCGGTATTGACTTAAGAGGTTTTGGTGAGTCAGATAAGCCTTGGAATGGGTATTCTTATAACAAATTGGCAGATGACATTCTGGGTGTAGTTGAGGCGCTTAAATTAGAAAATTTTACACTTGCTGGTCACTCGGTAGGAGGAGCAATTTCTGTTAGATATATGGCTAGACATAATGGCTATGGGGTATCTAAATTAGTATTGATTGCCGCTGCTGCGCCTACTTTTATTAAGCGTTCAGAATTTCCATATGGTTTGGAAAAAGAAGATGTGAATAAACTTATTCAGGAGACATATGAAGATCGTCCTAAAATGTTAAAAAATTTTGGAGATATGTTTTTCTTTCAGCATGTAACAGAAGGATTTGCAGAGTGGTTTTTCCAATTAGGACTTCAGGCAGCAGGGTATTCTACTGCGGCACTTGCAACTTCACTTAGGGATGAAAGTTTATTTTCTGATCTCAATAAAATATTTGTTCCAACTTTAATTCTTCATGGTGTTCATGATAAAATATGTCCATTTTCATTGGCTGAGGCACAAGAGAAAGAAATTCAAAACTCTAAACTTGTACCATTTGAAAATAGCGGTCATGGATTATTTTGGGAAGAACGTGAGAAATTTAATCAGGAATTAATAAAATTTATTGGTGAATAAGGGTTTTAAATCTTAAATATGTTTTTTGATCAATTATTAAAAATGTGCCGTATTTTTAGAGACAAATTTTACGGTATTTTTTTATATCTTAAAATTAAGTATAGAATAAATTTTTATAATAGTTACTTATAGTTATCTTTTTATAATATAAATATAAAAGTTTCAATATGTATAAGATTTTTAGGTGAATTAAAGGTACTTTTAGTTTTATATATGAATAATATGATAATTGGATAACTAATAAAAATAATAGGAATAAATCTTATAATCTTAATTTATTAAATTTCTAAGTATATATTTAGAGAGCTATTGATCTGGGAGGGTAATAGATGAAGAAAATAATTTACAATAGTTTATATAATATTATATTTCGTAATAGTAATATAGCTAAAGTTAAATTAAAAGTAATTTCGGCAAGGCAAATTCCGTACAATGTTCAAATTGTAGCTGAAAATCTATATATACCTTGGGCTATAGATATAAGTGATAAAGGAATAGTATATTTTACAGAAAGATCTGGGGCTATTAGAGTTATTGAAGATGGTAAACTTAAGATGGAACCAATTATTAAGTTCAGTCCACCTTTTGTAAGTGTTGGGGAAGGTGGGCTAATGGGACTTGTTTTAGATCGTAACTATTCACAAAATCATTATATCTATGTTATGCATTCGTATATAGAATCTAATATAATTTATAATCGTGTTGTTAGATTATTTGAAAATAATAATAGAGCAGTTATTAATAAAATTCTGCTAGACAAAATTCCTGGAGGACAAATTCATAATGGAGGAAGAATAAAGATAGGTCCAGATAATAAATTATATATAACAACTGGAGATGCGGGTAATTCTTTGTTAGCTCAAGATTTAAAAAGTACAGCTGGTAAGATATTGAGAATAGAATTAGATGGAAGCATTCCAAAAGATAATCCAATTATTAATTCACCTATTTATAGTTTAGGGCATCGGAATCCACAGGGGTTAGCATGGAATTTTAATAATATATTATATGAATCAGAACATGGACAATCAGCACATGATGAAATAAATATAATAAAACCAGGGCTCAATTATGGATGGCCTATGATTCAGGGGAACGAAGAATCAACCGAAATAATTGCACAAAAGCCATTGATACAAAGTGGAGAAGAAACTTGGGCACCGTCTGGTATTGTATTTATAAAGCAGGGGCCATGGAAGGAGAAATTATTAGTTGCTAATTTGCGAGGACAACAATTACTTGTTATGTCATTAAATCGATCAGGGACAGTAGTAAGAAATGTATACGAATGGCTTAAAAATGATTATGGTAGATTACGCGAGGTTATTGAGGGAAAGGATGGATCAATTTACTTGAGTACAAGTAATAGGGATGGGAGAGGAAATCCAACTGTAACTGATGATAAAATTATTAGGCTTATTCCTAAGTAAGCATTATTTTAATAAATAAAACATATATAGGATTAAAAATAATTATCATTAAATAGCAATACTTTTTACTATAGTAAATATATTGGAAAAAATAAATGTGTGTAGATATAAAAGTGTTGAAAAAGTTTAATAATTCAAAATGTATAAAGATAAACTCTATATATTGAATATATTATTTAATATATAAATAATTAATAATTAATGGGTGGTAAATATGTATCTATCAATACCAAACGGTTTTATTGTACCAGTTTATTATGTCGAGCAGCATGTATTAGATATAGGGAAAAAAATATTGCAAGAACATAATTCTTATAGAATTTTAACAGATGAAATTATAGATAGAAAAGATATAGTAATAGGAGTGTCTTTTGGAGATCAAATAACATATAGATGGAAAAGGCAAAAAATAATTATGGAGGAATATGCTAAAACAAAAGGAGTTACTCTAAAGATAGAAAATGCTGATGCTGATGCAGCAAAACAGGCACAACAAGTGGAAAAATTAATATCAGAAGGAATAGATGTACTAATTTTAGTACCTGTAGATTCATATTCAGCAGCGGAGTTGGTTGACAAAGCTCATAAATCTGGAGTCAAGATAGTAGATTATACAAGACTTATACAAAATAGTGATGTAGATTTGTATATTTCTTATGATGGATTAAAAATTGGAGAACTTCAAGGACAGTATCTTATAAAAACTGTTCCAAAGGGAAATTACATTATTCTGTCAGGTGATCCAGATAATTTTAATTCTAAACTTTATAAGGAAGGGGCAATGAAATATATAACGCCATTAGCAAACATAAAAAACATAAAGATTGTTGCAGATAAACCAGTGAAAAATTGGGATTCTAATATTGCATTTAAAATAGTTGAAGAGGCTTTAATAGCAAACAATAATAAAATTGATGCTATATTAGCACCAAATGATCTTATAGCAGGTGGTGCAATTGATGCATTAAAGGCTCAAGGATTAGCTGGAAGAGTAGTGGTCACAGGCAAAGATGCTGATTTAGAGGCTGCTCAAAGAATTGTTAGGAGAACTCAATCCATGACAGTATTTAATGATCCTAGAGAAGAAGCATATGCTGCTATAGAAGGGGCAATAAATTTAGCTAATAACAAGCCTATAGATGTACAAACTTATGTGAACACTGGAAAAACCAATGTGCCTGCAATTATTCTTACTCCAATAGTTATAGATAAGAATAATATAAACAGCGTCCTTATAGATAGTGGTTATTTAAAGCAAAATGAAGTTTATGCAATGTAATTGTAATAATATGAAATTAGCTAATTAAAAAATAAGCTTTTAATAAGGATAAGCATTTACAAGTATCAAAATAAATACAACATATTGGATAAAAAAGAAATTTGGAAATATAATGGAAATAAATGTGCGAGTTTTAGAAAAAACTTTAGTATATTGTATATATGAAGAAAAAGTTTATATAACTAAAGAATAAATTTTAACGTATTAAATATATAAGATAAATTAATTAAAAAAGTAAAATATTTTTATAGGGGGCATTAGATGAGGAGGAAATTATTTTGTGAGATATGTCCGTTGTTTTATAAAATATCTGTAAAAAAGGAAAGGTTTAAAAGATATTTTAAATGGATAGTTGATAATAATAAATATGCATGTGAAAAAAGTGCAGATAAGTTGCCAGTACTTTTATATTCTCATAATTCTCTTATAAGGAGAAGGCTTGGTAATGTAGATATTAAGCTTCAGGAAAATAAGGCAACTAATCTTAAGTTATCAGCACCTAAAATTACAGGTATACTAATTAAACCAGGTGAAACTTTTTCATTTTGGAAAGTAGTAGGTTGTTGTTCTCAAAAAAAAGGGTATTTAGAAGGGCTTACTATAAAAAATGGAACAACTGCAAAAGGTGTTGGAGGAGGAATGTGTCAGTTTACAAACCTTATACACTGGATGATTCTTCATAGCCCACTTGAAATAGTAGAACATCATCATCACAATCAATTTGATTTATTTCCTGATTTTAATAGAGTGATTCCTTTTGGGACAGGCACATCAATAGTTTATAATTATTTAGATTATTGTTTTAAAAATAATACAGAAAACACATATCAATTGATAACATATGTTACAGAAACACATCTTTGTGGAGAGCTGAGGGCATTAAAACAAGAGGCTAAAGCATACCATATAATAGAGAAAGATTTATATTTTAATGAGGAAGATGGAAAGTATTATAGAAATAATAAGATATATAGGAAAGTAATTAACAAGGTAACTGGAAATATAGAAAAAGAAGAGCTTATAATATCCAATCATTCAGAAGTTTTATATGATAGTAATTTTATAAAACCCGAATTGATTAAATCAAATACTAATAAGGATGTAAGTAAACAAATTGAAAAAATCATATAAGATTTAATATATTTTATGAAGGTAAAGAGTTAATTATTATAAAAACTAATTCTTTACCTTCATAAATATAGTTTTGAGTGTATATTAATAGATTATCTAGATAAAATTTAATTATAGTATATTACAAGTTGAGTATAAATACTTAAAATAGAAATTAAATTTATTATGAATATATATCATAAACTTCATTTAGTTTCAAATAACCGCTTTTTATAAGTGTATCATTTATATTATTTCTATCTACAAGTATTGGACGTATAAGAATTGATGGAACATCTATTTTACCATTATTAATCATATTTGTTGTAGTTATATATTGTCCTCTAGCTAATTTTGTTGCAGCATCTATAGCAGTCTTAGCTTCTTCTCTAATATCAGCAAAAACTGTCATTGCTTGGGTTCCGGCTACTATTCGTTTAACAGCGCTTAACTCAGCATCTTGTCCTGTTACTGGAATTTTCCCTGCCAAACCTTGTTCTTCTAATGCCTTAATTACAGCACATGCTATTGCATCGTTTGGAGCTAATATAGCATTAATTTTATTGTTGTTAGTAACTAAAGAATCTTTAACTATTTTGTAAGCAATATCTGGATTCCAGTTATCGACCGCTTCATCTGTAACTATATTTATGTCCCTTATATTAGCTAGAGGTCTTATAAATTCCATAGCACCATCTTTTATTAGTTTAGAATTATTATCACTAGGACTACCTGATAGAATAATATAGTTTCCTTTAGGAACTTTTTGAATAAGATAGCGTCCTTGAAGTTCTCCAATAGCTACATTATCATAAGAAACATATAAATCTAAGTCAGCGTTTTTGATAAGTCTATCATAAGCTACTACCTTAATTCCTGATTTATGAGCCATTTCAACTATATTTGCAGCAGCAGACAAATCCACAGGTACTAAGATTAAAACATCTATACCTTGAGATATTAATTTTTCAACTTCCAAATACTGCTCAGCTGCAGTAGTAGCACTATCAGTAAACTTTAGGGTAACCCCTTGTTCAGTAGCATATCTTTCTAAAGCAGCTTTATCTTTAGGCCATCTAGCTTCACCACCTCCTTTAGGTAAAGATATGCCTATTGTTATATCATTTCTTTTTTTTATAAGATTGATAGCATAATTAGAATTTTCTAAAAGCATTAGGTTATTTATGTCTAAAATATTTTTTTCTATATAATAAATTGGTACAAAAAAATCATTTGGAATTGATAAATACATAGTTAGCTCCTATTAAATTACTTGTATAATATTTACCATATTCAATTTACATAGAAATATTTCCACATTTAGCTATATAAAACGATTTTTTTAATAAGCTATTTGGTACTTTATCCAAGTTTTCTTAGTTTAATAAATTTTTTGAATAAGTATATTAGTAATATAGTTGATAATATAATAGCACATACTTTTCCAAAGTTATTGAATATATTTGAAATAGTTTCTAAGTGCTCACCTAAATAATAGCCTAATAGAACAAGAATAGTATTCCAAAATAATATCCCTATTGAAGAGTACATTATAAATTTTGTAAAGTTATATCTTAAAGAACCTGCAAATAAAGATATGTATGTCCTAGTTAAAGGAACCATTCTAGCAAAGACTAAAGTTTTATTTCCATACTTATTAAAAAATTTTTCTAATGTATAAAAGCTTTTAATGCTACTAGGAAATTTCCTTTTTATCCAATTAATAATAGCATCACCACCATAGTAGCCAATTAAATAACATATAGTAGAACCAAGTAAACTAGCCATAGTGCAGATGAAAATAATAGTAGGTAAAAGCTTATTGGACTGAGCAGCTATAAAACCTACAAAGGGTAAAATTAATTCGCTAGGCAGTGGGAAACAAGCATATTCGAGCAATACAACAATAAAGGCTCCAATATATTGATAGCTTCTAATAAAGTCTAAGATAGATTCAATTAAATTTTCAGTCAAAAAAATTCCCTCCTAAATTTAAAATTAGTATATTAAAATTAAAAAGACCTTTAGTATAATTATGTTTGCAATAACATAAATTATACTAAAAGTCTCATTACCATTAAGGTATGTAATACCAGATTATAAAAATCGTACTGTTGACATTACATTTTCAATTACTCCCTTTTATATAGAATACATTTCATAATATTTTGTTTATCAATACTATAACAAAATATAAAATTAATGTATATAATTATATTGTAAAATGTATGTTAAATAAATTAGATAGTACTTATTTAGATGTAATAATATAAAATTTTATGTATCATAAAGAATTTAGTTTAAAAAGGCTATGCCTTATATATGTAAAGCATAGCCATAATTTTAATAATATTGAGAAAAGGTTCTATAGTGATCAGAAGTTCCATAGATAAGACCATCATTTGAATAAAGTAGTCTATCTGCTCCTCTGTGACCACCATTATAATTTATATCACATTCACGCCATACTCTGCCTGTTTTTTCAGGTAAAACTTTTTCTGCATTAGTGAATATGTCTCCACCGATACTCTTACCAGGTGCGTAGTCCCAAAGATTTTTTCCAGGTTTCCAGCCTAACTTACTAGCTTGAGCTTTAGTTATATAATTGCTAGGAAGTTTATTATGAGTATGAATATAATCTGCCACACCTTGGAAATCATTTATTATATTATAAGAATAACTAATAGAGTGTTTTGTTGATGATAATGTTAATGCAGTAGCTTTGGTAGGAAATGATAAGCTTAATAATATAAAAGATAGGGTAAAAGTAAAAAGTAATAAGGTAAATTTTTTTGTGATATTTCTCAAATTAAACAACTCCTTAATATTTTTATTGAAAAATAATGTACAATATAATTATCTATTTTCTATCTACTTGGCAAAAGTAAAATATTGTTAATTATATGTAATTTTTAAATTAAATTTATTAGTTGCTAATTTAGAATTTAGTTTTTTCGAATATGAATTTAATTATAAAACTGGAGATGATAAAGTATATTATTATTTACCTCAAAATATTTGTATATAAATTAAAAAATAATAAAAAATATTTAGAAGGTATTTAATACATTTTATGAAAAGGTTTTAAATTTATTTTATTATAATATAAATAAATTTAAAGATTTGTTAAGAAAGTTTAGTTTGATATTAAGTCCAATAAAATATAATATATGATTTTATTAAAATTAAAATAGATATATCTTTAATTTAACGTTCTTGACAATAGTAGTATTAGATAAGATAATGAATATATTGAATAAAACATAAGAAAATAACGAGGTGTAATAATGAAAAAACAATTATTGCTTAATAAATTATCCCTAATAGTAGCAACAACATTTTTTGCATTCGCAGCATTTCAAAAGAATATATATTTTGTACTTTTAGGGTTAGCTATGATGGGATATAGCATTTATAAGATAAGAAAGTTAAAAATTCGTAAATAAGTATGAAAAGAAAAAATAGTTAATGAATATAGAAAATATTTTAATATAATCTTATTTTTTAACGTGAAGTGGTTTTATATATAAATTTCAAATTGTTTTTAATTTATAAGGATGAGGTTGAAATTTTATATAAAATCATTTTTTTTATAAAAGTAATAATTCTATATAGTTATGAGACATTTCATTTCAAACTTTTTAGTATAAAAAATTCAATAGTATATTATAATTTAAGATAGTATAAATAATGTTCAAAAATTCATTGTAAATAGGATAGGATAACTACTTAATAACAGAATCACCATTAGTTTTTAAATCTCAATTTCTACATTTACTTTCCTTTATAGTTATTTTTAATTTTATCATAAAATTATCTCCTTAAATAATAAAATTTATTATAAATAGTTCATATAATATGCATCTTGAATGGATAAATACTAACTTTATATACTATAAAATACAATTATGCTATAATTATCAATAAGGGTATTTTTATAATAATTATTTATGTAACTTATTTTATATTCATAAATAGTTTTTATTAATAATTATTTAATGATGTTTGAATGTAAGGGGGAATTATGGTGAGGATATTAGAAACAGATAGATTGGTACTTAGAAGATTTTCTCCTGATGATTGGAAGGATTTACATGAGTATCTTTCAAATGAGCTAGTTGTGAAATATGAACCTTATGGTATTTATGATGAAGAAAGTAGTAAAAAAGAAGCTTTATATCGTTCAAAAGAAGAATGCTTTTTTGCAGTTTGTTTAAAAGAAAATGATAAACTAATAGGTAATGTATATTTCAATATAAAAGACCCTAAAGAATTTCTTACATGGGAAATAGGATATGTTTTTAATCCTAAATATTCTAAAAGAGGTTATGCAACAGAGGCATGCAAGAGAATATTAGATTATGGATTTGAAGAATTAAATGCTTGTAGAATAGTTGCAATGTGTAATCCTAAAAATATAAACTCTTGGAGAGTACTAGAAAGATTAAAGATGAGAAGAGAAGGCCATTTAGTAAAAAATATATTTTTTAAATATGATGAAAAAGGAAAGCCTATTTGGCATGATACTTATGAGTATGCAATATTAAAAAATGAATGGAACAAATAGAAAAATTATATACCAGTCCAACGTACATATAACTTGTATGGTGGACTGTTTTGTTTTAAACTTTAAAGTAGAAAAAGCTATTTTCTATTTAGATTCACCTGTTTCAAATTCAGGAAGATTAAAACTTAAAATATTAGATTTATTAGAGGATTATAGCTTTAAAGTTGAGGTGCAAACCATAACTAATGTTGATTCTACACTGGAAACTTTAGATAATGTTATAACTACTGATGCAATTATTCTAGATAAATGTAAAAGCTGGATTAACTTAAATAGGGAGATTATAGAAAAGGAAATATCTAATCCTATGTGTGTCAATTTTGAATTTCTAAATAATATTATATAAAAATTAAGAAGGTGTTTTATGAATAGCAAAAACATTGAATTAGCAATTTATATTTATCCTTTACCTAAAGGAACCTCTTATTATAAAGAAGATCTACAGCATAAAGAGAAGGTGATAGAACTTTTTGATTATTGTCAAATACTCGAGGGGGTTATTTACTTAGAAGGATGGAATTTTCTTATAGATAAATATGGCTATGAGGCGTTGTATGAAATTGATAAAGAGTCTGGCTGGTTTGATAGTGAATCTATTGAAGAATTTATTGAAGAGATAAAAAATGAGATGAAAATATCACCAAGTAATTTGTAAAAAAAGATTTTTGAATTATTATATTTTAATAGTATATTTATTTTGAATTTTCAAGTATAGATGAAATATAGATGGGTAATATAATAACATAAGGTACTTAGCAATTGAGTCATGTTTATATGTACTTTTTAAAAAGAATATATAAATGATAAAGACCAATTATGTATATGATTGAGCTACACATCTTAATAGATGAATAGTTACAAATAATAGTTATAAACTTTTATTTTGTTCTATGGTCAGCTATTAACAATAAAGCTTTTATTTATGTTGATGTTAGCTAAGATTGTTAAGTACTTTAGTAAAGACAATAATCAGTTTTATTAATAATAAATTGATTGTTGTTTTTTATTCGAATTTTGTAATTATTTTGAATTATGTTTTTGCAAATAATGAAGAGAACTATGTGTAGTTTTATGATAAATTAATATAATTTATAACAAAGTTGTATTATTTCAAATAAGGTAGTATCGTATCTGGAATGTGATGTAAAAAACACCACAAGATTCAATTTATGAATAATGGGTTGTTTGAACAAATTGTTCTTTTTTCAGTTTTTGTAATAAATGAGAAAGTTATGAGTTAAATATATTTACTTTAATGTCATATGAAGTATGGGAAATGGATTTCCTTGTTCATCAAATTCCGACCTCTTAAATACATCAAATCCCATATGTTTATAGAATCCTACCCCTTGTATATTCTGCTCATTTACATCTACATATTTTATATTTAAACTATTTATTGCATATTCTATAAGCTTTTTTCCTATACCATTACATCTACATTCATCACTTACAAACAACATTTCAATCTTACCATCATGCACCCCCATAAATGCTTGTATATTATCTTCATCATCTCTTACACACATAAATTTGTTAACATAATAAACACCTTCTTTAACTTGAGGTTTTAATGATATTATATCCTCTTCATTTAAAAAAGTATGTGTTGCTCTTACCGATGATTCCCACACTTTTAATATAGCATCCATGTCCTTCTTATCAATATTATTTAAAATTTCTATATCAATCATATTATATATCCTCCTTAAAACTACAGTAGATAATCTTTAATCAATTTAAGAAAAATTTAGTTGCTGTGAATTCTAATACAAACAAATCAGTTTATAATATATTATAAATATAATTAGAGTAGTATAAAGATTATAGCATGTCATCTATATAATTTCATTATTTTGTAGAAAGTATAGAAGTTTTAACATAGTATTATTCAATTTTCAAAGATTAATGTTTGTATTTCTGTTTTCAACAGTTATATTACAAACAACTATTAATCTTTCAATGGTTTTAAACACTTATAATAGATAAATATCTAGTGTAATTGTAAACAAACTTTATAGATATTGTATATCAGTGTTAATATTTTAACAAAAAAGTATTGACAAATGTTTATATATGGAATAAGATAAAAATGTAAAAGTTAATAAATCTTCAGGGCAGGGTGAAATTCCCTATCGGCGGTAAAGCCCGCAAGCCTTATAGGTAGGATTCGGTGAAACTCCGAGGCCGACAGTGATAGTCTGGATAGAAGAAGATAAATATAAAGTACAGTAGTCTATGTATATGATTTTATTTGAATTATTATTAAATTACTTTAAGCTTTTAATTTTAATAGTTTAAAGTCTATTTAAGTAAAATAAGATTTTATACTAGTTTATTTTTGTTTTGTGCTCTGAAATATTTTATATTTCAGAGTTTTTTATTTATAGGAGTTTATAGGATTATTAGTAGATATAAATCTACTATAATCTGTATTTTATAGTACTATAAAATAAAATGTAAGTGACATTAGTATTTTAGATTACTGATAAACTATATTAACTTATACTTTTCATAAATTATATTTATTATAATTTATTTATTGAAAGTATATTTTAGATTAGTTTAATATTTATGCCCTGAGTAAATTTATTACTCAGGTTTTTTTGTTAACAAAAATAAAATTTTCTCTGAAGACTTATTAAAAATTATTAATAGGGAGGCCTTTTATGGATGAAGCTTATATGAAGATAGCTTTAGAATTAGCTGAAAAAGGAAGGGGGAAAGTAAATCCTAATCCTATGGTAGGAGCAATTATTGTAAAAGATGAAAGAATAATTGCTAAGGGATACCATGAGGGGTATGGAAAAAAACATGCTGAAATAAATGCATTTAATAATGCAATTGAGGATGTTTCAGGAGCTACTATGTATGTAACTTTAGAACCTTGCATTCATTATGGTAAAACACCACCTTGTGTTGACATGATTATAAAAAAGCAAATTTCTAAGGTTGTAATTGGGATGATTGATCCTAATAAATTAGTTTCTGGAAAAGGTGCAAAAAAACTTAAAGATGCGGGAATAGAAGTTTTAACTGGAGTTTTAGAAGAAGAATGTAAAAAACTTAACGAAATTTTTGTTAAATTTATAACAACAAAAATTCCTTTTTTAGTTTTAAAAACAGCTATGTCTTTAGATGGTAAAATAGCCACTAGTACAGGAGAATCTAAGTGGATAACTGATACTATAGCAAGAAATGAAGTTCATAGCTTAAGAGGTCAGCTTTCAGGTATTATGGTTGGAGTTAATACAATTATAAAAGATAATCCAAAGTTAACCTGTAGAATAAAAGGATATAAAAACCCAATAAGAATAGTTGTAGATAGTACTCTTAGAATACCTGTAGAATCAAATGTTATACAGAAGATTAATAATACGCATACAATTATTGTTACAACCAAAATAGCTAATATATCTAAGATAGAGTTGTTAAGAAGTCTGGGGGTAAAAGTCTTAATCATTAAAGAGAAAGATAGAAGGGTAGATTTAAAAGCCTTATTACTTGAACTTGGGAAATTAAATATTGATAGTATCTTACTTGAAGGAGGAGCTACATTAAATTATTCGGCTTTAGAAGAAGGTATAGTTGATAAAGTTCAGTTCTATTTGTCACCTAAAATAATTGGTGGAGAAAAGTCTAAAACTCCAGTAGGAGGAAAGGGGATTGATTTATTAAAGAACTCTTATAAAGTAAAGAATTTAACTACAAAGTTCATAGGAGAAGACATTTTGATAGAGGGATATATTAATAAAGAAGGTGTATAGATGTTTACTGGAATAGTTGAAGAGATTGGTTTAGTTAAGGATATAAAAAGAGGTGAGAAGTTTTATAAATTAACAATAAAAGCACATAAGGTTTTAGATGGAACTGTCCTAGGAGATAGTGTTTGTACTAATGGTGTTTGTCTTACAGTTGCTAATCTGAACTTAGATAGTTTTGAAGTAGATGTAATGCCTGAAACGATAAGAAAAAGTAATTTAGGAAGCCTTAGTATTGGATCAAAGCTTAATTTAGAAAGAGCTTTAAGCGTTGGAGATAGATTAGGAGGGCATATAGTTAGTGGACATATAGATGGAACTGGTGAAATTATTTCATTTGTTAAAGAAGATAACGCTATATGGCTTATTATAAAATCCCAAACCAAAATATTAAAATATGTAGTTGAAAAAGGTTCTATTACTATTGATGGGATAAGTTTGACAGTTGCTTATGTTGATTCAAAGTGTTTTAAGGTATCTATAATTCCTCATACAGCTAAAGAAACAACATTACTTACTAAAAATATAGGTGATAGTGTTAATATTGAGTGTGATTTAATAGGTAAGTATGTAGAGAAACTTTTGAATCATGATAGTGATAGAAAAAATGAAAATAGAAGTTCCCTAGATAAGGATTTTCTTAAAATAAATGGGTTTATGTAAAAGGAGAGATTAGTATGAATGAATTTAATAATATAGAAGAAGCAATAGAAGATATTAAACTAGGGAAAATGGTTATAGTTATTGATGATCCTGATAGAGAAAATGAAGGTGATTTAATAATGGCAGCAGAGATGGTGACCAGTGAAGCAATAAACTTTATGGTTACACATGCGAGGGGGCTTATATGTATGCCTCTTGAAGAATCTATACTTGATAATTTAAATATACCTCAAATGGTTGAAAAAAATACAGATAATCATGAAACTGCTTTTACGGTATCAATTGATCATAAAGATACCACAACGGGTATTTCAGCTTATGAAAGGGCTTTAACTATAAGAAAAGTTTTAGAAAGTAATAATGCTTCTGATTTTAGAAGACCAGGCCATATATTTCCTTTAAGAGCAAAAAAAGGTGGCGTTTTAGAAAGAGCTGGACATACTGAGGCAGCAGTAGATTTAGCTAAATTTGCAGGGTTAAAACCAGCATGTGCTATATGTGAAATTATGAATGAGGACGGGAGTATGGCAAGAACTAAAGAATTAATAAAATTTGCAAAGTTACACAATCTTAAAATAATTACTGTAAAGGATTTGATTAGTTACAAAAAAGAGAGAATGATAGAAAGAGTTACAGAGATAAAAATGCCGACTAAATATGGTGACTTTAAGATGTATGGATTTATTAATAAGTTAAATGGAGAATATCATTTAGCATTGGTTAAGGGAGAAATAAAGAATAATGTTCCTATACTAACTAGAGTACATTCAGAATGTTTGACAGGAGATGCTTTAGGCTCTAAAAGGTGTGATTGTGGAGAACAGTATGATGTAGCTATGAAAAAAATCGCTGAGGAGGGAGTAGGAATTTTATTGTATATGAGGCAAGAAGGAAGGGGGATAGGACTTATCAATAAGTTAAAAGCTTATGCACTTCAAGATGATGGTTTGGATACTGTGGAAGCAAATATTAAGTTAGGCTTTAAGGCTGATATGAGAAATTATGACATATCAGCTCAAATTCTTAAGGATTTGGGTGCTAATAAGCTTAAACTTATGACAAATAACCCAAGAAAAGTTAAAGGATTAGAACAAGCTGGTATAGAGATAGTTGAAAGAGTTCCTATTCAAATAAATCATAACGAATTTAATGAATTTTATTTAAAAACTAAGAAAGAAAAATTAAATCATATACTTTCATATTAAATTTATAAAAAATAATATAATTCTTTATTTTATGTTTATTATTATATATTGTAATATGCTTTCTACAAATTAAATTTGATATATGTTTATTTCGTGTTTAACAAATGTATTAATATAAAGATATATTTTAAATTTCAATATATATCATAAAAATCTAAATTTAAAAAAATATTAGGAGTGATAGATATGAAAATAATGGAAGGAAAATTGGTAGCAGAAGGTCTGAGGATTGGTATTGTAGTAGGAAGATTTAATGAGTTTATAGTTTCAAAATTATTAGGTGGAGCTTTAGACGGACTAAAAAGGCATGGTGTAAATGAAAATGATATTGAAATAGCTTGGGTGCCAGGAGCTTTTGAACTACCATTAATAGCTAAAAAAATGGTGAAAAGTGATAATTATGATGCGATTATTTGCTTAGGAGCTGTTATAAAGGGATCTACACCGCATTTTGATTATGTATGTGCAGAAGCATCTAAGGGTATTGCTTCAGTTTCTTTATCCACTGAAAAGCCTGTTATATTTGGAGTTTTAACTACAGATAACATAGAACAAGCTGTTGAAAGGGCTGGTACTAAAGCAGGGAATAAAGGATATGATGCAGCTGTAACTGCTATAGAGATGGCTAATTTATTGAAAGAATTGTAATATATAGGAGTAATGTTGATGTTAGAAGCTGTTTAATTGAATGCTATAATTCAATTAAATAGCTTTTATATTTAATTCAGGTATAAAGAAAATTTGGTATATGTGATAGAAATATTGATAAAATGGAGTTTATATTTCGAAAGAATCTGGAGTTTTTATCTTAATTTTTTCCTCTTTTAATATTGTTTCAATTTGTTTTATATCTTTAATTTGTTCTTTATATATAGACACATCTTCTAAAAAAAATTTTTCTTTAGTAAATTCAACTTTTTCAGTAGTAAGAGGTATATGGACAATTTCAGAAGAAACATTATTAGAATCAGATGAATTAAAACTCTTTTTTTCTATTACTAACTCTTCATGAGTAATAGGGATAATAAAATGTTTTTCTTCTATAAAACGTTCTTTATGAATTTTTACATCTCCTGTTTTTATCCATTCTTTTGTTATATTAAGTTCCTCTTTTTTCAATTTAATAATAATATCCTTATTAAGTAATTTATTATCACTTGTATTTTTTGTATCATTATTTGGTGTATTTGTTATAAACGAGTTATTTGCCATGTTATTATCCTCCAGTTGTTTATAAAAACACCTCACAAATCATATATGACTTGGAGGTGTTCTAAATGTATTAATCTTGGTAATTATTACTGTCAATAATATCAGCATTTCCAATATTATTTATACGAGCCTCTTCTCTTTTAAGAGTTTCATCTACATGTTTTGTGTCTTCTACAGTATGTTTGTGTGCAGAAACCTCACTTGTTAAGACTGTACGTTTATTAACATCAATTTTTTCTTCAGTAACAGGAATTCTAATAGTTTCTTCTTCTGCAATAGGAGAGTCACTTGCTTCATTATTTAAACTTTTTCTTTCAATTACTACTTCCTCACGCTCTACAGGAACATCAACTATTTTATGCTCTTCTATAATTTCCTTACCAAGTTCTACTTCTCCTCTTTGAACTCTGCTTTTAGCAATATCAAGTTCTTCTTTACGCAGACGAAGAGTAGCATCATCATCAGTATGCTTTGCTTCTTTATTATTACTGTCATCTCCAAAAATTTCTCCAAATATACTCATGTCACATACCTCCATTAATATTTTTTAGCCATTTATATATTATCCGTAACAGGACTATATTATCCTATTTAAAAGTTGGAAATGAAAGCAACATATGATTAAGTTCATCTAAAGTAAACTCTTTTGTTTGTTTATTAAAAGAAGATAATCATATTTACCTAAATGAATTATATTATCAGTTATAATTTCAAATATCATATCTTTATAATAAATATCAGGAATGGCAACGCTTATATCTTTATATTGTTCTAATTTTTTTAATTCAGAAATTTCAGATATAATTAAACCATAAACATAAAATTGAGGTTTTTTGAATTGTATATTTATAGGGCAATTTATAAGTTGGTTTGTATAAAATTGATAAATTTCTGTAAAATATTTATTATGTTTAATTTCATCATTTCTAATCTGAGTAATAATATTTTTTTCTTCCTCAGAAGGTGCTACAGAAATTAAATAATTATACAGAAATTCAAATTTTGTTTGGTTTTGAATAGCTTGTTTTATTATTGATAATGAAGCTTCTAAACTTTTATATGATGAAGGTAATCTATTAGGATTAGTACATATTGAAAATTCACTCAAAGCAAGTTTTTTAGCTTGTTCATCTAAATTTATATTCTCTAAATTTAAGTAAAGTAGATAATCGTATTTATGAGCATGAATTAAATGGTCTGTTAATATTTCAAGCATAATATCTGTATAATATTTATCTGGAAGTCCAGCTCTTATATCTCTATATTGTTCTATGGCTTTTAATTCACCAAATTTTGCCTTGCTTAAACCATCTATATATGATTTAGGAAGTACAAACTTCATATCAGGTGGAATAGATATGCTATTATTTGTATAAAATTTGTATATTTCTCTAAGTAATTTATTATGCCTATTTTCATCATTTCTAATTGAAGTTATAACATCTTTTTCTTCTTGAGATGGAGCTATAGAAATTAACTGTTCGAAAAAAGGCATATATTTTTCTTGGGTTAAAATAATTTCTTTTAACAAAAGTATAGCTGTTTCTATAGTCTTATATGATTTAGGTAATGGAGCTTTATTATAGTATAATATATTGTAAGGCAGATAAGAATTCATTTAATACTCCTAATAGTAAATTGTTCATATTAATATTGTATTATATTGATAAATTAATGTTACGAGTATAACATAAATATATATTTCTTTAAAATGGTAAAATATTTAATTTTTAACATTATTATTCTTAAAATTTAAATAAAGTAGATAATCATATTTGTTTGCATGAATTATATCATCTGTAACAACTTCAAACACCATATCCCTAAAATATTTATCAGGAAGTCCTGTCATTATATCTCTATCTTTTGTTAACTCATTTAATTCAAAAAATTTAGCTTGTACTATGCCTGTAATATAAGATTTTGGCTTTTCAAATTCTATATTATCTGGAATTTCCAATACTTTATTTGTATAAAAGGTATAAATTTGCTTGAAGATTTTACTATGCTTACCTTCATCATCTCTAATACTTGAAATAATATTTTTTTCTTCATCAGTTGGGGCAATAGAAATCAAATAATTATAAAAAAGTTTATACTCATTTTCACTTTGAATAGATTGTTTTATTAATGGTAGAATGTCGTTTAAAGATTTATATGATGAAGGTAATCTATTTAAAGTATAATAGTGTATATAATAAGGAAAATTGTGATACATTTAATACTCCTAGTAAAAATTTATCTACAATATTATCTTATTAATAATTTAAAGTATGGTTACTATTATTAATAGATAGTTTTTTTAGAAATCTTAGCTTATTTAAGAATTAAATTAATAATATGTTTGTTTTTTAATGACAAAATTTTAATATAGATGTTTTTATTAATCTTTCATATAATGAATAGATTTTTTAGGACACTTAAGAATACATCTACCACATTGAATACAATCAGCATGCTTTATAGTAGAATTTTTATATTTATAAGGGGAAAGTCCCATTGGACAATTCTTTTCACATAGTCTACAGGAGATACAATTTGCATCTATTTGTAATAAGGTTTTCTTATTTTTCTTATTTCTTATTTTTGAAATTAAAGCAGCTAGATTTCCCATAGGACAAAAATTACACCAACTCCTTTCGTTGTAAAAAAGAGAAAGGGATAGACCAATAATTGTAGTAATAACTATTAATCTATAGACTATCCCACCCATCCTATATAGGTTTCCCCAATTTTTAATTATATTAGTAGTAAAAAAAGTAAGCATTAAAAAAGTAATAAAAATTCTAAAAGGAATAGTTCTTAAAAAATTTGGGGTTTTTCTTTTGTTACAGAATTTTGCAATAAAGTTATCATAAAAGCTCCCTCTTGGACAAAGATTTCCACACCAAAACCTTCCTTTAAAAAAAGAAACTATAATTGGTCCAAGCATACATATTATTGCAATCAATCCGATTCTAAAATCAAATAAGCCTTTAACTAGAAAAATTAATAATATTATGTAAGAATATTTTTTCCAAAGCTTTAAAATAGGATTCATGAAAATATCCTCCTCCGTTAATCAGTTAGTATACATTTTTAAATTATTATAATTTATTTAATTTTATGATTTAAATCTCCCAATATATACTTAATAAGAATTAAATTATTTTTGATATATAAATAGAAAAAGAGTGAACTTTTGTATAAATATTAGTTTACAAGAAACATAATTTATACAATAATTCACCCTAATACATAATATGGTTTTAAGAATAATACGTTAGCTTTCTTTTAATTTGGATATATCTACCGTATAATCTTTGCCTGTTTCTAAATTCTTAACCTCAGCTTCATTAGTTGCTTCTATAATTCTTTCTATCCAAACTGATTTTCCATTGTATTTCACATCAATTACACCTAATGAATCAATAATTTCACTAACTCTTTCTAAATCCATAACTTCTCTCCTTATCTTAAAGATTAATAGCATTTTTTGTTTTGATAATTTTAAATTTTAAAATGAAATTTCTATTCATATAAATTCGTAAGGGTACTCTTTTAAAGTAAGTTCAAATAACTAAATCCAGAAATTGGATAGTTTCTTATAATTTCAAAAGTATATTGTTAATGCTTTCACTAACGGTAATTCTAGCATCATAAACCCAAGACTCATCAAATTCTAAATTAAAAACTTTGGAAAATGAATAATAAAGGTTTATCTTTTGATAGTAAATTTCTAGCTCATATAAATCATTAAATTTAAGTATTGGTTTTGATAAAATTTCTTTTTTAGCTACAAAAAGTTCGTCTATATAATTCAAAAACCAAGACAGTAGTTCATCGTTACTAACATCAAAAGGTATTTTTAATAAACTCCATTCAATAATTTCTGATAATTTATAAAATTTTATACTATCTAAAATAATCAAGTATTCACTTATATTCATTTTCCTATAATAGGGTACTTTTTCTTCAAGGTTACTCCATAACGCTAGTTTTTCTTTAAGTGGAAGGTTTTTAATTTTTAATATTTCTTCACTTGGTCCAAGCACTGCTTCTTGAATAGGCTTATCATCTGTTTCTAAAGCATCATATATAAATTCTTGCGTATTGCCATAGGAAGCTACAAAGCCTTCATCATATATGCCTATTCTACCAGCTCTGCCAGCTATTTGTTTTACTTCTTGAGAGGTTAAAAATCTAATTTCATTGCCATCAAATTTTTTAATATCCATAAAGACTATTCTTTTTATAGGAAGGTTCACACCCATACCAATAGCATCTGTAGTTATTAAAACAGTACTTTCTTTTGAAATAAATTGTTCATATTGTTTTCTTCTTACTTCAGGAGGTAAATCACCATATATTAAACTACAGCGTATTCCTAAATTAGAGTAGTGAGTAGCAAGTTCTAAAACTCTCTTTTTTGAAAATACAACTAGAGCATCCCCATCTTGTACGTCTTTATAGGAAAAGGCTTCTCTTTGAGGAATTAAAGGAATGGTTCTTCTATATTCTTTTATTTCATAAGCATCTTTACAATCTTCTATTATTTCTATTAGCAGATCTTTAGCATTTATAGCTCCACATATATGAATTTCTTTGCAGCGTAGTCCTAATAAAGCTCTAGTCCAAGCTATTCCCCTTTGATCATCATTTATCATTTGAATTTCATCAATTATAGCAATTTCATATTCCTCATTAATATTTAATTTTTCAATAGTACAAGAAATATGATTAGCACCTTCAACAAGGACTTCTTCTTCTCCTGTTAGTAAATTACATTTAACACCTTCTTTATTTAGCCTTTCATAATTTTCTAATGCTAATATTCTTAAAGGAGAAAGATATATGCCTTTAGAAGCTTCTTTTAATCTCATCATTGCATTATAGGTTTTACCCGTATTTGTTTCTCCAAGATGAAGAAATATCTTTCTAGGTGTTAATCTAGCTTCCCTATATTCATCCTTTGGATTTGAAGGAAAGACTCTTTCGAATTCCTTAGAAATCATTTTTGGGATATGTGTACTTACAAGTACGCTAATTATTCCAGACCTTAAATAGTTATTAAAATTACCACTGACAACTTCATCAAAAGAGTAGGAGGTGTTGTTTTTTTTGTTATAGCCTTCTATTAATCTAATAGATATATATTCTAGTAATTCTAGGTATTTTTTATAAATATTTTTATAATCTTTGAAACCTAAGTCTTTAAATTCATCTAGTTCACGAATTTTTTTTCTAATTGCAGCATCGTGTTCCCATAGGGCATTAATTTTTGTATGTCTAACTATTTGTTCAATTTGAGGAATTTGGCTTTTAAGCTTTTTAAAATTCCTTTCCATAACTCCTTTTTTCATAGATGATCCTTTCTAAAAACAAAGTTTATTTTGATATATTTTATTATAAAGTAACTTTTTGATTAATTTAATATTATATTATATTTGTAAAATAGCATTATTAAATATTATCTGGAATTTAAACTTTATTATTCTTTTATATTAACTTTTAGGTGTTAATCAAAAAGCAGAAAAGAGTTTTTGAAAATATTTTAATTTTTATATTGAAAATGTTTAATATGTATGTTAATATGTAATCAATTAAACAACTATATATTGTCTAAACATTTTTGTTAAGGCATGTTACTGGTAAAGCAGGCAAGACCAAAATAAAAATGTATTTCTCTTAGGGAGAAGTGCATTTTATTTTGGTCTTTTTTATATTTAAAAAACGGAGGAGGAAAAGTTATGGATTACAAAAAAGTAGGAATTCAAGTATTAGAACTTGTAGGTGGAGCTAAAAATATAAGTAAGCTTACACATTGTGCTACAAGACTTAGATTTGAATTTAATGACATGGAAAGGGTAGAAGTAGAAAAAATTAAAAAGTTACCTGGAGTAATAAGTGTAGTTAACAAAGGAGGTCAATTCCAAGTGGTTATTGGAAACGATGTACAAACTGCTTATAGGGCTATACTTAATGCATCAGGAAATATTTCAGGAACAAAAAGTAATTCAGTTAAAAATAATAAACAAAAGGAAAGTATAGTTTCTCGTTTTATAAGTGTCATATCAACAACTTTTACACCTATGATTCCAGCGATTACTGGAGCAGGTATGATTAAAGCTGTATTAGCTATTTTGACATTAACAGGCGTTTTAAACGATAAGAGTCAAACATATTATCTTCTAAATACAATTGCAGATGCAGCATTCTTTTTTATGCCAGTATTACTTGCATATGGTGCAGCAATTAAGTTTGAATGTAGTATAATACTAGCTATAACTGTTGCAGGGGTATTATTACATCCTAATTTGACAACACTTATGGCTTCTAAAGAGTCAGTACATTTTATGGGGTTACCTGTGAAATTAACTGATTATGCTGGATCAGTATTACCTATTATTATAACAGTATGGATAATGTCTTATATAGAAAGATTTGCAGAACGTGTTTCACCATCAATTATTAAATTCTTTACTAAACCATTAATTATATTATTACTTACAGCACCACTTGCATTAATAGTTATAGGACCTTTTGGAACTTATTTAAACGATTTAGTAGCAGCAGGAGCTGAAGCTATTAATTCAAAAGCTAGTTGGCTTATACCTTTCCTTATGGGAGCACTACAACCTTTCCTTGTTGTAACTGGTACAGCATGGGCTATGACACCAATTGCTACAATGCAACTAACTAATAAGGGAGCAGAAATGATTAATGGACCTGGAATGTTAGCATCAAATATAGCACAAGGTGCGGCAACGCTATGTGTTGCAGTAAAAAGTAAAAACAAAAATTTAAAACAACTTGCAGGATCAGCAGGTGTTACAGCATTATTAGGTATTACAGAGCCATCACTTTATGGTGTTACTTTAAAACTTAAAAAACCTTTAATAGCAGCTATGATAGGTGGAGGATGTGCTGGTATATATGCAGGACTTTCAGGACTTGTACGTTATGCTTTTGTTTCACCAGGACTTACAGCACTTCCAGCATTTATAGGAAAAAATCCTATGAATATAGTACATGCATTAATTACTTGTGCAATTGCTTTTGTTGTTACATTTGCATTAACTTGGATAATAGGATTTGAAGATATAATAGAGGAAAAAGAGGAAGAAACTATAGAAAAAGTTACTAACGAAATTAATTTAGAAAATAATAAAATAATTGAAATTGCTAGTCCACTTTCGGGAGAATTAATTCCTTTAAGTAAAGTTAATGATGATGTATTTTCAGGAGGTCTTTTAGGAAAAGGCATGGCAATTATACCTGATAAGGGCACTGTAGTTGCTCCAATTGAAGGGAAAATAGCAACTGTACTTGAATCAAAGCATGCCATTGCAATACAATCAGATAGTGGTTTAGAAATATTAATTCATATTGGGCTTGATACTGTAAATCTTGAAGGTAAGCATTACACAGCTTTTGTTAAAACTGGAGATAGAGTTAAGGTTGGAGACAAATTAATTGAGTTTGATATAGAAGAAATTAAAGAAATAGGTTATGACATAGTGACTCCAATAGTTATTTGTAATTCAGATAAATATAAAGATATAGTAGGCTATGAAGAAAAGAAAGTATCATTTGGAGAGGGTATTATAAAGATTACAAATTAAATAATATTAGAATTTTAAGTCAGGCTTTGTGATGAAATTAAGGTCTGACTTAAAGACTAAAATATTTAAGTTAAAGAGAGGAGATTACAAAATGATATATAATAATATAAAAGAATTTCCTGAAAATTTTTTATGGGGTGCTTCAACATCAGCTTATCAAGTTGAAGGTGCGTCAAATGAAGATGGAAAAGGTATGTCTGTGATAGATATGTGTGACCATCCGAAAGAAACATCAGATTTTAAAGTTGCAAGTGACCATTATCATAGGTTTAAGGAAGATGTAAAGTTGTTTGCAGATCTTGGCTTAAAGGCATATCGTTTTTCTATAGCTTGGACTAGAATTATTCCAAATGGAATTGGTGATATAAATGAAAAAGGAATTAAATTTTATAATGATTTAATTGATGAATTAAATAGTTATGGAATTGAGCCTATAGTTACAATGTTTCATTTTGATTTACCTTATGCTTTAGAAGAAAAGGGAGGCTGGGGAAATCGTGAGACTATAGATGCTTTTATAGAATATGCTAAAGTATTATTTGAATGCTTTGGCTCAAAGGTTAAATATTGGCTAACAATAAATGAGCAAAATACTATGATTCTGCATCCAGGAGCTATAGGAATACCTAAGGGATTCGAAATACCCACTAAAAAAGAAATATATCAGCAAAATCATCATATGTTATTAGCTCAAGCAAGAGTAATGAATTTATGTCATAAAATGTGTCCTGATTCAAAAATAGGACCTGCTGTAAATACAACAGCTATGTATGGGGAAACCTGTAATCCTAATGATGCTATTGCAGCCCATAATTGGGAAACTATACGTTGCTGGAGTTTCTTAGATGTAGCAGCTTTTGGAAGATACAATAGCTTATCTTGGAGTTATCTAGTAGATAGGGGATTAGAGCCAAATATACTAGAAGGTGATATGGAGGAAATGGCTAGTGCTAGGCCGGATTTTATAGCTATAAATTATTATTCAACTGCTACAATTGCAGCAAGTAAAGGTGATACGTCTGATATATCGGCAAGAGCTGGAGACCAACAAATAATGTTAGGGGAACAAGGTGTATATCGTGCAGCTGAAAATCCATATGTTGACAAAACAAAATATGGTTGGGTTATAGATCCTGTAGGTCTTAGGTTGACATTAAGAAAGGTATATGAAAGATATAATTTACCGATACTAATTACCGAAAATGGAATAGGAGCACCAGACGTAGTAGAAGAAAATGATGTTATAAATGATGATTATAGAATTGATTATATAAAAAAACATCTAGAGCAATTACAATTAGCAATTACTGATGGCGTTAAGGTTATAGGATATTGTCCTTGGTCTGCTATAGATGTAGTAAGTACGCATCAAGGATATGGTAAGCGTTATGGATTTATTTATGTTAATAGAGATGAATTTGATTTAAAGGACTTAAGAAGAATCAAAAAGAAAAGTTTTAATTGGTATAAAAATGTTATAGCTACTAATGGGAAAGTATTATAAACCTTTTATAAATTTAAATACAAATGCTGAAGGTGAATAAAATGAAGATAGTTAAAGTGATGAATAATAGCTTGATTTTAGCACAAGATGAGAATGATAAACAAATAGTCATAATGGGAAAAGGTCTAGGTTTCATGAAAAAAGCTGGTGATGATTTAGATGTTGACAAGATAGAAAAAATATTTGTAGCAAAGGGAGAGAATGAAACCAAAGATTATGTTAAGCTTATTGAAAGAACACCGATTGAATATATTGAAACAACGAATGAAATTATAGAATATGCTACAGAAAAATTAAACTTTAAAATAAATAGTCAAATATTTATTACTTTAATTGATCATATTTCTTATGCAATTACAAGATATAAGAGTAACATAATCATGCAGAATCGTTTGCTTTGGGAAGTTAAAAAATTCTATCCAAAAGAATTTGAAATTGGAAAATATGCAATTAAGCATATTAATGATAAACTTAACATAGAGCTGCCAGAAGAAGAAGCTGCAAATATTGCATTTCATTTTGTTAATGCTCAAACAGATGAAGGAGAAATGCAAAATACTCTACTTACAATAAAAATGTTAAAGGATATTTTTAATATAATACAATACAATTTTGGTATGAAACTTGATAAAGATTCTTTAAGTTATTCTAGATTCTTAACGCATCTTCAATTTTTTATTCAAAGATTAATTGATGATAAAATGATAGAATCTAAGGATACATTTATATTTGAACAAATCAAAAATGAATATCCTAAGCAATTTAAGTGCAGTGAATTAATTAGAAATTATGTAAAGAAGGTATTAGATAAAGAATTAACTAAAGAGGAAATTCTTTACTTAACTATTCATATTGTTAGAGTAACGCAAGTATAAACTAATTGATTATATTAAGAGAGGGTGTAATAATTTACACCCTTTCCTATAAGAAAAAATTTTAAAATATTAGCTAATTATGTTATTTCTTATTTCCTTTACCTTCATTTTCCTTCTTTTCTTTATCATTTTTCTCATGTCCATTTTCTTTAGCTTTTGAAGCTTGGTTATCTTTAGCTTCATCTGGTTTTGACTCTTGTTTATTTACTTGTGTTTCTGGTGTTGCTACTTCATTTTCTTGCTTTTTTTCTTGTCCATGATTATTTTTCTTTTCTTCATTATTAGGAGTAGTTGAATTATTTTGAGGAGTAGTATTTTCATCTTTTACTTCTTTATTTTGGGTTTTATCTTTATTTTTATCTTTGTTTTCATCTGGAGTTTCTTTATCTTTTTGCTCCTTAGTTTGAATATCTTGATTTAAAACATCTAATTGCTCTTTAGCTTGTTCTTTTGTTATAATTCCTGCTTCTAAATCTTGCTTAATCTTTTCTTTAGCTTGTTTGTTGACTTCTTTAATTTTTTCAAGCCCACCTTTTATGATAGCCTTTTTTTCTTCAAGTACTTTTTTCATTACTTCTTTTTCAGTCTCATAGGCTTTGGTGGCTTCATCTAAGCTTGTCTGAGCTGCTTGAATAGCTGCTGCATCACCTTCTTCTTTAGCTTTTGCTAAAGCTTCTTTAGCAACATTCATAACTTTTCTTACATCATTAAGCTTATGTCTTTCTTCAACCATAGCCTTAACAGCTTCTTTTTTAGTTTTTTGCATTTCTATAACATTTGCAATAACTTCTTTAGCCTTATCACCTAATTTATTTTCTAAGTTAGTTAAAACTTCTAAAGATTTTGTTTGTTTATCTTGTATTTTCTTTTCTAATTCTGATAAATTATTGGTTGTTTTTTCGTCTGTAGAGTCACCTTTATTTTCAATTACTGTTTGAAGTGTTTCAGTAGCTTCTTGCATTTTTTGATTAGATGCTTCTAAAGCTTCATTTGCCAAATCAGTTTTATCAGCTTCAGCCATAACTTCACTTTCTCCAAGTCTTTCTTCGGCTATATTAGCTAAGGTTTCAGTCTTAGCTTCATCACTAGAAGATAATGAGATACTTAAATCATCTAATGCCTTATCGATTGGATAAAGAATGCTATCAGGTGTAATTCCAGCTTCTGATTTTAAAGTGGTTTCATCTGTTGCAAATGCCTTAGTTCCACTTATACTTATTATTATTGCTGCCATAGTAACATAAATTGCTATTTTTTTCATTTCTAATTCCTCCATTTATATAAATTATTTTATATAAGATCACTTTGATGTGTCTTTGTCTATATATACGAAAAATTAAAAAATTTTTAGGGGGTAATAAAAAAATAATTTATTATAATTAAATAACAAATATAAATATAGAACAATAGAAGTTTAATGCTTATTCTGAAAGAAATTTCTTGATTATGTAACTATTTTTGAAAAATTTTCGTATAAATTAATGAAGTTATGTTTAAAATTACATAATGGTATGAGATTTTAATAATATCTAGGAGTGTGAAAATAATGAAAAAGAAGAGTATGGCTATTGTAATAGTGTCTATAATTATTACTTTTTGTATTTGGGGATACTTATATTATATAAAGACAGCAAGCTTTTCAAATGAAGAGTATAAACAAGCAATCACTAAAATTGATAATAAAAAAAATAATATGTATGTTGTATTAGATGTTCCTATGGAAAATAAAAATATGATTTGGTGTGGCACTTTTCAAATGGCTTGGAATGAGCTTAGAGACAATATGATAAAGGAAGATATAATTCTTGAAGGTGATAATATATTAGTTAAAGAACTTAATAAAAAGAATTTTACTAAAAATGATATAGATGAAAATAGCTATATAGCTATGGTTGGATATAATAAAGATGGTATAGTAGAAAAGGTTAATAAAGCATTAAAAGATAAGTTTAATGAAGGTGGAAAATGGCAAGTAGAAACAGTTTTAAATAATCCAAATGATATATTAGCGTATGCATTTCTAAAAAAGAATGTAGAATTTGAGTATGCTTTTGAAAATTTGAAAGATGGAGTAGAATTTAGTGATGAGAAAGTTCAAGCTTTTGGTATAGGTGACAAAACAGTTAGAGAGAATAAAGAAGCTTTATTAAATCAGATTAGAATCCTTTATTATGGTGGAGATGACGATTTTATAATATCTTTAAAAGGAAAAAATCCAGAAGATGAACTCATATTATCTAAAATACCTCCACAAGATACCTTAAATAATACCTTAAAATATGCATTAGATCATAGGAAAAATGATGGAGAAGTTTATCAAGTGGCAAGTTTAAAAATACCAAAATTAAATTTTGATTTTAAAAAGAATTTTACTGAACTTGAAGATAAAAAAGTCCTAAATAAGGGTTTTGAGGATTATAAAATAAGTAGTGCAATACAAAGAACACAATTCGATTTAACAGAAAAAGGAGCAGAGTTGAAGTCAAAGGGTGAGATTAGTATGAAAAAGAGTTCATTACCTATAAGTAAACCTAAAAATTTAATTTTTGACAAACCATTTTTATTATATATGAAAGAAAAAGATAAGAATAGACCTTATTTTGTTACTTGGATTAATAATACAGATATAATGAAAAAACAATAATAATTTCAATTATTTTTCTTTGGAATATAAATTTAATTTTACATTTTGTTTTTCTAAAACTAATAGCAGAAAATGTGTTTAGAATTTATTATAGGAAATGGTTAAAAATTAAAATAATAATTTTATAAATTATTTAATAGAAAACTATAATCAAATTATAAAGGAGATGAGAAAATGAAATTTTTTATCATTGAGGGGTTAATAAAAAATCCAACGCTTATTAATGAAAATATTTTAAATGAACATATAGCTTATTCTAAAAAGGAATTTGAATCTGGTAGAATTTTAGTGACTGGACTTAAGAATGATGAGAGTGGTGGAATATTTCTTATGAAAGCTGAGTCAATGGAACAAGTGGAAAAGTATTTATCTGCTGAACCACTTAAGACTAATGATATACAAGATTATCGTGTAATAGAGTTTACTCCACATAATTTTCAGTTAATAGCTAATGAATGGTTTGAAAAGCAATAATTTGAGAATAAATAAAAAGAATAAAAATCAGACTTGTAGTTGATTCAAGTCTGATTTTTATTTATACAATACTATATAATAAAAATACGAGCTAAGAAACTCTTGTTAAAGTCATTTAAAATTTGTTATATTAACATCATTTTTAAGTAAAACTCAAATTTTAAATATTAAAAGTCAATTATTCAAATAAGAATTTTTCAAGTTCAATAACATTACTAAAATAATGATCACAATTTTCTTTCATAAAATCTATTATTAGCTTATTTGTATGAGACCAACCTGCTCCGGCAAAGGCTACATTACAAGCTTTTGCCATATCAGAACCAGGTTTTAAGTCATCTACCATTATTAAATCTTCAGGTTTAAGATTATATTTAAACATGATTTCTTTGAGTGGGTATGGATTAGGTTTACGTTCTTCTTCACAACGTTCCCAACCAAAAATCATATCTGGGATGATACCGCAATTTTTTAAGTAATCACGTTTTATATTTTCACTATAAGAATGTGAAACCACGCAGACTAGTCCACCTTCTTCTTTTTGTCTCTTTATAATTTTTTCAAATCCAGGATAAAAGGCTGGAATATTAGATTTAACATGTTCTTTCCATGTATTAACTTGATAATTCATTTCTTCCTCTGTAAATTTTAATATATCAAAGCACAGCGAATGAAAACCTGGGTCAAAACAATACATCATAAATTCATCTAGCGTCATTTTAGTATCAGGGCGAAGTTTTGATAAGGTATTTTTAAAAACTGGGAAATGTATTTCAGGTGTGCTTTGAGCCACGGTATCGTCGTGGTCGAGTACTAAACATTTGTATTTTAACATAAATTACTCCTTTTTATTTATTTTTCTCAATATTATAACATAATAAATAATATATTATGTATATTATACCTTAATAAGTTGTATTTTTCATGTATAAGAATTAACAACTTAATGACAAACATATAAATTATTATTAAAAGATAAAGTAAGTTTTACGTAATTACTTTATTATTTTTTTCATAATGTATATAAAGGGAAATTCTTATTTTTTATAAGTGCAAATATTGAGGTGGTGATTAGAATAGAAAAAGGTTATGGGATTGGAGGTGTGTATAAAGCTGAAAACAAAGTAAAAGATGGTTACGCATTTTCCGAAGAGAATGAATACAATTATGCTACAATAGAATATCAAGGAGATATTCTAAATGCTACAAATCGTATTCCAACAGCACATGTGTATATACTTGATTCAAGTAGAGCAATAATTGAAGTCAAAGGTGATATAAATGAGGTTATAAGTAAACTTTCAGGTGTGACTGTTAAGATAATCCCTAATCTCACAGATAAGGAGTTTATTGCAATACCTCATGGTACTTTTGCAACAGTTGAATATCAAGGAGATATTGTTAGTGCTGTAAAAAAAGTTGCTAATGCCAGAGTTGTGGTTATTGATTCTAAGCGTGCAATATTAGATATTATAGGTAATATAAAAGAAATTCAAGAGGTTTTTAATAAACTTTATGATGTTATTACTTTTGAAGTTCCCAGTTTATTATATACATTGTGTGATATTTCGGTTGTAGAAGCCTCTGGAGCAAGTATTTTTAATAAAAGTGTTTATTTGCCATTAGATGGTTCTGGAGTTACAGTTGGTATTATAGATACAGGTATAGATTATTTAAATGAAGAATTTATTAATGAAGATGGAACATCAAGGATTCTAACTATATGGGACCAAACAATTGAAAGTGGGAAAAAGCCTGAAGACCAATATGGAGGCAGTGAATATACACGTGATGATATAACTAAAGCTATTAAAGCAAAGCGTGAAGGACTTAATCCTTATGATATAGTACCAGTAAGAGATGAAATTGGTCATGGTACTAGTATGGCTTCTATTGTAGGGGCAAGAGGTGTAAAACCAGAACTTATAGGAGTTGCTCCAAAATGTAATTTTGCTATTGTAAAAATTTATTATGCACCATTAACAAGAAGAGAAGAATATGGTGTATATGGAAAAGAAGTTGCTTATTCAACGTCAGTTATATTTTTAGCACTTAATTATTTGAATAATCTAGCAAATAGAATTAAAACCCCAATGGTAATACTTTTACCATTAGGAACTAATCTTGGTTCTCATAATGGATTATCTTTTACAGAGAGATATATAGATGATATATCAAAAAAGAAGGGAATAGCTGTAATAGTACCTACAGGAAATCAAGGGGATTCAGATACCCATTCTTCTGGAAGTTTAACAGATGTAAATAATTATAGTAATATTGAACTGAAAATTGGTGATGGACAAAAGAATATAAAATTTGAAATATGGATTAATAGACCAGATAAATTTTCATTATCAATTGTATCGCCCTCTGGAGAAATAATAGATAGAGTACCACCTGTTATTAATAAAGTGACAGAAATTAAGTTCTTATATGAAAATACTATAATATATGTAGAATATGCTATACCAGAAGTATCAACTGGAGAAGAATGTATTACAATTAGAGCTATTAATATAAAAGAGGGAATTTGGACATTTAAATTAATTGGAGAATTAATTGTGACAGGAAAATATGATGCTTATTTACTTCAAAGGGAATTGTTGGCTCCAGAAACAAAGTTTTTAAATCCAGACCCATATAGAACACTAACTCAGCCAGCTACATCGCTAAGTGGTATATCAGTTGGTTTTTATAATCAAAATAATAAGTCAAACGTGGAGGAGTCTGGTAGAGGTTATACGAGAGATGGAAGGATTAAGCCTGATGTAGTAGCTGGAGGAGTAAAGGCATTAGTTTCTACAATTGATGGAAAAACAGAAATGATAACAGGTTCAAGTGTTGCAGCAGCTGTAGTAGCTGGATGTTCAGCACTTATGTTTCAATGGGGAATAGTTAATGGAAATGATAGAAGTTTATATTCAACAAAACTTAAAACATATTTAATAGGTGGGACATTAAAACAGGAGGGAGAATTATATCCAAATCCGGAGGTTGGGTATGGAGTTATTAATATTAAGTCTATATTTGATAATATTAGATTTGAATTTAATGATAATACTATGTTTACAGAAAAAATAATTAATCAAAAAGAGTTTTATATAGGAAAAATATTTATAAGACTACCATTATAAAAAGATTTGAATGACTTAATTTTATAAGTTTATTATCAATAAATATATCCATCCTTTAAAAGCGATTAAATTAACAATTTTAAAGGATGATATATTTCTATGATTGTTATCAGTTATGTTTTTTTATTTCTGATAAAAATTCATGGATTTTTTCTTCTTTAGTAGCCCATGAAGTAATTAACCTAATAGCAGAGCTATTATCATCTATCTTTTTCCAAGTGTAAAAGCTAAATTTTTCCTCTAATTTTTTTATTAGTTCATTTTTTAATATAGGGAAAATCTGATTAGTTTTAGAATTTACTAAAAAACTACAATTTAATTTTTTTAGTTCATTAGTCAAAAGAGTAGCCATTTTATTAGCGTGTTCTGCAAGTTCAAAATAAAGGTTATCCTTGAATAATTCTTCAAATTGAATTCCTAAAAGCCTTCCCTTTGCAAGCATAGCACCTTTTTGCTTTATATGATATCTAAAATCCTCTTTTAAACTTTCATTTTTTATTATTAATGCTTCTCCAAGAAGGGCTCCACCTTTAGTTCCGCCTATAAAAAATGAATCGGTAAAATCACACATATCTTTTAATGTTAAATCAGCTTCTTTAACACAAATAGCTGCTCCCAATCTTGCTCCATCTGCATATAAAATAAGATTTTTTGCTTTACAAAAATCATATAGATTCTCTAATTCTTTCTTTGTATATATTGTGCCTAATTCTGTGGGGTTAGAAATATATACAAGCTTTGGTTTTACAACATGTTCATTTACATAAGAATTTAATACTTCTTGTATTTTTTCCGTAGTTATTTTTCCATCACTTGAATCTACTGTAATTACTTTATGACCAGTATATTCTATTGCTCCAGTTTCATTAACCGCAATATGACCGCTACATGCAGATATACAAGCTTCATAAGGTTTTAGAAAAGCTCCTATTGTTATTAGATTTGTTTGAGTTCCTCCAGATATAAAATGAACATCAATATTTTGATTTTCTGTTAATTCTTTTATTTTAGAAATTGCATTTTTAGAGTGAGTGTCATTTCCATAACCTTCTTCTTGAACCATATTTGATTCTATTAAAGAATCCAGAATTCTTGGATGTGCACCTTCACTGTAATCATTTTTAAAACTATACATTGTAAATCTCCTTTATTTTATGTAAAATTATTTTTACTAATTATAACATAAGTTTATTAACATAATGATAAGATTTTTTATATTCTTATAGTATATTATGATATATAGCAGTAAAAAGATAGGCATTAAGGAAGTAAGCAATGAATATAAAAAATATTTCTAATAGAATTTATTTTGAGTTAATATGATAATCATATTGGCTTATTTTCATTTACTAAATGAGTATTAGGTTTTATACATCATGTAGAGTTGGTAAAATATATATATCAAACAGATTGGAGGAATTATTTATGACAAGAGATTTTTTAAATGCATAGCAGAGGCTATTGCATTATTAAAGGAAACTCCTACATTATTATTCGTATGAGTAAGTTTGCATTAACCAAATTTAAATTGGGATGTTTACTTATAAGATATAATGAAATAACCTTTGCAAATCCTAAAATTTAAATAACTAGGAGGAGCAAAATGAGCTATTTAAAAAAATATAGATGGGAACTAGTTCCAGAAAATTTACCAAAAGTAAAAAGGAATTGTCCAAAATGTAATGAAAAGGCACATTATATAAGTAGTGAAAAGTTTAGAATTAACGCAAATAAAAATAATCTTGATGTTTGGTTAATTTATCAATGTGAAAAGTGTAAATCTACTTGGAATATGACAATATATGAAAGAATAAAACCTCAAGATATTAATAAAGATGAGTATGAAAGATTTCTTTCTAATGATAAAGAATTAGCAAAAGAATATGCCTATAATTTAGACTTATATAGTAGAAATAAGGCTGAACTTATTTTAGAAGGTATAAGTTATAAATTAATTGAAAATAAATTAGAATCATATTATATTAA
This sequence comes from Clostridium cavendishii DSM 21758, assembly GCF_900141845.1. Taxonomy (GTDB): domain Bacteria; phylum Bacillota; class Clostridia; order Clostridiales; family Clostridiaceae; genus Clostridium_AG; species Clostridium_AG cavendishii. The sequence continues at coordinate 102,744 of NZ_FQZB01000012.1, read as the reverse complement.
TGCAAATGAACTTGTGGTTGAAATTGTTTGTAAGTATCCAATAGAAATTAGGGTAGATAAATTCTTAAGCGATAATCTTGGAATTTCAAGAAGTAAAATAAAAAATATGCATAAAAAAGGAATGATTATTATTAAGGATGATAAGAATTTACTAAATTCTAAAATAAAAAATGGAATGGAAATACATTTCCTGAACGTCGAAGAACCTAGAGAATTTTTGAAAAATATTGGTTGATATAATAATGTATAGAGTTTACTTGATTTAAAGAGAAAAAATAGGTAAAATTATAAATATAATGAAAAGAAAAGGGGGACTTTTTATGACAACACCTTCTATTAATGCATAGCAAAGGCTATTGCATTAAATTATAATTAAATAGCCTTTGCTTACACCTAAATTAAATAATATATTTAGGAGGGGCATTATGTGCTATATTGCAGCGAAAGAAGTATTACCTATAGAGATAATTGAATTAATTCAAACTTACATAGAGGGTGAGTATATTTATATTCCTAAGAAGGAAGCCAATAAAAAACCTTGGGGAAGTACAACAACTACTAGAAAAGAAATTAATTTAAGAGATTCTAGTATTTATTCAGAATATATGAATGGGGTAAGTAGGAATAGTTTAGCTGAGAAATACTTCTTATCTAAAAAGAGCATAGATAGAATAATATTAAAAGAAAAATCTAAATAGTATTTATGAGCCAGATTAGTTTTAAACTTGAGGCTCATTTTTAATTTTATATGATATTAAAGAATTATTAATTATAAATACTAGAAACTAAGGTGTTTTTAGAAAAGAAATAGCACTATAAAGTGATTATAGTAACAATTTTTTCATAAAGTGTATATGAAAAAATATATTACGTAGAATATGAATTTGTGAGATATAAGTAAAAAGGGGAAGTAATATGGATGTATTAGTATTTGGAGGAACAAGGTTTTTTGGAAAAGTTTTAGTAAACAAGCTTATAGATATGGGACATAATGTAACGATAGCAACAAGAGGTTTAACTAGGGATACTTATGAGGACAGGGTTAGTAGGATAACTTTAGATAGAGAAAATAAAGAAAGTATAGAGTTAGGATTAAAGAATAAAAAGTTTGATATTATATATGATAATTTATGTTATTCATCTAATTCAGCAAAAACTTTATGTGATATTATTAAAGATAAAACAAAAAAATATATAGTAGTATCAAGTTCAGCAGTATACAATTTTGATACATATATAAAAGAAGAGGATTTTAATCCTGATAACTATGAAATAATATATGGTGAAAGAAAAGATTTTTCTTATGCTGAGGGAAAAAGATTAGTAGAAGCAGTAATATTTCAAAATTATAATATACCTACAATAGCAGTAAGATTTCCAGTTGTTTTGGCAGAAGATGATTATACTAAAAGATTGTATTCATATGTAGAAAGTGTAATGAAAGAAGATAGTCTTAATATTGATAATATGAAATGCGACTTGAGTTTTATTAGTTCAAAAGAAGCTGGTGAATTTTTAGCATTTTTAGTTGATATGAAATATACAGGAGCAGTAAATGCTGCAAGTGAAGGCAGCATTACACTTAACGAAATTATAGCATATATTGAGGAAGCTGCAGGTAAAAAAGCTAATATAAAAGTAGATGGTGAAACTGGAGCTTATAATGGAATGTTTGATTGTAGCTTAGACATATCTAGAGCAAAAGAATTGGGATTTGAATTTAATGAAATTAGAACCTATATATTTAATTTGATAGATAAGTATAAACAATCAATAACAGTATAATTAAATTGTAAAAATCCAATGATGTTTTGAATATCATTGGATTTTTTAAATACAATTTATCAATTTAAAATTTAGAAATGTAAACCTTAAAAATTATTTTTAACAATTAGGTTTTTCCCACCATCCTAAAGCAACTATTACATTAGCTAAATTTGAACTTGTTGATTTTATAACTAATACATAGCTACCTCCAGGTCCTTCTATAAATTTACCATCTTCTTCAGATACTAATGTTGTGTTAGGAGGTACGATTCTTTCATACACATTAATACCATTTATAGGAACCATATCAGTAGCGGATAGAAATCTAATATCAACTTGATTTTTAGGAAGAGGGTCTAAAGCTGTATTAGTTGGGGAAACTTTGTTTGATATAATGCTATTTTCAGGAATAGTAGTATTTAGCCATATTTCAGCTGTCAAATACTCATCAGAAAAATTTGATATAGTAAACACATTAGTGTATAAGTTAACGAATGAATTCATTGGATTTGATAAAGCAGCCCAAGCATTTAAATTATTCCCCACTAATAAATTATCTGTTTGTCCCACAAAATATTGTCCTTTCATTGATTTAAATAAAGAAGGTGGAATACTAACTACTTCTTCTATTTTAAAGTTCTTATTTTTAACCATATAATTTTTATCTCTTTCTAACATAAAATTCATCTCCTACGATTTTAATTAGAATATACCTTATTATAATAATATTCAGTAATTGCTTAAAGGTTCATAAATAATGTTTAGAGTATATTTGAATTTAAAGGTTTAAAAATAAAAATTATATATTGATGTAATGTGTTATATTTTAGGAATATGCTATAATAAATCTCACAATAAATTTATTATAATACATTACAAAAAAAATTAGTTATGTAAAAGAAGCTTAGGAGGCAAAATGAGTTCAAGTTATAAAGTCAAACAAATAACAAGTTTATATAATAGTTGCAATGAATGTGGATTACCAATAATAAATTGTTTCTGTAGTAAGATAGAAAAAGTAGAAAGCAAAGCGATGATTTGCATTTTATCTACTGAAAAGGAGTTTTACAGACCATCAAATACAGCAAGATTGTTAAAGTTAGTTAATCCAGTTTCAACAAAAATTTTTCTTTGGGAAAGAAAAAATAAACCGAATGAGCTTTTAGAAATCCTAAATAATGAAGAATATGAACCATATTTATTATTTCCAACAGAAGATCTAGAAAGAAAAGTAGAATATAAAAAAACAGAAAAAATTCCTGTTTTTATTATACTAGATGGTACATGGAAAGAAGCAAGAAAATTATTTAGGAAGAGTGATTATTTAAATAATATACCGATTGTTTCTATAGAGCCTAATTTCAAATCAAAGTATGATTTGAGAAGAGGAGTAGAAAGTGGTAATTTATGTACAATAGAAGCAGCAATGGAAATATTAAAGTTAAATGGAGAAGTTAATAATGCTAAAGTTATAAATGAGGTATATACTCTATTTTTGAAAAGCTATAAAGCTGGTATAAGTGGACATTGTTTAAAAGATAGTATTTGATTTAATTTTAACATAATTAATGGAGTATAATAGATTGTTAATTAGGTAAAAGCTAAAAGAAGAAGCATAAAATTTAATTTTATAATTAAAGATTAAAAAAAGGAGATAAATATGATAGAAACGAAATTAACAGTGGATACAGGCTTTAAATTAGATAATAGTTATGCTCGGCTTCCTAAAATATTTTTTAAAAGGCAAAACCCAAGTGAGGTACCAACACCAAGTTTGGTTGCTTTAAATAGTAAATTAATAAAAGAATTAGGTTTAAATGAGAATTTACTAAAGAGTGCAGATGGAATAGGAATATTTGCAGGTAATAGGCTTTTGGAAGGTTCAATTCCTATTGCTGAAGCTTATGCGGGACATCAATTTGGTTATTTTACTATGTTGGGTGATGGTAGAGCAGTATTACTTGGAGAACATGTAACTTCATTAGGTGAAAAATTTGATGTTCAACTTAAAGGGGCAGGGAGAACTCCATATTCAAGAGGAGGCGATGGCAAAGCAGCATTAGGTCCCATGTTAAGAGAATATATTATAAGCGAGGCTATGAATGCATTAGGTATTCCTACTACACGTAGTTTAGCAGTTGTTAAAACTGGTGAAAAAGTAATACGTGAAGGAGAACAAATAGGAGCAATACTTACTCGTGTAGCTTCAAGTCATATAAGAGTTGGTACTTTTCAATATGCAGCAAATTGGGGAACAATTGAAGATATTAAAGTATTAGCAGATTATACTTTAGAAAGACATTTTAAAGTTCCTTCTACTATAGAAAATAAGTATCTTTTTTTATTAAAAGAAGTAATAAAGCGCCAAGCAAATCTTATTGCTAAATGGCAATTGGTTGGATTTATTCATGGTGTTATGAATACAGATAATATGGCAATAAGTGGAGAAACTATTGATTATGGTCCATGTGCTTTTATGGATGCATATGATCCTTCAACAGTATTTAGTTCGATTGATGTTAATGGTAGATATGCTTATGGCAATCAACCATATATTGCATCATGGAATCTTGCTAGATTTGCTGAAACTTTAATACCATTACTTCATAATAGCCAAGAAAAAGCAATAAAACTTGCAGAAAAAGAAGTTTCAAATTTTCCTAATTTATATCATGATAAATGGTTTTCTGGAATGAAAGCAAAGCTTGGCATATTTAATGAAGAGCTAGAGGATGCAAACTTGATAGATAGTCTTTTAAATATTATGGAGAAATATAGTGCTGATTATACAAATACTTTTCGTTCATTAACTTTAGACGATTTAGAAGATATAGAGATGTTTAATTCAAAGGAGTTTAAAAAATGGAATACGCTTTGGGTATCTAGATTAGAAAGACAAGAACAAACAAAAATAGAGATTAAAGAACTTATGAAAAGGTCTAATCCTTCAATAATTCCACGTAATCATAGGGTAGAGGAAGCGTTAGAAGGTGCTATAAAGCAAGAAGATTATAGTGTTATGGAAAGATTTCTTGATGTACTTTCAAGACCTTACGATTATTCAAAGGATCAAGAAGAATATAGTATTTTACCTGAAGTATCAAATTGTAAATATAGAACTTATTGTGGAACTTAAACAAAAAGTTATAAAAAAGGCTTTATTAAATCAATGTAATAAAGTCTTTTTTTGTATTTTGAATTTTTTAGCAGCTCATTAGGTAAGCCTAGAGAATGATGTGTTTTGCTAAAATTGATGATATAATTTGTATAAAAGTTATATCTAGAACAAATAAACAAAGAGATATTTGAATTTGAAAAATAATAATTTAATATAAATTTGTGATATAATTTAGGCAGTAAATTATTTATAGATAAAGGATATTTAGTAATAATAGAAAGAGCACGTTAAAATAAACTTTAATAAAGAGAAATATTATAAGGATACATTTAAGGAGGATATTATGCTTACAATTGGTTATATTGGAAATGGTAAAAGTACTAATAGATATCATCTTCCATTTGTTATACAAAGAGAAAATATAAAGGTAAAAACAATATATCAAAGGAATCCTGAGCATGAGGTTTGGGATAGAATTGAAGGCGCAAACTATACATCTAATTTAGATGAAGTATTAACTGATAATGACATTGATTTAATTGTAGTTTGTACAAGACATGATAGCCATTATGAATATGCTAAAATGGTGCTTAAGCATAATAAACATTGTTTAGTTGAAAAACCATTTATGGAAACTTCAAAACAAGCAAGAGAAATATTTGATTTAGCAAAAGAAAAGGGGCTAATTGTACAGGCATATCAAAATAGACGCTTTGATAGTGATTTTTTAACTGTTCAAAAGGTTATTGAAGAAGGAAGGTTAGGAGATTTAATAGAATTAGAAATGCATTTTGATTATTATCGTCCAGAAGTACCAGAAACTATTAAAAAGTTTAATTCTTTAAATTCATATTTATATGGTCATGCTTGTCACACCATAGATCAAGTAATCAGCTATTTTGGTAAACCAGATAATATACATTATGATGTAAGGCAATTATTAGGGGTAGGTAGAATGAATGATTATTTTGATATTGATTTATATTACGGAACATTAAAGGTTTCAGTAAAGTCCAGCTACTTTAGAATTAAGGAAAGACCAAGTTTTGTTTTATATGGTAAAAAGGGATGCTTCATAAAAGAAACTAAGGATCGTCAAGAGGAACATTTAAAGTTATTTTATATGCCTAGCAATAAAGATTTTGGCGTTGATAACTTAGAACATTATGGTACTCTAACCTATATAGATGGGGAAGGTACAATGCATGAAGAAAAAGTAAAGTCTGTTAATGGTGATTATGGAAGAGTGTATGATGATTTATATGAGACTATTGTAAATGGAAAAAGCAAAACAATTACTGATGAACAGATAATGCTACAAATGCAAATATTAGAAACAGGAATAAAAAATTTAATATAAAAATAAAAGGTCTTTTAATGCTTAAGTTAAAAGACCTTTAAAAATTCTATTTATCAAATTTATATGAATACTTGCGAAATAAGTTCTATTAATTAAATCAAGCTTTATTAATCGTATTTAATGATATAAAAATGTAATAATGTCTATCATAAAAATTATTACAATTAAAGCTATAGGTAATATAGGACTAGTTCCTCCAACTTTTGAAAGTTTGAGTTTAGTTTCTTCTTCTGACAGTCCCATGTTTTTTACTTCTACTATTTTTTTATTTGTATGTTGATAGTATATATAGTTTCCAAACACAGTTATTAATATATCTATAGCTAACCATATAAAGAAGTATATAGGTGAGGATAAATGTTTACTCATAAGATTATCAATTAATGTTCCAATTAATACGAGCGATATACCAACAGCATATAGTTTTCTATATATGAACCATAGTCCTCCTAAAAAGAAGGTTGCCCAATTCCATGAAAGTTTCTTTCCATTATCAAATAGTTCAAATTTTTCATTATAAAATTTTGAGTTTTCAACTACAAATAAAGAATATTCTTCGTTTGTAAATGATGATTTTGTTTTATAAGATTTCTCCATATCAAATATGCCTCCTTAAATTTTATATTAGGTAGTTTTATAAAGTTTAAATATATCCTTTTACCTTGTATATTATAAATATACAGAATGTAACTTTTAAATTATATATATAACCTTTGAAAATGTGCTTTTGAATAGTAAAGTGTCGTTTTTATATAATGAAATAACATGTGTCACAATTTTTGTTTTATCGGAATAATTTATTAAATTTGTTAAGCAAAATAACTTATAATTGGTATGGTGATAATATAGTAATTTAATATAAAATTGTGATACAATTTAGAAGTTGGATTGCTTATAGTTAAAGAATATGGGGGATAACAAATATGATACATAAAAATGAAAATGATGATAGTAAAAAGTTATATAAAAATTTAAAAATTGATTGTGAGAAATGTTTTGGATTTTGCTGTGTTGCATTATACTTTTCTTCTTCAGAAGGATTTCCAACTGACAAGGATGCTGGTAAGCCATGTATAAATTTAAAGTCTGATTTTAAATGTACTGTACATAAGAATCTTAGAGAAAAAGGGCTTAAGGGATGTACTGCATATGATTGTTTTGGAGCAGGTCAAAAGGTAGCACAGATTACGTATGAAGGACAAGATTGGAGAAATAATCCAGAAAGTTCAAAGGAGATGTTTGATGTATTTCTGGTTATGAGACAGATTCATGAAATGTTATGGTATTTAACAGAAGCATTCAGATTACAAAGTGATAAAATTATAAGAGAAAAAATTGATTATATGATAAAAGAGACTGAAAAAATTACTAAGTTAGATGCTAGTTCAATCTTAAAATTAGACTTAGTAATGCATAGGGCTAAAGTGAATTCTTTACTTTTGAAAACTAGTGAGAGTTTAAGAAATGAAGCACGTAAAGGAGCAAAGAGTGATTTAAAGCGTAAGAAAAAAATTTCTGGCAGGCTTAATTTAATAGGATCAGATCTTAGAAAGGCTAATCTTAAAGGTGAAGATTTGTGTGGCGCACTTCTTATTGCATCAGATCTTAGAAATGTTGATTTAACAGGAACGGACTTAATTGGAGCAGATTTAAGGGATGCAGATTTAAGAGGAGCTAATCTTTCAAATAGTATATTTATTACACAGCTTCAAATTAACGCAGCTAAAGGAGACTCTAATACTAAGTTACCATTATCTATAGTTCGTCCTACTTATTGGGAAAAGTAAAATTTATATTATAAATCGAAAAAGGAGTTGGCTTTTAGTCAACTCCTTTTTACATTACAAAACACATTGACAAAAATGTATGCCAATGCTATAATAAACAATTATAAATATATCATTTTAATCATATCACATTTATAAATAAAAGTCAATACTTATTTGAAAGGAAGTTTTAAATAATGAAAAATTCTATTGATCTATTTAAAAATAATTTATTAGAAAAACAAGTTTTTAACGAGGTACTCTCTTGTAATGAACTTACAAGAGAGTATAGTCTAAAACTCTCTGATGCAGATGTTAAAGAAATTCTTAACACAAGAAATATAGCACTTAAGAAGACTGGAAGAATAGAGTTTAATGGTCAAATTATAAATAAAATTATTACTTCTTTTTGCGATTCACCGTATATATCTCAATATAATTATAGTGATACAATAAATGAACTTGTAGAAATTTTTTATAATTACAAAAATGAAACTTTAGATTATATAGGTGATGAGGAATTAATAGAAATCATGAAAGAAAAATTTGATAATTATTGCCAAGGATCTTTGGAATTATTGGAAGGGAAGGTATTATACAGGATTGCAAATAATATAAAAAGCGGATTTAAAGATTATACAAATCTTGATAATGAGAAGGATTTATAAGGTGTAAATATGAAAAGTAGTTTAAGAGAATATGTTTTTTTAGATAAGATTAGTGAAGAAAGTTTCTTTAAAGATATTTTATTAAGATGTTATGAGAAAAAGATATTAGATGATTATATATTAAGTAAGATTTATAGTGAACGAATGGAACTTTTAAGAGAAAAGCTGAAATATTACACAAAAGACGATAGTAGTTCAGTTATGATAGAAATTGCTGAGAAAATTTTAAATAGTATTGATTATACAATAGGAATTTATTTGAAATCTTTTAATGATAAAGAACTTATTATAGATCAATTAAAGAATATTAGTTTATCTGAAATGTTACAAAGAGGTCAAGATTTAATTAGTGAAAAGGTATTAGAAAGTAGACTATTATTTGATAAAATTAGCGAGAATAAATTAGCCATAAACAATTACTCATACAATGATACTATAAACGATGGTCTTTCGTTATTTTTTAAAGAATATGATGCTTTTTTTTATTCTCATGAAACTCCATGCTCAATAGATTATCAACTTTCCTTTGATAACATAAATTATGTAGGTGTCGAATATATGTATAACTATTTAAACGACTTAAACCTAGAAAATGAGTTTTGTAATAAATTTGATATAGCTGAAATAGTAGAATTATTAAAAGGCTATGATGAGCAAAGTGAAGTTTTACTAATAAATGTTTTTGAATTAGTACTTGTTAATGCTTTAGGAGTATTAATTTGCGGTAAAGATTTAAATAGCCTAAATATTAGTAATTTAGATAGGGATTATATAAAGAATAATCTGGAAAAACTATCTTTCGATAGATTACAAGAAGAATTGTTAAAACATATGAGAATATGCTGTGAAAGTTTAAATATTAAAAATGAAAACTTAATAGCTTATATGGAAACTGCTACATTAAAAATAACTTCATTAGTAAACGAAAGTATAAAAATAAATAAATTAGAAAAAGTATTTATATCTTTTAAGCAAGATATATATGAGAATAATTTTAAATATATAGATGGAGAAAAAATGCCAAACTCTAAATTTAAAGATTTAACTGAAGAAATTAGGGATTGCTCTTTAGTAAATGACAAAATCATTTTAATTAAGGAGAATATCAAAAGTTTAGAAGATTTAATTGATATGTTAAATGCTGAATGCCTATTTGATGATGAATATATTAAATATTTTAAAAGCCTATCGAAATTTGAAAGTAGTCTTTTATCAAAGTATGTATGTAATCTAAACTTTGAAGGTGAATATGAAAAAGAATGGTATAATAAATTTTATGAATATATTTTAAGTTTAAGTGATTATGAAAAAAGAGAAATAAGTGAAATAAAAGAAAAAATACAAATTTAAAATCTGCAAATACATTAATTTTAAATTATTTAATTATAAATAAGTGCTTTTTAAAAAACAATAAGACATAATGATGTCCTATTTCATTTAGTATAAATATGAAGGGAGGGATTTTATATGGAGATTATTAGTATAACGGAAAACAATATTGATAAAGAGCATATATGTTGTGTAGTTTCCGAAAAAAAAGGTGAATCATGTGTAAAAGCGAAAAAGGAATGGTTAAAAGAACGTTTTAAAGATGGTTTAATCTTTAAGAAACTAAATGTAAGAGGTAAAGTTTTTATAGAATATATACCAGCAGAAAATTCTTGGTATCCGATTAGTGCAGACGGATATATGGTTATAGATTGTCTTTGGGTATCAGGACAATATAAAGGTAAAGGAATTTCAAATTTATTGTTAGATGAATGTATTAATGATAGTAAGAAACAAGGTAAAAAAGGTATAGTTGCTTTAGCATCAAAAAAGAAACTTCCGTTTTTAACTGACGGAGATTATTTAAAATACAAGGGGTTTAAAATAGCAGATACTGCAGAACCTTATTATGAATTATTATATTTTCCTTTTAAAGAAGATTATTTAATACCTAAAATTAAACTTTGTGCTAAAAAAGGAAAAATATCAGAACAGGGACTTAGGATATATTATAGTAACCAATGTCCTTATACAGAGAAGTATGTTCAAATAGCAAAAAATATAGCTGATAGTAAGAAAATAGATTTAAAGATACAAAGGTATGAAAATAAAAAGCAAGCTCAAAATGCTCCATCACCATTTACTACCTATAGTTTCTTTTTTAATGGGAATTTCATAACCAATGAAATTTTGAGTGAAAAGAAGTTTATAAAGTTTATTGAAGAGAATAACTTATAAGTTAGAGCATAACATTAACAACTTCAATGGTTCGTTCTTTATATTAGAAAAAATAATAAGAATTTTAAAGGTATAATTGAATATAAATAATTTAGTTGAAAAATGATTATATATTTTATATAATTAAAAGTAAATTTTATATAATTAAACTTGACTTATATAAGTTCATAATTGGTTGAACGTTTCTACCAACTACCGTAATAGTTGATTATAAGTTAATTCTTTTGATGGAATTAACTTATGAATTCAGTTATTAGGGTAGTTTTTTGTGCTTAAAAGTGCTATTACTTAATAAAAAGATAAAATAGGAGGATTTTTATGTTAATTAAAAATATTACACTAATAGATGAAAATTATGATGTTATAAAAGATACTAATATAGTTATAGAAGGAAAGAAAATAAGCTATATAGGCAAAGAAATACCAGAAAATTATAATGGTTATATTTATGATGGAAGGAATAAGGTTGCAACTACAGGATTTATTAATACACATTGCCATGTACCAATGACTTTACTTAGGGGATATGGGGAAGGATTACCACTTGATAGGTGGTTAGGTGAAAAAATATGGCCATTTGAATCATTTCTTACAGATGAAGATTGCTATTACGGATCGTTATTAGGTATTTCAGAAATGTTCAAAAGTGGAGTAGTATCTTTTAATGATATGTACTTCAATTTGGAAGGAATATTGAAGGCTGTTTATGAGACAGGAATTAAGGCTAATTTGTCATATGGTTATGCTGATATTGAAGGAAGAAAAGATTATTTTAATGGAAATGCTTATAAAGAAACAAAGATGTTAAATGAATATATAAAAAATATTAATACTGATAGAATTAGAGCTGATGTTTCAATTCATGCTGTATATACTTCGTGTGAAGATTCAGTTAAAAAAATTTCGGAATATTGTAATAATACAGATATGAATATGCATATTCATTTATCTGAGACAGAGTTAGAAATAAAGGAATGTAAAAGAAGATTTGGTGTAACTCCAGTAGAATACTTTTTAAATTGTGGAACATTCAAAAGTAATACTATAGCAGCACATTGTGTTTATCTTGAAGGTGATGATTTTGATATACTTAGAGAAAATAATGTTACGGTAGCTCATTGTCCAAGCAGTAATTTAAAACTTGGAAGTGGTATAGCTCCTTTAAAATCTATGCTAGAACATGATATAAATGTAACTATTGGAACCGATGGTGCAGCAAGTAATAATAATTTAAATATGATAGAAGAGATTAATCTTGCAGCTTTATTACATAAAGGTGTTAATAAAGATCCATTATTTCTAAGTACAAAAGAAGTGATGAAAATTGCTTCTTTAAATGCTGCTAAGGCTCAAGGTAGAAATGATTGTGGAGCAATAAAAGTAGGAAACAGAGCTGATATTGTAATTTACGATTTTGATAGACCTCATATGCAACCTGTACATGATGTTCTAGCTAATTTAATTTATTCTGCACAATCAGACGATATATGTCTTACTATAATAGATGGAGATATAGTATATAAAGATGGAATATTTACAAATATAGATATGGAAAAAGTTTGCTATAATATAAATAGGATAAAGAAAGAAAAGTTAAAAATGGTAACTAAATAAATTAATTTTAGATGTAATATTTTATAAGTTTATTCTTCATAAAAATTCAAGATAATTTAGTATTACAAAAGGTATGAAATTAATAATATAGTACAACTCAAAACAATTTGCTCTTAAGCAGCATATATTACAATAATTGGGGGTGATAAAGTATGGTTATAAGTAAGAATATGGCCGAAAAATTTGAGCAGTTAGCTAGGATGATTGGTAATACACCAATGCTTGAAATTTCACTAAAATATAAAGGAGAAGAAAGAAAGGTCTATTCTAAAATAGAATACTACAACTATTCAGGGAGTATTAAAGATAGAGTTGCCTATAATATTATGAAAAATGCATACGAAGTAGGTATTATAAAAGAGGGAGATAGGATAGCTGAAGCAACAAGCGGCAATACAGGAATTTCTTTTGCGGCAATAGGGGCTTATCTTGGAAATCCTGTTACAATTTTTATGCCTGATTGGATGACTAAGGAACGTGTAAATATTATGAAGAGTTTTGGAGCAACTATTCGGTTAGTTTCTAAGGAAGAAGGTGGCTTTACAGGTTCTATTGAACTTGCAAATACAATGGGAGCCAAAGAAGGCGTATTTTTGCCTCAACAGTTTTCAAATCCCATAAATGTGGCTGCTCATTATGAAACAACAGGAAAAGAAATTCTAGACCAACTTTCTAAATTTGAGAAAACACCAGATGCTATTGTTGCAGGTGTTGGTACTGGTGGAACTATTATGGGTATAAAGAAGTCTATTCAGGAATTCTATCCAAATTGCAAGGCATTTCCTCTTGATCCATCCAATTCTCCAACAATGGCTTCAGGAGGAAAAATAATTGGAAAACATAGAATTGCTGGAATAGGTGATGAATTTATACCTAAAATTGTTAAACTAGATGAGCTTGATGATATTATTATGATTGATGATGCAGATGCTATAAATATGTCAAGGAAACTTGCTAGGACTTTAGGTCTTGGTGTTGGAATATCTTCTGGTGCAAATTTTTTAGGTGCTTTAAAAGCACAAGATATTCTAGAAAATAAGGATTCGGTTGTTGTTACAGTGTTCGCTGATGATAACAAAAAATATTTGTCTACAGATCTTATGAAAGAACAAACTATAAAGCCAGGCTATATGGCTCAAGATGTTGAACTAATTGGATTTAAAACTATCAAATAATTACTATATCAAAAAGGCTTTTATTACGAACAGTCTTACCTTTAGTTCAACAAATATTTGTTGAAAAGTAATATTAATATTTTGAAAAAATTTATTTAAGTTTAAATAGCTTCCTTAATTTTATAAGGGAGTTAATTTTTTTGTTAAATAAACTATTGACTCTAACGTTACGTGATAAGCTAGAATTTCCTTGAAAGGAAGATGATATTATGAATATTATATTAATACGGTCAGATGAAATTTACAAAAATATGATGAATTCATCAATAGAGAAGAGGGATGATATTTACAGATATGAAATGATGAAGCCTTTTGAATTTAAGTGGTCTTGTATCAATGTTCCAATTAAATCTATGCAAAAAAATGGCTACGATGTAATTATGGCCAGTAAAATGCTTGGATTTTTGCCTCCATCAGAAGTTGATACTACTCAAAGAAAAAATATTGAAATTATATCAAATGAGGGGTTATGGAAAGAATGTGAAGATACAATTAAACTTTCATTAGAAAGATTTACAAAGTTAGGCTATGAATTACCAGTAAATGATTATAGGTTTAGTATTGTACTTGGAAATCCTAAAAGTCCATATATATCAATGAGTGATGGGTATATTGGAGATGGAGGAATACCTGGATATATCTTTATAGGGATTGTACCAAATGAATATAACATAAGAAGAATTCCTGCTGCTTTGGCTCATGAATGTAATCATAATGTACGTTTTCAGTTTGAAAAGTGGAAAAATGATGTTACACTAGCAGAGATGATGATTTGTGAAGGACTTGCTGAAAATTTTGCAACTTCACTGTTTGGAGAGGAAATGATTGGACCTTGGGTAAGTAAAACAGATATAAATACTTTAAATAATTATATAAAGCCAATTATTAAGGAAGCTTTAGATGTACAAGGACTACCGAATATATCAGCTTACCTTTGGGGAGATGAATTTGCACAGCTTCAAGGATATTTTCCAGTAGGACTTCCTTATTGCGCAGGATATGCATGTGGTTATTATATGATCAAGCATTATTTACAAAAGACAGGGAAATCAATCGAAGAAGCTACGTTAATACCTGCAAGTGAGATTATGAAAGAAATGGATGACTTTTGGGACAATACAAGTCTTCAATAAAATATTAAATTACTTCACATAATATTATTTTATGCATATATTATACTATAAAAAAGAAGTGAGGTAATTATTATGGCATGTTGTTGTGATAACCATTTTGAAAATATAAATGAAGCAGAACTATCTAGACCGCAATTACAAAATGTACTTTCAGGAAATTTATTGGATTTAGGCTCTGCAGTAATTGGTGGAAATGGCCCTAATATAATATATAAAAATGGTAAACTAGTTTTAAATAGAGGAGTATATTTAGTATCTTATAGCACATCAGCAGTATGGACTACAACACCATATGGAACAAATGAAGCAATAATTGCACTAGCTTTTAATAGCAACCCTCTTTTAGATTCGGTTTCAAGGGTACAAGTACCTCCACAACCAGTAAATGTTGGATTAGTACCTTTTGAATTAAATTTATCTAAAACAATTTTAATAAATGTAGCTTTAAATTTCTCAACTCTAAGTTTGGTTAATCAAAGCGTAGCGGTTATGGGATTTGTGAACACAGTACTAACAATTGTAAAGATAAGATAATTAGTATTAGTGGATGTATTAAAATATTTAATAGATATATTTAATGTAAGATTAATTAGTATACTAGAAATTAATTTTAGAAATGAATTAGAACAAATAATTTGAATATAATGTAAAGCTTAGTATTTGAGGTTAAATTAAATACTAGGCTTTTATTGTATAGATATTAATAAAGAATGTTCTTTTATAAAAAATAAAAAATTTACAGCAAAAATTTAAATTTTAAAAGATAAATACTTGATATTTAAGCTTAATATACATATATTTTACAAATAATTTAAAATTTTAAAAAAATAATTTCAAAAATGCTATTAATTTTAGTATAGATTATACGATAAATAAAAAGTAAATAACTATATAAAATTTTGATAAGTATTTATTATAACAATTTATGAAAATAGTTATGAGAGTTTTAGGTTATAAAATGTGAAAATACTTTTAAATAAATGAGGTGAGTTTTATGGAGTTAAATAGAACTTCAACAAATAATACACTTTCAACCCAGTATAAAACTCAAACAAATAGTAAAACAGGTACTGCAGTTACTGAAACAAGTAAAGAGAACGCTGCTGTTGAAAAAGCAATGCAAGAAATGCTATTTTCTACTATGTTAACTAAGATGATGGGTAGTAAAGGTGATTCAATGATGTCAGAAATATTGCTAACTGCTCTAAGCAATAATGGTTCTTCTAGTTTAAGTAATTCATTAAGTGCAATGAGTGATTTTAGTTCAAATATAAGACAAAGTTCTATGTCATTATCTGGTGGTTATGATGGGACAAGTAATGGCTTTAATGGGTTAGGTTTACGTGCATCTAAATATGAATCTAATCTAGATCCAGGAGCAATAAGTAATACTCCAGGAGATTATGGCGGAAAATCTTATGGTGCATGGCAATTTTCAGCTAATACAGGATCTTTAAGTTCATTTATAAATTCACTTAAAGATAAGGATAGCAATTTATATAACAAGTTTATGAATGCAAAAATCATTGATGGTAATACTTATGGGGCTAATTTTGATAATGTATGGACTCAAGAAGCTCGAGGTAATAGAAATGAATTTTTAGGACTTCAACAGCAATATATAAAAGAAAACTTTTATGATAAAGCTGCAGCTACATTAAAGTCAAAATATGGTTTTGATATAAGTGAGAAAAGTAATGCTTTAAAGGAAAGTTTATGGTCTACAGCGGTACAGCATGGACCTGGTGGAGCTGCGTCTATATTCTCTAAATTAAATTTAAATGGTAGTGATGCTAACATTATTAATGATTTATATACTGAACGTCAAAAAGTTAATATATACTTCAGAAGTAGTTCTTCACAAATAAGACAAAGTGTATATAATAGATTTACTAGAGAAAGACAGGATATGCTTAGTATGTTAAATGGGCAAAGTGTTTAAATGAGATAGGTGGCTCTTATAAAATACATCGATTTATATAAAATAATGAATTTGGAAAATCCTACGTATAAGTAAAACGTAGGATTTTTTCGTGTAATATTTTCTTAAATATAACTTTGCTAATAAATATTTTAATTTATTTATTAAAAATAGTAGGTTAATTTTTATAGACTTTACAAAATAAATTTTGCCACAAGATCTTCTTTTAATTTTATGCATAATTCAATATAAGGTTTCCAATAATATCTATATAAGAAAGGTGGTGTTAAAGTGTGAGAAATAAAAAATACTGCTAT
The DNA here is from genome assembly GCF_900141845.1 of Clostridium cavendishii DSM 21758. Classification (GTDB taxonomy): domain Bacteria; phylum Bacillota; class Clostridia; order Clostridiales; family Clostridiaceae; genus Clostridium_AG; species Clostridium_AG cavendishii. The sequence continues at coordinate 85,679 of NZ_FQZB01000012.1, read as the reverse complement.
ATTGAAAATATTTTATTGATTTTTTCTAAAATGTTAGTTAAAACAATTAATGCATAGAAAATATATTTAGGAGGAGTGGCCATGAAAATGATAAAAAAACTTATATTCTCAATATTAATCGGAATTATAGTAATTACTTTTTCTCAATTTAATGTTAAAGCAGATGAGTCAACAAAGCATGTAAGTGGAAATGTTAAGAAAGTAATAAATGTAGGTGATAGCAGTGTTGAAATCGAAGTAACAAATATGGAATTAACAGAAGATGGAGTACAAGTATATTGTAGCTTGACTAATAATACTGATGATTCTTACATACTATTTAAAAATAACTATTACATAATTGATAGAGATAAAAATGATTACTCAACCTGTTTAAATGATGATAATCGTGTGACAGTACGATCTGGTGCTAAAAATGAATTTACTCTAAAATTTAAGGGTGTTGATATTGATAAAGGACCATTTATATTAAGAGGTAAAGCAAATGAGAAATATACTTTATTTGTTGGTCCTGAGGGTGGAACAGATGTATCATTTACTTTTTCAGCAGATACCGATTAGAAAAATATTTAAATTTTAAAGTTACTGGCAATGAAATTAGTTGAAAAGTAAATTAGTGTGGAACAAAAAAGAGATTACTAGTTTTAAACTTATAATCTCTTTTTAATTATATTTTCTTAGATTTTTTTATAAATACCTTTTTATGTATAGAAAAATGTATAATTATTAAATCACTTTTGTGCTATTATAAGTTATAATAAGATTTAACAGTTCTAAATGAAGGGGGATATTGTGGAAGATTATACAAGTAATATAAAAAATAGTTGGGAACAATTCGTATATAATGATATAATTGATGAAACTATAAGAAAAGATATCTTAGAATCATGGATTCGTTGTAAAAAATATGGAGTTAGTCCTATGGGTGGTAAGGGAAAAAACAAAAATAATGATATAAAAGCGCTTATAGAGAGAAATCTAGAATTAATAAATGTTGCAAAATCTGTTATGGAAAGTATCTATAAGATAGTTGAAGGGTCAGGCTTTGCTATAATCTTATCAGATAAAGAAGGTTATATACTTGAGGTTATTGGTGATAAAGATATAATGGAGAGAGTAAATGAATTGAATTTTTTAAGAGGTGAATTATGGAGTGAAGAAGCTGTTGGTACAAATGCTATAGGTACAGCGCTTTACTTGAATAAACCAATGCAAACAATAGGAGCAGAACATTTTGGAAGTGATCAACATTCTTGGACATGCTCCGCATCACCTATATATGATGAAGATAGAAATGTAATAGGTTGTATAAATATGGCTGGAAATTATTATGATGCACACTCGCATACATTAGGCATAGTAACATCGGCAGCAGAGTCAATACAAAAGCAATTAGCATTAAGTAATTCTTATAATCTTTTAAATATAACCTTTAACTCTATATCAGATGGAATGATAGTTATAGATTCTTTTTCTAGTATTAAAAGAATTAATGGTAGAGCTATGGAAATATTAGGACTAACATTAGAGGAAACTATAAATTTAGATATTAAAAATTTTATTACTAATATAGATTTTAAAAGTTTATTAAAAGAAACAGGCAAAGAAATACATAACAGAGAATGTGACTTAAAGGGCAAAAATAAAAATATAAAATGCATTATTAGTGTAGTTCCAATGAAATCAAATAATAAAAATATTGGAATTGTAATAACCTTTAAAGAAATAAAATATGTACATAAATTAGTTAGCAAATTAGCTGGCTTTAAAGCTAGTTATACATTTGATGATATAGTGACAAGAAATGATAAGATGATATCTATGATAAAATTTGCCGAAAAGGTAGCAAAAAGTGATTGTAATGTATTAATTGAGGGAGAAAGTGGTACAGGTAAAGAGCTTATAGCTCAATCATTACATAATGGTAGTAAAAGAAAGAATGGGCCCTTTGTTGCTGTAAATTGTGCATCTATACCTAGAGAACTTGTGGAAAGTGAGCTTTTTGGTTATGAAAAAGGAGCTTTTACAGGAGCTACTAAAGAAGGACATGCAGGAAAATTTGAAATTGCAGATGGAGGTACTATATTTTTAGATGAAATAGGGGAACTTCCCTTAGATATGCAAAGTAAGTTGCTTAGAGTTTTAGATAATGGAAAGATAGTTAGAGTTGGAGGAACTTTTGAAAAACAGTTGGATGTAAGAGTTATTGGCGCTACTAATAGAATATTGAAAAAAGAAGTACTCAACAAAAACTTTAGAAGTGACTTATATTATAGGTTAAGTGTTATGAATATAAAAACACTCCCTTTAAGAGAACGTAAAGAAGATATAGAATTATTAGTTAATCATTTTACTCAAAGTTTATCAATTAAGAGTGGTGAAAATTTAAAACAAATTTCTTCAGATTATATAGAAATTTTAAAGAATAATTATTGGGACGGAAATGTTAGGGAACTAAGGAATGTTGTAGAGAGAGATTATTATTTAAGTGAGGATAATATTCTAAATTCATATCAGATAGAGGAATTAAAAAAGACAGAAGATCTAGAAGTGGAAACTGTATATGAAAATAATGAAGTGCTAAGTATGGAAATCTTAGAAAAAAGAGAAATACAAAAAGCTATAGAAAAAACTAATGGAAATATGGTTAAGGTAGCTAAGTTATTAAATATAGGAAGAGCTACCTTGTATAGGAAAATAAAAAAATATAATATTGTCTATAAAAATTAATGTGTATCAAAATGAGAAAAATAAAAAAAGTGTACCAAAATGAGATAAAGTATTGTTTCATTTTGATACACTTTTTGCTTTTTTAAATTTATAATTCAGTAAAATATGGGGATTATAATTTTGGCATAAATATTGCTTTGTATAAATTGTGAATAGTTTAACAGGGAAATTAGGAGGAGAAAAATATGAAAGCAGCATTATGGTATGCAAAAAAAGATGTTAGAGTTGAAGAAATAGAAGAACCAATAGTTACTAAAGGAAGCGTAAAAATAAAAATCAAGTGGTGTGGTATATGTGGTTCTGATTTACATGAATATTTAGGTGGTCCAATTTTTATACCAGTAGGAACACCACATGCTTTAAGTAAAGCTACTGCACCTGTTGTATTAGGACATGAATTTTCAGGAGATGTAGTTGAAGTTGGGGGAGGTGTTTCTAAATTTAAAGTTGGAGATAGAGTAATAGTTGAGCCAATAGTAGCATGTGGAAAATGTCCAGCTTGCTTAGAAGGAAAATATAATTTATGCGAACATTTAGGATTCCATGGACTTTGTGGAACAGGTGGGGGACTTGCTGAGTACACTGTATTTCCACAAGAGTTTGTACATAAAATACCAGATTCTATGAGTTATGAACAAGCTGCACTTGTTGAACCAATGGCAGTTGCACTACATTCTATAAGAATGGCTGATTTCAAAATAGGAGATACAGCATTAGTTTTAGGATCTGGTCCAATTGGACTAGCCACTATTGAATGTTTAAAAGCAGCTGGTGCTAAACTTGTTGTAGTTTTACAAAGAAAATCAGTAAGACAAGAATATGCTAAGAGAGCAGGAGCAGATTTTGTATTAGATCCAAATGAAGTTGATATAGCAGCAGAAGTTAAGAAACTTACAAATGGAGTAGGAGTAGATGCAGCATTTGAAACTACAGGAGCAAAAATAGGTTTTGATACAGGAATTGATAGTTTAAAATTTGCAGGAACTATGGTAGTTACAAGTATATGGGAAGAAGGCTTAATGTTTAATCCAAATGCTTTAGTATTTACAGAGAAAAAGATTGTTGGAACATTAGCTTATAGACATGAATTTGAAGCAACTATGGCACAAATGAATGATGGAAGAATAAAGGCTGAAGGATATGTTACAAAGAGAATTCATTTAGATGATATTGTTAAAGAAGGCTTTGGAGCATTAACAGGCCCAGAAAAGAAGAAGCACGTTAAAATACTAGTAACACCAGATAAATCACTTTTATAGTGATAGGAGGTAATATAAAATGTACAAGATATTAAGAAAGAAAGTTCTAGCGCAAAACATATATTTAATGGATATAGAGGCACCAAGAGTAGCAAAGTCTTGTTATCCAGGACAATTTGTTATAGTTAAAATTGATGAGAAGGGTGAAAGAATACCTCTTACAATATGTGACTATAACAGAGAAGAAGGTAGTGTAACTATAGTGTTACAAACTTTAGGGGAATCAACTCAAAAAATGGTTTCTTACAATGAAGGAGAAAGTTTTTTAGACTTCGTAGGTCCATTAGGTAGAGAATCAGAATTAGTACATGAAGATTTAGATAAGTTAAAGAATAAAAAAATAATATTTGTAGCTGGTGGGGTAGGAACTGCACCTGTGTACCCACAAGTTAAGTGGTTACATGAAAATGGAATAGAGGCAGATGTTATAGTAGGAACTAAAACAAAGGAAACATTAATATTAGAAGAAGAAATGAAAGCTGTTTCTGGAAACTTATATGTAGCAACAGATGATGGAAGCTATGGAGCAAAGGGATTAGTAACAGAAGTATTAAAAGATCTAGTAGTTAATAAAGGAAATAAATATGATCTTTGCATATCTATAGGTCCTATGATAATGATGAAATTTGTTACAATGTTAACAAAAGAATTAAACATAAATACAATAGTAAGCTTAAATCCTATAATGGTAGATGGAACAGGAATGTGTGGAGCATGTAGAGTAACTGTTGGAGATGAAGTTAAGTTTGCTTGTGTAGATGGACCAGAATTTGATGGGCATCTTATAAATTTTGATGAAGCTATGAGAAGACAGACTATGTATAAAACAGAAGAAGGAAGAGCCATCTTAAGAAAAAAAGAAGGTTCAACTCATCATGGTGGTTGTGGAAATTGTGGAGGTGAAAAATAATGCTTAAATTAAAAAGAACTCCAGTAAGAGAACAAGAACCAAAAGTTAGAGCAAAGAACTTTGAAGAAGTATGTTTAGGATATAATATGGAAGAAGCAATGGAAGAGGCAAATAGATGTTTAAATTGTAAAAATCCAAAGTGTGTTACAAAATGTCCAGTAAATATAATGATACCAGAGTTTGTAAGCATGGTTAAAGAAGGAAAAATAGAAGAAGCTGCAAGAGTGATAGCAAATTATTCAGCACTTCCAGCAGTATGTGGAAGAGTATGTCCACAAGAAAGCCAATGTGAAGGACAATGTGTCTTAGGCATAAAAGGAGAAGCAGTAGCAATAGGAAAATTAGAAAGATTTGTTGCTGACTGGTGTAGAGAAAATGGAGTCTTTATAGGAGATAAAAAAGAGCAAAATGGTAAAAAGGTAGCAGTTATAGGAAGTGGTCCAGCAGGGCTTGCTTGTGCTGGAGACCTTGCAAGACTAGGATATGAGGTAACTATATTTGAAGCGTTACATGAAGCGGGCGGAGTTTTAGTATATGGAATACCAGAATTTAGACTGCCAAAGGATACAGTAGTTAAGACTGAAATAGAGAATATCAAAAAACTAGGTGTTAAGATAGAAACTAATGTTATAGTTGGAAGAACTGTAACAATAGAGAGTTTAATGAAAGATGAAAATTTTGATGCTGTATTTATAGGTTCAGGAGCAGGACTTCCAAAGTTTATGGGAATACAAGGAGAAAATTCAAATGGTGTTTTCTCAGCAAATGAATTTTTAACAAGAGCAAATCTAATGAAGGCATTTAAAGAAGGTTACTCAACTCCAATAAAAGTTGGAGAAAAGGTAGCTGTAGTTGGTGGTGGAAATGTTGCAATGGATGCTGCAAGAACAGCTTTAAGATTAGGTGCAGAAGTTCATATAGTATACAGAAGATCAGAGTCAGAACTGCCAGCAAGATTAGAAGAAGTTCATCATGCAAAGGAAGAGGGGGTAATATTTGATTTATTAACAAACCCTATAGAAATAATAGCAGATGAAAAAGGCTGGGTTAAGGGTATGAAATGTATAAGAATGGAGCTTGGAGAACCTGATGCATCAGGTAGAAGAAGTCCAATAGAGATTGAAGGTTCAGAATTTATATTAGATGTAGATACAGTTATAATGTCATTAGGAACATCACCAAATCCATTAATATCATCAACAACTAAAGGACTTGAGGTAAATAGAAGAAGATGTTTAGTTGTAGAAGAAGAAACAGGACTTACTACTAAAGAAGGTGTATATGCAGGTGGAGATGCTGTTACAGGAGCTGCAACAGTAATACTTGCAATGGGAGCAGGAAAGAAAGCTGCAAAAGCAATAGATGAATATTTAACTAAATAGGGTAGTATTTTAATATTATAATAATTTATATTACTAAAACTAACATTAAGTTTAGTTTTGTAAAATATATATAAATAAGTTGTAGAAAATAATTTTATAATTAAAAAAATTTAACTTAGGGATGTAGCCAAATGTTGCATCTCTGAGTTTTTTATTTTCTTATAGAACACCTGTTATTGTATAGACAAACAGTATACTGCATAGCTTTTTAGATAAAATAATAAGCCTATATGTAAAAAAACAATAATTAGTTTTATTTAATAAAAATTATTGACTTTTTATTTAGATGAAACTATAATGGTTACAACGGGGTGTTTAATATAAGAATAAAAAATAGATTTTCTATAGGGAAAATATTTTTTTATCCCTGTTGTAACTCTTTCGGTTACAATGAGCGTAAAATAAATTCATTTAGGAGGATAAAAATTATGAAAACAAAAATATATTATGTTATGGATACTATGTGTGGTTGGTGTTATGGATTTAGTGATGTAATAACAAAAATAGAGGAAAAATATAAAGAAGACTATGATTTTGAAATATTACCTGGTGGAATGTGGACTTATGATAACGTGAAAACTATGAATAAGAGTCTAGGAGAATATATAAAAGGGCATAACTCAAGAATAGAAGAATTAACTGGCAAAAAATTCGGACAAAATTTTAATGAAAATATATTAGGAAATTCTGATATATTTTTGGATAGCCTTCCAGGAGCAAAAGCTTTAGTTTTAATTCAGAAATTAAATAAGGATATTACTTTTAAGTTTTTAAAGAAAATTCAAGAAGCATTTTTTGTACATGGAAAGAACGTCAATCAAATAGAAACATACACAGAAATAGCTGAAAGTTTTGGAATGTCTAAAGAGATATTTGAAAAAGAATATCTTTCAAAAGAATTAGAACAAGATACTATTAAATATTTTAGCATGGTTAATTCAATAGGTGCATTAAGCTTTCCTACAGTTATTGCAGTAAATGGTGACAAAGCTAAAATAATAGCTCAAGGATATAGTACTTTTAACGAATTAGATAGGGCGATTTCTTCTATATAATATTATAAAAAAATATGTAGAGTTCATAATAATAAATATTTATGTAAAAGCTAAGAATTAGGATAGTTATAATATTAATAAAATAATAAATTATTAGGAGGCAATTAAAAAATGACAAAAGATTTTTATACAGCTGTAAAAGAAAGACGTAGTATATATGGAATTAGCAACGAAACAACAATATCAAATGAAAGGATTGAAGAGGTTATAGCAGATGCTGTAAAATATACCCCTACAGCGTTTAATTCTCAGAGTGGAAGAGTTGTTGTATTATTTGGAGATAATCATAAAGAATTGTGGAATATAACAAAGGAAGGCTTGAGAAAAATTGTTCCAGAAGATAAATTTGCTCCTACGGAGGAGAGAGTTAATTCATTCTATAATGGATATGGTACAGTATTATTCTTTGAAGACACTAGTGTAGTTGAATCACTTCAACAACAATTTGCTCTTTATAAAGATAATTTTCCTAATTGGTCTCAACAAGCAACAGGTATACTTCAATATGTAGTGTGGACATCATTAGAAGTTGAAGGACTTGGAGTATCACTGCAACATTACAATCCGTTAATTGATGAGGAAGTAAGTAAAAAATGGAATATACCAAGCAATTGGAAATTTATAGCACAAATGCCATTTGGAAAACCAACAGCAGCACCAAAAGATAAAGAATTTGTTCCAGTAAATAATCGTATGAAAGTATTTAAATGATTGAAATATAAGTATTAATAAAGTTAATAGTAAATAATTAAAAAGGTCTGTATCAAACTTATTTTAAAGTTAGTTTGATGCAGAACTCTTAATTGTGTATTAAATCAATATATTTTAAAAAAAAATTGTTTTTTGCTTTAATAAAATAAGTACAGTTAGTGGTTCTGCACGTTAATATTATATAAAATAAATTTTATAGTTCCCTTACTTTTTAATAGACACTTAAAATAAAAAATTAAAACTTAATCTTCTTAAGTAACAAAATAAAAATTTTAGGATAATTTAATAAAGAGAGTATTTTTTGAGGTGGTCCTTTAATGAACTATGAAATGATAGATTGTATTGATGCGGGAACTGAATACTGTGCTTTGATTATAAAACAACGATTTTTTGGTTAAAAATAGTTCTACAAATTCTATTTCTTTTTATCACATAGAAGATCAACAATAACATCAAAGGTTTTAGTATTAAAAGAAATACTTTTAACTACACTCTGGAGCATAAACCGCCTTTGAGTAATATCCTTTATTAAATCAAAAGTAGAATCAAATCTTTTAAGCATATTTATAATCATATAAATATCTTTAAGCTTAGTAGTAACCTCGTTTCTATCATTATTAATATTTTCAAGCTCTTGCTTTAAATTAGATATATCAAAATTAATAGTTTCAATCTCTTTAAAAATGTATTTGGATATTTCTTCACTTGGACTTAATGAAAGTTTTTTGATAAGACTAGAAATCAAATTTTGTTTCTCTTCAATTTCATTAGTTATAATAGACTTGCGATTTGTAATAGCAGAGGTTACATTATTTTCATTTATAACCTCAGTTAAGTTCTTTATTAGAAAATCAGTATTGTAATTTTTTATCTCACGTAATACAAGATTATCAAGTCTATCAACTCTTATATTACTACTAGTACATTTCTTTCCATAAGAGCTATCTTTTTTACTACATACATAGTAGTCATAACGTATAGAAGGATCTTTTTTAGAAGTGTGACCTTGCTTTACTAACATCTTGCTACCACAGCAAGCACAATTTAAAAGACCAGTTAGAAGTGCATTATTACTAGTTCCAGTACCTAATCTAGAGATTTTCTTACTCTTATTCTTATTAATTAAAGACTGAATAGCTAACCAATCATTAGCATTTATAATACCTGCATGCTTTGCTACAGCTGCAATCCATTCAGACTTATCTCTATCAGTAGCTATATTTTTAGTTTTGTTATAAGTCAAATATCCATGACCATTAGGCTCTCCAAAGACATTAATACCCTGGAGCTTTAAAAAATTATGAGTCTCTTCTGAAGACTTAACATAAATAGGGCTAGTTAAAATCCTATTTACCTGAGTAGGAGCCCATTCACCTTCATTCTTACCTTTTATACCAGAAAGGTTTAAAAATTTAACTACCTGAGAGATAGATTTAAGCTGCAAATACTTTGAAAAGATTAACTTAATAACTTCAGTTTCCTCAAGGATAGGAGAAAGTTTCATAAGACTTCGTTCCTTCATTTCTTCATCTATATAAACTATCTTCTCAGCAGAAAAACCTAAAGGTTCCTGACCACCAAGCCAACGCCCTGTCTTAGCAAGTTGAAGCATATTATCCCTAACACGCTCTGCAATAGTCTCCCTTTCAAGTTGTGCAAAAACACTAGATATATAAACCATAGCTCTCCCCATAGGAGTAGTAGTATCAAATTGCTCCTTAATAGATACAAAAGCTACATTATGTTTTTGTAATAACTCAAGTGTAGTAGAAAAATCAGCCACATTTCTTGAAATTCTATCAAGCCTATAACAAATAAGAATATCTACTTTATTCTCTTTAACATCCTTTAATAACTCTTGAAATTTAGGTCTATTAACATTACCTCCAGAAAAGCCCTCATCTTCATATATAAGAAATTTTTCAACCTTTTCATCAAAATGCTTGGTAGTATACTCCTTACAAAGCTCTATTTGATTCTCTATAGACTCACCTTTACCAGTAAAAACAGACTTACGAGAATATATTGCGGCAATCATTAGCATTACCTCCTCACACAAAAGATAAATTTTATATATTTAATTCTTAAAAACAATTCATTTATAAATTCAAAGTAAAATAATATCTGAAATTAAGCTTTTTGTAGTATTCTATTTAAAAATTATTCTATTAATAACTAGGAAATAGATTATTTAGAAGTTATTTATTAGATAAAAAGAAAAAGCATGAAAGAAAGCTAAAATTAAGGCATATTAATATAAGGTACAGCTATATTAAAGGAGGTTAGTGCATGGCAAAATTAGACAAGCCGATAAATGTAATTGTAAAAGGTGAGTTTAATGAAAAGCTACAGGATGCATATACAAAAAGGTTAGCTATTGCACTATATGCTCAGTTTGGAAGAGAGAAATGTTTAGCGATAGTAGAAAATCTTAAAAATCAAAAAGAGTAATTTACTAATAGGATTAATAGATAGGGATAGATGAAAATAAAAGAAGAAAGGCTAATATTATGTTGAAAATAGAGCTTTAAAGAAATTAAAATGCATAAGTTATAAATTAAGTATTTGATTATTTTATTAAAAGTGTTCAGAGCTAATGGGTTCGTCTTTCTTCTAAAATATTTAGTTATTATGGGATAATTACTAAAATTAATAGAGCTGTGATTAGTTATTTTACTAAAACTAAAAACAAAATGAATATAAAACATAAGTAGCATCATGATTCTAATTCATGGTGCTTTAAATTTATATATGTTGCAATTAAATGTAGAATTTTTAAATTATATTGTAGAAATCATATTATAACATATAGAGTCACTTCAGAATAAAAATTTGAAAAAGAATGAATAAAAATAGAGATAAATGAGCGCTATCTTTGAAAAATGTAAAAGGATTTACAATTTAATTGTAGAAATACTTATAAAGGGAGGTGGTATTATTAGTAAAATTGGAAATGCATTGAAGATGGCTGTAATGTTACAAAGTAGAGGACGAATGAAGAGTATAGATTTAGCTAGGGAACTTGAGGTGAGTGAAAGGCAAATTAGAGAATACAGAAGTTATTTAGAGCAGGCTGGTATTTTCATATTTAGTAAATCTGGAGTTTATGGAGGATATGAACTTTCGAATGATGGAAATTTATTGAATCTTAATATAAAGTCAGAGGATATAACAGTCATTGAGATGGTAAATGAGCAAATGAAATTTAATAATGATATTTATAAAAAAGAATTTCAAGAAATAGTAAATAAAGTTAAAGCTACTATCAATATGAAAAATGGTGCAAAAGAATCTATGAATTATTTTGTGGTTGAACCAAAGGGGAATTTTGATATTGAAGAAGAAAAGAAAAAATATAGAGAGATAAATATTGCTTTTATAACAAAAAAGAAAATGAAAATAAAATATTACTCATTATCATCAGGTTTAAGTGAAAGAGTTGTGCATCCTTATGTTGTATATAGCTATAAATCAGATAAATAGCAGGCTTTATTTATTTTGACAGAGGTTTATGGTATAAAGAAATAGATTATAAATTAGGTAAAGAATTAAATACTCTTTAGAGGATTAATTTAGCTTTAGAACTGTTAAATTTTTAGAAGTGATAAAAGTGATCTTAGAACCGGATGGAGTAGTAATTGATTTTATAAAGAATTGAGAAATGTCAGATTTAAGCTAACAAAACCAATTAAGCAGGAATAGGAACAAAATAGAAGTTTTACTCTTTATTCTATAGATACAAGAATGAAGAGTAAAACTTTTATTTTATTATAAACTTAAAAATAAAAAATACAATTATTTGAATAATTGCGAAAAATGTAAAAAATTGCTTTTGAACACCTAATATGTTATTATATGTACTGTATTTTTGTATTTTAAGCTAATTTTTTAAATTAAGGGGGACATATGAAAAGAAAAAGAATAAATATAAAAATAATAGTATTTACTATAATGATGTTATGTACTATAGTTATGCCATGTTTTTCAAGACAAGCATTCGCAGTAGGTACAGCTTCCGATATAATTAATGAAGCAAAAAAACATTTAGGAAAACCATATGTTAAGGGAGGTAACGGCCCAAATGTATTTGATTGTTCAGGATTTACTAAGTATGTATTTGGACAAGTAGGATATAATTTATCAAGAACTACTTATACTCAAATAAATGAAGGACAAGCTATATCAAGATCAGAATTAAAACCTGGAGATTTAGTGTTTGAAAGAGGGACAGCTGCTGTACCTGAGCATGTAGGAATTTATATTGGAAATGGACAAATTATACATGCAGCTAATCCAGATGATGGTGTGAAGATAGGTTCAATATATGAATATGTTGCTGCTAGAAGAATAATTAAAGATACCCCAGTTGCACCACCAGCTCCAATTAACCCATATGAAAGTATTGATAAAGTAATTTTTGATGCTGATTTTTATGCACAAAGAAATCAAGACTTAAAATGGTTAGGAAATGATTACAATGCATTATATGAACATTGGCAAGAACATGGTAAAAAAGAAGGAAGAGCGCCATCAGCAGTATTTGATCCAAACTATTATGCAGTAAACAATAGTGATGTAAAAGCTACTTACGGAAATAACTGGCAAGCTGTGTATGAACATTTTGTTATAGATGGGTATAAGCAAAATAGAAAATCTTCTCCAGTATTTGATATGGAATTCTATAAAAATGCAAATCCAGATTTAAAAGGGTTAGGTTCAGATTTAGGTTTCTTAGAACATTTTATAAAACATGGAATGAATGAAGGAAGACAAGCTAGTAAGAATTTTGATCCTAAAGCATATGCTGAAAGATATTCAGATTTAAAAAATGAATATGGAACTAATTATAAGTTATACTTTAATCAGTATTTATTAAGTGGGTTAAACTTTGTGGAGGAATTAAAATGCATAAGTTATAAATTAAGTATTTGATTATTTTATTAAAAGTGTTCAGAGCTAATGGGTTCAATATTTTAAGATATAAAATATTACGGTCTTTCTTCTAAGGTGTTTAGTGATCATGGGATAATTGTTGAAATCTTTTTCTATTTTAATACATAACAACCTACTATCAAATAATTGTAAAATATGAATGTAAATGTTAATATGTATTTATATATTTGAATTATAATTGTCTTTTGAAATGTATATATGTTGTAAAATGCTCTTATATTTAATACCTATGTATGTAAAACAATGAACAAGCTGCTTGAGATTGTGTGAATGATTTTACAATATTCTTAAAGTAGATAAGCATATTGTAAAATCATTTAAACAAATATATTATTCATTAATTAATGGGAGGATAACTAAATTTAATGACAGCTGTGGTGAAAACCTCATTAATAAAATGTAGGATTTACGAGAAGTATTTTTTTATAATATAAAATGGCAAGTATAGATATAATCTAGTAAAGTATGTAAAGGATTATATGAATTTAATAAATTAAAAGCCTAAAATTTAAGGAGATGATGTATAAAATGACTCAGCGCAATATACCACTTGATCTGTTACATTCCTTGGAAAATAGACATGATGCTGGAGTATATGTATTTTTAGGAGCTGGTATTTCATATAATAGTGGGATTCCAACCTCAAAACAATTAATTGAAATAATTAGAGCTGATGAGACAAACTATTTGTATGATTTTGTTAATGAAAACCATAAAATAGATTTATGGAACTTAGCTGAAGTATGTCAACAAGAAACTTCTGATAAGTATTTCAGAGAGTTTATTACAAACAATTTGTCTACGGTTTACAATTCTGAAATTTCAACTGAATATATGATATTACAATTTCTTATAGGAAAAGGGTATATTAAAAAAGTTTATACTACAAATATAGATTGTATGCTTGAGTATGTACTAGATAAAAATTGTATAAAATATAATAAGTATTCCCATATTAAAGGCAATAATACCAAAATTTATTATGAGTCAAATATTAACGGAAACTGTGATATTATAAAGTTATGTGGGGATATACATTCACCATTTGATATGTGTTTTTCAAAAGCTGATATAAAAGAAGCAACAACCTCAAGTATTTTTCAAGCCTTTTTGAATGACTTTAAAGAGAATAAAACTTTTATTTTTATAGGATATAGCTTTTATAAAGATGCTATAGGAAAAAGTATAAGACAATGTATACAAGAAAGAAATCAATCTATATATGTTGTTAATATAGACGATGAAGAAAAAATCAATTTAGGAGATGAAGAAGACTATAGATATTTTCAAGAAAATGCTGAGAGTTTTTTTAAAAGGTTAGTGAAAAAATTACGCCCACATCTAAATATTGATCACATTACATTTAATGATGATGGATTTGGAGGAGTACAGACCTATTATGAGACATTAAAAAAAATTATGAGTAAATATTTAAATAATAAGGTTACTTATAATTCATATCCTATTTTTGATACTTTCAAAAATTTAGAATTAGAAAATGAAGAAGAGTTAAAAGGTATGCCTAGAATTAGAGTAGCAGCATCTATGAAACTTTATGATGTGGTTTCACAAAAAAGAAAAGGGGATGTTATTCATGCACATAACAGTATTTCTGCTTATCATGCACATAGCTTGGAATTCCCTGTTGTACTTACCTCTCATAGTCTTTTATCATCTGAAATGAAATATGATAGAGTTGAAGATTTATATAACAGTAAAAAAGAGATATTATATTGGGAAAATGAATACTATTCATCCCTTCCTTATATAATAGCCTTATCAGAAGCTCATCGTAAGGAGTTACCAAAAGAAATTCAACATTACACACGAATTTTAGATGCACCATTCTATCTTGAACCATTTCTAGACGCAAATATAGTTGATTGTTCACCAGAAGAAGCTCGTAAAAAAATAAGAAATAAAGTAATTGGCATAGAAAATAGTAAATTTGATACAAAAAAATTTACTGTTGCTTTTGTTGGTAGATGTACAATACGAAAAGGTATAGAAATAGTTCATAAGGTATTTGATGAATTATTTGCTAACTACCCCAATAAGGTACAGTTATTATATATTGGTCCTGAGTTAGTTCTTAATGAAGATAATATTGAGTATAAACCTTCAAAATCCTCTTCAAACGACTGTGAGAATGGAAAGGTTTCGCAATGTTATAAAGCATCATTTTTAAACTCCGTTTTCTATTATAAAAATGATATTAGTGATAACTTAGATAAACATTTAAAAGAAATGTGTATTGGATATAAAGCAGCAGATATAGTAATTGCACCTTCATTATATGAACCATTTGGGTATGTAGCACTAGAAGCATTAGCATCCAAGAGATTAATTATTGCAGGAAAAACAGGTGGCTTCAAAGAAATACTTGCCAATCAAAGGGGAGAGCTTGTAGATATTGAAATTACAAATAAATACAGTATCGAAAAAATAAGTCATAATATATATATAAAAATTAATGATTTAATAACAAGAGATAATTACAATAATATAAGATTAAAAGATAATGTAAATAAAACAATTAAGAACGGTTTTGATTATATCTGTAAGAGTTATAGTGAAGATAATCAAATGAAATTGGCTAAAGAAATGTATGAAATATACTTAAATTCTATTACCACCGGAACTTTATTGGCTTATATTGAAAATGAATCCTTAATGAAGGTAACAAATGACGAATTTAATAATTTTATTTATCAACTATTAAAAGAGCGTCTAGAAGATAATAATTCTTTTGAGAAAATTATTTATACTACTTCTCTTGCATATTTAGATATAGTCGATACATTAAATATTCTTAAGGGTAATAGTGTTGATAATATCTTAAAAAGAGAAACACTTACAGAAAACTATAATTTATTTTGGGAAATTGCAACATTCCTTAAACGGAATAAAGCAATGTGTAAAGCAATAAAAATTATGGAAACAAAAATACTAGCTGAAACCGTTACAGAATCAACTCGCTGCTTATTCAACATAATAAAAAATAAAACTAGACTTGTGGTTTATAAGGATGAAATAAATGATGTATTATTAAACAAAAAAAATAACATTTTTCATGAATTGATTTGTATATATATAAACAAAGAAGAATATAGAAAATCATTGCTCGAATAGTTTGAATTATAATTTTGAAGAATGTAGATAATTTTATGTAATTAAATGAAGGAATAATTGGAAATTCAAACATTTTTCCTTTTCATGTTTCAAAATACAGGATATAGAAAAATGTATAGATTCAAAATTTCTAGATTAGTTAATTAAAAGATTATTCTTATTAACGTTACAACAATAGAAACTGAATAATTATTTAAAACATCGTATTATTGTATCGAAATTTTACGGTGTTTTTTGTTCACAATTCAAAGAATATGATATAACCTTATTCTAAAACTATATAAGTTTATTATAACTCTACGCAAAAAATGGTGAAGTTTAAATTATTATATTATCTTAAAATTTCTTTTAAATTTTTATCTGAATTTTTAAGTAGTGTTGATGCTTTATCTATAAATTCAAAGTAATCATCAGAGAAATATTTACTTTCTATTTCAAATATTTTAGCAAGTTTAATTGATAACTCTCTAGAAGTATACACACCTCTTGTTTCATAATCTTTAATTATATATTTGCCTTGTTTTTCACTTAATCCAAGTTTTTTTGCTAATGTCATTTGTGATCATCCATTTTTTAACCTATAGTACTTAATCCAATCTCCAGTTGTTATAGGCTTAAATTCTTCAGTTAACTTATAATTTTCATACTCTTTAACATTTATAACAAGCATATTCCAATTTATCGCTCTTTTATAGCTAAATCTTGTCCTTGTCATCTAGCAGAAGCTAATGAATGTATACTTTGTTCACAATGCCAAGGTAAGAATTTTTGTGATTGTGTAAATTGGAAAGGTGTTTGTATATATCAAGAGCTTAAAAATAATGGAAATGTAGCAAAGCCTAGTAGAAAGACTTATGTTTGTGAAGTTGATGAAGTTATTAGTTATGATGACAATGTGATATATATAAAATTCATTGCACCACATAAACTAACATTAGATTTAGTACATCCAGGTAGTTATGTTTTTATAAGATCAGATGAAAATTTTTATTTTGATGTTCCTATCTCAATAATGGAAGCAGATGTTGATAATAATGCTATAAGCCTTTTAATAGAGATTAGAGGAATAAAGACTAAAAAGCTTTTGAATTTAAAAAAAGGTTTAGGTATTGTAATAAGAGGTCCTTATTGGAATGGAGTTTTTGGACTTAAGAATATTAATTCAATGAGGAATCAAAGTTGTTTAGTACTTGCGAGGGGAATTGGTGTTGCACCAATGTTACCTGTTATAAGAAGGCTTAAGAATGAGAATAACAAAGTTGATGTAATTTTAGATAGAGAGCCATATACTGATATACCAGCAAAATTTTTAATTGATAAGTACACTCCAGTTTATGAGGAAATGAGTTTACTTAATAAAGGAAAGCTTACAGATGAGATAAAAGAGCTAATTTTAAGAAAAATAAAAGATGAAAATCTACAATTAATTCATTCAGCAGGTGCTGATATTTTAACTTATAAGCTTTTAGATTTTTTGGATTCAACAGGGAATAAACATGTTAAGGTATCTTGCTGTAATAATGCAAAAATGTGTTGTGGAGAAGGGGTTTGTGGAAGCTGTACTGCTAGATTTGCAGGACATAAGGTTAAAAGATTATGCAAAGTCCAAGCAGATCCCAGAAATATCTTTGAAGGGAGAAGATTTATATGAAGGTATTAGTTATAGGTGGAGGTTGGTCTGGTGTTGCAGCTGCCATAGCAGCAAAAAAAGTTGGTGCTGATGTAGAAATTTTTGAAAAAACAGATTTGCTTCTAGGTCTTGGAAATGTTGGTGGCATAATGAGGAATAATGGTCGTTTTACTGCAGCTGAGGAAATGATAGCCATGGGAGCTCCTGAGCTTTTTAATATATGTGATAATTTAAGTCGTCATAAAAATATAAGTTTTCCAGGGCATGAACATGCATCTCTTTATGATGTTAATAAGATTGAAGGTGAAGTTTCTAGAAAACTAAAAGAGCTAAAGATTAAGACTCACATGGTTACTAGAATCACAGACATAGAGATTAATGACAAGAAGATTTTAGGCATTTATGATAATGAGGGTACCTATTATGAAGGAGATACATTCGTTGAAACAACTGGATCTACTGGACCTATGGGAAATTGCTTAAGGTATGGTAATGGATGTTCTATGTGCATACTTAGATGTCCATCTTTTGGTCCAAGAATATCTATAAGTGAAAGGGCTGGAGTGGCAGACATCCAAGGTGAAAGAAATGGTGATGAACTAGGTGCATTTAGTGGTTCTTGTAAATTAGCCAAGGAAAGTCTTTCCTATGAAATAGTTAAAGAATTAGATGAAAAAGGTGTTGTAATTTTAAAATTGCCGAAGGAAGATGTAAACTATGATAAGCTAGCAACTAAGGTGTGTCAACAATATGCTTTAAATGAATTTGCAGAAAATTTAATACTTTTAGATACTGGGCATGCAAAATTAATGACAACTTATTATCCTTTAGAAAAACTTAGAAAGATTAAAGGGTTAGAGAATGCTAAGTATGTAGATCCTTATGCTGGTGGAAAAGGAAATTCTATAAGATACCTATCAGTAGCTCCAAGGACTGATGACATGAAAGTAGAGGAAGTTAAAAATCTCTTTTGCGCTGGAGAAAAAGCAGGGCTTTTTGTAGGTCATACAGAAGCTATCTGTACAGGTACTTTAGCTGGTTATAATGCTGTAAGACAAGGGCTTGGAATGCCATCTTTAATACTTCCAAGATCCATAGCTGTTGGAGATATTATCGGGTATGCTAATGAAAAAGTTGGATCAAGAGAAGGTAGGAAAACTAGGTATACTTTTGCAGGTTCTGAGTATTTCAAGAGAATGAAAGAGAAGAATTTGTATACTGTGGATATAGAAGAAATAAATAAAAGAATAAATCAGTTGAATCTTGATAATATATTTAATATTGCATTAATATAAAAATAATAATTGGTTTATATAAAAGTAAAATAAAAAATAATTAAGTTATAAAGTTTGTTATTTATTATGATATAAATAGCAAACTTTATATATTTTATGTTAAATCAATTTATTATATAAAATATCAGAAGTCTTTTTTTAGTTCCATTGGTATCTGTAATTATTATGATAATCCATATATGTATCTATTCATTTAACTAACTTTTAAAAAGTCTAATAATTATTTAAATTAGTTTAATCTTTGAATTGTCTAAAGAATGATTTGTGAGGTGAAGTCTCTCAACAATTATCATGTCTAAACATAGAGATTGTAATATTTATAATTATTAAGCTTGTTACGAAACAGATATTAGTAGTATAATGTACTCATTGCTCTTAATGAATAACAGCACCGTTATTAACCTTATTCGATCTCAAAATTATTGAAATACCCATCAATTCATACAAGTATTTAAATTGCCAGACTTTGAATATAAATTCAATTCATTAAATTTAATTTATTATTCTGGTGGGTATGCTAGTTTCATTTCTAGGTTACCAAAACCAATTAAACAATAATAGGAACAAAATAGAAGTTTTACTCTTTATTCTATAGATACAAGAATGAAGTGTAAAACTTTTATGTTTATTATAACCTTGAAAATAAAAAATACAATTATTTGAATAATTGCGAAAAATGTAAAAATATTGCATTTAAACACTTAATATGTTATTATATGTATTGTATTTTTTTATATTTTGGACTAATTTTTTGAATTAAGGGGGACATATGAAAAGAAAAAGAATAAATATAAAAATAATAATATTTACTATAATGATGTTATCCACTATAATTATGCCTTGTTTTTCAAGACAAGCATTTGCAGCTACGACTACTTCTGATATAATTGCTGAGGCAAAAAAACATTTAGGAAAACCTTATCGCTGGGGAGGAAAAGGACCAAATTCATTTGATTGTTCAGGATTTGTTTCATATGTATTTAAACAGTTTGATATTAATCTTCCTTCTTATATTGGATATGAAGGTGATTCAATACATAATTATGGACAAGTTGTTTCAAATATATCAGATTTAAAACCTGGTGATATTGTAATAGAAGAAAATTATGGACATGTTGGAATATATGTTGGGAATGGTAATATCATTCATGCTGCGAATCCAAAAGACGGTGTAAAAATAGGACCTATATACAATTATGTAACAGCTAGAAGAATAATTAAAGATACACCAGTTACGCCACCAGTTCCAGTTAATCCATATGAAGAAATTGATAGAATAATTTTTGATGCAAATTTCTATGCAGATGCTAATACAGATGTAAGAGATATTTATGGATATGATTATGATAAATTATATCAACATTGGCAAGAACACGGTAAGAAAGAAGGAAGAAGTCCGTCAGCTATATTTGATCCAGGTTATTATTTAGCAAATAATAGTGATGTTAAAGATGCTGTTGGAAATACTTATGAAGGTGCATATATACATTTTGAAAAATATGGATATAAGGAAGATAGAGTATTATCTCCAGTATTTAATATGATTTATTATAAGCAGGCAAATTCTGATGTAAAAGCATTAGGTTCAAATTTAGGTATATTAACTCATTTTATGAAATATGGAATGAATGAAGGTAGAGTAGCTTCTGAAGAATTCAATCCTGGAATTTATGCACAGAGAAATTCAGATATAAAAGATGCGTTTGGGAAAAATTACAAAAAATATTATGATCATTATATAATTCATGGTAGAAGAGAAGGCAGAGTGTGCCATTAATAAAATTATATAATAAAGCTAAAAATTGATTTATAATAAGAATATAATTAGTTCGATATAAAATATATAATACATAAAAAATATAAAGATATGGTATATAGTTATTTTAATTAAATCTTAAAATAAACTATATACCATTTATTATAAATGAGGTATAAATTTTGGGTTTGTTTTGTCTTATTATAATAAATACGCCCTACATTGAAATAAAGTAAATTAAATTAAAAGAACAATTGGACTAAAAAAACTTAAGTTTTTTTATTTTGTTTTCTAGTTTATTAAATAATTGTTTAGTCACTAATGTAGTTTTTTCTAATCGTCTATAAGTATTTTCTCCAATATTAAAATACTTTGCAGCATCTTTTACATTTATAGTATTGTCTTTTCTCCATTTTTTAATAATATCGTTTGAATTAGAAACAAGATATTTAGTATAATTATCTAGAATCAATTCATTTCCTAAAATACCTAATAACTTAATAAATGCATTAGGAGAGGGGAATGCTTTATCATGTTCCATATTTAATATTCCTGATGTAGTAAATCCTATTTTAATAGCCAACTTATTAGCTGTAAGAGTATTAATCTTTCGTAACTTTCTCAACCTTTGCCCAAATGTATCATATTCTGATAATGTGTATTGTTCTATAGTATTTATAGTAAATGTTAAATTATTCAATTTTGTTGCAATACTGTAAGGCGTGTACATGCATCTCTTTATGATGTTAATAAAATTGAAGGTGAAGTTTCTAGAAAACTAAAAGAGCTAAAGATTAAGACTCACATGGTTACTAGAATCACAGATATAGAGATTAATGACAAGAAAATTTTAGGCATTTATGATAATGAGGGTACCTATTATGAAGGAGATACATTCGTTGAAACAACTGGATCTACTGGACACTACAAGTGATGAAGTCATTAAACAAATGGAAAAACAAAAACGTAAAGTTAAAGAGTATGTTGAGAATAATGGATATTTTTCCATAATGAATAATACAAAGTGGAAAGAACTTATAAATGATATACATGATTTGAAATTTCCACCAGCATATTTTGTAAAGGATATTTTATCAAATAGTAATCCTCAAATGACATCAAAACCTACATATTGGGGTGATTGGGCTTTAGAGTTATTGTATCCATGTTTTTGGATTGAATGGATGGAAATAGCACCTTACTATTACAAACATAGAGGTAAGTTAATTGAGGACGAGTTAATAGATGAAACAAAAGAAGTTTTAGAAATTTTAGAAAGAAACAACATACCTTATGAATTAAATGGTAAAAATATAATAATTTATGGATACAAAAGATGAGAATAATCTTTACTTCGTATTAATATCTCAATATTCTTATAGGTTGTAAATATCGTGAAAATACAATATGCACGACCTTGCAAATTAGAAGTTCAAAATAAGGATAATTTATATGATATTTAGAGAAATAGTAATTTGTATTGCAGATTTTAACCTAATTTATAGGAGGTAATAGCATGGTATTAGAAACTCAGCGGTTAGTTTTAAGAGAAATGACACAAGCAGATTTTCCGACTCTTTGTAAGATTTTACAGGATGATGATGTAATGTATGCTTATGATGGTGCATTTAGCTTTGATGAGGTTCAAGGATGGCTTGACAGACAAATTGAACGTTATAAAGAATTTGGCTTTGGTCTATGGGCAGTTGTTTTGAAAGAAACAGGTATAATGATAGGACAATGCGGGTTGTCAATGCAAGATTGCAACAACGATAAAGTATTGGAAGTCGGATATCTTTTTCAAAAAGAACACTGGCATCACGGATATGCAAGTGAGGCCGCAATTGCCTGTAAGGAATACGCCTTTGATAAGCTAGATGCTAAAGAAGTATATTCTATTATTCGAGATACAAATATACCGTCACAAAACGTAGCAATACGAAATGGAATGACTTGTGTAGATAAGTTTATCAAGCATTACCGTGGCATTGATATGCCTCATCTTCTATTCTCTGTTAAGAAGATATTATGAACATAATACGGAATTGGACAGATTTCAATTTAGTGTTGAGTAAAATAAATAGTAATTTGTAGGAGAGATAAATGAATAGGTATGAAAAGATTTTAGAGAGTATTGAAAATTCTAAAAAAGAGATAAAATTTCTTCCTATTGATATTAAAATATTGAATTGTATTAAGAAAGTATATCAAATAAATGAAGAAAGTTTATTTGGAACTATTCTTTTTAAAACTGGTGGAATTATAGTTGAAAACTGGATTAGATTTTACGGATCTGGAGAATTGAACTTTTATGAAAGAAATGATTTATTTCCATATTCCAATATTATTTTTGCAGAAGATGTTTTAGGTGGTCTATTTGCAATTCTTAATGATGGAAACATTAGTTATTTTTCACCTGACTGCTTGGAATGGGAGTCTATGGATATTTCTTTTTCAGAGTTTCTTTATTGGGCATTTCATGGAGATACTGATACATATTACAAGGATTATAGATGGAACACATGGAAAGATGATATGAAAAGAATAAGTAATGATAATGGAATAAGTTTTTATCCATTCTTATGGGTGGAAGCTGATTCATTAGAAAGTAGACATCGTAGAGAAATTCCTATGAGTGAGATAATTAAATTGGAATTTGATTTTTTAATACAGGTAAACAATAAAAAATAAATTTTCAAATTCTAAGTTATTAAAAGATTTTATTATTGCAAAATGAATATTAGGAGTAATTAATTATGGACAGAAAAGAATTGATTGAACATAAAAGGAAACAATTATATTTCAAAAATTTAATGAACTCCATGAATGCAATAACTATTATAGAAATATATGAAATTGGTGATGAGAGAGATTATTATAAAAATATTATTTCTTTATACTATGAATTATGGCGACAAAGTAATATTGAGCCGTACAGTAAATTGACATGCACGACTGATGATAATCAATTTTGTAAATGGATTATAGATAAAGCAGAATTAACAAGTAAAAAAGAATATATCTTTATTAATGGTGGATATTATGAAGGTTATGCTAAAATTACTATTAGTAACTTATCTGAAGCAGTACTTCAATTATTGTATCATGATTTGAAACTTAATGATTTACATGGTTCTTGCAAATGTGGTTTTGGTGAAGGATTTTGCTTAATTGACTTAGTAGATAAAAAAGTGATTGATGTTGCTTTAGTTAGCGATGATGAATATAATTATCAACTTTGGCAATGGTATTATTGATTCTTGTTTTGGAGTTGCAAATTCCAATTTGTGTCATTAAACAAAACTAGCATAATATATAATAAAACAAATTTTAAAAAAGAAAAATAAACAAGTAACATATGGTCAAATATATAAAAGTGTTTTGGAAGGAATATACACAAGTGGAGAATTCAAAATATAAAATTAAGATGAATCGATATCCTGAAGATATTATTTTAGAAATATGGGAGGCAGCAGATAAAACACAAGAAACAGTATTAATTGATTGCAATGAATTAGATTTTTCTATTGAAATAGATGGACATGAAAATGTAAGTAATGATGTAGTGGCAAGCTTTTTACTACATATAAAAGAAATTGATAATATGGTACAAGAATTTTGCAATAATTCTTTTCAAAAGGGGAAATTTGATATTAGAAACTATATAGTTTCTCTTGAATGGATTACTTTTGAGTCAGATAAAGTAGTAATGGGGTATTGGGGTGAATTTGTAAATATAGAATTAAGGGCGATATTTTCAATTAAAAATGGTATGTGGGAAAAGATAGATATATATTATCAATAATATTTATTATAAGTATATTATAAATATTAATAATATACTTAAGTATCAAATCCTAAGATTAAAAGACTAAATTTTTTTAATAGTACTAAAGGGTGATATTATGAGGTCAGTATATGCTTTTTTTAAAAATGCGCAAAAAGAAGAGATTATAGAATTTTTAGATTTAAATTGTGAAAGTTGTTGTGAAGATATTCAATGAAGTTAAAATAAAAAATCACATATTTTTTGATTATTTAGGTTACTATTATGGAAGTCATAAATAAAATATGAAACTTAATTAAAAAGCTACACTATTTGTTTATTTTAAAGCATTTAAGTAGGTTAAATTATATAGAGGTGAGCAAAGTGGGTAATTGTAAATTAATAGAAGTTGATGCGATAATTCAAAATCCATATTATGATGCTCCAAGTTGGATTGATGATAGCATAGAGAGAAAGGAATTTGTTATTTTAGATAGAGAGTCTTCTGAAGAGGATGTGGAATTATTTTTGATTGAATTATTAGGATATAATAATATTAATATTGAACAAGATAAAGAATTAGTCATAAGAGAACTGCTATCTGAAGATGAAATAGCTATTGCTGGAGGAATTTTATTTATTGGAGAAGATAAAAAGATATTCCCAAGTTGTTGTTGCGGGTTGGAAGGAAGTATTGGATGCCACTATTATTAAAGAATTACCTTGGTTAGGTCATGACCCGTATCCTAGCTTTGAGTATATTGGAAATAACATTCGTATATGGGAAGATGATTTTAATAAAAAGCAAAGAAGTGAAATTTGCTTTATAGAATGTGATAGGAATATTTTAATTGAGAAACTGAATTTAATTAGAAATGATTTACTTGAATTTTTAAAAGGGCCACTATATAAATATTTTATTATACATGATAGTGCCCATGCAGATCAGGTAGTACAGCAATTTAAAAAATGGTTCTCCCTAGATATTATATAAAATAATTAAATAAAAAACTAGACTTTAATAAAGATTATCTATTGTTTTTAGAATCTTTAGCAAGAATATACTATCCCAAAAAAACAGTAATTTGTATTGGAGATGTTCTAATGAATTTTATAGATAAAGCCTTAAAACGAATAAATGAAATGAGTGCTGATGATTTTTTACAATCAATGGCAGATATATATAATGAGCCAATAAATAGAAATGAAATTAAAAAGTATCCACAATTTGTACAAGATGTGATTTTTATTATTGATTATGATACAGAATTACAAATGGAAGGATTGGTAGGTTTCTTCAATAATTCAACTAAAGAGTACGTAAATGAAACTATTATTGCATTAAAAAATTGTGGCGCAATAGAAGAGGCCGAAATATTAAAAAAATGTAAATATTTTGATATAGAAGATTATGATAGATATCTTGATTTAGAAAATGATACCTATATTAATAATGATTTTGAAGGATTTTGGAAACTGGTAGATGATTATATTGAAAGAGAAAAGAAAGTTTAAAATTCTAATTTATCTAATTAGCCATAAAATACAATAACTTAAAGAAATATTATATTTAAACTATAAAACTGGAGGGATTATGAGACGCAGTGTAGATATATCCAATGAAGATATAAAAGAACATTTATTATCTCATATTAAAGGATTACCAAATGTTGATTTTAAATTTGAAATTGATTGCGAAGATAAGGAGATAAAATATTTAAAGCTAGATGGCGATAAAGAGGATTTTTTTATTTGCTTTTATCCTTGGCAAATATCTATTTTCTGTTTAAATGAACATTTCATGTTTATTGATGATTCTTTTAGAGAGCATAATATAACATCAAGTGATACCTTTGGTGAAATTGTTTATGAAGGCAAGTTTAAAGATAAAAATTCATTAGAGATATTAGAAATTATATTTAATGTGATAAGAATAGTATATGGAGCAAATAGTATAAATCATGAGAAAATAAATACTGATATAAAAACAATAAGTGGATATGATACAAAATATAATTATACTATAAGGATAATAAATCCTTTATATAACAATTCAATAGTATATAAACTTGAGAATATAACATTTTACGTGAACTAAGTATTAATAAATAACAAAACTATATATTCTTAGTTTGGATTTTATAAAGTATTAAGACTAAAGTAGTTATAAAAAATACGAAAAGCCCATATCTTGAACTACTAAATAAAACAAGCTATAGGCTTTTCACCTGGATATATTTTTTAAATTTAGTAGTTATACAATTTAACTTCCCCATAAATTTATTTCAACAGTTCCAGTGGGGGAGTCCCAGGTGATTTTATCAATTAGAGAGGATATTATAAATTTTTTCACTTCAAAATCTTCAAAGCATATATTAGAGTAAAAATTTCTAATAGTATTAATAACATAATCTATATTTTCGTAATAAGAAGATACATTTGTTTGTTTTTCTAAAGCTTGTGAAAGTTTAAGTTTCAATTCTTTAATAGATTTCTCACGTTTTTCAACTTCAGCAACTACATACTTAGTAATAGTTGAAGTTTCATCTTCTGCAAGTTGTTTTATTAAAGTTTCTATTGCAACTTCATTGTCTTTTATAGATTTTTTAATATTTTCAACTTCAATGTTTTCAGTATTAATATGATTTTGGAGTTTAAATTTTTCTAACTCTTTAATTAATAGTCCATTATCTACAGTAATCTCTTTTAACTTATCTAATACCACCTTTTCGATATCTATAGTTCTCAAATTACCGTTATTACATCTAGTTCTTTTAGAATAAATTTTCATAGAGCAAACATAGTATAAACGTTTATTACCATTAGCATCTAAATCCCCATGAATAACAGTCATAGGGGATCCACAGTGTCCGCATTTTAGAATTCCAGTAAGAAGAGCATTGTGAGTTTTACCTAGTCTTGGAGCTTTAGATTTGTTTTCTTTTAGTGTTTTCTGTATATTAAGCCATTCAGTGGCAGGGATTATCCCTTCATGTCTTGCAATTGCTGCTATCCATTCTTCAGTAGATCTATATGATTTTTTTCCTTTCTTTTTATTATAGGTCAAAATTCCATTCTTACTGTTAGGAGTCCCAACACAGGAAATTCCTTTAGATTCTAGATAGCTAAATATAGTTTTTGTAGCTCTTACATATGTAGGGCTAGTTAATAAGTCTGAAATGGCTCTTACATTCCAATTTGCACCTTGTTTTGTTTTAAAGTTATTTTCTAGGAGATATTGATTTACTTTACGAAGGGATTTTAATTCAGAATATTTATTAAAGATGAGTTTTACTAAGTTTAGTTCATCTTCAATTGGGATTAGCTGATACATGGTTCTTTCTTTAAATTCATTATCAAAAAAAGTAACTTTTTCACTACCAAAACCTAATGGTGTTTGACCTCCAAGCCATCTTCCGCTTTTAGCAAGTTCTAGCATATTATCTCTAACTCTTTCTGCTATAGTTTCTCTTTCAAGCTGAGCAAAGACACTAGATATATATACCATAGCTTTTCCCATAGGAGTAGAAGTGTCAAACTGTTCTTTTATAGACACAAAGCTAATATTATATTCTTCTAATAATTCTAGGGTAGATGAAAAATCAGATACGTTACGACTAATTCTATCAAGACGATAACAGATAAGGCAATTAAACTTTTTTTCTTTAATGTCTTTTAGAAGCTTTTGAAATTTAGGTCTATTTATATTACCTCCTGAAAAGCCTTCGTCTTCATAGATAAGAAATTCAGATATGTTTAAATTCTTTTCTGCATATTCCTTACACATTTGAACTTGATTTTCTACAGAATCTCCTTTACCTGTAAAAATAGATTTTCTTGAGTAAATAGCGGCTATCATTAATACACCTCAGTAGGATTGCTAATTAAGTATCTTATAGTAAAATGTATTTCTATAAGGATAGGATTATTCGAGTAAATAGAAGGATTATATTTAGATAGGTATTTTTTATACATAAGACCTCTTCTTATGTATCATCCTAATTTAGTTTATGGAGGCTTTAAGTTTTTACACCAAAAAATTTATTACAATATGCAGTAAGCAAAAAGAAACAGCATATAATATAAAGATAGCATTTAATTATCAGGAAGCTTATGGGGAATATAGAAGGAAAAATTAAAAACATAAAATGTATTTATCCAAAGGAAGAAAATAGGGAAGCTTTTAATGAGTTAGTAGCTAAAGTTATTATTGATGTAGCATTAAAAAAACTTCCACAAGAATATTTAGAGATGCTTATACTAAAGTTAAAAGAAATGTAATAAAGGTATTTCAATGGATTTTGTTTTGTATTGTAAGAATATAATCTAAATATACTACTTATAAACTTAAAAATAATTATTAAAAATATACTTTTAAAAATATATTTTATTCCCTTTTGTAAAAATAATCCTCATAAACAAATTTTAGTTATAAATATGGTATAATATGAGTTATGAAGAAAACAATTTTACTATTTTCTAATTTTAATTTTAGGTGTTAATGGGAGGATTATATGTTATATTTATGCTCAACATATCTTTTGGTAAAAGATATTTACATTGTTTGTATTGTTTACATATTTTATCTATTGCAAGCAAATATCTATAATAGAAAGTTGGGGTAATAAAAATGAAGAATGAAATAAACATAGAGTTTTTTAAAAATAATATTTATAGCGGAATGAATTTTAAAAAAATAAGAGGTGTTAGTAGCATAATAAGTGTAACAGATGACGGGTTTACTTATAGAATAGGTAAGAAAGGTAATTATAAGAAAGTACTATATACCGAGGTTGAATATGCTATAAGAGAATGTGAGTTAAATGGATCAATAAATAGAAGCTGGTATAATAAAAAATTTTCTAAAAGAGCAGCAAGTAATCCGTGTAATTTCACAAGCATAGGAGGAGTTCTTCAAGAGCTGGGATACGTTTTATACAATAAAAACAAATATATAAAATTATAAATTGAATTTTTAAAAAGAGAGATTAAATAAATGCTTGTATTAAAATTGACCAAATGTGTCTAATCAAATTAAGTTTAGATTAAATAGAATAAATTTAATGGCATATATTCTATGATATATCAATTTCTAAGGGTATGCAGTTAAATTGTTACTATATTTAAGTATAAGTTTCAATACTTATAATAGAAAGTTAAAGTTTAAGAAAAATAAACAAGTTTTTTGTTAATTTAAAAGGAGTAAATAAGATGCCTACATTTATTGAAGTATACAATAAACTATTTGAAAAGGGTAGTGGAAAAGCTATTTCAAGTAGAGGTACTGAGTATAGAATTGAAGCAAGAGATGGAAAAATACTAGCTTTCCCAAAAAGGGGTAGGGTGGTTATCCACGAGGATTGTTGGGGTAAAGATATTACATGCCAGGGAACAAGAGCAGGTGGGATTTATAATGGAAAATATTCAATATATGATTGGTATAAAGACAATATAAGATAATATTAAGCTATATTGTTAAAAGGAGTTTAAATGATTAATAGAGACATAATTTATAATGAATTAAAAGAAATTGCCAAAAAAAATAATATTGAAGATTTTCAAAGTATTTGTTGTGGCCGTGGGTTAGATTGCGGAGAGCTCTGCATCGAATATAACTATGGTAAATATATACTTTTTGCTTATGACAGAGGAAATGAAAGTTTCCATTATGAAACAGATGACATTGCTGAATTTAAATATACTGTATTTCAACATATATGTACTCATAATGGGTTTAATTATGAAGTGAAACAGCGGAAAAATAATGATAGTATATCCCGTGATAATGATAATCTAATGTCAGATCATAGAAAAATAGCTTTTGAATATGCACTTCATCAATTAAATAAAATTAGTTCAATATGGATGGAAAGAGCTATTCCAGAGTATGAAAAACTTTTAAACCTATGGCGTAAAAGTAAAGATGTATATTTCAATAGGGATACTATGGAATTTGAAGTGAAAGGTGACTAACATTTCTAATTATCAATATAATCATTACAATAATAAAATGAAAATCGTAATAAATACCTTTTATAAAGTTTGTTATTTGTTATGGCAACCAGAAGCTATATGTACAGGTACTTTAGCAGGTTATAATGCTGTGAGACAAGGGCTTGGAATGCCATCGTTAATACTTCCAAGATCTATAGCTGTTGGAGATATTATAGGTTATGCAAATGATAAAGTAGCATCAAGAGAAGGCAGAAAGACTAGGTATACTTTTGCAGGTTCTGAGTATTTTAAGAGGATGAAAGACAAGAATTTATATACTATAGATATAGAAGAAATAAATAAGAGAATAAATCAGTTGAATCTTGATAATATATTTAATATTTCACTAATGTAAAAATAATAGTGAGTTTATATGTTATTTGATATAAAAGGAATTATAAAATAATTAAATTATAAAGTTTGTTATTTATTATGTTATAAATAACAAACTTTATAGCTACTTAAAAGTAAGGAAATATTAAAATAATTTATTAAATAAGGTAATAGACATTCAGTAATTTTGAGTAGTTATTTTTGTTAGAGATTTAAAGAGACTAGAGTCTCATATTAATAAAATCTAGAAAAAGTAGCGAATAAGCATATGTTAGAATAGAAAAAATAACTTGATGTGGTTCAGTTAATACATATGTCACCAATGTAAATAGTTAAGAAATATAGACTATTTATAGATAACACTGAAGAATAATGATTTATAGGGGGCAAAAAGCAATGGCTAAGGTTAAGTTGACAGTAGTAGAAAGTAAGTGCAGGTGCGGATATTGTAAAAAAGGTGATAATTATATTGTAGATGACTTATGTCCACCAATTTGTCATGAACTATGGAATTATATGTATCCATTAGTATATGCATTGCAAAATGGTGCAAATTTGGACTACGGAGAAATTCGTTCTCCGCAGTTTGATGTAAAGTGTCCAGATGGTGGTAGAGTTTGGATTCATGGAGAACGTATTGAAAAATAAATTTAAATAAGTAAAGAATTTATAAAAATAGTATACGAGGCAAATAATATAAATCATGAGGAAGTAAATACTGGTATAAAAACAGTAAGTGGATATGACAAAAAATATAATTATACTATATAGTGTAATAAATCCATTACATCATAATTCAGTAATATATAAATTCGAGAATATAACATTTTGTTTAGTAGATGAACAAAGTTATCAAAAACTATAAATTCTTAGTTTAGAATATTTAAATTTTATAAAGCATTAAGAATAAATTATCAATTTAAAAATAAGAGTAGCCTATATCTTGAAATACAAAGTAAAACAAGGTATAGGCATTTTACTTTTTAATTGATAGATAACCCTTAAGTATTAGTAAGCTAATGAATTTTAACTTCCACTTAAATTTATTTCAACAGTACCAATGATTGACTTCCATATGACTTTATTAATTAAAGAGGATATTGTAACTTTTGATGTTTAAAACTATTCAAAGTCTATATTTAAAAAACAAAATAAAATTTTTTGATTATTTAATAATTGGTATTTTAAAATCTAAAAAAATAAATAAAGGGATTAAAGTTTTACTGTTATTTATCAAAAAATTATATAAAGATGATATATAGAGAAAATTAAAAAGTTAATAAGAAAATTATCCAATTAAATCTTAATAATATATTTAATATTGAACTTTTATAATTTATGTTACGGATTGCATTTATAATGTAATCCGTTTTTGTTTTTTATAAAAAGATTATAATATCAAGCATTCTTTATATTTTTATAAAAACCGCTAAAAATATTACATTAGGAACTTTCTTTCATATATATAAAATTTTACATGATAATATTTTACATTTATTCTAAAAAAATCGTCTTTAATTATTAGTCTATTTGTAACTGAAAGGAATTTAAGTGTATGAATGAAAGTTTATGTGAATTAATAGAAAGAGCTAAAGATGACGATAAGGACGCGCTTTATACAATTATCGAAAGATTTTATCCATCTATAAGAAAATTTAGTTCTAAATTAAATTATGATGAAGCAGAAACTGATTTAGTTATATTTTTTATATTATTATTACAAAAAATAAATTTATCAAATTTTAAGACTAGGAATGAGGGAATCATAGTTAATTATCTATACTCTTCTTTAAGAAATAAGTATATAGATATATATAGAAAGTTAAAAAAGAATAGATATACAACAACGGAATTAATAACCGATGTATTAACTGATAAAGCAAATTCAGCTTTTGACGAAAGTATACTTATGAAAATGGTGCTAGAAAATTTGTCAGAAAAAGAAAGGGTTGTAATAATAGAAATATACTATATGAATAATAAATATAAAGATATTGAAAGTAAACTAAATCTTTCAAGACAATCAATAAATAATATAAGAAATAAGGCTTTAAAAAAAATCAGAAACAGCTTAGAGATGAATTGGGAATAATATTAAGTTAAAAGATAATAATAATATTCTATTTATAATTAATAATGGAGCTATATTAAATAAATTTATATTATTGTATAAAAAAAGAGGAGTCATTTTCATTGAAAAATAATTTGTTTGAATAAAATAAAAAGTAAGCTGTATCAGTTTAATAAAATTTTCAATCTGATACAGCCCCAGGATATTATTTAATCACTGCTAATTTAAATTATTACTCGCTTAAATTAATCATGATAACTCCAAAGTATATAGCCACCATCAATAACATTGGCGCCGTACCCTAGTGTATTTATAGTAATTAATAAATCTTTTACATTAGAAGAAGTAGTTGCTTCAAACTCTCCTATATTAGGATCAAAGATATAAATATTTTTACTTTTTCCTATTAATGAATAAGGACGATGTATACCTATTGAATGACACCCTCTAGGTCCAGAAGCACTTAAAATATAAAAACGTGATTTTGAATTTAAAATATGCTCTGATATTTTAGCTGGTTCATTGATTATTCTATTTTCTGCAAAACCTTCTTGTGCTGAGGCAAGTACATCATCTTGAGAATATGCTAAACCAGCTTTCTTAAGCTTGTCAAGAGTTGCTTCATCAGGAGCAAACCGTGTGCTTAATTTTACGGCTCTTTGATATTCCTCTTGTACATTAACAGCTTGACTTAACAAAATATATTCTTCAGGCAGGTTTGTGACATTTTCACCTTTATCTTTCCAAAATTCTAAATTTTGCTTTTTTGCTTTAAGCCACATTATTACAAGAGCACGACAAACTCCATTCTTTATATTTATATCAGTATCTTTTGCAATTCTGCTTTGATCAAATTCATGAATTCCTTTACTACCACTAGCATTAATAGCATTACATATTATATTATAATTCATAATTATCACTCCCTTAAAATTGTTTAGTAATATGAATTAATTATTTTTTATAGAATTTAATTTAATTTCATAAGAATCTTTAATCTTTTCCATTTCATCTCTATATTTGTTTATCATGCTTGTAGTCATATCTAATCTTTTTTGTAAAAGATCCAATGTTTCTTGTGAGGTTGTTGGATCAACTAGTGCTTCATTGTATTTATCTTGAAGTGTATCCTGAGATGATTCTAATTTTGCGATTAATTGGGCATGTTTTTGAAAATATTCCATATTTTCTTCCACCATTGCTTTTCCAAATGAATAAATTAATTTAAAACTAAATACATTTTCAATAATGAATTCATTATTAAAAAAATCCTTTCTTTGAAATGAATCATTTAAACATAAAACATGAAGAGTTAAACCTGGAGCAAGTGATTGTGAAGATATTGTATATTGATAATTGGCTGATGCTGAATTTCTAAATGCATCCATAATATTTGTTATGAATGCTGTAGCTGCGTTTAATGCTAATAATTGAAAATCTGCGATACTTAAAATAGCTTTTGCAACTTCTTCAGTTTTTTGAATAGTTGTTCCTTTTGGACTAGAATCTCCTCCAAATACAGCTTTTGCTATACCTTTTATGGTTTCAGTAACTCCATCTAGTGAAAATTCACTTTTTTGACAATAATCATAATGTTCTCCATCCCCTAAAGGTTTTTTATCCCATTTGTTGCAAGAATAAAATTCATCTACCTTGCTTAAAAATTCATCAGTTTCAGACTTTGTCCTATTTTTTAAATTTGTTGTACATTGAGACATATAATTATTAAATTCTTGATTTTGATTAGCTAAATTATTAATTGAATTTGAGCGTCCCATTATTTTTCCTCCTAATTTAATTTAATATTATAGAATCTTCCGGATGATTTTCTATACACTAATATAATGACGAAGAAAATTTATTTATGTAAATTATAATTTCAAATTTTTATAAAATTTTATAATAACTTTTATAATTATTAGTTTATAAAACAAAATTTAATTTATATTACATTAAATTAAATATTAATAAGGAATTTTAGTTTACATATGTAAAAGTATTATAATTATTGTTGTTGTGAGGTTGAAATGTATTTGCCTGACTTTGTTTTTGAAAATGAACTATATTTTTCAGAGGATAAAATTAAATTATTTCACATACCAGGACATACAATAGATTTAATAAGTGTTTTAGATGAAGAAGATAATGTACTTTTAGTTGGAGATAATATTAGGAAAATTATTCTAAATGCATATTGTAAAAAAATGTCTATATTAATACTATGAAAAAGTATAAAGAAATGGACTTTGACATATGTGTATCAGGGTATAATAAGATTTTAAAAAAAGAAATTATAGAATAAATATTAAGTAAAGCCTGATTGTTTTGAGTATATTATTAAAAAAGGATTACATTATTAGTGAGATTTAACTTTATATATAAAAATATTAAATAATAAAGAAAAGTAATGTCAAGACTATTATTTGTAATACACTCATAATAAAAAGTTTCAATTAAGAATATTTATAAAGAATTTTTTCAACTTAATAGATAAGCTTGATAACTAGAGGGACAATTTAAAGACAATAGGATATGGAGGCGATAAAATGGGTTTTAATATTATTGCAGATTATCATACTCATACTAATCTAGGTAAGGGACATATTCCATTATTCAATATTGTTTTTGGTGATCATGCCAAAGGAAGCATTGAATCAAATGCTGTAGCTGGAATACAAAAAGGATTAAAAGAAATTGCTATAACAGATCACGGGTATAGACATATTGCTTTTGGAATGAAATCGTATCAATATAGAGAAATACGTAAATTAATTGATGATCTTAATAATACTTTAGTATTAAAGGAGAATAATTTTAAGATTCTTCTTGGTGTAGAATGTAATATAATTAGTAAAAATGGAGATATAGATGTTAATGATGAAATAATAGAATACCTAGATATAATTTGTGCTGGATATCATCGTGGAACTTTAAGTACTTCATTTATAAAGAAAAACTATACAGAAGCTGTAATTAATGCTATAAAAAGATATGATATCACTATATTAAATCATCCAGTAGAGCATGTTAATCCAGATATTATTGAAGTTGGAAAGGTGGCAGTTTGTAGAAATACTGCTTTTGAAATTAACAGATCTCATAAAAATATGGATATTGACACAATAAAAAGGTTAAAGAACTTAGGTGTTAAATTTTCACTAGGAAGTGACGCACATAAATCTAATGATGTAGGGTGTTTTGGTGAAGCATATAATATTGCAGAGGAGGCAGGTCTTACAAATGATGATATTATTAATGCATATGGAAGTGCACATAAGTCAATGAAATTATTAAAGCTAAAATAAACTTATATATTCTATGAATAATATTTACATTTATGTTTATAATAATTTAGAATATAAAGATATTGATAGGGATGGTAATTATGAGCATTATAGAAAAATCTTATTCATATGCATTTAAAAGTGCACTAAAAGCTGTAAATCCTATAAAAAAGAGAATAATGAAAGCTGAATGTAAGGTACATAAATTTATAAATAATCAATCTTTAATAATATTAAAAAATGATGGGTATATAGAAGCTTATAGCCTTATGAATTCATATATAAATGATATAAATGAAGGTGTAGTTTGGGCTGATCAGGATTTGAAAAGTAGTAATCATTTTTATAACCCTTACAATAACAAAGGGTTATATGGAAGTAGTGATGCAAAAAAAGAATGCATAAAGTATTACACCCAAGCATTAAATGAATATTTACATGGTGATATTAAAAATGCGATGTTCTATTTAGGTGCGGCTTGTCATTTGATTCAAGATTTGACAGTTCCACAGCATGCTAATGTTCACTTATTAAAAGATCATAAAAGTTATGAAAATTGGGTGATTAGAACTCATACTCTTTATGATGAGTTTAAAGTAAAAGAAGGTGGAATATATCTTGATTCCTTAAACTATTATATTGATTTTAATAGTAAAGAGGCAATTAATATATATAGAAAGCATCTGAATGTAAAAAATAAGCATGTTAGGTTTAAGCTAATTACTTCAATGGTTCTGACAATGGCTCAAGCCACTACTGCAGGTTTAATGTTTAAATTTTATAATGATATACAAAAAATAGATCCTAATATAATTATAGGATAAAGAATTCGTTTAAGAATATAGTGTAAGAGCCTGTGTTAGAGTGATTTTAATACAGTCTTCTTTTTTTGTTATTTATTTTAAATTTGCACATTATAATTAAGACAATTTCTTTAAAAATTAAACAATATGTTAATTGGAGAATATGTTATAATTTGTTTATGATAATAAAGTTTAATAAAACTAGCTTAAGGAGGAATGTTATGAAAATACCAATTGAGTGGAAAAAAATATTAGAAGAAAATTTAGATTTAAAAGAAATGTTTTTAGAACAAGAAAGCATTGACATGTATGGAGATGAACCAATACCAACATTTTTTCTTCACTATTTTAGACCTAATAAATATAAAAAGTTAGAAGAATTTTTTTCTCCATTTCCACATGGAAATGAAATGTATAATAAATTGAAAATGATTTATGATGTAACTGCAGATAACTATGAGAATGATGATGGATCAATATCTGGTTATTTTATTCCTAAACAAGATAAGACAATATCTAATATAGAATTACAAAAGATTGCGCTTAAATATGCAGAATCTATTAATGATATTTTGGGAGACTTAGATGAGACAAGTCTTATTAATTATGATAATCTTGAAATTAATATAATTAGTAGAAATGAATTTGACGAAAAATACGATTATGATGATATATTAGAGTGTGAGTTATATGACTTAAAGGGAGATTGGTTTATAGACTTGAAATCAGAAATTTCTAAAAATCCACTCACATTTTTTGCTGAACCTTTATACCATATTGCTTGTGATTATAATGTAGCAAGATATATCATGTGGCCATTAGCTGAGAAACATGATATGAACAATCCATTTGAAGCATATGTTACTTTATGGAAACATGGTTATGAACCATCTTTTGTAAATAACAAATTATTAATTTTAACATATTAATTTTATTAATAAATTTGTTGAGGTAAATAGTAAATTAAAATTATTAACGGATTATATAATATAATTCGTTAATTTGTTTTTATATTTAAATTTTAAAAATTTTAGTAATAAATATATAATTTTTCAACTTATTTAAGTTTTATAATTCATTATTCTTTTATTTTACTTAAATTACTTGCCACAATTTTGCGGAGATTTTTACATAGATAATAAGTTATATTAAGAACATAAAAATTAAAAAAACTATTTACGAAGGAGTAGATAAGTATGATAAAGAAAAAATTATTAACAATAGGAATAGGATTAGCAATATCTACAGGATGTTCTGTACAAGCTTTTGCTCTAGATAAAAACACTAACAAAGTGGATAATTATAAAGCAAAAGTTGAGTCAAAAATAAAAGATGCAATTAAAGCTAATGGATTAGCAAAACAAACTGCAGAATTACAAGCAAGAGCAGCTAAACTTGGGATCGATACTACTGGACTTACAAATGATCAAATAGCAGCAAAGATAAAAGATACTGTTAAAACTAATGATGTAAAAAAAGCAGGTACTTCAAAAACAAAAAATTTTAAAAAAGAAAAAAAGTTAAATAAATTATAAATATAAAAATTAATTAAAGGAAGCACTTCATTTGGTGCTTCCTTTAATTAATATATGGCTATATGTGAAAATTTTATAGTCACATAACTAACGATACCAGTACATTAGAATATTATAAACAAAATCAAAAGTATAATAATAAATTTTATACTCTTTTTACTTCTATTTTAATGGAATAATTTAATGGTTACTTACAAACAGTAACTTATATTATATGAATACAAAAATTACAAAACTAGGACAATGGAGGATAAGTTATTAATATAAATGTATATTTTTAATTGTATATATGATTCTAGTGATATTATTAAAATTTTTAAATTTAATATAAATAATTTATTTAAAAAACTAACGGAGGTAAATAATATGAATTTATCCAAAAGCGAAAAAGCATATAGGCACATTTTTGAAATTATAGGAATTTATTTATTTTTATCATTTTCAGGATGTGTAATGCTACTTTTCAGAAAGATTATATTTGGTAGCATAGGGTATAAATTTTTGATTTGGAATCTATTTCTTGCATGGATTCCTTTAATTTTTTCAATAATAATAGGATATACTTATGCATTTTACAAACAAAATATATTTAGAAAGATTTACTTATTAATTTTAGGTGTTGTTTGGGTTGTTTTTTATCCTAATTCGCCATATATAGTAACAGATTTTATTCATTTAAGTGGAATAGAATATTATTTTAGGAATCTAGGTTATAGTATGAATTTTATTCTATGGTATGATTTTATAATGATTGCATTATTTATTTTAACAGGTTTTTTACTTGGATTTATTTCTTTATATATGATACAAATGTTACTTATAGATAAATTTAATAAATGTATTGGATGGCTTTTTGTAGTGTTTATTATGTTCCTTAGTAGCTTTGGAATATATTTAGGAAGATTTGTACGTTGGAATAGTTGGGATATAGTGGTTAAACCAACAACAGTAATTAATAGTATTTTTGGAAGTTCCAAAAATTATGCTATAGAATTTACAATCTCTTTTGGATTTTTCTTAATACTGATATATTTTGCTCTTTATTATTTAACAAACATGAATCAATATAAAGTATTATTTCACAGGGTAAGGAACAAATAATAATATCAATATAAGAGAAAAAAAGTACTAAAATAAGAGGATATAAAATATTTAATGGCTAATTTTTTAATTATTCTAGGATATGTATTATTGAATTTTTAAAATAATTAAGTATAATAACTCTTCATAAAATCTTTATATAAATAGTATAGAATATAGTTAAAAATAATTATTTTTAAATTTGATAATGTTGGAGGAACAAATATGGATTACCATAAAACTAAAGTAAATAACAAACATAGTGGATTAAAACATATTTTACATATGATTCTTTGCTGTGGATTTCCTATGGTCATTATAGGATTTTTACCCCTTATAACAAAACTGAATCCTAGTGCTGGAGCAACAATAGCAAAAATATTACCATTTTTATGTCCAGTAATGATGTTTTTAATGGTTACAATGATGATTAGAAATAATAAAAAGAGTAGCTGTTGTGAAAGTAAATACAATGACTAAATTTACAAAAATCACTAAATAATGCAAGCTATACAAATCAGATTATAAAAAGTATTTTGTAATCTGGTTTATTATTTTAAAAAATATATATTGTAATATGTTTTCTATAATCTAATTTTGAAATTATTTTTAAGCTACTTTTTTTTGGATATTTAATTAAATATAGAATTTTGATTGCAACATATATATTTAGGATATTATACAAACTATACATTATATACAAAAATATAATTAGTTAGAATTTATAAGAAAGGAGGGGAGAAGGTGCATAATATTTTAATAATTGAAGATGAAGATAAGGTGTCAGAAGTATTGAAGGCATATTTAGAAAAAGAGGGCTATAAGATTTACTGCACTACTAGAGGATTAAAAGGGATTGAGATTATTAAAACAATTGAGTTTAAATTAATAATTCTTGATTTAATGCTTCCAGATATAACAGGAGAGGAAGTATGCAAAATAATAAGAGAAAAGTCTGATGTACATATATTCATCCTTACTGCGAAAGGTACATTAGATGAAAAAATAGAAGGATTAAATATTGGAGCTGATGAATATTTAGTAAAACCATTTAGTCCGAGAGAGTTGGTTGCAAGAGTTAATGCATTATTTAGAAGGGTATTAGCTAAAAATGATGAGTCAAATTTATATTTTGATGATGGTAATTTAGTGATTGATTATAATAAAAGGCTTGTAAAATTAAAAGGTGAAGAGATTTCATTTACCCCGAATGAATTTAATATATTATATTTTTTAGTAAAAAATAAAGGAAACGTGTTCTCAAGAGAAAAGCTTATAGATGAAGTGCTTGGTATGGACTTTGATGGATATGATAGAACTATTGATGTTCATATAAAAAATATACGTAAAAAAATAGAGAAAGACACTAAAAATCCTAAGTATATTATAACAGTGACAAAGGCAGGATATAAGTTTGGTGGTGAGATTTAAATGCAAACTATTAGAAAAAAGTTAAGTTTCTTGTTTGTTGTATGTTCTGTTTTATCAATATTATTAATAACAATGTTTGTAAATGTAACAATAAGCAAAAAGTTTAATGAATATATGATAGATATCCAAAATAAAAGATATGAAAGAATTGTAGATTATTTTGTAGAAGTTTATAAAAGAGATGGAAAGTGGAATAAGAATTCAGGTATTGAATTAATGCATGAGGCTTATATGGGAAACTATTGCTTAACATTACTTGATAAGAATAAAAATCTTATATGGGGAATGGATTCAAAGGATATTCAAAACAAAACACATTTAGATATGATGTTAGTAAAGGATAAAGGAGTCTATACCTCCAAAGTTTTTGAAATAAAAATTAATAGTAAGGTAGTTGGATACGTAGATATTGGGCAGTACTCATCTGTACTGTTATCAGAAGATGATATAAATTTTAAGGATTCAATAAATAAAAGTATAATTTTAAGTGGAGGATTAACTTTAATTATTGTTATTTTTATAAGTCTTTATTTTTCAAAGCAATTTTCAGTTCCTATTAAAGAAATTGCTAATATGTCAGTAAAGATATCAAGAGGAAAATTAGGGACTAAATTAGATAAAAAAAGTAATATTGAAGAATTAGAAGATTTAAGAATGAGTGTTAATGTATTATCTGAAAAATTAAAGCATCAGGATATGCTTAGAAAGAGATTAGTATCTGATATATCACATGAAATAAGAACTCCTTTAAATGTGCTTCAAAATAATTTAGAGGCTATGATAGATGGAGTTTTTGAAGTTTCAACAGATAGATTAATTTCTTTAAATGAAGAGGTAATTAGATTTGGAAGGCTATTAAATAATCTAAATGCATTAAAGGAATTTGAGTCAGAAAGTATAAAACTCAATTTTGAAGTCTTATATTTAGATGAATTAATACAAGGTATATGTGAAGATTTTTATATGATAGCTGAAAATAAAAATATAACTCTTAAGTGTACTAAACAATCTAATAAAGATTATAAGATAAATGCTGATAAAGATAAATTAAAGCAAGTATTTATAAATCTATTATCAAATGCATTTAAATTTACCAAGAGTAATGGCGAAATTCTAGTAAGTATAAGATCAAGTAATAAAAATATTATAGTAGAGGTTCTAGATAATGGTATAGGAATAAAGAAAGAAGATTTACCTTTTGTATTTGAAAGACTTTACAGGGGAGATAAAAGTAGAAATGAAATTGAAGGAAGCGGAATAGGATTAACTATTGTTAAAAATATATTGTTAATTCATTCAGCTACTATAGATGTAGAAAGCGAAGAAGGCGTAGGAACTAGATTTAAGATTTGTTTTAATAAAGATTAAGGAAGGGCAGATTTAAAATGAAGGAACTTTTTAGTATTGGACCAATTCATATATACTTTTTTGGAATTATGATTGCAGTAGCTATAATTATGGGAACTTTATTTGCAATAAAACAAGGTGAAAAAGTTGGTATTAGTGAAGATATTATTCTTAACCTAGTAATAATTGTAGTTATATCAGGAGTTATAGGAGCTAGATTATTTTATATATTATTTTATAATTTAACATTTTATCTTAATAACCCTTCCGAGATTATTAAGATAAATGAAGGAGGATTATCAATACATGGAGGTATTTTTTCAGCTATTTTAGTAGGATATATTTATTGTAGTAAGAGTAAAATATCTTTCCTTAAACTTGCAGATATAATAGCTATGGCTTTGCCATTAGCTCAGGGAATTGGTAGAGTAGGTTGTGATGTGTTTGGCAAACCTATGACAAATGTAATGATATGGGGAATTAATTACAATGGACAAGTACTACATCCTGCACAGGTGTATGAGTTTATTTTAGATTATATATTATTTATAATCCTATGGAAAAGGAGCTATAAGAAGAAATTTCAAGGAGAATTATTTCTTATCTACTTAATTGCATTCTCAATAATAAGAGGGATAGTTGAGTTTTTTAGAATAAATCCTGGTATAGGGGGACCATTTTCAATTTCACATTTATTAAGTCTAGGTTTAATCATTATTGGATTGATTGCTTATAAACTAATTTTTAGTAAAAGTAAAGAAAAGGTCGATATCTTTAGAGAGGATGAAATAAAATTAAGTAATTTAATATTTTATTTAATTGTTTTGATACTTATATCTACAATTATATTTTATTTGGTACAAGGGTAATTTATAATATTCTTGTATAAATTGTTTATTTATAGATTTTGATTTTTTCTTAATATAATTGCTATGACCAATTTAAATATTTCTTTATTTTAATTTATTACACGAAATGTAGTATAAAATTATAAATAGAACTTAAGCTACATAATGTAATTAGTTTTTGTATAAAATAAACTTTAGAGGTGATTAGGTTGAGTGATAGCAGTGTAAAAGGAAAAAGATTAAATTTACTTCTTTTTAGTGGAGAATATGATAAGGCATTAGCTGCATTAACTATTGCAAATGCAGCAAGAGAACTGGATGTTGAGGTAACTATATTTTGTGCTTTTTGGGGGTTATTCATTTTAAGAAATCCAGAAAAAATGACATTAGAAGATAAAACAGCATATGAAAAAATGTTTAGTTCAATAACTCCAAAGGGACCAGAAGAACTCCCTTTATCAAAAATGAATATGGCTAATATAGGTAAATCAATGCTTGAGAAGATGATGGAAAATGCGGAAGCCCCAAAGCTTATAGATTTTTTAAAAGGTGCAAGAAAAAAAGGAGTTAAATTTTATGGATGCAAAATGTCTGTAGAAGTTATGGGATTTAAAAAAGAAGAGTTTATTCCAGAACTTGAAATTATAACCGCTACAGATTATTTAAAAAATGCATTAAATTCAGACATGCAATTATTTGTATAAGGTAAAAGCTCTTTGAAATTTACAAAGAAGAGAAGTTTGTATTTAAGTCCAAAGTATTTGTAAAGGAGTGGTTTACTACTAATAGACTTGAAGATAGTAGTTGAATGCTTTGAAAAACAAGTAAAGATAATATGGTGATGAAAAAGATATAGATTAAATAATAAAAATAGATAATATAAAAAAGTAAAAATCCACTTGAAATTATTATATATATATATTATACTAATAACACCCCCCTATGGAGGGGGGGTAAAGGAGGCGTAATATGAACGAGGAAAGAAAAAAAGCGGTACAATCATTAAAAACTTCAAAGGGACAAATTGAAGGTATTATAAAGATGATTGAAGATGGGAGATACTGTGTTGATATATCTAATCAAATAATTGCAGCTCAAGCTCTTTTGAAAAAGGCGAACATGTTAATTTTAAAACAGCATATGCATCATTGTGTTAAGGATGCAGTTAAAATGGATAATGGTGATGAAAAAATAGATGAAATTATAGATCTTTTATCTAAAATAATAAATAAGTAAGTTTTTGAAATATGTAACAATCTTGTAATTGATACATACAAGGAGGGCAAATATATGACAATTAAGTCATTAAAAATAGAAGGTATGACCTGTGCAGCTTGTGCAAAGGCTGTTGAGAGAGTATCTAAAAAGATTCAAGGAGTTTCTGAAGCAAATGTAAACTTTGCTACGGAAAAACTTAATGTAAGTTTTGATGAATCAAAAGTAGCCATATCAGATATTCAAGTAGCAATAGAAAAAGCAGGATACAAGGCTATTATTGAATCTAAAGAAAATGTGTTAAAAATAGAAGGTATGACTTGCGCAGCTTGTGCTAAAG
This sequence comes from Clostridium cavendishii DSM 21758, assembly GCF_900141845.1. Taxonomy (GTDB): domain Bacteria; phylum Bacillota; class Clostridia; order Clostridiales; family Clostridiaceae; genus Clostridium_AG; species Clostridium_AG cavendishii. The sequence goes on along the minus strand of NZ_FQZB01000012.1, from coordinate 40,819 downwards.
CTGTTGAGAGAGTAACAAAAAAATTAGATGGAGTTATAGAATCAAATGTTAATTTTGCAACAGAAAAATTAAGTATAAGTTACGAACCTTCAAAGCTTAGAATTTCTGATATAAAAAAGGCTGTAGAAAAGGCTGGATATAAAGCATTTGAGGAAAAAGTTATTACTATAGACGAAGATAAAAAAAAGAAAGAAAAAGAGATTAAACTATTGTGGAAAAAATTTGTTATTTCCTTAATATTTACTATACCGCTACTAATTATCTCTATGGGACATATGGTAGGAGAAAAATTTGGATATAGTCTTCCAAGTTTTATTGATCCTATGAGTAGTCCTAGGGTATTTGCTATAGTACAATTAGCTTTAGTAATTCCAGTTATGATTGCGGGTAACAGATTTTTTAGAATGGGTTTTAAGTCATTAATAAAAAGAAATCCTAATATGGATTCTCTAATTGCAATGGGAACTTCAGCAGCATTCTTATATGGAATATTTGCTATAGTACAGATTTTTGGAGGTAACGTACATTATGCTTATGATTTATACTTTGAATCAGCAGCAGTTATTATAACTCTTATAACTCTTGGTAAATATCTAGAATCAGTTACAAAAGGGAAGACATCAGAAGCTATTAAAAAATTAATGGGACTTGCCCCTAAGACTGCAATAATAATAAAAGATGGTAAAGAAATAGAGATTTCTATAGAAGATGTTGAAGTAGGTGACATAATTTTAGTTAAACCAGGTGAAAAGATGCCTGTAGATGGAGAAGTTATTGAAGGAATGACATCTGTAGATGAGTCTATGCTTACAGGAGAAAGTATACCTGTAGAAAAAACTATAGGCAATAAAATAATAGGCGCTAGTATAAATAAGAATGGTTCAATAAAATATAAAGCAACAAAAGTTGGCAAAGATACAGCTTTAGCACAAATTATCAAACTAGTAGAAGAGGCCCAAGGTTCTAAAGCGCCTATAGCCAAATTAGCTGATATAATTTCAGGCTATTTCGTACCTGTAGTTATAGGAATTGCTATTATATCAGGCTTTGCATGGTATATATCTGGAGAAACAGTAACATTTTCTTTAACTATATTTATATCTGTTTTGGTAATTGCATGTCCTTGTGCATTAGGCTTAGCAACACCAACAGCTATAATGGTTGGAACTGGAAAAGGAGCTGAATATGGTGTCTTAATAAAAAGTGGAGTTGCATTAGAAACAGCTCATAAGATAAAGACTATTGTATTTGATAAAACGGGAACTATAACTGAAGGTAAGCCTAAGATTACTGATATAGTTGTTACAGATGTTATAACAGAAAATGATTTATTAAGTCTTGCCGCATCTGCAGAAAAAGGTTCTGAACATCCACTTGGGGAAGCAATAGTAAAAGGGGCAAAAGAAAAAGGATTAGAATTTAAGAAAGTTAATATATTCAATGCTATTCCAGGTCATGGTATTGAAGTTGAAATAGACGGTAAAAAAATCTTACTTGGAAATAAAAAGCTTATGGATGAAAATAATATACATTTACAAAGATTAGAAGAAACTTCAAATAAATTATCAGGTGAAGGTAAAACACCTATGTATATAGCCATAAATGAAAAGATTGCAGGAATTATAGCAGTTGCAGATACTGTTAAAGAAAATAGTAGAAAAGCAATAGAAAAACTTCATCAAATGGGCATAGAAGTAGTAATGATTACAGGAGATAACAAGAGAACAGCTGAGGCAATAGCTAGTCAAGTAGGAATAGATAGAATTTTAGCTGAAGTTCTTCCACAAGATAAAGCAAATGAGGTTAAAAAGATTCAAGCAGAAGGCAAAAAGGTAGCGATGGTTGGGGATGGGATAAATGATGCTCCAGCTTTAGCGCAAGCTGATATTGGAATTGCTATAGGGTCAGGTACAGATGTTGCTATGGAGTCAGCTGATATAGTTCTTATGAGAAGTGATTTAATGGATGTAGCAACTGCAATTGAGTTAAGTAAGAAGACTATCACAAACATAAAAGAAAATTTATTTTGGGCATTTGGTTATAATACATTAGGTATTCCAATTGCTATGGGGATTCTTTATATTTTGGGAGGCCCACTTCTAAATCCAATAATTGCAGCGGCAGCTATGAGTTTTAGTTCGGTATCAGTTTTATTAAATGCATTAAGATTAAAAAGCTTTAAACCAATTAAATAAATATAAAATTTTAGGAGGAATAAAAATGAAAAAGAAAATATTAATTGAAGGTATGAGTTGTGGACACTGTGTAAATCATGTTAAAGAAGCACTAATAGAACTTAATGGTGTTACAAATGTAGAGGTGGATTTAGCTTCTAAATCAGCTATAATTGAAGCCACTAAAGATATAAAGGATGAAGATATAAAGTTCGCTATTGATGATGTAGGTTATGATGTTATAAATATAGAAGCTATATAAAGATATGAAAAGTATGGAGGTATTAGAGTAATTTATTATCTCCATACCTTTTTATATTTAATATAATATTCTTTAAATTATTGTTATACAGTTATTAATTGCTCAATATAAAATTGCATCTCTTCAGGTATTTGATAATAATTTCCAAGTATATATCCATGCATAAATGGAGGTTTAGGCGGCTCTTTTTGAGGTGGCTTTAATGTTAATATATAATCATTTGTTACTCTAGGTATTTTTGCGCCTTCTACATATAAAAGAGGAGAATGCTTACCAATATGTGCAAATATGCAAGAAGATAGATTATAGACCCAATTATCAGGATTTCCAAAGCAAAATGCCCAGCCATTTTTTTCATTAATATTCCAGCCAAACATTCCTTCATCCGAATAGTATTTTGAAAAATTCACTGCAACATCATAAGGTGTGTTTCCATCTATTCTATCTACATAGCCTTTTACAATATCTTTTATTTCATTTAAAACTTCATTTGAAATTATAAGTTCACTACCAATAATAAATACATTTTTATCATTATATTTAATTAACTTTTGTTTTGTAGCCTCCGGCAATTTGTTTTTATAAGTAAAAAGTATAGGTACTCCCATATGGGCAGAAAAATAAGCTGCAGGAATAGCCTCTTTAAAATTTTCTGCAGAAACTATCATTAGATTTTTGTTACCTTCCATAGAAGCTGATGGAATAGAATATCTAAATTCCATTGCTTCAGTAGCAGCAATAATAGGATCATTTCCAGTAATTCGAGTAACTGACAATCCTGAATTTAATAGTTGAACCTCAATTACTGTAGATATTGGTCCAACTATAAGTACTTGAGCAGGTACATTTTTACCTGTTGGGGATAATCTAATAATTTCATCAAAGTTTTCTTGTAAAAGGTAATCTTTATTTGTAAAAATTAATGGTGCATTTATTGGAAAGTGTATTACTGGTGATGCAAGTAATCCGTAATGATAAGAAGTTAAAGGAACAAGTATAACAGCATTAGGTCTCCAACCTACTTTTGGTGTAGGATATAGTAATTTGGTAACATAATTGTTAAATTTGAATGGAGTTTCACCTAGTATACGTGTTGTATTAGCAGTATCTATAACAATATTTGTAGTAGGTTTATAACATGGAAATAATGAGTACATAAATATATTCCTCAAATTAATTATTTATTATATTATATTGTTTCATTTTAGATATGTTCAATCTAAATATATATTATTAAGCTTTGGCTATCGTATAAATAAAGTGAATACAAAATCAAGAAAGAAAAATCTAATGTAGCATTATTAAAAAAAGAAAGTGTCTTAAAAAATCATTTCAAGACACTTCCATCTTATGTAATGTGGAAATGGTTTGAGTTAATACTATGCCAAGTACTAGATGTGAAATTAAATTTATTATAAAACTGCCTATTCCCATTGACCATGTAGGAGTAGTTATTCCTGAAATAGAAAAAATAATATTCATTACTCCCCACCAAGTTACACCTATAATTAGACCAGAATAAAAATAATTTTTTATAAATTCAGTAGATACTAAGAGGGATATAATTAAGCTAATTACACCAACACCAATAATATAAACAATCCAAGTTAATACGTCAGTACCTCTTCCAAATAGAAAACCAGAAAATGTACCTACTGTATCAACGTTAGAAGTATGAGCACCAAATGTCACTTGATCTATTAATAGTTTTATAAAACCACCAATTAAACCACCTATAAAGGCAGCTGTGCTTTTTTTCATTAAAATAACCTCCTTACAAGATATCTTGTAACATAAGATAAACGTATTATTATGAAATTAGTGTGTCCAAGTAAATTAAATCTATTCAAACAGGATTTAAAGTTGAAACAGCAAATAAAGTTTATGAGAAAAAACACAGATACAATATATGTAAAGATATCTGTGTTCTATACTGTTAAATATTAAATTTGAATATTTAAATAGAAGATAGTTTATTATCATCAGTAATTTATTTTTTATATTAAAAAGGTGAAAAATATTTTGAACGTGTTTTCTCTAAATCAGTAGTCTTTAAATCATCAACAACTTCAATTATTCCTAATACATAATTGTCTTTAACAATTGTATATCCACCAGCCTTTTTAGGACTAAACTCTACTTCATTTATACCTTTTTTTGCAGTAAAAGAGCTAATAGTGTTTTTAGTATCTAAATCTAAAATTAAATATTCACCTTCTGCATTATCAAAAGCACTTAAATCAAAGGTTAATTTTGTGTTTGAGCTGTTTCCAGTAACAACTATTAACGGCTCAAGTTCATAGCCAGTGCCTTTAAATTTGGCATTTTGATATTTTTCTGATACTAAAGCTTTATGAATTAATTTTTTTGTTGGAACTTTTGTTAGATCACTGCCGTATATGCTAGGTTTGCTAGAAGCTACAGCACTAGAACTATCAGCAACAGGAGTCGCACAGCAACTTGGACCTGTACTTGCTGGTGGTAGAGAAGAATCAGATTTTGATGTATCTACTGTATCAAGTTTATCTACAACTTTTATTACGCCTTGTATCATTCCCATCCAACAGCTAAAGTTTATATCCTTGTCTCCTGGAGTAAATTCAATAATATTTTCACCATTTTTTAATTTTTGTTGTTTATTTAGGGCTTGTACTACAATACTATTATTACAAGAGTTAAGTTGTTTTCCATCAATTATCCATTTAACAGGGATGCCTTTTTGAACGTAAAATGCATTAGGTGTATAACCGTTATTATCAGCAGTCATATTTATAACCTGAACACCATTCTTTATAGTAGCCTTAGAAACATTTGAATTAGAAGAATCGCTTGTTTTTCCATTTAATAAAGTTTTAGATCCATTAGAAAGTGCTGTTAAAGGATTAATATTTATACCAGCTAAAGCAAATCCTCTATTTCCCATAATAAGACCAAGAACTATAATTAGAACACCACTAAGTTTAAGGATTTTTTTAGTATATCTTTTGCTTAAAAGTCCAGATAATGCACCAAAAGTAAGCATAAGAGGAACTGTTCCAAGTGAAAAAACAAACATTGCTAAGGCACCTTTTAGAGCACTGCCTGTTCCAAGTGCAAATAACTGCATTGTTTGAAGTGGTCCACAAGGCATAAGTCCATTTAAAAGTCCAACTATAAATGGAGAGCTAGATTTATTCTTAACTTTACATGATACATGAGGTAATTTTATATTGAACCATCTAAAAATACTAAAGCCTGCCATATTAAAGCCCATCATAATCATAAATGCACCAGCAAGTATTTGCATTATTGATTTAGTAGTAATTGAAAGAGAGAATACTGAACCAAGTGCACCTATTATTCCGCCTAACATAGTATAAGAGATAACTCTGCCTATATTATATAATAATGTTGGAATAATGGCTTCAAACTTTCCCTGTTTCTTATTAGTTATAGTTATACTTTGAGAAAGCATAATGCCTCCACACATTCCTACACAATGTATAGAAGTGAAAACACCAACAGTAAAAAGCATGATGTATGAAGCATTAGCAAGTTTAGAATCCATATTAAAGCCATTAGTATTAAAACCAAGCAAAACAATAATAGCTGTAAGAATAAAGATGCCAAAAAAGCCAAAATTATTTGAATGTTCAGTATCATAGCCAGCCTTTTTTATTGCAGATTTAATTTCACTTATACTACATAAAGTAGCATTATATTCTACGACAATAGATTCTGTACTATAATTAGCTTTTACATTTACTATACCATTTAATTTCTTAATAGCTTTTTCAATTCGACTTTCACAAGATGTACAGGTCATCTCATATACTTTAATTTTTTCACATTTAATATTCATAAAAATCCTCCTAATCAAATGTATATAGATATAAACATATAGAATGTTAATCTTTTGATTGATAAAAGTTATGTTAAGAGCTTATTTTAAACTTTCATTTAAGGAATTTATATAGAATAATGAAGTTTATATAATATCAACTTATATAACGATATGTTTAAATTATATAAAATAAATATGTGGATTATATGAAGATAAAAAAGTTTTAAATAAATGAACTTATTAACATAATATATAAGTTGATTGAAATAGTCTGAGTATTTTTATTTATGGAATTTATTAATACAAAGTTTATTCATCTAACTTAAATGTTAATATTTATAAAATTGTAAATACTAAGAAAGTTGCTTATATATGTAAAAATCAAATGTAACGTTAACATAAATACATTGATTATTAAGAATAATTGAAGATATAACGGAAAAAATAATCCTTGTAATATAAAAAAAATTTGAGGAGGAAATAATTATGATGGCAACAATGAATAGGATAGCAGAATCTCTTATACAAGGAGGAAATCCTCATCAGGCGTGTATAGATGTATGTGGTAAATGTACTCAAATATGTCAAGAATGCTTTGATATGTGTTTACAAGAACCAGACGTAAAGTCAAGGAAAAATTGTATTAAGACACTACAAGATTGTGCAGAGATTTGTTCTACAGCGGCATGTCTTATGTCAAGAGGAAGTGGAAACATAAAAGAAATCTGTAATGTATGTGCTACAATATGTGAGAAATGTGCAACTGAATGTGAAATGTTTAGCAACGAACATTGTAAAGACTGTGCGAACACTTGTAGAGAATGTGCAACTGAATGTAGAAATATGGTTGAAATGTAGTAATTAAATAAAAGCCAACTGTAAATATATATTAAAATATTTTTCACAGTTGGCTTTACTTAAATACATCTAAATATAAATATATTTTTAGGAAGTAAAATGGTGTTTTATTTCTTGTACACTATAATAAAGATGTATTTTATAAATATATGGTATATATTTATAATGCCCATTTGTTTAACTAAAAATTCATTATTAATACAATTTAATTAATATAATTTACTTTGAAAATAATAACTTATTATATTAGTTAAATTTGTATATGGTTTTATATGTTATTACATGAATTTATTTATTAACATATTTAATTTATTTAAAGAAAAACTAATTAAGTAATAAATCTTAGGAGGGATGTACATTTGTTTAAACATGAAAAGCAATTATTACAAGAAGTAAAAGTAGAAAAGCCAAATCCTCAGTATGCGGTTCTTATGCAAGAACAAGTAGGAGGGGGTAATGGTGAATTAAAAGCTGCATTGCAATATCTATCTCAAAGTTTTAGAATTAAAGATCAACAAATAAAAGATTTATTTTTAGATATAGCAGCAGAAGAATTAAGTCATATGGAGATGGTTTCTCAAACTATACATCTATTAAATGGTCATGATGTTGACTATAAAGCTGTCGAAGCTGGAGAAATTCAAACACATGTGCTTGCGGGTTTGTCTCCAGTTCTAATAAATTCATCTGGAGCTCCTTGGACTGCAGACTATGTTACAGTAACAGGAGATTTAGTTGCTGATTTACTTTCTAATATTGCATCTGAACAAAGAGCAAAAGTTGTTTATGAATATTTATATCGTCAGATTAATGATAAATATGTGAAAGAAACTATTGATTTCTTATTAAATCGTGAAGAAGCGCACAATGCACTTTTTAGAGAAGCTTTAAATAAAGTAAAAGATACAGGATCAAATAAAGACTTTGGTGTTACAGAAGATTCAAAACTTTATTTTGATTTATCAACACCAGGAAAGAGCTTTAATGCCCCAGATCCAACAAAAGTAGAATTTTCTAATCCAAGAAAGTGATAGTACATATAAATTAATTATATAAAAATACACAAATTTAATTAAGATTAATATACATTGATGTCTTTAACTAAAAAGCTATGAATATTAAAATTTCATAGTTTTTTAAATTTAATAACTTATAAAGTAAACTTGTTATTTACAATATTATCTATTAGATAATAAATTATTTAAAATAAAATTTTATGAAAAGGAGATATTATGAGTAATAAATTAAGAGTAACTAAAAAACAAATGGCTTCGTTAGGATTAAAAAAAAGTGAACAAAATGGATACGAGTATATTAATCCTGAAGATGAAAGCAAATATGAATATAAACCAGTTAGAAATAGAAAATCAAAAGTTTAGTATTAATAGGCAAAAATATTAAAAATGAATTTTACATAAATAATAATTTATAGATATGGTTTAAATTTATTAACTTATGAGAATAGCCAGTAATTACGTTAAATTACTAGCTATTTTTTGGATATAAAAAATATTAATACAAATATTTGTCACTTTTTGGATAATTCGAATATTATATCATGTAATTAATATTTTATGGAGAATAAAATTGAAACAGATGAAAAGTAAAGAAAATACACAACAATATTTTATAGGTAGCAGTTGTATACCTCAAGAAACAACTATAAAGAATGTTAGACTAGCTGCTGCTTATGTTCCATATGAAATTTTATGTACCCTTTTCACACCATTAGAAGCATTAAAAAAAGGAACTGCTTTTCCAGAATTATATAGTCCTTATAAAAAAGAAGAAAATGTAGAACCTAAGAAGAGGGGGAAGCATTATGAGAGATGAATTAGAAAAGATGGATAAAATGGAGCTTTTGAAACAAATTAGTATCTCACAATTTATGAGAATAGATTTAGCTTTATATCTTAACACTCATCCAAATGATAAAGAAGCTATAAAGAAATATAATAATTATGCAATGCTTTGTAAAGGCTTGAAAGAAACTTTTGAAATGAATTATGGAATGTCAACACAGAATGATTTATCCAGTTCATCTTGTTGGGAGTGGATAAATGAGCCATGGCCATGGGAAGAAGAGGCTAATTTTACACTTGAAAAGGGGGAGATGTAATTTATGTGGACATATGACAAATTTTTAGAATATCCAGTAAAAATAAAGAATCCAAATCCTAAAATGGCAAAAATTATTATTACACAATATGGAGGACCGGATGGAGAACTAGCTGCTTCATTAAGATATTTAAGTCAACGTTTTTCAATGATTACATCTCAAGCTATAGCAACCTGTAATGATATAGGAACAGAAGAACTAGCTCATTTAGAAATGGTAGGGTCGATTGTTAGACAATTAATGAAGGGTGCAAGCCGTGAAGAAATTGATGCAGCTGGAATGAGTGCTTACTATGTAGATCATGGTAAAGGAATATATCCAATAAGTGCAGCAGGCGTCCCTTTTACGGCTTCTTATATTCAATCGAAAGGAGATCCTATTGTAGATCTTACTGAGGATTTAGCTGCTGAACAAAAGGCAAGGGCTACTTATGAATATTTAATAAAAATGGCTGATGATCCTGATGTAATAGAACCATTAAAGTTTTTAAGGGAAAGAGAAGTTGTTCATTATCAAAGGTTTGGTGAGGCTCTTAGAGGAGTTCAAGATTATTTGCAAGAACCTCATTTGTTTACGATTGAAAAACCCGAATCTTTTAAATAAATTTAAGTTAATTTTAAATATTATTTTAATTTTTGAATCTAGAATAAATAAAGAATTTAAAACCTAATATATATGAAATTTTTATAAACAAATAAATTTGAAATAATATATTTAAAGTAACATTGACGAAAAGAATTTTATTTTTTAAAAATCCATAAGTATCAATTTTACAAATGAAAAGCCCATTTCTAATTTTACTAATATTTTTATAGAGTATCATCTATATTATTGGTTAAGATATTAATGTGAAAATAATAAACAAAGGAGGAAGATTGATATGTCTTCAAATAACGGAAGTAACAGAACTTTAGTACCAGGAGCAAAACAAGGATTAAACAGATTAAAGTATGAAGTTGCATCAGAAGTTGGAATGCAAGATTATGAACACATAGACAAAGGAAACCTTTCTTCAAGACAAAATGGTAGTGTTGGTGGAGAGATGGTTAGAAGAATGGTTGAAAGTTATGAACAGAATTTAAAATAATAAATAATTGTAAATGCACTAAGTTGGTCTTGGTGCATTTATATATGTTTTTTGATATTAATAGTTAAAGTTAATTAGTATATTAATTTAAAATAAATGTGCCATATTAATTTTAGATAAAGACTCCAATATATTAAATTTAATTTTAGCTATTAAATAATATAAAAGTTAAAATAAATATAAAAACTTTAAGGTGTACTGACCTTAAAGTTTTTATATTTTAAATTATATATATTTAATATGGAAAACATATAAAATTTAAGAGTTTAATTCTAATAATACCAATAAGTTTATAGACTATAATTAATAATGGTGGTTAATATAATAGTGTAAAACAAAATAACAAATAATTGGGTAGTAACAGAACTTTAGTACCAGGAGCAAAACAAGGATTAAACAGATTAAAGTATGAAGTTGCATCAGAAGTTGGTATGCAAGATTATGAACACATAGACAAAGGAAACCTTTCTTCAAGACAAAATGGTAGTGTTGGTGGAGAAATGGTTAGAAGAATGGTTGAAAGTTACGAACAAAATTTAAAATAATAAATGTTATGAATGCACTAAGTTAATCTTAGTGCATTTAATATGTTATTACTATAAGTGAAAATCCAAATTTCAATTTGGTTAATCTGAACTTACTCATACGAATTAAATGAGTAGGAGTTTCCTTTAAATAACAATCTAAATCTTTAATAACAAAATATTAGGCCTAAAAATTTTTATAATAAAATATAATTTAGAATGGGTAAAATTAAACAATGGAAGTTTTAAATTCTAATCTTGCTAATAAGTTTATAGATTATAAATTGTTAAGTAGGGTTAATATATTAATGTGAAAATAATAAACAAAGGAGGAAGATATATATGTCTTCAAATAGCGGAAGTAATAGAACTTTAGTGCCAGGAGCAAAACAAGGATTAAACAGATTAAAGAATGAGGTTGCATCAGAAGTCGGGATGCAAAATTACGAACAAATAGACAAAGGAAACCTTTCTTCAAGACAAAATGGTAGTGTTGGTGGAGAAATGGTTAGAAGAATGGTTGAAAGTTATGAACAAAATCTAAAATAATAAATAATGCACTAAGTTAATCTTAGTGCATTTATAAATGTATTAGCATATTAGTATTTAAAGTTAAGTATTAAAACAGATGTGCCATTTTTGTTAATAATATATATTTTTAGCTATAATTTTAGTATAAGATACTAATACATTGGATAATATACTAATATGAAAAGATTATTTATCTTTTCATTGTCTAGAAGTCTTATGCTGACCTAGATATATTAAAGGACTCTAAGATTTTGTTTTGACTTTAAGTAGACTACTATAAGTAAGACAAATAATCTTAGGGTTTTTTAATATTTAAATTTATATGTAATAATATGTTAAAAAATAGATTTTATCTAAAGGAGGTAATATTGTGAAAGATGAAAAGACTAAAGATAGTTTTATGAAAATTCCAATTGAAAAACACGAAACTGCTGCATGGGCTGATATCGAAAAGACTAAGCCTGTTTCTAAGGTGACAATACCTAGTGAGGCAAATGTAATTAATGCTAAAGAATATGTGGATTCAAACGAAAAATAATTCTATACTTAATTAAAAAAGAGATACTTTTTAAATTTTATTTTAAAAAGTATCTCTTTTTGTTTGTTAACTTTGAAGTTCTGATAGCTTTTTATACAATAAGTATCTATCATTAGCAAATTGTTCTGATAAGGTGAACATCTCTTCTGCTTTATCAGGGAATATAGTTGCTAGTGAAGCATAACGTATTTCACCCTTAATAAAGTCTCTATATGATGAATTAGGTTCTTTAGAATCTAATACAAAAGGATTTTTTCCTTCGACTTTTAATAAAGGATTATATCTGTATAGATGCCAGTAGCCAGATTCAACAGCTTTTTTCTCTTCATTCATACTAGTTCCCATACCAGATTTAATACCATGACTTATACAAGGAGCATAGGCTATAATTAAAGATGGTCCTTTATAAGCTTCAGCTTCTGTAATAGCTTTTATAGTTTGGTTCATGTTTGCACCCATGGCTATTTGAGTTACATAAACATGACCATAAGTCATTGCCATTAAACCAAGATCTTTCTTTCTAACCTTTTTACCACCAGCTGCAAGCTTAGCAATTGCTCCAGCAGGAGTTGACTTAGAAGATTGACCACCAGTATTTGAGTATATTTCTGTATCCATAACAAATATATTTACATCACTACCTAATGATAATACATGGTCTAAACCACCATATCCTATATCATAAGCCCAGCCATCTCCACCAATTAGCCATTGAGATTTTTTAATTAGAAAATCTTTTTTATCCATTATTTCTTTTAAAATTTTATTTTCATTTAAATTTTCTTTGTTTAATAAATTTAAAATCTTTGTAGTAGCTGATTTAGAAATATTAGCATCTTCAATTCCAGATAACCATTCTTTAAATGAATCTTTAAGGTCGTTATTAATATTAGAATTTAATGATTCATTCATTAATTCAGTCAATCTTTCTCTCATTTGTTTAACAGCTAAAAACATTCCATATCCGTATTCAGCATTATCTTCAAATAATGAATTTCCCCAAGAAGGTCCTTTCCCTTGTTCATTAGTAGTATAAGCTATAGCTGGTGCACTAGCTCCCCAAATAGAAGAACAACCTGTGGCATTAGCTATCATCATTCTATCACCAAATAATTGAGTTAATAGTTTTATGTAAGGTGTTTCTCCGCAACCAGGACACGCACCGTTGAATTCTAATAAAGGTTTTACAAATTGACTTCCTTTTAATGTATTAACACTCATTATATTGTCTTTTTGTTTAACAGTAATAGCAAATTCAAAATTTTCAGCTTGCTCGTGTATTTGTTCTTCTGCATCTTTCATTATTAAAGCTTTACCAGGAGCAGGGCATATGTCTGCACAATTACCACAACCAGTACAATCAAGAGGACTTATTTGAATACGATAATGTAATTTTTCTATTTCACCTTTACCAGTTGGTTTCTTTGTTAAAAATGTTTCAGGCGCTTTTTCTTTTTCATTATCATTTAATAAGTATGCTCTTATTACTGCATGGGGACAAATGTAAGAACATTGATTACATTGAATACATTTATCAATTTGCCATTCTGGAATTTTTACTGCTATTCCACGCTTTTCATAAGCAGTTATACCTAGTGGGAAGGTACCATCTTCCATTCCATTAAATGCACTTACAGGAAGTTCGTCACCCTCATGTCTAGCCATAGGCCTTTCAATATTTTTGATAAAGTCTGGCATTTCTTTTACAGTTTTATTTTCATCTTGTACATTTGCCCATTCTTTTGGAACATTAACTCTATGAGCTGCATTTGCTCCACTATCAATAGCAGCTTTATTAGCATCTACTATGTTTTGACCTTTCTTACCATATACTTTTTCAACAGAGTTTTTTAAGTAGTTTAAAGCTTCTTCTATTGGTATAATATTAGCTAGTTTAAAGAATGCAGCTTGCATTACCATATTAATTCTAGAACCTAATCCAACTGCTTGAGAAATTCTAATAGCATCTACTGTATAAAATTCAATGTTATTTTGTGCAATATACCTTTTAACGGAAGCTGGTAGTTTCTCTTCTAATTCTGATTCAGTCCAAGGACAATTTAAAACAAAAGTTCCGTTTTTCTTTAAGCCTTTTAGAACATTTAAATTATATAAAAAAGACTTATTATGACAAGCAATGTAATCAGCTTCATAAACTAAATAAGGAGATTTAATTGGTTTGCTACCAAATCTTAAATGAGATATAGTACTTCCACCAGATTTTTTACTATCATAAGCAAAATAAGCTTGAGAGTAAAGATTTGTATTATCTCCAATAATTTTAATTGCACTTTTATTTGCACCAACAGTTCCATCAGATCCTAAGCCATAGAATTTACATCTTATAGTTCCTTTAGGTGTAGTTTCTATAGGTTCTGTTTCTGCTAATGATGTATTGGTAACATCATCTACAATTCCAATAGTAAACCTATCTTTTGGAGTATTTTCTTTAAGATTATTGAAAACAGATAAAATTTGGGAAGGTCTAGTATCTTTAGACGCTAACCCATATCTACCTCCAACTATTAAAGGCTTATTAGGATTATTATAAAGTACTTTTATAACATCAAGATATAATGGTTCGCCAACTGAACCAGGTTCTTTTGTACGATCTAAGACAGCAATTTTTTTAACAGTTTTAGGTAGTACTTTATTAAAATATTCACTAGAAAATGGTCTATATAAACGTACTTTAATAACTCCTACTTTTTCACCTTTTCCTCTTAAATAATCTATTGTTTCTTCAATAGTATCACAAACAGAGCCCATAGCTACAATTATATTTTCGGCATTAGGATCTCCATAGTAATCAAAAGGATGATATGCCCTTCCAGTTATTTTTTCAATTTCCCTCATATAATTCTCTACTATATCTGGAGTAGCATCATAAAATTTATTTGAGGCTTCTCTCTTTTGAAAGTATATATCAGGGTTTTCAGCTGTACCTCTAACTGAAGGATGCTCTGGATTTAAACATTTGTTTCGAAATTCTTGTAATGCTTCATGGTCAATAAGTTTTGCTACATCTTCATAATTTATAACTTCTATTTTTTGTATTTCATGTGAAGTTCTAAAGCCATCAAAAAAGTGTAAAAAAGGTACTCTAGCTTTAATTGCTGATAAATGAGCTACATTAGTTAAATCCATAACTTCTTGAACACTTGCAGAAGCTAAGAGAGCAAACCCAGTTTGCCTTGCAGCCATTACATCTTGATGATCACCGAAAATAGATAATGCATGGGTAGCAATAGCACGAGCAGTTACATGAAATACTCCAGGTAATAATTCTCCTGCTATTTTATACATATTTGGAATCATTAAAAGTAATCCTTGGGAAGCTGTATATGTAGTTGTTAAAGCACCTGCAACTAAGGAACCATGAACTGCACCAGCAGCTCCAGCTTCTGATTGCATTTCAACTACCTTTACTGGTTGACCAAATATATTCTTTTTACCATGTGTAGCCCATTCTTCTACACTTTCTGCCATAGGTGTGGATGGTGTTATTGGATAAATGGCAGTTACTTCTGTAAAAGCATAGGATGCTTCAGCAGCAGCTTGGTTTCCATCCATCGTTTTCATAATTTTTGTCATAAAAATCGCTCCTTCATAAGTGTTTAATTTAACAAGACATGTTTATTATTTACTATCAGGTTATTAGAAATACATGTTATTTAATAAATTAATGTTAAAAAATTAGATTTAATAAAAAGGGTTATTGTTATGTAAAATTTAATTTAAAAAAACTTAATATGTTTTATTGAACAGTAACTTCAAATATAACCTTGACTTTCATAAAATAAATAAATCAAAAAAAACTATACTATATTATGAAAGGAGAATTATATGTATATACTAGTACCATTACTTATTATCCTAGCAATAATACTAATAGTAACATTGCTATTAAGTGTCTATCATATGAAGGTAATATTTTCATTTAATTCTCAAGAAACTAATCATCTCAATTTAGTTTTATATTGGCTATATCCTTTTATTAAAGGAATTGTCAATAGAGAAGATAATAGACTTGTTATTTCTTTTTATATATTTGATAAAAAATTTATGACTAAACATCTTAGTAATGAAGGAAATATCAAGGAAAGTTTCAATATGATAAAAAACATAAAGTTTGATTATGTGAATTTGAGAACTTCATATGGATTTAAAAACCCAGCTTTAACTGGAGTAATTTGCGCTTGGGTTAAAGTTATTTCAGCCTTTATAAACGTAAAAGAGTTATATAATAATCCTAGTTTTTCTATGGATTCAGATTATGTAAATTTTATTGCTGAAACAGAAATCAACTTAATTACCACAATGAAAAATATATTGAAATTTAAATTTTTAGGTTTATCACACAAATCGTTATTAAGTGCAAAATAAGGAGGAATTTAATGATGGAAAATTCAACATTTAGTCAAAATATGGATACTGTATTTGATGATCTTCATAACTTTGTAAAAACAGATTCAGTACTTGGTACTCCTCTTCCAATAGGGGATAAAACTTTAGTTCCTATAATGTCTGTAACTTTAGGATATGGTAATGCAGATATGCCTCAAAAATCTCAATCAAGTCAATCTAATGGTACTGGAATAGGTGGAATAGGTGCTAAAATCTCAGCTGAAGCTGTTGTAGTTGTTGATAAAGATAATGTAAATATGCTGAATATAAATGATAGCACTAATATGAATCAATTAATAAATAAAATTCCAGAAGCTTTAAATAATATAACTCAAAATATGTCTCAAAAGTCACAAGGACAACAAAATCAACAGCAACAAGGACAGCAAACTCAACAACATAGTCAAAGCTCCCAATTTAAATAATAAAAAAAAGTGGATTAATATCCACTTTTTTTATTATCTTTATTCTATTCTTTCTTTTGCAGGATTACAATTAGGTTTATTTATATTTGCCACGAATGAAAGTTTTGTTAAATAGTAACATTCTTCTCTAAACATATGATCATAGGATAAAGGAGGAAGTATGCTAAGAACTTTTTTATTAAGGACATTTTCTCTTAATTCCTTTAAAATTTCTTTAAAGGAATTCATTATTTCATCAACATCAAGATTTAGTTTATTAAGAGCTGGAAAGTCAGTAAGCCCACCTCTCATATAACCTTTATATTCTATAGCTTTTAAGTACATATTATCAAAGTTTTTAGAGTACATCCTCATAATTTTAATAAGTTGTTTTTGAGTTATATCAAGGTTACTAGCTATAATTGATGCATGACCAGCTCCATCAGAAAGCCAAAGTAAATGAAGATGTATAGGGTTAGCATGTGAATAACTTTCTTTAATTAAAGCAGTAAGTATAAGTATATAATCATCTAATTCATTAACCATATGATTAATAAATGTACTAGAAAGAGAAATATCAATTTTATCAGTAAGCTGTTTATTAATTATATCTAGTTTAAATTCCCTAAATTTTAATGCTACTTTGTAAATTTCAGTATTTAATTCATCAAGTTCATCATTAGAAAGTTTTTGTTTGGATAAATCCAGTAAATTATCAAATTTAGAGATAAACATGTCTGCTTTTTTTATAAATGTAGTTTCGTTTGGTGAAAGACCATTTAAGATAAAACGAGCATGATCTCCTAAAATTTGTAGCCAAAATTGATGCTCAAATATTGTTAATTTTTTTATGCTGCTTTGTTCCAATTTTTATCTCCTAAATAGCAATTTTCTTTATATATATATTATGATTAGTATATAAAATTTGTTACGCCGTATTATAATCACATATACAATAATAATTCATATATTATAATGAGTTATTATTATAAGGAGTAAAAATAATGTTTGTAGTTGATCCTTGGGGAACAGTAAATTTTAATAGGGCTGATAGTTTAAATGAAGAAAATCTTAGTAATACTAATAATTTATGTGAACAATTTGCCAATATACTTGGTGGAGAAATTAAAGAAGCAAAAGATGGAGCTTGTTCAGTGGAGATAAGTAGGCATTGGCCTAAAGTTACTATATTTGGTAGAAATACAACTATACCAGTAGGAGGGACATTTTCTTTTGAATCTATGGATTATGAAGGAAATACTCTTAATCTAGGAGAGATAGCTTTATTTCAAAATGAATTAAATAATTTCATTAAAATTCTTCAAGACAATCAAATAGCAATTGGTGCGGTTCATAATCATTGGATATATGATGAACCTAAAATAGTATATGTTCATTTTCAATCCATTGATAAACCGCTAGATTTTGCACAAAAAGTTTCAGATGCATTGAGCATTATTAAATTGAGTTAAATACAGTAAAATATAGGTGTTATAATGAATTCACAATTTTAATTTAGCCACATATAATAAAAATGTAATAAATTTCGTAGGAGATTATAATGAATAATCAATATCAAAATAAAAATACTACCATGGGGACACCTTATCAATCAAGTAATTTAAGTCCATATGGCTCCACTTATAACCCATATTCTACATCAACTTCAACTACAGGTGGTAACACAGGAACAAATACTAGCACCTCATCTCAGACAGGAGTAACAGGTACAACATCTACTAGTATGAACCAAGCACCTGGTAGTCAACAAGGAACTACTATTTCTGGTACAATGGGTGGTACTACTGGAGGCGTAGGGACTTCTACTCAGGGAGGTATGGGAAGTAGTAGTACTGGAAGTATGGGATCTTCTATACAAGGTACATCAAAGGGTAGTAGTACTTATTCAACAGGTTCTGGAAGTACAAATGATATGAGTTTTTCTCAATTTGATCACAATTATTCTATGCAAAGTGGTCAGCAAGGAATGTATCCAAATGCTACTTATCCATCAGTTGAAAGTATAAATGAATTTTTCAAAAAATTTTTAAAGATGGATATAACTAAAATTCCATTCATACCAAATCCTTATTATATGGCAAATATGAAACAAAAAATGGGTTCTACTACTAACGGCAGCAGTGATATGAGTAATCAAGCTGAAAGGCAACATCAAATGCAAGGCTATTATCATATGCCAATGTATAACTATCCAAACATGTCATATCCTAGCCATGGATATCATGACATGCATAATTCTCCATATCATCAACACAAACAGCCATATTATGATCATCATTATATGTATCCAGTATATGATTATGATCATCATTACTATGGCAGTGAAATTAATCCTTTCACATGGCTTTTATTATCATCGATGTTTAGGGAATATTAGAAATATATATATGCACTTTTATAAGTAAATATTGTTACATATAGACTTAAAAAGTGCATTTATATTTAGCTTCTATTAAATTTCATCACTAAATATTTTGATATCTCATTTAAAGCATCATTAGATTTCTTAGTGATCTTTCCTGCTGATACAAAACCATGGGTAACACCAGTATATCTAGTTAGAGTTACTTTTACACCTTCATTTTGTAATTCTTTTGCATAATTTTCACCATCATCTCTTAATGGATCAAACTCAGCTGTAATTACAAGAGCATCAGGAAGATTTTTGAGATTTGTAGATAACAAAGGAGATGCATAAACACTTTTTCTATCATTTAACGATGGAGTATATAAAGATATAAATTGTTTGAATTTTTCAATATTAAAATTAAAATTTGAGCCAAAGTCTATCCATGATTTAGTATTTAATTCATAAATATTTGTAGCTGGATATATTAATACTTGACAAGTTATTTTTGGACCATTTTTATCACGAGCTATTTGAGATATAGAAGCAGAGAAATTTCCACCTGCACTATCTCCAACTACTGCTATTTTATTAGGATTTCCTTTTATATTAGAAGCATTGCTATAGCTCCAAAGTAATATATTATATACATCATTAAGTCCTGCTGGAAATGGATTTTCAGGAGCAAGACGGTAATTTACAGATATAACTATAGAGTTGGAATCGTTAGAAATTTTCCTGCAAATATTCTCATAGTCATCAATATTTCCAGATATCCAACTTCCACCATGAGAATATATTACTATAGGAAAGTTTTCACCTTTACTAGGTGTATAAATTCTTGCTGGTATTTTATTTATATTTGTTTGTATATCTATAGTTTTTATGTTTGAAAGTTTGATAGGCTTAGAATTCCATCTATTGCAATTTCTTTCTGTTATTTTTCGTATTTCATATACAGATTTATCTTTTAGAGAAACTTTATTAAAATGATCATCTATTCTTAATATTATTCCATAAATATTATCTAGCTTACCGTATGCTGTTGATTTTATATTTTTAATTATAAAAAAACAAGAAGTTAAAAATATAAAAAGCACAATAAAGATAATGGTAAACATCTTTTTCTTATTCATTTTCAATCCTCCAAATTATTATTTATTTATATTATTAAGTAAAACAATAAATTTTATTTAGTATTTTAGAGAAAAATATTTTTTGATTTTATTACAAAGTTTTAAATATTTTAAATAGATAATTGGAAGAATAAGTTTGTATAAGTATAAATACAAAGGTATTAAAGTTAAAAGGAGAATATTTTATGACACAAGAAAATGATAAAAATATACAAGAATATCTAAAATCTTATTGGATATTATCAACACCAGAAACAAATTATCCATCTCTGACTGAAGATATCAAAGTAGATGTAGCAATTATAGGAGGCGGTATTGTAGGAATAAATGTTGCTTATCTTTTGAAAAAACAAGGAATAAAAGTGGCTATCCTTGAGGCTAGTAGAATTATTCAAGGAGCAACAGGATTCACAACTGCTAAAATAACTTCTCAACATCATTTAATATACCATAAAATAATAAATTCAATGGGATTAGATTTTGCAAGGGAATATGCTGATGCTAATCAATCCTCTATAGAATTTATTAATGAAATGATAAAGGAACTTAATATAGAGTGTGATTTTGAAAGAGTTCCAGCATATATGTACACAAATAGTGATAATTACATATCAAAAATAGAAAAAGAAGCTGAAGCTGCTCTAAAGGTTGGGATAAAATCAAACTGCGTAGATAAATTACCTTTAGATTTAAATATAAAAAAAGCCTTAGTTTTCGAAAATCAGGCTCAATTTCATCCTAGAAAATATTTATTACCTATTGCTCAGAAGATACCAGGTGATGGAAGTTATATATTTGAGAATACAAGGGTTATGGAAGTTGAAAAAGGCAATTTAGTTACTGTTATTACGAGCAATGGCAAAAAAGTGAAGGCTCCTAAAGTTATTATAGCTTCACATTTTCCTTGTTATGATGGCATGGGATTATATCTAGCGAGACTTAGGCCACAAAGGTCTTACGTAATTGCAGCAAATATAAAAGAAAAATTTCCTAAAGGAATGTTTATTAATGCAGAGGATCCTGGACGTTCTTTAAGATCACAAACTGATGGAGAGAACCAATTGGTACTAATTGGTGGTGAAGGACATAAGACTGCTCATGGAGAAAGTTCTTATAAACATTATGACAATTTAAAAGAATTTGCAGAATCAATTTTTAATGTTAATAGCATATTATATAAATGGTCAACACAAGATTATATCACAATAGATAATGTACCGTATGTAGGGAAAATAACCTCTTCTGAAGAAAATATTTATGTTGCCACAGGTTTCGCCGAATGGGGAATGACTAATGGTGTTGCAGCGGCAAGGATACTTGCTGATAAGATATTAGGTAGGGATAATCCATGGAAAGAAGTATTTAATCCATCAAGAACTTTTACTCAAAACGCGTATAAAAATTTATTTAGTGAAAATTTTGATGTAGCTAAGGAACTTATAATAGGAAAAATTAAGGCTGGTGAGAATGGAATACATATTGAAGCTGGAGAGGGAAAAATTGTAACATTAAACGGAACTAAATACGGAGCATACAAGGATTATGACGATATCTTACATATAGTTGATATTACATGTACACATGTAGGATGTGAATTAAAATGGAATGATGTTGAAAAATCATGGGATTGTCCATGTCATGGATCAAGGTTTAATTATGATGGAGAGATTTTAGAGGGGCCAGCAACTCATAAATTAAATCATTATAAAGAGGGAAAAAATAAAATAGATCTTAACTTATAATTTTATAGCATAGTACAAATCTATTAAAGTTTTGTAAAAAAATTAGAGATAATTTAAATTATCTCTAATTTTTTATTAATTACATGAATCTTCCAGGTATTATCATATCTAAAATACCTATAACTATAGCAGCTAATAGTGCACCTAATATTGAAACTTTCATACTAGGAACTATAAATTGAGCTACATATAATATTATAGCAGCTATAAGAAATCCTTTTATGCCTTTTCCAATAGGTGATGCATCAACGCCCATAAATGATTCTACTAAATAATCTAAGGCAGTTATTATAACAGCAGCTACTAGAAAAGACCATAGTCCGTTAATGCTAAAACCTGGTGTCAGAAAAGATGCTATTGCTAAGATTACCATAGCAACTACTAATCTTATTACCCAGTTTAAAAAACCTCCACCGTGAGACTCTCTTTTTTCCATATCATTATCAGCCATTAATATTCCTCCTTTAACAAGTTTAATATAGCTAAGATTACTATATTAAATTAATACGATTATAGTATGCACAGCTATTAAAAAAAATATTATAAAGAATTTTTTTACATTATGAATAATTAAATGTTATTTTTAGAATATCTTATATTAAATTAGTAATGACCTTTAATATATACATAATATAAAATTTTATTGAGAAAGATATATTTTGGATGAAAACCATACAAACGAAAGGAAAAATATAAATGAAAGAATATAGATTTATTGCAGAAACTCCAAGTGCAAAAATTGTAGTGTGTTTAAATTACATAAAAGTTTCAGCTAAAAGCTTAATTCCATATGAAAATAATAATAGTTTAAAAATACGTTGTGAACAAGGATGTCAGAATTATAATAATAAATGGTCTTGTCCTCCACATAGTCCTAAATATTCTGTAATATCAAAAAAATTTAATAATGCATATGTATTTCTTTTTTATTGTCATTTAGAACAATTTAGTTATATAAAAACACCATATATGAAAATTAGAGTAGCTAACTCAATTTTAAAATCTAGAAGTGATAAAATAATAAGACAATTAGAAAAAGAATCAAATGGCAAAATGTTAGCTAATAATAGTTGTCGCCTTTGTAAAGAATGTTCTTGTAAGACGAAGGAATCAAAATGTAAGAAACCATCTAAGTTGAGATTTAGTATGGAATCAGTAGGATTAAATGTAGAAAGTATAGCAATGGATTTTTTTGATCATAAACTTTTAAGCTATAGCAAAGATAATGTTCCATTATATTCATCTGTTGTTACAACAATTTTGACAAATGAAATTATTGAAGAAGATAAAATTAACGAATTATTTTTAAATATGGGAATTGAATTTTATTTAGCATGAAATTAAAAAATAATTAAATGTTTTTTTTTATAAAACAGAAGACATTAAAGCACATTTAATGTCTTTTAATTATCAAAAGAAATAATATTAAACATATAATATAAAAAATATAATGAAAACATTTTCAATATGTGGTATAATAATACATATATTATTATTTTATGTATTATATTACATAAAATGTATGAAATTCTTCGAAGATTTTTTATACAGAATTTATAATTCGATATATATTTTTACTTTTAAAGTAAAAATAACAATAATTTTATATAAATATATTTATTTTCCAGATAAAAAAGCGTATAATAAAATTTATTAAGTAAAGTAAATATTTTTTAAAGGAGATTTTATCTTATGAATAGATGTATAAAATGTGGACTTGCCTTTGATTATCCAGAAAGTCATAGTGAAATTATTGATGATACGTGTTTGTATTGTAAAGATTTTAATAAAAAAATTTTTCTGGGAGAAGATACTTTAATTGATAGACTTCAAAATTACGAAAAGATAGGAGTATCTGTTTCTGGTGGGAAAGATAGTATTTATGTATGGTATTGGCTCGTGTCAAAATTTGGCTCTAATCGTGTTATAGCCTTTAATCATAATAAAGGTAAAGCTGTTGATCCGATTGCCAGTGAAAATATACTTAGGGCACAAAAAATTCTTAAATCTGAAGTTGTTGTGATTTATGATTCTGAATTTTATCCTAGATTTGTAAAAAATCTATCAACATATATTAAAAATCCTAATCCTGCAATTGCTAGAGCTGTTTTATGTTCAGGTTGTAGATATGGAATTAGTCAACGAATATTCGACGAGGCAAAAAAATATGATGTAAATTGTATTGTTAATGGTTCTTCTTATTTAGAAAAAGTTCCATTTAAATCATATCATATGAAACAATATGGTGATGGTAGTGAGATAAGGGGTCTTCTTAAAGGTCTATATGAAACTGATGAATATTTATCTAAAGAAAATTTAGAGATAATAATTCGTGATCATTTTTATTCACATGAAATTAATCTTTCAAATCAAAAGAATTCAGCTAATATAGATTATATTAATTTTTTTGATTATTTAGAAAATGACATTAAAAGAATTAAAAGTATTGTTACATCAAAACTTGATTGGAAACATCCTAAAAATAGTGATTGGCATTTTGATTGCATTATTGAAAAATTCAAAAATTATTTTTATTTAATCGAATATGGTTATTCAGAAGTAGATTTCAAATATTCAGAGATGGTTAGATATGGATTATTGTCTCGTGATGAAGCTATATCTTTATTAAAGGAAGATAATGAAAAGATGCTAAATAGTTTTAACGATTTGGTTGATACTTTAGTTAAATTAGAAGTAGATTTTGAAACAATAGTAGCATTTAAAAATTTACACAATAGTAAAATTGAACTTATATGTAACTGTAATTAAATTTTATGACTGTATAGATATTAGCACGTAAAGGCTTCTATTTAAACAATTTTTTATAACAATTCCAAATTTATACCAATATGGTTAAAAAAGATACCAACTTTTTAGACTACATTTTTAGCTACTAATTACAGTGATTTGAGATCATATAATTAGTAGCAAGATGTAGCCTTTTTTAGTATATAGATTACTTATAAATTTTAAAATTCTATAGCTATATTTATTAAATAATATCATAAGTAAATAATTCAAAGATTTTAGAAGTATATTTCAGAACCTAAATAAAATAAGTAACTCTTTAAATTACAAACAAGTAAAAATTAAATGTAAAGGGTGTGAATCTGGTGTCAAATATATTGCTTATTACTCATGGAACTGGTGGTGATGTAAAACCATTCATTAAATTAGGAAAAATAATTAAAAACATTGGTCACGATGTTTTATTACTAACTCATTGTATCTATGAAAAAGAAGCAAAAATAAATGGTTTAGATTTTGTAGCTATTGATACTTATGAGGAGTATAAAGAAAAGAACAGCAAGTTAAATAATTTATCAGATGCTATAAAAGATTTGAATGAGTATACTGAATTTAACAGAAAATATTGTGGCGCAGATAGAACATATAAAGAATATAAGATTATAAGTGAACATTGTAAAAAAGAAAATACTATTATTATATTTAGACATCGTTTTAGTTTAGCAGGTTTGTTAGTTGCAGAAAAATATGGTTTATCTGTTGCTTCTGTTTTTCTTGCACCTAATTATATTCAACATTTAAAGTTACATGAAGAGCTTATTGGTAAGGTAATGAAGAATGAAATGAATATAATTAGAAATAAGATTGGATTAACTGATATAAGCAATTGGACAAAATGGATGTGTTCACCAAATTTAAAAATAGGATTATGGCCTAAATGGTATGCAAAAGAAGAAAGTGAAAACATTAGCGGTATGGTTGTTATTGGTTTTCCAGAAAAGATGGAGAAAAATACTGATGAAATACCAAAAGAAATTAAGGAATTTTTGAAAACTGGTAAGAAAACAGCGCTTATAACAGCAGGTACAAGCAATGCTATAAATCCAAATTTTTATAAAATTGCAGCAGATTCTTGTAAATGTTCAGATATAAATGGGATTTTAGTTACAGATATCGAGGAATTTGTACCAAAAGATCTATCATCTAACATACTAAGATTACATGAAGCTCCTATAAGAAGAATTTTGCCATATGTTAATGTAGTTATTCATCATGGAGGAATAGGAACTTCTAGTGAAGCATTAGCTTGTGGAACACCTCAATTAATTATGGCTCATTTAGCAGATAGGCCAGATAATGCAAATAGACTAAAAAAAGTTGGGGTTGCAAAAGTATTTCCAGAAATAAAATGGAAACCAGAAATAATTGGACAAGGATTAAAAGAAATAATTTATAATGAAGTATTAGCATCATCTTGCAAAAAATTATCAGAGGATTTAAATAAAAATAATATTGAGGAAGAATTGAGTTTATTAATAGAAGAACTTTCCAAAAATAAAGAAAAATATAAGGTCAATATTTTATGTGATTTAAATGATGAAGATTTTAATAATGATAATGAAAAAGTCTCTGATAAGGCTTCATTAGATTCTATTTCAGAAAGAAAAAAAAGGATAATATTACAATTATTACGTGAAAAACGCAAGTTTTAATAAAATAATGGAGGACAAGGATGGCAAATATAGTTATTAGTACACATTGGGGAGACGGGGATGTAATTCCATTTATATCTATTGGTAAATATCTTAAAAAGCAAGGTCATGATGTAACAATCTTTACTCATTGTTGTTATGAGGAAAGAATAAAGAAAGAACATATTAATTTTGTTTCTTGGGATACTTGGGATGAATATAAAGATTTTTATAATGATTTAGCAAAATGTTCATACTCAGTAACAGAAATGGATGAAACTGAAAAATTTAGGGCCAAGTATGAAAATGTTGATGTAAGAATTAAAGAATATGAGTTGTTAAAACCTTATTGTAAAAGAGAAGATACCATTTTAATTGCAAAAAATAGGTCTAGTATAGCTGCATTACTTGTAGCTGAAAAGTTAAAGCTTCCTTTAATTTGGGTATATATGAATCCTTATGAATATGAAAGTATTAAAACTTTTGATGGTTTAAATAAAGGAACTTTATGTAAAGAGGTTAATGAATTACGATCTAGAATAAACTTAGATCCTATAGAAAGCTGGCTATCTTGGCAATGTTCCCCTAAGAAAAAAGTAGGTTTATGGCCTAGATGGTATAGAAGTAACATACTAAATGAACAAGAGGATATGGATTTAGTTGGTTTTCCATTAGAACCTCTAGATAGAAGAGAAAATTCAGTTATACCATCGGTATTAAAAAACATATTATTAGAAAAACCAGCACCAATAATAATATCCGGTGGTTCAAGCAATAAAATTATAAAAGACTTTTATAGAATTGCAAT
This sequence comes from Clostridium cavendishii DSM 21758, assembly GCF_900141845.1. Taxonomy (GTDB): domain Bacteria; phylum Bacillota; class Clostridia; order Clostridiales; family Clostridiaceae; genus Clostridium_AG; species Clostridium_AG cavendishii. The sequence goes on along the minus strand of NZ_FQZB01000012.1, from coordinate 13,599 downwards.
TAAAGCTTGTACAGATGTAGATAGATCCGTTATTGTAGCAACAAGATTTAAAGAGTTATTACCAGATACAATACCTTCAAATGTACATGTATTTGATTATATTCCTTTATATGAATCTTTGGCGTATGCGAGTCTTATTATTCATCATGGAGGAATTGGGACAATTAGTAATGCTATTAATACAGGGGTTCCCCATCTCATATTAGCAAATTGTTGTGACACGCCATTAAATGGTTCTATGATAAAAAAAATGGGTTTAGGGGATTACTTTCCGCCTTTAAGATGCAATGAAGAAAATGTTAGAAAAAGTATTAATAAGCTTCTAACTAAATGCTATAAAGAAAAATGTTCTGAATTTGCAAATGCACATAAAGGTGAAAACACATTTGAGAATATAAGAAAAATAGTAGAAGATGCTGTTGAAAATGAGGAATACCTTGTTAATTATGAAAATATGATAAGTACTCATAAAAATATTGATTATAATACAAGTAATAAAAATTCTAATGTAAAGTTGTCAAATAATATGAAAAAATATTTATTAGAAAAAATTAAAATAGAAAAAAATTTAAAATAGAAAGAAAAGAGGGAACCAACATGAGTAATGCTATTTCAAAATCTCAAAACAAAGAAGTAACTGTAAAAAATATTGAAGAGTTTATAAGTGTAAGTAAAGTTATAACACCAGAAGAAAAAGATTTAATTTTAAATGATTTTAATGACACTTATGCAGAGTATTCTAAAGAAAGAACATTAGTAGATATTTTTGAAGAGCAAGTAAAAAAAACACCAAATAATGTTGCTGTTTTATTTGACAATATAGAAATAACTTACAAGGAGCTTAATGAAAGAGCCAACTCATTAGCTATGATTTTGCGAGAAAATAGAATTAGTTCAGATGATATTATAGCAATAATTTCAGAACGTTCTATAAATATGATAGTAGGAATAATAGCATCATTAAAAGCAGGGGCAGCATATTTACCTATAGATTCTGAATATCCAGAAAACAGAATAAATTATATATTAAAAAATAGCAATGCAAAAGCAATATTAATACAAGAAAAATTTAAAGAAAAAGTAAATCAAGAAATATTTATGTATGATTTAGATGATGAAAATTTATATAAGTATAAAAATGACAATTTAAACAAAGTTTCTAATGGAAGTAATTTAGCTTATGTAATATATACATCTGGAACTACAGGAAATCCTAAAGGAGTTATGATAGAGCATAATTCAATAATCAATTATGTTTTGTATGCAAAAGAACAGTATTTAAATGAAGAAAATTTATATATGCCACTTTATACATCGATATCATTTGATTTAACTATAACATCTATTTTTACTCCATTGATAAGTGGTAATACAATAGTAATTTATAAGGAAAAAGAAATTGATTTATTAATGAAAAAAGTATTTCAATTTGAAAAAAATTCAGTTATAAAGGTAACTCCAGCACATTTAAGTTTATTAAAAGAAATCCCTAATGTTAATAAAAATATTAGAAAAATTATTGTAGGTGGGGAAGAATTAAAGGAAAGTTTAGCTAAAGAGATAAGTGCTATGTTTGATAATAAAATAGATATAATAAACGAATACGGACCTACAGAGGCTACTGTTGGATGTATAACTCACAAATATGATAGTACAAAACAATATGATAATACAGTACTTATAGGCAAACCAATAAATAATTTTAAAATTTATATTGTAGATAATGGAAACAATATGCTTCCTATAGGGGAAATAGGAGAAATTTGTATAAGTGGAAATGGATTAGCTAGAGGCTATCTAAATAATGACAAGTTAACAGAAGAAAAATTTATAAATAATCCATATGAAAAGGGACAAAAAATGTATAAAACAGGCGACCTAGCAAGATGGTTATCAGATGGAAGCATCCAATATTTGGGAAGAATAGACGATCAAGTTAAAATTAGGGGATATAGAATTGAACTTAGCGAAATTGATACTGAAATCCGAAAAATAAAGGATATAAAAGATGTTGCTATAATAGCTAGAGAAAATAATCTAGGAGAAAATGAAATTAATGCCTATATTATTTCTGAAGATTCAACAATCCTTAAAAAGGTAAAAGAACAACTAAAATTGACTTTACCTGAATATATGATTCCTCAAAAATTTATGCTAATTGATGCTTTTCCATTAACACCAAATGGAAAAATAGATAAAAAGGCATTGTTTGAAATAAAGGAAGAAAATGAAATTAATTATGTTGCCCCAAACAATCCTTTAGAGGAGGAAATTGTTGATTTATGGAGGGAAATGCTAGACATTGATGTTATAGGAATTGATGATAATTTTCTTGAAGTAGGTGGTCATTCATTAATTGCTACTAAGATAGTTTATAAAATTAATGAAATTTATAATGTTGATTTATCATTAGTAGAATTTTTTACAGATGGGTTAACTGTAAGAAATTTATCAAATATACTTGAAGAAAAGTTATTTGCTTCAATTAGTGAAGAGGAACTTGAAAGTATGTTAAATGAAATCGAATAATAATTTTAATATTATATTAAATTGAACAATAATTTACGGTTGGTTCAATTTTATAATATATAATTTAAAATTCCATTTAAGATAGATAATAAAAATATAAAAGAGAAATGTAGAGTTTTTATGGAGGATTAATATGGAAAGTAAAACGGAGCAAGAATTTCAAAAGAAGGCATTATTAAAAGCTATATTAGAAAAGAAAAAAAGAAGTAATACAACATTAAATTCAATAGAAATATTACAAAGAAAAGTAGGAAGAAATTATTTTCTTTCATCTTATGAACAAAAAAGACTATGGTTTATGTACAAACTAAACCCTAATAGTATTGTTTATAATATACATTTAGGATTTCGTATTTATGGTGATTTAAAAATAGATTTGCTTCAAGAAGCTATTAATGAAATGGCTATGGAGCAAGAATCTTTAAGAACAAGATTTCAATATATAGATGATGAATTGATGCAAGTAATTGAACCTAATTTTACTGAAAAAATAAAACATATTGATTTATCAGATATTGATTCAGCGTTAATTGAAGATGAATTAAGAAAAGCTTGTAATGAAGAATCTTATAAACCTTTTGATTTAGAAAATGGTCCTTTAGTTAGATTTCTATTAATTAAAATAGCACCAGAAGAAAGACTTTTTATAACTGTAATTCATCATATTATATTTGATGGATGGTCTATGGGAATTTTTTATAAAAATTTATCTGATAAATATAATAATTTATGCAATGGAAAATATTCTTCAAATAAAGTAAAAACAATTCAATATGCAGATTATGCAAAATGGCAAAGAAAAGAATTATTCAAAAATAAAATGGAGAAGCAATTCAATTATTGGGAAAACAAGTTAGAAAATATTGATCAAACTGTTGAATTTCCATTGGATAAAAAACGTCCATCAATGTTAACAGGCAATGGAGATGTAGTATTTTTTGAATTAGATAATGATATTATAGATGGATTAAGAAAATACTCCACTAAATCTAATTGTACAATTAATACAATTTTATTGGCAGCATTTAAAGCTTTAATTTATAAATACTCAAATCAAAGTAATATCACTGTAGGAACAGCCGTTGCTAATAGAAAAGTTAACGGAGTAGAGAATATTATTGGTTTTTTTGTAAATACAATAGTTTTAAGCACTGAAATAGATGGGAATATGAGATTTTCAGATTTTCTTAAAAAAGTAAAAAATACAACATTAGAAGCATATGATAATGAAGATTTTCCATTTGATCAATTGGTAGAAAAAATTAATCCATTAAGAGATAGTAGTAGAAATCCATTTTTTCAACTAATGTTTACTTATCAGAATGCAAAAGAATCTCAATTCGAATTTCAGGACTTAAAAGTAGAGAATTATGCACTAGGTAGTAAAAGATCTTCTTTTGATGTTACACTACAGATTGAAGATAATAAGAATGAAATCTTTGGATCTTTTGAATATAATTCAGATTTGTTTTATAGGGAAACTATACAAAGAATTTGTAATCAATTTAAGTTAATTCTTAAGGAAATTCTTATTGATAATAATAAAAAGATAAATGAAATTTCAATTTTAAATGATGAAGAAAAGAATATTATTTTAAATAAATTTAATGATACTTATGTAGAATATGATAAAGAAAAAACGATAGTATCTATTTTTGAAGAACAGGTTGAAAAAACACCAAATAATATTGCTATTGCATTTGAAAATGAAAGATTAACTTATAAGGAACTTAATGAGAAAGCAAATTCATTGGCTAGAGTTTTAAGAGAAAATGAGGCTAAAGAAGATAAAATAGTTGCTATAATGCTAGAACGTTCTACTGAAATGATAGTAGCAATAATGGGAGTATTAAAATCCGGAGCAGCTTATTTGCCTATAGACCCAAATTATCCTAAAAATAGAATAGAATACATGCTTGAAAATAGTCAAGCCAGTATATTATTAAGCATACCAGAATTATCTAACAAGATTGATTTTTCTGGAAATATATTAGATATGTCTATGGAAGAATTATTTAATAAAGATACAAGTAATATAAAAGCTATAAATAATTCACAAAACTTAGCATATATAATATATACTTCAGGAACTACAGGAAATCCTAAAGGAGTTATGATAGAACATAAAAATGTAGTTAATTTAGTAAATGCATTAGAAAATTGTATTTATAGTAAATATGAAAAAGAATTGAAAGTAGCTTTAGTAGCTAACTATGCTTTTGACGCATCAGTTCAACAAATTTTTGCCAGTTTATTATTAGGAAATACATTATATATAGTTGACAATAACACTAGAATGTATGGAGACGATTTAATAAGATTTTATATAAATAATGAAATAGATATAACAGATGGAACTCCGATACATTTATCAATGATAAGCAATTCTTCTTTACTAGAAAATAGTGAATTAAAATTGAAGCATATGATAATAGGCGGAGATAAACTTTTAAAAGACACAGTAAAAAATATATATACCAAATTAAAAGACAAAAATGTAATCATAACGAATGTATATGGGCCAACTGAATGTTGTGTTGATACAACGTATAAAAATATAAATATAGATAATATAAATCAATTTGAAAATATTCCTATAGGAAAACCATTAAATAACTATACTTGCTATATATTAGATAAACAAAATAATATACTTCCAATAGGTATAGCTGGGGAATTATGTATAGTAGGAGATGGACTTGCTAGAGGATATTTAAATAATAAAGAATTAACAAATGAAAAATTTATAGATACTCCATATAAATTAGGACAAAAAATGTATAAAACAGGAGACTTAGCAAAATGGCTTCCTGACGGCAATATAGAATATTTAGGTCGTATTGATGAACAAGTTAAGATACGAGGTTTTAGAATTGAGCTTGGAGAAATTATAAGTGTATTACGTAAGATTGATTATATAAAGGATGTAGCCGTTATAACAAGGGTTGATTTAAGTGACGAAGAAGCAATTTATGCTTATATAGTTTCAGATTTCAAAGTAGATTTTAAAGAACTAAAAAAAGAAATTCGTCAAGAATTACCGGATTATATGATACCAGCATATATAATGCAGATAGAAAAGTTGCCAGTAAATAGAAGTGGAAAATTAGATAAACAAGCTTTACCTGATATAATTAATGAGGTTAAAGATGAATATATTGCTCCACGAACTGAATTAGAAGAACTTGTTGTTAAAATATTTGAAGATGTAATCGGTATAAATAATATAAGTATTGATTCAGACTTTTTTGAAATAGGTGGACATTCTTTAAGAGCAACAAAAGTAGTTAATAGAATTGAAAATGAAACAGGAGTAAAAATACCAATAAAAATAATTTTTGCTGAAAGAACAGCTGAATCTATAGCAAAATATATAGCAAAATATGAAAATAAAGAAAATAATAATATTGAAAAATCAGAACTTAAAGAATATTACCCAATGTCCTCAGTACAGAGCAGAATTTTTTTAATTTGGCAAATGGACAAAGAAAATATAGCTTATAACACACCTATTTGTTATAAATTAGAAGGTGATCTGAAAGTAAGTAAGCTAAAAACTTCGTTACAAAAAATTATAAATCGCCATGAAATACTAAGAACATGTTTTATTATGAAAGACGGGAAACTTGTTCAGGAAATTTTAAATAAAGTAGAAGCTGACTATTCTTATGAAGAAAATAATAATGACATATATGAAATTCTTAAAGATTTCACAAAGCCGTTTTCTTTAGAAAGTGCTAATTTGATAAGAATGAAGGTTGTTAAAAATAAGGGGGCTCATTATCTACTTATAGATATGCATCATATAGTTAGTGATGGAATGAGCATTGGTATTTTTATTAAGGAACTTTCTGCATTTTATAATGAAGAGAATCTTTTAAACCTTAAATTACAATATAAAGACTATAGTGAATGGATGAGGAAAAGAGACTTAAGTAGTCAAAGAGCATATTGGAGAAGTCAATTTAAAGATGAACCTCCAGTGATTGATCTTCCATACGATTATACTAGACCAGCTGAACAAAGTTATGATGGAGAAATAACTACTATTGAGTTTAATAGTGCAATAAAAGATGGAATAAAAGAATTATGCAAAATTACTGGAGCAACAGAATATATGGTACTTTTAGCATCATTTATAGTACTTTTGAGTAAATATACTCGTCAAGAAGATATTGTTGTAGGAACTCCTATATCAGCAAGAACCAATAAAGAAACTGAATCTATGATGGGGATGTTTGTAAATACACTTGCTATTAGAGAAAAACCTCAATCAGAAAAAAGTTTTCTTAAATTTATATCAGAAATAAAGGAAAGCTGTCTCAAAGCATATGAAAATCAAGAATACCCTTTTGAAGAATTAGTAGAAGATATAAATGTTAAACGAGATTTTTCTAGAAATCCATTATTTGATGTAATGTTTGGTTTACAAAATAATGAAAAAGTAAATCTTCTAATGAATGATATCAAGATAGAACAAATTTGGGGTGAACACAAAGTATCTAAATTTGATCTTAATGTAATGATGGAAAGTCGTGATGATGGCTATTTCTTAGGTGCAGAATATTGTACAGCTCTATTTAAAAAACAAAGTATAGATAGATTATTAATTCATTTTAAACAATTGATTTATAAAGTGATAGCTAACCCAAAAAGTCTTATAGGTGATATTAATATTATAACAGATGAGGAAAAGGATTTAATTTTAAATAAGTTTAATAATACCATTGTAGATTATGGTAAAGAAAAAACAATAATAGATTTGTTTGAAGAACAAGCAGAAAAAACACCAGATTCTATTGCTGTAGTATTTGCTGATGAAAAGATAACTTATAAAGAACTTAATGAAAGAGCTAACTCATTAGCTAGAATACTAAGAAATAAAGGGGTAGGTTCTGAGGATATAGTAGGTATTATGGTAGATCGTTCTATAGAAATGATTGTTGGTATGGTTTCTATATTGAAAGCTGGAGGTGCATATTTACCAATAGATTTATCATACCCAAATGAAAGAGTAGAATTTATATTACAAAATAGTGGATGTGAAACTATTCTAACACAGAAAAATATATTTGAAGATATAGATTTTAAAGGCAATGTGATTTATTTAGATGAGGATAGTTTGTATAAAGAAAATAGCAGTAATTTAACTAATATAACAAAAGCTGATAATCTTATATATATTATATATACTTCAGGAACAACAGGTAATCCTAAAGGAGTAATGTTTAAAAACAATAGCTTAGCAAACTTGATTAACTTTGAAATTAATCATACTAATATTGATTTAAAAACAAGGGTGTTACAGTTTGCAAATTTATGTTTTGATGTTGCTAGCCAAGAAATATTATCTACTTTATTAGCTGGAGGAGAGTTATATTTAATTAAAGATGAAATAAGAAAAGACGTGGTAATGTTATTAGATTTCATAATTGATAATCAAATTAAAACACTATTCTTACCAACAGCATATTTTAAGTTGCTACAATCAGAAAAGAAATATTTAGAATGTATTGTTAAAAATGTTAATAATATAGTTGTTGCTGGTGAACAATTAACTTTAAGTGAAGGGTTAAAGGAGCTTATTAAATCAAGTAATATAAATATTCACAATCACTATGGTCCTTCTGAAACACATGTTGTTACAACATCTACAATAAATTCAGCTAGCGATATAAAGAGCATACCTGATATTGGAAAACCTATAATAAATAATAAAGTATATATTGTAGACAAAAAGATGAACTTGGTTCCAATTAACGTACAAGGAGAATTGTGTGTATCTGGTATAAATGTAGCTAGAGGATATTTAAATAATGATAAATTATCAAAAGAAAAATTTATAGATAATCCATATGAACCAGGAGAAAAGATGTACAGAACTGGTGATTTAGCGAAATGGTTACCTAATGGAAATATAGAATACTTAGGTCGTATTGATGAACAAATTAAAATAAGAGGATTTAGAATAGAACTTGGGGAAATTACAAATGTACTACTTAAAAATAGTCAAATAAAAGATGTAGCCGTTATAACAAGAAAAGATAAAAATGGAGAAATAGCAATTCATGCTTATATAGTTTCTGATGTAATTATAGATTGTAAGAAAATAAAAAAAGAACTTCGCAAAGAATTGCCAGAGTATATGGTACCTGCATATATTATGCAAATAGGCAGCCTTCCATTAAACAGAAATGGAAAACTAGATAAACGAGCATTACCAGATATAATGCAAAATGATAACGCTGAATATATTGCTCCAAGAAATGAAATAGAAGCAACTATTAGTAATATTTTTGAAGAAGTTACAGGAAGAGATAAAGTAAGTATAAATGCTGATTTCTTTGAAATAGGAGGTCATTCCCTAAGAGCTACAAAAGTTGCAAATAGAATAGAATCCGAAACCGGAATGAGGGTTCCAATAAAAGTAATTTTTTCAGCAAGAACTGTAGAGGCTATAGCTGAATATATAGAAAAATCTGCAGATAATAATTTTGAATTTATATCGAAAGCAGAAGCGAAAGAATATTATAAAATGTCATCTGCACAAAAAAGAATGTATTTAATTTGGCAAATGGACAAAGAAAGTATAGTCTATAATATGCCATTCTGTTATAAATTAAATGGCAATTTCAAATTAGATAGTATAAAGAATGTATTGCAAACAATTATAAATCGTCATGAAATATTAAGAACTTGTTTCTTAATGAAGGATGGAGAACTTGTACAAAAAGTTCTAAACCGGATAGAAGCAGATTATTCATATGAAGAAAGTAATCAAGACTTAAATGAAATTCTTAGCAGTTTTCCAAAGCCATTTGTATTAGATGAGGGAAAATTAATAAGAATAAAAGTGGTCAAAAATTTTAAAGACTATTATATTCTTATAGATATGCATCATATAGTTAGTGATGCAATGAGCATGGCAATTTTTATTAATGAATTTTCAAAACTTTATAATGGATATAAGCTAGAAGATCTTAAATTACAATACAAAGACTATAGTGAATGGATTAGTAAAAGAGACTTAAATAGTCAAAAATCTTATTGGTTAAGTCAATTTGATGATGAAATACCAATACTTGATTTTCCATATGATTATAAAAGACCAATTGAACAAAGTCATGAAGGTTCAATGGTTAATCTTAATTTCAGCAAAGATATAAAAGATGGAGTAAAAAAATTATGTAAAGTTACAGGTTCAACAGAATATATGGTGCTTTTATCAGCATTTATGGTGCTTTTAAATAAATATACTCGTCAAGAAGATATTATTGTAGGAACTCCTATATCAGGAAGAACCAATAAAGATATGGAATCTATGATGGGAATGTTTATAAATATACTTGCTATGAGAGGAAAGCCAGAAGGAAGTAAGAGTTTCATTAACTTTGTTTATGAAGTAAAGAACACTTGTCTTAAAGCATATGAAAATCAAGAATATCCTGTTGAAGAGTTAATAGAGGCTATAGAAGTTAAAAGAGATCTTTCTAGAAATCCGTTGTTTGACATAATGTTTAGCTTGGAGAATAATGAAAAATTTAATCTTTTAATGAATGATGTTAGCATAGAGGAAATATACGGAGAAAATAGAATATCTAAATTTGATTTTAGTATAATGATGAGAAGTAACGAAGAGGGTTATTCTATAGGTGCAGAATATTGCACAGCATTATTTAAAAAAGAAACAATAAATAGAATTTTAGTCCACTTTAAAGAAGTTATTTGTAAAATAATAAATAATCCAGAAATTCTTATTAAAGATATTGAAGTTATAACAAAAGAAGAAAAAAAATTAATATTAAATGAATTTAATAATACTTCTACAGAATATGATAAAGAAAAAACTATAGTAGAAATTTTTGAATATCAAGTAAATAAAACACCAAATAATATAGCAGTTGTATATGAAGATAAGAAATTAAATTACAAAGAATTAAATGAAAAAGTAAATATATTAGCAAGAAATCTACGTGAATTAGGAATAAAACCAAATGATTTTGTAGCAATTTCAGCACAAAAAAGTTTAGAAATGATAATAGGAATTTTAGGAATAATTAAAGCTGGCGCTGCCTATGTACCAATAGATCCTAAGTATCCAAAAGATAGAATAAATTATATGCTTGATGATTGTAAACCAAAAGCTTTATTAGTATATAAAGCAAATATAAAAACTAAAAAAATTCCAATAATTGATTTAGAAGATAGTAGTATTTTAGAAGGTACATCTAGAAACTTGAAAAAAGTTAATACTCCAAATGATTTATTATATGTAATATACACTTCAGGAACTACTGGAAAACCAAAAGGAGTTATGATTGAGCATAAATCAGTTAATAGTTTAAGAGAATACTTTATTAGCTCATTAAATGTAAAACCTACTGATAAAATATTACAATTTTTCAATATATCCTTTGATGGTTCAGTTTGGGATATAATGATGGCCTTATTAACAGGAGCAACATTACATGTAGTTAATCAAGATAATATTATAGATTTAAATTATTTAAGTCAATCTATAAAAAATACTACAATAATAACAGTACCACCTCAATACTATCAACAACTAGAAACAATTGGCCAAAGGCTTACTATTACTGCTGGTTCAGAAAGTAGTAAAGAATTAGTTAGAAAAGCTATTGATACTGGTAGCCTGTATATTAATGCTTATGGCCCAACAGAAGCAACTGTATGTGCAACTCAATGGTTCTGTAATAAAAATGATATAATACCAGAAAGAATTCCAATTGGAAAACCTATAACTAATAAACAGATATATATTTGCAACAAAACTAATTTATGTGGAATAGGAATACCAGGAGAATTATGTATAGCAGGAGAAGGGATTGCTAGAGGATATTTAAATAAACCAAAACTTACAGCTGAAAAGTTTATAGACAATCCTTATGGAGAAGGAAAGATATATAGAACTGGCGATTTAGCAAAATGGCTTCCTGATGGAAATATAGAATATTTAGGTCGTATAGATGAACAAGTTAAAATAAGAGGATTTAGAATAGAACTTGAAGAAATAGCTAGTACATTGCGTAAAATTGATTATATACAGGATGTAGCTGTTATAACAAGAGATATTTCAAGTTCTGAAAAGGCAATTTATGCTTATTTAGTTTCTAATGAAAATCTAGATTTTAAAGAAATAAAAAAAGAGCTTCGAAAAGAATTACCAGAATATATGGTGCCAGCTTATATGGTACAACTAAAAGAAATACCAGTAACTAGAAATGGAAAGTTAGATAAACGAGCTTTACCTGACATAGTTGGTGAAAATAAAGAAAAATATACTCCGCCAAGAAATGAAATCGAGAAAATTATTATTAAAATATTTGAAGAAATTTTACAAAAAGAAAAAATAAGTGTAGATGCTGATTTCTTTGAAATAGGTGGACATTCTTTAAGAGCAACAAAAGTAGTTAATAGAATTCAAGCAGAAATAGGTGTAAGAATTCCAATAAAAATAATTTTTTCAAAGAGAACAGCTGAAGCTATCGCTGAATATATAGAAAAATTTAAAAATAATGACTATGAATTTATACCAAAGGCAAAGAATAAGGAATTTTATCCAATGTCTTCAGCACAAAAAAGAATGTATTTAATTTGGCAAATGGACAAAGAAAGTATAACTTATAACATGCCATTTTGTTATAAATTACAAGGTAATGTAAAAGTAAATAATATAAAAATAGCATTACAAAAAATGATAGATCGTCATGAAATATTAAGAACATGTTTTTTAATAGAAAACGGTGAGTTTGTGCAAAGGATTATTGATAAAATAGAAGCTGACTATTCTTATGAGGAAAGTATGGAGAATATATCTGAACTTCTTAAGAAATTTCCAAAACCATTCATTTTAGATGAAGGTAACCTAGTACGAATTAAAGTAGTAAAAAGTAAAGAAGATTACTATTTGTTTATAGACATGCATCATATAGTTGGTGATGGAATGAGTTTTGGAATTTTTATTAATGAATTTTCAACTCTTTATAATGAAGGAAAACTTGAGGAATTAAGTCTACAATACAAGGATTATAGTGAGTGGATGAGGGGAAAAAACTTAAGTAACCAAGAATTATATTGGATAAGTCAATTTGAAGATGAAATACCAGTAATTGATCTTCCATACGATTACAATAGACCAATTGAAAAAAGTTATGATGGTTCAATAACAAGTATTGAGTTACAGAAAGAAATAAAAGATGGAATAAAAGAATTATGTAAGATTACTGGAGCAACAGAATACATGATACTTTTAGCATCATTCATGGTAGTATTGCATAAATACACTTGTCAAGAAGATATTGTTGTTGGAACTCCTATATCAGGAAGAACTAATAAAGATATGGAATCTATAATGGGAATGTTTATTAATACACTTGCCATGAGGGGTAGACCAGAATCTGGAAAGAGTTTTGTTAAATTTGTAAATGAAGTAAAGGAAAGTTGTCTTAAGGCATATGAGAATCAAGAATATCCTTTTGAAGAACTAGTAGATGCAGTAGAAGTTAGAAGAGACTTCTCTAGAAATCCTTTATTTGATGTAATGTTCATTTTACAAAATAATGAAGCAATTAATCTTTTAATGAATGATATTAAAATAGAACCAATATGGGAAGATAATAAAATTGCTAAGTTTGATCTTAATGTAACTATGGAAAGTAACGAGAATGGTTACTTTGTAGGTGCAGAATATTGCACAGCATTATTTAAGAAGGACACTATAAATAGATTTTTAGTCCATTTTAAACAAGTTCTTTCAAAAATAATAGATACTCCAGAAATCCCTATAGAAGAAATTAAAATCATAACAAAAGAAGAGGAAGATTTAATTTTAAATAAATTTAATCATACCTATTTAGAATATGATAAAGAAAAAACAATAGTAGATATGTTTGAAGAACAGGTAGAAAAGACACCAAATAACATTGCAGTTGTATTTGAAAATAAGAGTATAACTTATAAAGAGCTTAATGAAAGATCTAACTCATTAGCTAGTATCTTAAGAAATAATGGTGTAGGACCTGATGATATTGTAGGTATAATGACAGAACG
>NZ_FQZB01000041.1 GCF_900141845.1 Clostridium cavendishii DSM 21758 | reverse complement strand
CCAGCCTATATTCAGAAAGAATTAAGTAACGGACAAAATTTCTTAGTATTTTCTTTAATACAAGCTATAACATTTGCAGGTGGTGTTTATGTAATATTAGCAGGTGTTAGATTAATATTAGCGGAAATAGTACCAGCGTTTAGGGGAATAGCAATGAAGTTAGTTCCTAATGCAAAACCAGCTTTGGATTGTCCAGTAGTATTTGCTTATGCACCAAATGCAGTTTTAATAGGATTTTTATCAAGCTTTGTTGGTGGAATAGTAGGTATGGGAATACAAATAGCAATGGGAACTACAGTTATATTACCAGGAGTTGTACCTCACTTCTTCTGTGGAGCTACAGCAGGAGTATTTGGTAATGCAACAGGTGGTAGAAGAGGAGCTATAATAGGTGCATTTGTACATGGCTTACTAATAACATTCTTACCAATAGCATTACTTCCAACACTAGGTGATTTAGGTTATGCAGGTTCGACATTCTCAGATACGGACTTTGGTATAATAGGGATTATATTAGGAAAGATATTATCAATAATTCATTAATATATAATATGAGTTAAATGATTTACATTTAAATATAGTAGCTTTTCAAAGTTTCAACCTAAAGAGTTTACAATAAAAAATGTAGAAAAAAGTTGATGACCTAAGGTTATGTGAATATTATGAAAGCATTGCAAAATAAATTTGCAATGCTTTTTAAGTATTATTTTTCTATACATGATAAAGCAGCTACATATCCAGAACTCCAAGCCCATTGAAGGTTAAAGCCACCACAATCTCCATCAACATCTAGAATTTCTCCACAAAAATAAAGATTAGGGATTAATTTAGATTCTAGGGTTTTGTTATTTACTTCTTTAGTATTAACACCACCAGCTGTAACTTGAGCATTATTAAAACCATTTGTATTTATACATTTGAATTCCCAAGCTTTAAAAAGCTTGTAAAGTGAATTCTTTTCTTGCCATGTAAGCTCATAGCAAGGTTTATGTATATCAAATATTCCGGCCTCTTTTAATATTATAGGAATAAGCTTTTTGTTTATAACGCCAATTAAGCTATCTGAAAGTTTTCTATACGAAAACATACCAAAGTGAATTTCAAAAAAGTCTTTGATTTCGTCCTCACTTTTATTAGGAAACATATCCACAATAATCTTTACATTTTTATTTTTAGAAAGTTCTTTAGATGCCATTCTTGATATTTGAAGAATTGGAGGACCTGATATTCCGTAATCAGTGAATAAAATTTCTCCAAATTCTTTTCTTAAAACTTTGTCATTTGATGCAACTGTGGCAAAACCATCAAATTTTATGCCTGATAAGGCTTTAAGACTCTTATGTTCAAGTTTAAGTTGAACTATAGCTGGCAAAGTTTCAACCATGCTATGTCCAAAGCTTTTGGCAAGAGTATAACCAGAACCATCTGAACCTGTTTTAGGTGCTGATTTTCCTCCACAGGCTAATATAAGTTTTCCACAGGATAAAGCTTCATTTTCTTTGTCACCTGTGTATAAAATGAAGTTTTTTTTGTTTTTTGTGACTTCTTTTACCTTAAAACAGCTATAAACAGGTATATTTCTTTCTTCTAGACTGAATCTTAAGATATCCACAACAGAAGAAGCTTGAAGTGATTGTGGATAGTTTTTACCTTTTTCTAATTCAACAAAATTTAATCCAATGTTTGCAAAAAAACTTTTAGTATCTTCTACAGAAAATTTAGATAGTGTAGAAGTATAAAAATTGGCATTATCACTATGAAAATTTTTAAAAGGAAAACCTATAAGCGAATTTGTTATATTGCATCTACCATTACCGGTAGTTAAGATTTTTTTGCCAACTCTATCAGTAGCTTCAACTATAGCAACATCAATTCCAAAATCTTTCGCGGCTATTGCGGCCATAAGTCCAGAAGCGCCACCGCCAACTATTAATAAATCATGATATATCATAAAGTTAACTCCTTTAAAAAATAATATATAAAAGTGTATATATACTTTTATAAGTATTGTCATTAATAAAACTCATATTCATTTATAAGTATATTTCATATTCCATTAAAGGAAACAAATATGGTTTAAATTCATTTTAACATACTAATATATTACCGAAAAGCAGACATACTAAATATAGAGGTGATGTCATTGAAAGTAAAGGTAATTGATAGTAATTTAAAGGATTTTGGGCTAGAGTTTAAGGTTAGACGTATGAATTATGATCAAGTTATTGTAAGATATCCTGAAGGTGATGGACTTTTTACTTTCACAACTCATCAAGTAGAGCTTATAAGTGAAGGTGAGGTTGATGAAATTTTAATAAAATATCCTTGTCTATTGAAAATAAAAATACATAGAGGTGTATCAGTGTTTTTTTATAAAGCCTTTTTGGAAAATTTACATACAATAATGGATGATGAAGAATTAAGTGATATAAATTTACTTAAAGATGTGTATAAAGAAGTTAATAAAAAAGGTTTATGGGAGAAAAATATGATATTAGTCATAAATGAAAAGTATCCATTAGTAATAAATGCAACAGGAATAAAGTTTAGAAAAAGTAATTATGAATTTGATTCTAAAGTAATTGAGCCTGAGGAATTTAAAGAATTATGTGAGTTTGAAATGAAAAAAATAAAGGAACAAATAGAGCATAAGAATATATTATTAGAGAGATATGAACTAGCACTTAATGAAATAGAAGAGAAGGAGAATGAAGATGAGGGAATTAAAAGCGCAAGAGTTAATGAGGTATAAAAATTGGGTTGTAGTTGGGGATGTTTTAAACAAAGATAAATATGCTTATAAGATACTAGCTAGATTTATAAATTCAGGTTATAATGTAATTGGTGTAAATCCTAGAAGTGATGAAAATAGTGTAGCCAAAAATCTAACTACTGTTAATTTTGATATAGACGTCATAGATTTGTGCATAAATCCAATGTTTGGTATAGAAATAGTTAAAGAAGCAAAAAAATTAGGAATAGATAAGATTCTTATACAGCCAGGAGCTGAAAGTAAAGAGATATTAGATTATTGCAAAAATAATGGAATAACTGCTATAGAAGACTGTGCACTTATTGCACTTTCAAGGCTATAACAAATATATATTAACTTAATGGCTCAAAGCAAGTATTTGAGCCAATTTTGTAAATTTTACAGATTAAATAAAATAAATTTATAAAAAAAATCGTAAAAAACTGTTGACACTTTGAGAGTTTTTTTGTAATATAGTCTATGTCGGGTCGAGAGACGCCGATTAAGAAGTGAGAACTTCAAAAAGAACATGGCTCCTTGGTCAAGCGGTCAAGACACCACCCTTTCACGGTGGTAACAGGGGTTCGATTCCCCTAGGAGTCACCATT
>NZ_FQZB01000018.1 GCF_900141845.1 Clostridium cavendishii DSM 21758 | reverse complement strand
CGATAATCTGATGTTATGCGGTATTAATCTTCCTTTCGGAAGGCTATCCCCCTCTATAAGGCAGGTTGCCCACGTGTTACTCACCCGTCCGCCGCTAGCTTCATCCCCGAAGGGAATCAACTCGCTCGACTTGCATGTGTTAAGCACGCCGCCAGCGTTCGTCCTGAGCCAGGATCAAACTCTCAATTTAAAGTTTGTAGCTCATTACTGTTGTATGTCTTATGATTTAAATCATAAAGAATTGCTGGTCATATATTTTCTTGCTCTGTTTAATTTTCAAAGACCAATTTTTTTTCGTCATTACCTGACGACTTTTACTATGTTACCACCTTTTCACTTTCATGTCAATAATTTTTTCAATACTTTTTTTAATGTTTTTAGCATTTTATTAATATTAAAACTTATTGAAGTGGCTTGTCCTAAAACCATTTGTCTTAGCGACGTGTTTTATAATAACACATTACTTTATTACAAACATAAAATTTCATTTAATATTAAGACACTAGGTTTTATATACTCTAAAATACTCTTATTTTCTTTCTCTAATTAAGCATGACACACTAGGCAGGATTCTAAAAAGGAAAGCATACTCCTTATACAACTTTCTGTAATCTAATCCTTCCAATACACTGTTTAACAAGCGGACTGAATCATCTTCCAGTATTGAATTTCCCGAATTTAATGGTAATATAAGTTAGAAATTATCATTATAATTTTTAATGTATGATTTAGTTAGTCGCATAATTTAGTTATACAATTAATGTGAGTTCTTCAAAATTCACATTTTTTATTTCTACAAAAAATGAGCCACTACAAAACTAACTATATTAGTGTTGTAGCAGCCCCTTTATTTATTCTTTTATCTTACAGAATGTTATGTGATCTTTCCATTCTCCATTTATATATAAATATTTTTCATTTAATCCAACTTCTTTGAAACCACAACTTCTAAGTACCCCCTGAGATTTTTTGTTATCTACAAGAGTTGACGCTTCTATTCTATGAAGTCCCATTTCTTCAAAAGCATATGTGCATAATAAATTAACAGCTTCTTTCATATAACCTTTTCCCTGATACTCTTCGTCTATTGAGTATCCTAAAAATGCACTTTTAAATATACCATAAACTATATTAGATAACTTTAATTTTCCTATCAAATAATTATCTTTAAATATACCTAAATCAAGACTACTTCCATCAATAAATTGCTTATAGCTTTCTAATAATATATTTTTCTGAGTTTCATAAGTATAAAAGCTCATATCTCTAGAAGGTTCAAAATTCTTTAGATGATTTTCGTTTCTTTTATAGTAATCTAGCATCTCTTCGGCATGTTCTGGCGATAAATTTCTTAAATCTATATTAACTCCATCAAGCTGAAATTGTATTATTTTACACTTTTCTTTAAAGCTAAATCTATTTATTCCAAATATAAGTTCATCTCTGTATACACAATTTATAAATAAGTTTTCACCAATTATACCTTCTAAAATAAAACCTAAATCCAAAAAAGCATTTATATTAGTATTATCACTTACAAATACATTTACTTTGTATATTTCTTTATCTTTAAATAGAGCATTAACTATTAAACTTATAGACTCTTTAAATAATTTATAATTATCTTCTCTATAAAATTTTAATCTTATACTTGCTCTTTTATTTTCCTTATCTAATTCTATTATTTTAAATCTTCCGATAGTTATCCCTATTTTATCTCTTATTATATATTCAATTTTTGTACCATTTAACAACTCTATAGTAATATTTTTTTCTCCAGACACACCCTCATCTCCTAGACTTATTTTATATTATTTTGAAACTAATTTATCTTTAGTTTGGAAGTATAGATATATCATGAATATGCAGCATATTAAAGAACTTGTAGGTACTAATAAAAATGCTGTCTTAGCTCCTATTTTATCATTTAAAAATCCCATAGTCCAATTTAGTATCATTCCAACAAAACTCGCTGCTGTAACTATTGTTCCTGTAATATATGCACTTCTCTTAGTAAAGACCTTACTAACAGTTAATACAACTGTTGGGAATGTTATGGAGAAAAACAATCCAGCCATTGATATAACTACAACACCGTTAGCTCCCATAAATAATCCTATGAAATATAATATAGTACCTAAAAACATAGATGTTGCTAATACATTAAAATATCCCTTTCTAGATACTACAAAGCCACCTAACAATCTTCCTATTGTAAATATAGCAAAAAATAATGACAAATATGTTGAACTCTGCTTATCACCAAAACTATATGTTGACTTCATAAAATTCATAAACCAATTTCCTGTTCCTTGTTCTGCAAAAACATAAAAACCTAAACCTAACATATATGCTATAAGTATCTTCTTAGATACTTTTTCATGAACTTCTTTTTCGTTACTTTCCTTTGCTTTTTGCGGATGAGGAACCTTTACAAATAAGAATAATGCCAAAAATACTACATAAATTATAGCTACTACAAAATAAACATTTCTCCAATCTATCCCCATATCTATAATTCTTCCAAATATACCTTGCCCTACAAATGAACCAAATCCATAGAAAAAATGTAACAAATTCATTATTACTGTTTGTGCAGAAAATACTATAACCGGAATTATTGTATTGCTAGCTATAGCACTAAGAGCGAGTCCTGAACTACTCATACCAAACCCTATTAATAACATAGTAAAACTATTCGCTTTAGATAATATTATTAACGATGTTATTATAGTAATAATTCCCAATGTAAAAACTCTTTTCTGACCTATTTTTTCACAAAGTATACCTCCAAAGAATGTTAAAATCATATATGTACCTGATGTAATTATAAGCATACTGCCTATCGCAGTATCACCAACATGAAAACATTCTTTAAAACTAGGTATAAATACTCCTTTCGTATTTTCTGTGATTGCCGCTAGAATCATACTTACAAATATAAACGTTAGCGTAACCCAATTAGTCTTTTGTTGTTTTCCCATTAACTTTCCTCCAAAAAATCATTTTATTTACATATACTATAAATAAGCCATAGAAATTATATCATAAATTTATTTATTTATACTCTATTTTTTTCAAAACCTTGCTAATATCAATTTATTAAATAATATGTTTTTTATGTTTAAATTAATATATTCTTATATTATTATTATATTATTCGATTTCTAGAAAGGTTATGGTGAAAGTGTATGAATAAACAAAATATAAGTAAAATTAAACTCTTTTTAATGGGTTTACAAAATAGATTTGAAGAAAATTCCTCTTTATTTGACTCTATAAATGTTACTTATAAAAGTGGACTTAAAGAATTTAACGGCACCGGCAAATTTGATAATAATAGTATTAAATTCAATTTCAATGGAAAAACTCAAAGTTTTAATATATCAAGTTTATTTGATTTTATTACTTTAGAAAGCAAAAAGTATGATGAAGTCTTTATATTATATAGAGAACGTGGTACAGACATACTTATATCCGCAGATAATAATAATGTAAAAATGACTAATACAGAAGTAAAGGTTAATCCTGGCTCTACTAAAATTAACGATAAAAAGGAACCTTTAATTAATAATATGAGTCAGACATCTACTCTACTTAATAGAAATTATTATATAAAGGTTGGAAAAGCTGATGTTTTACTAAAAGAAATTGGAATAATGAGTAAAGATGGAAAAATTAAAAATGATAAAATAAGGAAATACAACCAAATTGACCATTATGTTGAACTTTTGGATGGTGTTTTAGAAACATTACCTAGAAATCAAGTGATTAATATATTAGATTGCGGTTGTGGCAAATCATATTTAAGCTTTGTCTTAAATTATTATCTAACTGAAGTTAAAAGAAGAAAATGCCATTTCATAGGTCTTGATATTTCTGAAAGTGTTATAGAAAGCTCTAAACTAATGGCTAAAAATCTTGGATATAGAAATATGGAATTCCATGCTATAGATATAAAGCGTTATAAGCCTGATAAAAATATCAATGTTGTTATCTCCCTTCATGCTTGTAATACAGCTACGGATATGGCAATAGCTTTAGGTATTAAACTTGAAAGTGATTGTATTATAGCAGTTCCTTGCTGTCATAAAGAAATGCTCAGTCAATATAGTTATGAACCTTTTAATGGTATTTTAAAGCATGGCATTTTAAAAGCTAGAATGGCAGATATATTAACCGAAGGTATGAGAAGCATGATGCTAGAAGCTAAAGGCTATAATGTCTCTGTAATTGAGTATATTTCTCCACTTGAGACACCTAAAAATCTTATGATTAAAGCCATCAAAACTTCAGATGAAAATGAAGATATTTTTTATGAATATATGAATTTAATGGGTTCTTTAAATGTTTATCCTGCTTTATATGATTTTTTAAATGAGGATTGGTCATCTTAAGTTTAACATAAAATTTAAACTTAATACTTATAATATAAAATCTCACTTCATATTATTAAACTAATATTACTTTTAAGTGAAAATCTAAATTTTTAATTTAGTAATTTGAACTTACTCCTATAAACGTTAGTGAATATGACTTTCCCTTAATGGAACTTAATCATATAAATGATAGTGAATAGGAGTTTTCTTTTAATATGGAGGTGAGATTTTGTTTTTTAAATTAAAGAAAAAGGTAATTACTATTTTCTTTTTTGCGACTATATTTCTATGCATTGGTATTTTTATTAGTTACAAATTTATGTTTCATAATAAAAAAATAGACAATACAGTTAGCATACCATTTATTCAAAATCAAAGTGTGAAATATATCACTGAAGAAACTGTGGTTAGTAAACTTAAAAATACTCAAAAAATACTACCTCTTGAAGCTGAAATAAGCGAAACTATGATAATTGATAACAGTTGGGGTGATTGTGAGCTTTTTAAGAAAATAAAAACTATAAAATATTTTGCATTAGCAACCTATACATTAGATTTGTCTAATTTTACAAAATCTAATGTTTCAATTGATCAAAGTAATAAAAAAATAACCTTAAATCTTGATAAACCTATTCTTAATTCTATAAATTTATTAAATGATAAAACGACCTATGAAACAACAAATAATGGCACTTTAAGATTTGGGGAACTAAAATTATCTCCTGAAGAATTAAATTCTATTGAAAAGCAAGCACTTAAACAAATGTCTGAAAAATCTAATGAAGATTCATTAGTTAAGTTAGCCGAAGAAAACAGTAAGTCCTTATTAAATAATATTATTAATTCTATAAATAATAGCGATATGCTCATAGAAATTAATTTCAAATAAATTATTGATTTATTTAACATATTTAATACTATAAGAAAAAAGCTATAATATTAAATCAGTATACTTAATATTATAGCTCTTTCTATATTATCTATTATATATTGTAATATTATTTCTAAAATTTAAATTTAATAGTATTTTTATTTTGTGTTTAATAAGTGTATTAATATAAATGTAGATTTAAAATTGCAACATATATACATTATTCAATTTTCAAATATATATGTTTTAAATCAGCTTTATATCCTTACTAAATTTCTAATAATTCTCTTACTACATGTGATGCCAATATCATTCCTGCTACAGGTGGCACAAATGATATACTTCCAGGTATTTGTCTTTTAGTTGCACACTTTTTAGTTCCACCTGTGCATACACAACCAGTTTTACAAGTTACTACATCTTCAATTCTTGGCTTTTGAGGTATTTCTTCCGAATAAACAACCTTAAGTCTTTTAACCCTTCTTTTCTTTAACTCATTTCTCATAACTTTAGCCAATGGACAAACCTTAGTTTTATATATATCACTTATTTTAAATTGTGTTGGATCTAGTTTATTTCCTGTTCCCATAGAACTTATAATCTTAATATTATTTTTTTCACAATAAACAGCTAATGCAATTTTAGCTGAAACTGTATCTATAGCATCTACCACATAATCAATATCATCTGATACTATTTCTGGTATATTTTCTTCTGTTACAAACATTTGATGTGTTATAACATTACAACTCTTATTTATTGAAAGTATTCTTTCTTTCATTACATCTACTTTATTTTTACTTATAGTCTCATAAGTTGCATGAATCTGTCTATTAAGATTAGTTAAACAAACTGTATCATCATCAACTAAAATAAGTGTTCCTACTCCAGCCCTAGCTAAAGCTTCTACAGTAAAACTACCAACTCCACCTATTCCAAATACTAACACTTTACTATTTTTAAGTTTTTGTAATCCTTCTTTACCTATCAGAAGTTCTGTTCTTGATAAAGGATGCTGTAACATATTTTCATCTCCTTTTCCTATCATTTAAATGTTATTTATTAATATTGATTATATTATAGCTTTTTATTATTTGAAAGAGTTATAGCATTAATATTGTTTACTTAATTAAATTGCATATGTTTAAAATTTCTATCATAACCTTACATATAATCCCCATATATTTAATACATAAAGCTAAAAGGAGGTGCTTTAATGAAATTTCCAAATCCATTTAGTCCTATTGTTAAAACTGAAAAATTAATTCTTCAAGTTAATTCCTTAGGCTTTATTGGCGCAATTGGAGTTATGTTTTTGGATGGTTTATTAAACTTATTAACTGTGTATATTCCAGCTCCAGTAAAAACTCCTACTAATATAGAACTTGCCTTTATTAAAATTCTCTTCGAAGTAGTAATTGCTTTATGTATTATATTTTTAATGTCTAAGATGTTTGCATTTGAAGATGATACTAAATGTAAAAGTACTAAGATTACTTTTATGGATTTTATATTTTGTGCTTGTATAATATTAGGCCTAAGATTTTTCTATATTGGAACAATAAATCATTTAACAGCCTATATGCCTATGCCAAAATTTATTCAAGATTCCTTTAATGAAGTTAGCATCAACCCCATTTATTTTCTTTTAAGCGTTGCTATATTAGCTCCACTTAAAGAAGAATTTCTTTATAGAGGTTTAATTTTTAATGGATTATGTAAAAAATATCCTTACGGGCTGGCTATTACTTTATCTTCTTTACTCTTTGCTGTTGCCCATTTAAATCTTCCTCAAGGAATCAATGCCTTCTTAATAGGAATTATATTATCATATATTTATTACAATACTAAGTCATTTTATCTTTGCTTGTTTATGCATTCTTTCAATAATATATTTGTTTCCTTAGTTACTTTAAATATTCCTTCTGAATTTTTATTTATAGGTTCTGCAACCTTTACTTTTCTTGGACTTGCATTTTTTATATTTGGCATTAAAAACCTTAAAGATAATTTTAATTTTTAAATAAATTTAAAAATTTATTTATCAAAAGCTGTATTTTTTGGTACTATATAATTAAACTTATATTTAATATTTATTTTTAAAGGAGAATTTATTATGACTTTAGGTATTATAGGCGCTATGAGCGAAGAACTAGAAATTCTTTTAAAGGACATGATTGTAGAAGAAAAAAATACAAAAGCTAATATGGTCTTTCATAAAGGAAGACTATGGGGAAAAAATGTGGTAGCTGTAGTTTGTGGTATTGGTAAAGTTAATGCTGCTATTTGTACTCAAATATTAATAAGTGAATATAGAATAGACAAAATAATTAATGTTGGTGTTGCTGGTGGTATTGGTACTCATATTTACCCAGGAAATGTAGTTATCGGAAATTCACTAGTTCAGCATGATATGGATACTAGTGCTTTTGGTGATAAAATAGGTCAAATTCCTAGATTGGATACTTATGATTTCAAGTGCGATGCTGAATTAGTTAAATTAGCTAAAGAAGCTTGTGATGAAAATAAAGACATAAATAGCTTTGTTGGTAGAATAGTCACTGGAGATCAATTTGTTGCTAATGTTGAAAAAATAAGATGGTTATCTTATGAATTTGAAGCTTTAGCTTGTGAAATGGAAGGAGGTAGCATCGCTCACGTTTGTTACTTAAATTCTATTCCTTTTGTTGTTATTAGATCTATCTCTGATAATGCAAATAATGGAGCTCATATGGATTACCAAGAATTTGTTCCTATTGGCGTTAAGAATTCTACTTGTATTTTAAAATCTATGATTGAAAAAATGTAATAAAAAAAGCTCCACCTAAAGTAATTTACATTTTAGGTGGAGCCTTTTAATTAAATAACTATAATAAATATAACTTAATAGTTATTTTGAAATTAGCTTATAAAAAGTATATTACAATTTACATATATTGTAATATGCTTTTTACAAGTTAAATTTGATATTATCTTTATTTTGTGTTTAATGAATGTACTAATATAAATGTATATTTAAAATTGCAATATATATTTTTTTATTTATAAAAAAAGAACAAGCTCAACAAAATTGGTCTTGTACACATAATTTAAATCTCAATAAATTGTATATTAATTTAATACAAATCCATATAATATTGTAGCAACTATATTCATAGTTAAACCTATTAATAATTCATAAGGTATTAACTTCATTCTTTCTGCTATGTCATAATCAACACTTTGAGCACTTATATGGAACAAGTTCCCATGAGGTAAATCATCTATTACAGAAACTCCTGTATGTACCATTTCAGCTGCTGCTATTGGTTTAACTCCTAAGGCTAAAATAGGCTTACTAAATACTGTACTAGTTATAACTGAACCTCCTGTTACAGATGCAGATGCACCTCCCATAAGTATTCCTGCTATTGATGCTAAGAAAATGCCTGGGATTCCCAAATTGTTTAAGACACCTATTATGGAAGCGCTTAACGCCGATTTAGAAATAACTCCTGCTAAAGTTCCTGTTCCTAACAATAAAATCGCTGGTCCAGTCATTTTATTTAAGCCTTCTGTACAATAATCTAAAAATTTATTTGTTCTTTTCATCGCTAAAGCTGATATAAATCCACCTATAGGTAGTATTAACATTGAATCTAATCCTAATTTAAGTACAGAACTTAATACAAGTAATCCTACTACAACCACAGGTCCTAAAATAGAAGCTCTAAATGATGGTAATAATTTCTCTTCATTTTTTTTATGTTTTAATACTATCTTATCGCCTTTTTTAATAAGTATCTTGGCTATAAAGTATGTTGCTATAACTCCTGATATAGCCGGCAGTAATCCATGTATCATAACCATAGATAAATCAACTTTAAATCCATCTGCTATAGCTATAGTATTTGGATTAGGAGATAACATATTTCCTGATTTTGCCCCGCCTAAAACGGCTATTAATACTGAAGCCTTTGAAAAATTAGCTTTTTCTCCTAGTACTAGTGCTATTGGTGCTATAGTTATTACCGAAACTGGTAATAATACACCTACTGCACATATTATCATCGCTGATAATATTATTGCTAACATCGCAAAATCTTCTCCAAGTCTTTTTATTATTCTATCCGCGATTTTATTTGCTGCCCCAGTTTCAATTATAACCCCTGCAAAAATACCTGCACATAAAACTCTAACTACGGCTGGAACTATACTTTCAGCTCCACCTATAAGTATGTCTACAGTCTTTGTTAATGATGCACCACCAGCTAATCCTCCAACTAAAGCTCCACCAATCATAGAATATACTGGATTAAGCTTTTTAAAAATAAGAAACACTGCAAATGCTAGTCCAAAAATAGCCCCAAAAGTACTTATTTCTACCATTATAATCACCTTTTTTTACTCTTTCTATAATTAAAACATACAAAAAGAATAATATCATAAATTATATGTCATTTGCAATTTTTCTTAATTTTTCGACATTTATTGTTCTTGTCTTTCTATCACTAATTGTTGCACTGGAACTAATCCATAACTTAAGTTAGTATCATATACCTTATGTCTTTTACCATTTAACAACATAAAATAGTTATCTATTTTTTCGCATCTGTAACCTTCTTTTGTAAGATGTTCTATTACTGCATTCATCTTTTCTGACTGTTTTACATATCTATCGTCTAACTCTAAAACTATGTTTCCCTTTCTATAATGCCTATACACTGTGAAATATATCAATAATCCTCCACTAATCATTATCAATAATATTAATAATTCCTCCATAATCTACTCCCCCTAAAACTTAGTTTCTATGCTTTAATATTATCAGCCATTTTTGTATAAACAATTAGAAATCTATAAATTGTACAAATTTATCTTTAAACTGTACAAATTTACTTATATAATGTCAGCTATGTAAAATTAATATTTTCCTAAACCCTTAAAATAACTAAAGATAAAAGATTAAAACAAAAAGAATGAAGTTTCAATATTTCCTCTTTATACTTCCTAAAGTATTCTAAGTCAATATTTTCTTCATTCCTTAAGTAATAATCTGAATTTTAATTTGGTTAATTCGAACTTACTCATACGAATAAGATGAGTATGAGTTTTCTTATTAAATATTTTTTATTTACATTTACTTAAAATATTATATATGTTAGAACTTCAATTTTCTACCTAAAGCAGCCATATATATTACAAATTCATTTTCACCATCTAAAGATAATATAGCATCAATTGTTTTTTGGTCATAAATACCTATGGCACACATGCCACACTCTATAGATTCTGATGCAATATAAAGATTCTGACATAAATGTCCTACATCAATTAAAATTTTTTTATGTGCTGTTATATCAAATTTATATTCTGCTCTATAAGGTATACAACTCCATGCAAAAATTACTGCACCCTTTGATACAAAATTAGGTACAAAAGGTTGATTAGCTGCCGCCTTATCTATAGCTTCATCTATATTTTTAAGTTGATACATAAACATTAATTTATGTTCTAAAGGAATATATCTATAAATACCTTCCTCCAATCCTTCAACTCTATTTATTATTAAATATGTTTCAAAAGGATGTGATGCTCCACCAGAAGGAACTCTTCTTAATGTATTTGTATCATTAACTATTTTTTGAATTCCCTGAGTAGACCATAAAAGATAAGATAACTGACTCATGCTGATACTATCTTCTGAATATCTTCTTATACTTCTCCTATCATTTAAACAATCAAATACATTTTCCTTAAAAACAATTTCTTTTTTTACTTCTGGTAAATCAATTAATGTTTGTTCGTGATTGTATTCTTTTTGAAATAAAGGTGTAGGTAATCCTTTCTGTTTATCTGTTTTAATAGAATTTAACACACTAAAATCTGCTTTTAAAAACTCCCTATTTTTATTATATCTACTCATTGTTACCCCCATATAATTAATATACATTTTAACCTATTAAAATGTATATTAATTATATTCTACAATCACTTGTAATTCCGTAACATAAGTTACTTATTTTATAGTTTTGTATCCTCTTCTATATTAATTCTGTTCTTGTGGATAAAAAAAGGAGAGGCTATAAACAGTAATCAAAACCTACTGTTTTTTTCCTCCCTTTATAAAATTCCTATCTTTTACTTATTATTTTTTAATCTTATTTTTTTAGAACTATTTTATAAATTGTCCTATCATTTTTTATAGAATAATAAGTTATAATCTATGAATAAATAATCCACTCCTAAGTTTTGGTTCAAACCAAGTAGATTTTGGTGGCATTAGTTTACCTGCATCTGACACCTCAAAAAGTTCTGTTATTGATGTTGGATACATTGAAAATGCTAACTTCATATCACTATTTGCCCTTTTTTCTAATTCCTTAAGTCCTCTTATACCTCCAACAAAATCAATCCTCTTATCTATTCTTGGATCTTGTATTGCAAGTATTGGATTTAATAAATTATTCTGAAGTATAGAAACATCTAAGCCTTCTACTGGATCTTTTGAAAGTATCCAATCTTTAGCCCTTAACTTGTACCAATTATTTTCTATATACATCCCAAAGGTTGCTTTTTCAGTAGGTTTATACGGTTCTACACCTACAAATTCTACATCAAATTTTTTTGAAATCTCTTTTATAAAAGCATCTTTTGAATATCCATTTAAATCTTTAACTACACGATTATAATCTAATATCATAAGCTCATCATGAGGGAATAACACTGATAAGAAAAAGTTAAATTCCTCTTTGCCGTTATAACCTGGATTTTCCTTTCTTCTTTTTAATCCTACTTTAACTGCTGATGCCGCCCTATGATGGCCATCTGCAATATATATGCTATCTGTATTCTTAAAACCTTTGGCTATTTTGTTAATATCCTCTTCATTATCTATAATCCAAACTGAATGTTTAATTCCATCAACTGCAACAAAATTATAAAGAGGTTCTTTACTTTTTGTATTCTTAACTACCTCATTTATTGTTTGCTCAGAACGGTAGGCTAAGAATATAGGACCTGTTTGTGCATTACATATATCCACATGATTTATTCTATCTTGTTCTTTTTCTTCTCTTGTATTTTCATGCTTCTTTATTACATTATTTAAATAGTCATCAATAGATGAACATGCTACTATCCCAGTTTGTGAGCGTCCATTCATTGTTAACTCATATATATAATATGCTTCCCTATTATCTTCTACAAGAACTCCAGTTTCTATCATTTCATTTAATAAATCTCTTGCTTTCTCATAGACCTTCTTATCATATTGATTAAACTCTTTAGGAAAACTTGTCTCCGCCCTATCCACTTTTAGAAATGATAATGGTTCTTTTTTTACCTCTTCTATAGATTCTTCTCTATTATAAACATCATATGGTAATGCTGCTACTTTACTTGCTAAATCCTGTGTTGGTCTTATACATTTGAATGGTTTTACATTTGCCATTATTAATACCTCCATAAAATCAACTTTATTAAATGAAACTCCTACTTTATATCGTTTATATGAGCAGGTTCAAATAACTAAGTTAAAAATTTAGATTTTCAATTATATAACTATATGAGGGGATGTTAGTTTCATCCCCCCTCTAATAAAAACTTTTTATTTTAGTTCTAGCTTAAATCACTCTAACCTTTAAACACTTTTTTAAAAATATAAACATAAAAAATCTTTATTTTATAACTCTAACTTTAACAACACCATCTATTTCAGATATCTTCTTAACAATTTCTTCTGTAGCTGAAGTTTCTAAATCTGCCATAGTATATGCCCATTCTCCCCTACTCTTATTAGTCATATCTGAAATATTTATATTCTCACTTGCTAAGACTTTTGTAAGTTGACTTAACATGTTAGGTATATTTTTGTGGTTTATTGCTATACGTCCTGCTTGCATACATACTCCCATATTACAATTCGGATAATTAACCGAATTAGTTATATTACCATTTTCAAGATAATCAATAAGCTCTCTTACTGCCATAATTGCACAATTATCTTCTGACTCACTAGTTGATGCTCCTAAATGTGGTATTGTTATTACTCCATCCATATTTACAGTTCTTGCATTCGGGAAATCTGTTACATATCTATGAACCTTTCCAGAAGATAATGCTTTTTCCATATCATCATCATTAACTAAAGCATCTCTTGAAAAGTTTAAAATATTAACTCCATCCTTCATAATATTAAAAGTTTCTTTATTTAACATTTCCCTAGTTGAATCTAATAAAGGTACATGAACTGTTATATAATCACACTCTCTATAGATATCTTCTATATTTTGAATATGCTTTATATCCCTTGATAAGTTCCATGCTACATCTACTGATATATATGGGTCATAAGCATATACTTTCATCCCTAATCTATTAGCTGAATTGGCTACTAATGCACCAATAGCTCCAACTCCAATTACCCCAAGTTTCTTTCCTTTTATTTCACTACCTGCAAATTTAGATTTACCCTTTTCAACCATCTTAGCAACTGTAGGTTCTTCCTTTATTGTTTTAACCCAATTAACACCTTCAATTATATCTCTAGATGCTAATAATAAACCTGCTAAAACTAGTTCCTTTACACCATTTGCATTGGCACCAGGAGTATTAAATACAACTATCCCTTTTTCAGCACATTTAACAAGTGGAATGTTATTTACACCAGCTCCTGCTCTTGCTATAGCTTCCATAGTTTCAGGTAATTCTAATTCATGCATGCTAGCACTTCTTACAAGCACTGCGTTTGCATCCTTTAAATTTTCTACTTTTTCATATTTATTATTAAATAAGTTTAATCCAATATCAGCTATAGGATTTAAACAATTAATCTTATACATATTTTAAGCCCCCTATTTATTTTCCCCTTATTTATTTTCCTCTTCAAATTTCTTCATAAATTCAACTAAAGTTTTAACTCCTTCAATTGGCATTGCGTTATAGATACTTGCTCTCATTCCACCAACAGATCTATGACCTTTTATATTTTCAATTCCATGTTCCTTAGCTTCTTTTACAAACTTAACATTTAATTCATCTGAATCAGTTACAAAAGGTACATTCATTAATGAACGATGTTGTTTTTCTACTGTAGGCTTGAACATTTCACTTGAATCTAAGAAGTCATAAAGAATTGATGCCTTATACTCATTATGTTTTTTCATAGCTTCTAATCCACCCAATTTTTCAACCCATTTAAATACTTTTCCACATATATAGATTCCATAAGCTGGTGGAGTATTGTATAGTGAATTGTTGTCTGCATGAGTTTTATACTTTAGCATAGTTGGTGTTCCTGGTAATACATCCTCTGTAATTAAATCTTCTCTTATAATTACAACTACAACACCTGCAGGTCCTATATTTTTTTGAACTCCTGCATAAATAAGACCATATTTAGATACATCTACTGGCTCTGATAATATGTCTGAAGACATATCGGCAACTAAAATCTTATCTCCTACCTCAGGTAGCTCAGTAAATTTTGTTCCACATATTGTGTTGTTATGACATATATAAACATAGTCTGCATCTTCTGATATCTTTACATTTTTGACATCTGGAATATATGAGAATTTTTTATCTTCTGAAGTGGCAATAACATTTACTTTACCGTATAACTTGGCTTCTGCTATTGCTTTTTTAGACCACATTCCTGTGTTAATATAATCTGCAACCTTATTTTTCATTAAATTCATAGGTATCATAGCAAATTGTTGAGATGCTCCACCTTGTAAAAATAATACTTTATAGTTGTTTGGAATATTCATAAGTCTTCTTAAAGATTTTTCTGCCTCCCCAATGATCTCTTCAAAAGCCTTTGAACGATGACTCATCTCCATAACAGACATTCCTGTCCCATTATAGTCTAGCATTTCCTCTGCTGCTTCTTTTAAAACTTCCTCTGGTAATACAGCAGGTCCTGCTGAAAAATTATACACTCTTTTCATTATATATAAGCCCCCTTTTTTAATTTTACTATATTTATTATATGAAACTCCTATTCATTATCATTCATAGGAGTAAGTTCGAATACCCAAATTAAAAATTTGGATTCTTACTTAATATGAACAAACATTAACAATTCCCCAACGTTTTTTATTCATTCATTTAAGAATATTATTAGAATAAAAATAAAAATAATCTGTAAATATCTTATTTTTATTTGTTATTTTACTACAATATCCTTTCAGAAACAATGGGTCTAACATTAAATTTACCTTAATATTATTAAATTGTTATACCTTTATATAATTTCACTCATAAATATTCATTATATTTTTATAAATATTAATTTTAGAAAAAGACATAGCTATAGCGCCATGTCTTTTATCTTAAAGTTCATATATACGTGAGTATTTTTCTCTTAAGTAATCTATAAAATATTTAGCAGTTAATTCTTCCCCTGTTACCTTATATATAAGTTCTGCCGGTTTGTATATTGCCCCATACCTATGAACATTATCTTTAAGCCATTCATAAATAGGTTTCATGTTTCCTTTTTGTAATTCTTCATAAATATTTGGTACATCTGATTTCAGTTTATTTAGCATCTGTGCTCCATATAGATTTCCTAATGCATAACTTGGAAAATAACCAAATGAACCATCTGACCAATGCATATCTTGAAGTACACCTTCACTATCACTACTAGGTTCAACACCTAAATATTCCTTGTACTTTTCAGCCCAAACTTTTGGTAAATCATCTACTGTTATTTTATCATTTATTAAATCTTTTTCTATCTCATATCTTATAATTATATGCAAGCTATAAGTAAGTTCATCAGCCTCAGTCCTTATTAATGATGGCTCTACAAAATTTATTGCCTTATAAAAATCATTAAATCTAATATTTTTTAAACCTGGAAAACTATCCTGTGCATATGGATATAAATATGTCCAAAAATCAGTACTTCTACCTAAAATATTTTCATAAAATCTTGACTGTGATTCATGAATTCCCATTGATGCACCAGCTGCAAGTCCTGTTCCTAAAAGCTCATCAGGTATATTTTGTTCATATATACCATGGCCACCTTCATGAATCGTACTAAATAGTGCACTCTTAAGATCATTTTCATAATAATGAGTAGTAAGTCTAACATCCTTATTGCCTATATTCAATGTAAATGGATGAACACTTTCATCTAAACGTCCAGCCTCAAAGTCATACCCCATAATGCCCAAAACAAAACGTCCAAATTTATCTTGTTCCTTCTTAGAATAATTATCCTTCATAAATTCAGTGTTTATCTTAATATCTGAAGCTTTTATCCTATCTAAAAGGTCTACTATAGCATCTCTAAGCTCAGAAAATACATTATCAAGTTTAGACACTGTTATGCCTTCTTCAAAATCATCTAACAATGCATCATACTTATTTTCATTATAACCTTTATACTCTATAAATTCCTTTTTGAAATCTATGATTTTTTTTAAGTGTGGTTTGAAAATTTCATAATCACTTTTTTCTTTTGCTTCTTCCCAAGCAACTTCTGACTTAGCCGTAGCAAGCATAAACTCTCTAAATCTATCTTGAGGTATTTTCTTCACCTCATCATAATTTTTCTTGAACTTTTCTACCATAGCTTTATCTACTAGATCCAACTTTCCCATAAGAGGCCCAAAATACTCAATCAATTCCTTAGCTGCATCTGATGTTTTTAACTTATATGCTTCTGCCGATAAATAAGCTAATAATTCTCCTCTTTGTTCCAATGCTTTTTTAGGTGCCGTAGTTCTCATATCCCAATATACAAGTGCTACTGCTTGCTCTACATGGTCTATATTTTTTATATAGTCCTTTAACTCTGATAACTTTTCTTTCATTATCATTAGCCCCCTTTTTTATATTAAACTTTTACCTCATAAATTTTTATGAGTAAGTTCCAATTACTAAATCTAAAATTAGGATTCTCACTTATTTGTTTTTTATTAATCTAAATTATAATAATCTTCATCCAAATTTAATACTGACTCTGTTTCTCTACAATATTTAACACATAAACATTGCCCCATGTTTCTTGGACATGCCCTACATAGACAATCTGTTGCCTTTCCATCGCAACGGTTCTTATTAAAATCTGGACAATACTTGCAATTTATTTCTGTTCCTACTGCCATTTAAATTTCCTCCAATATGTATAGATATGTTAATTATAACCTAATTAAATGTAAATATATATATACAAAAATTAAATTAGTCTATGATTTTTATATAATCATAGACTAACTTACCTCTTAAATTGTTTTATCTAACTTATTTTTAGATAGTTTCCATATAGGTGTTTCTAATACAAATAAAAATATTAGTGGTATTGTAATTAGCGATATAATATTAAAGCTATAGGTTGCATGATCTAAACTTACTTTTGGATTTATTATAGCTATATAATAAGCAATTGCTGCCGGTATATAAAATCCAATCATAACAGCTAAAATAATGTGATATATTATCCTTATATATTTTGATGCATATTTGCTTTCTAACTTTTCAACATTTAAATAATTTAATACAAAATAATTAATACTTAAAATCAAAATTCCTATTAATAATGTTAACGCTAATAATAAAAGCTGTAAAACTTTTTCCTGTAATTCCAATCTTCCATCCCAAAAAATAATATCAACTAAATTATTAATTATATTATATTTTATAGGACCTATAATATAATTTATAAAATCCAACTTTTTACTTATAATAAGTGAATTCATCCCAAATGTAGTAAATATAAATTCTACAAATAAAGCTGGAAATATAGTAGCTTTTAATAGATCTCCGAATAATAAATGGGATAAAATAAAGCTCTGAAGACCACAAAAAGCTAATAAGCATTGAAATATAAAAAATATAAATATTACAGAAACTCCAATACCCAATTTCTCATGATAAAAATTATAACTCATCTTATAAAGTATTAGCTTTATGATTGTATTTATTATCAACGGCATTAAAAATGAAGTATAAATGCATAACATTTTTGAAATAAGCCATTGTATTTTTGCATATTGATCATCTTTTAAGCTTTGTAATTCTACTCTTTTATCCTTTAAAAATACTGTTGTCACAATACCATAAGAAATATATAAAACTACAAATCTTATAAAGCTTATCGAAAAAAACTTTTGAACTATATTATCATGATAAGTTTTACTCCATATAAAATTTGGCGTTAGCATAGATATATTATCAAAGATAAAAAATATTACTATTGTCATCACTAACGTACTTACTATTATTTTATCCTTATGCGATTTAATTAATTCATTATCTAATATCCTCACCATATCCCCCTCCTAAGTAAAATAATCCTCTTTATATCTATATATTTAAAGTGTTTCTTTATGCTAAAAATTAATGTATTTTTTTTAAAATTTCCTCAAGTTTTTTTGTAACACATTTTTTAAACAATCATATATTAATTCTATAAAGATAATAATTTAATACATTTATAAAAATAATTACGTCAGTTTCCTCCCATCTATTTATCATAAAGAAGGTTCTTATAGAAATTTTTTTACTCCATTGAAGACTCTAATTTATTAAAAATTTCTATGAGTCCCTTTTAAATTCTAATAATACGAAAATTATAATTTCTACAGATACTTTTGCATTTATAATCTTCTAAAGCATTGATATAACTAAACTTATAACTATATTAAATTTTATAATCTCCTATACAAAAAAACAGTTACTTCAATTTATTTGAAATAACTGTTTCTCTATTTTAAATATTAAATTATTACTTTTACATAAGAAGTTTAAATATTATTAAAAATATAACACCTGGGATCCCACAAAAACCTGCTATTAACGCTGTTACTGGGTTTATTCCTATGAAAAAACCAAAATTTTGACCTATTGCATTTACTATAATTAGTAGTATAACTCCTAGTATACCATTAATTAATAGCTTTAATAAAACCTTAAAAGGCCATGAAAATATTTTAACTAAAATCACAAGTAGTAATATACCTACTACTCCATAAAATATAGTACCCATATATTAAACTCCCCCAT
Source organism: Clostridium cavendishii DSM 21758 (assembly GCF_900141845.1). Taxonomy (GTDB): domain Bacteria; phylum Bacillota; class Clostridia; order Clostridiales; family Clostridiaceae; genus Clostridium_AG; species Clostridium_AG cavendishii. The sequence continues at coordinate 66,783 of NZ_FQZB01000018.1, read as the reverse complement.
TTTTAAAATTAACTTTTTGCTAGAATATAGTTGTAATCTACCTTTATGCCTTTTTCTCTAGCCTTAAGAAGTAAATACTCATACTTAGCAATACTCGCTTTATGATTATATATTGCTGCCTCTATAAGTTTTTTATCCTCAGCATACTCAAATGCATTTCTAGTTGATTCCATTTCTAACTTTGCATTTTCGATAGCTTGTAAAATTTCCTCATTACATTTTTCTTTGTCCATCTTTTTAGTAAGATACTCTACTATAAAATACTTATTCATAAAACCCCTCCATAATACCATTTTTATGTATTATTCACATATTATGTAGTTTTTATTCAAGGGGTTTTATTTTATATTATTATATTTGTTTTCTTCCTTCTAATGCCTTTGAAAGAGTAACTTCATCAGCATATTCTAAATCTCCACCTACTGGTATACCTGCTGCTATTCTTGTAACCATAACATCTAAAGGTTTAAGAATTTTTGCTATGTACATGGCTGTAGCTTCACCTTCTATATTAGGATTTGTGGCTACAATTACCTCTCTTATATCTCCTGACATTCTAGCTACAAGTTCTCTTATTCTTATATCTTGAGGACCTCTGCCTTGCATTGGAGATATATTTCCATGTAAAACATGATATACTCCATTAAATTCCCTTACTCTTTCCATTGTCATTATATCTTTAGGTTGTTCTACAACACAAACCTGAGTCTTATCTCTATTAGGATTTCCGCATATAGCACAAGGGTCTTTATCTGTATAGTTACCACAAATAGAACAGTATTTTATAGTTCCTCTTGCCTGAATCAAAGCATTTGCAAATTCTTCTACCTCTTCTTTTGGTAGATTTAGTACATGAAGACATAATCTTTGAGCAGTCTTTTTACCTATACTAGGAAGCTTTGCAAATTCCTCTATAAGTTTTTCTATAGCAACTGGATAAAAGTCCATAATTTTTCACATCCTTTTTATATTTAATATTTTAGGCATACGGTAATGCCGTATGCCTAAAATTAACATTATTTCCTTTTAACTTTATAAGTATATAGCTCTAATTCTAATTAGAATAATCCTGGTATATTCATTCCACCAGTCATTTTTCCCATTTTATCAGCTTTATCTTCTTCTACTACTTTTAAACCTTGATTAACAGCTGATAATACTAAATCTTCAAGCATTTCAATATCATCTGGATCTACAACTTCTGGTTTTATATTTATAGCAGTTACTTCATTTTTACCATTTATTTTTACAGTTACAGCTCCACCACCTGCTGAAGCTTCGTATTCTTTAGTTTCAAGTTCTGACTGCATATCTTGCATTTGTTTTTGAAGCATTTGTGCTTGCTTCATTAAATTATTCATTCCACCCATACCACCTGGGAATCCACCTTTTGCCATGCTTTTATCCTCCTTAAAAATTAAAATCTCTCTATATTATATAGTATTTTATTTGTTTTTACTATACAATCTCTATACTTTATTAATATGTTTTTGCCATTATTTTGCTTATACTATTATATTTAATATATTAAATATTTTTATTCATCTAATATTTTTAAAGTATCTTCTCCTAACACATCTAATAAGGCTTCTTCTGTAGACCTCTCTGAAATATCTACTTTATTCACCTTGTATTTTACTCTAACACCATCCTTTAATATTTCAGAAAACACTTCATTTACAAGCTTCATATTTTCGCTTTTCTCAAGTCTTAGTTTGTTAAAAGCATATTGTTCCTCATATTCTATCTCTATTACTCCAGCATTACAACTAACAACTTTTCCTGTTACTAAAGAAGCATATACTACCATAGCTCTTCTTGCCTTAAACCCTTCTAATATATCTTTCCAAGCCCTTTTTACATCATTTACAGTTACAGTAGAGTTTTCATTGTGAGGCTCAAGCTTTACTTTTTCTTTCACAGTTGCCTGAGGCTTTCCTATTCTTTCTGTTTTAACTTCAGTAAATGCCTGTTCACGAGTTACCTCTCCTTGACTAGCTACTGCTGTTACTTTTATTTCTCCACTTTTTATAGCTCTTTCCAATTTGTTTATCCTAGCAAGTAAAACTTCCTTAGATGTATCATATTCTATTTTACATAGTTTTATAGTCGCAAGTTCTAAGTATAATCTTGCTTGCTTACTTAATCTAGCACTTTCTTCACTTTCTTGAAGAACTCTAATAGCTCTCATTATCTCCTCTATTCTTACTCTGTTAGCTTGCTCTTTTAATAAATCTATATTCTCCTCAGCCATATCTAAAACTTCTTCAGGATTATTTGTTACCTTAGCCATTAGAAGATTTCTATAATGGGTTATTAAATCCTTTATAAATAGGTGCATATCCTTACCTGATAAAACTATCTCTTCGATTATTTTGACAACACTTTCAATATTCCTATCTATTATACTGTCTGTTATCTTGAATAAATGCTCATTAGTTACAAGTCCAAGCATTGAAACTAGTTCATTATAATCTACCTTACCATCCCCCATGGAAATGGCTTGATCTAGTATACTTAAAGAATCTCTCATAGCCCCATCTGAAACTCTAGCTATAAGATTCAAACTTCTATCATCACAAAATACACCTTGATCTTTAACTATCTTTTTAAGTCTCCCAACCATTTGCTCATTACCAATTCTCTTAAAATCAAACCTTTGACACCTTGAAAGTATAGTTATTGGTAACTTCTGAGGATCAGTAGTTGCTAATATAAAAATTACATTCTTAGGAGGTTCTTCAAGTGTTTTTAAAAAAGCATTTACAGCACCTTGAGATAGCATATGAACTTCATCCATTATATAAACCTTATATCTTGATTCTTGTGGCGGATATTGTACATCATCTATAATATCCCTTATTTTATCTACACCATTGTTAGATGCAGCATCTAATTCTGTTATATCTATAGCTAATCCATTATTTATCTTTTTGCACATATCGCATTCATTACAAGGTTCTCCTTCAGTAGGATTCAAGCAATTCAAAGCCTTAGCCATAACTTTAGCTGTTGAAGTCTTACCTGTTCCTCTTGTACCACAAAAAAGATAAGCATGGGCTATTCTCTCATTTACAATTTGATTTCTAAGTGTAATTGTTATGTGTTCTTGCCCAACTACATCCTCGAATTTTGTAGGTCTCCATTCTCTATATAACGCTTGATATGCCAAATTCTTCACCTCTCAAAAATAATTACTAATTCTAAAATTTATTTAAACTATCATTATTACTATTATACATCAATAAATTATGTATATCCAAACTTTAAATTTTATATTTCGCTAATCTTAAATTTAGATTAAATGAAGACACAGTTATTGTAATTTATTCCATGGAATCATATAATATTATTATATTTATTTAATAAATATATAATTATTAGAAGGGGGATATTCAAATGGAAGAGTTTAAAGAACAAAAAGTAGGCGCGGGAATAAAAACAATCGCTATTATATCTTTTATATTTCAAGGATTAGCAATAATAGGCTATATCGCTATATTTGCTATGAAAGACACACTTGAAGCTATGCCTGGTGGAGAAATTTATTCAAAATTTACAACAACATACACTATGTTATTGATGGCATTTTCTATTATTGAAATTGTTTCTCTTATCCTTATATTAAATAAAAATAAAATTGGTATTTTTATTTATTTTGGTATAGTTATAATTGGTTTTATAATGGGTTCTATTCAAATGGGTTTTTCTCTGACTAGTTTAATAGGTTTAATTTTACCTGGATTAATGGCTTATTTTATTTATGCAAAAAGAGAAATATTTGGTTTTCAGGTAAATAATGATTCTTATTAATAAATAAAAACACCACGAATTTTCGTGGTGTTTTTATTTTTTTACGTAGTCTATTATTTGTTTTTACAAACAATATTTTACTATATTGTAATTTAAAATAATAAGTTGTATTATATTACTTATTATTTAAAATTTTTAAAGAGGGGGAATGTTTAAATGAATGACTTTCAAGAACAAAAAGTAAGTATTGGAATTAAAATAATTGCTATTTTAACATGGCTCGCAGATGCCTTTTTAATATTTGGATTAATCTCTTTTCTAGCCTTAAAAGATACAATTAACAAAACTGGTAGTGGTCTTGCTTTTGAAACTTTTAAAAAGTTAACACCCGCAATTACAATTATTTTATTATTTGTTATAACTATACAAGTAATTTCTCTTATTTTAATTTGGAGAAAAAATAAAATAGGAGTATTTATTTACTTTGGAATGACTTTAATAAATTTAATAACTGCCTTCGTTAAAAATGGATCAAATATAAAAGGCATCATAACAAACCTTTTATTACCTTGTTTAATGGCATTCTTTATTTATCAACAAAGAGAATTATTTGGATTTAAAGTAAATAACGACAGCTATTAAGATTAACTTTGTCTATTTAACATCATGAATGTGATTCATGGTGTTTTTTAGTATTTGAAAAATTTAATATATAGAGTTAAAATTATATATTAATTATAAGTTGTAGAAGGGAGTATTTAATTGTGAGTGTATATGATAAAAAATATTTAGAAATAGTAGAGAATATCCTTGAAAATGGTTATTTTGATAATAATAGAACTGGGATTCCTACATATAAATTACCACATCAAATTATGCAATTTAATCTAGAAAAGGAGTTTCCTATTTTAACAACAAAATTTGTTGCTTTTAAAACTGCTGTTAAAGAACTTCTATGGATATTTAAAGACCAATCTAATGATGTTAAAAAACTTCAGGAACAAAAGGTTCGTATTTGGGATGAATGGATGATGGATGATGGAACTATAGGTACTAGCTATGGATGGGTAGTAAAAAAGTTTGATCAAATAGATAAACTTATAGATGCCTTAAAAAATAATCCTCAAGACAGAAGAATGATGATAAATTTATGGCAGATTCCATACTTAGAAACTGGTGCTTTAGCTCCTTGTTGTTTCTTAACCTTATGGGATGTTACTGATGGCAAACTTAATTGTATGCTTGTACAAAGAAGTGGTGATATAGGATTAGGCGTTCCGTTTAATACATCTCAATATGCTGTATTAGTTCATCTTTTAGCTCAAGTAACTGGCCTTAAACCAGGATTATTTACACATGTTATAAATAATGCTCATATTTATGAAAATCATGTAGAAGGACTTAAATTACAGCTTACTAAGAAAACTGAAGCTTTCGAAGCTCCTAAACTTTGGATAAATCCTGAAATAAAAGACTTTTATGACTTTAAAGCTGATGATATAAAGCTTATAGATTATAAGCACCATGAAAAAATCTCTATGGAGGTGGCTGTTTAATGTTATCTATAATAGTGGCTGTATCTGCTAATAATGTAATAGGTGCTAATAATAAACTACTTTGGCATATATCAGAGGACTTAAAAAGATTTAAAACTATAACTACAGGCCATAAAATAATAATGGGTAGGAAAACCTTTGAATCATTACCTTCAATACTTCCAAATAGACATCATATAGTCATAACTAAAGATACTAACTTTAAAGTTGACGATGAAAGAGTAACAGTTATTCACGATATAAATGATATTATAAAAGAATACGAAAACTCTAATGAGGAAACATTTATAATTGGTGGCGGACAAATATATAAACAGCTTTTGCCTTATGCTAAAAAGATTTATTTAACAAAACTTAATAAATCTTATGAAGGGGATACTTATTTCCCGGAAATAGATATGAATTTATGGAGAGAAATGGATTGTATATCTATGTCAGCTAGTAGTAATGATACTATTGATTTTTCATTTATAACATTAGAGAGAGTTTGATATTAACAATAAAAATTAGACTGAATTAGCGCATAATTCAGCCTAATTTTTATTATTTAATTTTCTTCCCTTAATCTTTCAATAAGTTCTCTTTTAGTATTCCAAAGCTTTTTAGATAAATCCACATAATAAGTATGAGGATTTTCAAATCTTCTAACCTCTTCCCAAAGCTTATTGACCTCTTCCTCGCAATAATGCTTTATTTCTTTAAGAGATGGACTTTTATAAACCTTGACTCCATCTTCAAAAATAGGAATTTGCAATTCTACTGCATAGTAATTAGTTAATTTTTTCTTTTTCCAAGTATAAACCGGGTCAAAAATAGTATATGGATTTGTATCATCTATTACTTCATCTGCCATAGTTATTATATCTGCTATAGCTGTATCATTTTCTTTATTAAATAACCTATATACCTTTTTAAAACCAGGATTTGATACTTTCTCTACGTTCTCTGATAACTTTATTCTTGGAATTGGTTTTCCTTCATTATCTTCCACAGCAACTAATTTATACACCCCTCCAAATACAGGCTCTGCTTTTGAAGTAACAAGTCTCTCTCCTACTCCAAAAACATCTATTTTTGCACCTTGGTTTAAAAGACTTGTTATTGTATATTCATCTAATGAATTTGAAGCAACTATATTACAATCATTTAGACCTGCTTCATCTAACATTTTTCTAGTTTTTCTTGAAAGATAAGCCATATCTCCACTATCCAGTCTAACACCTTTAAGTCTTTTACCCATAGGCTCTAATACCTCTTTTGCTACCTTTATAGCATTTGGTACTCCACTTTCTAAAACTGAATAAGTGTCTACAAGCAAAGTACAACTATCAGGATAGCTTTCTGCATAAGCTTTGAAAGCTTCATATTCATCTTCAAAAAGTTGAATCCAACTATGGGCCATAGTACCAAAAACAGGTATGCCAAAAACTTCTCCTGCTATTGCTGTTGCTGTTCCCTGAGCTCCCCCTATATATGCAGCTCTAGCTCCATATATAGAACCATCATAACCTTGGGAACGTCTTGCTCCAAACTCTAAAATTGGTATTCCTTTAGCTGCCCTTGCTATTCTATTCGCCTTTGTGGCTATAAGACTTTGATGGTTTATAGTTAAAAGTATCATAGTTTCTATAAGCTGAGCTTCTATTATAGGAGCTTTAACAGTTATTATTGGTTCATTCGGAAATATTGGTGTTCCTTCCTTCACTGAATATATTGATCCTGTGAACTTAAAGTTTCTTAGATACTCTAAAAATTCTTCATTAAAAATATTTAAACTTCTCAAATATTCTATATCGGCTTCATCAAATTTTAAACCTTCAATATACTCAGTTAATTGCTTTAACCCTGCCATTATAGCAAAACCACCTTGTTCTGGAACCTTTCTAAAAAACATATCAAAGTAAACTACTTTATCTTTTAGACCCTTAGATAAATAAGCATTACTCATAGTTAACTCATAAAAATCCATTAACATTGACATATTTCTTTTTTCTTTTAGATTTATTTTACCCATAATAAATTTCTCCTTTATCCAAGCTCTTACTTTTAATATATATACCTGTATAGTTATATATAAACTATCAAACTATTTAAATATATACCCATCCCATTATATATATCTATTTGTAATAACCTTAGAATTTTTATCATTGTGTATTTTAAAATTCATTTTAATATAAAACTTATTATCTATTTTAATATTTCCTTCACTAAAATTACTCCATTAGACTTCATTTTAAAGAATGACATCATATTCATAAGTTCTGCATTATGATTACCAAAATCATAAGTTTCTACGGTATTCATAGGAACTATTATTTTTTTATTTAAATTAAATTGATTAAAATAAGTTATAAGTGACATAACAAACGTTTCTACACATATATTAGTACATACTCCTGTAACAATAAAATTTTCAATTTCACTATTTTGTTCAAACCATTTTTTAAAATCTGGTGCATGGAAGCCATTAATGCTATTCTTCTTTATTATAGCTATATTTTTATCACCTTTTGTTAGTTCATTTATTTCTTCTATTAATTCTTCTTCTTCTGTGTTTTCTATACAATGTGCTGGATAACATTTAAGCTCTTCTGAAGATTCTGTGTGACTATCTACAAAGAACACCTTATTTAACTTATCATTAGCTTTTACTAAATTAATTATTGGTTCTATTACTGCCTCAACTCTTGGAGATGCTAATGCACCAACATTATAAAATCCCTTAACCATATCAACTACTATAATAGCTGTTTTATCAGTTTTTCCCTTGGTTATTTCTTCTAACTTTATAGAATCTAACTCTTCCAATTCTTTTTTAATATTCTCTAAAATCTCAATCATTTTGCCCTCTCCTTATATATTTATTAAATCTTCTATTATAGATTCATTTTTAAGCCTAAATAACTTAGAAGGTCTATATGCTCCATCTTTCTTAGTTTCTTCTGTTTCCTCTACCATTTTTGATACCCATCTTCTAAAATTAGGTTTAATTAAACTTCTTTCTAATATTATTTCATATACTTGTTGAAGTTCTGTTAATGTGAATAATTCCGGTAATAAACTAAATGCTATTGGAGTATATTGAACCTTATTTTTTATTCTTTCTAAGGCATAGTTAATAATTTTTATATGATCAAAACCTATGCTTTCTTCTGTAAGTAGATTATATTCATATTTAACTCTTTTATTAAAGCCTTCTTTCATTATTTCTTCATTTATTAAATATTCTATAGTCAATTCCTTATCTTCATTTAATAAAGTTATTTTATAAGTATTTATATACCTACCATCATCTAACTCTTTGCTAGATACCACTTGCCTCTTTATAGAAAACCACGCTACATCTTCAGCATCTGTTCCTGCTTTTGGCTTTATATTATTCTCATTTACTAATGCCATATAAGAAGTTGACACTACCCTCATTCTAGGATCTCTATTAACATCCCCCCAAGTATATAACTGCTCTAAATATACATTACCTATATCTGTTTCTTCTTTAAGCTCTCTATATACAGCATCTTCTATACTTTCATTTATGCCTACAAATCCACCTGGTATAGCATAACTACCTATAAAAGGATGTTCTTTTCTTTTTATTAAAAGTACTTTTAATTCTTTTTCAGGAAGTCTATTTATTTTTTTAACTTCTCTTTCTCCTAGGGTAAATAGCAACATATCCACTGTTAGGGATGGTCTTTCATAATTACTGGGACTATAATTTTTAAAAAATTCTTTTTCATTTAGTCCATCTTTATTTAATCTATTGTTTAAACTCATATTTCTCCCCCTAATGTTATTATCATTTTGATATTATCTCTTTAATATTAGTATATTTATTATAGCCCAAAATGTCAACCCTTTATTTGGAAAATAATATTGTTTAAAAATCTATATTTAACATTTAACATGTCTTATCTCTTTAACTATTGTAAATACTAAGATATAAGGTTAAAATTAGTGAATATGAAGATTGAAAGGTATGATGATATAAATATGAAATTTGAAGATTTAAATTTACATTCTGATATATTAAAAGCTATAAATGGTCTTGGATATACTGAGCCATCTGAAGTTCAAGAAAAAGTTATTCCCTTAGCACTAAAAGGTGAGGATATTATAGCTAAAGCTCAAACTGGTAGTGGTAAGACAGCAGCTTTTGCTATTCCTGTTATTCAAAATATGGATGTTGAGCTTAATGAAGTTCAAGCATTAGTATTGACTCCAACTAGAGAACTTGCAGTGCAAGTTAAGGAAGATTTCTCTAGTCTAGGCTTATTTAAAAGATTAAAAACTATAGCAATTTACGGTAAACAACCTATGTCTGTTCAAAAAACCCAGCTAAAACAAAGAGTTCACATAGTTGTTGGTACTCCTGGTAGAACTTTAGACCATATTAAAAATGGTACACTAAAACTTGATAATATTAAGTATCTAATAATAGATGAAGCTGATGAAATGCTTAATATGGGATTTATTGACCAAGTAGAAGATATTATAAAGTACGTTTCCAAAGAAAGACAAACTTTAATGTTTTCTGCTACATTAGCTCCTGAAATTAAGGAACTTATTGAAAGACATATGAATGATGCTAAGACTATCGAAATAGCTGGTGAAGCCTTAACTGTTGATAGAATAAACCAACGTTATTATGAAATAGCTGAGAATCATAAGTATAATTTATTAAGAGATATCTTAACTTTAGAAAAAGTTAATCAAGGTATATTATTCTGTAGAACTAAAAGTAATGTAAGTATGTTAGCTTCAAGAATGAGAACTAATGGATATTCAGTTACTGAGATTCATGGCGATATGCTTCAACGAGAAAGACTTATAGCCTTAAAAGAATTTAAAGAAGGTAAATTCAAATATATAGTTGCTACTGATGTTGCTGCTAGAGGTATTGATGCAAGTGGAGTCTCTCATGTATTTAATTATGATATTCCACTTGAGTTAGAAGCTTATGTTCATAGAATAGGTAGAACAGGTAGAGCAGGTAAATCGGGTGAAGCTATAACTTTTGTAACTCCTCATGAAGATAAATTCTTAAAAGCTATAGAAGAGTTTATAGCTTTTAAAATTCCTAAAGCTATGAGACCTGATAGAGATGAAGTTTTAAATGCTCCTAAAGAAGAAACATCAACTATAGTTAAAGAAAAGCCTAAAAATCTTGGTGAAGTTACTAAAATATATATTAGTGGTGGTAAAAAGAAAAAGGTTAGGAGAGGCGACATAGTTGGTGCTTTAATAAATAGTGGTAACATACCTGGAGATAAAATAGGTGTTATAGATATTTATGATAACTATAGCCATGTAGATATATTAGAAGGATTTGGGCGTGATTTGCTAAGGAAAAATAGAGAAATACTTATTAAAGGAAAACCTTTCAGAATTAAGAAAGCTACACCTAAAGATTTCTAAATATTAAAAAGAGTTGTTATTTGTGTAACAACTCTTTTATTTTTAATTATGATATTGGTGCTATATAACCTTTTTTAAATAAATCTTTAACTATTTCATATAAAGCATCACAGTATTCATCATATTTTTGTGATACCGCTTTATCATTTACGCCTTCTTTAGTAGTCCATTCTAAGTTTATAGAATACATTCCATTTTCTATTATAGGCATTGGGAATACTCCAGTATGTGCTTGAATAATTCCTATCATTTCTCCTACATTTATTTTATATCCATATTCCATTAACATTGCATCTTCTCTTTTTAAACCTTGGTTATACTCTTCTATTAAATATTCTCTATTTAAGCCTAAAACTAAAGATAAAAGTGTTATTCTTTCTTCAAATCTGACTTCTTTTAATTGTTTACCTAATAAATGTTGCTTCATAAAATTCACATTCCTTCCTTTGCTATTCAGCTCTAATATTTTTATAAATCGTATACTCAATTAAATGCTTTGTTTCTAAGCATACGTTTAATATAAAAGCTTAGAAATATAGTGTATGTTTATTATATATCACTTTTAACATTTATTAAACTACCTAAAAGCTAAAATTATAATATATTTCTTAAATATTCTAAAAATTGTGTCTACAAACTTTACATCCAAACTATTTCTATATTTTGTACTTATTAACTTTATATATTATTTGATTTTTTTAATGATATTATCCACCTTTTATTTTAAATACACCACAGAAATTAGAAAATAGATTTCTTACTCTTATAAATAACCTTTATGTTTTTATGCATAAAAAAAACACTCTAAAAATTAGAATGCTTAATTACAAATTAAAAGTTGTGCACCTTGCTTTGACAATAACGTATGAGCGTTACCTATGCAGTTAGCTCAGGCCAGATTTTTCCACGGCACATAAGAGTACTTGCTTATCGCTGCTTCGGTCAAGATCTGACGAGGTTCACAAGCTCTTATTGCGTGGGACCCAACCCTCAACACCACTTACATAGGTCAGACCCCACAAGTTAAGGCCGAGGCAAGGAATTCGATCCTGCTATAGCGGATTGCAGGTTACAGGGCACCGCTGACTCCCCATCTAGCACAACTATGGCGGAGAGAATGGGATTTGAACCCATGATAGAGTTTCCCCTATACACGCGTTCCAGGCGTGCTCCTTCGACCACTCGGACATCTCTCCATATAGAATAACTTATTTAATTTAAATTACTTTTTCATTCTATCATAGGTATAATAGACTGTCAATTAAGTATTTAATGCATACTTGTCCTATTTTTTCTACTATTAAAATTTAAAAATAAAATTTAATTTATATCTTTTATTAATATATTTTTTGAAAAATTATAATTGTATTTTCTATAACATCCTATCTCCACATTTTTTCCTCTATATAATATTAACTTAGCTAAGTATTCATATATTAAATAATTTAACCATATAAAATGTTCAATTATTTTTCTATTATTTTAATTATATCTTTATTATTGCAACTATTTCAAAATATAAAAATAAATCTTTATATTACTCATCTAATTAAAATAATAATATATATTTAGATAACAAACCTAAAACTATATATTACTAAATGTAATATATAATTGACAAAAAGACTTTTATATATTAACATCAGATTAAGAGAGGTGGTAAAATTATGATTAAAAGGTTTAGTTTAAAAGACGAGAGAATTACAAAAAAGATTAACGAAATAGGTTCTAATTTATATCCAGTAATATTAATTTTAAGTATTATAGAAATATTGTTTAAGTTTAATATTGGCAAATACCATATTGAAGATAATTTATTAGTTTTAATCGCTCTTATAATGTCAATTTTATATTTATGTATAAGAAGCTTAATACTACGAATACCATTATTTAAAACTACCGATATGTGTATAAAAGAAATACAAAACGAGTATAGACATCACAGCTTTGCAATTTGTATAGGTACTTATATTATAGGATATTTTATTTGTGAATCTTTCTTTACTGAAGCTAAGTTATATGCTAATTTTATATGGTTAGTCCCACTTATTATATATATCACAAGTATTGTAAAAGCTGGAGCACTTAGTATAGATAATAAAAAAGCTAAAAAGTATGAAAAAAATATACTAATAATAGCCACTATAATAGGTAGCATATTTTCAGGAATATTTTTTAATAGATATAACTTATTTGTAAATGGAAATATTAATTTTGATGCATTAGAATTAACTATTATTTACTCATTAATTTTTGGTGTGGTTTATTATTTTTTTATAAGTTTTCTAATAAAAAAATCAATAAAAAATACTAATAGAGAAGCTAAAGACTTATTATCTGATGACTTTTAAAATTCTAAAATTAGGAGATAATTATGAAAAATATAAAGATGAAGTTAGCTAGAGTTGAAGCTGATTTATCCCAAGAGCAATTAGCACAAATAATTGGTGTAGCAAGACAAACTATAAGCTTAATAGAAGCTGGAAAGTATAATCCTTCTTTAAATTTATGTATATCAATATGTAAGGCTTTAAATAAAACGTTAGATGATTTGTTTTGGGAATAACCAAATTAAAGTTTGAATTCTCACTTAAAACATAAGGAATCTTAATAATTTATCTTTCTCAAATTATTAAGATTCCTTATTTATTTTAATTTACAATATTTATAACAATATATTTATAAATATTGTTGCAATAATTATTTGAAAAGCTCCTATTAGTAATCCATACCCCATGGCTTTAGGTCCTTGTGCTTTTAAATCTGCAAATTTAACTCTCATTCCTATTCCAGCTAAAGCTATTATCTCAAAATTTCCACTTATCCATTTAAATACAGTTGATACTTCATTTGGTATAAAACCTAAACTGTGAATTATACTTAATATAAAGAATCCCGTTATAAACCAGGGCACTGACACTTTTACTCTTTTATTTGAACTTGCACTGTCAGTATTATCTTTATCAGATATTTTACTAAATACAATTACTACTACAACCAAAAATATTATTCTTATTATCTTAAATATTGTAGCCATTTGTACTACATCATCATTTATAAATTTAGCTGATGCTATAACTTGTCCAACAGATTGAAGTACTCCACCTATAGTTGCTGAAGTATGAACTAAACTGTTTTTGTATAAGATTGAAGTTATTAAAGGCAATAGAAACATAAGTATTGTTCCTGTTACATTTACAATAGTTATCGCTATACCTTTATCAGAATCAGTTGCTCCTACAACAGGTGCTGTAGATGCTATAGCTGAAGATCCACATACTGCATTTCCTGAGCACATAAGCAATGAAAAATTTTTACTAAACTTTAATTTTCTGCCTACATAATATGCAAATATTATAGTAGCTGTCATTTGAAGAGCTATAAATAGAACACCAAATCCTCCAACTGAAGCTATTGCACTAAGATTTAAAGTTCCACCCATTAGAACTATTGAATATGCCAATAAATTACTTTCTGAAAATTTTGACCCTAAATTATATTTTGACTTATTAAATATTGTATTTCCAGCTAACATCCCTAAAAAAATTGCAAATGTTGCAGCTCCTAAGCTTGGAACAAATTTAGCTAAAAACATGCCAATTAATGCTATAATGGTACATACTATAAAACCTGGCAATATACCCTTAACTTTATTTATCATGTGTTCACCTCATTTTTTATCTTTATGTTTTTATTATATTTTACACAAGTTAAAAAGTAAAATCGGTTATTTTTATATTATCAATAGGTAAATACCTATATGCTAATTTTGATATATAAATAAATTATTTGGTTCTTTAATTTTTTCTATAGAATTAACTTTAACTTCCGGAACAACTCTATCTCTTCCTTTTGAATCCTTTATGGTATTTTTTGTTACAGTTCCTTTTATATTAACCCAAGTATTAGTTTTTACATTTCCTCCATAATAAGTACAAGTTACACCTATATATTGAGAATCAGCAGCACAACAATTCATAACCAATCTAGTCACAATAAAACTATTATTATTCATATTTTTCTTAGCATATACCATCCCTTCAACTTGAACTTCTCTTCCTATGTAATCATCTATATTTTTTTGAATATCTTCTAAATAGCAATAAAAATTCTCATCCTTTAGTTCTATAATTCCACTTGGTATAGATGTCTCATGATTATGTTTTTCTTTAACCTCATGATCATCATAATATGGGAATAGATTGACACCTTTGAATTCTAAATAAGTTGAGCTTACATTTATATTTCCAGCAATCATTAACATAGCTACTGCAAATATAAATATTAAATTATTCTTCTTTAAACCACCTCTATCAGGTATAGTAAATATCTTAGGAAATTGCATAATTGTAAATATAAATAAAATAATAAATCCTATAATTAAATATACCTTCATCTTTGGATGTATTAATATATAAATTTTACCTGTATATATCATAAAAAAAATATATAAGCTTAAAGTTAACAAAACTAAAAACCAAATCAATTCATTCAAATTAAATTTCTTCATCTTTACCTCCTACCATATAAAGCAGGATGCTATAAAGCATAAGCTAAATACTACAAATATTAATTTAAAAACAAAAGTCTTTTTATAAGTTGAAAATAACATTAAAGTATTTTTAAGATCAACCATAGGCCCAAGTAATAGAAACCCCATTACTGCTCCAAAGGAAAAGCTTCCCAAAAATGCAGAAGCTACAAAAGCATCTGCCTCTGAACAAAGTGATACAAAGAATGCAAATAACAACATTATGACTACTCCTAAAATAGGGTTTGTCCCAAGCAAAAGAAACTTTTCTTTTGGTACAAATACTTGGAATAATGCCGCAAGAGCTGCTCCTATAATAAAATATTTTCCTATATCATAGAGCTCTTTTATTCCATGGTTTATCATTAAGTTAAGCTTTGATTTTCTTATACCATAAGTATTACAACCACATGTACACATATTAGAGTTACAAAGAAAATCATCTTTTATAAAGTCATTATTCTTTTGAAGTACAAGCATTATAAGTCCAGTTGCAACTGATATTACAAAACCTAGTAAAACTCTAAGCCCAACTACTTTAGCATTTCCATTAAAAGCATAATAGGTGGATAAGATAACCAATGGATTTATTATTGGAGCAGCTAACATATATGTTACTGCAATATTCATAGGTACACCTTTTTTTATAAGGCCCCTTGTAATAGGCACTGCAGCACATTCACAAATAGGAAAAATAAGTCCTATTAAACCTGCCGCAAGTGATCCTACTAAAGGGTTTTTAGGCATTGCCTTTTCTAATATTTCTTCTGTTAAAAAGGTTTGCATAAATGCAGATAGCATTGCTCCTATCAATATAAAAGGAATAGCTTCTATCATTATGCTTGAAAATATAAGTGCAAACTTCGTTATTATCTCAATTGTGTAGCCCATTTTAATCTCCTTCTATATTTAAAATTTATTTATATATTCTTTAATCCGTTTGTACATAGCTTTATTAATTAAGTCACATTGATTTAAATTCTCTCTCAAGTCCTCCTTAGAATAACAAGTTATTATATGCGCATGAATATTTACTGCCTCTAATTTATTTATTTGCTCACTTAAAACCTCTTTACTTACTTTATTACTATTATTTAAGACTATAAGGTCAGCAGAATATATATTAGGCAATATTAAACTTCCCAAATTTTTCAAAAACATATTTAATGTTATGGCATCTAATACAGTAACTATTCCACCCCTTCTTAAATAATTTTTAAGATCAGCTTTATCTATTAAATCTAAAAGCTTATCAATATTAGATATTCCGTTACTTTCTATAATTAGTCTGTCAGGACTGTAAAACTTAACCAAGCTCAAAAATCTTTCGTAAATTAATTCATCGTTTGCATTAAAAGTCTTAAGTGTTACATTTCTTTTTTTTATTACAGAATCATCAATATTTTCTTTTCCGCACTCTAGTTGAACTATAAGAATTTCATCATCATTATCTAAGGTAATATTTAAAAAATTATTTATAAAAGTTGTCTTTCCAGCTCCTAAAAATCCAGTAACTATTTCTACATCACTTTTCTTCCTCATAGCATATTAACTCTCCTTTAAGAATAATTTGCTTATAGGTTCCTTATTAATTTTACTTCCTATAACGCATATTCTACCTGTGTAATCAGATGAAAAATCTACAATCTGAATATCATTTGGTACATAATCAAATTGAACCCACCTATTACCTTCAATTCTAACTATACCCTTCGCCCTAAGAACTTCACCATAAATACTTTTATCATTCAAAGCATTTAACGCCTGTTTTAGCTCTTTTAATGAAAATATTCTAGGAGTTTCAGTCCCCCAATTTTCAAAAACATCATCTGCACTTCCATTCTTAGTTCTTATTTGTCCTCTTATAGCAGGTGTATTAAGTGGCATTTTTATCAGATTCACCTCTTTAAAAACATCTTTTAGTTTATGCTCAGCAACTTCTATTATCCTTTTTGACTCTATTTCTTCCCAAGGTGTTGTTATAATAGAGCAATTTGGATTTAGTTTTCTTATTGCCATTGACGCATGGGTAAGTTCCTTTATATTTGAGTATTGTGTTCTACTTAAAACTATTGTGTTTGCACTTACTATTTGATTTATATAAAACTCTCCAAAATTCTTAAGATACATATCTAGATTTTGAATATCTACGACTGCTATTTTCATGTTTATCCTTGCACCTTTTAGTTCTGAATTATTAACTATTGCCGCTATTACCTGAGAAAGCTTAGCAACACCAGATGGCTCTATTATTATTCTTTCTGGTCTATATTCCTTTATTATATCTATTATTGCTGCCTTAAAATCTCCTGTTATAGTACAACAGATACAACCTGAAGTAATTTCTTTTACATCTATTTTTTCATTTTTAAGTAAGTTGCCATCAATTCCTACTTCTCCATATTCATTTTCAATAATTGCTATCTTTTCTTTATTTAATTCCTCCTTAATAAGCTTTTTAATAAGGGTAGTTTTTCCTGCACCTAAAAAGCCTGATATAATATCTATTTTCATAAAATCAACTCCTAAAAAATTACAGTTACTGCCTTATTGATTATATTCTTATGCTATAAAAATTATTACTATAATAGGATAAGTATTAAGCCAAAAATAGTTAAAAATAAAAAGCTTAACCCAAGTAGTATAATTCTACTTGGATTAAGCTTACAATTTGGCGGAGAGAAAAGAATTCGAACCCTTGATACTTTACTATAAGTACAATGGTTTTCGAGACCACCGCTTTAAGCCACTCAGCCATCTCTCCATAATATTATTAAATAACCCCAAGCTAAAAAGCTCGGGGCAAAACTCTAATTATTAACTTCTTCTACCTGTTGTAACATCATTGATCTATATTCTTCATTCTTAACTAAGTATTCCTTTTCTAAATACTTCATGGCCTGCTCTCCTTTTCCTTCTCCATAAAGAAAATTAAGCATAGTATAAACACTGGTTCCGAACCAAATCCTAGTAAATGTATGATCTAACATAAGAGCGTGACTTTCTTTGTCACCTTTTATTTCTATATCTTCCCCTTCAGTCATTATCTGATTAAAATGGGCTACTAATCCCTGCATTAGGCTATCCCCATTTTCAGGCTTTTCATCTGCAATAGTAACAAAATAATATGACCATGCTAAAAGCAAATTTTGTTCTACTTGTATTCCTGCAACCTTCTCCCCTATAGTATGTTTAAAAAATTTATACATGTAAACTGATAGTCTTTGATAATTTTCTTCAAATCTTTTTTCAAAATTATTAATATCATAACCTACTAACATTTCAATATGTTCCATAATTTTACCCCCGTTTTATAATACTATTATTTTCTAACATAGTATTCTTTTTATTAACCCTTGATTTTAGTGTCTAGCGTAGTTTTAGTATATCACATTTAAAATGTTAAATATATACATAACTTTTATTATTTTAAGTTCTTCTTTTTTCTTTAAAAAATTCACTTAAAACCCTACTACACTCTTCATTATAATTCCAATTAACCTCTAAAAAATAACTTAAATTTCTGTTTTGAACTAAATTTATAACCGATCCACAAGCTCCACTACTTTCATCAAAGGTTCCTATATATAACCTTGAAATTCTACTTTGTAATATTGCACCTGCACACATAGGACATGGTTCTAAAGTCACAAAAAGCTCACATCCGTTAAGTCTCCATGAACCTAAAGTTTTACTAGCCTCTTCTATAGCTAAAATTTCAGCATGAGCAATTGGAGAATTTAAACTTTCTCTTAAATTATGAGCTCTAGCTATTATTTTATTATCCTTCACTATAACAGCTCCTACTGGTACTTCACCTTTATCTTTAGCTTTATAAGCTTCCTTTAAAGCTTCCTTCATAAAATCCACTCTAGTCACCTACCAAAATTCATTTATAATTTGATTAAAACACATTTATACAATACTTAAAAGTAATAATATACTTTTTATTTTCCAATTCATAGTTTAAAATATAATTAAAGTAAACTTTTATTAACTTTTGTTCATAGCAGACTATTAAAAAGTAAGTTCGTAATATACAAATCAAAATTTAGATACTTGTTCAATCTTAAATAACCAAATTAAAAATTTGGATTCTCACTTATATATAAAAAAGAGGTGATTGTTGTGACTACTGTACTTTTAGTAGAAGATGAAGTTGAAATTCAAAATTTAGTTAAAGACCATTTGGAATATGAAGGGTTTAATGTTATTTGTGCTAATGATGGTGTTGATGCTATTAATAAATTTCACAAAGATAATTTTGATATTATACTCTTAGATATGATGCTTCCTAAAATTAATGGTAAGGAAGTTCTAAAAGCTATAAGACAAGAAAGTAAAGTTCCTGTAATTATTGTTTCGGCTAAGGACTCTGAAGTTGACAAAGTCTTTGGTTTAGAACTTGGTGCTGATGACTATTTGACTAAACCCTATTCTTTAAATGAATTAGTTGCTAGGATAAATTCTACTCTTAGAAGGATTAGTTACTATAGTGAAATTAAACCTATTGAAATAACCTCTCTAAAATATGAAGATTTAGTTTTAGATTTAGAAAACTATATACTTACTAAAGGTACTACTCCAATAACCCTTACCTCAAAAGAATTTGAAATAATAAAAATGCTTTTAGAAAATCCTAAGAAAGTATTCACTAAAGCTCAGATATTTTCTAACGTTTGGAATGATGATTTTTATAAAGATGATAATACTGTTATGGTCCATATAAGAAGATTAAGAGAGAAAATAGAGGAAGACCCTTCAGATCCTAAATATATAAAAACGGTTTGGGGTATTGGGTACAAGCTAGGAGATATTTAATATGATAATATTTCTTTCAATTATAATATTTATATTAGTTTGTGTAATTATAGCTTTAACATTAAATATAAAAGAAAAAAATTCTAACTTAAGATATATAAATAAAGTATTACTTAGAATTATAGACACTGATTCCACTGAAAGAATTAGGGGAATAACAATTAATGAAGACGCTAAAGAACTTTCAAAAACTATAAATGATTTCATTAATAAATATAATTTGATAAAAACAAAAGAGATTGAAATGGAGCTATCTATGAAAAAGATGCTTTCAAATATGTCTCATGATTTAAGAACCCCTTTAACAGTTATTTTAGGATATATAGATCAAATAATTTCAAATAGGAACATAACAGAAGAGCAAAAACAAGACTACTTAATGAAACTTAAATCAAAAATTGAGGCTATAATCTTACTTATAAACGACTTCTTTTCTTTATCTAAGCTTGAATCAGGTGATAATTCTATAGAACTTTCAAAAATAAATGTATCAGAGGTGTTACGAGAACTTGTATTAGGATTTTATGAAACTATTGAATCTGCTAAAATAGATATCAATATAGAAATACCAGATGAAGACATTTATTGCGTAGGAAATATAGATGCCTTAAAAAGAGTCCTTAACAATTTAATTTCAAACGCTTTGAAATACGGTATGGATGGCAAATATTTAGGAATTAAACTTTATAAAGATAATGCCAATAACTACGGATTAAGAAATAAAATTTGGTTTGAAGTAACAGATAAAGGTAAGGGAATCCCTGAAAAAGAGGCTTCTAATGTATTTGAGAGATTATATACTCTTGAAGATTCTAGAAATAAAAACTATCAAGGTAGTGGTCTCGGTTTAGCTATATCCAAAATTCTAGTTAATAAAATGAATGGAGAAATCTTTTTAGAGAGTATTCCTTATAAAAGAACAATCTTTAAATTTTTTATATTAGAAGATTAATTATTTAAGAAATTTGTAAGCTTTAATTAAAAAATATTAAAGCTTTTTTCTTTATTATGAAACCATAGTAAAGATTCAAAACAAATTGGAGGTAATAAATATGGAATATGTAATAACTACTCATAACCTTTGCAAAAACTTTAAAAATGGCGCAGTTTTAAGCAATTTAAATATGAAAGTTAAAAAGGGTGAAATATATGGCTTCCTAGGTGAAAATGGCTCAGGTAAGACTACTACAATAAAACTTTTAGTTTCACTGCTTAAACCAACCTCAGGTTCTATTGATCTTTTTGGTGAAGATATGACTATTGATACCTTTGACAAGCTTAAAAGAATAGGTAGTGTTATAGAATATCCTGCTTTTTATGAAAATCTAACTGCTAGAGAAAATTTACAACTTCATAAAATGATAATAGGATATGATGCACCTAATTGTATTGATGAAGTTTTAAACCTTGTTAAGCTAAAGAATCATGAAGGTAAAAAAGTAAAGAATTTTTCTCTTGGTATGAAACAAAGGCTTGGTATTGCTAGAGCAATACTTCATAAGCCTGATTTACTTCTTTTGGATGAACCTATTAACGGATTAGATCCTATTGGTATAAAAGACATGAGAGAACTATTAGTAACTCTAAGCAAAAAGCATGGTATGACAATATTAATATCTACTCATATTCTAAATGAAATAGAGCTTATGGCTAATACGATAGGTATAATAAAAAATGGTTCTTTAATTGAGGAAGTTAACTATGAAACAATTAAAAATCAAAACTTAAATGCCTTAGTAATAACTGTAGATGATGCAAATAAAGCCTGCTTTATTTTAGAAGAAAAGCTTAATATTAAGAACTTTAAACTTTGTAATGAAAATACCTTAAAGGTATATGAAAGAATAAACGATTCGGCCCTAATAAATAAAACTCTATGTCTAAATGATGTATTTGTAGAATCTATAGTAGTAAAAAACAATTCCTTAGAAGATCACTTTGTTTCAATAATTGGAGGTAATAAAAATGATTAATTTAGTAAAAGCAGAATTTTTGAAATTAAAAAGAAGAAATAAGCTTACCCCATTTTTAATTATATCTATAGTTTCTTGTTGTTCTATTTTATTAATATTACCATCTAAAGATGGTAAATCAGTTAAAGACTGGAGTTCAATGATACTCTTCACAAGCTCATTCAGCAATCTACTGGTTTCCATATTTATAGCCATACTAACTGGAAAATTATTTATGAGTGAATATAAAGATAAGACTATAAGTGTAGCCTTTACCTATCCTGTAAGTAGACTAAAAATATATTTTTCAAAGATAATAGTAATTTCTATACACTCTTTATTATTTACACTATTTAATTTTGCCTTATTTATAGTTTTTACACCTTTGCTTCCTATAATACATTTCAATTCTGGTTCAACAATAACTTTTATACAACTTACTGATAATTTTAGCGTAAATTTATTCCCCTTAATTATTTTTTCTATTGTAGGATCAGTTATATGCCAAACATTATTTTCAGTAATCTACTCCTTCTTTTGTATAGTTAAACGTTCTACCTTAGCATTAGTTCTTTTATCTATAGCTTTCATAAATTTTGTTGCAAATTATGAATTTATTAACTTAACAAAATTTTTATTAATTACCTGTAGTACAGCCTTAGTTTCACTTTTATTCTTAGTATTTATAATAAATCATCTATTAAATAAAGATGTTACCTATTAATGATGATTATAATTTAATTTTAACAAAAAAATACAAACAGATTATAGTAATTACACTATGATCTATTTGTATTTTTTATTAGGTAAATATTCTAACTTTTTTAACCCTATTTTTATCCATATCTTCTACTATGAATCTTAATCCTTCAAAGACTAATTCCTCTTTTTCCTCTGGTAATCTGCCTAATATACCTATTATGAATCCTCCTAATGAATCAAATTCTTCCGACTCCATTAGAACCCCTAACATATCACTTAAATCATCAAGTCTAGCACTACCATCTACAACATATTCATCTTCTTTTATGACTTCTATTTCCTTATCTGAATCGTCATCATACTCGTCCTCTATTTCGCCAACTATTTCTTCTACTAAATCCTCTATAGTAACAATACCTACGGTACCGCCATATTCATCTAATACTACTGCTATATGGTTTCTTGTTTTTTTCATTTCATTAAATAATTCTGTTATCTTTTTAAATTCAAATGTATAAAAAGGTTCTCTCATATATTTTTTAATGTCAAAATTATTTTTAATATCTTCTACAAAGATTAAATCTTTAACATTTAAGACACCTACTATATCATCTATATTATCATTATAGACAGGTATTCTTGAAAATTGCTCTTCTTGTATTACTTGCTTTAAAGATTCATAATCAACATTAGTATCAACTGCTATAATGTCCACTCTTTGAGCCATTACATCCTTAACCTGTAAATCACCAAAATCAAAAACGTTAAATATCATTTCCTTTTCTTCATTTTCTAAAACGCCTTCTTCTTCACTTACATCCATCATAGTCTTAAGTTCTTCTTGCGTTATAAAAGGTTGATTAGTCTTAACATCTCCACCTAATAATTTAATAAATACACTTGATATTTTTCCTAATACAAATGCAATCGGAGTTAATAAAATAACAACTAAATTTATAGGCTTTGAAACTATAAAAGATATTCTTTCTGAATTTTGTTTTGCTAAAGATTTTGGAGTTATTTCTCCAAAAATTAATATTAAAATCGTCATAACGACAGTTGCTATAGCAGCTCCTTTATAGCCCGCGAACATTTTATATGCTATTGACGTAGCAAGAACTGAAGCCCCTATATTTACAACATTATTTCCTATTAATATTCCTCCTAATAATTTATTAGGATCATCTAAAAGTTTTTGTACAAGTTTAGCCCCTTTAACATTTTCATCTACTAAATGTCTTATCCTTATTTTACTTAAAGACATAAGTGCAGTTTCAGCTGAAGAAAAAAATGCTGAAAGCAATAATAAAATTAAAAGTAATCCTAACTCCCACGTAAAAGAGTCCAAAAAACACCACGCTCCTATTTTTATGATAAAATTTCCATTACTTTTTATTATATCATATTTTATCAAAAATTATTAATCGGCTTTAGTATTAAATCTACTAATATTATATTAAAAACTAAGTTTATCTTATACCTATATAGATAAACTTAGTTTTTACTTGTTCTTACTTCACTATAAAAGCCGTAGGTAATGGTCTTGGCCCACCAGAACTACATGGCTTATTTACTATTTTATCTTTATAATACATAGTAGTTGATGCTCCACCATCTAAATTTGCAGCATTATATACATCATACTCAAGCAATAAATCTTGAACTTCTTTTAATGTCGCTCCTTTACTTGAAATTTGTCTTCCATCTATAGCTAAAAATACAACATCACCATTCTTTTTTTGACCTATAATAGTCCTTGGAGCTATTCCCCATCCGCCATTACCACTTTTGATCATTGGTTCTCCATTAACTATTAAAAATGGCTCAAAAGAAACTGCTTCTGTAATATTCTTTTCTCTTATTTGACTTAAAGTATATTTTCCTAAAACAAGTACACCTTCCTTATTAAAACCAATTACTGAATGCTCTACTTTTTCATTTCCAAAAACAACTTTTCCATCATGTATAATTAGCCCTAAAGGAGTTCCACCAGAGCCATGTCCACCTTCATCCTTAAATCCTCCTGCATTTATGCCTGCTATAGCCTCTTCTTGTTTTATCATATCTGCAAGCTTCGTGCCTGAACTTCCAATCTTATCAGAAACTGAAACTTTAACTCTCTTACCATCAGTTATAGTTAACATATATCCTTTAAATTTATCATTACTTATATCTGTAAACTTAACTAACTCTTCAGGCGTCTTAACCTTTTCTATTGTTTCTGCTACAGGTTCTACCTTTATATCTTCTACTTCAGAATTAGTATCATTTACAATTTTATTCTTGTCCATTATTTCAGCTATCTCTTTATCACTTAAAAACCAAGTTGCAAGATATTGATGGCTTAAAGTTGTCATAGCTGTTGTTACTACATATTCTTTTGTATTTTTAAAAGGTCCATAATAAACCATTGGTATGCTAAACGTACAACCTATTATTAAGTTTGCCAATATCAAAAGTAAAAAATTTATACTTATATTTTTTACTTTTTTTGAAGTCTTGTTTCGTTCACTTCTCTTTCTCCTCATAAACTGTTTACCTTTCATACTAGTTTTTATATTGAATTTTTTCTATATTTTTTATATTCACATTATATATTTATTATAGTATATTATTCTTATATAATATATTTAAATTTTATTGAACTTTTTGTTTTTTTATTATATAATATGAACATGGTTCAGAAAGGATGTTTTAATATGCCAAAGATAATACCAAACCTAAAAGAAACAATAATACTTCAAGGACGTAAGACACTTTTAGAAAATGGTTATAAAGGATTTAATATAAGAGAAATTGCTAAATGCTGTGGCATAGGAATAGGTACTTTATATAATTATTTTGCAAATAAAGATGAACTTATAATAGAAATTCTAAACGATGATTGGAATTCTATAATTAAATTTTCTAATAATCAAATAGAAAGAGATGTTCCTTTAAGAACTAAAATCAAAGATCTCTATATACGTATAGATTCATTTTTATCGAATTATATGGATGCATTTATTGAAATGGCTTACTCTGGTAATAAAACAAAATGTGAACATTATAAAATAATGAGTCCACTTTATTTATCATTTGAAGCTGTACTTGCATATCATAAAAATAAAGGTGAAATAAAAAACGCTGTTCCTATAGATAAATTATCTATATTTATAATTTCCAATATGGTTATGTTTTCTAAGAATAAAGATTTAAGTTTTGAGGAAATATATAATTGCTTCAATTTATAACTTACATTTAGGCTATTTTGTCTAAATGTTTTATTTAAAATTTTAATGAACAAAGTTCATAAAGGAGTGAAAAAATATGAAAAAAACAAGTAAAAATTTAATGTTAATAGTATTCCTACTTGGAATATTTATAGGTGCTATGGATACTGGAATAGTATCTCCAGCTCGTACTGTTATTGCTAATTCTTTAAATATAGCTTCTAATACAAGTGTATGGATGATAACAATATATACTTTAGCCTATGCAGTTTCAATGCCTATAGCTGGCAAAATAGCAGATAAGTTCGGTAAACAAAAGATATTTACAATTAGTATAATCGTTTTTGCCATTGGATCATTACTATGTGGTCTTTCAAATTTCTATGGAAACTTCTCATTTTTACTAATAGCTAGAGTTATTCAAGCTATCGGTGGCGGTGGAATTATGCCAATAGCAACAGCCTACATTGGTGAAAGCTTTCCACCAGAGAAAAGAGGAACAGCTCTTGGTATGGTAGGTGCTGTTTATGGTATATCTACAACTTTAGGACCTACTATAGGTTCAGCTTTATTATCTGCAGTAGGTAACTCCAATTGGGGCTTCTTATTCTTCATAAATTTACCTATATGCTTAATAGTAGTTCTTATCTCTTCAAGATGTAAAGACGAGACAATCACAAAAGCTCCAAGCAAAATGGATATTAAAGGTAGTATTTCTCTAAGTATATTAATATTATCTCTTATGTATGGACTAACAAATGTTGATTTTCATAACTTCACAAATAGTATAAAATCTACAACTGTATATCCTTACTTTATAGTATTTTTAATTTTATTGCCTATATTTATTCTAATTGAAAAAAAAGCAGAAGACCCTATTATGAATTTAAACTATTTTAAAGATAAAAATATAGCTATTACTCTTTTACTAAGTTTCATAGTGGGTTGTGGTATGATGGGAATAGTTTTTATACCTCAATTTGGTGAAAATGTTCTTAAGATAAAAACTGGTTCAGGCGGATATTTAGTTACATTAATGGCTATATTTTCAGGTATTGCAGCTCCTTTAGGAGGAAAACTTATAGATAAATACTCTGCTAAATTTATACTTATTTTAGGTTTTGGTTCGACCTTTATAGGAAGTTTAATTTTAGCATTAGTTACAGCTAAAAATCCTACTGCAACATCCCTTATAATAGCCTTAGCTTTTATGGGCTTAGGTATGGGATTTACAATGGGTACTCCACTTAACTATTTAATGCAAATATACGCCCCAAAAGATGAAACAAGCTCAGCTCAATCTACTTTATCACTTGTTAGAAGTATAGGTGTCGCTATATCTCCTAATATCCTAGTAGGTTTTTTAACTTCATCTGTTAAAGATATGCCTAGTAAGCTTATGGAGGTTATACCAACAGTTAAATTACCTAATGTACCTGGTATACCTCAAAATATAAATATAGGTCAAGGAAGTATATCTCCTGAGCTATTAGATAAATTTAAAAATGCAGATGTAACTACTATATTTGATGCCTGTAAAGATTTTTCAAACTCTATGATTAATAATTTTATACCAATGCTAAAAGCTAAAATGCAAGGAACTAAATTACCACCTCATACGACAGTTGATAGTTTAATAACTAATTGGAAAAATGATTATTTAGCACAAGTAGATGCTACAAGAATATCTATAGAAAACACTTTCCAATCTGTATTAAACTCTGGATTCTCCAATCTATTCATGGCAGCTGCAATCATAGCCTTAATAGGATTTATTATTACTTTACTTTTAAAAGGTTCTACTAAAAAGTTTTCTATGTAAAATTAAAATATTTATAGTTTACAGTGCCTTAATAAATGAGATTTTCTATTTTATTATTTCATTAACTATTTATTCTAAACTTAAAGTGAGTGTTAACAAGTTTAAACTTTTTAATGCTCACTTTTTTATTTATAGTTGAAAATTTTGTCCTTAGTTGTTAAAATCCCCCTGTTACCAATATGATGAAAATGATGAAAAACAAGGGGGATAAGTATATGAATTTATTAAAAAAAATTTTATTATCTAGTTGTATCTGTATAGGATTAATAAGTTTGGTTGGATGTAGAAACGGTTATTTTAGGACAACCGTTAATGGAAAGGATACAAAAAATTCAACAAAAGTATCAAAAGTTGAGTTTATAAAGGAATATAAAGATAGCTTCAAAGATGAGGTAATAACAAATAAGTATAGTAATACAAAAGGTCTTTTTGGTAGGGTTTATTTTAAAAATGTACCAGATGGAGATCCAACAAATATAAAATTTATTTGGAAAATCAACGAAAATGTAGCTGATACTGTTCATTTTAGTATTGATGAAAAAAATTCAAAATCACCTACTAAATGCTATCTTTCTGGAAATGATACTTTTCCAGATGGAAACTATACTTTAGAAATTTATTTAGAAGATACAAATGAACTTTTAAATACAACTAATATAGATGTACAGAACTAAAAAATATTATAGTTAATACTAAAAACTATATTTTCTCAGTTTAATAGTATATATTTTTATATTTTTGCCTTTTAAAATCTTTTATGGTAATATTTATATGTAAATTTATATAGACGGGGGAAATTGATACATGAAAAAATTAATAATCTCACTTATGCTTGTGTGTTCTATAAGCACTTTTATAGGTTGCGGAGGTACAGCTTCTAAAAAAGATACCTCTTCTAGTAATGAAACTAAGAAAGAAGATATTAAGAAGGAAGATACTAAAGTAACATATGAAAATTTCTTAAAAATTAGTATGGGACAAAGTTATGATGATGTAAAAGCTATTTTAGGCGAAGGAAAAGAAACAAGCTCTTCTGAAGTAGGTGGAATTAAAACAGTTATGTATACTTGGAATGGAAATGGAATAAGTAATATGAATATTACTATCCAAAATAACGTTGTTACTGGTAAGGCACAAGTTGGACTTACAAAAAATAATTCCGATATTACATTAGAAAAATATAATCAAGTAAAAGAAGGCATGACTTATGATCAAGTGAAGGCTATAATTGGAGAAGGTCAAGTCACCTCTCATACAAAAATAGCTACTGTGGAATCAATAATGTATTCTTACATAAATAAAACAGGTGCTAATGCCAACTTTACATTTAACAAAGGTAAACTACAATTAAAGGCTCAATTCAATTTAAAATAATAATTAATAAAAGGGAGTTTGTTATAGTAATCAACATAACAAACTCCCTTTATAAACATAATTAAATAACTTTGCACCTCTTTTACATATATGTTATTATTTACATTATATTGTATTTTTTCTAAATTTAAGGAAGTATGTTATGAAAAAACTTTTTTGCTTAAGTTTATGTGCCGGAATTATATTTATCAACTCTAGTAGCCTAACTTCTTTTGCAGCTACCAACACTGTTTCAAGTAATAGCACTTCTGTTAATATCGTAGCAGATAATCCTACTGTTTACTCTGTTCCAACTGGCTTAAAAGCAGACTCTTTAGGTAGTGACTTTATCAAAATAACCTGGAATAGAGTTCCACTAGAAACTACATGCCAAATGAGCTATGATTTGTTAATTGACGGTAAATTGATATCTTCAGTAAGTCCTTCATATATTCACAAAAATTTATCATCAAATTCAACTCATACTTATGCAGTAAGAGCTAAAAATGATCGCATTCAAACTGCTTGGTCCTAATCCATAATAGTAACAACAAAAAGTGCAAACTAATACTCTATAGTATTAACTTTACACTTTTTTGTTATATGTTTTATTTAAATTGCTTTTTTATATTAACAAAAAAGGCTTAACCGCTACGGTTAAACCTTTTTCTTATATTAGCGTGGTATCCCCAACAGGGATCGAACCTGTATCTGTCCCTTAGGAGGGGACTGTTCTATCCATTGAACTATGGAGACATAAACCAACAACAATATTTTAATCCTTTTAGAAAATGCTGTCAACCTTTATGTAATCTATTTTTTAACTATTATCTATAAAATTTTTATTATTTTTTTATCTCATCACCAACTTTTTTAGTTTCTTCTGTTTTTGGATTATTTTCTTGATTATTTTTTCCAGCATTAATATTATTGGAATTATTATCTGCAGGCTTTTCTGTACTATTATTCGTACTATTACTACTATTGTTATTATTTGTAGTATTACTTTCTGAATTACTTGTATTACTCGATTTATTATCTATTTTATTATTTTCATCATTGCTTGAGTTATTAGAATTATCACTTGTCTTATTACTTTCTACATTACTTGAATTGCTCTCAGTTGTGCTGTTTCCTTGCTTACTCTCATTACTATAATTATTAGCTTTATTCTCATATTGTTTTTTATTTATACTTTTATTATTATTTGATTTATTGCTTACATCTTGAGTATTCTTTATTTCTTCTTCAGTTTTCTTTGTCTCTTCTTTATTATCTTCCTTAACTTCTTCTTTAATGATTTCTTGTTTTCTAATATCATCTTCTTTTTTATCATCTATATTATTTTCTTTGCTTTCAACATTTCCCTTTGACTCAATATTTTTATTAATACTATCTTTACTAAGATAGTTATATTTATTCATACCTATAACTATAATTACAATTAGTGTAAGGGCTAAACTGACATCAATTATTATGAATTTAATATTCTTTCTCATATAAATACTCTCCCCTTATATATTATTTTAAATTATATAAATTTTAACATCTTATATAGGGAAAATCCACTAAAAGCATATGCCTTTAGTGGATTTTGGGGATATTATCTATTTTGGTGAACATTTTATTATGCTGCTTGCTCTTTTTTTGCTTCAACCTTTTGTTGAAGTAACTCACCTTTTTCTTGGAATATCATTGAGATTACCAGTGATACAATTCCTATACATGCAAGTACAAATGCTGACTGTACTATTACACTTATATCTGAACCTGATATAGCTTCTCTTAAACCAGCTACACCATAAGTAAATGGCATAAATGGATTTAAGAATTTAAATAAATCTGGTACAACTTCTAATGGGAATGTTCCCGCACAAGATGTTAATTGAAGTATTAGTAATACTATTGCAATTAATCTTCCTGCATCTCCTAATAGAGATATTAGACATTGTATTATAGCGATAAATGTATATGACATTAAAATGTTAAATACAAAGTACATTACAATATTGTTTGGTTTAAGTCCTAAAGTTAATACTACTGCACTTACAAGTACTGACTGTAATAGTCCTATAAATCCATAAGATAAGTACTTACCTGCAACTTTAGATTTTGGACCTGCGCCCATTTCATCTTCAACCTTAGGTGATATTACGAAGAACATCATTATTGCTCCTACCCATAATGAAAGTGGTATGAAGTAAGGAGTAAATCCTGTTCCGTAATCTTTAACTGCATTAAGTGCTTCATTATTCATAGTGAATGGTTCTGATACAAATGTACCCATATCTGAGCTTGAATTCTTCAATCCATCATTCATCTCAGTATAACCATCATTTAATTTATCTGATAATTCTTTTGAACCATCAGCAAGTTTAGTAGCTCCATCTTTTAATTTGTTTCCACCATCAGCAAGTTCTGGCATCTTACCATTTAAAGTTCCAAGACCATCTGATAATTGAACTGTACCATCATATAATTTTGCAACTCCATCCTTTAAAGTTGGAATAGATGCTACAAGTGATTGAGCTTTTTCTAAGTTACCTTCTGTTAATTTTTCATTAGCCATTCTCATTAAATCTTGGCTATCTTTTATTTCGCTTTGAACTTGTTTTAACTTAGCTGCAAGTTCAGGTGATTTTTCTATTAATGCTAAATTTTGTGGTGTATTTAATTTATCCATTAATGGTTTGGCAGCATCTAAATCATTTTTAACTACTGATATTTTAGGAACTAAAGCTTGCATATCTTTAGTTGACATCGCCAAATCCTTTAATAAATCTAAATTTTCTCCATTTTTAGCTAAATCCACTTTAATATTGTTAGCCATATTTACTGTTTGTGATATAGCTTTTGCATTATCATCATTTAGCATTGCATTTACTTTTGTTAATAAAGCTTGATTATTAGACATAAATTGCTTTACTTGACTTAATTTTTGATTTAATCCATCTAATTGAGTCTTCATTCCACTAATATTACCATTTAAATAATTTGCGCCATTAATTAAATTTGTAACATCACTACTATATTTAGTATATAAACCCGAAACAGAAGCCAGTGTTTTTCCTTGCTCTTCTATTGTACCTTTTGCAATTTTAACATTATTCTGTTCTTCAGGTGTTAAATTCGGGTTTTTGGATAAACTATCTAAAGTTTTTAAAACCTGTTGAGTTTGAACTAAATCTGGTTTCTTTGCTAATGACGTTATTAAATTTTTATAGTTATCATCATTAACAATATTTTGTGTTAAGCTTTTTGCATTTTTATTTAAAGTATCTGCATAATTCATTAAATCATTGACTTGTTTCATTTGCGAGTCAATATTATTAATTCCAGCAGCCATTGTATTTATAGTTGCTATTGTATTTTTTATTTCACTAAACTTAGCTTTTAATAAATCTTCTGAACCAGCTAATTGAACTAGTTCCTTTGGCATTTGTTTCTCTAGCTGTGAAAGCTGTGTTTGAAGTGCAACTCCATCAGCTATTAATTTTTGAGCATTAGCAACTCTAGTATCTAATATTACTTTATTTTGTGGATTTGATAAATCCATATTTAATAATGTATTTATTGATGGCTTTCCAAGTATTGTATTAAATTCATTACTTGCTAATATACTATTTACATCACCATAAGTTTTCTTTCCAAAGTTTAAATTATCTTTATTAATAAGATCTAACATAGATGTGTCCATACCAGCTATTTTTTGAGTCTCACCTATAGCATTTTGAGCCATATGTAAGTTATTAGAGTTAAGTATCTTTGAAAAATCAACTCCATTTATTGCTGAAACTCCACCATCAATTTTTGATTTAAAAGTTCCAAAACCATTCTTAACTTGAACTGAACCATCATGTAATTTTGAAACACCATCTTGCATTGTTGGAATTCCATCTGTTAATTTAGTAACTCCATCAAGCATTTCCTTATTTCCATCTGCAAGTTCTTTACTTCCATCAGATGCTTTTAACATACCATCTTTTACATCAAATAATTTGTCAAAAGTAGCCTCTGTATATTGTTTAACTACTTTTGCTGTTATTTTTTCTTTTAATTTATCTTCTACCTTACCACCTATTTGTGCTGCAAGGAAATTTTTCTTTTCATTTGGTATATATTGAATTTTTGGTTGTTCTGGTTTTCCATCTTTAGCACTTAAAATCTTAGCTGAAAAATCTTCTGGAATTACGAACATTGAGTAATATTTTTCGCCTTCTACTCCTTTTTTCGCATCCTCTAAATTTGCAAACCTCCAACCTACCTCGGTATTGGATTTTAATTCATCAACTAGTTGAGAACCTGCATTCTCATACTTTCCATCATTATTAGCACCTTTATCTAGATTTACTACCGCGACTGGCAGTTTGTCCATTCTTGAGTATGGATCCCAGAATGCTGCTAGATATAGTAAGCTATATAATAGAGGAACTATGATAATAGCTACAACAGATACTCTAATAAACCTGTTATGGAATATCCCACTAATATCCTTTTTTGCAATTTTAGCAAATTTCATATGTCCATCCCTCCTTAATTTTTAATTCTTTTGTACTGACTGGTCAGTTTATTTATACTATTTTTCTGATTCTTTTGCAAATTTTTATTTTTTCGTTTATACAAAAAGATAACGTATTCTCTAATTTTTATTCTTATTTACTCCACTTTTCTAGGTTTTGCTTTTTCAAACTTATTCTTATTTTTGCGCAAAAAAATTCTGAAGTTTACACTTCAGAATTTGTATTTTTTTTCAATATTCCATTTAATGCTATGTTAGTTACATTGTCTATAACTTCGTCTAAGTTCATTTTTTCCATATTAGAAACCTCATAAACTGCGGCAGAAATTAAGCTCCCAAAAAAAGTATATGCCATAAGTGATATATTTCCTGTTACTAATAAACCCTTATCCATAGCTGACTGCATCACTTTTTCTATTTCATGTATGTATAAAAATAATTTGTTTCTAAGTTCTGATTGTCTTAATTCTTGCCCCCAAAGTTGGCTTATTATAACTTTAAAGAAATCTTTATCATTATAAAGTAATGTTAGTTGAAGCTTGCATATTCTATTTAAGGTTTCAATTGGATCTAGGTTTTCATCTTCTATTATCTGGAGTTCATTTTCTAACATATTTAATCCTTCTTGTATTATAAAATTAAAAATATCTTCCTTACTTTTAAAATGATAATACAATGTTCCTTTGGCAACACCTGCTTCTAAAGCAATATCATCAACAGTGGCTCCATTGTAGCCGCTCTTTGAAAATACAGCAATACCTGCATTAAAAATAGCTTTTTTTGTTTTATTCATTTTCTCAACTCCAATATATATATTGACCAGTCAAGTTCAATATAGTACTCCTAAGATAAATATACATTATTTATTAATAGTAAACAACATTAATTTTAATAATTGGTGTATACTATTAATAAAATATCTACCTATTACAATTTTATTATGTTAAAATTAAATGGATTATTTTAAAAGAGAGGGATTTTATGATAAAGATATATAATAGAGTTTCTAAGCAATATGAAGAAGAACAAGTCGCCGGTAAAAAGTATATAGAATGGTCTTATATGTCTCCTGTCGGAAAGAGCTTTACAGAATTACTTATAAAGAAAAAACTTTTTTCTAAATTGTTTGGATCTTTTTATGATTCTCCAAGAAGTATGAAAAAGGTTAAACCTTTTATAGATGAATTTAATATAGATATGTCTCTATGTGAAAGTTCTCTATCCGACTTTAACTGCTTTAATGACTTCTTTATAAGGAAACTTACTAAAGATGCTAGACCTATAGATATGTCACCTGAAAAGCTTGTTTCCCCTGGTGATGGTAGACTTCTAGCTTTTGATAATATAGATATGGATAATTTAGTTCAAGTTAAAGGCTTTACTTATTCTTTAGAAGAACTTTTAGGGGATAAAGAGGTAGCTTCTAAATATAATGGTGGTGTTTGTCTTATATTAAGACTTTGCCCTACTGATTATCATAGATTTCACTTTATAGATAACGGTAGTTGTGGACATACCCATAAAATTGAAGGTGCCTATTATTCAGTAAATCCAATAGCACTTAACAATATTCCTAAATTATTTTGCCAAAATAAAAGGGAATGGAGTATTTTTAAATCTGAAAATTTTGGAGATGTAATCCATGTTGAAGTTGGAGCTACTTGTGTTGGAACTATAATACAAAGTTATACTCCAAATACACCTGTAACTAAAGGTAGTGAAAAAGGCTACTTCAAATTTGGGGGCTCCACTACAGTATTATTCTTTAAAAAAGATACTATAAAGATTGATGAAGACATCTTAGAACAGACTAACTTAGGTTTTGAAACAAAAGTATCTATGGGTGAAACTATAGGTTCAAAAATATAATTAAACCCCTCAGTAGGATTATCTTACTGAGGGGTTTAATATATCATTTAGTTTATTTTTAAACTCATTTTTATTACCATTGTACACAACTAAATGTATATTCATTTCCTTAGCCCTTTCTAAAACAGATGCTTTTAGAGGTTCTTTAGTGGCAGCTAGTATTTTTATTACATTTTCTCCACCCAATTCATCTGCATACACATTGAGTTCATTTAATGCAACCTCATCATATTTACTACTATCTTTACACGATATGCATATAAGTAACGAATCCTTTATCGCTACAACATCCAATTCGTTTCTTAACTTCTTTTTATCTTCGTTCCACAAAAATAAAACTCCATTTTTAACTTGATCTACATATTCAATTTCCTCAAATATAGCTTTTGTAAAAACTTCAAACCAAGTTCCGCTTTTAAATATAAATCCCTTTATATAATTATTATTAAAATATATTTTAATTTCATTATCCTGTATTTTATAATCTATCTCACCATAATATTTTAACTTATTTAATATTTTATAATATATAGCTGTTTCCTCATCAGTTAATAATCTACTATTAACAGTTATAAAATAAGGGTTATTTATATCATGTATAAACACTCTACCATCATAAAGTTTACTTTTGAGCTTATGCCATAGAGTTAAATTTTTAGAAATCATATCAGTAAGCCAATTAACAGCATTTGCTTCTGTTATTTCCGTTGAATCTACTATTATAGAACCTCCATTAGATTCTATAACTTCATCTATATTTAAGTCTATAAATTTTCTTTTTTCAACACTTACAAGTGAATCCTTAAATTCATATAATAATGAATTTTCTATGTCAACATAATGAGATACTATTTTATTCTTAATCGCAAACTGTAATAATAATAAAACATCTAATTTTTTACCTGATGTTAAATTTATAAGTATACTCTTATCTAGATTATCTTTAAAAACTTTCTCTAACTTATTAGCATCAAAAATATCTAACTGAAAAAATGTAAATTTTACATTCTCAAATTTGTTTCTATAATAATCTTTTAACTTATATATTAAATTCTCATCCTCTTTTTTATATAAAAATAAGATAGCCTTTGGATTATATATTTCTGTCAACAATATGCTCGACTCATTATGGAAATCAAATATACTTACAATAAGTTCATAATTCATAATATCATCCTTGCTAAATAGTATTTTAATTTATTTTTACCTAATTTTTAAATTATATCCTCAAAGGTGTAAAATACAGTTATTTTACTTCTTCCACATAAAGATACTAGCTTTTTGTTCTATTATATTGTGTTTTAATACTAATATATTTTTATAGTATAAAATTTACTTTATTTATAACATATAAGGAAAAATGTAGAAATATTTTCCTTGAAATTGAAAATAATGTAGTTATATAATAATAATTGTAGTAATTTTAAGGGGGAAATATAAATGAAAAAGAAAATTAGTTTAGTTTTAAGTATTATATTAGCATTTACTTTTTTAGCATTTACACATCCAACTAGTGCTAGAGCAGAGGACAAGGATGTAGTAGTTGGAGCAAAGAATTTAAATGATACAACTGAGAATAGTGCTAAGGTTGGTGACCAATTATTACAACCTGAAAAGGAATGGAAGAGATATGATGATACAGATTCTAGAATTCTTTACAATGAAGGTAAAACTATAGTTCATAATCAATTTTACCAAGGTTCTGAAAGAGAATGGATACAATCTGTTAAATTTAGAATGGTAAGTGATAGATTATTACTATTAGGTTATGTATTTTCTAACTATTCAGACGATATAGAGGTAAAAATTGACAACGAGGTGGTAGAACATTTTTCAGCAATTGGCAATAATAGAAATCAAGTTGTTTTATTTAAAAAAGATGGACTGGAGTTTAAAGAGCATTATGTTGAAATAACGAATAAGAAATTTAATATAAGAACTGAAACAACACCATGGATTTTTGTATTAGATGCAATAGATATATCTGAGAAAGGTAGTTTAAAACCATATGTAGATTCAATAACATTAGATAAATCATCAATAAACTTATTAACAGGAAAAACAGATAAGTTAACAGCAACCGTAAAACCAGATAATGCAACAAATAAAGAATTTGAATGGTCATCAAGTGATGAAAAAATAGCAACCATTGATAAAGATGGAAATATAAAAGCAATTGAAAAAGGAACTGCAACAATAACTGCTAAATTTAAGGGCACTGATTTAAAAGCAACTTGCGAAGTTAGCGTAACTGAGCCTTCAGATGAAAGTGTAACAGTAGAATCTGAAATAGATAGATTAAGTATAAATAAAGAATTTACAACTGATATAGTGCTTCATGCTGGAAAGAATATATGTGCTGAAGATATAAAAATTTCTTATAATAAAGATTTATTTGAATATGTAGGATATGAACAAATAGATGGATTAAGAGTAAATAAAGAAATTAAAAATATTGATGCAGGAAATCTTAGATTTATAGTATCAAGCTTAGGAAAGAAAAATGCTATAAATGGTGATAAATCAATGATTAAATTGAAATTTAAAGCTAAAGCAATTGGCAAAGGGAAAGTTGATGTCACTCAAACTCGTATAGCTGATAATGGTTCAATAGAAAGAGATATTGCAGAAGATAAATGTGGCGAAAAAGAATTTACAATAGTTTCAGATGTAAATAGGGATGGCGAATTCAGTTTATTAGATTTAGGAATTGATTCTTGGTATCATGGAAGCGATGTAAAGGATACAGATACAACTAAATTTGATGCAGACGTTGTAGTAAATGGAAAAATAGATGATCAGGATTTAGATGAAATAACAAATCAGTTAATAGCTAATCCAAATTACCAACCAAACAAATAATCACAATATCTTAATATAAGCTGCGAGTAATCGTAGCTTTTTTATTTATTAAAAATTTATAATTTTTCCCAGTGTACCTTTGCAATAACTCATTTAAAGCCTTCCTAAAAAATAAAGCACTTAAATTCATCTCTAAGTAACCGAGCTAAATCATTTATTGTTTTTATATTTTATAATTATCTAACATAGCTTTTTGCATATCCACTCTATCTTCTATCCTATTAAAAATTATTTTCTATGAATAGTTAAAAACTTTTATTAATCATAGATATTAACTATGATGTTCTAACTACAATAAAAAAACTTAGTGAATTAAGATATTCACTAAGCTTAATGGTGCGGCGGAGAGGATTCGAACCCCCGACCAATCGGTTCGTAGCCGACTACTCTATCCAGCTGAGCTACCACCGCAAATTAAAATATTTTCAATAACAAAAATATATTATCATAATAAGCCAAATAAATCAATAGCAAAGAAGATACCTTTCTATAATATGGTACCTTCTTTATTCTTTATAATACACTTATTAAAAGCATTATATTTAATACACTAACTACTATTCCAATTACCCATAACATTATATTTTCTATTTTAGTATTTTTATATTCTCCCATAACCTTTTCTGATGCTGTTAAATATATCTGGGTGAATATAGTAATTGGTAATTGTACACTTAACAACATTTGTGAATATACAAGACCTTTAAAAGGATTCGATACAAAAAATATTATTATTAAAGCTGGTATTATAGTCATTATTATACCCATTTTAGTATGTTTGTCATGTACGTCATATGGTTCGCCAAATAATCCGGTAAATATGGATGCTCCTGCCATACCTGCTGTTACACTAGATGCTATACCTGCAAATAGTAATGCTATAGCAAATACTACAGCTGCTGAATTACCTAGTAATGGCTTTAACATAATCTGTGCTTGTTCTAACTCTGTAACTGATATCCCACTTGTAAAAAATGAAACTGCAACTAGTATCATTGCACTATTTATGGCAAATCCTATACCCATAGATAATAAAGTATCCATAAATTCATATTTTAATTGTTTTTCTATAACTTTCTTATCTTCTAAATTCCATTGTCTACTTTGTATTACTTCTGAATGTAAGAAAAGATTATGTGGCATTACTACAGCTCCTAGAACACTCATTATTATAGGTAATGAACCTGTTGGTATATTAGGAACTACCCATCCTTTTATAGCTTCATTCCAATTTGTATTAACTAATGCTACTTCAAATATAAATGCTAAGCCTATTAAAGATACAAACCCTATTATAACTTTTTCTATTTTTATATAAGAGTTCGAAAATAACATCCATATTACTAATACTGATGAAAGTAATGCGCCTATTTTTAATGGTATATTAAATAACATTTTTAGTGCTATTGCAGCTCCTAATATTTCTGCCATTGCAGTACCTATAGCTGCAAGTACAGCTGTAAATGTTATAAATCTTCCAGTCCAAGGCTTCATATATTTATTTATAGCTTCTGATATACAAAGACCTGTTGCTATCCCTAAGTGTGCAGCATTATGCTGAAGCACTATAAGCATTATTGTAGATAAAGTAACCATCCAAAGCAATTTATAGCCATAATCAGAACCTGCAGCTATATTAGAAGCCCAATTTCCAGGATCTATAAAACCTACTGTAACTAAAAGTCCTGGTCCTATATATTTTATAAAATCTCTTGCCATAAACTTAGGCTTTTGATTTTCTTTTTCAAAGAATTTTTTTATATTCATTTTCAATCACCTCTTCGTTATTATTATATAATAATTATTATCGTTTGTTAATAGGATTATTATATTATATTTTGTCTTTTTGTTTAAAAATATAGTTATATAATATATATTACCAATTTATATTTCCAGTTTGTTGTTGTTTTTACATATTTATTATTAAAATTCTATGCTTTTAAACCTTTACCTATCCCTTTTGAAACTTGAAAGTATTATTATATTGAATTAAAATATAAGATAAGATACTTTTAAAGGAGAGATTTCATGAAAGATTTTGTTATTTTTGCAGACTCAGCTTGCGATTTACCACTTAACATTATTGATGAATTAGATATAAAATACTTAGGTATCGTTTGTACATTAAATGGTGTTGAATATATAGAAGATTGTGGACAAACACTAAAACATAAAGATTTTTTTAAGGCAGTAAGAGAAGGTGCTCTTCCTACTACTGCACAAATAAATAACTTTAGATTTCAAGAATCATTCGAAGACTATGTTAAAGAAGGTAAATCTATACTATATATATGTTTTTCTTCTGCACTTAGTGGTACTTACCAAAGTGCATTTATTGCCAAAAATGAAATTTTAGAAAAATATCCTTCAGCCGATATAAATATTATAGATAGTAAATCAGCATCTGGAGGTCTTGGACTTTTAGTTTATTATGCAGGACTTATGAAAAAACAGGGTAAACCTATAGAAGAAATAATAGATTGGGTTGAAAATAATAAACTTAAGGTTTGTCACTTCTTTACAGTTAATGATTTAGACCATTTAAAAAGAGGTGGTAGAATATCTGCTACAGCTGCTACTATCGGTGGACTTTTAAATATAAAACCTGTTATGCATGTTAATGATAACGGAGAACTTAAAAATTTTGTAAAGGCTAAAGGAAGAAAAAAAGCTATTAAAACTTTATTTGAAAGCTTTGAAAAACATATTTTAAATCCCGAAGAACAAACCATTATAATAAATCATGGTGACTGTATTGATGATGCAGAAACACTAGCTAATATGATAAGAGAAAAATATGTTGTAAAAGATATTGTAATACACTATCTTGGTCCTGTTATAGGATCTCATACGGGTGCTGATCTTTTAACTTTGTTCTTTATGGGCGATACTAGAAGTATCGAAAATTAAATTTAAAATAATGATTTAAAATCATCCTTATAGCAATACTATAAATATATTTGTTATGGAGGATGATTTTTTTTATGAAAAATTTACATGGAACTAAAACTTATGAAAATCTATCAAAAGCATTTTCAGGTGAATGTCAGGCTAGAACTAGATATACGTTTTATGCTGAGATAGC
The DNA here is from genome assembly GCF_900141845.1 of Clostridium cavendishii DSM 21758. Classification (GTDB taxonomy): domain Bacteria; phylum Bacillota; class Clostridia; order Clostridiales; family Clostridiaceae; genus Clostridium_AG; species Clostridium_AG cavendishii. The sequence continues at coordinate 25,325 of NZ_FQZB01000018.1, read as the reverse complement.
AAAAAATGAAAACCATAAACAAATAGAATCAATTTTTATAGAAACTGCTAATAATGAAAAAGCTCATGCTAAAATTTTTTATGATTTTTTAGTTAAAGGCTCAGTAGACTATCATATAGATGTTAATGCCAAATATCCTATGGGCTTTGGAAATACTAAGCAAAATCTTAAATCTGCAGCAGATGGCAAAAAAGAAGAATGTATCAAAACCTATCCTCAATTTGCTAAAATAGCTTTAGAGGAAGGTTTTCCTGAAGTTAACAAAGCTTTTGAATTAATAACAGAAATTGAAAAGCATCATGAAAGAAGATTTTTATCCTTCCTTTCACAATTGGAAACAAATTCTCTTTATAGAAGTGATAAGCCCAAATACTGGAGATGTATAAATTGTGGATTTGTCTGCAAAGATATGGAAGCACCTAATAAATGTCCTGCTTGCACTCATCCACAAGGTTTTTTTGAAACTATCTACAACTTAGATTGTGATTAACATAAATATATTTTCTCACCCATTAATCTCTATCTCATATTTATATGAGAAAAATGGATTACCTTGGTTTAAGGTAATCCATTTTTCTTATAATATATTACATTATTTATTATATAAGCATTACAATAAATTGTATTGATAATTACAAGCTTTTATTTTTAAACAAAACTTATACTCACTACCCTTTCTTATGAGTAAGTTCACATTAACCAAATCTAAGATTTGGATGGCTTTTTAAATGAAACTCCTACTCACTAACGTTCGTATGAGTAATTTCGAATAACCAAATTAAAATTTGGATTCTCACTTAAATCTAGCAGTACTTCCATTCTTACCCGCTGTTACCTCTAAAATACTGTCTACCCTTTCTCTTAGCTCATTAACATGGGATATTATTCCTACAAGTCTTCCACCTTGCTGAAGAGCTAATAAGCACTCTATAGCATTATCTAGTGAAGCTGGATCTAAAGTTCCAAAACCTTCATCAACAAACATTGTATCTAATACAATACCACCAGAATAATTTTGTACTACATCTGCAAGACCTAATGCTAGGGACAATGATGCCTTAAAGCTTTCTCCACCTGATAAAGTTTTTACATGTCTTGACTTACCTGTATAACTATCAAATACTTCAAGTTCTAACCCCTCTTGTTTTCTTCCCTTGCCCTTATCTTCTTTTCTCTTTAGTCTGAATCTTCCATTTGCCATTTTATCTAATCTCATATTTGCAGCACTTATTATTTCATCAAAATAAGCTGCTAAAACATATCTTTCAAAGGTTATCTTTTTAGGATTATCTCCATTAGATACCTTAGCCAGTTCACCTATTATCTTATATTCTTCTTCCTTATCTCCTAATTTAGCATTTATATTTTCTATTTCCTTAAGTAAGTCATTATTGTTTTTTACTCTAGCAAATATAATATTATCTTTATTTAGTAATTCCTTCTCACCTTCTAGTGCCTCATTTAATTTAATCTTAAACTCTCCTATATTGACTATAGTTAAATTTTTAATATCTTCCGTAGCCTTTTTAAATAATTCTTGTAAAGTATTTAGGTTTTGTTTATATGAGTTTATTTGTTTTTCTAAAATTTCTATAAATTCTTCATTTCTATAGCTATTTTTATAATCTTCAGTATTTTTAAAATCCGATTTTTTTATACTACTTTCAAATTCTTCTTTAGCTTCCTTTGATTCTGCTTCTGACTTAATTAATTCCTGATTTTTTACTTCTTTATCTTTCTTACTTGCTGCTACTATATTACTCATTGTATTTAAATTATCCTGAGCTTTTTTATAATTTTCTTCAAGTAGCTGTAACCTATTTGATAAATTTAATATTTTATTTTGTAAATTTTTCAAACTTCTCAATTCGTCTGTTATTTCTTTTTCTATTTCTCTTAATGATACTTCTGTTGCTTGAATTTTACCGTAAATATCTAATTCTAGATTTGAAATTTCATTGTTTTTTATCTCTAATATTTTCAATTCCTTATTTAGACTTTCTAAGTCTCCATAAGTCTTTTTAAGTTTCTCTGATATTTTTTCTAAATTTAATTTTTGTAAATTTAAATCTTCAATATTTTTTGCTACTGATTTTCCTATAACTATAAGCCTATCTTTCTTTATCTTAATGTCAGTTTCAGAAATAATCTCATTTCCTAAAAGTTTAACTAACTCATTTTCCATTACCTTTGTATTATTTTCAAAGAAACTGTCTTTGTCTTTATGATAAACCTTTAATTCAGATAATAATTCATTATAACTTTTATCAGCTTTTTCAAATTCAATTCTTAAAGCTTTAAGTTCCTCTTCTGTAGGAATTCCATCTATTATCTTAGCCTTCTCTGGATGTTCTAATGAACCACAAACTGGACACTTACATCCATCTATTAGAGTTTTAGCTAATAGACCAGCTTGACCTTTCTTAAATAATTCATCCTTAACTTCAAAACTTTCTTTTAAATCTTTATAAGTTTTTTCATATTTATTAAATTGTAATACTTTTTCTTCATAAACCTTAACCTTGTTTGAATATTCTTTATAACTATTAAATAAATTTAATAGTGCAGCTTTATCAGAACTATTTTTATCTAAACTAACCTTTAAATTAACAAGTTCCGTATCATATTTTGCTACTTCCATTCTAGCATTATGAGACTCTTCTATTTTCTTTTTTATTTCCTCTATATTCATAGAAAGCTGCTTTTTTTCTTCTCTATTCTTTTGTAAATTTAAATTTAAAATTTTTAATTGTTCCTTTTTTTCTTCATATCCTTTAAGCTTCTCTTCTTGCTTTTTTAACTTTGATATTTCTTCTATTAAAAACTTTTTTTCCTCTTTATTAGCCTCTTCTTTATTAAAATCATCTTGCGCTATCTTTAATTTTTTTTCATTTTCATACAAACTATTATTAGCTATCTCATAGGATTTTTTTCTGACCTCTAGATTATTTATATTCTTAACATAATTTTCTTCATATTTTTTAATTATACTTGCTTTTTTTGCTTTTACTAATTCAGTTTGTTTTTCTTCGAATTCTAGACCTTTTTGTAATTCTAATTCAAGCTTAGCTTCAATCTCTTCTTTATACTTAAATTTTTTATTTATCTCCTCAGCCTTTATTATTTCATTTTGTAATTCCCTTTGTAATGATTTAATATTTTCTAATTTATTTTTTAAATTTTGTCTCTCTTTTTCATCTAAATCTATTAATCTTAGCGTATTTTCTATTATTTCACTAACATTATAATCTTTAGATTTTATTAAACTCTCTAGAAGTTCATCATTTCCATAATCTATCTTACTTATATTATTTGCCCTATTTAATATAAGTACTCCCATAAGATCTCTAAGTTCTTTTTCTTTTTCATATAGCTTTTTTTGAATATCTAAGAAACTATATGTATTAAATATTCTTCTAAATATATCTTCTCTATCCTTGCTATCAGCCTCTAAAAGCTTTCTAAATTCCCCTTGAGGTAACATAACTATTTGTCTAAATTGATTCTTATCTATACCAATTAAATCCCTTATAGCCTGATCTACATTCATTACCCCTGTGATAACCTTTGATTCTGATAATATAAACTCAGCATCACTTTTTTTAATAGTAAATCCATCACCTCTAGCTTTTTTCACATATTGTTGAGGTTGCCTCTTTATACAATACTTTTTTCCTCTTATTTCAAATTCAAGCTCAACATATGTAAGTATATCCTCTTTAGCAAAATCACTTCTTAAACCATCTGTATCTCTTGAACTGCCAGATGCCTCTCCAAATAAAGCAAAGCTTATAGCATCAAATATAGTCGTTTTTCCTGCACCAGTAGGACCTGTTATGAGAAAAAGATTTTTCCCATTTAATAGTGAGAAATCTATAACCTCTTCCCCTGCATAAGGACCAAAAGCACTTATTTTAAGCATTAATGGTTTCATTATTTTGTCTCCTCTCTATTAATAGCCTCTTCTACTTTCTCAATTATCATTTTCTTTTCCTCTGTTAATTTTTTTAAAACTATATTTTCATAAAATTCCTTAAATAATTCAGTCTTACTTCTATTTTCATGTCTATCTCTTAATGAATTGCTCCCTATTTCAAAATCAGTTTGTTCTACTTTTCTAAGTCCCATTATATTAGGATATATAGCTCTAAGCTTGACCATAGGTTCTAAAACCTCTCCGTTATCTGTTATATTAGCAAATACATAATCTTCTTTGTTTGACTTTTCATAATAAGTCTTATTTGTAAGTTCATCAATTGTACCTGCTATTACTCTCATATCTCTTAAAGGTTTCAAATCAGCTAACCTTACATCTACTTCTCCATTTTGATCAATTTCAACTATTGTCACGCTCTTCTTTTGTCTCTCCTCTGAAAAAGAATATTTAAGAAGTGAGCCAGAATATCTAATCTTGTCTGAACCTACTTTTTGAGCTCCATGTAAATGCCCTAAAGCCACATAATTAAAATTTTCAAAATGTTTTCCACTAATTAAATCTGTACCACCAATAGAAAGTGGTCTCTCCGAATCTGAAATATTAAGTCCTGCTCTGATTAAATTGTTATCACAATCTATTGCAACTTCGTTTAAAGCTTGGCTATTTGATTCATCACTCATAAAAGTAATGTATCCATGAGTTATTAATATATTTCTAGAGTCTTTATCCATTTTTTCTTCTATTCTTCCTATTATTGCCTTCATAGCATCATCATGAGTTCTTATACTATTATCTTCATACATAAATCTTACTACTGCTGGGTCTACATATGGAACTAAATAAAAATTAACTTCTCCATAGTTATCTTTTAAAACTACTTTATTTATTTCCTTTTTAAATATTCCCTCCATATAAAAGCCTTGATCTCTCAAAATATTACTAGCAAAAGAAAGTCTTTCAGGACTATCATGATTACCAGCTATAGCTAGTATAGGAGTCTTTAAACCTATTAAGATTTTGTCTATATATTCATCTAAAAGCTCTACAGCAACTGCTGGAGGAACTGATCTATCATATAAATCACCAGTTATAATTAAAGCGTCTGGTTTTTCTTCTTCTATTAATTTTATAAGTTTATTAAGTATATATCTTTGATCTTCTAACATACTTATTTCATTTACTATCTTTCCTATATGCCAATCACCAGTGTGAATTATTTTCATTTTGCACCTTCCTAAATAAATTATTTTTATATGTATTACTTCTATAATAATATCCTTTTTCCTTTTTATAAAACAAAAGATAACATCTTAAACATTTAATAAACAATTATACTTACTAATTTTATCATACTTAAAAGTACCAAATAAATAGTAAAAAGGCAGCTTAAAAAACTGCCTTTTTACTTACTTATTTTCAGATATTATTTTTTTTGCTAGCTGTAACATTGATGTCTTATTATCCATGCTATCTTTTTGAATTTTTCTATAAGCTTCATCTTCTAGTAGATTATATTTAACCATTAGAATTTGTTTAGCTTTATCTATAATTTTCTTGTCCTCTATATTTCTTCCCCTGTTTATTTGCTTATTGCTTACTAAGTTTTTACTAATCTCATTGCTAACATCATATACTAATTTAATAAATTCACTTGGTTTTATAGGTTTTTGCATACACAAAAGACCTACTTTTTTTTCCCATGGAATAACAAAACCATATTGTTGCATAGTACAAAGTAATATTACCTTAGATATTTTTTCCCCACATATTATCTTTGCAACCTCTGCTCCATTAATATCTGATAAATCATAATTTAATATAACTAATTGTGGTTTTGTAGTTCTACATTTTCTTATTAATAAATTTCCTGAGGTGCATATGCCGTCTACATTAAAACCCTTTTGCAAAAGTAGGCTTTTAATCTGTCCGCCGGCTTTTAACGTACTTGCCCCTATTAGGATTCTAAAGTTTGTTATCATGCACCCTCCCCCAATTAAACTAGAATTTACTTAAATATTGTTCAACTTCCCAGTTATGAACCTCAGCTCTATAGTTTTTCCATTCAATTTTCTTCGCTTCTAGGTAAACATTATATACATGTTCTCCTAAAACTTCCTTTAAGAATGGGTCCTTCTTAAACTCTTCTATTGCCCCATTTAGATCAAGCGGAAGGCTTTCTATTCCTTGAGATATTCTTTCATCATCTGTCATTTCGTACAGATTTTTTTCTATACTTTTTGGCGCTTGTAGTTTGTTTTTTATTCCATCTAGTCCAGCTGCCAAACATAACGCTAGCACCAAATAAGGGTTACAAGATGGATCTGGATTTCTAAGTTCTAATCTTGTAGTATCCTCCCTAGCAAAAGGGATTCTTATTAATGGACTCATATTCTTTGGAGACCATGACAAATACATTGGCGCCTCATAACCAGTAACTAATCTTTTATAAGAGTTAACTAAAGGATTTGTAATAATAGTCATTCCCTTTATATGCTTTAATATACCTGCTATGAAGTTATAAGCCTCGCTACTTAAAGAATACTCATCATTACTATCATAAAATACATTTTTATTATTTTTTGATAATGACATATTTATATGCATACCTGAACCACTTATACCGGATATTGGTTTAGGCATAAATGTAGCATGCAAACCATGTGATTGAGCTATTGTTTTTACTACTGATTTGAAAGTAATTATGTTATCAGCAGTATTTAAAACATTATCATATTTAAAGTCTATTTCATGTTGTCCCCCAGCACCCTCATGATGTGATGCTTCTATTTCAAATCCCATTTTTTCAAGTGCTATACACATATCTCTTCTTGCTTCTTCACCTAAGTCTATGTGCCCTAAATCAAAATATCCTGCATTATCATGAGTTTTTGTAGTTGGTTTTCCTTCATCATCTGTATGAAATAAGAAAAATTCACATTCAGGACCTACATTAAATGTATATCCCATCTCTTCAGCTTGTTTTATAACTTTTTTTAATATATATCTAGGATCTCCCTCAAAAGGCTTTCCATCTACTGTATAAACATCACAAATCATTCTTGCTATATTACCCTGATGACTTTCCCACGGTAATATTTCAAAAGTATCTACATCAGGCATTAGATACATATCTGACTCTTCAATTCTTACAAAGCCTTCAATAGAAGAACCATCAAAACTACAGCCTCTTTCTAAAGCTTTTTCTAATTGACTTTCAGTTATAGCTAAATTTTTAACATTACCAAATATATCGGTAAATTGAAGTCTAATAAATTTAACATCATTTTCTTCTACTAGACTTATGATATCCTCTTTTAAATACTTCATAAGCTTTGAGTCCTCCTTAATTTTCTTATCTTTAAAACTATCGTTTGACCAGAACAACAACTTTAAAAATACAATTCTAATATAACTTGATCAAAAAAATAGACGCTCAATAAAGGGAAACCACTCCCTCTATTGAACGCCGTTGTTCACAAAAATTATTAACTTTTCTTATATATTCATATTATGCTATTTTACTTTTAGTGTCAATATATTTAAAGTTAATTATTAAATTTGAGAGTTGATTATTAGCTATTTACTTGCATACAACTTTATTATATTTACTATAACTTCTACAGCCTTTTCCATAGATTCTATAGGAACATATTCAAATTTACCGTGGAAGTTTTCACCACCAGCAAATATATTAGGAGTTATAAGTCCCATAAATGATAATCTAGCTCCATCAGTACCACCTCTTATAGGCTTTATATTTGGCACTACTCCAGCTTCTTCCATAGCCTTAACTGCAGTATCAACTATGTGCATTTCAGGTTCAACCTTTTCCTTCATGTTCTTATATTGTTCTTTAACGGTTGTATTTACTATGCCTTCACCATACTTTTTATTTAAAGCTTCTGTTATTTCTAACATTTTTTCATTTCTAGCTTTATAACCTTCCTCAGTGAAATCTCTAACTATATAATTTAAACTTGTATTTTCAACTGATCCATTAATTCCTATTAGATGATAGAATCCTTCATAACCTGAAGTTCTTTCTGGAACTTCTTCACTTGGAAGCATACTTATAAATTCATTTGCAATAAACATTGAATTTACCATTTTATCTTTTGCATAACCTGGGTGAACATTTCTTCCGTTTATTTCAACCTTAACCCCTGACGCATTAAAGTTTTCATATTCTAATTCTCCTATAGCTCCACCATCCATAGTATACGCAAAATCAGCATTAAAATATTCTACATCAAAATGATCTGCACCTTCTCCAATTTCTTCATCTGGAGTAAAGCCTATCTTTATATCTCCATGTTCTATTTCTTTATGATTTATAAGATACTCTATAGCTGTTATTATCTCAGCTATTCCTGCTTTATCATCAGCACCTAATAATGTTGTTCCGTCAGTTACTATTAGATTATTTCCTTTATAATTAACTATTTCAGGTGATACACTTGGTCCTAAAATTAAATTTGTTTTAGCATTAAGTAATATATCACCACCATCATAATTTTCTATTATTCTAGGGTTAACGTTTTCTCCACTTAAATCTGGTGAAGTATCCATATGTGCTATAAATCCTATTGTCGGTATTTTCTTATCAGTATTAGCCTTAAGAGTAGCATAAACATATCCATGTTCACTTAATGTTACATCTTCTAATCCCATTTCTTTAAGTTCATTAACTAAGACTTTAGCAAGTTCTAATTGTCCCTCTGTGCTTGGAGTAACTCTTGTTGCTTCATCAGATTTAGTATTCATCTTTACATATTTTAGAAATCTTTCAGTTACTGTTATCATTTTATCTTCTCCTTTATATTTTTTCGTTAAAATTTATTGTTAAATTTTGAATTATACATAAATTATACTATGTTATTCATAAAATAACCAATATTTTAATAATAGATATTACATAGATAAAAAAATTTTAACTTAAACATTTTATGTATAAAAATTACATATATGGTTACAATATAAATATATTTCTGAAAGGAGTGTATTAATGTTTAAAAACTTTAAAGTAAAAAAGAAGCTTATTGTAAGCATCTCAGTAGCTATACTATTAGTTTTATCTTATTTATGCTTTTGTATAACTTCCTACAACAAGCTTTTAGCTAACTTTAAAAATAATTTTGATAATGGCGATTTTGTAAAAGCAAATTCAATCTTATTAAATTATAAACACTTTAATTTATTAAAGGATTTTAAACTTAATAAGGATTTAAACATATATTTTTCTAATCACATAGATAATTTAAATAAAGAATTACAAGAAAAAAATATTTCTGAAGAATTTTTAATTTCTACTCTATGTGAAATGGACAGATATGAAGTTTCTATTGATAAAATTAAAAAAACAGAAAATTCACTACCTCTATTCAGTAAATCTAAAACTAATTTTGAAAAAGGTATTCAATATTTTAATGATAAAAAATATACTGATGCATTATCATCTTTTAATGATGTTTCACAAGCTTATATTGATTATAATAAATCCTTAGATTATGCAAAAAAATGTACAACATTCATAAAAGAAGATGTATTAGCTGAAGCTTCTTCTTTAGCTGATGATAAATATTACTCTAAGGCAATAACTTTAATTCAAGATAAACTTAACCTTCTAAAATCTGACGAAGACCTAAAGGCTAAATTATCAGAATATGAAGAAAAGAAAAAAGAATATTTGACTGCCTCAAATCAAAAAGCTGCTAATGATGCTAAAGCTACAGCGGCATCGCTTACAGTTTTGACTAAAGATAATATTAATAAATTTGATTTAGAAAGTAATACTAAATATCTTATATTTACAAATATAGCTACTCAAAAAACTTATGTTTTTACTGGAAGCAAAAACAAATGGAATCTTGCAAGAGAATTTCTTTGCTCTACCGGTATAAAAGGTCAAGATACGCCAAAGGGTAGCTTTAGTGTAAAAAATAAAGGAGATTGGTTTTTCAATGAAGCAATTTCCGAAGGTGCTAAATATTGGGTTGGCTTCATGGATAATTACTTATATCATTCCTATCCAATGAATAAAGACCAAAAAATAACAGATAAGACCTTAGGAAAAGCAGCCTCTCATGGTTGTATTCGCTTAAAAACCGAAGACTCAAAATGGTTACATGATAATATACCAATGGACACAAAAGTAATAATTAATTAGTTTACTTAAATATAGAATTATATTATTTAACCTAAATTTTACATGAATTCCCCATCCCCCTGGAGCATTTTAATAAACATCTAGATTATTTAATTATAATTCTATTATTTAAATAAAAATTAAGGCAATATAAAATTTATTTTTATATTGCCTCATTTAAGTGAGAATCTACATCTCTTATTTAGTTATTCAAAATCAAATTCTAAACTCTAAATTTTAAATTTTTTCATTAAATTTATGTTTATAAATTCTTCTATTTTCAAGAGACCATAATCTTTCTGAAAACTGGCCAACTTGAGTTTCCTTTGTTATCTTTAGCATATCATACATTCTTGCATCCATAATATCTAGATAATGTAGCATTTCAGCTTCTGGTATCATCGGTTTTATAGGACTTCCATATTCCGGTTCATAATGATGTGAAAGTATCATATGTTGAAGTAATATAATAACCTCTTTATCAGCATTAACCTTCTTACCTACTATTTCTAACTCCTTAATTCCTTGAGTTATATGACCTAGAAGTGTTCCTTCTAATGTATATTCATTAACTATTCCTAGTTCATTAGAATCCATTTCTTTAATCTTAGCTAAATCGTGTAATATAACACCTGCATATACTAAATCCTTATTTAAAAATGTATATATTTCACAAAGTTTTTCAGCTACACTTATCATCGTCATTATATGATATAATAACCCACCTCTTATAGAATGATGATTCTTTTTAGCCGCTGGATAATACATAAGTTTTTCTTTATTATCATTAAATATCTCATTAACAATATTCTTTATATCTATTGACTTTATACCCTCTATATAATCATTAATATATTCGAACATAAATCCGCTATCATAAGGAGCAGATTGTACATAATCCTCAATTTTAATGTTATCTTCATCTTCTATATTTCTCATATCTTCTATTTTAAGCTGCAATGCATTTTGCCATGCATTTACTAAGCCTTTAACTTTTATTATAGTATTTTTTTTGTATGCATTTTCATTTGATTTATTAACTTCCCATACTTTAGCAGTTATCTCACCAGTACTATCCCCTAAAGTAAAATCTAAATATCTTTTTCCATTAGCATTTGCTGTTTTACATTCAACTGATTTTATTAAATAAAATCCTTCTATTTTATCACCTTGTGAAAATTCACTTATTTTTTTATTCACTATGCTCAAAGCAATCTCACTCCTATCACTATTTCAAACTCTTTATTATTATACCCTTTATTCTTTTTCATTTGTATACTGAGTATATATTTTTTTTTAAATTTAAAGGATTTATAGACTTTTATAAGTTATCCATAAATCCTGTAGCTGATTAATTAATACAATTCTTTTTCCAATTAATTTCTATATATTTATTTATATTTCTAAGTTTTTCTTTCCTAAACTTGTATTTCTCACTATACATTAGATTATCTGCCATTTTAAAGGTGTCCATTATACTTTCATCAGGATATTCCTTTATACTATACCCTATTGATAAACTAATAGGAAAATAACTATTTACTTTTACATAAGTCTCTATATTTCTCTTTATATTTTCATATACGTCCTTAAGATAATTTATATTCTTATGTGGTAGTATTATTGCGAATTCATCTCCTCCAATTCTACATAATATATCATTATAACCTATATTATTTTTTAATATATTTGAAACGCTTCTTAATACTTCATCACCAAAACTATGACCTAAGTTATCATTAATTAATTTTAATCCATCTAAATCACAAATTAAAATTCCTACAGGACTTACATTGCTAAGCTCTTTCATTTTTAATTCAAAATAACTTCTGTTATTTATGTTAGTCAAACCATCTAAAAATGATTTTCTTCTCAATTCTTGCTCAAATAAATGCTTTTCATAACTATTTGCTATTATTTCTGAAAATATTTTTATTCCATCAAAAGCAAAATCAAACCAATCTCCATAGCTTATTCCATCTATACATACGACCCCCATAAATTTTTCACCTAATATTAAAGGTGCTCCAATTAAAGATTTTACCATAGATTCATCATTAACATCTTTATTTTTATTATGAAATATCAGTTGTTCCTTCTCAACTCCATCTTCCCACCACGTGATATCACTAACCTTTACTGTACTATTCTTTTTAGGTTTTATATTTCTATTTTTATCAACCCATTCATATTTGTAAGTTACTTCTTTATTTTCATCATTATATAATAAAACGTATGCACTATCACATCTGACTAATAAACCTATCTCTTTTAAGGCTAAAGTTACTGCATCTTCAAAATCATATACACCTACAAATAATTCCAAAATATGTTTTAAACAGTACTCAAAATCTAATTTAAAAAGGAGATATTGATCTACTTTTTTCTGTTCTGTTATTTCTCGTATAATTTCAAATTTATATTTTCTTTCATTGAAAATTATTAATTTAGATATACTTTGAAAATATCTATCTGTTTTACTTTCATAAATTTCACATTCTATAGCCTCTCCATTATAATTTTCCAACAACTTATCTTCCCTTTTTTGATCAAATATGTTATTAGCATTGAATTTTTCCTCATCTATATTAAAGGCTTCTCTTAAACTTTTATTAGAGTAGATAACATTATTAGTTTCTATTTCTGATATATATACATAAATATTTTTTATATCAAATAATATATCAAGCATATTCTTAATTAAATTTATATTATCCAGATATTTCCTATCTAATAATATATCATTTATAACTTTAGAAATATCTTTAGCATTTATATCAGATTCCATCATTATCCCCCCTAATTATTTATGCGTATATTATAATCATACTTAATTTTTTACTACATTTCCATATAATATTATAAATTTATTAATATGTAAAAAATTCCATGTTTAAATTACTTTAAATTAACAAATTGGATAGTAAATTGGAATTTCAATATTATATATAAATATAAAATTATATCCATTAATTACATAATATGTTTATTATCAAATTGCTCATTTTAATAGTATATTAAAAATAACTATTCCAATATTCCTATATATTGAAATAGTTATTTTTATTATTCATAAATTACATCTTTATCTATATAAAATAAATACAACCACTTTTCTTTAACCTTTTTGCCAGTTATTTTTTCTATAGTTTCCGTATATAGGTTTATCTGAATCTTGTATTTTTCTAAAATTTCTTCTATCTTATCTAACTCTACATAATCTGTTTTATAGTCTAATAACACAATTCCATCATCTTCTTCAAAGAAACAATCTATAACCCCTTGAAGTCTTAATTTTTCATCTTTATATATTTCATCTTTTAATTCCTTATTAACTCTCGTACTCTCTATTTCAGTAAAGAAAGGTAATTCTCTGTATAACTCCTTTCCTTCCTTATGAGCTCTGAGCAATCTTTTTCCTAAGTTACTTTCGAAAAACTTTTTAATTTTCCAAGGGTTTATAACTTTTGCCTCTTCTTCAGTTAAAAGCTCAAATTCTATCATTTGATTAATTTGCATTTTTATTTCATTAACACTAGATATCTTATCAAAATCTACCTTTTGCATCATAAAATGAATTATTGTTCCTCTTTCTGCTGATGATAAGCCTTTTTCTTCTTGAAGAAATCTTGGCTTTCTTAAAGTTTCTCCTCTAAATAAATTATAAGTTTCTCCATCATTTTCTTCATAAGCTTCCTTCTTCAAGTCTGATACAGAAATATTTGAAGGTAACATTGTAGATTCCTTAAATTTATACTCAAAATTAAGTCTTTTTTCTATTTCTTCATCTATATCCACAGCTATTTCTTCTGTTAATAACTTTTTATTTTGAATTTCATCCACAGTTTCTTTGATTTCATCCACAAAAACATTAGATTTGTTCCAAAATTTTATTAGCCATGTGGATAAATTTTTATTATTCAATTTTATATCCACACCACCAATATCTCTTATAGCCTCACCATTTGTATGCTTAGCTAAAGACATACCTATCCAATCTAAATAGCTTTTAGCCTTTAATACTTCTGATGGAGGTATAGTTTCATCTCCTAAACTAGCAGCTCTACTCCAAGTTTTGCATGACCTTTCTAAATTTGTTGTTGCTCCTGTTATTATTAGCTTTTCCTTAGCTCTAGTAAAAGCAACATAAAGTATTCTCATTTCTTCTGAAAGTGTTTCTAATTTAAACTTTTTCTTTATAGCATGTTTGGCTAGAGTTCCATACCTTATTCTTCTTTCTATATCAACACAATCAGTTCCTATACCTAACTCCTCATGATAAAGTATGTCATTATTTAAATCCATAAGATTAAACTGCTTTCCACAACCTGATAAAAATACAACTGGAAACTCCAATCCCTTACTCTTGTGAATACTCATAATCCTTACAACATCTTCATTTTCTCCAAGTACTTTTGCACTTCCTAAATCCCCAGAAGACTTTTTAAGCTTATTAATAAAATTTATAAAGTTAAATAAACCCTTAAAACTGGTCTGCTCATATTGTTTTGCTCTCTGAAATAATATTCTAAGATTTGCTTGTCTTTGAATACCATTTGGCATAGCAGCCACATAGCCTAAATATGAAGTATCAGAATATAGATACCATATAAATTCATCTACAGGAGTATATAGAGATTTTTCTCTCCATTTATCTAAAGCTTCTTTAAAATAAATACTCTTTGTTTTTAATTCTTCTGAAACTATATCATCATATTCACCTTTGCATATGTTAACTATAATTTCATAAAAATATTTCTTCTTATCTATTAATCTTAGATCAGATAAATTTTCCACTGAAAAATCGAAAATAGGTGAACGTAAAGTAGCTAGTATATGAATATCTTGCATAGGATTATCCACTATATGAAGTATACTCATTATTGTTCTTATCTCTGTTGTTTCAAAATATCCTGTTCCTGTATCAGCATAAACTGGTATACCCTTTAATCCAAGCTCTTCAGTAAAAATTTCTGACCAGTTTTTAGTTGCTCTTAAAAGTATAACTATATCTTTAAACTTAACTCTTCTATACTTTTCCAACCCCTTATCCCAAACCATATAAACTGAATCACTATCTCTACTTGTAAGTTCCTTTATCCTTTTAGCTACAATCCTAGCCTCAAGTTGTATAGCATCTAATTCCTCTTCTTCATTAGCATCATTAACTTCATCACCGTCTAACTCCTTGGCCTCTTCTTCACCATTTTTATCTAGTATATGAAGTTCTACATCTCCAGCTGTCTGAATTTTCTTTCCTTCTTCATCTGAAGTTATAAATACATTATCAGAATCTACTTTTTTAAAATCTGCTCCTAGATTAAGCTCTTCTCTTTCATCATATTCAAGTTCTCCAACCGTTTTAGACATTACAGTTTTAAAAATATAGTTTACTCCTTCTATGACCTCACTACGACTTCTAAAGTTTTTATATAACATTATTTTTCTATTGATATCTCCATCATTTTGAGAATATCTATTATATTTATCTAGGAAAAGTTCTGGCTTTGCTTGTCTAAATCTATATATACTTTGCTTAACGTCTCCGACCATAAATACATTAGGTCTATCATCAAGCTTCCTAGAAACCATATTTACTATTGTTTCTTGAACATTATTACTATCTTGGTATTCATCAACTAATACCTCTTCAAATTTTTCTTTAAATGTCATAGCAACTTTAGAAGGTATTATATGATTTTCTTCATCTCTATCTATAAGTATTTTTAAACAATTGTGTTCCAAATCATTAAAATCTAATATACCTTTCTCTTTTTTCTTACTTTCATATCTAGCCTTAAATTCAATAACTAAACCTACTAAATATTTAATTTGAGGATACATATATAAAGTTCCGTGAACTGCTTCTTCTAAAGATGTAGAAAATACATCTCCATTTAAAGCTTTTATTTTTTTCTTTACTTCATCTCTAATAGCTTTAACTTTTTCTTGAGCCTCTAAATCTTCTACCTCTTTCTTTTTAACTGTTTTTAGTTTAGAAGGATTAAAGCTCCCTACAGAATTATAAATATCATTAAGAGAACCAGCTAATGCAATTTTTATATTTTCTATTTGATTTAAATCATCTCTAAAATTCTCACAATAAGGCTCTAACCCACCTGTATTTTCACATATATCTAAAGCTATTTCTAAATTTTTCGCAAAGCTATAAATTTCTATCTCTATACTTTGCTTAAGAACCTCTGTCCATTTAGTCTTCTCTAAATCTTCTACAGTATTTATATTTAATTCTTCGGCCTTTTCTATAAGCCATTCTTCAGGAAAAGGCCCACTCATAGAAAAATTATATAAGTCTAATATTAAATCTTTTATCTTATTATCATCCTTACTACCACCGAAAGCTTCTATTAGCCTTAAGAACATTTTCTCTGATTTATTATATTCATCTTCAAACAAATCATCTAAAATATCAGCTTTAAGTAAAGTACATTCAGTAGCATCACCTATTCTAAAATTAGGATCTAAATCTATAAGGTGAAAATTATTCTTTATGACATCTAAACAGAAAGAGTGCATAGTAGTTATATTAGACCTATTTATAAGTGCTAACTGTCTTTGAAGCACTTTTGAATTAGGATTCTTTTCTAAATTCTTTGATATAGCATCTCCTATTCTTTCTCTCATTTCAGAGGCTGCTGCAGAAGTAAACGTAACAACTAAAAGTCTATCTATATCAACTGGATTATTTTCATCTGTTATTATTCTTATTATTCTTTCAACTAAAACTGCAGTCTTACCTGAACCTGCTGCTGCTGCAACTAATAAGTTACAGCCTCTAGTTTCAATTGCAGCTAATTGTTCATTTGTCCATCTAGTTGCCATCCTCTTTACCTCCTATTAATTTACCAGTTTTTGCGGCAATGTCCTCCCATATTTCATCTTCAGTTCTTTTTCTAATTAATTTAAAATTATTATCTTTTATACTAGTATCAAACTGACAAATATGAGTATAATCACAATACTTACAGGCAGTATCTTTATTATTTTTTATAGGCTCTATTATAATATTTCCACTTATCATTTCATCACAAAGTTCAATCATTTTTAAATTAACATAATTTCTTAACATATCAAATTGTTCTTCAGTTATTAATGATTTATTTTTTCCAAGGCTACCATCTGAATTAATTCTAGCTGGTATTATTAGAGAATATCCATCTATATCTTTATCCATAGATCTTACTATTTCCGCATCCCTAATTATAAGTCCATCTAATTTTAACTCTTTAAGCACCCTTTTTTTAATCTCTTCATCAGACAAATTTTTTGATGATTTTATTATTGGATCATCTATTCTAAAATATAAAATTGCCCCTGGTATAGATTGATTTTTAATTAAAGTTTTTGAATTCTTAATTAGAGCATCTAAATATACTAAAAGCTGAATTTGAATACCACAATAAAGTTGATTTAGATCAAACTTTTTAGCACCTGATTTATAATCTATTATTCTTATATAAGTCAGTCCATTTACATCTAAAGTATCTATCCTATCTATCCTACCTGTTAAAAAAACTTCTTCTCCTGAAGGAAGCGTTAATTTTATAGGATTGCTATCTTTATAATTTCCAAAATCAAATTCATTTTTGAAAATTTCAAAATCAGTCCTTCTCATTTGCTCTGATATTATAGTTACTGACTTTGTTATTATCCTTTTAAATCTATCTGTAAAATATCTATATCTTTTTGATGAATTTAAAATTGATTCTTTATTACCATCTATAGTATCATCAACTAATTTATTTATTATTTCTCTACAATTTTCTGAATTAAGTTCACTCCATTTAAGATTATTATTTTTTACATTTTCAGTGAATTTATCTAATATGTCATGCATAAAACTACCTATGTCAGGTGCATTAAATTCATATATCTTTCTATCTTTAGCCTTAAGTCCATATTGTATATAATATGAAAATGGACAATTTGCATACTTCTCTAATCTTGATACACTAAACATAAGTCTTCCATGCTCATTAGAATATAAAAGTTTTGCTTTTTCCTTGGAGAAATTTTCTGCCTTATTTGTATATGTCAGCCCTTTAAACATTCTATCGCCTTTTTTTCTCCATTCTTCCCTTTTCATGTACCAACTATAAACATCTGACCAATAATCTTCTACTTTATGATTCTCAAATTCTAATCTAATATTATTTATTAACTTATTAAATGTTGGATATGGTGCTATTATATCTTCAAACTTATCTTTAAGCCTATCTACCTTTACTAAATCGCTTTCTTCAACTAAATTAGGAAGAATTTTTTTAAGTCTATGAATTATAATAGAAGGTCTCAATGATTTTCCCTCAAAATCAGCTAATGGATATGTTATAACTAAATAATTACTAGCTATAGTTAATGCTGTGTACACTAAAAATTGTTCTTCAAATACCTTTGTCTTTGTATCAGAAGCTAACATTATTCCATTATCCTTAAGTATACCTCTATCTCTATCTGATAATATACCTTCATCCTTATTGCTAGATGGTATAATTCCATCATTTGCTCCAATTATATATAAAGCTTTTACACCTTTACTTTTAATTCTTGCTATATCACCTATTGTTACCTGGTCTAAAGCAATAGGAATTAAACCCATCTCATATTTATCAAAACCTACATTTAATATCTTTATAAATTTTTTTATATTTACATTCTCATCACCTAATACATCCACCGCTTGGTCTAAAACTTCCATAACTATATCAAGGACTTGAGAATATTCTTTAGCCTTATCAACTATTCCTTTTTCATCAAATTCATTAACTAAAGCTTCTACTCTCTCTATAACTTTAAGTTCTATTAGGAATTCATATAAAGCAATACACATATCTTTTAATGTATGATTTCCCTTAACCTTTGAATATAATTTATCTAGTGGTAATTTTATTTCATCTTTAATCTCATTTATAAATACTAATCTTTGTTTTTCCTCTTCCGAAATTTCCTCTTGTTTAAATGATGTACTATAATAAGACCATTCTTGGTTCCATTTAGCCCCCCTTATACCGTGGGCCAAAATATAATTTTCTAATATGTCTATATACTCTGTTTCAATTCCTGTTAATCCACTTTTTAAATACTTAAATACAGACTCATAGCTCCAATTAGATGAAAGTATCTCAAAGGTAGATGTTATTAAGACTATTAAAGGATTACTAACTACATCCCTCTTCTTATCAATATAACAAGGTATGTTGTATTGATTTAATATTACAGAAGCTATCTTCTCATAACTATCTATATTTCTACATACAATAGCTATATCTCTAAATCTATATCCTTTATCTCTAACTAATCTTAAAATATCTTTTGATACAAACTCTATTTCATCATAGTTATTATTAGCTTTATAAATCCTAACTCGTTCATTTCTTCCCTCATATCTAATGAATGGATAATTATAAAAATAATTTTCTATATGACTTAATTCATACTTATTTTTAAATTTTATTGTATGCTCTTCATTTAAATCAACATATCCACTAAAACCTATTCCATTTTCTTCGATAGCTCTAATAAGTCTCTTTTCAGTAGATTTAGTTACATTAAATAAGTCCGTTTCAGAATAACTTTTTGACTGAACATCTATAGATAAAGTTATGTTAACTTGCTTAGCTCTTTTCATTAATTTAACTAAAACCTCCATCTGTTGTGGAGTAAAAGTAGTAAACTCATCCACCCAGATTTCGGCTCCATCATATAACTCACAAGTATCTAAAACTTTACTTAATAAAGTAAGTTCATCATCAGTGTCTATATATTTATCCTCTATTCTTTTATTAAAATCATTATAAAGTAATTTTAAATCTTGTAACTTAAATCTTAATTCTTCTTCTTGAATATTACTAATAGTATCTGATAATATTTCCTGAGTAATATTATACTTTTTAAACTCAGTTATAGTTTTAGATATTATATCAATAAACCCTTGTTTTTTTGAAGCTATATTAAATATTTGCATATTCTTATTTTCATCTTCTAATATCTTATGAATGAGCATACTTTTTCCTGCATCCTTAATAGACTTATGCTTAAGTCCACCACATTGATTAAAAATTCTATGTGCAAGCCTTTTAAAGCTTAAAACTTCAGCTCTAAGAACACTTTTTTCTGATGCTACTTTTAAAAGTTTATTTTCTGTTTCAAATGTAAATTGCTCTGGAACTATAAGTAAAAGTCTATTCTTCTTATCATTTGTTTCAATTTTATTTTTTATTTCATTAATACAATATGTACTTTTTCCACTACCTGCTCTTCCATAAATAATCCTTAATCCCATAGCTCACACTCCTATATCTATTCCTATATCTAATTATACCCCAAAAAAATAAGTAAATAAGCACAAAACTTATCTACTATTAAAATAATATTCCTTATTCCTTAATATTTATCAATTGCTTCAGGTCCACCTATAATAGCTCTAACTACTACTAATTGTCCTTTTTCCAAAGCTTTAATATTCCATTTTACTAAAGATATGTTTCCATGTTCTATTTCTATGGTACTTATAGACATTGGCTGCACGCAACAGCCATCATTAAAATATGGTATTCTATCAACGTCAGGAAATCTTGTTCTATGTGTATGTCCTGCAATTATTATTTGATTATTTTCTTTAGCCCATTTCTCTATTATTCTATCAACTTTAGTTCTTTTAGCATTACTTTTAGCAGGACTGGTTGGATCCTTTATTCCAAATTCCTCAACTATTCCCCAAAAATATCTAACTAGAAACTTTGTTAATGGCGCTAACTGATAATTTAATAAATCTACTTGATGACCATGAACTGTAAAAATACTTTTGTTATTTTCCTCATTAATAAGTTTTATTCCTTCATATATGTCTAAATCCTTATAGAACTTATATAAATAACTACTTTCACCACTACCGTTTACTATTTTTTTAAAAAATGATTTTTTCTTTTTTACACTATCATGATTACCATATATCATGTACATTCTATTTTCATTTTTATAAGCATTTAAGATCTTATATACATCTTTATATCCATAGTATATATCATTTATATTAGTAAATTTCCAAAGCTCATCACCATCACCAACCTCTATATAAGTAAAGTCATTGTTATAATAATATCTAAGCGCTGTTAAATATATATTAGCATTTGGTAATAATGAATCTTTAAAACTTCCATCTCCTCTATGGCAATCACTTATAAAAACAATCTTTGAACGTTTATTAAAATATATCTTTTTAGAGTTATTAAATACCTTGTCTAAATGTTTCCCTCTATTCATAATACATTCTCAAATAATTACTACTAATATCATATATATGTAGCTTAATTATTCGGTGTACTTTTTTTTATAAAAAAGTATTTATATATGTTGTAATATGCTTTCTGCAAATTAAATTTGAGTTACCTTTGTTTTATGTTTAGTAATATATTAATATAAATATAAAATTAAAACATATACATTTTTCATAATAATAAATATTTTCATATAAAAAACACCTAAGTAAAAACCTAGGTGTTCTTTGGCGGAGAAACCGGGATTTGAACCCGGGCGCCGGTTACCCGACCTACGCCCTTAGCAGGGGCGCCTCTTCAGCCACTTGAGTATTTCTCCATGTGCCTTCTTAAATAAATTTTTAATATTAAAGTGGCGGAAAGACAGGGATTCGAACCCTGGGTACGCTCGCACGTACGCCGGTTTTCAAGACCGGTGCCTTAAACCAACTCGACCATCTTTCCGTATTACAACAATTCATATTATATCAACTTAAATTAGATGTGTCAACATTTAATTTTTGTATCAATTCCTACTTTATTTTGTCTCCTTACATTAAAAATATGCACTAGTATAAACAAATGTTACTATATATTTTTAATCTAATATTACTTTTTTTATTATAAAAAATTATATTGAGACAAATGTAGATTTTAAATATTAATATATATATTAAATCTTAAATCTATATATTAATATTTAAGATTTAAAAATTATTAAAATTTATATATTCTTTTGCTCAAAATTAATATATTTTTTGACATTACAAACTATATAATATAATAATTTTACCTTATCTGTAAAACTTTTATATAGACTATAATAACTAATATAAATCTATAATCTCTATTATAATCTATATGTTTGAATAATTTGAATATATGAAAATAATCAAAACTTATATATACTAAAAGCAATCATACATTTTAATTCAAAATCTAATTTTTTATTTTAAAAAAATAAACCTAAGCTTTAAGCTTAGGTTTATATGGCGGAAAGACAGGGATTCGAACCCTGGGTACGCTCGCACGTACGCCGGTTTTCAAGACCGGTGCCTTAAACCAACTCGACCATCTTTCCACATCTAACGACAAATATTATTATATTGGATGATTTTTATTTTGTCAATATATTATTAAATAAAAATTAGGATAATATTTAAAATAAATATTATCCTAAAATAATTTATTTACTATTCGGTTAGACTCCATAATGATTGTATTTTATCAGGTTCCCATCCTGGTAATGATAAATGTGCTTGTACACAAATATAATTTTTATTATTATATTTTACTTTATCTCCTGAATTATAGTTTTTGTAAGTAATCCAAGCATCTACTTTATTTTGATCTGGCTTACTTGGATCTGGTTTATTTGGGTCTGGTTTATTGGGATCTGGTTTGTTTGGATCTGGTTTATCCTCTCCTATTTGGGCACCATTTACTTTTACATTATATATTTTTAAATCTTTAGAATTCCCGTCAGCACTTCCACCGATGCTTATTGATTTTCCAGAAGGTATTACATTATTCCAACCAGCTCCTTCTATTCTATATCTATTGTTTCCTAAACTTGTTAATGTTCCATCCCAAACAGAGTTTAGCTTCTTATCAAAGGAGAATTCTACATTCCAATTTTGTAAGTCCTTATTTGTATTATTTGTTATAGTTAAATTAAAATTAGCTCCTGTTCCCCAATCTGAAGTTATATTAAAATCTACCTTTACATCTTTATTATCAGGATCTGTAACATCACCTTTTTCAACAGTTACTTTTAAGCTTGATGTTAATGTTTTAACTCCATCACTAACCTCAGCTGAATAAACATAGGTTCCAGGTTGTTTTCCCCTAAATTCCTTATTTATCACAACTTCACTATCTGAAGCATTTACTTCTTGATTAATTATTTCTTTATTATTTTCAGTAACTTTAATCTTTTTAGCAGATGTATTAGCTGGAATAGCTATATTTAAATTAAAGTCACCCTTATTTATTTGTTTATCTACTGTTAATTTAGCTTCTTTTAACTCTAAATTTGTACTTGGTTTATTTCCTGGATTTTCACCAACTCCAACATCATAAAAACCTTTATTTACAGCCCACTCTTCATAAGCACCAAAGTCACTCTTTGCTACTTTAGCTAATTCTCTTCTTGTATCTATAAATTGAGAGAACTGACCAAGTTTTTCTGTTAAAGTACGGTAATATATTTTTTGTGCTTTCTCTACACCTATAGTTGACATAATATTATAAAATGCTTTATTTGGTATTCCTGAATTTGAATGAACTCCACCAGCATCATCTTGTTTAGAGCAATTAATAAATTGTTTCATATGCGCTGGTTGTCCAAACTGTTCTGGATTTGCAAGACTTCTCATAAGTCTTGAATCTAAGGCCATGTCTTCTCCTATAGTCCAATCTGATTGACCTTTTATAGTTCCTTCTATTATACACCCAAATACATCTGAAAATGACTCATTTAAAGCACCACTTTGAAATTCATATTCTAATGCTGAAGAATATGCTGTAACTCCATGTGTAAACTCATGTGATACTACATCACATGCATTTGCAAAATTAGTTGCATATCTATTATCGCCATCACCAAAAACTAATGAACCTATTTCTTTAACAAAATATGCATTAACTTCATTTTGTCCAAAGTGTACTCCAACCTTTAGTTCTCCACCTCTTCCATCAAATCCTTCTCTATTAAAGTTTTTCTTATAATAATCATAAGCCTTTCCAACATAATAATGTGCATCTACACCAGCTTTTTGATTTTCCTCACTAAATACATTGCTATTTGATGTTATACACTCTCCTGGCAGATATTCTGGATTTCTTTCAAAACTTGCATGCTTAGAATCACATGTAGTTATTTTTCCAGGTCTAGTAAGGTCTTGCAAGTAAAAGATTCCATTTTCGCTATTTATATTTATTGTTCTATTCTGACCTTTTAACCCTATTCCTGTTCCTGTTTGACTTTCTGCAATAAGATTACTATAACTCTCTAAGATCTGTCCATCTTCTGCATTTACAATTACCTTAAATCTAAATCCGTTTCCTACTAATTGTATCGAATAAGCTGAATACCATTTATTACTCTGTTCATGAATAATTTTTTCTACACTATTACTTAATAAATCTGATTTATTTTTATTTATTTTATTTAGTGCATTTTTTAAAGCTTCATCTTCATTAATCTTAAAATCTTTTGAATATTTCTTGTTATCAAAATTAGATATAGCTTGTCCACTTATGTCATTAATAAAACCATCCTTGTCTGTATGAACTATTAAATTAGTTTTATCAACTGTTATTCCATCAAACTCATATTTGTATCTGTACAAACCACATCCTTGGGAATCTTTTTCTTCTTTTAAAAGTTTAAAGTTTCCCCCTTTTAAATTAAATGCATCCAAATTTTCTTGAAGATATTTAGTTACGTCATTACTAGACTTCATTACCTCTGGACTTAAAGTTTGTCCCCATATAGACCTAGGCGTATTTTTACCTGAATCCCAATCCACTTTTAATTTGTTATCTGCAATATAGGATTGTTTATTCATTAGTGTTTTTAGATACCCACTCTTCTCTTGTGCATAAGCATTAATTGGCGTAATAATTGATGTAGCTACGCTTAAAGCGATTATAAAGGCTAATTTTCTTTTCATAAACATACCTCCTTAATAATTTTATGTAAACGTTTGTAAGTAACATCGTAATATACTTTATGCCATTTAAATTTTTATGTACATATTGAAAATATCTTTAACTAAATATTAACATATTAACTTTTATTTTACAATACCTTAATAAAAAAATAACACCTAATTTAAAATTAGGTGTTTTGGCGGAGAAACCGGGATTTGAACCCGGGCGCCAGTTGCCCGACCTACGCCCTTAGCAGGGGCGCCTCTTCAGCCACTTGAGTATTTCTCCATGTGCCTTCTTAAATAAATTT
>NZ_FQZB01000015.1 GCF_900141845.1 Clostridium cavendishii DSM 21758 | reverse complement strand
TCTCAGCATCTTCTGCTTCTATATTTATCTTAACGCTTCCTATTAATACACCACTTGTATCTGCTTGAATTTTTAACTTAGGTTTAATATTATCTATATTACTTATTACTACATCCCTTTTACTTACATTTCCTTTTTTATCTTTTGCCTCAAAAGTATATACTCCATTTTTATCTACTTCATATGAAGCTATACTTTGATTTATTATACTTCCATCTGGCTTAGTTATTGTGTCTACTCCACTTTCAATGTCTATGGCTTCTACATTTATTATTACTTTTTTATTTGTCCAATCTGTTGTGCTTGTACTTACCTTGATTTCTGGTGATGTAGTATCAACATTTACTGGTGGTATATCTATAACATCTATACTTTTAACTATTTCGTTACCAGCTTTATCAATAGCCTTAAAAATATATTTTCCATTCACATTTATCTCATATGTAATATTATCTGCTAATTCTATTTTTCCATTTGGTAGCTCTATTGCTTTAATACCACTCTCATTATCCTTTGCATTAACTTTCACTAAAATTGTTTCATTAGGTGTAATTGTATTATTTAATTCTAAGTTAATTTCTGGATTGATTTTGTCTATATTCGTAATATTAATTGATTCTGTTTTTTTATTTCCAAATTCATCTTCAGCTTCAAATGTATATATACCATTTTGAGTTACTTCATATATTGCTATGCTCTGTTGAGTAGAATTATTATTAGGCAAAGTTAATTTTGTTATACCTGTTTCATTATCTGTAGCTATTGCTTGTATTGTTACATTTTTATTTGTCCATTCAACTGTATTTTGTGACAAAGATATATTAGGTTGAACATCATCACTTCTATCAATTTCTACATCAAAAATATCTAAAGATGCCACATTTCCCCCTTTTGGTGAAAATGCTCTAAAATATCTTACATCTTTAATTGGTACCTTTGAACCATCTATTGAGTATGTAGCTTTATGATTGGAGTCTGCTTCTACTGTATCAACATAATGCCAATTCATGTCATTATCGCCTACATATAATTCATATTTCCCTGGATGTGCATCTAAAGAAAATTTAATACTATCTAACGAATCAAATTCAAATATTCTTCCAGAATCTATACATCTATTTTGTGCATTATAATAATATATATTATCCGATTTCAAGTATAGATTATCCGAAGCTATAAATCCTTTTTCAAAGGTCGTATACCCACCATCAACATATGCACTAATTGTATTATCTAAATCACCTCTAAAATGTCCATAAAAAGCATCTTTAACATCTACCCCACTAAAAGCATCAAATATTTGAACCATTCCACTATTAGGATCATTTAAGTCCTTCTTTTTAATTTTCACATTAAAAATATCTAAAGGAGATACGCTACCCCCATTTATCGAACGAGCTCTAAAATACCTTACATTCTTTATTGGCAATTTATCACCATCAAAAGTATGTTCCGTTGGATAATGAGTATTAATTATACCCACTGACTGCCATTTCATATCATTATCTGCTACTAATAATTCAAAGTCTCCAGCCCACCCATTAGTAATAAATGTTACCTGATATGAAGAATCAAATTTAAAAATAGTTCCACTATCTATATATCTATTTTCTGCACAGAAATAATAGCATATATATTTTTTTTCAACTTGATTAGCCGGTATAAAATTGTTATTAATATAATATGTTATATTTCCTCCATCTGCATATGAACTAGCAGTATTATCAAGCTCACCACCATAATGTCCCCAAAAAGTTTTATTAAGATTTATTCCACTGTTAGCATGAAATATCTCCTTTGTCGTTCCATAACATGGTTTAATTTGAAAAATATTTATACAAACTATAATAAAAAAAATAATTATAATATTTTTAATTATTACATTTGTTTTCCATTTTAAAAAAGCTATACTACTACCTCCTAACATATAAACTCAATGAATCTAATTTAAAATTTATAATCCCAATACATTAATAACTTAAATTTAATTTAATTTTTTACATATTATTATCGTATAAAATTATCCATGCTTCACTAATTGTCGAATTTTAGTATTATATTTCGAAATTTTATAAATTATACTACATTACTAACCTATAAGTAATTCTTACATATTATTAAGAAACTTTCACCTATTAAATTTTACTTGTTTATTCATATATTACATTTCCTTCTGATTTTTTAAGTATTATAATTATTTGTTGACTTTTAACAAAAATTTACTAATATAATAAAAAAATATCTTTAATCATTACCTTAACAAAATAATGATTAAAGATATTACTTAACAAAAAACATTTCTTTAATTAAAAGACGTACCTATTACATATAAATTATACTAAACTTTTGGAAAAAGTTTAATCTTCTATAACTTTAATTTTCTATATCTATTATAACTAGCCATTACTTCTTGCTTTCTAGGCATTGCTAAACTTCCACTTCCACCTTTTATTTTTTCTATTGACATTAAACCAGTTTTATCTATATCTGAAATTATATTATCTATCATAGCCTCAAAGCTTAAATTTTTATTCATATATTTATTTTCAGCATACTTCATAATCGAACCTATTGCATTCAATTGTTCATTATCTACTATCTGCTCTATATATCTTAAATTTATATCATCTCTATTTATACTTATTGTATCTAATCCAATAGTTTTTATTTTTACACCCTTTGGGCCTTCAGAAATTGTTCCTTTTTTAACTTTTCTATTAAATGAAATATTTATCTTTAAATCTCTATCATTAATTCTTTTTACAATGTTACCTTTACTTAGCTCCTTGGCCTGCTTAGTAACATCTATAGCTTCATAATTATCAAGCTGTATTACTGAATCTGCTATATCAAAAAAGTCACCTGAGCTTCCAACTACCAATATTGTTGATATATCCTTTTGCTCATATAAAGGTTTTACTATTTCTATAAACGGTGTTATAGGCTCTTTATCTTTAGACACTAATTTTTGCATAAGCTCATCTCTCATCATAAAGTTAGTAGCAGAAGTATCTTCATCTATTAAAAACACCTTTGCTCCACTTTCTATGCCTTCTATAATATTAGCTGCTTGTGATGTACTTCCACTAGCATTATCTGTATAAAACTCTACAGTATCTTTACCATTTGGTAGATTGTTTATAAATAAAGATATATCTGTTTTTGTTATAACTCTTCCATCCTCTGCCCTTACCTTTAATGCAGAACCATCTGTTATAACAAATTCTCTTCCATCATCTTCAATGTGATTATAAACTCCACTTTCTAAGGCTTTTAATAAAGTAGACTTACCATGATAGCCTCCCCCAACTATAATTGTAACTCCTTTTTTAATCCCCATCCCTTTAATAGCACCTCGAGTCATAGTATTAAACTCTACTTCTAACTCTTTTGGTGAAATAAAAGCTTTTCCTGACTTTAAAGGCTTAGTAGATATACCACTTTCTCTAGGTAACATAGATCCATTTGCTACAAAGGCTACAAGACCTCTTTTATCTAACTCTCCCCTTATGTATTCTTGATCCTCTACTAGTTTTACTCTATTTATTAGTGCTTTACTATTAATATTCTTGTATATTAAAGTTCTTTCAACAAGGTTTGGTATAACATTATAAAGTATCTTCTCTAACTCCTTTGATAAAACACTTCTGCCTCTAGCAGGAAACCCCACATAAAATCTTGCTTCTATTTTCTCTTCATCTATAATTATCGAAGTTCTTTCTAATATTTCTTGTGGACATTTACTTATAAATATTAACCCACTTTTTCCTGAACCAAAAACTCTTTCTCCATATTTATTTATATTAAAATAGAATTCTCTTGTTAAATAATCAACTACAGCAATATTTTTATGTTTCTTATCAAAAAGCTCCTTTGGAAACTTAGCCATCCTTTGATCTACTATTACTCTAACTCTTGATGGTGATGCAAATGGATCACCTTGAACATGATCTATGCTAAGCTTATAGTCTTGAAAATCATATTCTCCCTCTAAATCTTTATATAATCTATAACTTTTACCATCTATTCTATCTAAATCTTTTTTTAATATTTGTGAATTTTTCATTTACTTCTCCTTTTAACTTTTTATAGATTAAGTTAAATTTATTAATTAAATTTATTAATTAAATTAATTATAACATAATGAATTATTTTATTATTTAGAATAAACTTAGTATAAATATAAAATTTTTATTACCCAAAAATAAAGTCCATGGAATTATGAAAATTCTCATGGATTTTGATTGTATATCTAATAATTTTTTATATTTTTTACTTGTTTCTTAATTTCCTCAACTTCATATACTAATGAGTTTATAATTTCCTTAAGTTTATCTATTTCATCTCCATAATTATTATTATTGCTTGATGAAGAGTTCGAATTGGTTTGACAAAAAGGATTATTTATATTCTTATTGTTAATATTATAATACCTACCTGGGCCAGCTTGAAAATATTGCTGTTGAGCATTATAAACTAAGATTATCTGACCCACAAGCTCTAACCAGTTTCCCACTGCATTTTGTACATTAAACGGCATATTTCCAGCCATAACATCTCCTACAATAGTTCCCAATATAGTAAACAACTCTGGATTTAGATCTTGAAATCCCCCAGGTATATCATTACAACCTTCATTCTTATTCGTATTATTTTTAGCTGATGCATAACAATCATTAAAAAAATCTTCAAAATTCATTTTAAAACCTAATTATAAATAATTCTCTATTATACTTATTCAAAAAATATTATATTAATACAACTTTAAGTTTTAATATCAAAACCTAAGTTGCATTTATTCATTAATTATTGGACTTTCTACTCCCTTTTTTAATTTAATGATGTCTACACTTCTTTAACAATAAACTCAAAGTATGTAGTTCCTAAAGTTTAAAATATATATTGTTAAAATTTTATTAACTACACTTATAAAAGGCTGCAATGAAGTAAATCCCCTTCTTACAGCCTAAAAACACTAAAAATATAAACTATTAAATATAAACTTATAATATAACATTATCTAAAAAATATATAACTTACATTCCCATTTCAAACATATTTAAGAATACTATTAAATATATCACTACATTGTAATTATCAGTTATATAGCTCTTGAACTGAAAACTTATATATTATTTTAAAAATCTTACTAAGAAGTTTTTGATAAAACTGTTACAGGTGATGTTTTCTTAAAAAATATAAATCCATCATAATTACCTGTAACATCCTCAGGATACATATATGACCAATCTTCACCGAATCCCCATCCTACATTATGAACTAATTTACTTTTACTTAACCACTCTTTTATATCCTTATTTTTTGATGCAGTTTTAAAATCCATAAATGCAGCATCTAAATCAGTTTTAGCAAATTCATAAACTAAAGTCCCCTCTGGTGAATTATCAAATTTAAAATCTACTAGCGGCATATCAGCATTATTACAATCTTGTGCTTTAAAAGTTCCTTCGTAAAAATCTAATCCTATAGAATAAAACTTGTCTCCATATATATTTTTCAAATTTTCTCCCATAGGTATAAAATTGCTTTCTTTCTTACTTACATGTCCATTTTGAGCCCAAAGCATAATTTTATCATTTCCATATTCATTTTCATGATCTAGTATCCATTTTACATTCTGAGCCATGTAATAATCTCTTTTAGACAGATACTCCATCGAAATACTTTTTCTAGCAATCTTAGTAATATCTATATATTGATTTAGAACAGATAAATGATGTTTAACTAACTCATATTCACTTAAAGAACTTACTTTAACATAGTTATCCTTATTCTTTTCCATCTTACTTTCTAAATCAATTGATTGATTTTTTATATTTTCAAAAGTACTCTCATCACATGTATATAATATTTTTCCACTAACATTATTTAGTATTCTTTCGAAATTCTCTAAATTTTCATTGTCAACATTCTTAATGTATTCTATAACCCTAGGAATTGCTGTCGGTCCACTCTGCATATCCATTCCATAAAATTTTACCTTTTGCTTATGAATAGGATTATCATTATAATTTCTCATCCATTTAATCATATCAAGCATTTCTTGTGTATTTAGCATCCAAGAAAACTTCTTTAAAATCTCATTAGGCTCTCCTTTATTATAGAGCACATAATCGTTTACTTCCTCCATCAATGCTGTGTCTGCTTCTATCGCAAAAAGTCTATATCCCATCTTTTCTACTAAAAATTCAAACATCCTATGTTTAATTTGAGAGAATTCTTTCGTTCCATGTGTAGCTTCACCTACAGCAATTATCTTTTTATCTTTTAATATTGGTTTCCATTTAATTAAATCTTCAAATCCATTCTCAGCCTTTATATTATATATTGGTGTAATATTATTTTTAAGATTTAATTTTGTCTCATCATTCGTTTGTGCATAAACAATTCCTCCATTACAAAATAACATAGATACAGATAGAAGAAATGCTAATCCTGATTTCTTTATCCTCATTATGACCCCTCCCAAAATATTAGTTTCACCCTATACATATTATGTATCTATTTCAAAAATATGTCAAGTAATGTTCAGAATATAATTATCTTAAAAATCAGCTAACTTAATATTTTTCAAAAATATCTATATTATTAACAATCCATTATTTCCAAAAATAACATTTTCCTTACCTATTTAACGTTTAACTTATATATATATTGCAATTTTAAATCTACATTTATTTAAATAAAGTCTTTATAGCTTATTTAAAGGTAATATTAAATTTAATTTGTAGAAATCATATTACAACATATATATTAAAATTTTAATGTTAGTTTTCTATATATGAATCTTTAACCACTGGTACTTGAATTTCAGTAATAAATTCCTCTATATTTGCAGTTTCATGTATATCTATCTTATATATTTCAATGGGATCACCTATTATTTTATAGCCATTATCTTCTACAAACCTGAGAATTTTAGGTATATGTCTTTCACTATTTTTATAATTACCACTATAGGAATATGTTATATACAATCCTCCGCCCAATATTAAATCATATTCTTCATCATCCTTATCTAAAAGACAAAAAACAGATTTATATTCGTTAAATATCCCTTTCCTTATCTTATCAATACAATATACTGCTCCAACATTATAATTTCCTAACAAATAAAACTTATCTTCGTTCTTCTTTTGTAATTTTTTCACTAGAAAGTCTACCTCTTCATCTCTTATTATATTTCCATTTAATCTTATAGCCTTTCTATCTTCTATGAAGGTTACTTGTATTTCATATAAATTCTTATTTAAAGTTACCTCCTCTATATCCTCTAATCTTTTTATAACATTCTTTTTTAATTTATTAAGTTGATCTATTTTTTTATCTAGTAAAAAAATTTCCTCATTTAACATTGCTTTAGTATTTTCTATATTTCTTATATCTAAATATTCTTTTATTTTCGCCATAGAAAATCCAAAGGTTCTAAGTTCTTTTATTAGATTAAGTTTCCATATATCATTCACTCTATATAACCTATATCCATTTTTATCCCTAAAAGGTTTAAGTATTCCAATTTCTTCGTAATACATTAGTGAATCTCTACCTATTTCATATATTTTTGAAATTTCTCCTATCTTATAATACTCTTTCATAATTAACACCTTATAATTATCCCTTTCACAATTTAGACTAACTATTATAATTATAACTTGACCTTGGTATAATGCCAAGGTTTATAATTCTTTTAGAGAGGTGATTATATGCAGAACGAACAAGAGACAAAAGCTTTAAGACGAAAATTCTTTAAATATACACTTCCATCGATCTCTGCAATGTGGGTATATTCTTTATATACAATCATAGATGGTATCTTTGTTGGAAGAGGGGTTGGACCCAATGCCTTAGCTGCCGTGAACTTAGCTATGCCTTTTGTTAATTTTATTTTCGCTTGCTCAGTATTATTTTCTACTGGTGCATCAACTATAATTTCTATATATTTAGGTAAAAAAAACTTAAAAAGTGCCAATGAAGTTTTTACTCTAAATATAGTTTCCATGATTATTTTTTCTATAGCGATTTTAATTCTTAGCTTATTAAATCTTGAAAGATTAGCTATATTTTTAGGTGCAACTGATAGCACATTACCTATGGTAAAAGAATTTTTAAGAATAATTATATCTTTCAATACATTTTTTGTAATTTCCTACTATTTAGAGGTTATTGTGAAAACAGATGGTTTTCCATATTTCTCAATTATAGGTGTATGTTTATCCGCTATAACTAATATTTTTCTAGATTATATATTTGTTATAAAGTTAAACTTTGGAGTTGCTGGTGCTGCTTACGCCACTGGTATTTCTCAAGTCATTGCTTGCGTATTTTTTCTAGTACATTTTTTGAAAAAGAATTCTACATTAAAATTTGTAAAATTTAAATATGATTTTAATATCTTAAAAAGAATTATATCTATTGGCTTACCTGATTTTATAACCGAGATGTCAACTGGAGTAGTTTTATTTATTTTTAATCAAGTTATATTGAATAGATTAGGTGAGAATGGAATAATAACCTTTGGAATAATATCTTATGTAAACACACTTGTATTAATGACTATGATTGGAATAACTCAAGGTATGCAGCCATTATCTAGTTATTATTATGGTAAAGGTGACTCTGATACTATCTCTAAATTATTTAATATGAGTTTAAAAACAGTAGCCTTTGTTTCTATATTTATTTTCTCAACTGTGCTCATATTCTCTAGTTCAATAGTCAATGTTTTTATAAAAAATGCTGATGTGGATCTTTTTAATTATTCAGTATATGCTTTTAAATTATTCTCTACATCATTTTTAGTAGTTGGATATAATATTCTTATATCAGGTTTTTTCGCTTCCATAGAAAAACCTACAAAAGCCATAGCAATATCTCTATCTAGAGGTTTAGTAACTATTATCCTATCCCTATTTATTATGACAACTTTATTTAATGACTTAGGTATATGGATAGCTACTTTAGTTTCTGAAATTTTATGTATCCTGATTTCTATAACGGTTTTAAAAAGAAATCCAATAACTTAAAAGTTAAGCAAACTTCTTATATGTGAAAAAGACTACCCAATATATGGGTAGCCTTTTAACTTTATTTAAATATGTTGACTTTCATAATTAAAATTTATAACATTATATCATATTTTATTTATTCTTTCAATATTTTACTTTTCTAAGCAGTATATTTTATAGCTTTTATTAGCTACTTTTACATATTTTAACAAAAATTTTTACTTTATAAAAAATATTCTCCATTTTTTCATTCCTCCATCCACAATTTTAAAAATTCTTTTAACACTATGTTACACATACTAAATTAAAAAGGCCTAAAAATCACATTAAAAATAGATTAAAATAAAAAATAAAATAAAAGATAAAAAGGCTCATTAGATCTCATTTCTACTCTAAAAAATTCATTCACTAATCAATAAATTAATTCTCTAAAATTCTATTTCTTAAAAATTATGAACAAAGTTTTTAAATTTAACCACAAATAAAACACAAAAGTATTTTATAATTCAATTAAGTCATAAAACAAAGTATTTAAAAAATCAATTCAATATTTTAGCTTAAATCAAAATATATATTTACTGGAGGAATTACAAATGATAATAGGTAGCAATAATCCATACTCTGTAGCTAACACAACTCCTAATAATTATGTAAATAAAACTACTAATGCTGATAAGACTGATAAAACTGAAGGTATTAAAGGAAAACATAAACATGGCCATAATCATCACCACATAAAAAAGAGCGATGATGGCGGAATAACTAAGACTAATGGAACAGACACTTTACAATTAAGTCCTCAAGCTGCAGATGCTCTCAATAAAATGAAAGCAGCTTCTCAATCATCTGATAATCAAACCAATACACAAACTAATACTGAAGTTAATAATCAGTAATAATGTTTTAAAATCTAATACAAAAAAGGATGAAGTTTAAACTTCATCCTTTATAACATATCTACTATTTTTACTATAATCTTCCCTCAGTTATAAAAAATTTTAACTGTTTTTTCTTTATTAATTTTGAAAAATAATATGCAATAATAAAAAAACCAATAACTTCAGGACCATAATAACTTGGATCTGTAAAAAGTCGTACTATATTCATATTTACCCAATTACCTTCTGGTCTTTCTGGGAATCTTAGACCATAATAGGGCCAAAACAATATACCTTTATATAACCACATACTATCTAAAATCAAATGAATAGATGTAGACATTCCAAGCGTTAAAATCTTATTTTTCCTTTCTTTATATATCATATATAAGCCTAATACTACAAGTATTAATGATACTATTAATGTGTGTCCAAAAATCCTGCTATTATGAAATGTACTTCTAAAAAAGTAAGCACCTATTGGTTTATCTACTATATCTGGCAATATTGAACCAATTAAAACAATTCTATAATCAATCGCTGGCTTAATATGAATATTATTCTCCTTATGAACTATTTTTTCATAAGCCTTGCAGATTCCAGTAGTTACCCCTATATGTCCAAAAAAAATCATTCTTTTCCCTTTCTTTTAGTTAAATAAATTTTTTATCTTCATATATATTATAATATGATTTTCACAAATTAAATTTAATGTTGTCTTATTTTATGTTTAACAAATATACTAATACAATTATTAATTTTAAACTTGAATATATATTAATATTTTTATTTATAATATCATTTATAAAATTATTAAATCAATAAGTATATTCTTCTTTATAACTTAAATAATATCATATTTGGGATAAGTCTTCATAATTTTAACCTTGTCCATATATGGATCTATTTTTTTCATAAACTGATCCTTTTTATCATCATACTCATTACACCATTTATACATTAATCTAAGCATTTTAATAGTAGGCTTATAATCTGATTTTTCTAACCCTAAATTTTGTTTTATCCATCGTAATAAAATATTCTTTTTTCTATAAAAAGCTGGTATATCTAATACTATTATTAAATCGGCTTTCTTAAGTCCATCTTTAAAACAAGATCTACAAACATCTTCTATAATCCAGCTATCTTTATTTACTATATTATTAAAAATCTCATCTCTTTCCTCAGCTGTTCTTTTAATATCTCCATCTTCATGTTTCTTCCATATAACATTATCTAGTTCATAGTAAGGTATTCCTGAACTTTCAGATATTTTTTTAGCTAAGGTCGTTTTTCCGCTAGCCACAGATCCTATAATATATACTTTAAAAGCTTTATCCATACTATCTCCTTCATAATTCTATATTTTAATAAAGATTCAAAATCTACTTGTCATTTATCTAATTTAATTATATATTATATAACCCCATTATTTTAATAATGATATAATTAAACTGTACTATCACAATTTGGAGGATTTTATGGATTTAATATATAAAACTATTGTGAAAGATTTAGAAGAAGAAATAATAAATAATAAATATAGAGCAAAAAAAAAATTACCTTCAGTAAGAATTCTTTGTAAAAAATATAATTGTAGCAAAAATACAGTAATTAAAGCTTATGAAGAATTAAAAAGCAAACACATTGTCTATGCTGTTCCTCAAAGTGGATATTATATAGTTGAAGGTATTATAGGAAACAACACTCAAAATAAAAATGTTTTAGACTTTTCTAGCGGAAACCCTGATATAAATGATTTATATATTCCCGACTTAAAACACTGTTTAGATAGATCAGTAGATAGTTATGGAAATATGTCCTTAAATGATAATGTTTTAGGAATAGATAGTTTAAGATCTATCCTGCCAAGTTATTTGGCAAATTTTCAAGTATTCACTAAAAAGGAAAATATTTTTGTTAATTTAGGTATTCAGCAGGCTTTAAGCATCTTAACTCAAATGCCTTTTCCTAACGGAAAACATATTATTTTAATAGAGCAACCAACCTATAGTTATTTCATACAATTTTTGAAATTCTCTAAGGTTGAAACAATGACTATTGAAAGAACTGAAAAAGGTTTAGATTTAGATAAATTAGCTTTTCTATTTAAAAACTATGATATAAAGTTTTTTTATACGGTAACCAGGAATCATAATCCTTTAGGAACAAGTTTGAATAAAGGCCAAAGAATAAAAATAGCTGAATTAGCTAAAAAATATGATGTTTATATTGTTGAAGATGATTATTTTGGTGATGTTGATATAGATAAATATGATCCTATTTATTCTTATGGTGATAAGAAACATCATATATATTTAAAAAGTTATTCTAAAATACTGCCTTTAATAAGAATAGGCATTTCTATAATCCCAACTGATTTATTAGATGCATTCAGAAAATACTTGCATTTTGCATATTATTACTCTTATTTTTCTGCTTCATTAGTATCTCAAGCTACATTAGAAATATATATAAAGAGTAATTTACTAAAAAAACAAACCAACTCTATTAAAAAAGACTATTTAGAGAGAAGTAAAATTTTGAATAAGTATTATTCAAAATTAAAACAACAAGGTATTAAGTGTATTGGAGGTTCATCTGGTTTTTACTCTTATATTCAGTTACCAAACAATATTAATCCTAATATACTAATGCACGAACTAGAAAGTGAAAACATAGTTATTTTTAATGGTAAAAAATATTTCTTAGATGAAAAACTTGGTGAACATGGCTTAAGATTAAGTATAGCTAGAACAAATAAGGAAGAGCTTGAAAAAGGTTTAAAAATAATTTCTGATAAAATATTAACATACTAAATATCATATAAAAAATAGAAAGTGTATATTTTTACTATGACTCACTCCTAATAAAAAATTATACACCCTCTGTACAATTTACTTGTGCTTAAAACTAATAATATTACTATCTAAAAGACTCCCAAGAAAAAATCAGAATATATAATAAAAAATTACAAAAGATATATGTATCAATATTATTGAAAGGAGTCTTTTTATGCCTACTATTAATATGCTTTCTTCAGCCGATAAGGTAGAGGGGCATGGAGTATTATCAGCTTATCTTGAACAGGTAAATTTAGTTAGAAATGGGCTTGGTGAAGATTATGAGGTTAAGATAAATACATTTAATTTGTGTGATATAACTCATTATCATACTATTGATTTTAAATTCTTTCTAAATATACCTTTTTCAAAACTATTTGGTACAAATGTAGCTTATGTTCACTTTGTTCCTGAAACAATAGAAGAAAGTTTAAATCTTCCTAGCTTTATAAAAAAAATTTTCTATAAGTACATAATCTGGTTCTATAAAAGCGTTGACCATTTAGTTGTAGTTAATCCCTACTTCATTAATGTCCTTAAAAAATATGCAATAAATGAGAATAAAGTTACTTATATACCAAACTTCGTATCAGAAGATAATTTTTATAGGTATGATAAAGAAAAAATTAATACTATAAAACAAATGTATAATATTCCATTAGAAAAATTTGTAGTTTTAGGTGTAGGTCAAGTCCAAACTAGAAAAGGCGTTATGGATTTTATTGAAGTTGCCAGAACACTTCCACATATTCAATTTATATGGGCGGGAGGTTTTTCTTTTGGTTCAATAACTGATGGGTACAAAGAACTTAAATGGATTTTTGACAACCCACCTGAAAATGTTAAATTTTTAGGTATCATTAATAGAAATAAAATGAATGATATCTATAATATTTGTGATTTGATGTTCTTACCATCTTATAATGAATTATTTCCAATGTCCATTCTTGAAGCTATGGCATTAAAAACACCTATACTTTTAAGAGAATTAGATATATATCATGATATTTTATTTGACTATTATTTAAAAGGAAAAGATATAATAGACTTCTCTCAAATAATACTCTCTTTAGAAAAGAAAGATAATAAGTATGAAACTTGGTGCAATAATTCATGGAAATGTCATGAATTTTATTCAAAGAGTTATGTTCTAAAGATGTGGAAAGATTTCTATGATGATATATACTATCATAGTAATAAAAAACTTAGGAGTACTACAAATGAAAAATAAAATTTTTAATTCTATTGTAGTAATAGTCTCCGCCTGTATTTTTGTATCATTTTTCATTTTTAATAAGGGTTTAAATTCTTTAATTGAAGATTTAAAGTTACTTAATACATCATGGATATCACTAGCTATTTTACTAATGCTTATATTTTTAATTTTTGAAATGCTTACACTATATATAATAACTAAAAACTTTTATAATACAGATAATTTACTCATAAGTTCAATTAAATTTGAAATAGTTGGGCAATTTTTTGGTGCTGTTACCCCATTTTCGGCTGGAAGTCATCCTGCTCAACTTTATTCAATGACTGAAAGTAAAATTCCTGCTGGAATAGCTGGATCTATTTTGATGGTAAAATTTATAATATATCAAGCTATAAATATATTTATTTTACTATTAGCCTTTGTATTTAAATTCAATTATTTTAGCTCCAAAGTTAAATATTTTTTATATCTTTCTATTTCCGGAGTTATTATTCATATAATAATCACCATATTTGCAATACTATTCTCAATTAATAACAAAATACCAAAAAGTATTTTTAAATTTGTTTTTAAAATATTAAAAAAATTTCATTTAACTAGGAATACTGAAAATACTTATAAAAAAATTGAAACTGAATTAAATGAATTTCATAAAAATGCTTCTTTAATGAGTAAACATATTAAAATGTGTATTTATATAGCTATACTGACATTTCTTGAATGTTTATCTTTTTCTAGTATTCCATATTGCATTTATAGAAGCTTTGGCTTTAATTCAACAGATATACTCACAATGATTGCTGCCCAAATCTTTCTAACAAACTTCATGGCAATAATCCCACTCCCTGGTGCAGAAGGTGGTGCAGAGGGTGGCTTTTATTTAATTTACAGCTTGTTTTTTAAAGGCGATTCAATTATAACAGCTCTTTTTGTTTGGAGAATAATAACCTATTATTCAGTTGTAGCTGTTGGAAGTATCTTCACGCTTATAATACCAAATTCAAATTTAAGAAAACATAAAACTTAGCATAAATTTAAATAAACTGCCCTCATCTAGTTGATAAAGAGCAGTTCATTTAAATTATGTTAGTTTTTAATATATACTACATACGCTAATTTCCTAAATTTTATTCTCTGTCAGTTTTAGCATCTCTATATTCTCTTCTTCCTTAGCACACATAACTCGACAATAAATTTCTATCATATTATTTGCAAAAGTTCTACTGGAATATTTATTGGCTGTATTAACAGCTTCTTTAGTCATATTATTTCTCAACTTATTATCCTTCAATATTCTACTTATATAATAAAAAAACTCATCTTTTTCTTTATATGAGAATCCATTGATTCCTTGCCTTACTACCCCTTCTATACATGAATCCTCCTTGCACACTATAGGACATCCACTACTTAATGCCTCTATATAAGTTAATCCTTGAGTTTCACTTATAGACGCAGTAACAAAAATTTCTGCTAATTTGTAATATTTATAAACTTCTTCTGGCTTTATCATACCAGTAAAAACAACATTATTTTGAATATTTTCTTTTTTAACCTGAGTTTTTAAGCAATTCAAATATGGACCTGTTCCTACTATTAAAAGTTTTATGTTCTTTTCTTTCTCTATAACCTGCTTAAAAAGTCTTAATA
This sequence comes from Clostridium cavendishii DSM 21758, assembly GCF_900141845.1. Classification (GTDB taxonomy): domain Bacteria; phylum Bacillota; class Clostridia; order Clostridiales; family Clostridiaceae; genus Clostridium_AG; species Clostridium_AG cavendishii. The sequence continues at coordinate 147,903 of NZ_FQZB01000015.1, read as the reverse complement.
TTTCACTTATATTCTTTTCTTCAGCTACTCTTCCAACATATGCTATGATTCTATCTGATTCACTAAGTCCTAGAGTTAACTTGATCTTACGTTTGTCTTCAATTGAAATATTTTGTTTAAATCTAGCTAAATCTATTCCTGTAGGCACTACATAAATAGGTTTAATTACACCATAACCTAATAAAACATCCTTAGTCTTTTGTGTTGGTGCTATTACTGCATCTAGACTATTTAAAAGTAATTTTGTTATTTTTGCAGCTCTACTTTTATTTATAACCTTTCCACCTAATAAATAATCTAAATAATTTTCATATAAAGTATGATATGTATGTATATGAGGAATATTTAATCTATTAGAAATATGCTTAGCCACTAACATCATAGAAAATTCCGTTTGTGAATGAATAATATCAGGACTCCATTTAATAATCTGATCTATTAATTTATTATATAAAGGCACCTTTATCCTAGCCTCTGGATAAACACCTACTCCAATAGACTTTAAATAATATATATCACCTTCTACTCTTTCTTCACTATTATGTGATAAAGTTAAAATCTTAACATCATGCCCGTTATACTTTAATTCTTTATAGAGATTATTTACTGATGTAACAACTCCATTCACCATAGGAACATATGCATCTGTTGTTATTAAAATCTTCATCCTCTTAGCCTCCTATAAATACAATCTAAAAATTGTATAAATAATTTATAAAATTAGATGTATTTACATATACTAAATAATCATTTACGTAATTTAAAAAGTTATTTCTTAAAATCATCTTGTTATAAGCAATAACTTTTATTCTTGTGTATTAAAATTATCTAAATAATAATTACCTATTATAAAATACATATCTAGTATTTCCAGTAATAAATAAAAAAAACATACTTTAGCATAATAATTATTTTATTTGATAATAAATTAACTTCAAATGTAAAATAAGGAATCAAATACATTTAACACTTTACGAAATAATTCTGTAAATAAAGAACAAAAATGTGTTAGAATAACATTCTAACACATTTTTATAATTTATATTAGTTTACTTTATTATTTTATTGCATAAAAACATCTTTTGGGTGAAGTTATTTTATCCTCTGCTTTTAAAGCTTTAATAGCTTTATCTACTTCTTTTTTATCAACATTTGCCTTTTCAGCTATTTCACCAGCTTTCATAGGCTCTCCTACCTCTTTTAAAGTTTTTAATATTGCTTCTGTTATATCCATAATAAACCTCCAAATATATTAATATGATTTATAATTATTTTAATATGTTACCCGGAAATTTACAAGTACTTAATATTTGTTATTTTTTAATATTTATTAAATAAGCTTGTCTAAACTTGAGCTCTGCTAATAGTCTTATATCTTTTATAAAAAGGTATAACATTATTATTAATTCTAGGTTTTATATATAATTAAGAAGGCAAAATATAGAATATATAAATCAATATAGGAAATAATAAATATACGCATTAATTTCAAATCTATGGACAAATTATTGTTTGCCCATAGATTCAAAATTACTGAAATTAATAAACTTTTAAATTAATTATGAAAGCTTTTATACAATTTAATACATTTCTTTACATATTATATATGGAGGTTTTTATGAATAATAAAACTAAAGTTGCTCGTTTATCTATATATTCTAATACAACCTTAATAATATTAAAATTAGCTGTCGGTCTTATAAGTGGCTCTGTTAGTATTATTTCTGAAGCAATCCACTCAACTATGGATCTACTTGCAGCACTTATCGCATTTTTTTCAGTTAAAGCAGCTTCTAAACCAGCTGATTATGATCATCCTTATGGACATGGAAAATTCGAAAATGTTTCTGGCGTTATAGAAGCATTGCTTATTTTTGTAGCAGCTATATGGATAATAATTGAGGGGATAAAAAAACTTTTTAATCCAGAAGCAATAGCATCTGTGAGTCTTGGATTTATTGTTATGTTCATATCTGCTTCTATAAACTATATCGTTTCAAAAAAGTTATATAAAGTAGCTAAAGAAGAGGATTCAATTGCTCTTGAAGCTGATGCTCTTCACCTTAAAGCAGATGTATACACTTCCTTAGGAGTTGGTTTTGGATTATTACTTATTTGGGTTACAGGACTTCACTTTCTTGACCCTATAGTTGCTATAGGTGTAGCTATATTTATTCTTAAGGAATCTTATGAATTATTAATATCAGCTTTTAATCCACTTGTAGATGTAAAACTATCAGAAAATGAAATTAAAATAATAACTGAAGAAATTAGTAAACATAATTCTGTTTATTGCAATTTTCACAACCTTAGGACTAGAAAATCTGGAATGACAAAATATATTGATTTACATCTAGTATTTCCACCAAATATGTATGTTAAAACAGCCCATGATTTATGTGATATAATTGAAAATGATATAGAAGCTCTTTTAAAAAATACTGAAGTTTTAATACATATTGAATCCTGTGAAAAGCCTTGCAATGAATGTTCTATTATCGACATAAAAAAATAAAAGGTATAAGAAAATCACTAATTTTAATTTTAAAATTAATCTTATAAATTATCTTGATATTAAAATAAAAAACTAGTAGCATTAATTTTTAGTTTAATACTACTAGTTTACACATATATTTTCCCATATTAATTTGGCTTACTAAAACCATCAACTTTTTTATTAGTCTTAGGATAATTACGAACTATGAAAATTTCTACCCTTCTGTTTTTAGCTTGCCCTTCCTCTGTTGAATTATCATATTTAGGCTTATACTCTCCAAATGCTTGTATTGATAATTTTTCAGGTTTAAGTCCTCCTATATCAACCATATAATGCATTACATTTATAGCACGCATAGCACTTAAATCCCAATTTGAACCAAACTTTGCTGTTTTTATAGGTCTATTATCTGTATGACCTATAATTTTAATATTATTATCTAAGTCTTTGACCTTCTTTGAAATTTCTAAAAGTACAGGGGAAAGTTCTTGTAGTACATTTGCATCACCTGAATTAAATAACACAGCATCCTGTATGCAAACTTCTAACCCCTCGCCATTAAGTCCAACGCTTACCTTATCAGCATAGCCACTTTCAGCAAAACCTTTTTCTAGACCTTTTTTAATTTCAGTCATTTTATCTTCTTCAATTACACCTTTTTTAGCTTCATCTGAACTATTAGTTTCTTGTAATACAGCTACAGAATTTCCTCCTTCAGGCATAACACCACTTCCACCTGAAAAAACAGCATTAAATTCTTTAGCTGCTTTTTGAAACTTTTGCTGATTTACCTGACTCATAGCAAACATAACAATAAACAAAGCTAATAGAAGTGTTAACATATCTGAATAAGGAATAAGCCACGTTTCATCAATATGATCTTCTTCATGCTTTTTTTTCCTACTCATTTTAAACTCTCCTTACCTCTTTATTTATTCTCTATTGAAATTTTATTCTTTCCTTTGGTTCCAACATACCTACAAGCTTATTTTCTATACTTTGTGGGTTCATTCCTGATTGTATTGCTAAAATACCTTCAAGTATAATACTCATACCTTTTACTTCTCTTTGAGATTTTCTCTTTAATCTAGATGCAAATGGATGACATATTACATATCCAAAAAATATACCATATAACGTTGCAACGAATGCTCCTGCTATCATATGGGCTAACTTTCCAACATCCTCTAAATTACCAAGTGCACCTATTAGACCTACAACAGCACCCAAAACTCCTAGCGTTGGAGATGCTCCTCCTGCGGTTGTAAAAATTGAAGCTCCTAGACGATGTCTTTCCTCTAAACTTTCAATCTCACCTTCTAAAACTTCTCTTATGTATTCTGGCTCTATACCATCTACTACCATTCTTAAGCCCTTTTTCATAAACTCATTATCCATACCTTCTATTAATTGCTCAAGTGATAATAAGCCATTCTTTCTAGATGTTCTAGACATCTCAACTATATCCTCTATAATTTCAACTGCATTATATTTCTTCCTATCTGAAAAAAGTGCTCCTAATATTTTGGGAATTTTAAGAAACTCCTCTCTCGGAAATGAATTCATTACAGCTGCAGAAGTTCCTATAAGAATAATAATGGCAGCTGCAGGATTTAATAAAACCTCTATATTGGCACCTTTTACCATCATACCTACAATTACTGATCCAAGTCCCAATACAATTCCTATAAGTAGAAAAAAATCCATCATACCCCTCCTAGTTCTTTAGTACGTCACTAATATCTATTTAAAATAAACGTACCTTTATAATTTAAAAATATATTTTCATACATATGTTTACATATTATTATCGTTTGGTAAATTTATTTCTAAAGTGCAATATTAACCATTAATTTAAAATTATAAAACTTTTTATTTTAAAAAGTTTAATATTTAACTTCATACATTAAATTTTTTGATAAATTAAGTATTTGTCGCTTTCAATACCTGTAATTAATCCCAATTAACTACTCTTGATGCTTCTTGTTTATAGTTTTTTCTAAAAGAATATTTCATTGATAAGTAGAAATTTTAAACAATAAAAAAGCTATGAACTAGGAGTTTAAAACTCCTTATTCATAGCTTTCTATTTCTAAATTATCTAATCTTATTAGATTAAGGTGAAGTTATTCAAAACTTAAATTATTTTAATATTATGTTTTCTAACTTCTTAGTTATTGCTGCATCTATTTTACCCATGTATTCAGCAAATACTTCTTTGTTGTTTAAGTATGGTGATAACACACATGCTCTTAAGATAGTAACTTTTTGTTCTTTTAACCATTGTTCTTTGTCTGGACCGCAGCTTAATACAAAGTTTAATGGGCTGTGACCATAATCTTCTACAGCGAAATCTGTATGTGAAGTTATGAAGTCATTTGAATATAAACCATTTCTAACATATGAAGCTTCTTCATAGAATTGGTGGTTTAAGTCATTCATTACTGCTAAATCTGTATTTCCTTCATAGTTGAATACGAAGTCAACCATGTTGAAATCAGGTCTAACTAGTGGGTGTAATATAACTACTTTATCTCCGATTACATATCTTCCATGATCTCTGAATCTAGTATATAAGTTGTATGAACCTTCAACAGAAGCTCCCATTAATTTTCCGTAACCAGTTATATTTAAAGGTAATGCTCTGTGTGCTGTCCAAACTGAAGCAGCTGTAGCACCAGCTTTTGATCCTTCTAATATAAATGCTCCAAGTAATGCAGGGATGTCCATTCCTTGTTCGAATACGTATGTTGCGAAGTAAGAAATGTAATCTCTCATTCTCTTATCTCTTATAACTATACCACCTGCTGAGTATGGAATATATCCCATTTTGTGTGGATCTATTGTTATAGTATCAGCTTGGCTCATAGCTTTGAATGCTTCATAAGTATCAGTTGATGGCCATTGAGTTTCAGCATTTTGGAATACACCATATTCTAAATATTTAGCGTGTAATTCTTCTTGAGGTATGAAGTTATATTCTTCATCTAAGAATATAGCTCTTGCATATCCGCCGTAAGCAGCATCTACGTGGAAGTAGAAGTTTATGCCTTTAGCAGCATATTCAGCTTTAACTTCAAGTATTTTGTGTAGGTCGTCTACTGCACCTTCTTCAGTTGATCCAACAACACCAACAACTCCTAATACTGGTATTTGTTTAGCTGTTAATTCATCTATTGTTTTTCTTAAAGCATCCATGCTCATTCTGTAGTTGTCGCCAACTTCTACTGCTATAACGTTATCTAATCCGATTCCTAATATATCAGCAGCTTTTAACCATGAATAGTGCTTAGTTTGTGGAACTAACCATTTTCCTACTTTTGATATTTTATCTGCACCAGCTCTAGCTGATTTAGCTTTTAATTCGTCTAATTTTTCTGGAATTTTGTCTGCTAAATCTAGTATTTGGTCAACTGACATATTTAATAATTCCCATTCAGTTTTTCCTTCTACTAATTCTGGAGCTATTTCTTTTACAGCTAATGGTAATGAAGCTAAGTTTCTAGCATACCACATACCTTCTAAGTTTGCTATTGAACCGTCAGCACAGATATGTCCCCATGATTCTCCTGCTTTGTAGCTCATTAATTTACAGAAATCTGCTCCTACTTCTTCTTCCATTTCTGATGTAGCTGGTGAAGATTCGTAAGCAACGTTATTTCCGTTATATAATGTTGCTGCAAAGTATCCTAATATTGCAGGAACTAAAGTTTCTGAGTTCATGTGTCCTTGGAATCTTGGTGAATGCCATGGAACTGACCCAGCTCTTAATTTTGATGAAAGTTCAGTAAGAACTTGTTCCATTCTGTTTCTAGTAGCTATAAAGTTTTCTGATGATCTATCATTTGGTTTTATTATAGTATCATCTTCTGGATGATAGTTTTTTCTCCATTGGCTGTGATCTTCAAATAACATTTTAAGGTTTTGTTCAAAAATGTCTTTGTTTTCTGATTTAGGTCCTAAAAATAAAGCTTTTAAATCCATATTCTTATCCATTTCTACTCTCTCCTTAATCACTTTTATTTATAATAATTTTCTAATAATAATTTCTTACATTTTTTTAAATAAATTACAATACAATTGAATTATGCAGCATTATCTTCTGAATTTTTCTTCCATGATGGTTTTCTTAATTTGAAGATTATTAATGGTGATACTACACATATTATTGTTCCAACAATTTGAACTGCTAGATACATTGTAGGATTTGTATTTTCTGGTGGTATTAAACTAACTATAAGTGTTATTACAGTACCAGATAAAGCTAGTATAGCTGTTATCCACATTCCAAAGTTTCCACCTGGAATTGTAAATGCTCTTTCAACTTCTGGTCTCTTATATTTTAATATTATTCCTGATAATATTATCATTAAGTAAACTATACAATATAATATTGTTGTTAATATTAATATCATAAAGAAACTACTATTTACATCTGGTATAATAACGTATAATACTCCAACTAAAGAAACTACTGTAGCTTGTATTAACACGAAAGTTATTGGAACTCCACGCTTAGTTCTCTTTTGGAATACTGGAGGTAAATTACCATCTTCCGCAACTTTTATCATTGCTTTTGAAGGTCCTAATACCCAAGCACTAAGTTGTGCAAGAACCCCTATAGCTATCATAGCTGAAATAACATTTGTTAACCAAGGTAACCCTAACTCATTGAAATATACTTCGAATGGTTGAGTTATATTTGATAATTGTATTTTATCTGCTGGTATTGCATTTGCTTCTGTTAAACCTGCTATAAGGTTGAATATTATAAGAAGTCCCATTGATAAGAAAACTGATATTGGATAGTTTTTCTTAGGATTCTCTATATTGTTAGCATGTACAGATGCTATTTCTAATCCAGCGAATATAAATATTATTCCTGAGAATATTGAAAGCTTATTTACTGATGATAAACTTGGTATAGCTGTTCCCCAGTTTAATGTTCCAAGGTTTACTATTCCATGTTTAAAGCTCCACCATAATCCTAAAGCTACTAATGCAACAAATGGTATGTATATTCCAACAACTGAACCAATTGATCCAACTACCTTGTCCATATCATACTTTAAGTTTAGTAATGTTACAGTCCAATAAGAAATTATTATTATTGCGAATACGAAGATGTTATTTTGAGATAAATCTGGTCTTCCGATTACATACCCTAATAAAACACCTACTGTTGAACTAACCATTACCATTCCAAAGAACATTTGAACCCATAGTAACCATGACGTTACGAATCCAAATTTTTCTCCTAGAGCTTCTTTAACCCAAACTTGAGAACCACCTTCTTCAGGCCATCCTGTTGCAAGTTCTGCGGAAATTAAAGATATTGGAATTGCAAATAAAACTGCCGCTCCAACCATAAAGAAAATTTGTTGCCAGCCTACAACTGCTAATGTCGGAACACTTCTAACGCTTCCATAGAAGGCTATACTTATACCGATTAATTGAAACAGCGTAAGTTTTTTCTTTCCGTTTTCCATACGTAATTCCTCCTGTTTTTCCATATTCTTTTTTAATAGTACTAAAAAAAGTTGTATTTATTTAATAATTCAATAATCTTAAACCAATATCACAATAAAGTAACAAATTTAAAAATTATTAAACAATTAAAACACTTTTATCTGAATTTTTATAAATTACTCTTGGCGTAAATATAAGATAAAATATTTTTGTGTAAACTTTTTCATCTTTTCTTCTGTAATCCCGTTCTACCTTACTAACCTGATAAAGTTTAATATTTTTCTTACTTTAAATCACACTTTTTTCATCCAAAAAACTCAATTTTTTTTAATATTTCCGTTCTTCTTAACTACAAGTTAATTCTATATTTTTTTTTAAATTTCGTCAAACTTTTTGTTAAATTAAGGAATTTTTTTCGTATTTTCTATTGTTAAATTAATAGAGAAATATTATTTTTTTTAAACATTTTGTATTTTTTAAGCATGTATACCTTATTTTCTTTTAATAATGAATATATTTGCAAAAATTTTATGAAATTTTAATTTTATATTAATTTATATTAAATTTCTTTTAAATATTTAGTATAAAAAATACTCGATTTTTTAAAACAATAGTTCTTATCCGAAATTTTTTGTAAAATTTTGAATTATTTTGGCTATTATTGAAATTCGACTTTTATTCGACTTTTATTTGGCTTTTATTCGACTTTTGTTATAATTTTAATTATTCATACTAAATTAATTAATTATTCATACTAAATTAATTAATTATTCATACTAAATTAATTAATTATTCATACTAAATTAATTAATTATGCATGCAATTCAAATCCTTTTTTACAATTAAATTGAATAATTTAAAATTAAATTTTATTCTAAAATAGTGTTGACGATAAAATTTTATAGTAGTATAATCCATATAAACAAATTTATTTCATTTTGTTTCAAAACTTTATAACTAAAGGCTATGAAAAGAACAAGTAAAGGTATTTTACCCTTAACAGAGAGTTCCCGGTTGGTGAGAGGGGCTAAGGAAATTATCTTGAATACATCTTGGAGCCAAGCACTGAATCCATTTATTTTGGTAGTAAGCTGCTTTCGGATAGTTTCCGTTAATAACTCTATAAACACAATTGCGCAATATGTGTTTATTTTAATAAGGTCACAATTTTGTGATAAATTAAGGTGGTACCACGTGAGTATGCTCTCGTCCTTTATATAGGACGAGGGCTTTTTTTATTACACATAGAAATTTTGTATTAATAAATAATTTAAATAATATTTTAAAGTTCAAATTTTAGGGAGGTATTTATAATGAGTAATGTATTAGACACACTAATGGAACGTGGATATATTAAACAATTCACACACGAAGACGAAACAAGAGAATTACTTGAAAAGGAGAAAATAACTTTCTATATAGGATTTGATCCAACTGCTGATAGTCTACATGTAGGTCATTTTATAGCATTAATGTTCATGGCTCACATGCAAAGAGCTGGTCATAGACCAATAGCTCTAATAGGTGGCGGAACTGTAACAATCGGTGACCCAAGTGGAAAAACTGATATGAGAAAAATGTTAAGTGACGAACAAATACAGCAAAATGTTGATTCAATAAAAACTCAAATGGAAAGATTTATAGATTTCTCAGATGGAAAAGCTATGATGGTTAACAACGCTGATTGGTTAAGAGGATTAAACTACATTGACTTTTTAAGAGAAGTTGGTGGACACTTTACAGTAAATAAAATGTTAGCAGCTGACTGCTTCAAGAAAAGATTCGAATTAGAAAGAGGTTTATCTTTCTTAGAATTTAATTACATGTTAATGCAAGCATACGACTTCTTAGTTTTAAATGATACTTACGGTTGTAAAATGGAGTTAGGTGGAGATGACCAATGGTCAAACATGATTGCTGGTGTTGATTTAGTAAGAAAGAAAAGACAAAAGAGTGTTTACGCTATGACTTGTTCACTATTGACTAATAGTGAGGGTGAAAAAATGGGTAAAACTGTTGGTGGAGCGTTATGGTTAGATCCAAACAAGGTATCTCCATTTGAATTCTTCCAATACTGGAGAAACATTGCAGATGCAGATGTTGAAAAATGCTTAAAACTTTTAACTTTTGTTGAAATGGATGAAATTAACAGATTATGTTCTTTAGAAGGTTCTCAAATAAATGAAGCTAAAAAAGTATTAGCATTTGAAGTAACTAAACTTGTTCATGGTGAAGAAGAAGCAAATAAAGCGGTTGTTGCATCACAAGCTTTATTTGAAGGTGGTTCTGATATGAGCAATGTTCCAACTGTTGAAATTACTAAAAACAAATTAGGATCTTTAATAATGGATATTTTAGCTGAAACTGCTATTGTTCCTTCAAAATCAGAAGCTAGAAGATTAATAACTCAAAACGGTCTTACTTTAAATGATGAAAAAGTTACTGATGTTAAAGCAGTATTAACTGAAGCTGACTTCAAAGATGGAGTTGCTATCATTAAAAGAGGTAAAAAGAATTACACTAAATTAGTATTAACGTAAATATTAATAAGTTAATCTTTAAGTAATTGCATAAAAAATTATATATTTACAATAAAAACTCGCCTAAAAAGGCGAGTTTTTTTATAGTTATTATTTATTTTTCTTTTTAGTTTTGTCAATTACAGATATAATAAATCCTATAAAACATCCTAATGCAGCAACAGCATATACCCATTTCATTCCATATATAAATGCATCTGCTCTACCTTCTACATAATTAAGTACTCTATAACCAATCTTATAACTCATCCTATTATATAGTATAGTAGTTGAAAGTGTAACACCAAAAATAAAACCTAAATTTCTAATAAGAGCATTTATTCCTCCAGCTATTCCAAGTTTATTCTTCTCAACTGATGACATAACTAATGCATTATTAGGTGATTGGAAAATTCCATTACCTAATGCTATTAAAGATATTGCTATAATAATAGCTATTATAGATGAACTTTCATTTAAAAGCATCATTGATAATAAGCCAATAGTGGTTATCATAAGTCCAGTCAAAGTAAGAATTTTACTACCTATTTTATCTGATAAATGACCGCTTAGTGGTGATATAATTGTTAAAACTATAGGATATGCCATCATTATAAAACCAGTTTTGGCAGGTGATAATTTTAATACTTCTTGAAGATAAAATGGTTGTATTATATTTATGCAACTAATTCCTAAAAAGCTTACAAATGCACAAAATATATTTACAGAAAAAACTCTATTTTTAAATATAGATAAATCTAACATAGGATTTTCTATCTTAATTTCTAATAAAATAAAAATAAAGAAACTTATTGTTGCTATTACAAGAGCTCCAATAACATAAATATTTTCATATCCAATTTGTTGCCCTTTAAGCATAGCCCAAAATAATGCAACTATAAATACAAGAAAAAGTATAGCTCCTTTATAATCTAAAGATTGCTTACTAGTTAACTTATCTTTAGGTAAATATTTCATAGCTGCTATAAAAGCAACTAATCCAATTGGTACATTTATTAAAAATATGTATTCCCAAGTTACTACTGATATTATTAACCCACCTAATGGAGGTCCAAGTAAAGTTCCAAGTGCTACAAATGTTCCTGAAATACCAAGAGCTCTCCCTCTTTCATTCTTTGGAAATACATGTGTTATAATCCCTTGACTTGTAGACATAGTCATAGCAGCACCTATCGCTTGAACTATTCTGGAAAATATTAAGAAATTAAGAGTCCTTGATATTCCACATAAAAAAGACCCTACAACAAATATTATAAATCCATACTTAAATACTGTAGTCTTTCCATGTATATCGCCTAATCTCCCAAATATAAGAATAGTCGCTGAAATAACTATAAGGTAACTTGTTACTACTTGCTGTATTCCTGCCATATTAGTATAAAGATCCTTTGACATAACCGGTAAAGCTACATTTATTATACTACTATCTAAACATGCCATGAAAGGCGACATAACTACTATAGCAAGTATTAACCATCTATTTTGAGTTATATTATTACTTTTTTCTTTTGTCATATACATTCTTTTCGCTCCTTAACCTACTCCTTATTCTTAAGTTCTTTAACATTCAAATACATATTTTCTAATAGTATTTCTGAAGTTTCTTTTTGCTCATTTGTTAAACCTTTAGTTATTATATTTACCCATCCATCTAATTCATTTAAAAGCTTTGGTACTACCTCCTTTGCACTTTCTGTAAGATATAATTTATACGCTCTTGAATCCTCACTATTAATTATTTTCTCTACATATCCAAGTTCTATTAATTTTTTTATAGCTCTTGCTGAAAGAGACTTGTCTACTTTTACATATTCACTTAACTCATTTTGACTTATTCCCTCATTATCATATATCCCCAATATAAAAGGATATGTTCCAGAAGTTAAATTATACTCCCTTAATCTATTATCAAGATAACCTTGTGAAGCTCTGTATATCATAGACATATACTTAGTTAAAAGACTTCTTTTCTCCATAAAAACCTCCTTTAGTTGACTAGTCAACCATATTAAATAAGATAACACACAAATAGTTGACCAGTCAACTATTTTAATATAAAAACAAGATAGTAAATATTTTTAATCCTATTTACTATCTAAGCTTATGTTATATTTCACCTATTCTTATATTAGGTTTATTTTTACCATGAAAATCACTTCCATAAGTTATTATCAAATTATTCTCTAATGCCTTTTTGGAAAAATATTCCTTTTGCTCTTTATTATGATAACTACTATATACTTCTATGCCATCTATACCTTCATCTATAATTCTATCAAGTAAGTCTAATTTATTTTTTAAATTGTTTCCTGGATGAGCAATAACAGCATATCCATTACTATTTTTTATCATAGCTATCGTATCTTTTAATGATGGATATTTAATCTCAACATAAGCAGGCTTACCTTGGGAAAAATAATCCCAATAGAAATTTACAAACGGCATATCCGATCTTTCTCCACCACTTCTATAAGGTTTAAGATACTCATTATTATATATACTTTCATCAGATAAAAGTATTTCTCCTATTAATTCTCCTGTAACTATTCCATTAGGTGCTAATTCTTTTATACTTTCTCTATTTATTTTAACCTTTAAATATTCTTCTATCTTTTTTATCTTCTCTTCACTTGCATTTATTTCCTGATTAATTATATCTTCTTCTAACTTCAAAAAACATACCTCATTATAATCAATATCATATCCTAATATGTGAAGATTGACCCCTTCATAAGTACAATCAATCTCTATACCAGATATAACATCTATATCCCTATTTTTGCTATATTCAACAGCTTCTTTAACACCTTTAACCGAATTATGATCTGCTATAGCAATTTTATTTACTCCTGCTTCAATTGCCATACATACTATCTCTTCTGGTGAAAATTCACCATCATCACTATATTTTGAATGAATATGCAAATCTACTTTTGTCATTTATGAAATTCCCTTCCTAAGTCTTACAAATTATTTTTACACATTATATTATTATAAAACATCTAAATATCTTTTTGCCCCTATACAAAATGCCTCATATCTTTTATCTTTAGCTTCCTTAGTTTCCTCTTTCCAAACTTCAAATATCTTCTCACTATTTAAATAAAGTAATTTACAAAAATCATAAGCAGTAAATTTATTTCCTTGTTCAAGATTTAAACCGCTTAGAATTCTTGTATCTAAGATTTTATTCCATTCATCTTTTGAAGTAATTTTATTAATATGTGTAATTTTATCAGTACATAATCCATTTTTACCAATATATTTACACGGGCCACATATATCATCTTTATCTATAGTTAATTCAATAATTATATTTTTATTTCTAATTATTAAATTTGCTATACCATAAAAATTATGTCCATATTCAATATTAGGAATAAATTGTTCTATTCCTTTTCCATATAACTTTATAATATCTAAAAAATGATGTGGCTTTATTACTATATTCACAATTTTATTTTGTAATTGTCCTTGAAAACTCATATCTAATAACCCTCACCTTAAGTATAATCTCCATATAAATATATCTACCAAATGATTGTATCATCTTCTTAAATTATAATTTGTAATTTAATCAAATGTATTACACATTATTATTAAAAACTAACCTTTTCAAATTTACCTTTATCTATATGCAACTCAACACTAATACTGACCTTATCATAATACACCATTTTTATACGATTATTTCCTTAATCAATATTTTTCTTTTATTCATTTATAAATACTCCTCAATACATATAAATTATATATAATATTTTACCATATTTTTGCCTTTGATAATTATTAATATATGTTCCTTATTAAACTTTATTTTTATATAAAAAAGGCATGTTACCCTTTCCAAACATTAGTACACTATTTTTTCTACCAACCTTTTTCTATTTTCTGAGCATTTATATATATTTTTTCCCACTTTAAAATCATATTTACTTACAATTGCAAAAATAGTAGTCACTTAATAAAGTAACTACTATTTATACAAATTATATTTTTTCTCTTTTATTATAACATGTCAAAATCTAAGTTATATCTTTTTAACAAATTCAGATTTTAAAGCCATAGCTCCAAAACCTTCTATTTTACAATCAATATTATGATCGCCGTAAGCTAAACGTATATTCTTTACTTTAGTACCTTTTTTTAAGTCTGACGAACTTCCTTTAACCTTAAGATCTTTAACTAATATTACAGAATCACCATCATTTAATATATTTCCATTTGCATCTTTAACAACTAAACTCTCTTCAACATTTACATCAACTGATTCTAATGACCACTCATGAGCACATTCTGGACAAACTAAAAGAGTTCCATCTTCATAAGTATATTCTGAATTACATTTTGGACAATTTGGTAAACTTGACATAATTCATTCCTCCATTTGTTTATTTTTAACTCTTAAACATAAGAATTAATTTTACACTTTTGTAAAAAGCCAATTTTGATACTTAAATTGGCAAAAAAAATATAAGGAAAACCCTTATATTTTTATATACTACCATAGTATTATCACATTTACAAATAGTACCCTTAACTAAACTAGATAACAAAACTAAAATTTCCTTAACTTAACATTTTAGTATTAAATATATCTGGATAATTATTCTGAATGATTATCAAATTTTTATTACCTTTAAGCATTAGAACCCAAATTATACTGCATTTGCCCCTACCCATTTAGCAAATAAAATATATAAGCTTTATTTTATTAGCATCTCATCTAACCACATTTTAATTTTCTTTATTCTTTCCATTTCATCTTCCTTTGAATCAACAAAATCAATCTCCCCTAATATAGTATCTTCTCTCAAAGCAATCCTTAACTTATCAAAGCATTTTTGAGCTCCTCCGCCACCGTGACTAGCAAATAAGGCAATCTTTTTTTGATTTATTATACTATTAGATAAAAATGTATTAACAGCTGGAGCATATGTTCCAGCCCAAACAGGAGTACCTATAAAAATACTATCATATTCTTTTAAATCCGGAATTTGATTTTGTAAAGCTGGTTTTTCTTTAAGCATTACACTCATACCACCCCAGAAATACTTTTTAAAACCTGTTTTAGCTATCTCTTTTTCAGGCTTTAGCTCTAATAAATCACATTTCAGTTCTTTTGCTATAGCTTCTGCAATAAATTTTGTATGTCCTTCTAACGAATAAAAAACTACTAATTTTTTCATTTTCATTCCCCTTATAAAATTATTTATTATGTATCCATTTTTTAATTATTATTTATCTACTTTTTTTATTAATACTTATTAATAAATTTCAGCTAATTTAATTAACTATTATATATATTATTGACCCAACTAATCTTTTTAGTACTTTATTTCCTTATATATAAATTCTAATTAATTTTCTATATACAATTTATTCGAAAATATAACAAAGTCTAAATATTATATATAGATTATTTATTTAAAACCTATATCTTTAAATTATTTTAATACTTATATATTCCTTAATTATACTTATTATTTATCTTACTTATTAGTTGACTTATTATTACAAAATACTATAATATTAGTAATAATATTAAGTTTTTATTTTAAAGGTGGCGTATAGCATTGAGTAAAATTGTTAATAACCTTTTAAAAAAGGCCTTTTATATTGATCTTGAAGATTCCCTAAACTATCCTTCCCCTAAAAAAATCTGTGAAGCTGTAACAAAGTATTGTATCGCTAATAAAGAAACATTTGAAATTATAAAAAGTTCTACTCCTGTTACCTTCAGATTAGATAATACTTTATATGAAGCTACAGTAGGTATGGCGCGAGGAGGATATATTTTACATTGTAAAGAAATATAATAATTATTTACTATTATAAAAAGCTACAAAAATCAAATGATTTTTTGTAGCTTTTATGCTATTAATTAATTTAACTCCATCTTTTATAGCCTCTTTTTCAGAAGTTTTGTCTTTAGCATCTTTATCTTGGAAAAGTTCTATTCCATCAAAACTTAAATTTCTTTTACCACTTTCTTCATATATTTTGTATAAATAACCTATCTTTTTTAACTTTTCAATTTTTATTACCTTAAGATTTAATTCAACAACCCTATCATATTGTTCTACTTTACATTCCTATTTTACATCTTCTAATTTACTTGTATCTATATCATTATTCCAAACAACATTAACCTCTTTATCCTCATTATTTATTTTTGCATTAACTTTAGTTGGTGAATTATAATTACTGTTTTGATATACACTTATATTTAGCTTTATAGGTTCAAATTTTGATTTTATATCATTTAGTAACCTTTTCATATTTTCAATATCAACATTATTACTTATAACGATTAAGATTATTATGTATATTTTTTAATTTTACACTGTATGTTGCAACAAAATTATAAATTAAAGTATTTTAATAGTTATGTTTTATGTAATTTATCTTTTAATTACTTGCAAAGTGATATTAACATCAGCTACCTTATCCAAAATATCATTTTATAATGTTAAATCAGAGCTTCTATAAATACTAAGTATAAAAATCTTCCTTTATTCAAATTATAAATAAGTAAATAGATAGGAGGTTACTTATATGAGTGAAACTATATTAGAAAAAACAGAAGGTCGTGTTAGTTATCATGATTCTGTTGAAGAAATGCTTATAAAAATAAGAAAAGATGGGATGTCAAATGTATTTGATAGATGGGCATCACAAGAAAAAATCAGGTGTAAATTCTGCTTAGAAGGCCTAAGCTGTCAATTATGTTCTCAAGGGCCATGTAGAATTAATCTTAAAGGAGAACAAGAAAAAGGTGTTTGTGGTATAAGCCCAGATGCTATGGCAATGAGAAATATGTTATTGAAAAATGTTATGGGAGCTGGTACATACAGTCATCACGCCTATGAAGCATTTAGAACATTAAGAGCAACAGGTGAAGGAAAAACTCCATTTACAATTAAAGATGCTAATAAGCTTAAATGGATGTGTGAAAAAGTTGGAATTAATACTAACCAAGACATAAACAAAATGGCTATCGATTTGGCTAATTTCTTAGAATCTGAAATGGGCAAAGATGTTGAAGAACCAAGTGTAATGGTAGATGTATTTGCTCCAAGAAAGAGAAAACAGGTATGGAAAGATCTTGGCATATATCCATCAGGAGTGGTTCATGAAGAACAAAATGCTGTAGCCAGTTGTTTAACAAATGTTGATGGAGATTATGTATCTCTTGCTAAAAAAGCTTTAAGTCTTGGCTTAGCTACTATTTATACAGCTCAGATAGGTCTTGAAATGACACAAGATATCTTATTTGGTACTCCTACTCCACATGAAGTAAATGTTGACCTAGGAATTATGGACCCTGAATATGTAAATATAGTATTTAACGGACATCAACCTTGGGCTGGTGCTGCTACTATTAAAAAAGCTAATCTTAAAGAAATACAAGATAAAGCAAAGGCTGTTGGTGCAAAAGGTCTTAGAATAGTTGGTTCAATTGAAACTGGACAGGAATTACTTCAAAGATTTGAAGTAAATGATGTATTTGTTGGACTTATGGGAAATTGGCTATCAATAGAGCCCCTTTTAGCTACAGGTACAGTAGATGTTTTTGCAATGGAAGAAAACTGCTCCCCACCTGCTATAGACCATTATGCTGAAAAATATCAAATAACATTAGTAGGTGTAAGCACTATTATAGGTATTCCAGGACTTAATCACATGATTGAATATAATCCGGCAAAGGTAGATGAAATGGCCGATAAACTAATTGATTTAGCACTTGAAAACTTTAAGAAGAGAAAAAATAAGATTACGTCACAAGTGCCTAAAATAACTCAAAAAGCAATAGCAGGTTTTTCTACTGAAGCAGTTTTAAACGCCTTAGGGAATAAGCTTGATCCTCTTGTTGATGTTATTAAAGCAGGTAAAATAAAAGGAATTGTAGCCTTAGCAAATTGTTCAACTTTAAGAAACGGTCCTCAAGATTGGAATTCTGTTAATTTAGTAAAGCAACTAATTAAAAAAGATATTTTAGTTGTAGCTGGTGGTTGCGGTAATCATGCACTTGAAGTAGCTGGGCTTTGTAATCTAGATGCTTTAAATATAACTGGTGAAGGTCTTAAGGAAGTATGCAGTATGTTAAAAATCCCTCCTGTTCTAAGCTTTGGAACTTGTACTGATACAGGAAGAATATCTATGCTAGTTACTGAACTTGCTAATTTTCTTGATGTTGATATACCTGATCTTCCTATAGCTGTAACAGCTCCTGAGTGGATGGAACAAAAAGCTACAATAGATGGTGTATTCGCCGTAGCTTATGGAGCTTATACACATTTATCACCAACACCATTTTTAACAGGTGCAAAACAACTTGTAAAACTTCTTACTGAAGATGTAGAAAACTTAACTGGTGGAAAAATTGCATTAGGGGATAACCCAGTAGAAGTGGCTAATAACATTGAAGCTCACATAATTAATAAGCGAAGAGGATTAGGTCTAAGCTAACTTTTACATATACCTTTTATAATAAATAACCCTTCCTAAAACTTTTAAAAAAGTGATAGGAAGGGTTATTCTTTAACTATTTAATATGTAAGAAATTATTTATATAATTAAACTACAAATTTCAAAATTTATTTATATAGGTTTAATGAGTGTGCACTCCTGTAAATCCATCTTCATGCACATGATCAGTCCCTAATCCTGCAATATGCTCATGTGTATGCATAAATGATACTTGCAATTTTTTATTTACAGGGTTAACTCCAACATATGCATTTACACCAAATACATCTTTTAACATTTTAGAATTTATTACTTCTTCTACCACGCCAAAATCTCTTACCTTTCCATCCTTCATTACAATTAAATAGTCACAATACATAGCTGATAAATTCATATCATGAATAGCCGCTAATGTAGTTATTTTAAGTCCTTTTACTAAATCCATAAGTTGAATTTGGTAACCTATATCTAAATGATTTGTTGGTTCATCTAATATTAAGAAATCAGTATTTTGAACCAAAGCTCTTGCTATTAATGTTCTTTGCTTTTCTCCTCCTGATAACTGAGAAAAATTCCTATCACTATAGTTTTCTAATCCCACCTTTTGAATCATTTCCTTAACCATTCTTAAATCTTCCTTAGAATAATCTTCAAAAACTGATTTATATGGATATCTCCCCATCTTCACTATTTGTTCAACAGTAAAATCAAAATGAGAATTGCTTTCCTGCGCTAATACTGCAATCTCCTTTGCACAATCTTTATCCTTCATTTTAGCTATTTCTTTATTATCTAATAATATAGTTCCACTTGATGGCTTATAAACTCTATAAATATTTTTAAGTAATGTAGATTTTCCTGAACCATTAGGCCCTATAATTCCTACAAATGAACCCTTTGGAATATCAAAAGATATATCTTTTAATATATCTTTATTATCTATACTAAAACTTAAGTTTTTTACTTGAATCTTAAACATTACTGCTTTCCTCCAAATGAATAATTTTTCTTACAAATTAAATATAAGAAGAAAGGTCCTCCAATTAGAGAGGTTATTATTCCTATAGGTATTTCTATTGGCGGGAAAAGTCCTCTAGCTATAATGTCTGACATTATTAAAAATATAGCACCTACTAATGATGAAAGTACTATAAGTCTCTTGTGATTACTTCCAGCTATGGTTCTACATATGTGTGGCACAACAAGTCCTATAAAACCTATGGCACCTGTTATTGCAACTAGTGCTGATGTAAGCAATGTAGCTGATATCAAAACTATAGACTTTATTCTCTTTATATTTATTCCAAGTACTACTGCACTATCATCACCTAAAAGTAAGATATCTAATGATTTGGACATTATTAGTGATATCACTATAACTATAATCAAAATAATAGATGGAGTTAATAATACACCCCACTTTGCCCCCCCTAAACTACCAACAGTCCAAAACAAAGCGCTCTTTGCTTGATTAGAATTTTCTGCTGAATATATAAGCAAATTAGTAAGTGCCGAAAAGATTGTTGATATAGCCATACCTGATAATACTAGTCTTGTAGTAGATATTGTTTTCCCCATTTGTGTACCTATAGCAAAAACTAATATTCCTGATATAAGAGAGCCTACAAAAGCTCCAGTCGTTATACTACTTATTCCAAGTGCTGACACACCACCTAAAACTATAACTGCAACAGCACCACAGGATGCCCCTGATGATATACCTAATATATATGGCTCTGCTATTGGATTCTTAGTAACACATTGCATAAGTACTCCACAAATAGCAAGTCCTGCCCCACATATAGCACCTAATAATACTCTAGGAAATCTTATCTCCCATATTATATTTCGTGTCATTTTGTTTCCAATATCGCTGTAAATTGCTCCATTTGTTAATTTACTAAGTAGCACTTTATATACTTCTCCAGCTTCAATATATGTACTACCTATAGCTATTGCAGCAACTATTGTCCCTACTAAAATTAAACTTAATGCTATAATCCAAAATAAAAAACCTTTCTTTTTAGAAAGGCTTTTTTTACTTTTCAAAGAGTTCTGCATTACTTACTTTCTCCATATAAGTATCCATGCACTTCTTTTATAAGCTTGGAATTTCTAACACCTGGAGATAAATCAGCTAAGCCTACAACATATATTTTGTTGTTCTTTATAGCAGGTACATCTTTAAGTGCAGGGTGAGCTTTTAAGAAATCTATTTTCTTCTGTACTGGTTCCCCTGCCATAAAATCAGTCACTAATATAACTTCTGGATTATTAGCTACTATACTTTCCCACGAAACATGAATATAAGGCTTCTTTGCATCTTTTCCAAATACATTATTTCCACCTGCAAGGTTTATTAGATTATTAGCAAGGCCTGCTCCAACTACCATTGCATCATTTTCTCCAGAATCATATACCATCATTTTAACTCTATCTTCTTCTTTTACATTTCCAACTTTGTCCGTTACAGACTTTATATCCTTCTTCATTTTATCTATAACTTCTTTAGATTTATCTTGTACTCCAAATATTTTCCCTAGTAAATCAAAATCTTCATAAACATCTTCTATGGTTGAATCTGCTTTATAAGACTTCGCCAAAAATGGAGTTATATCTTTTGATATAAGTTCTTCAGGCGATCCTGTAGTTTGTTCACTTATTGATGAATCCCATCCACTTACAAAGTCTGAACCTGTAGCCATAAAAGCTTCCTTTGATATAGAATGACCTTCTTTAATTTTAAGTTGTGGTATTTTATTATAAGCACCTTCAAATTCTGGTAGTATAGGATTATCTAAAAGCGCTGTTCCTACCATTCTATCCTCTAAGCCTAAAGCCAATAACATCTCTGTCATGAATTGAGATAATGTTACAGCCTTTTGTCTTGGAGATTTTACCGTTACATCATAATTCTTAGCTCCATTTGAATATACAAATTTTACAGGTTCAAATTTGCTTTCTTGAACTTCATTTGTTGCTTTTTTGTCCTTATCCTTTGAACTATTAGAGCAACCCATTGCACCTAAAGCTAATCCCATTATAGTTAATGTTATAACAAAATTTCTTAATCTTTTATTCATCCCTTACTTTTCTCCCCTATCATATGTTTTTATATAAAGCACTCCTCAGCTATGTTAACTAATAATATCTCAAAATATTATATACTGAAATATTATTTCTCTAATTTACATATCTAAACTAATTCTTAAATCTCTTGTTTAACAAGCAACAATCTCCTTGATAATAAACTCTTTACCACTTAATAATTCCCAATTGTTCTCTTTGCAATATGGACATTCATCCTTATTTTGAAGAAGGTTATAAACTTTACTACACTCTCTACATAAAACATTACCTGGTAGTATTTCAATTTCCAGTTTGGTATTTTCCAATAATGTTCCATCTACTGCTGCTGGATAGCAAGATTCTATATATTTAGGAATCATTGATGAGAGCTCTCCTATTTGAAGAACTATTTTATCTATCTTAGTTAATGCATTTTTTTCTGCAAATGTCTCAACTGTTTTAACTACTTGAAATACAACGCCTAATTCATGCATATTAATTCACCTCCACCTTTATTTAAATAAGAAAAAGTAACTTATAGAATTTTTTACTTCACCTTAATAGTTTCCAAGCCATCAAAAATTTCTACTAGTTCCCTTTGAATGCTATAAGACTACTTAAAGTTTCAAAAGTTAAGGGGAACTCTAAGTCCCCCTTAATCCTAACTATGCAATATTCTATTAACTAATTAAGAGTTTCCTGTAAGGCTCTTCTTAATTTTTCTAGCCTTAATTACAATTTTACGCTTAATTACATTTTTTATAACTATTTTTTTAAGTTCATTAAGTTCTACAGTTTGTGCATCATACTTTCTTTCAAGTTTAATTGCATCAAACTTACATCTAGTTGTACATGCTCCACAACCTATACATTGATATTGATCTACCGTTGTAGCACCACATCCAAGACAACGTTCAGTTTCCTTCTTCATTTGTTCTTCTGTAAATGTAGCACGTAAATCTCTAAATGTTTGTTTTGACTTAGCTCCATCTATATGAGCTATTTTTTGTCTTTTAATATGATCATAACTTTCTAAAACTAAATTTCCTTTATCAAATTCACGATATTCTCTTCTATCACGACCATATATTAAGCTTTGTCCTGGATGAACAAAACGATGAATTGATATTGCCCCTTCTTTACCTTGTGCAATAGCATCTATAGCAAATCTAGGTCCAGTTAATGCATCTCCACCTACAAATACATCAGGCTCTCCAGTTTGTAGCGTAAATGAATCAGCTTTAGCTGTTTTATTTGGGTTTAATTCTACTTTACTTCCTTCTAAAAGGTTACCCCAATCCATTCCTTGTCCAACAGAAATTAGAATATGACTTGCTTTAACAACTTTAACTTCATTTTCATCAAATTTTGGATTGAATCTTCTGTTTTCATCAAAAACAGAAAGACATTTCTTAAATTCGATACCAACTACTTTACCATTTTCAGTTAATATTCTCTTTGGTCCCCAAGAATTATTAACCTCAATATCTTCACCTAAAGCTTCATCTATTTCTTCATCTAAAGCAGGCATTTCTTTTCTTGATTCAAGACAGAACATAGAAGTTTTAGTCGCTCCTACTCTTGTAGCTGTTCTTGCAACATCAATGGCAACATTACCACCACCAATTACAACTACTTCTCCATCTAGGTTAATATCATTTCCTAAGTTAACTTCACGTAAGAAATCAACTCCAGTCATAACACCTTCTCCATTTTCTCCTTCTATACCAAGCATTCTTCCTGATTGTGCACCTATTGCAAGATAGAAAGCTTCATAACCTTGTTCTCTTAAGTCATTAAGAGTTACATCTTTACCTACTTCAACACCAGTTTTGAATTCTACTCCTAATTCTCTTAATACATCTATTTCAGCATTTATTACATCTTTTTCTAGTCTGTAAGATGGTATTCCAAGCGTTAACATACCACCAAGTACTGGTTGCTTTTCAAATACAGTTACTTTATACCCATCAATTGCTAAGTAGAAAGCACATGATAAACCTGAAGGACCTGCTCCAACAATAGCAATCTTCTTACCATAATCATGTCTTTTCTTTGGCACATAACGATGTTCCATATTTAGATCTTGTTCAGCAAGGAATTTTTTAATATCGTCTACAGCAACAGCTTCATCAATTTCTCCTCTAGTACAAGCTGATTCACATTTTCTTGGACAAATACGTCCACAAACCGCTGGAAATGGATTTTCATGCTTTATAAGTTCAAGTGCTTCTTTATATCTTCCTTGGGAAGCTAATTTAATATAACCTTGAACTGAAATGTGAGCTGGACAATTTGTTTTACATGGGCTTGTACCAGTTTCAACAACATTTTTTCTATTAATACGATGATCAACATCCCACTTGTCTTCTCCCCACTCTGTATTGTGAGCAAAATCTTCTTGTTTCTTTTCAACTATTGGTGTTTTAGTACATAATTTTTGTCCTAATTTTAATGCATTAACAGGACAAACTTGTACACATTCTCCACAAGCAACACATTTGTCTTTGTCTACTTTTGAAACATAGTTTGAACGTACCATATCATTATTTCTGAACATTCCAGCAAGTCTTGTAGCATAACATGAACATCCACAACAGTTACAGATAGCATGAGTATGTCCTGGACCATCTGCATTTGGTATTTGATGCATTAATCCATTTTCTTCAGCTCTTTTAATTATATCAAAAGCTTCTTCTCTAGTGATTTTTCTCCCTCTACCTGTACGTATATAATATTCTGCAGCGTGGCCAAGTTGAATACACATATCTTCTTTTAAATGGCCACAACCTTCTCCCATAGCTTCTCTCGATGTACGGCAAGAACAGTCTGAAACTGAGAATACAGTATTTTCATTAAGATATCTAGAAACTTCTTCATACGAAGCTCTTCTAGTTTCACCTTCAATAGCTGTTTCTATAGGTATAACACGCATAGGACCTGTTCCAACTGAAAAAACACCTGCTGTCATAGGGGCTTTTTTTCTTCCATACGCTTCAAAAGCTTCTGCTATTTGTTTGTAATTTTCTATATCTTTTCTATTAGGGTGATTAACTATCATTTCCATTTGTCCTGGAACCCAAAGATCAAACCAGTATCTATCAACACCATCTATCTCATTAACAAAGCAAACACCAGCAACAGCTAAATCCCATAATAACTTTGCTGTTTCCTCTACAGACTTACCACATTCAGCTGCAACTTCTTCTGCACTTTTCTTCTTACGGAATTCAAGATACATCCCTATTTCTGCCATTTCATCTGTAACAACAGGCTCAAGAACCTTATATTCAGGATGATCAGGCTTAATTTCAGATTTTGAACCACTTTTTTTCATACTTATATGATTAGCAAGATCCAATACTTTTTGATTTACCATAATATATTCCCCTATCTTTTATCTTTATTATAATTTTATCCCTATCTTTTTAACTTATAAATCAAGAATCAAAACTTTATAAATCTATTATCTATTTTTCATTCCATCCCTTAACTTGAGCACGTACCCAATCTGCCCACTCATCAATTCCTTCTCCAGTCTTAGCTGATATTGGAATTATTTTTGCATTCGGATTTATCTTTGTTATGTATTTTTTAACTGCCTCCAAATCAAAATCAAAATAATCTATTGCATCAATCTTATTAATTAATACAACATCCACAATTGAAAACATTAAAGGATATTTTAAAGGTTTATCATGACCTTCTGGAACACTTAAAATCATAGCATTTTTTGATGCACCAGTATCGAATTCAGCCGGACATACTAAATTTCCCACGTTTTCCAATATAGCGAAATCGATTTCTTCTGTTCCAAGTCCTAATAGACCTTGTTTTGTCATGTCTGCGTCAAGATGACACATTCCCCCTGTATGTAATTGGATTACTTTTGCTCCTGTCTTTGAAACAGTAAGCGCATCCACATCTGAGTCAATATCAGCTTCTAAAACTCCAATTTTCATCTCATCTTTTAAAGCATTAATCGTTCTTAAAACAGTTGTTGTTTTTCCAGAACCTGGTGATGACATTAGATTTAATAGAAATGTCTTCTCTTTTTTTAATTCTTCTCTAAGCAAATCCGCTTGTCTATCGTTATCTTCAAAAACACTTTGCTTAATTTCTAGAACCTTAAATTTTTCCATATCATCCATACCTCCATCTTAATTTAAATTTTATCTTTTAACTTTTTATTTTTAAATAATAAAAAAGTATTCCCCATAAGCAAATTGTATCACAAACTCTTTATTAATGAAATATATTTCGTATGCGTTATATTCGTATGCGTTGCAATATGGTAAAAATAAGTATTTCTAGCGCATACTACCTCATTTTTTCTATATATTTTCTATTTATATTTTAAACTAATATTAATTCCTAAACGTATCTTTTTTATGCCTAAAAGTTCTTAAAAAATATAATTATTATTCATTAAAAAATAGCATATATAATAAAAAATGTATACTATCCTTTTCTATTTTAATATTTCTAAGCTATACCTTTATACCTAGACATAATAATTTAAATCTTAAAACTATGCTTTTGGGAGTAGTTTTAACTATGGACGCAGAAGATTCAATAATTAATTTAAGTTTTAATAATATTTTTTTATAATCCCAATATTGTTTAATATAAATTTTATATTGAAAAACAATAAATTTAATGTTAATATTTATATAAATTTATATGATGCATTTATAGGAGATGGTAAAAATTTATGAAAAAAGCTGCATATCAGATAGGCTATCTAGGCGCTAAATTACAGTTACTTAGAGATTTATATTTATTTTTTCTTAATTATGCTTATCAAACTGAAGATAAAACTAAATGTTTTTATATGGTTGTTTTCGACTTATTGATATTCTTATTACTTAAAATATTGGACTTTGATAAAAAGAAATCATGTATGATATTATTTTCTTTTTCAATTTTAGCACTTTTTATTGTAGAGTTAATCAATTCTATATCATTTAACACAATTTCTTTAATAGAAGTATTAAAAAAAAGTGTTGAATATACTAGGGATGGAGCATTCTGGGTTCCATTAATGCTAATTTTAATATCTAGCATTATATTCTTTTTTAATACTAAAGATGAAAATATAGTACAATTGAATTAAATAATTTATATAAATAATCCATAAACAAAAGTAGTTTTGTACAATTTTCCTAGTTTATGTTGTAATATCTAATCAATTATTTTTCTATACATAAAAAAATAGCATTAATATTCTCTAATTAAATATTAATGCTATTTGTTAAATTCTTCTTAGTAAAGCTTATCTTTGATTTCCTAATTTTTTTATTACTAAACAATCAGCTTTAGCTTCATTGATAAAACTAATTATCTTTCTTATAAAAAATTAAATGATATCATATTTTAAAATTATTGTACTTGATGTTTTCTAAAAGCATTTCCTATAAAAGGCAAGAATGCAATTGTCATAACTATATAAGCTAACATACGCATTGAAATTAAGCTTAATGTTAATCCTCCAAAGGAATATGATATATAAGCTGAAAACAGATGTATCATAGATTTTTGATAAGGTAATAGATATATTATATGCTGATATAAACCATTATCCGCCCCGTCACCCAAAAATAACGGAACAAATAAAATTAGCACATCAACTATTAAAACAGTAAACGGAGACTTACATTTAGCTGATATAAAAAGTGTAAATGATACTATACCAAGCATAACTAAATAAAATATTCCAACACTTATAAGAGTACACGATGCAAATGTAAGATTATAAGGTATTATTGTATTACAAATTTGAATAGGTAAATTCCACCCATCAACTCCAAAGGTTAAAAGAGGCATTCCAACTGCAAAAATAGCATTTACAAAATATACCATAGTTACAAATATAAATACTGCTCCTATTTTAGCTCTTATTACTTTGGTTTTACCATACTTTGATGATAAAATAACCGCATCAGCCCCACATTGATATTCACCAGCAAAAACTGGTGCAACAGTTATGCATATAGCTAAAAGCATAAAAATTAATGAGCCAAAAATTCCAAGTATTCCATCCCACCCGTGATAATAACCATAAGTATATGGCTTATCTATTTTAGAATTTTTATCAAGCCAAAATTTCTTTTCTTGCTCAGAATAATTACCACCTTCATGATTCTGATTTAATAGCTTAGAAACTTTACTATCCCTAGTTTCATAAAACTTTGCACCATCTTTAAGTTTTATATCTACTAATCCAGAAATCCATAAGAACTCCTTAGGGTTAGCATAATTTTCAGATATCATCGAAAGATAATCACGCCTTGGGTTTATAAACTTATCATAAACATCGTTGTTAAACCATTTTTCACCTTTTTCATCTTTTGTAACATTTTTGGGATCTGCATATAGACTCTGAATTTCTTTAATATCTTTTGTTACTTGTTCTTCCGTCATTTTAATTGAGATGTTTTTTATATTATCTCTTGCTAAGCTTATCGCCTTAAATCCCTTTGCATCAAGACATTCAAAGTTTATAGCAGGTAATGAAAAAAAGATTATAGTTAATATTGTAGTTACTACTACAGTTATAATGTTAGTTCTCTTTTTTGCTAATTTTTTAAATTCAAACTTTATTAAACTACTCATAAGCTTTCCCTCCTATCCTTCTAACTTATCTTGAAAATGATATAAGTATAAATCCTCTAAACATGGAGGTACATTAATTGCATTATCTATTGGTTTAGTGTCACTAACTATCCTTAAATCTACAGAATTATCATTATTGTGTTGTAAATTTATAATACAATATTTATTGCATAAGTAATCTACTTGTGATTTTGCTACTGTACATTGCCATACACAATTTGAAATTCCTTTTGTTAACTCATCAACTGAGTTCTTTGCAATAATACTTCCATTTTTCATTATAAGTATTTCATTTGCTATATACTCAACATCAGATACAATATGAGTAGATAATATTACTATTTTATCTTCAGAAAAATCTGATATTATATTACGAAATCTTACCCTCTCTTTTGGGTCAAGTCCAGCCGTTGGTTCATCTAAGACTAATATTTTAGGATCATTTAATACCGCTTGAGCAATCCCTAGTCTTTGTTTCATTCCTCCTGAAAAAGTTCTAATTTTTTTATTCATAACGGCCTCTAAGCCGACCATAGTTAATAATTCTTTAGTTTTTTCTTTTGCAAAACCTGGCATTAACCCTTTTAAAGATGCTACATATAACATAAATTCCTTTGCTGTAAAATCAGGATAATACCCAAAGTCCTGAGGAAGATATCCTATAAGCTCTCTATAGTCCTCCCCCATATCAATATTATTTTTACCATCTACTTTAACTTCTCCTTCACTCGGAGTTAACACTCCACAAATCATTCTCATTAAAGTAGTTTTCCCAGCACCATTAGCACCTAAAAGACCATATACTCCTTCCTTTAAATCTAAAGAAAGTTCATCTACTGCAAGTTTATTGCCATATCTTTTTGTTAGTTTCTCTATTGTTAAATTCATATAATAGCCTCCTTAATGACATCATCAAAATTCTCTAGTCGCCTTATCACTTTTTTCACTTCAACAGAAAACATAATTGTAGTCACAACATATATTAAAATCCAACCTGTTATAAATTCTTGTGTGTAAATTCCTAAATCATCAACTCTTGCAAAAAGAAGAACTGCTATTAATAAAACACTATAAGCCATACATGCATAATTAAGTTCTTTTCCTTTAAAATAATTCATAAGCTTCATAAACCCTATACATACAAAATTAAAAGGTACAAGTGTGTACATAATAACTCTAAGTATACTTACATTAGTTAAATTGCCTGCAAATATCATCATAATTATTAGTAAAATACAATCTACAACTCCTAATATAAGCATCCTAGTAACTAAAACTTTTTTAATTGAATTCCTTGTTGAAAATTCGATTTCTAACATACTCTTATTGTAAATTCTTGATATTTCCTCAACATTAATAATCAGTAAAAGAGGAGCTAAAATTGACATTAAAGAAAAAGTTCTAAAGTTTAAAACGTCTCCAGTTCCTACATTATAAAAACCTAAACATAGAAATCCTAAAATTATAAGTTGAAGAGCCCATGTTCTTTTTCTGATAAAACCAATTTGTGATATAACGAACTGCTTATTACTTGTTCTAAACTTTGGTATGCTTAAAGAATTCTCATGAATAAATTCAATTACTTTCATAGGTGCATCCTTATCATAACTAGGTACAGAATACTTATTTAACATTTCTTTTATTTCTCTTTCCTTATTATTCATAGTTGTCCTCCTTTCATATTCTCACCGATTATCTTCATTGCTTTTTTCAATCTATACTTCGTTATAGAAATACCAGAATTCATAATTTTAGCAATATCTTTGATTTTTAAATCATGATAAAACCTTAGTATTACTATTTCACGTTCTTCTTTTGAAAGCTTATTTAACACTTCTTTAATCATCACTTTATCTTCTAACCTAGAAATTTCTTCTTCTGAAGTTCCCTCCTCTACTTCCTTTAAAATATATCGTGACTCCTTTTTATAAAAATCTTTGCATAAGTTTCCCGCTATTACATAAAGATAATTTTCAAACTTTCCGTAATGCTTATAATTTTCAATACTTTTTATTACCTTCATAAAAACTTCCTGTGTTAAATCCTGTGCAGCCTGCTTATTTTCTAAATGCCTGTAACAATAGTAGTATACTTTTTCATAATACTTTTTTATCAGTTCATCAAACAAATGCACTTTACCATTTTTTATTTCTAATATTAATTTAGTATCATCCACTATTATCACCTCCGAAACGTTTCATACACTATAACGATTGTAACCCTAAAAAAGTCAACATATCAAAATTTTTTCAAAATTTTTTATTTCAAATAAAAAAAGTAGAAATTTAATCAAACTTCTACTCTTCTAAATTAAATATTCTGTTAATTCATAAAATTAATACTTAGAAATACATAATATATAATACTTAATAATTATGTATTTTATTTTATTAAACCATCTTTTTCTGGAGATATTTTTATCTCTCCTGATTTTATTTTTTCATATACTTCATTAACTTTTTTAATAGTTTCTTCACTTAAATTAGGATTCTTTTCCGGTATACCTACGCCATTATTTTTAGTATCATATATTAATGTTTTTCCTCCAGGAAATTTACCTTCTACTGAATCTTTAATAACCTCATAGGTAGCATCACCTAATTTTCTAATTGCTGAAGTTAAAATAACAGATTTTCTAGGCATATATATACCCTCATCATACTGATCTCTCTCAACTCCAATTATCCAAGCTTCCTTCCCTGAAAAAGCCCTCTTTTTAGCCTCATTTATAGCACCTATTGCTGATTCACTGGCTTTAACAAATATAGCCCTAACACCTCTATTATACATTTCTGCTGCTAATTTTTGAGTCTCAGTAG
Source organism: Clostridium cavendishii DSM 21758 (assembly GCF_900141845.1). Lineage (GTDB taxonomy): Bacteria > Bacillota > Clostridia > Clostridiales > Clostridiaceae > Clostridium_AG > Clostridium_AG cavendishii. The sequence continues at coordinate 116,422 of NZ_FQZB01000015.1, read as the reverse complement.
AATTAGTAAATGAACCTGTATAAACAACATCTTCTGGGCTTATTTCAATCTTAGTCCCAAAATTTTTATTTGCATATTTTATGCCCTGCTGAAATCCCCAATTAAATCTTTGCACTGTTGGCACCTCTAATCCACCTATAAAGCCTACCTTTCCATCCTTTAATTGAATGGCTGTTGCTACCCCTACTAAAAACCCAGCCTCATGTTCTGAAAGTAATATTGCAACTGTATTATCTGCTACATATACTTTTCCCTTATCTGTTGGTACTGTATTTACTATTATAAATTTTACATTTTTATATTGGTTCTGAGCCTTAAATATAGTACTTTCAAATCTAACTCCTGGAGTTACTATAAGATTGTATCCAGAATCAATTAAATTATTAATTTGTTGAATAAATGAACTCTCCGTTGGCTCAATAGGTTTGAAATATGTACTATCTAAATTAAATTCTTTGGCTGCTTTTTGTATACCTTCCCAAGTAGATTGATTAAATGAATTATCATAAAGAGTACCCGAATCCGTAACCATTCCAACCCTAATATCTTGCAACTCTATAACTTTAGCATTTGTATTCTCCCCATAGTTAATAAATGTAAAAACTATTATCAAAACCATTGTAACTATAAGTATTCTCTTTCTCATAACCCCTCCCCAAATATCCTCTTACTACTTTTAATACATATTGCACTTTTTTATTATACATTAAATTTATTTTAAGCATATTCTTATTAAATAATACATGCTACATTGTAAATCCCATCTGCCACTTTTTTTCTCTACTTAGAGATTTAATTATTTATCTTTTTGGCTATTAATACTTAAACATAGTACTTCAACATCCACATAACTTGAACTTACTTATCTTTTCTCGCTGATATTAGTAACATCATAGGCCTACGTAACTCATCTTGCATATCTCTATCATCTCTTAGCATTTCTTCTGGTGGCTTTGGTTCAATAACCTCTTTTACCTTGAAGCCACAATTTAGCAAAGTATTAATATATGTAGTTAGTGTTTTATGATATTTAATTACCTCTTTTCCTAAAAAATTAGCCTTACGAATCCCCTCATCAAAGTATCTATCTACTGGCCAATGTACCCTATTTCCTAATTCGTCGCAATACCACTCTTGATTTCCATAAGCTGTAAATATAGGATGTTCTACAGAAAATATAAAATCTCCACCTGGCACCATACATTCATATACCTTTTTACAAATGTCATTAAAGTTTTCTATATAATGAAACACCAACGAACTTATTACAACATCAAAATAATTTCTTGGAAACTCTATGTGTTCTATTTCACTTTTTATATAATCTATTGATACATCTGTATTAGTTTTCTTGGCCTCTTCTAGCATTCTTTCTGATGAGTCAACTCCTACAACTAATTTAGCTTTATTTTCAATACAATACTTACAATGCCATCCAAATCCGCATCCTAAATCTAGAACTTTTTTATCTTCTAATTCTGGAATCATTTTCCTAAACATTTGCCACTCTCCAGCACCTTTAAGACCATTTACTGAACGATTCATCTTCTTATATTCATCAAAAAAATCTTTATCATCATATTTATTTGTTCTCATTAACTAGACCTCCTTATATAATTTGCTATATATAAATTTTATCATTATCTATACATCTATACATAACTCACAAATAAACCTGTACTATTTATGTTTAATATAAAAAAGATATTTGCATTAAAACAAATATCTTTTCCCTTTAAATTATATATTTCTTGTATATTCTTTTATTATTCTTCTTATGCTATTATCAACTAAATAATATTTATGAGCTAATTGTTTTATCGTTAACCCATTTTTAAAATCCTGGTAAATTCTTTCGTTTCTTTCATATAAAAGGTTTTTAGTACCACTATCTTCTCCCCAAGATTTCTTATTCCCCTCTTTCCTAGGTATATATAAATATACTCCATCAGCAAAATCCTGAAGTCTATTTACTAAATCTTGTGGTAATATATCTTGTGCTTTCTTATATTTCATATTATTTGCTCCTATCTACTATATAATCAACGTAAATAATGAAGCAAAAACTGCACAACCCCATTCTATTAAATTTTCTAATTCATTAAATAGCTTCTAACAAAACAGTCTTATCTACCGCAGTTTTTGCTAGAAGCTTGAAACACTCTTTAAGTAATCAGTCTTATATATACTCATATAACTTTCCTTTCTCTTTAATTTTTTAATTTTATTTTTCTCCTTAGTGTGCTAAATTTGAAATCGAAATTTCATCACCTGTGATATTTTTAATGCTCTAGATTTATTTCCTTTGTTGGGTTCAATAATTATTCCTTTAAATCTATCACTAAAGTTTTCCTCATTTTCTACAATATCTAGAATCTATTTTCTATATAACCTTTTTTAAATCATCTATAAATTTGAAAATAGCAGTCACTTCTTCTTCTTTATACGTATTAAAAATTTCAATTAACTTTTGACGTTCTTTTTTGTGAAAATATTCATGTAATTTAAACAATGCTATACCTTTGTCTGTTAAGCTATAATAAATTTCTTTTTTATTATTTTCTACCCTCTTTGCTTTAATAATTTCCTTAGTAAGAAGCTTGGAATTTATTTTTGATATACCACCTTTAGTCATATCAAGCTCTCTTGCTATAAATATATTATTAGGCATATTATTTTTACCTATACACTCAATAACATGAAACTCTGATAATGATATGTCCCTTATATCATCTTTTGATATTTTATTAAATTCCTTTTTAACTTCTTCTTCATCCTCTTTTATATTTAAAATTGCTTGAATTAAATTACTCTCTTTATTTTTCTCTGAATCAGTTACATGATTTATAAAAGAAATAACTTTTTCAAACAATTCTTCTGAGTTATCAACTTTATAATCCATTGTCATAAATCTACCTCCCTTTTAGTTTCTTAGTTAACAATATATATTATAGTTTAAAAAAATTTTTATTCAATATCATCATTTTAGTTTACAAGGAAACCATTCTATGATATTATTTGTATAGTTTCCTAGGAAACCATGATAAATTTAATGGAGGTTTTAAAAATGAAAATTGATTTAACATTAGAAATTAGTAAGGAAATACTTTCTTCAAGTCTTAAGAAAGCAATAAATGAGGACAAAGCTTTTGGAGCTTTAGGTCATATAGGAACCCATTTTGATATTATGGATAAAAATTTCCCTCTTGATTATATAAATAGGAGTGGAAAAATATTCAATGTATCTCACATAAGAAATAGTGAAATTTCGTTAAATGATATTAATCTAAACGAGATTAAAGAAAATCACTTTATTATTTTTTATACTGGCTACTTAAAAGAGAAAGGTTATGGAACAACCGAATACTTAAACAATCATCCAGAACTTTCAATAGAACTAATTGATTATTTAATAGATAAAAAAGTCAGTTTAATAGGAATAGATTCACCTGGAATTAAAAAAGGTTCCAAACACAGATATGTTGATCAGTATTGCGCAGATAGAAATGTTTTTATTGTTGAAAACATAAATAATCTTGATCTATTATGGTCAAATGCTAAGGATAACTCTTTTACTATGTATACTTTTCCTCTTAATATAAAGGGTACAACAGGTCTTACATCTAGAGTCATAGCTGAACTATAAAATTATATAATTCTTTATAAATATTTCCTATTAATAATAAATTTTATTAAATTATATAATTAAAAAATATTATATATAAAAAAAGACCTCAAAAATAATTGGAACTCCTTTTGAGGTCTTCTTCTTTTACTAATACTTTAGCAAATTTATAAGAATAAGCACTAGGCAATAATCCATTTACTAAAATCTTTTCCTATAATCATTATAAATTTTTATTATGTTTTTCTTTATTCTTTTCTTAAAATATCTAATGTATGTCCACTTGCTCCCAACAAGTCTGCTCTTTCGCATGTTGCAAAATGATAGTCAAGAAATAGTTGAAACGTATCATCATCCATAGCATTTAAAACAGGTCTCATATAATTGGCTGGTCCATCTGCCGCAATTAATTTTATTCTTTGAATACCAACTTCATCATTCAACTTATTAATATCCTCAGTCCTTACATAATCATATAGATCCTTAGGTTCTGATATAATATGAAATTCATCATCAAGTTTACCATTATCAATAGATGCACGAATATTATTTTCCTTAAATCCATATGTTAATACACTATATTCATTCATACAATATGCTACTAATATAAAACCGCCAACCTTCGTTACTCTTTTCGCCTCTTGTAGCGCTTTTACTTTATCCTCAAATTTATATAAATGATACATTGGTCCAAACACCAATGTCATATCAAAAGTATTATCTGAAAATCTTGATAAATCTAACGCTGTTCCATGCATTGCTTTTACTGTACTTCCTTTTGACCTTAAAACACCTAAATTATGCTTCACAAGTTCAATTGCAGTAACATCATATCCTTCATTTGCTAATTGCACAGAATATCTTCCAGTCCCTGCACCAACATCTAAGATTTTTGCATTCTCATTATTATCTAAATACTCATGAATGTATTTCATAGAAGTTATGTACTCAACTTGTCCATATTTTCTTATTAACCTTTTGTCCTCACAAAACTTATTATAGTATCTTTCTAATTCCATTGTCATATCTTTTCGTTCCTCATCTATTATATTCTATAATCTCTCTATATTATAACAAATATTATACTGCAGTTAAAATATGACTTTCTAAAGAATATATAAACACATAATCTAATTTAAATTTACTTAATAAAATCTTTAATTAATATAAAAAAAATATTATACTTAATAATGTATTAATTAATGTCTATAAAATTGAAAAAACTAGATGGGGGTTTATATATGAGAAAAAAAGATATACTTGAGTTAAAAAAACGTTTTAAGAAAGATCATTGCACCTTCACTAAAATGTGTGGTTGCTATGTTAATGGTGAAAAAAATATTATTTTAACTTTTAGAGAAACCTTTTTAAACTTAGATGAAGATGAGTACTTTAAGTACTTAGAAATTGCTAAAAAAATCCTATCTGGAACTATTGGTAATAATATTTTAGAACTTAACTTTCCACTTAATGAAAATCTTGAAAATGAAAAACAGATTTCTCTTATGCAGCTAAAAAAGAGCCAACTAAAGGATGATAATCTGCTTGAAGATTTTTACGAATCCATTATAAATAGTTATGACTATACTGGTAATTTTTTAATACTAGTTTTTCATGATGCTTATGATGTTATTACTAAGACTACTGATAACGCTAAGATAGATGAATCTGAAGAAGTATATGAATATATTCTGTGTGCAATATGTCCTGTTTCCCTTTCAGATCCTGGACTTAGATACTTCGAAGAAGAACAGAAAATAAAGGCCCGTATTAGAGATTGGGTAGTAGAAACCCCAACTCTTGGCTTTGTATTCCCTGCTTTTATTAACCGTAGTTCGGATGTTAACTCAGTTATGTATTACACTAAAAATGCAAAAGATCCTCATCCTGAATTAATGGAAGCTGCTTTAGGTTGCTCTGCAAAACAAACTGCCACTATCCAAAAGGAAACCTTCCAATCAATTATCAAAGATTCTATTAGTGCTGATGAAGAAAAAGCTGAGAAAATTTTCATGGAAGTGCAAGAAAACCTTAATACAATGATAGATGAATATAACGAAATATATGATGATCCAGATAGTGAACCTATAACCTTAACACAAAAAGATATACAAAATCTTTTAGTAGAAAGTGGTGTTCCTGAAGAAGCTACTACTAAAATTGAAAAATCTTATGTAGAAAGTTTTGGTGAGGATATACCTTTAGCAGAACATTTAATTGATTCCAAAGCACTTAAGGCAAACGCCCAAAGAAGAAGGGAAGAACAACTTGAGAAACAAGTACAAGTACTTCAAGCTAGGCTTGAGGAAGTTAAACAAGAGACTGCTGTGGATAATGAAGCTCAATTTTCTACAGAAACTAATAATGATAATATGATTTTAACTGACACTTTAGAACATAACCTTGAAGAGTCTCAAACTATTAATGAGGATGGTAATAACCTTACTCCTAATTATGATGTTATACTTCAAGTGAAGCCTGAAAAGATACCTAAAATAAAATCTCAAATAATTGACGGTCAAAAATGTATAATCATTCCTATTGATGAAGATGAACAAGCTACCGTTAATGGTTTAGATGATTTGATTTAAGTTATATAAAAGGCACCTATAAAATAAATTATCAGCATACTTAAATATTCTTAAGTAATAAATATTGTAAATTAATATTCTAAATAGTTTTCCAATATTTTTTCACTCCTTCCCTGTGCTAAGAATATATGTTGCCTTTATATAAAGTGTGATATTTATATTATAAAATTTTAAAAATAAGGAGTATTGATTTCTCGTACTCCTCATTCTTATTGAATATTTTACAAAAATAAATTTATATAATATATTTAATCTTTATTAAAATAAAAACTCATTTTGCCAATCAAAATCTCCAGACTTTTCATAACACAAAGGCCAATGACTACACCATTGTGGAACATAAGGTTTCTCTACTTTGTCTAAGCTTGGAGTATAAGGTTTCAAGTCTAAAATACTACTATCATTCATTGCATCAATATAAGTAATATAAATTATCCCTTTTTCATAATCGATATGTGTTACCTGAGTGACAGACAACGCTATTGGATTAGGTCTTTCAGGAGATCTAGTTGAAAAAACCCCTAACTTTTCAGGTGAATTCTTATATGGCTTCTTAACTTCTAAAACACTTCTACTATTACTATTATCACATTTATCAAACCACCATAGTACATCAATATGACTAAAGCCTTCTAATCCTTGCAAGCCTTTTATATACTCCTTATTAATTTGAATAAACATATTTTCTTCTTCAGTTTTGATTTTACCAATTTCTTTTAATTCCATAATGAATACCTCCTATTTATATTATAAATAGATAATAGACCCTCACATGATGTGAGAGTCAATATAATTATTCTAATGGAATTTGTATTTCAGTAAGATATTCTTCTGGATCATCTACATCCTCACCAGATATATGACATATCTGCCTAGAAGGTTTATTCGCCATATGCTCATTATGACTTTCAATCCAATATGCTAAATCTTCATATGCTCTTGCTAAATTATTATAAGGACCATATACCATTGCATAAGCAATCTTAGTAACAGGTTCAACTTCTCTATATATAAATCCGTCCTTATTTTCTCCGATTTTATTCACAACCACTCCAACTTCAACATCCACATTTTCATCCTTATGCTCTATATCATGATATAAAGCAATATTATCATACATATCCTGCTTTATAGAAATGTTTTCTCTTCTAATAAAATCACATAACCTCTCCCACAAAATTCCTTCATGAAAATATGTTGGTATTATATCTCTTGTAGATAGAATTAAAGTACTATCTACCTTTTTAAAGTTTATATTACAATGTATTTTGAATTTTTCCTCTTCAATTTCTTTTATTGCACTATCTATCTTATCTATCCGTTGTTTTTCTTTAGCTATTTCATTATTAATCTGTATTTTCTTTTCTTTTAATTCGTCTAATATGCTTACCTCATTACATCTTTGTATTATATCTTTTATTTCTACCGTAGTGAATTTAGTATCTCTTAATAAAATAATTTTTTGTAATATTGGTATCTGTTCTGCAGAATACATTCTATATCCTGTAAATAAGTCAACTTTTGCTGGTTTTAATAATCCAATCTCATCATAATATCTTAACATTCTAATAGACACTTGAGTTAACTTTGAAAACTCCCCAATTTTAAACACTAATATACCTCCAGAATAAATTACAAATATAAATTTCTTAAATATGTATTATTATAATACACCTAGGATTCTTTTCCTATTAATCATCTAATCTTTTATTATTTCGGAATACTATTTCAGCATATATAAATAACATTAACTAAGTATCACCAATAACTAAAATTATTAACTTTATGTACATATATGCCAAATGTTTTTTATTGTAATTAAACCTAGAAATTCTAGTATTAATAAATCCTACTTTATATATTTACATTATTAATTATGTATTGTATTATTTTTTATATTTTTCTATTATTGTAATGTACACCATTTTAAATTAGGAGAAATATAGTATGAAAAATATTATTAAATTTTATGAGAAAGGTTCAGTAGAAATATTATATGGAGAAAGTAGCCACTGTTTTCCTCTTCATAGTCATGAGTGTTTTTGTGTCGGAGCTATTACTAAAGGGTCCGCACTATTTACTATAAATAATAGCAAATGTTTATTAAAGGAACCTATGCTTTTTATTCTTCCATCCAATACTGGGATCTCTATAACTACAAATTCCCAATATAATTACATAACTATATGTTTTAAAAATGAGTTAAAAAAACAAATAGAAAATCTTCATTTTAATAAATATTTTCTTACACTACAATCTAATGATGAAATATTGACTTTATGTGATACTTTTAGAGAAAATAATGATGAAATTCAACTTTTGACTTCCATTCTCAAATTAATTAATAATACTATAACTAACAACTCTTTGATAGAAAAAAATCAACCAAATGAAACTGTATTATCAATTTGCGAATATATAAAAAAGAATGCAACAGAAAACTTTGATTTAGACACTCTAGCAAAATCATTTTATTTATCAAAGTTCCATTTAATTCGGATCTTTAAAAAAGAAATGGGTGTGACTCCTTATCAGTATTATATTCAGTCAAAAATGAGAGTTATAAGAAAAGAAGTTTTTGATGTTAAATCTGAAACTGATTTAGCTGTTAACTTAAATTTATCAGATTCAAGTCATTTATGTAAAATATTCAAAAGACAGATGGGCATATCTATTCAAGATTATAAAAAAAATCTTGTAAGAAAATGAGCAATATCTTACAATTATTTTTTTTTATAATATGCTACCATATATTTGTGCTTAAAAATAAATAAAACTTATTTAAAGTATATAAGAAAGGTGGTAGTTATCTATGAAAGTTAATGCAGCATTTATTTTTGTAGCGCCAGAGGTTGATTACACAACTCACAAATCTCTAATTGAAACTCCTGTTGTAAATCTAACCGTAATTGGTGTAAAAAATTATAATGAAGCTGTTCATGTTGCTAAAGAACTAGTTAATCAAGGAGTTAAGGCAATAGAACTTTGTGCTGGATTCGGAAATGAAGGAATAGCACTTGTTAGTAAGGCAGTAAAAGGTAAAGCATCCGTTGGAGCAGTCAAATTTGATCATCATCCTGGCTTTGATTTCAAGAGTGGTGATGAACTATTTAATAATTAAAATTTATTATAACTTAGAAAAACTAAATTAATTGCTTATTTTTTTGTAATAAGAACTTAGTGTTTATTAACTAAGTTCTTATTGTATTAAATCAGTTGAAAGTTTATTTTACTCTATACAGCATTATCTCTCAAAATTTTTTTAACTTATTTTAATTATACTTTTCATTAACTTTTTTAATTATACTTTAGTAATCAGTTATTTACCCACCAATAACTTTAGCTAACTTTCTCTCTTTAGTTAATAAAAAAATATCTACCTCTATGTCAAATCATTCATAGTTCTAAATTCAAGATTTTCTATTCTCAGAATAAATTTTAAAAGCTTCTCCAATAAATTTGGATGCACCACTTCCATATTTCTTATCGTTTACTTCTATATAAATAGGTTCTTTTAAATAAAGCTCTGCTGTATACTCCCAATAATTTTCTCCCATATCCACTTTATAAAATTCGTGATTCTTTTCAGTTTCACATGATATTTGTTCAACGATTTGTTGAATCTCCCTTGAATGAGTATCTTTACTTAAATCAGATGTAAGCTTTTTATATAGTTCTTCTAATTTAGGTTGCTTATCTCCCAAATAACTTTTTAAAGACTCTCCAATAAATTTAGATACACCTTCCCCATATTTCTCATCAACTTTTTCTATCCAATCTGGAAATATTAAGTAAATCTTCACCATATAGTACCAATGATCATCTCCATTCTCCATTCGGAAAACTTCATAATCTTTTTTAGCTATATTTGTTATCTCTTTAGAAATTTGTTGAATCTCCTTTGAAGAAGGATCTTTACTTAAATCAGATGTGAGCTTTCTATACAATTCTTTTAATTTAGGATGCTTATCTTCTAAGAAATCTTTTTTAAACTTACCAAACTTTTCTTCTAAGGTTATAACACCACTATTAAGATTTTTCTTTACAGCTTCAGCATATTTTTCAATGCTTCCATATTTCTTTATAGCTATTTTAGCGATTTCATCTTCCTTAGATTTGCATTTTTCAATAAGTTCATTATATTTATCTAAACTACCATAAACTTTAATCACCTTATCCTCATGTTCTGTTTTAAATTCTTCCAACACATTATAATACTCACTCATATCAAATTCTCTAAAATTCATCGTCCCCTCCCCTTTTAATGTTTTATTTATAAGCTCAATTAATCCATCCAATCTTTTTCTTTTTAACTTGAGTAGTTTTTGCTGATTTTTTAATGCTTGCATCTTATCAAAATAAGGACTTAGCATTATCTCTTTAACATCTTTTAAAGGTATGTCAAGCTCTTTAAAAAATAGAATTTGTTGCAGAGTTTTAAGAGCTTCATCATCATAAAGTCTATATCCTGACTCTGTAATTTCACTTGGTTTTAATAACCCTATTTGATCGTAATAATGTAGCGCACGTACACTTACTCCTGTCAAATCCGAAATTTGTTTTACTGTTTTCACTATTTACACCTCAAAGCTTAATTTTAGAGCTTTAAAATATTTTTTAAGAATCTTGCCGGCTATAGATTTTGTTAATATATTCAAGCTCTATCTTTATATTACACTATGACGTGATGTCAGGGTCAACACTTTAAAAAGAAATTATCCTAAATCCTAATATAAATTACTTTGCAACTATTATATTTCTTCTTTTATAATTGTTTAATAAATAACCCTTATATATTTCTTATTTGCCTTTTAGATTAAATATTAAGACACTTAAAATTATAACAGCTCCTCCTATGAAAGTACCCATATTAGGAATTTCTTTCAATAAAACAAATCCCAACATGGTAGAAAATAATGGGATAAAAAACATAAAATTAGTTACTTCACTTGTTTTATCTGCCAAGGACATAGCTTTCCCCCAAAAAAGGTAAGCAATTGCACTAGGCATTATTCCAAGATATATAACAGATAAAACATGACTTGGTTCGGAAGTCATTATCTGCCCCACTTCTTGGATAGAGAACAGTGCAAGTAAAATCGCACCAGAAATCATGCTATATGTAACAATCTCTAAAGCCGTATACCCTATATACGAAAGTTTTCTGTTTAAAATATTGTAACAACAAAAAACAATTGCAGCACCAACAGTCCAGATTAGACCGATATTAATAGATACTACACCATCCCATAACATAAGAATCAGAACTCCTAAAAAGGCCAACGCTATGGCTAACCACCCTACCTTCTTAATCTTTTCTCCATAGAGCTTGGACGCAACCACTGTAGTCATAATTGGAGTAGTTGTGATAATTATACTGGAAGTCGCAGAAGTCAGGGTCTGGATACCGTTATTAAATAAAATCATGTACATAGTAAATCCAAAACCACCAGACAGTAAAAACCAGAACATGTCCTTCTTTCGCGGTTTTCTGATGCGGTTAGATAATCCAATAATTAGCAGTAGAATAGATGCTACAGTACACCTAATAAAACTCAATAAATTGGGTGTATAGTGTGTCATAGCTACTTTGGTCATTGGGAAAGCAGATGCCCAAAGTAATATCGTAAATAAAGCCATTGTGTTCATTTTAAATTTTTGTTTCATAATTAAGTCAACTCCATTTTAAGTAGTTTAAATGTTGTGGATTCTATGTATTGAAATTATATTATTTTCATGAATAAAACATAGAATTAGCACTTGCATTCATAGAGATTTCATATTATCATAGGTTTAATTATTAGTAAAATTGAAATATATGAATTCTTATATTAAAAAAACTGATATTGGAGTGATGAAATGGAACTTAGAAATGTGAAAACCTTTATTAAGGTTGCTGAAATGAATAGTTTTTCAAAAGCTGGCGAAAGTTTAGGATATGCACAGTCTACAGTAACTCTTCAAATGAAACAGTTGGAAGAAGAACTTGGAGTTCCTCTTTTTGAACGTAAAGGTAAAAGAATTAGTTTATCCCAAAAGGGACATGAATTTCTTACTTATGCAAATAAATTGGTAAAGTATGAAGCGGAAGCTATACAATCTATTAGTCATATGAATGAGCCTAGTGGTGAACTACACATTGGAATTTTAGAATCACTAAGTGTTTCAGAATACATAAATATAATTAAGGAATATATGGAAACCTATCCCGATGTTAGTCTTATTGTAAAAATTGCCACGACTTTAGAATTGATGAAAATGCTAGAGAAAGGATTATTAGATATTATTATTCTACTAGATCAGAAAGTATTTAATTCTAATTGGGAAGTTCCCTTTGAAAAAGAAGAAAGAATTCTTTTTTTCTGCTCACCTAAACATCCTATGTCAAATGAGCATGTTTATCTATCAGACCTAGCTAAAGAAAAGTTTATACTAACAGAGAAGGGATGTAATTATCGTCAAGTGTTTGAAGAGTTTCTTGCAGCTCAAAGGTTAACTGCAAACTGCTTACTAGATATTGGTAGCACTAATACAATCATTGACTATGTAAAAAATGGGCTTGGCATTTCACTACTGCCAGAATTCAACTTGAAGGAAAATCTAAAAAATCATACTATTAATGAAATTTTAGTAACTGACTGTAATATTCTTTTATACACACAGGTAATCTTCAACAAAAACAGATGGATGTCTCCAGCTATGAAGGTATTCTTATCAACTATTTCTAATTATTTTGATACACTGAACTATGCTTAATAAGTAGCAATTTATAACATTTTTAAAGGAGACAATCCTTATCATATTAAGTAACCACTATTATGCTTAACCTTTTTTGTATTCAGGAAGAGTAGCACAAATGCTTATTTATATCTTTAAAATAAGAACTTAGTATTAACTAGCTAAGTTCTTACTTTATTAAATCAAGTTAAAACTTATTTTGCCCTATATATCATTATTTAAAAAATGTTCTTAACTCATTTTAATCATTTATTTCACTATCCTCAGTCACCAGTTCTTTATACGATTCCTTATTAATTTAAAATTACTCCCACCTAAAAAACTTAATTGATACCCCAATACATATTACAGCAAGTATACTTACAACTAAAATTGGTGATGTTACGTTATTCATGTTTGAATTAAGTGCTGCACTTTTTAAAAGTTTTATTCCCTGAGTTAACGGTAATACATCTGCTACTTTTTGAAGTGCTGTTGGCATAACCTCATATGGTAGTGTTGCTCCTGAGAATATAAGCATAGGAAAGTATAAAATACTTGCAATAACACTTGCCATTTTAATATTTTTCGCTATTCCTCCAACCATAAATCCAATGCTAAACATTGATAGCATTACTAGTGTATATGCTCCTAAAAAGTTTATCCATGAACCTCTAAATTCAAACTTGAAAAATATTTTTGCTGTCAAATAAACAAGAATTAATGAAACAATAGCGTATAAAGCATAGATTGCTCCTTGAACTACTAAAATCATAGATGGACTAACTGGTGTTACTCTAAATCTTTTTAATATCTTTCTGTGCCGATACTCAGATAATACTAATGGTAAACCCATGACACCACCTGCACATATTGCAATAGTTGATACAGCAGCAAAGGATTGTTCCATGAATGTAAAATTTGCTCCAGAAAATGCTGGTTTATTGCCATAAATAACACCTAAAATAACAGTTACTATCACTGGCATACAGATTGCAAAAATGAACATATCCATGCCTCTTAGTGATAACTTTAATTCAGTTTTTAACATTGTTTTAAATATCTTCATCATCCACTTCCTCCCCTATAACCCATAAATAAGCATCCTCAAATTTTTCATATGGACTCAGTGCCACTGCTTCTTCAACTGTTCCAGAAAAATCTATCACTCCATTTTTTAAAATACATATTTTATCGCATAGAACTTCAACCTCATCCATGAAATGAGATGTTAAAAAGATTGTAAGTCCTTGCTTCTTTAAATTTAATAAGCACTTCCACACATCTCTCCTTGCCTTTACATCTAATCCTGTTGTAAGCTCATCTAAAAATACTACCTCTGGGTTGGATATTAATGCTAAAACAATAAATAATCGTTGCTTTTCACCCCCAGATAACTCACTTACTAAATTTTCAACCTTATCTTGAAGACCAAACTGCTCTAATAATTTATTGTGCTCCAATGGATTTTTATAAAGAACTTCCGTTACTTCACACAACTCTTTTACTGTAATCTTATCTTGATAATTGGATTCCTGAAACTGAACTCCAACCTTCTGAAATAACTGTTTTCTTTCTTTTTGAGGATTCATACCTAGGACAGATACCTGTCCATCATCAAAACTCTTTGTACCTAAAACACACTCTATGGTAGTACTCTTCCCTGCACCATTAGCCCCAAGTAATCCAAATACCTCTCCTTTCTTTACTGTTAAACTAACATCCTTTAGCACTTGAACCTCCCCATAAGATTTATAAAGATTTTGAACTTTTATTACTTCCATATGTTATTACCTCCTTTTGATAAAAGAATAACACCAGCACAAAGTCTGGTGTTAAAGTGTAGAGTTTATATTAAATTGGTTTTTCATAGCTTCTAATTGCCCTAATATAATATTTGCATTTTTTTCTGCATCATTTAAGGACGTAATAAGCTTATCACATGCCGTAACAATATCCTCATTCTCTTTTGGTTTATTTATTACCTCTCTAATATCAATTTCTTTACTTTCTGACATAGCATTAATCATTCTTAAAATTGCTGAAAGGGAATAATTAGCACAACGTAAGGTACGTATTATCTTAAGTCTATTAATATCACTTTCAGTATAGACTCGATACCCATTCTGCCTTCTCTTAACATTAAGTAACCCATTCATCTCCCAATTTCTTAATGTATCCATTGTGATTTGAAGATAGCCTGAAGTCTCCTTTCTTGTAAAAA
The DNA here is from genome assembly GCF_900141845.1 of Clostridium cavendishii DSM 21758. GTDB lineage: Bacteria > Bacillota > Clostridia > Clostridiales > Clostridiaceae > Clostridium_AG > Clostridium_AG cavendishii. The sequence continues at coordinate 101,265 of NZ_FQZB01000015.1, read as the reverse complement.
ATATACTATTATCTTTAGCATCCATTCCTACTAAAAGCTTTTTTGAAATTTCTATGGCTTCCTCCGCATTTTTTTGCTCTTGCTTTATCTGATTTATATAATCATTTGTACAGTTAATTGCTTCTTGAAACTGCCCCTTTGCAGATAGTTTAACAACATTTATTATCTTCTTTCTAAGTCCATTTTGTAAAACTTCTACTTTAAAAGCAGTTCTAGCAAGTTTAAACTGCTCAATATGATAATCATTAAATACTCTATATCCATTTGCTAATCTATTTACTTTTGGTATTAATTCAAGATCTTCGTACAAACGTACAGTATTGGAATGTACCCCAATTTTTTTAGCTACTTCTGATGTTTTATATATCTTATCCATACTATTTGCACCTCCATATTATTATCATAACATCTATGGAAAGTCTGGTGATATAATGGATAGTTCTATTTATTATTAAATTGTAATAAGCTTCACTTTTTTTAACTACCCATATTTTCTACTGTTTGTATTATGAAATCTTTAACCTGATCTTTTGGCATATCAAGAGCAATTGCAAATTCTCCATACAAACATTCTTCTGCCATTTTTAGATACTTATCATCTGTTGCTGTATTTCTCTTTCCTTCTGCCAAACGTTCTTCTTTTCTTAAATAAGAAGTTTTAATTATTTTAATTAATTCCATACAATCATATGTATGCATAACTTCTTTATACTTTTCTTGACGCATTTTATCATCTTCAAAGTATAATACTTCCATTGAAGTAATATTATTTATCAACGCCTTTGCTTCTTCCTTTGATATTATTCTTCTCATAACAACTTTTTCATTATCCACGGGAGTATATATAATACTTCCATTTTCATATATAGGTTTTAATCTGTAATATTGTCTTTCTTTATCAGCTCCATTTATACTTGGAGTTCCTATACCTAATACTTTACATACACCATTTCCACCGTAAACTACGTAATCATTTATTTTAAACATAACCTTCACTCCTCTTTTTATAATTTATTAAATAATAATTCAATCCTTGTAATGTTTTTCAATAATGTTTTCACACATTTTTGTCAATATAACTTCTACAAAAATAAGAGATAAATACTTCTCTCACAGCTATGCCGCAATATCCTCGGGTAACTCACTAAAGTTATTAAATACTGCTCTCTTAAGACATGGTGCACAATGTCTTGAAATTATACCTATAACTTTACCAGTTAGCAAAGCTGAAATTATAGTTCCTTCACGCATTGTAGAAATATTACCTATAAACACCAAGGATATCCCTGCGGCTGCAATTACAGAGGCACAGTCAAACAGTACCTTGATCTTGCCAAAATCAGTTCCAGTTTTATCACATATGGCAAGTACAAGTCCATCTGGTGCATTTGGTACAATATCCATGGTAATGAACATTACAACTCCTATTGAAACAGTAGTAATACTTATAATCATCAATAATACCTGTCCCAAATAATTGTTCACTTCTATACCATGTAATAAGACAGCCGCAAAATCTACAAAAAAGCCAAATACAAAACTAAAAAATATTTGAAATAAGCTTTTTAATTTAAATTTTCTGCGTAAAATGAGAACCTGTACTAGAATATAGAAAGCGTAAACGGCAATCGTCACTGTTCCAAGACTAACCCTCACGACATTACTTATAGCTAGGGGAAGAGCTGAAACTGGTGATACCCCCAAATTAGATTTTATAGCAAGATTTATTCCTATAGCGAGAAAAAATAAACCCGCAAAATAAATAGTAAGACGTAATATGTATTTCAAATCTAGATTCCTCCTTAGTTAAATAATCTAAATGCTTGTCAATTACAAAATTAACAATTTAGTTACAAAAGTCCTTAGTTGTTATTTCTACCTAACTCCTCATCACAAATAAAAAAGAAGCCAATGCTTCCCCTCCATTAATTATATCACAAACAAAAAGTTATTTTCATACTGTTAATTATTGCTCTTTAAAAATAAGTACCAAACACCGAAGTTATCCTAAATTCAAAATACCAGATTTATATCTATAAACCATTCAAAAATATAATCCATTGTAATTTCCCTCCCATTAATTAAGATTTATATACTTATTTAAGTATAACTCTAAAAAGAAAAATTTAACATAAGCCAATAGTCCTAAACCAAAATAAGCACCAATCCATCAAAGACTAGTGCTTTAATTTAGAATAAAATTTAAACTTCAATATGACTAATAATAATACTTTTAAGTTACCCTATTTGTATTTTTCATAAATTTCATGTTCAAATTAATGTAATCCTATAAGCTTTAGACTGCTTCCTTGCTACTTTTTTCAAATATGTTACATAACATTTCTACTATGTTATTGAAAGTAGTAAACTTCCCTTCTGCAATATCATCTTCAGGTATAGTTACACCAAATTCTTTTTCAATATCAAAGTAAAGATAAAGTAAATCTCTAGCAGACAATCCAATGTCCCAACCTAAAAGATGCTTATCTAAAAATTTACCTTCTTGCTGCACTATATCTATGCTAAATCTCTGCATGAAAATATTTTTTAGAGTGTCGTAAACCCTATCTCGATGAAACTCTATATTTTTTTCTTCCACGACTTTCCCTCCTTGTAGTTAAATTATTTCAGTTTCTGCATAACTGCTTAATTTATCTATAATATTATTAACAATTTCGTCAACATGCTTAGCATCAAATATGTTAAATACAGGTATATTTTCGTTCAAATACTCTTCTACCTTGTTACTTACAAAATTACTGTCGAGTTTAATGTAAATATCATATAGTAATTCAATGGTCTTATTCCAGTCTATTTGAACATTTGCCATATTAAAGCAATCGATTTCATGTCCAAACTTATATTTTGCTGATAAACTTAAATTTGCAAAATACTCTGGCTTAAATTTTTCATAAGAAGTACTCATAATAAAATAATCAGGCTCTACTGCTTGAGAAATCTCATAGGCATAAGTACCAAACTTATTTGTGAATTCATTATTTACTTTCATTGTTCCGCCTGGAATTCCAATGATTATTACATCTGGTCTTTCTTCATCTTCTATTTTCTTTACATAATGATTGAACATTGTAATTTTATCAACCTCTGATAGATAATTCACTTGCATAAAATGTGGAAATGAGTGAAATCCTAGAAGCTCACAATAGTTTCTAGAACCAATTTGGCAAACCTTGTATCCCATCTTCTGAAATTTATCTCTTAAGCTTAATTGTATTTCAAACTTACTGATTCTTTCTAAAAGCCCCATTACAAAAATTATAGGAGTTTCAATTTTATGAATATATTCAAAATTAAAGGAATTATTTTTATACTTTACTTCACTCATTTCTGAAATTTGTCTACCGCTTAAATAATTATTCTCTGTATCCTCAATATTACATACAAATTTTGCATAGATATTATTAGTTTTACTTAACTCCAATATATGTTTTTTTTCAGTCCCCTCAAGATTCAAAAAACTTACTATATTTTTTTTACTTTGCGCTGCTTGTTGCATTTTAAGATAAATATCATTTTCCATATCCTCATAGTATTCAGAGTCTGAAAAGATTACAGTATCACACTTTTCAAGGCCTTTCATGAAATCATCTTTTACAATCATTTCAAGCAAATCTCCACCATCCGCAAAAGAGGCATCTTTACCAACTAGACCCCAGCCTTTAGGCGACACTAATTCAACTATTTCAAAACTATCCAAAAAATTTTCATGTCGAATTACAGGGCTAAATTCTAAATCAAAAGGATATACCATTACTTTTTCCTTTTGCATATTTTTCACCTCACATTCTATCGATATATTATGTTTGTATTCTTTCCTTTTGTAAATTTATAACCAAACTCTTTTAAAGCACAAATGTCCATAAATTTATTTTCTGCCGTTTTACGAGCAACCTGGCATCTTTTTAACTTAAGTTCCTTTGAAGCCCCATTTCCATCGTCTATTGCTGCAATGCAAAGACTGCAGAATCTAATTGCCCAACAATTTTTGCAATTTTCTTCAGAAATTTTACCAATATTTAATATATTTAATACCTTATTCGTATCAAGTCCATTTTCAATATTACCAATTTTTACAGCCTCCGAGGTCTCACTTACTCTTTCACATGGGTAAAAATCTCCATCTGCATTCAGAAACAATCTCTGGGCACCAGGAATACACGGTCCAGCATGATGCATATACTTTAGCAATTTTTCAGTAGGACGTAAGTATCTATATGTGGTCTCTAAATCAAGAAATCTTTTTCTAACAAGCTTTGATGTGCGCTTTTCATCAAACTTATTAAGCTTTGAAAGTAACAGCTTAAAATACTCATAATTAATATTCTGATAATATTTTTCATCCACGCTTGTCTCTTTTTTGGTGTAATTTTCAGATATTTCGGAGTATATAACCATTGCTTCCTTAACTGTTTCATAATTGTCGAAAAATTTACAAACGCAGCTTATATCCTTCATTGGGTCAACAACAGCATTAAAACTAATCTTTTCCATAAATTCTGGATGAACTTGTTTTATTAATTTTATTTTTTCTATTACCTTATCGAAGGTTCCACAACTATTTAAGGCAAACTTTCTACTTTTATCATGTACCTCCTTCGGTCCATCAAGGCTTATTGTCATAGTAAAGTCATTTTTATATAAAAAATCTATTATTTCTTCATTAAGTAAAGTAGCATTGGTAGTGAGAGTATATCTTACATCCTTGCCATAAGCATTTTTCTTAATGTACTCAATTATTTTCTTAATTAATTCAAATTCAATTAGTGGTTCTCCTCCATAAAAACCAACATAAACATGTTTTTGCTCTACAGAATGTTCAATTAAAAAATCTACACCCTTTTTAGCTAATTCGAAAGTCATTCTTTTATTTGAGTGAACTCTATTCTCATAGGCACCAGAGTATGAACAATATTCACATCTAAAATTACATTGTTGTGTAACCTGAAAATCTAACATTGAAATTTTGCTATTTAAGTAATCTTCTATAATTTCATTGGTCGGATGTACAATTCCTTCAACTTTATTCGGAGACAAAAACCCTCTTTCTTTCAAATTTTTAATAGTGTTATTTTCATATGTTTTTTCATCATTGCAATCTTGATTCAATGATTCCCAGACTTTTTTTTCAGTTCTTAGAATAGAGTTTCTATTTACATCATAAACATAGTAAGCTCCTCTAGTTTTGAATAGATTAATAAATGGTCTATTATTCATTTTTCACCATCCCTTAATATTTAAAATGAGTAGTATTGTTACAAACTCAAAATAAAATGAGCTTGTAACAACCTTTATAGAATAATCTTAGAACTGCATATTATTAGCTAAATTATACCTGTTACTGTTGCCAGCAGCTACTTGACTAGAAGCGGATGCTGGAGTCATGTTACCAAAACATGTAGGACAACCACAAGTGCTACATTCATTACAATAAGCGCAATAGTATGCCTCTATTGTTTCGTGTGAATTAGTTAACTTTTTACCTAACTTTTTCATATTTTTTCACTCACTTTCATTAATTTTTCCAATACTCAAAAATTCGCGAAATTCTTTTGAATAATGGTTTATTTATTTGAATTCTTATTAATATTACGCGCGCTGAACTAATAAGAAAGCAAATCTAATATTATTTCAAATGGCAAATTGTAGATTTATGATTGATAGCCTGACACGTTTTGTAGGGGGTGTAAGATTACAGAGAAAATTGAAACTATTGTAGTGTAAATAAGTTACAAGTTATTGATATGATTACTGAATATATTCAAATATTATTCATTGTTTAAGTAGAAGTAATAAAATTTTATTGGTATTTAAAATATTAACATATTCACTTTTTAAAAAGCGAACTCCTATTGTTAATATTATACATTATTGTATAATAACTAAATTATATCACATAATATGTAAATTGCAACGAACCTAAAGCAAATACTTGTATAAAAATGATTAATATGGTAATATCCAAGATAATAAAATCAGAAGGTGAAATAAAAAAAATAGTTTAAAACTCACCTATATACTCTAACTACAATCTAAAAATAATAATATTGGCTTAAAAAGGTGGAATGAAAATTAAAATGAAAAATAATAAAGTGCACATAGCTATAATCGATGATGGAGTTAACGAAACCTTTTATGAGGAAATAATTTTAGAAAAAAATATAGAGATTAATTCAGAATTAAAGGTTATTGAAAGAATCCAATATGATAAGTATGCATATAGTCATGGCTCTACCTGCGCAGCAATAATTAAAAAATATGCTCCTAACTCTACTATTTCGAGTATAAAGATATTAAATGAGGCTACAAAGCTAGGTAATAAAGCTCAATTAATAAAAGCTATAGATTATTGCATAGATAATAATATTAGACTTATAAATCTTAGCTTGGGAACTATCAATTTTAGAGACTTTGATCTAATTAAGAAGACTGTTATGAAAGCTTATAAGCATGGAGTTATTATAGTTGCTGCCTGCAACAACATGAATGTTTTTACTTATCCAGCTTCCCTTTCAATGGTACTAGGGGTAAGGTGCTATTATGATATCAATATACAACCTCATAAATATTACTATATGCCTTATAGCTTTGATGGAATTGAAATTGTCGCAAATGGAGTACATTCATTAAAAACAATTTCTGGAGAAGTTAGAGAAAGTAGCTGTTGCAATAGTTTTGCAGCCCCCTTAATTACAGCAGAAGTAGCCAAAATAATTGAAGAAAATAAAGATTTAGAGCTTTTTAATATTAAGAGGGAATTATATAAGAGGTCAATTAATTTTGATATCAAGCAAGAACTTATACCTTTTTATCCTAGAATTGATTGGATAGAAAAAGCTATTATTTTTAGCTCCAAAAATTTTATTAATAACTTTCCATCTACTGCGATTATAGAAGAATTTATAATAAAAAATTTTACCCTAGAAGAGGGAATTAATGAAGTTATAGAAATACTTTCAGGACAACTAGATAGAATAACTGAAGTAGATACAATAATTATTAATATGGATTATTTCAAGATTGAAAACTGTAAAAATGCATTAAATGATCTAATATCTTTTATAGAACATCATGGAAAGAATTTAATTTTATTTGATGACTCAATAATTGAAAAATGGGTTGTTCCCTCTAAAAGATTTACTCTGTGGTCCTCATCCTTATATAAAAGCAATTATACAAGTATTTTAAAAAAAAATAGAACAATAACTATACCTGTAATTTTTATTCATGATTATAATGATTCAATGCATCTAAGCTTTGTTTTAGAACTTCAAAAGTTATTTAAAAATGATGGATATTGCGCTATTGCAGCAGATTCCTTAGCTTATAGTATTTTATATAATGTAGAATATGTACCAAAGGAAGATTTGAACCTTCTAAATTTGATTGAAGATACTTATAATGCAGACATACTAATTTATGGGACTGATGATAACTACAGCACGGAGATAATTGCAGATGTGAAAATAGTACTTAATACACAAAAAAATGAATGCATTATCTCCTTCAATGAAGATGATTTTAGCGTAACTGATATAATAGCTTCTTTAAATATTAATAAAATTTATGAGACAATAATTAAAAAATTTAGTTTATAAATTTTATTTAATAATTATCTTTATTTTAATACCTACATAAAAAGATTGTACCTAAATAAGATACAATCTTTTTTTATTTATATATATAAATGTTTAATCTTTTTATTCTTCTTGAGCTAAAAGTTGCTTATCATAAATTTTAAAGAAAGGATAATATATAATCATATCAACTATAATTAATCCTATTACAAGTACAACTGCTTTCCAATCCAATGTAGAGAAAAATGCACCCACTACAGATGGCATATTCCATGATAACATAGAGAACGTTTTCTCTACCATGCCTTGTGACATTGCCAGAAAGGCAACTATAGCATTAATTGTTGCTGCAAAAATAAATGGTATCAAGAAAACTGGATTTAACATTAATGGTACACCAAATATTAATGGTTCAGAAATACCGAATATTGCAGGAACAATTCCCATTTTACCGATTGTTTTTAACTGTTTTGATTTAGCAGTTGTAAGCAATATTGCTAATCCTAAAACCGCTCCACAGCCTCCAATAGCTACAAAGTATACCCAAAATGGTGTTGTAAATACATTAGGAAGTTGCTGTCCTGAAACTTGAGCTGCTGCGTTGATTGATAGATTACCATCTCTAATTGGTCCCATTATACCTGCTAATGCTGCATCATGTATTCCAAAGAACCATAATAAATGAGTTAATAATGTTATAATTACTACAAAGAAAATACTATCAGCAGCCTTAAAAGTTGGTGTTAATAAACTAAATAAGAACTTAGGTAAAGTTGCACCCATTTTATTGAAAATAGTAAATATACTAATATATATTATTATTATTATAAATCCAGGTACAAAAGCTGCAAATACGTCACTTAAACTAGCTGGAACACTTTCTGGCATTTTTATTCTTCCAAAATCTCTTACCTTCATAAATCTATAGAGTTCTACTGTTAGTATACTAATAAGAATAGCTGGAATTAATCCCTTCCCATCTATATAAGCTATCTCAATAGACTTTGATTCATAACCTAGTTTAATTGGATTTGTTACTAATAAAAAGAATCCTACTATAACAAACAAACTTGGCAAAAATGACTCTATTTTGTAATGTTTACATAAGAAATGTGTAATCCCAATAGAAATGTATAATGACATTCCTCCTAGTGTAAATGTAAATAACCAATCTAAGATTTCACTATTATTTGTAGCAAATTCAGCCCATTTTAATAGAAATACATTCGTAGTATTCCCTGTAATTGGAGGAGACTTTAATATAGCTGCTACTCCTCCCATTAATGTAATTGGAAGTAAACTCATAAAAGCATCTCTCATTGCAGCTAAATGTCTTTGTTTAGCCATTTTATTAGCAAATGGCATAACCTTTCTTTCACAAAATGAATTAAATTGCGATAGGCTACTCATTATTTTCCCCTCCTAATTCATCATAAACCGTGTTTAAAATCGCTTCTGCATTCATACTTCCATATTTAATAGGATCAATACTTAAAACTGGTATGTTAGCTACTGCGTCTTTTATTTCTTCATATTGAAACCTTATTTGTGGACCTACTAATATAATATCTACATTTTCTAAATGATCCATATATTCTGCTATTCCATATGCTTTTACAGTACATTTACCTTCTGAAAACTTCTCCATCTTCTTTGCAAGCATACCTGTTGACATCCCTGCATTACAAACCAACATAATATTCATTATACATTCCTCCTATCAATGATTTTTCCATTACTTTCACATACTTTTTTAAACCAAAAATAAGACTTTTTAGGTTTTCTTACTAATCCATTTTCCCAATCTACTGCAATTAATCCATATCTTTTTTTACATCCATTTTTCCATGAATATAAATCCATTGTAGACCATATATAATAACCTTTTACATCTGCTCCTTCATCTTTAGCATTTAAAATTGCAGCGATATGATCGTTTAAAAACTCAATCCTATAATCATCATTTATTAGTTCATTACCTGATACATCCTCATATGAAGCTACTCCATTTTCAGTAATATAAATTGGTAAGTTATACTTGTTATGAACCATCATTATACCTTCATAAAGTCCTCTTGGATAAACTTCCGTATCCCATTCTGTATATTTTGATGCTGGATCAAATACTTGCTCAAACCATTCTTTTATTATTACTTTAGAACTTCCCTTTGCACTACTTCCTGCATTATTAACTATTAGAGTTGTTTCACCTTCTGTATATGGTTTTACCAGTGCTCTAGCATAGTAATTAAGTCCTATGAAATCAACAGTATTTTCTTTAATTATTTTCATATCTTCTGGTGTAATATATGAAAGGTTATATTTTGTACTTAATCTAGTTAATAAGTCTATAGGTATTTCTCCTTTTGCAGCAGTATCTAATATCCAATTGTTCATAAAATTATCAGCATTTCTCATAGCTATCTTTGTCTCTAAAGTGTCATCAACTCCAAAAACAGGAGCAAAACTATGAACTATTCCTATCTTTCCATCTAAATTAAGTTTTTTATATTCTGAAATTGCTCTAGCATTAGCTAACATAACATAGTATGATCCTTTTATAGTAAGTTCAGTATTTTGTAATGCAGGTGGATAATTTCCTATTTTATATCCTGAAAAAATAAAATATCTTGGCTCATTAAATGTAACAAAATGTTTTACCTTTTTACCAAACTCTCTAAAAACTACATTTACATAATGTATATATGCTTCAACTGTTTCTTTATTAATCCAACCACCCTTTTCTTCTAGGAATTGTGGTAGATCCCAATGATATATTGTTACAAATGGAGTAATACCATTAGCTATACATTCATCAATAACTTTATGATAAAACTCTATTCCTTTTGGATTTACATCTCCATTTATATTTTTTATAATTCTTGGCCATGCTAATGAGAATCTATACGTATTATGGCCACCATCTTTCATATACTTAATATCTTCTTTAAATCTATGATAGTGATCTGAAGCTACATCTCCATCCTCTAAATTATTATTGTGCAAGTAATTATCCCACATTGATTCTACTCTTCCATCTTCATCCCATGCACCCTCACATTGATATGATGCTGTAGCTGTTCCCCATAAAAACTTCTCCATATTAGTTTTCCTCCTTACTATACTTACAATGAAGATTAATTATTTCTTTCGCTAGATCTACTACTATGGTAGAAGAGGCTAAATGGTCTTCACTGTGCATTAATAATAAAGTTATTTCAACTTTTTTTCCTGCCGCTTCATCTTGAATAATCCCACTATGACTTCTTTGCGCATTTACTAGTTCTTTTTTAGCTTCTATAATTAATTCATTAGCTTTTTCAAAATTACCCTTATCTGCTTCTTTTATTGCTTCCATAGCATAACTTCTTGCATTTCCACTATGCATTATTAAATTAAATTCTACTTCGTTCATTTCATCCATTAAAGTCACACTCCAAACTTCTTTTCTAATAAGATATCTTATAATCATATTATAACTAAGAAATTCTCCATAAAAAAATATACTTTTTCCACTTCAAACGGAAAAAGTATATAACGATTTCATTCTAGGTATAATCAGCAATAAATACATCTACAAATTCCTCATAACTCTTAGAATTTATAAGTTTTTTCATTACATCTTGATTCTCAACAAGGGAAATTAATTTTTCAAAAAAAGCATCTAAATTCAGATTTTTATCACTATTTAAACAAAATAAAAATACTAATTGTACCTTATATTTGCCCCACATAATTGGTTCTTTTAATACTCCAATTTCTATTTTGTTATTATATGCTACCTTTTCTAAAGGATGGGGAATAGCTATTAACCCACCATAAGCTGTAGAAGATACCTTTTCTCTTTTTAGTACATATTCTACATAATCTTTAGGACAATGGCCTTTTCTATAAAGTTTTTCAACTAAATATTCAATTACCTCCATCCTATCTTCTAGATTTATATCTCTATAGAATAGCTCTTTATCAAATAACTTAGAAATTTCATTACTCTCTTCTTTATTCATTAATAAATTTAAAGTTTTATTTAATTTATTAATATCATCCTTTAATAAGAATGGAGAACATTCAATGGTCTTAATTCTCAAAGTTTCTTCAATTGGAACTGTTGATATTATTAAATCTACAGACTCCTCTCTTACATCCTTTAATTGCTGTATTGATAGGCATCCTATAACATTAATTTTATCAGAATACATTTTAATCAATCTACTTTTCAATAAATTACTTGAAGATATTCCTGTAGGGCAAATAACAAAACATCTAACCTTACAATTTTTTTCATTTAACTTTTCTATAGAAGACGCTAAATGTAATACAATTAACCCTATTTCATCATCATTTAGTGTGTAACCAAAAGTCTCTTCATATTCTAATGCTATAGATACTCCCATATCATAAATTAAAGGATAAACCTTTTTTATTGTATAAATCAAAGGGTTTTGGATAAATATTCCCTTTTTACTTCTAATTAATAAGTTTTCCATATGAAGTTTTAAAGCAGATATAAATTCAATATCTTCTCTAAGATTCAATAAGTATTCTTTTTGTAATTTATCAACTATATAACTAATAAAACTAGTAACCCTCTCATTACCTTTTTGTTGTTCACTTCTATCATGTATGAACATTCTCTTTCCTGATATAAGTAATGCAATATACTCTTTTTCTTTTTTAGGAATGCTAATATTTACTAACCTCTCTATTCTTTCACATATATCATTGCTTATCTTAATATCTTCATCGTTTAATATTTTTAAATAATTATTATCATCCTTAATATTAAAATTGTTCCTTACCTTTTCCAAAACAATAAGTATATGTACCACTAAATTAATTACAGCTAAATCGTTCATTCTTATGTCATTTTCAGAAAAGTAGCTTCTTAAGATATTATTTATTTCCCTAATATCAATATTCTTAAAGTTTTTTTCATACCTATCTATATCAAAAACATTATCTTTTTGCTCTTTTAATATTAATTTGCACAATAGACTTCTTTTCTCTCTTTCACTTGCCTCTAGGAATATTTTATTACTAACCCTTTTCATCTCTATATTACTATTTTCATCATTAAATAAAATCTTAACCCTATTTAAATCTTTCTCTATTGTATATTCACTTACCATTAATTCATCTGCCAAATCAAATATATCTATACTATCCATTCTATATAGGAGCTTATTTATAATATAGGTTGTTCTTTCTTCAACCGTACTAGGAATATCATCACCATATTCTTCTATCATTTTTTTGGCAAGTTCATGTTCTTTAATATAATATCCCTTAGCTTTTGCCATAGATACAACTTGTATATTATTATAACTATTAATTTCTGAAATATCATTTCTTAAAGTTCTTGTGGACACTTCTAACTTATTAGATAATTCTTTAGGACTAACATAGCCTGCGCTATCTATTATTCTAGTCAGAATTTGTTTTTGCCTTTTAGTTATCCCCATCATTTGTTTCTCTCCTCTATAAGCTCAATTTTCCAAATGACTATGTATACATTTACTTTTTAATAATTACTATACTACATTCTATATTCGTTAACAATAATATTATATTTAAGAATAGTTTTACTACAAAACCATACTTACTTTTCCTTTTACTTAATTGAAACTCTTTGGGAAAATATTTTATGGGTTAAAGTTACTTCTAAAAAATATAGAAAAGCTCCCATATGAATTGAATTATAAATCAGTTATTTTTGTAATTACATTAATTCTAAAAGATAATCTTTTTATACATCACTTAAAAATTAAGATTAAATTTTTTGGTATTCATATAGAATTTAATAGCAAAGAGAAAAAGCACTCATCCTACAAAGAATAGTGCTTCACTCTTAATTAAATCTTTATTTAATTCATCTAATTGTTTTTCAATTCCATTATCCATTTTTCATCTAATCTAATTAAAATGTCATCATTTTATTAATACTATTACCAATAAATGAAGCACCTTTTCCTAAAATCAAAGTTATACTTTCTACTAACCAAACTTTGTATAATTATTTATAGATAAAATATCAAAAAATAGTAGTCCTTACTCGTAATTGAAAGCTACTATTTTCATTTTCTGGATTTCTTATTTATACCTCCTCTTCATTATAAAAAATTATATACATCTAACTCTAAATCCTACAGTTATTTTTTCTTAACAGGAATCCAAATTTCGCTGTAGTAATTTTCACTTTGATTACCTTGAGGATAATCAGCTACATCTGTGTACATCTCAATATTGTAACCTGCTGCGATTTCATAATCTTTGCAATTAGGTAGCCATTCTGAGAAGATTTTTCTATTCACATCTTGTAGAGCTTTCGGCATTGCTCCCTTACAAGCAAAAACAGCCCATGTGTGCTTAGGAATAATCTTTGTAACAAATCCGTTAGACATTTCTCTAGATGGATCATAATTGTCTGCAATTAAATATTCAAACTCATCTGAACTCGTATTTTCATCTATACATACTCCATACATTCCACATATAAATTTCCCTTTTCCTGTTTCATAATGCTCTGTCCAAAACTGTGGAATTTCTGCCCCTGAGCCATCATATTTAAACATCCTTGACACCCCAATCACAGTAAACGAATCTTTTTCAATAATCTTGTAATCCATAATATAACCACCTTCCAATGAAAATTTGATTTTAAGTGGAGCAAACGATTTAATCATTGCACCATCTTTTCGAACAGCAGTAGGTGTGAAACCATGAAATCTAGTGAAAGCTTTTGTGAAACTATCTGGTGAGCTATAGCCATACTTCAGAGCAATATCAATAATTTTTTTATCAGTAGAAACAAGCTCACTGCCGGCAAGTGTAAGCCTGCGTTGTCTAATGTACTCTCCTACTGTAAAATCACAAAGCATTGCAAAACCTTTTTGAAAATAAAACGGAGACATAAATGCTTTTTTTGCAACATCTTCTATTGTAATTTCCTCAGTGATATTTTCCTCAATATAATTAATAGCTTCACCAATTCCTTCAATCCATCCCATAATCATTCCCCCTGTCTGTAAATATATCTTATCTCTCTTCAAGCGGTTACTCCCGACTTTTTGTGTTATATTTTGTCCTGTTTTAAAGATTATTAAATTATTACTTATATTACATTGCAACATCATTTTTATCAATTATAACATATTTTACAAATATATCATTATTGATGGTACAGTATTATAGGTTTCTCCTAATCTTTTTAGATGAGTTGATATAGTAATTTTTCATTTGCTTTTCAAATCATTTAATTCACTAAAATAAGAGCTTTATTTAAGAGTAATAGTATATATTTACATATTTTATTGATACTATTAACATCTTTATTACACTTACATATTATGCTATAATTAGCTTATTATATTAATTTAGTAAAGTAAAATCAAATGACACAACTGTAGTTAAATGAGAAGTTCAAAATTTATATTTCCGTAAGAGGTGGTAAAATGAAACTAATGATTGTTTATGCTTCATACAATGTCTTTTTAGGCTGAAACTTGTATGAAGTAAATTTCATGCCTATAAAGACTTTGTCTTTTATAAATAAAAATAAATTATGAAGGAGAAAGTCTATGAACAATAAAAAAATATATAAAGCATCATTTTCTCAAGTTGATATTACTCCTAATTTTCAAGTTGAACTGGTAGGTGGTAATAGTTGCAAATCACAAGGAATTTTAGATAAATTATTTGCTCAAATATTATTATTTCAAAATGATAATAATTTTTTTTGCCTTATTACTATTGATAATTTAGGACTGACTACTCAACTTGCGAATACTTTGCGTACCAAAGTGGCAAGTCAACTTAATACTGAAATTTCACATATAATGCTTAATTTTTCTCATACGCATGCTGCCCCTTGTCCAGATTCGAGCGCATTGAATGGAGAGTTATATTTTCATTTTATGTGTGAACAAATAATGCAATGTGTTGAAAATGCAAAAACAAGACTTATTCCATGCAAAGGTGGCTGGTCGCTTACAACTACAAATATCGGGGATAATCGCCGAGACGGTTGTACTATAGTTGATAACAGGTTGGGAGCATTAAAATTAGTAGATTCAAAAAGTGGAAACTCCATCGCAGTTATTTTACGAATTACAGCTCATGCAAATATTCTGATGGGTGACAATGAATTAATTTCTAGCGATTACTTTGGTGTAGCACGACAAGCATTAGAAAACTACTTTTCTTGTCCGGTAATGATGATTCAAGGGGCTGCCGGAAACATCAAGCCAGCTGGAGTAGATAAAATGCATGGAGGCAATATTTCAGATATAAATAGAATAGTTGATATACTGAAAAATTCTGCGACTAAACTATGCTTTGATATACAAGATATAGTAGATATTCAGATGTTATCAAAGGAAGTTAAACACTATTCTGATGTGCCTACAGAGACAGAAGCGTTAAAAATCTCCACAGATTCAGGAATGGATGCTTCAAACTGGCTTTCAGAATGTGAAAGGCTGAGAAACTCACACGTAAGAGAGCAATTCCAACAAAGCGAAGTGCAATTTCTTAAAATAAATAATGGTTGCTTATGTGGTGTACCTGAAGAAATTTTCTGCGAAATCTCACTTGATGCTGCTGCAATAACTCATAATCCATTTTTATTCTTAAACGGATATACAAATGGTTGTACAGGTTATCTTCCAACTAAAGAAGAATGGAAAAAAGGTGGTTTTGAGACACTTTATAGTTATTTAATCTATTTTCCATATCATGGGCATGTAATGCCATTTAGAGAAAATGCAGCCAATAATATTGTTGATCTGGTAACTAATACCTGGAGGGAGATTAGCCTCCACTAATAAATATAAGATGCAGTTGAGTTATTTTACATTATTCATAATGTATCACAACTGTCTAACAACCAATACCAAGGACTTACTGATGACCAGTAAGTCCTTCAACACATCTAATAATAAAAACCTCATTTACTTATGGTACTCTTCTCTGTTTCACTTGCAAGTGAGACTTTTACATTATTTAACTCCAAGGCTTAAGGATGTTAGTATGCCTTGTTTCTATCATTAGATTAATCTATCATTTCTTTTTTTATTAATATTACAGCTTTTATAACTGAAAATATCGTCACCACCATATTATCGATTATGACAGTATTTTTCAAAAAAATATGTTTCAGAATTTATTCCACTTACAGAAACACTTAGTAAAAAAATAAAGTTTTATTATAAAAATACTTTTTAATTCAAATATTGTAAATACAGTATAATATAGGTATAATATTTACTATTAACCTGAGAATTCGGCAATTTAAAGTAAATCATTCATAATAAATGATAGATGTAGGAGAGATAGAGTGATTAAATTAGATAGTAAAGAATTTAAGAAAATAACCCATTTAGTTAAATCTCAAGATGAATTATCAGTATTTTCTGTTATCAATTGTGAAAATCCTGGTGAGATATATGTAAACAACATTGATAATCCAACTTCAGCATTGATAAAGACTAGTGAGTGTAATTTAATTGCTGGTAATTCAAATGATGAAGTGTTTAATTCTGAGGTGTCTTCAGAACTAGATTTTTGGGATCAATTAGTTCCTGATTCTTGTGAATGGATGGATAAAATACCAACTATTCATAAAAATCATTTCATTAGAAAATATAAAAGAAGGCATTATGTGTTATTTAATGATAAATTTGTGGATTGTAATGCCCCTTTGAAAGAAGGTTATATATTAGAAAAAGTCGATATATCTTTCTTAAGAAAAAACTCCTTTGAAAATTCAGAAAGAATACTAGAAATATTGGCTGAAAATTGGAGTGACGATGAAAAGTTCAAAAAATATGGCACAGGGTATTTAATACGTAATGACAAGATAATTGTGAGTTGGTCATTAAGTGATTGTAGTTTTAAAAAGACAATTGCAATTGGGATATACACAGATGAAAGATATAGAAAAAATGGTTTTGCGAAAATAGCTGCTGCTGCAACTATTAGAGATTGTTTTACAAAGGGATATGAAAAAATTGATTGGCTTTGTGTAGATTCTAACAAAGGTTCAATTGCGACTGCGGAAAAATTAGGATTTAAAATTATTAATCAATATTATTCTTTCAGTTCTTATCCTCCAATTGAAAATTTAAAGGATTTATCTGAATCTGAATGGCACGAATGGGGTGAATATTTAGAAGATGCATCTAAAACTGAAGAACGTTTGATACTGGAATGTGTTTATGCTTATATAAAATCTAATGATGTTGAAAAAACTATTAATATTATGACAAATATTAAGCAGAAAAAAATTGAACTAGATTATTTAAGATTTAAAAACTGGATTATTAAACTTCAAACCTATGGTATATGTTCTAACTTTACTAAAAATGCTTGGATTAATTTTTTAGATGAAAATATTCATCTGAATGATTAATGCCTAATCTATATTATATTTGCATCATATTTTTTATAAAAAATGTACCAAGGACTTACTTTATTACAGTAAGTCCTGTTTTTTATACCTATATCGGCAGTATTATAAATAATTTAAAACTTATACTTAAGAAAAAATAATCAATCTATAGTAGCTTCGCCTACATCTGGACATATTGTTCCTATTTCATTCTTAGTAAAATATCCTAATAAACATATATTAATCTTTTCCATTTAAAAATCTTTAACTAATAGATAAATTAAAATTTTTAAATCAGTAACTATTTGATATACCCAACTAATCTAAATAAAAAATACATTCCTATAGTGACAACTGCTGCAATCAATCCCGAACAAATTACTGAGATCACGTCTTGGTATGGGCGTTTTGCAATCTCACACTTCTTTTCAATTTCATCAAGTTTTTTTCCCTCGGTAAAAGCTATGATTTCTCTGAATGTTTGAACATCATAAGTTTTCTTTTGTTTTTCAACGCGTCTTGCATAATACATTGTAGCACCAAATATTACCAACCAAATTACAACTCCAATAAATTCTAAGAAAAGAAATAGTGGTAAGACCAATACTCCTGTTGCAATAAGTAATAAAGTAAAGATTTCTCCGTCACGGTTAAACTTTTTAATGTCATCTGTTTTAATTTCTTCTTTTTTAATTTCTTCTTTCATTTCCTCCAAATCTCCTTTAACTAGAATATCAAGAGAAACGTCAAAGAGATTACTTAATAGTACCAAGCTATTTATATCAGGATAGTTCTTACCGTTTTCCCAGTTTGAAATTGTCTGGCGTGTTACAAATATTTTTTCAGCCAAATCTTCCTGCGATAACTTTGAATCAAGTCTGTATTTTTTTATTTGTTTACTAATGTCCACTTTGATATTCCTCCTGCTTACATTCTATAATTTGGAGCATGTTCATGCTATCAAACCTATTTTACATCACTACTTTTTAGCATGTAAAATGGTTTTTACATGTCATTTTATTGCACTAATAGCATATCTGTCTAATGATTTACAATCAGTTTTGCACCCATAAAATAAACTCGTTAAAGTAATATTTGAGGTGGATTTTTAATATTTTCAATTAGCTTGATCTTCAGATATTGCAAGAATTTTTAATGCCATCTTACCACTGCTTGAATTATATGTATACACACTTCCATCTGAATCTTCACGACCTCCCCCAAGAAACTCCAATTCTTTTTCATCAATAGAAATCTTCTGGCATATTTCAGCCATTGCTTTTTCAGTTACTTTTACCATTAATATTTGCCTCCTTACTTTTTAAATACCTTGTATTATTATAGCTTATACACTTATATCTCTATTCTCAATTTATTTTAGGTATTGCCTTATATACAGTAATTAAATTTAAAATTCATCTTATAAATTGGAATTTATCAATCAACATACCCAATCACAACTTTAGTGAAAATATATGTTGCTCTGCATTAAATCTATATACTTTATCTACTACTTTCATCCCTAAGTTATTTAAAAGGCGGCATGATGCCTTGTTTGCTACTTGAGTTTCAGATATAATACTTTTAATATTCAACTCTGTAGATATAAATTTTAGAATTTCTCTTATAACTTCTAAAGCATAACCGTTCCCCCAATAACTTGGTAAAAATTGATAAGAAAGTTCCTTGGAAACTCCATCATGGTGTGTATCTATAGAAACTAATCCAATAAAATCATTGGTATTTTTTAAACGTACAACCCAATATAATGAATCTTCATTATTATTTATCATTTGTTTAAAACTACTATTATATCTTTCATCTGAAATAGCTCCACCTAGGAATTCTCTAACCTCATTATCTAAATATAATAGTTTTACATCATCATAATCATCGTGCTTTAAATTTTCTACTATGCATCTATTTGTCTTCAAAACAATTACTCCTTTATTATTAATAAAATAGTCTCAATGACAAATTCCTATTTGTCTATCACTAAAGAATTATTTCCCTCTTTTATTATAATATATTTTGTTAATTTATCATTACTTACCATACGGTGTTTTTACCTATAAAATCAACCTTAATCAAGTCATATCAACACCTAAGACTACTTGTTCCAAAGGAAATTCCTTCTCACATACATTCGAATGAGTAAGTTCCATTAGCCAAATTTAAGATTTGAAGTGTCACTTATGGTTCGGTTCTCCATAACTACTCCAAGTTAGGTTTTCCCATTTAATACCGCTATGTTTATTTTACATAATTATGATGTAATATCCAACAATATTAAATTTCTTGGTATTCATATAGAACTTAATGACAAAGAGAAAAAGCACCCATCCTGCAATGATTAGTGCTTTAACTATTAATTAAATCTCTATTTAATTCATCCAATAGCCCTAAAACAAAATAAATGTTCTAAGACTTAGCTTAGTGTTGACGCACTAAGCTTTTCTTATTTATATTATATTAAACTTTTATAAAAAATAAACCTACTTTATAAAATTACTCTCATTTGGAAATTAGGTAAATTTTTTTACTGAAAATATCATTATTTGTTAAGGTATCATTTATTTTCACATCTTTAGCCAACTTAATGCCCATTAAATTATAATCCTTTTAAAATTTCATTAATATATTTTTCTCCTTTTTTAACAATATCAAATTCTCCATTTGAAAAACACCATGAAGCCATGAGCCCTCTTACTAAACTTTCTAGATATAAAAATATTTCTTCATCAGTTTGATTTGTCTCAAACACCTTTTGATTAATGCCTTCTAAAATTAACATCTTTAATTCTTTAACAAATTTTCGTCTTTCAAAATGTTTACTATTCTCATATATACATTCAGTTAAATTAGTTACATAGGCACGACATGTCATTGTATATCCAACATAATTAGTAAACATAAGCTCTGCTATAAGAAATTTCTCTATTTTCTCTTTAATGCTCATATTTTTATGTTCTGAAACTAAATTATTATATTTATTTATAACATATTCACTCATATCAGAATAGTAACTTTGTTTTACAATATCTTCTTTGGATTTGTAATGAACATAAAAAGTCCCTTTTGCTACACCAGCTTTTTCACATATCTCACTTATAGTAACATTTTCATACCCTTTTTCTCTAATTAATTCAATAGCAGTCTCAAATACTTTATTCTTTGTAAAAATAGCTTTTTCTTTTCTTAACATATCTATTCCCTTCTTGATTTTTTACATTAATAAGCATATAATAATGACCATAGTCAGTGACCATGGTCATTATTATAATAAACTATTTAAAGGAGAAAATCAACATGTTTATATTAAATCTTACCTATATTAAACCTATTGATGAAGTAGAACATTATTTACTTAGCCATATATCATTTCTTGAAAAATATTATAAGACTAAAAAATTTATTTGTTCTGGAAGAAAAAATCCACGTACAGGTGGGATCATTCTTTGTAATGCGCAAGACATTAATGAAGTTAATACTATAATAACTGAAGACCCTTTTTATAAAAAAAACATTGCTAAATATGAAGTAATTGAATTCATACCTACTAAATATGCAACTAATTTCAAATACTTTATTTAACTAACAATAATTCCCCCAATTTATTGTGCTATAATTTAGGGTTTTATAATCACTCTTAACTTTTTAATCAAATCATATTTTGTAAGTTTTCACTACCAAACTTATTATGCTTTAACTTATGATACGGTATTTTCACCTACAAAAACAGCCTTAACCAAGTAAATTCAATGGTTAAGGCTACTTATTCCAAAGGAAACTCCTTCTCACACACATTCGAATGAGTAAGTTCCACTAGCCAAATTTAAGATTTGGAGTGTCACTTATGATAAGTTTCATCGTAATCACTGCAAATGAGGTTTTTTATTTAATAATATTGTTCAACATCAAAACGGTCTGCATTCATTACTTTATTCCATGCTGCTATAAAATCTTGTATAAACTTTTCTTCATTGCCATTAGATGCATAAACCTCTGCGACTGCACGAAGCTGTGAATTTGAACCAAATATAAGGTCAACTCTTGTCGCTGTCCACTTCACACTCCCTGTTTGCCTATCATAACCTACAAACATTTCCTTAATATCAGGTATAGCCTTCCACACAGTATTAATATCAAGAAGATTTACAAAGAAATCATTTGTAAGACATTCATCTCTATGGGTAAATACCCCTTCCTGTGATTCCTTATAATTAGTGTTTAACACACGCATACCACCAATTAATACTGTCATCTCTGGAATCGTTAGTGATAATAGTTGTGCTCTATCTATTAACATTTCATCTGATTTTACTTCATAGTTGTCTTTCATATAATTTCTAAATCCATCTGCCCTAGGTTCAAGTACATTAAATGACTTTATATCAGTATCCTCTTGAGTTGCATCTGTACGTCCTGGAGTAAAAGGAACAGTTATGTTGTACCCTGCATTTTTTGCTGCTTGCTCTATGCCTAAGCACCCACCTAATACAATAATATCAGCTAAAGAAACTTTCCTGTCCTTTGAGTGTGAACTATTAAAACTCATTTGAATTTTTTCTAGTACTTCTAACACCTTGTTAAGTCTTTCTGGCTCATTAACTTCCCATTCTCTTTGTGGCTTTAGGCGTATTCTTGCCCCATTTGCTCCTCCACGCTTATCTGATATACGGAATGTTGATGCAGATTTCCAAGCTGTTGTTACAAGGTCTGATATTGAAAGATCTGAATCTAAAATTTTTCTCTTAAGCTCTGAAATATTCTTTTTATTAATTAATTTATAGTTAGCTTTTGGAACTGGGTCTTGCCAAATGAAATTTTCTTTTGGAACTTCTGGTCCAAGATATCTTGATATTGGTCCCATATCTCTATGAGTTAATTTGAACCATGCACGAGCAAAATCCACCTCAAACTTTTTAGGATTTTCTAGATAATCCTTTGCTATAGCTTTATAAATAGGGTCATACCTTAATGCTAAATCTGCTGTAGTCATCATAGGTCTATGCTTTTTTAATGGATCATATGCATCAACTACCATGTCCTCTTCATCCACATCCTTAGCAAGCCATTGGTATGCTCCTGCTGGACTTTTAACTAATTCCCACTCATATTTAAATAATGTTTTTAAATAACCCATTGACCACTTTGTTGGCTCTGCCTTCCATGCACCCTCAAGTCCACTACTTATGGTATCTGGTCCTTTACCAATTTTATAGCTATTTTTCCACCCCAAACCTTGCTGTTCTATAGGTGCAGCTTCTGGCTCTGGTCCAACATAGGTAGGTGATACAGCACCATGACATTTACCAAAGGTATGCCCACCTGCTATAAGTGCAACTGTTTCTTGATCATTCATTGCCATACGAGTGAATGTTTCCCTTACTTCTTTTACTGATTCCTTAGGATCTGGATTTCCATTTGGCCCCTCTGGGTTTACATAGATTAATCCCATCTGTACAGCTGCTAGAGGATTTTCAAGCTCTTTTTGATTTCTATTACGCTCCTTACCAAGCCACTTTTTTTCGCTACCCCAGTAAATATCCTCCTGTGGTTCCCAAACGTCTTCTCTTCCACCACCAAACCCAATTGTCTTTAGTCCCATAGATTCAAATGCACAATTACCTGTTAATATCATAAGATCAGCCCAGGATATTTTATTTCCATATTTCATTTTAATTGGCCAAAGTAAACGACGTGCTTTATCTAAGTTTATATTATCTGGCCAACTATTAAGAGGTGGAAAACGTTGAAGTCCTTGTCCTCCACCTCCTCTACCATCACCAATTCTGTATGTTCCTGCACTGTGCCAAGCCATACGAATAAAAAATGGTCCATAGTGACCATAGTCAGCTGGCCACCATTCCTTAGAATCTGTCATTAACTTATATAAATCATTCTTTAATTCATAGTAATCTAATTTCTTAAATTCTTCAGCGTAGTTAAAATCAGTAGACATAGGATTGCTTTTGGGGCAGTTTTGACGAAGAACATTAAGCTTAAGTTGATTTGGCCACCAATACTCATTAGTGGTTCCCTCTCCCACCACTGCTTTATTTGTTCTTCCTGTCATGGGACACTTTGATTCTGACATAATATTATCCTTTCTGATATAAATACTATTACAGTAAATTATATAGATATATATCTAAGTGTATGAATAAATTGGTAAATAACATTCAGCAAATTTTGATATATAGGTTATTTTAAAATATAAAAATAGTAGCTTCAGACACAATTAGATAGCTACTATTCTTAACTCTTAATTTTAACAAAAACCTCATTTACTTATAATACGGTTCTCCGTAACTACTACAAATGAGGTTTCTCCGTTTTATTCTCATATATATATCTACATAAGTATTGCATAATTCTAAAGTACAAACTGAAGATTCCGTAGTATGATGGCTACGTGGTTTTTCCCCTTGGTATTCCTTATACTGAACATAAAGATTATTAATCTTTACGTCCCCATTGTACTCATCATAGTTAGGGAGTGGTATTGGATATGCTAGAGTTAATTATAAAAAGCTTTGTTACTATTTACATTATTAAATTAGTTTTAAAACATAATCTTTTTATTTTAAAAATTTTAACCTCAATAATATAAATTAGACTTTGCTATTTACATTTAATTCTTTTACCACCAAAGCAATGAATCGTTCTTGTTCCTGCTTTTACTCTTCCATAATGTGGTGTCCCTTTAGGAACAAGAACTTCATCTCCAGGATGCAGAATATGCTCAATTCCTTCAAATATTTCAATATATTCTCCTTCTACACATACCGTATATTCATCAAATTCATGTACCTGCTCTTTAGAATCTCTATCAGCATAATAAGTCCAATAAGCCATTTGACTACCATCTTTACCTTCAAAATAGTATCCATCAATATCTTTTGTATTTTGCTGACTACTATCAATATGATTTAACTCGTTTTTCATAAACTTAGGAAAATCTTTCATTTTACTAACCTCCTCATTGTATATAATGTGCATTACAAATTACTATTTGCCTATCATTTTTTTATAAAAAATAAACATATATATTTTTTATATTTAAAACTCAAATAAATTTTGAACAGATTATACTACATACTCTGCTTATTTTACAGTATTTATTTCTAAATATGCTACTAATCTGGAGAAATCATACTCTGTAAAAACTCCACGTATATTATCATAAAAGACGCCATTATAATATAAAAGAAAATGCCCATGTTCACTTAGAATACAGCATGTTGGTAATTCTACAACTTTTCCTCTTGTGTACTTCATTTTGTCTGCACGTTTTATATCATATAAATCTAATGCTTGGAATAACTTTTTGCCTGACATTTTATTTTTTCCACACTTTGTATGCTTAACAACATCTTCAACAGATATGTTTTTAAGCAAAGCTATACAAGTTTGTCCACAAAGCCCCTCTAAAGGTTGTGATAATATTTTGATATCCATAAATCCTCCTACCTACAAAATAAATTCTGTATAGTTATTATAATAAATACCCTAAAACGCTCTTTTCATTTAAAGAAAATCAACGCTCAATAGCAATATATACATCCATATAACAAACACTATCTTTCTCATACACCTTTTCAAAACAAGCTATAATATCTTTAGTCTGCTTATATTTGTAACAATTCACTTCTATATATATCATAAGTGTCTTGTATGCATTAGGAATAAGAGTAAATGGGTCAATAAAAGGTTCTTTGATTGTAATAACTGCATATTGTTGTTCTTTTTGAGTGACAATCTCCAAATTATCACACTCTACTTTAAAATTAGAAGGTAAAATACAGGCTGCAGCATATCCATGCATATGATATACATTGATTTGCTCCTGTGATACATTTGGAAAATCCCACCCTATTATTTGTGGGGAATTAATTCTATTACTATTAGCCCAATCTTTTATATGTTTTATGGCATCTTCTTCTGGTTCCATACTTATAACTGCATATTTAACAAAAGAAAATGCCCCTACTTCTTTTACTCTAATATTTGAATAGGCTTCATTAATCATGCTTATATCTTCCCTAACTAGCTTATCCATAGAGCATGAGAAAAGTTTACATAATTCTACTACCTTATCCATCTCTGGATAAGTAGCATCGAGTTCCCACTTTGAAACTGTTTGACGAGAAACCCCCATTTTTTCTGCCAACTCTTCTTGAGTCATTCCTTTATGCATTTTTCTTAAAAACTGAATATTTTGTCCAAAGCTCATATTTTAGAATCTCCTTTACATTATAATAAATTTATTATACTTGGATTTAACCTTATTCTTACACCAACTTTTAACTTCTTTTTTATCATTCTTTGCAACTTTAAGTTGCAATTTCTAATGTATAAATATTAGGTAGTAAATGGTATATAAATAATCTACTATATACCTTAACAATCTAACACATTGATTTTACACCCATATTTTGTTATGTAATATTATGTAAATATATTATTACTTATTATACAATATTTTCACTTGTGAAAATAGTCTTAGGCAAGTTATATCAATGCCTAAGACTAAGAACCTCATTTACTTATGATACGTTTCTCCGCATCAATAGTAAATGAGGTTTTTAATTTTATTTTTCATATTCTGATAACACATCCTAGTATTTGAGTAAGTAAACAAAGTTTTCACAATATTATTGTTAAACATAATATCAATACATTATTTTTTATACTATTAAACTGTAAATTATGCTAAATAGGTTAGCTTAAGTGAATATATATTATGTAAATATTCTTTACATCTAAACAATTCATATCTTGAACCAGATAAAACAAATCCAAGATTTTCGACAAGATGGCTTGACCTTTTATTATCGATAAAAATACATGCATTTATCTCTTTTATACTCATATTTTTTATTGCAAACGTTATAACTTCCTTCATCGCTTCTTGCATATAACCATTTCCCCAAAATTCTTCCTTAAGGTCGTAACCAATTTCAACTTTACCCTCTTCATGATTCCAGCAATGAAACCCACATGTACCCATTTTAATCCCATCTGCTTTTCTCACAATAATCCAACGATGTTGCAATCGTGGTTCAGGTTGTATATAAAAACCAATAATTTCATCTGCACCTTCAACATCTGTTAATGGCTCTGTATCAAAGAGATATCTATTGACTACATCATCTGAAAATTGTCTAAATATAAACTCTCTGTCATCCATTGATATGTTTTTAAGAAATAACCTTTCAGTTTCTATATCATAAAAAAACATCTTCTCCCCCTTATATTGATTTCACAAAAATATTTATTCATATTTCAACTTTTTATTTTTGCAAAATCATTCCCTTCATTAAAAATCCTATTCATTCCATCATATTATAGCTCAACTATTTTTAGTCACTTGTAACTTAGTGTTATTTTATTGAGATATAATAATCAATAAAATTTTCATTTTGATTGACAACCTCATAATCAGAAAGTTCGGAAAGTTCTAAACCGGAATTAGGAAGCCAGACACCATCAATATAATCATATACAGGTCTATTTAGGATTTCACCATTTAAAGTATTATTCGTAATATCATAATTGAAAATAGCATATTTAGCTTTTGGTATAACCTTCTTAACCATACCTTTCGAAATATCATTATATTCTGATACTTCAACCCCATAAAAATAAGTGTACTTAATTTCATTATTACCTTTGTTTATATCTTTCACATTATAATCATAAGCTGAATAATACAACTCAGTATTTACTCTGTTCTCAATCCCACCTATCATTTCCATAAACTCATTTTTTACTTTTGATAAAAGCCCCAATTTTATATTGTCACCCTGATTTATTTTTCTTTCTATACCTAAAAGTAACTTCTCACCTTTACATATAATCTCTGGTTTCAATATTACTCTTCCATTTTTATTATTGCTTGAAAGTAAATTAATTCTTTCAAATAAGTATTGCTCTGCTTGACTCTTCCTAAAACTACTTGGCGATTCACCATAAGCTAATTTAAAAGTTCTTGTAAATGCTTCATGTGAGCCATAACCATATTCAAAAGCTATTTCTGTAACACTCCGTGTTGAAGTTGCTAAATCATACATTGCATTACTTAACTTTCTTTTTCGAACATATTCTTTTACTGAACAACCAACAAGTGGTGCAAATACTCTGTAAAAATGTGGAACAGAGTAACCTGCAACCTTAGCTATATCTTCAATCCTAATATTTTCATCTAAATTATTCTCAATATAATCTATTGCCTTTTGAATATTGATATAGTACCCCATAAACATACCTCACTTTTAGCTTATATCTAGATAATACATTACAAAAATAACAAATACTTGATATATTTTATCATCTTTATAAATAGTTTAATTTTAAAAATAGAAGTTAATAAACATCTGGATTATAATAATATAAAAAGCTTTGTCACTATTTATATTATTAAATTAGTTCTAAAACATAATCTTTTTATTTCTAAGTTAGTTATCAAGATTAAATTTCTTGGTATTCATATAGAACTTAATGGCAAAGAGAAAAAGCACCCATCCTCCAATGATTAGTGCTTTAACTCTTAATTAAATATCTATTTAATTCATCTAATAACCCTAAAACAAAATAAATGTTCTAAGGATTAGCTTAGTGTTAGCGCACTAAGCTTTTCTTATTTATATTATATCAAATTTTTATAAAAAATAAACACAAATAATTTTTTATATTTAGAACTCAAATAAATTTTGAACAGATTGTACTACATACTCTGCTTATTTTACAATATTTATTTCTAAATATGCTACTAATCTGGTGAAATCATAATCTGTAAAAACTCCACGTATATTATCATAAAAGATGCCATTATAATATAAAAGAAAATGACTCTACTTCCTTCACTCTAATATTTGAATAGGCTTCATTAATCATGCTTATATCTTCCCTCACTAGCTTATCCATAGAGCATGAAAAAAGTTTACATAGTTCTACTACCTTATCCATCTCAGGATAGGTAGCATCGAGTTCCCACTTTGAAACTGTTTGACGAGAAACTCCCATTTTTTCTGCCAACTCTTCTTGAGTCATTCCTTTATGCATTTTTCTTAAAAATTGAATATTTTGTCCAAAGCTCATATTTTAGAATCTCCTTTACATTATAATAAACTTATTATAATCGGATTTAACCTTATTCTTACACCAACCTTTAACTTCTTTTTTATCATTCTTTGCAACTTTAAGTTGCATTATCCTCCTCATGCTAATCACTCCTAATAAGAATCTAGTTACTTAATATGATATTAATAAATAACCTTCACCTAGTTATTTTTCATTAGTTATTTTTCTCAAATACTCCGCAATTTCAGTTTGTCCAAAGACTCTTGCATATTCATATGCATTCATATTTTTAATATTCTCTCCGGTATATCTAATAGATATATCAGTCCCCACCTCAACCAACAACTCTACTACATCCTTATGTCCATTATAAATCGCTCCAAAAATTGGATTCCTATATGCAGTACTAGTATCAATTATAGCGCCTTTATCTAACAAATATTTTACTATATCAATATGACCAGCACTTGCTGCATAGCCAATAGCTCCGCATTCGAAAGTTCCACCTTCAGTATTGATATCTAGCCCTAAGTTAAGAAGATACTCAACCATCTCAAGATTTCCAAAATCCGCTGCAACATGTAACCATGTACCAAAAGCAGTAACCATATTTAATATTTCCTTATCATCGCCAATAAGCATCTTTATTTTAGCGTTATCTTTATTCTTAAATGCAGTTCTTATATTTCTTTTAATATTAACAGTATCCATCTACAACTCCCCTTATATAGATTTTATCTGACCTAAAGTATCTCATAGTTTAATTAATTTTTTAAGAATATAGTCAGCTCTATTTTACACATTATTACATATAATCTAAAAAAAGAAAACTTCAAAGATTCGACATATATAATTTATGAATTTCAAATATAATAATACCCCAGTAGTAAAGCAGAGTGCTTACTCATGGGGTTTAAAAGTTAATAGTTTGCTTGTCTATCAAATTTTCCTTATTACTTTAAAAACTATTTGTACCTCTATGTTATTATCATAGCACTCATAGAAAGTCTCTTAATATAGTGTCTTCACACTCTCATTAAACCTTCACAGAAAAATTTTATACTGTCATATCAATATATAAAACACTATTTAATATAAGTTATATTTGTAGAGTCTTTAGTTATTGATACATTTAATTTTACAGTGCTATACTGCACTTCGCCATTATTAGTCCCTTCTATATATCCATCTATATCAAAATTTAAAGAAAACTCTCTATTAAGAGCTCCGAACCTATACCTGTCTATTGATAAATCCTTTACTTCTGTAATTTTAAATTGATTATTACTTTCTTTTATATAATCTATAGTTGATTTAATTTCTTTTGGAGTCATAATATTTTTAAGTGCATTAGATTTTTGATCAATGTTATCGGTTGATGTACTGTATCTTATTTTCAAAGCTTTTTTACATACATCAAAAACCTTATCTTTATAGTTTGACATATTCTTTTTTAATTCTGCTACCCTTGTTTCAGTTAAATAACCATCAGGAAATTGCTCACATTCAAAAACCTTGTAAGTATCCTTTCCATCTTCACCCAAGTATACAACCCCACTTTCAGTAGTATCTTTTCCATCTTTTTTGCAATCAACGCTAAAATATAAAGTGTAAATATTACGATCTAGTCCATTAATCCTCATCTTGTCACCGAAAGTTAAAAATATAGTACTATTTATTTTTTTTAATTCTGTTGAGTGATTCTCTTTTTTAAAATAATCTATTATAGCACCAGATATAATTGTAGCTTCTTTAAGTTCAGCTTTATGCTCATATACATTATTAGGATTTAAATTATAATATAAATATAAAAAAGCTCTTGCTGTATCATTAACATTGGAATGTTCTATATCTGGTTGATGTTCTGCTTCATATGGGTCAAGTTTATTAACAGCTGATTTATCACTAGCTTTATTAGTAGTATCATTTCCTTTATTTACTTCAATATTTGTAGTTATGTTAGTATTGTCTTTATTACTTTCTTTGTTATCCTTTTTATCTTTATCAGTGTCTACTTTTGCTACTTTATTAGTTGTAAACTTTTGTGCAAAAAAAGAACCCCAATATGCTGAAATAAATATTAATCCTATCAGTAGAAAACCTATACATATTATTGAACGTTTTCTTTTTTTAATATAAAAAAATGTAAGAATCCCAGTTGAAACTACAAATAAAACTATTCCTACTATTAATAAATATATCATTTTATCACCTTTGTTTGTCATAAAACTTCATAATAGTGTATTTCTAACTTAAATTTTACCATTTAATTCATTTATTTTCAATGTTGCTATGTATTAGAATAGTAAAATCTTACCTAAAAATTATTCATGGGCAGGATTTTCTTATAAAAATAATAGTAGTATAATTAAATAAAAAGCTATGGTGGGGGTAAGATATATGACGAATATAAAAGTAATTATTCTTGATGTGGACAGAACATTAACTACTAGCAAAAATATAGTTAGTGAAAAGACTAAGGATGCTTTAATTAAAGCACAGGAATTAGGAATCATCTTAGTTTTAGCCTCTGGAAGACCTATATCCGGATTAATGGATTTATCTAGAGAATTAAAAATGGATAAAAATCATGGACTCTTAGTTTCTTTTAATGGCTCTAAGGTTTTCGATTGTGAAACTAACGAAGTTTTATTTAATGAAACAATGAGCGTTGAAGATGGACGAGCAATTCTTGAACATATGAAGAAATTTGATGTTATACCTATGATTGATAAAGATGACTATATGTATGTTACTGACGTTTTTAACAATGAGATACATTTCAATGGACAAACTTGGAACATAGTTCAATATGAATCTCGTGGTGGTAAATTTAAATTATGTGAAAAGGATGATTTAGCAGCCTTTCTTGACTACCCACTAAATAAAATTTTAACTGCGGGGGAACCTGAATACCTACAGGAGAATTACAAAGAAATGATGGCACCATTTAAAGACACTTTAAGTTGTATGTTTACAGCTCCCTTCTACTTTGAATTTACTGCTAATGGAATTGATAAAGCTAAAGCTTTAGATAGTGTGCTAATTCCTATGGGGTATAAAAGAGAAGAAATGATTGCTTTTGGAGATGGGCATAATGATGCCTCAATGCTTAAATATGCTGGTATTGGAGTAGCTATGGGTAATGCCGTAGATGATTTAAAAGCTATTGCTGATGAAGTGACTTTATCTAATGAAGAAGATGGTATCGCTTATACACTAAGTAAATACATAAAAGATATTAATGTTTTAGATTATTGTTTCAATTAAAAAACTCCCCAAGTATTAAGTCTTTATTATTTCTCATTTCAGGTAAAATAAATGTGATAAAGAAATTATTTATATAATGGTAGTTTTTTTTTGCTTCATTAACTATTGAAATTGTCCAACTTCCGTTTCTTAGTAGAGTATCAGATGTTGATGACCTTATTTTAAATACAATTGGCTGTGGCATTGGATTTGCTTGCTATTGGTTAGCTCGAAGACTTAAACAAATGATAAATAACTAAAAAGGTTACAAGAAATATTGAGTTATGTCTTTCAAAATGACATAACTCAATATTAATATCTAAATTTAGTGAAAACCTCATTTATTTATATGAAACTCCTACTCGCCTACGCTCATAGGAGTAAGTTCGCCTGACCAAATATAAAATTTGGAGGCTTACTTATGGTACGGTTCATTCTTCATTATCCTAAATCCCCTATAAATTTGCTCCAATAGCATTACCCTAAATAATTGATGTGGAAATGTCATCTTGGAAAAACATAGTTTATGATTAGCTCTTGTTATTACCTGTTTTGAAAGCCCTAGGCTTCCCCCTATTATA
Source organism: Clostridium cavendishii DSM 21758 (assembly GCF_900141845.1). Lineage (GTDB taxonomy): Bacteria > Bacillota > Clostridia > Clostridiales > Clostridiaceae > Clostridium_AG > Clostridium_AG cavendishii. Next base: position 68,365 of record NZ_FQZB01000015.1, on the reverse strand, counting down.
AAGCAAAGGTTGCTTTCTCCTCTAACACCTAAGTCATGCATAAAGCTTGATAATTCTTCTGATGTCATTTGTGTTCCTCTTAGATCCATTGCTACTACATACATATTATCTTTTATTTTATTTAATATAGCAGTACCTTCTTTTTCTTTTATTTGAAGTTCTTCTTTTTCAGATGCATTATCTGGTGTTTTTTCATCTGGAAGTTCTATTATCTCTAACTTACAGTATCTTGAAAGCCTTTTTGAATATTCTTCTATAGCCTGCTTTAAGTATTTTTCTTTAAGTTTTCCTACTGATATTATTGTAATGTTCATTATTATCTCCTCTGCCTATGCTAATTCTACTAATTATTATAGCAAAGCATCTATTTTAAAACTACAACTGAATATAACAAAATACAATAGATGAACAAATAAGACCTAATAATACTCCACTAAGTACATCAGATAAATAATGTACATTTAAATATATTCTTGAAAAAGCTATTAATATAGCTAAAATTAATGCATAAATTTTAAGCCTACTCCCTGTAGCTATTAATATCCCGACTACCGCAAATGAAGAGGCAGTATGACCTGATGGGAAGGAATATGTTTTAGGCTTTGATATAATTAATTCTTCTTCCTCAACTGCAGATGGCCTCTCTCTTTTTACAGTATGTTTAATTATTCCTTCACCTAAAATTGTACTTACCACTAATGCAGACAATATCATATTCCCTTCCACTTTATATGTCTTTTTTAAAATACATATAGTTCCTATTATTATCCACACAAAACCTAAATCCCCTAACCTTGTTATTATTCTCATAATCTTATCTAATAAATAACTTCTCAAATTTTCATTTATATACTTACTAAATTTCATATCTATTTTTTTAAAGTAATCTATCACAAATATTACCTTCTTTATAAAATAATTTTCAAAATTTTATTATTCCCAATTTAAAAAATTTAATTTATAAATAAAAAATTCCTACCACAATTTTTGTGAAGGAATTTTTTTATATTACTTAATATTGATAATGAATAACATCTTTATATTCATTAAATACTTCCCTATTTAGTTCATCTCCACCATCTATATTCGCACTATAAAAAATTGGTGGTGGATTCATTCCCTTATTAGTCAACTCCTGTACTGTTTCTGCAACTATAGAATTCATAATCGTTGCTGCTATAACTGTTGATGTTGGGCTAACCTTTTGATCAACTCCATCTATCTCAACACAAGCATCTCCTTTTTCTCCATGATTATCTATAACTAAATCACTTACTTCATATAAATTTTTTCCTGATGGATGTCTTGAAGATACAGTTTTAGAGTAACTTAAGTTTGTTATACAAATTATAGTAGCTCCCTTTTTCTTAGACTCTATTGCAAATTCAATGCTTACAGGATTTCTTCCAGAAACAGAATGTACTATAACAACATCTCCCTGTTTAATTAAGGTTTTCTTAGCTAAAGTTGTACCATACCCAACCAATCTCTCCATTTGACTTGTATATGTTATAGGCGTTGTATCAAGCATCAATGATCTTGCAAATACCGGATTAATAACCACTAACCCTCCTGCTCTATAGTAAAGTTCTTCACTTAATATTCCTGCGTGAGATGCACCAAATGAAAATATTGAATTTTTACTCATTATAGCTTGTACAAGTATTTCAGTAGCTTTTCCCATAGACTCCCTTTCCTCTACTTCTACTACCTGAATAAGCTCTTTTATTTTATCTATATACTTAAAATCCATAAACTAAAAACCTCCAAATATGGATGCTATAAACTTACCAATTACACCAAATAAAGATAAGTCATTTCCTCCAAAGATTAATATCCAGTTTTGAATAGTACTTGAGAAAACACAAGCTGATATGCCTACCAAACAAACCATAAATATAGATGCTACTGATGTTCCAACTAAAGCTCCTTTTAATCCACCTTGACCTTCACCAATTACTGCAGCTGTCCCACATTCAAAGAATGAAGTTATAACAAGAGGAATTAATAATATATTAAATATATTAAAATAATTACATAATAGTATAATAACAGTTGAAGTAATCATTGCTGTTAAAAATCCTATTAAAACTGCATTTGGCTTATAGTTAAATAAAATTGGGCAGTCAAAAGCTGGTATAGCATTTGGTACAACCTTTTCAGAAATTCCTTTAAATGCTGGAATAATTTGATTAATTAACATTCTAACACCTTGCAACATTACAATAAGTCCTGCACCAAACATAAAGCCTTGCTTAATTGCATATATAACTATGTTTTCATTTGTTTTAGCAAAGGCACCTGGTATAAATATACCTACTAAAAGGAACATTATAAAAATTACTATACCTCCACTAATGGAAATTTCTCTAAAAAATGATAATCCTGCTGGTAATTTTAAATCTTCACAAGATTTTTCCTTGTTTCCAACTTTACTAGCAACAAACCCTGAGATTAATGTTAAACACCCTGACGGATGCCCCAATGTAAATGAGTCATCATTAGTTACTGCACTTACATATTTTCTTAATATCCAAGGCATTATCGACCAATATAATGCTGATGAAATGGCAGCAAAAGCAATTAGTGCTCCACCTCTTAATCCTCCTTCAACCCCAGCTGCAACAAAAATAAATGGAAACCACCACAACATGTGTCCTGTTAGAAATATGGTCTTAATAGGTGTAAATCTAGCTATCAATAAATGAATTACTAAAGCTATAAACATTGCCATTCCAATAGCCCCACCATAAGTTGTTGTAAAAGTAACATCATTTAATCCTTCAGACTTAACACTTCCACTTAATGATTGAAACGCACCGTTAATCGGTGCAATAGCTCCAACTAACATTCCTGTTCCTTGTTCAAGAATAACCATTCCAAAAGATGCTAACAAAGAACCTTTTATAACATCAGCTATCTTTTTCTTTTGTAATAATAACCCTATAGCCGCAATAATTCCAAGTAACATTGGTGGATTACGTAAAATATTGTTAGTAATAAAATCCATCATTTGTTCTTCCCCCTTAAATTTTTTTATTATTTTTCATTTAAATATTTATTAACAACATCTTTAACTTCAGCTAAATCCATATACTTCTTTACTGGATATACTGGTACATTGCAAGTTCCCTTTAGCTCTTCTTGTAACTCTGCACTTGTAAATATAACATCACAATCTGCACCTCTTGCAGAATTCAAATCTGTATTTTCTACTTCTGCATCAACCCCTAATTCCCTTAAAACCTTTTCAATTGACATCTTTAATACCATTGATGACCCTACTCCAAATCCACAAACGGCTAAAAATTTCATAATTATCTCCTCCTAATTTTGCTTATTTATAATTTCTAATATTTCGCTTTCATTACCATTAATTAATTTTTTGATATTTTTTTCATCATATAACATCTCTGACAAAGAAGCTAAAGCTCTAATATGAGAATTATTATCCACCGCTGCCAAAACCATGAATATATTCACTGGTTTCCCCAAAAGGTCTACTTCATCATCTACAACTAGTAAGGACATCGCTAATTTATTTACTCCATTTTTTGAACTAGCATGAGGTAATGCAAATCTATCTGCTAGTACTATATACGGACCATGTTTTGTTATACTTTGAATCATTTCATCTACATAAATTTGTTCAATTGAACCATCTTTTAGAAGAGGCTTAGATGCTATCTTTATAGCTTCTTCCCAACTATTTACTCCTTTAATTTTTTTAATTCTTTCTGCTGTCACTAATTCTTTTAGCATAGGTTGATATATCTCCTTTTCTTCAGACTTATATATTATTTTGAATAAATCATCCTTAAGTTTTTTCTCATTTATAATTTTTGTATGTTTTTTTATAACCTGCATTATTAACTCTAAATCAAAATTAACATTACTATCACTGAAATTAATTAATTTACTCATTAATAGCTGAATATCTAGCTTAGATAAAAGAGGGTTTACTACAATTATATTTTCTTTATCTGGAATCTCTATTGTTGATATTATGTAATCATAATAAATCTCGGATTCTGATAACTCTTTTAATGACATTATTCCTACAATATCAATAGTTGGAATATATTTATATAACTGAATTTCTAAAGTTTTAGAAACCATAAGACCATTTGGGCATACCACTAAAACCTTATTTTGTATTATTCCCTTATCTCTCGCACCTCTTAAATATCCTGCAAAATAAGCTGCTATAAATCCAATTTCTTCTTCTCTTATACCAATAAAATCAGAGAAATCCTTTTCATCTTCAATAATTGATTTTATAATCTTATACAAAGATTCATATTTAAACTTTATATCTTCCAATGAAGGGTTACTAATAGGAAAGCTAAATTTTATTCTGTAATATGACGATAATAAGTGTCTTTTTATATTTTTTTTAAATTCTTCTTTACTTTCTAATACTATTGTTGTCCTAACTTCAAATTTTTTAATAAGCTTATCTACATACTTATCTATTAAGATTTCATCAACTTTACTATTTAAACTTGACAATGTACTTATATAAGCAGTTAAATAAGCCTTCTCATCCTCATTTGCATCCAAAGGCAATAAATATTTTACAAAAGTATAATACTTAAATTTAATTGAGTCACATTTATACTTATATGTGGTTAAACTAAAGTTTTCACTAATTCTTTTATGAATAAACTTTACAAATTTACTCAAATTGCCTAACGAATAATCTGTTAAACCCATTGAAAAATATCTATCAAAATTTAATACCTCTTCGCTAATATTCCTTAATAAAGATTCGTCTTCTTGCATTAAAAGTAAAAATAGTTCTCTTATTTTATATTCATTGCCTATTATTTCATATTTTTTTCTATAAACCAGTTTAAGTTGAATTTTCTTTAAATCTTCCTTTATTTCATCCATAGTTTGTACTATTGTATTTTTGGCTAACATCATTTCTCCTGTTAGCATATCAATAGTTACTTTTTCATCGTTTAAAATTTTGTATAAAATATAATTTTTTCGACAATCTAAGTTTAAATATTTATTGTCATTGAAATTTATTTTAGAATATAGTTTTGTATAATCTCCAACAAAAAAGAAACCATGTTTTATATTTTTTATTATTCCTGCAGATTTTATATAATAATTAATAGACTGTATATCATAATATAAAGTTCTCTTTGAAATGCTGAAGTGTTCAAGTATTTTACAAAGTTCAATTCCTTCATTTTCAATTATAAATTCTAAAATTTGTTTTTCTCTTTCCTTCATAGCTCCTCCATGACTTTATTATCCTTTTTATTTTTAGCAACCACAATACCAATTGTTTGCACAAAATTCAATTTATTGGCCCATTATTTGCACATACACCTTTTTTGCTCATTCCTTGAATTTATTAGCTCGCAAATAAAATTGTTATAATTATTAAAGCATGTCATCTTAACATCTTCAATCTGTATATCTAAAAAATATAATTTGTAACATTATCATCTAGCACATATAAAATTCTATATTAATAAGATTTATAAATGCATCGATTATCTAATTTTAATAATACAAAAGCTATTAAGTATTACCTTAACAGCTTACTGTATAAATATTTAATCTTTATAAATATAATCTGAAATTTCTTCCTTAGATTTATCTCTTAATACTCTTAAAAATTCATCTACTATTTCAGGATCAAACTTAGTTTCTTTACCACTTTTCAATTGCTCAATAGCATTATCTAAATCCGTATTTATCTTAAAATCTTCCTTACTAATTATTGCATCAAATTCTGATGCTATAGCAATAATCCTGGATATAAGCGGAATATGTTCACCTTTTAATTTATCGGGATACCCAGTTCCATCAAATCTTTCATGGTGTCCTCTAATAATTGGTACTAGATGATTAAGTGTTGATATATCTTGTATAATTTCTGCCGCTATAACAGGATGTACTTTTAATTTTTTAAACTCTTCTCTTGAAAATGAACCTTCCTTACTCAAGATTTCATCTTTTATGCTTACCTCACCTATATCGCAAATCATAGCTGCAAGTCTAACCTGTCCTTGTTCAACTTCAGATAACATCATCTTTTTAGCTATATCTACACTGAATTTCAAAAGTCTTTTATTTGTTTTGCCTAGAGAACTCTTTCTAATTTCACTTATTTTTGCAATAACTTTTACTGTATCAAAAAATGTTTCTTTTACATTGCTATAAAGCCTCAAATTCTCCAAATAAATACCCATTTGCATAGCAATTATACTAAACACTTTTAAATCTGATAGTTTGTAATCTAAAACACTATCATTAGCTACTACAATAATCCCCATCGAATTATTTTTATATACTATTGGCACACATATAAATGATGCAATTAATAAACTCATTTTACTTAATTCAGGGTGCTTTTCAGCTTCTGTTACTATAATACCTTGATTAGTATTTATAACATTTTTAATTATAGGATTATTAATATTTATAAAATTTTTACTTAAATTCTTCGATAAAACTTTTCCAAACTTTTTAAATAATTGGAACTCAATACTTAATTCATTAGTATTTTTATCTATTAATGCTATAAAAACAATATTAGATTCAAAATAATTCATAATTTCTTCTAATACTAAATATTTTGATTCATTTATAGGTGATGTAGAAGTTATTTCTGAGAGCCTATATAACACATTAATTATTTTATTCTTATCTCCAATATTTTTTAACAAGCCTTCTTTAACTACCTGATTTTGTGCTACCCTACCAATTAAAGAAGCTATCTCATATACATTTTTATCTCCTTTTACTCTTCCAATAGTATCATTGGCTACTCTAATATCACAGGTTTCTAATAAAAGACTATCATCTTGTTCTCCAAATAATAAGCTACCACTATTATCTTCTATTCGGATAATTACGTTAAGTTCATTTATAGAACTTTCTATTATACTAAAAACGGTTTTATCAGAAAGTAGATCTTTCAAAATCATTTTATTCAAGGATATTACCTCATTTCTAGATGCTTTATTCTCATACAAATGATAGTTTATCCAAAACTTAAATACTTATTATAATCTTTTCCCTATATCTATATAATGTAAGTGGATCTTCGAAGCATTAATCTAACCTAGCCTTTCCTAGTGTTCTCTATACTTTGGATTTTAATTATTTTTTTCTTCTACTTAAATTAACTAAAAAAGTTTTTTCATATAGTAGGCTTTATAGTTTTCTGGATACTCATCTAATATTGCACACACTTCATATCCATTACTTGCAAAAAAATCCTTTTCCTTGTCATCAAAAGTTTCAACAATAGCTAAATGTCCTCCCTTTGCCTTTAATTCTCTCTCAGTTTCTTTTAAAAGTTTAGTTTTAAGTCCTTTATCTTCATATTCATCTTTAACCCATATACCTTCTATTATCAAATCAACCCATGGTGATAGTGTAGCTACTATTCCCGCTATAATAAATCCTTCTTCATCTTTAATAACTTTGTCTATATAATCAAAAACTTCTTTATTGGTAAATGGTACTTTACTACAATTGTATTCATCTACTCTATCATTAATATATTTTACTTCATGTTCATCACCATTTTTAACTAAATAATCTATATTAAAATTATCACTACTTTTTAAAATCTTTTTCATATTATAACTTTTATTATTTAAAGCTGCCTCATCTAATACATAGAACACCTCGTATCCTCTTTTTATATAGAAATCCTTAGCATTAAACTCAAACGTACCTACATGAATAAGTTTAATCCCTTCCTTAAAAGCTTCACTTTCTAAGCTTTCAAGTAGCATAGTTCCATACCCACGATTTCTAACTGCTGTATTAACCCAAAGCGACTTAATATATACATACTTAAAATTATAATACATATAACCAACTATCCCTGCCATAATATCACCTTGTGAGTTTCTTATAACTTTGCAAATAGTTTCAATTATTTCACCATGCTTAAGAGGAACATTCTTTTCATTTGTCTCTTTTATTTTTACACAAAGAAAAATTGCTTGTTCTCCTGTAGCAGTTTCAATATCAAATTCACTTTTCATACATTTTTCTCTCCTACTATATATTAAAAATTAAGCATAACTTTATTATTTTTATCATGTAAAATATTATCTCCTCTATATCCTTTATTAATTCATATAAATCTTTAATAAGTTAATAAACCTACTATTTATATACATCTTTACAATATAAATAAAAAGATATATAATTTTATTAAACTTAAAATGAACAGTCGTTCATAAAAAAGGAGATATTAATATGCCTAAAATAATAAAAGATATTGAAAATACTATTAAACAATGCTCTATCAAGCTTTTTATCGATTTTGGTTATAATGCCGTTGATATGAGAATGATATCCAAAAATTCTAAAATAGCTGTTGGAACTATTTATAATTATTATGAAAATAAAAAAGAACTTTACTTAAACATACTTGAAGAGAGTTGGCAAAGTACCTTTGATAAACTTGATAAAATCTCCACTCTTACTTTATCAAAAAGAGAAAAAAGCGAGCTATTTATTGAAGCACTTTACGAAGACATTGAAGAACGAAACGGCTTAGGAAAAGCCTTGATAGCCCCTTCATCTGATGAATTAATGAAGGATGAAAGAGCTATTAAGCTAAAGAACAATTTACTTCTAAGAGTAGAAAGTTTTCTTAATTCACTTAATACAGTAGATGAATCTAACAAGTACCTTAATAATAAAACTAGGCTTGCAGAATGTCTATTAACTTCAATATTAACAATGTTTGAATTTCATGCGGATGAAAAAGCATATAACATTAAATTTCTAGTTGAATTTATTAATTTATCTATAAAATAAGGAGGCTAAATTTTATGAATTTAAGTTTTTATTTATTATTGATAATCATTGGGCTTATAACTGGATCTATAACAAGTCTTATAGGCGCGAGCGGAGTTATGATTGTAGTTCCTATTTTAACTATGTTTTTTAATGTTAGTGTTCATAACGCAATAGGTACAAGTCTTTTAATTGATGTTATTGCCTCTTTAACTGTATCTTATTCCTACTATAAAAATAAAAATATAGATTTAAAATCAGGTATTTGGATAGCATTAACATCTATAATAGGTGCTCAAGTAGGTGCGTTATTTGCAAGCAATATGGGTGAAGGTAACCTTTCTTCTGGATTCGGAATTGTACTAGTACTTGCAGGCTTATCAACTTTTCGTAAGAGTTATAAAGAAAAAAATAATTCAAAAACTAAAAATAAGGTTTTTAACTTTAAAAAAGAATGGCAAAAAATATTAGCATCTTTGATTATAGGCTTTGGAATAGGAATATTAAGCGGCATTTTTGGAGCAGGTGGTGGAGTTATGATACTCATAACTTTAATAGCAATAATGTCCTTCCCTCTTCATAAAGCTATAGGTACTTCTACTCTTATAATGGCTATAACTGCTCTTTCTTCTACTATTGGATATGCATCAAGAGGAAATATAGACATTGAATTAAGTATTCTAATAAGTATTGGAGCTATTCTTGGAGGAATTATAGGTTCTAAATATGCTAATAAAGTAAATGAAAAAACATTACAAAAGATTGTAGGTATCTGCTTTACACTCATGGGTATAACAATGACTATAATAACAAAGTTTAAGTAGTCTATATCATTACCATAGAAATGTTATTAGATACAAATTATCATTTGTATAATTGATATATTTATTAATCAAAATTCAAATAAACTTTAACAATATAACATCCCTCTGATTTTCTTTCTTTACATTTATATAAAAAATGTACTATTATAAAATTAAATAATATAGTATAAATTTACTATGATTAAATATAACACTTTAATTTTAAATAAATTTAGGGGGAGTACTATGAGAATATCTTTAATAGCACATGATAATAAAAAAAGTGAAATGATTGATTTCGCAAAAAGGTACAAGCACATACTTGAATGCCATGAACTTTTTGCAACAGGTACTACTGGTAAACTTATATCAGAGGCAACTGGTCTAAATGTTCATAGATTTCTATCAGGACCACTTGGTGGTGATCAACAAATTGGAGCTATGATAGCAGAAAAGCAAATGGATATTGTATTCTTTTTAAGAGATCCTCTTACAGCTCAACCTCATGAACCAGATGTAAGTGCTCTAATTAGATTATGCGATGTACATTACATACCTCTTGCTACCAACTTAGGTTCAGCAGAAGCTTTATTAAAGAACTTAAAAGATAGATAACTTTGTACATAAAAAATATATTCAAGAGATTTTCTCTTGAATATATTTTTTTAATTTTCCCAACACACTTACTAGATTCCATAGTGACTTATCAAACCAAATTCTTTACCAAAATTTAAATTCATAATGATTATATTTTATTCTTGAAATATATATTCGAAATGCTATAATAAAAATGAATATTATATATTTTAAAGAAAGGTTAAGGTAATTTCAAACATGAGAATATAATCTACTTTTAAAACTTTTAAAGTATAACAAAAAAATTTAAATTTATTATACCTATTAGATTTATTATATCTAATATAGAAGGCTTTTTTGTTGTGCTTAATTTTAAGGAGAGTAGATTATAGGATAGTTATATGCATTTTTACCTTTAACTAGGATAGCTATATACTCTCTCCTATATTTTAAGGAGGGATTTTTTTATGCAATTAGCAATATTAAATAAAATAAAAAAATACTATGGAGATAGATTAATTTTAGATATAGACAAATTAGAAATATTAGAAGGCCACAAAATAGGCTTAGTTGGAGAAAATGGCGAGGGAAAAACTACGCTTATAAAAACTCTAATTGGTGAAGAAGATATCCAAGAGGGAAACATTTACCTTACTAAGAGCTATGCTTATATTAGTCAAAAAGATGATTATTTAGGTACACTTGATGCTACTAAAGTTAAAAGCTTATTCAATGCACCAGATGAATATGAAGAATTTTTATCTGGTGGAGAAAAAATTAAACTTAAAATTGCTAGAGCTTTGAGTGAAAATAAAAGCCTTATAATTGCAGATGAACCTACTTCAAACTTAGATAATAATAGTGTTCAAGTACTTGAAGAAATGCTTAAGAGCTATAATGGTTCATTACTTTTAGTATCACATGACAGAAATTTTTTGGATGCCTTATGTAATATCATTATTGAGATTAAAGACAGTAAAATAAAGATCTACAATGGTAACTACTCAAAATATTTAGAACTTAAACAACTAGAAATAGAAAGAGCTAAAACAGAATATAATGAATATGTAGAAGAAAAAAGAAGGCTCCAAAATGCTATACTAATAAAACGTAATTTAGGAGATGGAATAAGAAGAACTCCTAAGAGAATGGGTAACTCAGAAGCTAGACTTCACAGAATGGGAGGACAAAAATCAAAAGCAAAAATAGATAATAGTGTAAAAGCAATACAAAGTAGAATTGAACACTTAGATGTGAAAGAAAAACCAAAGGAAATAAAGGAAATTAAAATAACAATAAAAGAAGGTTTAGAAATTACAGCAAAGAATCCTATTGAAGTTAAACATCTCAATCTATTTGTTAGTAATAAATTATTACTAAAAGATATTTGCTTTAAAGTAAAAAATGGTAAAAAAGTTGCTTTAATTGGCAACAATGGTTGCGGTAAAAGTACTCTATTAAATGAGATTATTAATAACAACAATGAAAATATAAAAATTTCTAAGAATGCTGTAATTGGATACTTTGATCAATCTCAAACTATATTAGATGAAAATAAATCAATATTAGAAAACGTACGAGAAAATTGCTCCTTTACTGAAAGTTTTGTTAGAATAAAGTTAGACGGATTTGGCTTTAAAGGTGATACTGTATTTAAATTTGTTTCAAAATTAAGCGGAGGAGAGAAAGTAAAGGTTGCTCTTTGTAAAACACTACTTTCCGACAATAATATCTTAATTTTAGATGAACCCACTAATTATTTAGATATTAAATCCATGCAAGCTTTAGAAACTGCTCTTATGAATACTAATAAAACCTTAATTATAGTTTCTCATGATAGAAAATTTATTTCAAATGTATGTGATTATATAATTGAAATAGAAAACAATACCGTTAAGGAGTTTAACGGTAATTATAAAGATTATATAGAATTTAAAAATACACCTAAAATTAGTAATAAACAACATGAAGCAAAAGATAAACTTTTAGTTTTAGAAAATAAGCGTTCTGAACTAATATCTTTAATATCTATTGAAAAAGATGATGAAAAAAAACTCCAATTAGAAGCCCAATATTTCTCATTATCCAACGATATTAAAAACTTAAAAATCTAATTATAAATAATAATAATGTTATAATTAAAAATAATTAAATTTTGAAAGAGGTTTTTATATGTATGATTATATAGACTCAATAATGCCTGAATTTCAAGCATGGAAATTTGAAATGAAAAAAAGGCCTTCACTTTTAAACAAAATGGCTAAAGGTGCTCAAAATAAATTTAATAGTGTTTTGCCAGAAAAATATCACGATGTAATGACTTCTACTATAAAGAATTTAGTTAAAAGTGTTTTAGTCGGTTCTGAATATCTAACAAAAGAGCCCATTAAAGATATGCCTCTTGAACTTAGAGAAAGACTATTTAGAGAAAAGCTAGATTTTTATAGAAAAACAGCCGTTGTAGAGGGTGCTTCAACTGGAGCTGCTGGTTTTTTTGTTGGACTTACAGATTTTCCTTTATTACTAGGTATAAAAATCAAGTTTCTTTTTGAAGCTGCTGCTATTTATGGTTTTGATGTTAAAAATTATAAAGAGCGTTTATATATACTTTATATATTTCAGTTAGCCTTCTCTAGCCAAGGTAAAACAAATAAAGTTTTTGCTGAAATGGAAGATTGGAATCATACTGCTGAAAACTTTCCTGAAGATATTAATCAGTTTAACTGGCGTGATTTTCAGCAAGAATATAGAGATTATATTGATATAGCCAAAATGCTCCAATTAGTCCCTTTAATAGGGGCATTTGTAGGTGCTTATGCAAACTCTAAACTTCTAGATAAACTTGGTGAAACTGCTATGAATTCTTATAGAATGAGGTTATTAAATGATTAAAAAAAATAAACAAAAAGAAAATTCAAAAACTATAATTTGTCCTATATGTGGTGAAACTATGAAGGAAAATCCATATGCTTATGATAATAGACAATATGATAAAATAGCCTATAAATGTGATTTTTGCGGTCATAAATGCTCTAAAATTACTTAAAATATTAAAACCAGCATAAACTTGCTGGTTTTTTATTATTTAATTGATAGCCTTTTTATTGTATCCTCTAAGCTTTCTACCATACCAAACCTATCCTTAAATATATTAAAGTTATAATGTTCATATACATCCTTTGCTTTTATCTTTCCATTATCAAAGGTCGTATTTGTTTTTTCAGGTATTATTAACTTAAACCCATACTCAAAAGCCACTTTACAAGTAGTATCAATACAATACTCAGTTTGCATACCTGTAATGATTAATTCACTTATTCCCTTATCATCTAAATAGTTCTTTAAGCTTGTTTCTTTAAAAGCAGAATTATAATTTTTATTTATAACTGTTTCATTTACTTTAGGTGCTACCTTATCATAAATCTTCCAACCATCAGTTTTAGGTTCTAACTCTCCACCTACTGCATCACCATGCTGAATATATATTACTTCTATACCATTATCTCTACAAACTTTAATTAGTGTCTCTATATTACTTATAATTTCCTCTCTTGCAAATGGATTTCCTGATACTAATGCATTCTGAACATCTACAACTAAAAGTGCTCTTTTTCTCATTTTCTACTCTCCTTATTATATCTAGTGTACATACTTGTACACTGATGGATTATATGTATTCTATATATAGACTACATATAATCTACAATTAAATTACCTTATACCTTTCACTTACTAATGTCTCTACTGCATTATCTACGTCCGTATTTTTAACAAGAATATAATCCGTATCATAAGTGGAAATAGCAAATATACTTATTCCCTTTTGAGCTAGTATAGAGCTTATTGAGGCCATAATTCCTATTAAGGAAAAATCTAATGGTCCTTCTATTTTTAAAATCCTCCAACCTCTTTCACATACAGTATCCATTGGTATATCTCTTTCAAGACATACAATTGATAACTCATCACTTGTTTTTGTTATTGAAAAAAATTCGTCTCTACTTGCCCATTCAGGAATTATCGCTTCTTTCTCTAATCTACAAACCCCATATTTCTCTTCCAATAATTTCATAGTTAATATTTCTTTTTGCATTTTTTGTCCCTTCCACTAAAACCCTAAAATGAATTTTCCTTATTAATAGTATATCTAATTATATCATTAGGTTAGATTACATTTCATAGCATATATTATCTTTTATATAAAAAATCAGTTAATAAGTATCCTACTTACTAACTGATTTTAAAATTACTTATATTAATCATCAATTACAACGGTCTTTGCAATGTAATCATGCCACCCTTTTTTTTCACTACTAAACAATATCCATATAAATCCTAATGAACAAGGTATATATGATATTATTTTAAACATATTTCTTATTAATGATGTAGCCATGGTAAGATCTTCACCATCATCTTTAATAACTCTTATCCCCATTATTCTTTTACCAAGTGTAGCTTGAAGTTTACTTCCCTCCATTACACTACAATATATACAATATACTAAAAATGAAGACCAATTAAGTTTATTTTTCCATCCCAAGAATTCAATTTTCCCACTTATATCTCTTGAATTTGAAACATAATCACTAAAAACTTTATCAAATCCTATAAGCCAGAATATTCCTCCTACTACTAAGCCAACTATTATTGCATCAATAAGATAAGCTAGAAATCTTCTGCCCCTACTAGCACTACTAAACATATTACTCCCCCCATAATATTTATTGGATATTGTGTTTTTTTACGCCCTTATAATCCATTTTATACCATATTTTTCTTTAAAGTCAATATTTTTTTCTATCTATTAAAGTATACTTTAAAGCTATTACAATATAAATTGGGTGGTAAGCACTGAACCTACCACCCAATTTTACTTATATGATTTCTATTTATTTAATGCTTCTAATAACTTATCTATATTTAATCCGTGAACTATAGCAGCTTCTTCTAATGTTTCGGCTTGTGCTGATGGACATCCTACACAGCCCATACCAAATTCCATTAAAGTTTCAACAGCCTCTGGTTTTACTCTTATTAATTCTCCAATTGTCATATCTTTATTTATCATCTTTTTTCTCTCCTTATTTTATATATTTAGCTTCTAATTCTTCTAATAATTTTATATAAGTTTCTTGTACTTTATTTTTTTCAGCTTCATTTTCAAAAACTATACAATCCTCATTAATTCTCTTTATAGTTTCTTTATTTAAAGATCTATTTGCAAAAGTATATACTACATTATCTTCTTTATCTATATGTCTTTGCAAAAGGTTAGTATATGATACAGCATTTGCTATTACATCAATTTTAGCTTCTTTATCTCCAGCTTTAACCTTATTAATTGCCTCTTCTAACTCTTTTACGAATAACCTACCTTGATCATGCTCAACTAACATGCCGAATTTAACTACTTTTTCAGCTGGTCCTCCTAGTTCTTCAACCATTCTATTGAAAAGCATTTTCTCTTCTTTTCCATGGTGATGAGCATCTGCATAATTTCTTATAAATGCAATAAAATTAGTAAAATCTTCGTAACATATTTCTTCACCCTCTAAAACCCTAAAGCAAGCTTTTCTCACAACAATTAGCATTCTTTTTATATTCTTGTGTTCTTCTATCATTAAATCAATGCTGTTCATATCTATTCTTCCTTTCTTATCCTATTATAGCCATCTTCGGTTTTATCATAAGTATATCTATTACCCGCTTCATTTATAAAACCTTTTATCCACTCTTCTCTTAAAACATAAAAGTTTTCCACATCTCCTGAAACTTTATCCCAATGTTTTCTGTGGATACATTCAGTAGTTTCCCACACAATTTCTGTTTCTGAATTTGAAACTAATCTATTTATCCTATCACATGGCATTCCTTCTAATAGATAACTAAAAATTAATCCAAATAAATCACTTGGTGCAAAGTCTACTTTTTCTATATTTTTCATTGTATTTTTACCATTTTCAAAATATATATTCTCTATTTCACTAAGCTCTATGCCATAATCATTTATAAGTGAAGTTATTAAGCTTGCAGTTCTATCCTCAACACTTTCTATTTTGTTTTGTAACCATCCATGAATATTTCCTTCATCTATAACAGTTTCTAATGCACTTCTTTCTGGATAACCATAGCTTTCATAAAGCTTTTTCTTAATGTCTTGAGTAGGAAGATTTTTTGTTTCTGCATAATCTAATATTTCCTCTAATAAATCCTCATTAGCTTGAATCTTGTTATATAATAAATAATGTATCTTTCCTAAAAATAAACTCATTTTGTTACCTCCATACTTTAAATTAATTAAATATTTCAATTTGTGTTTTATTTAATTATCAATTCTTTCATTTATTATTATAAAAGATATTTTAAAAATTATCGGTAACAAAAGATACGTAAAGTAATTAAAAATCATTTTCAATTACTTTTTTAATTATTTGGCTTCCTGTAAACATATTTTTTATTAAAACATTACCTGACTTAACTTCATCTTCTCCAACTATAACTACATTTTTAACCCCAATTTTATTTGCGTAATTTAATTTCTTTTTAAATTTGTCTTCCTCTAAATATACATCTACACTAAAACCTAATTTTTTAAAATATTCTTTTACTTTAAAACAATATTCTAAAGTTTCTCCTATTGGAAGTATTAAATATTCTAATCCTTCCTCTAAATTATAATTATCTACAAATCCTATTTCCTTTAACACATAGAATAACCTTGTTAACCCTATAGATATTCCTATACCTGGCATTATATTATCTGTGTAGTTTTGAGCTAGATTATCATATCTTCCTCCAGAACATATAGACCCAAAGTTTTCATTTCCTATTAAAATAGTCTCAAATACAGTTCCGGTATAATAATCTAATCCCCTTATTATTTTAAAATCTACAAGATATTCATTTTCACAAACTCCGAATATTTTAAGACATTTAATTACTTCTTCAAGTTCTTTAAGTCCATTATTAAATGTATCATTAGATATATTTAATTTTTTTATATTATCAATAATGCCAACTCCTGTACCTTTTATATTTATAAAATCATTAATAAATTTAGCTTTACTATCTCCAACTACCCCCTCTAAATCCTTATAAAATTCTTTTTTATCCATCTTATCGTACTTATCTATTAATGTAATTATTGAACCATTATCTGTAATTTCTAACTCTTGGAACAATCCTAATAATATTTTTCTATTATTTATTTGAAATTTATACTCTTTTAATCCTATACTTTTAAAAGCCTGAGAAACTATACTAATTACAAAGGCATCATTTCTTATATCTAACTTTCCATTCCCTATTATGTCCACATCACATTGATAAAATTCTCTATATCTCCCCCTTTGATTTCTTTCCCCTCTATAAACCTTACCTATCTGATATCTTTTAAACGGAAAAGTTAAATCGTTAAAATATTGAGCTACATATCTAGCTAATGGTACTGTTAGATCAAATCTTAAAGCTAAATTATTATCACCTCTTTTAAAATTATATACTTGCTTCTCAGTTTCTCCACCAGATTTAGCCATTAGGATTTCTTGTTTTTCAATAATAGGTGTATCCATTGGTATTAAACCATTTTTTTCATAAACATTAGTTATTTTTCGTACAATATCATTAAAAATACGCTGCTCTCTTGGTAATAACTCCATAAAACCTGGTAATATTGATGGTCTAATTTTGTTTTTCATTTTAAAACTCTCCTTTAAATAAATTTCTAAATTTATAAATAACTTAATACAAAAAACCCTGTAGGCCACACCTACAGGGTAAACAATAAACTAAGAAAATAATTGTTTATCATCACCTAGCAGAGATACAAGCCTACAATAAACCTAGACTTGTACCTGCTAATAAAAAAGCGACACAAGTCTGCTAGTGATGATGATGTAATTGTACATTTGATAAACAATTTATTTTCATAGTATTCCTCCTAAATTTAAGTTATTGATATTTTAACCCCAAAATAAACCATAGTCAATATTTTATTGCGATTTATTTTTATTCTCTAGCAATATTTTTCTTTCCTCACCTAAGGTCTTATCTATATCACTCCTAATTGAATCCATTATAGCATCTGCCCCTTTATTATCAGCTATTCCATCATTTATATCTTTTTCCCATATTCCTAGCGTTTTCTCATCCAAAGGCGTTACTATATGTTCATTAGTTTTACTCATTAAATATTCATAAAATTTTTGTTCTTTTTGTCCACCTAAAAATTTATTACTATATTCTAATCTTTTCAAATTATTCCTAGATGGTATATATCCTGGAACACTTCCAACTAAATCATTTTGTTTGAATTTAAAACAGTAAAATTCTATGAATTTAGCTGCAGCTTCTTTATGCTTACTTCCTGTTGGCATTGATAATATTGAACTATTATTCCATCCATAAATATTAAAAGGTAACCTAGTTACTCGCCATTTTCCAGCTTGTTCTGGTACCCAGTTTTCAATCTGTCCTGAGCCCCAAGATCCAAATGTACTTATCATAGCTAATTTACCTTCTTTTAATGCCTGAACTCCCTCTTCTTTCCATAAATCTAAATATGAAACTAACGATTCTTGTTTCATTTTTTTTGATATGTTTAATAGTTCTTTAAATTCAGAAATATTACCTAAAAAATTCAAGTTATTATCATAATATCCATATTGACTAATAGCCATTTTCATTGGATCAGTTACCTTTTCTGATATATATATATTATCTTTCTTTAATGTTCTAGCTATTTTGAACCAATTTTCAGGATTTTCTATATATTTGCCCAACTCTTCCGGCTCTGATGGAAATCCATACTTACTCATTATGTCTGCCCTATAATATAAAACTAATGGAGCTGTTGCAAATGGTATCCCTATTAATTCTTTAGAATCAAATCTATGTCCTAAATTCCAAAGCTCCTTATCAAAATCATTTTCATATTTAGCTATACCATACTGTTCTTTCTTTAAATCTTCTAGTCCATAAATACTATTAAAATTTCCCCAACTAGTACTATCTATTACCATAAGATCTGGCACTTCACCTGTAGACAATGCCTTCAAATATTTTTTAACATAGTCATCAAATTTAAAAGTTTCAACTTCAATATTTATATCTGGATGATCTTTTTTAAATTCATTTATCGACCTTTCCCATCCCCCATAATGAGTCCATAACTTCAATGTTGTTGTTTTTTCTTTTTTTATTTCATTACCATTATTATTAGAATATGCCGTAGTACTATTCATATCATTTTTCTCACAACCAACAAAAGTAAACAAAAAACTTATCATTAGTATATAACATAACTTTTTCATCAAAAACGTCCTCCTAAGCAAGACCTAAAAACTATTTTTCTAAATATCTTTCAAAATCATTTTTAGGTAAAGGCTTGCTAAAATAATATCCTTGTATATCATCACAAGCAATCTTTAGTAAATACTCAAATTCCTCTCTTGTTTCTATTCCTTCAGCTACTACATTTAAATCTAGACTATGGGCTAGGCCTATTATTAAACTAATAACATTTTGCCTTTTTTTATTAACGGTAATATCTGTAATAAATTCTTTATCTATTTTCACCTCATTAACTGGCAATTTTAAAAGTTGATTTAATGATGAAAACCCTTTCCCAAAATCATCAATAGATACTAAAACGCCAATACTCCTAAGCTGATTTATAACAGATATAACTGTATCTACATTTTCTATTAAAACACTTTCAGTTATTTCTAGTTTTAAATACTTAGATTCTAGTTTTGTTTCTTCAAGTACTTCTTTCACTAGTTTAAAAAGATTTTCTTTATAAAAATGTTTTGCTGAAATATTTATTGATATTGGAACTATAGCAATATTACTTTCTTGCCAAAGTTTATTTTGCCTACAAGCCTCCCTTAGTACCCATCTATCAATCTCGAATATTTCTCCTGACTCCTCCAATATAGGAATAAATTTATCTGGAGCCACAAAGCCTAAGTCTTTGCTAAACCATCTTATTAATGCCTCTGCCCCTGTGATCTTTAAAGTCTTAGTATTTATCTTTGGTTGGTAATATAATTGAAATTCATTTCTTTCTACAGCTAATCCAATGTTATTTTTGATTGATATGTGATCTATAAATTTTTTATTAATATCATCATTAAAAAATTTCAACTTATTCTTTCCACTAGCTTTAGCTTCATACATTGCTAAATCTGCTTTTTTAGTTATTTCTTCTACATCATTTCCATCATGCGGATAATAACTGACCCCAGCACTTCCTGTAACATTAAACCTTGTTCCATCTAAAATAAAATCTTCTTCAAAAATACCCATTATTTCATTAGCTTTTATAGTTGCTTCTTCAAAATCAGTTTCTAGTAAAACAATAACAAATTCATCTCCACCTAATCTAAAGACTTGTTTTTTTTCATCTACAGTCTTCTTTAGCCTTTTTGCGATTTGCTCTAATAATTCATCTCCAGAGCTATGTCCAAGGTTATCATTAATATTCTTGAAACTATCAATATCCATAAAAATAACGGCTATTTGTTTTTCTTTATTCTTTCTTGTATTTTCCTCCAAAAACATTTGGAAACTTAATCTATTAGGTAGTCCAGTTAAAATATCATAATAAGCTAACTTTTCAAGTGTTTCATGAGATTTAGTTAACATATCTGT
Organism: Clostridium cavendishii DSM 21758; assembly: GCF_900141845.1. GTDB lineage: Bacteria > Bacillota > Clostridia > Clostridiales > Clostridiaceae > Clostridium_AG > Clostridium_AG cavendishii. Next base: position 47,540 of record NZ_FQZB01000015.1, on the reverse strand, counting down.
TTTTTCTTCTAACTTAATGTTTAATTCATAACTTTTCTTGAACATCTCATTAAGTTTTTTTGACATATGATTAAAATTATCAATAAGTGATCTCAATTCTAAGATATTACTTTGAGGTAACTTAATATCTTGATTATTTAATATTTTATTAGGTAAATCGGTAGTATTTTGCGCAAGATTTGCTAGCGTCTTTATTACTACTCTATTTATTGCTATACCAGAAGTAATCAAGCATATAGAAAATATCATTAATAGCTCAAATTGATATACTATATCCTCCCAAAATTCATCTTGAAATTTATTTATAGGAAACCTAACTATTATCTTTATCCCCAATTCTTTATTAAACTCTTCATATACATAGTAACCACTTAACCATTTTTGTATAGCTATACTTTTACCTAGCTTATTAGGAATTACTCTATAAAAATTATCACTTATAGATTCTTTAGTTGTATTATTCCGATCATACTTATTTATCTTTTGCCTTTTATTCATAACTTTGGAATTGGTTGATATAATTATATTAGATTTATTTAGGACTGTAACCTCACATTCTTCATTTTTAATATTCTTATAAATTAAATTGTCTAAATAACCAGTTTCAACAGTTCCTAGCAATATTAATTTATCAATCTTCTCACTACTCCAAAGCTTTAAATCAGCTTCTAATTCTGTACTTATATTTTCTGAAATCCTATATACATCACTATTAATATTGTTATTAGTCCCTTCCAAGGTACTGGCACCATTAATTAAAAATGGGACTATTACTGCCAAAATTAAAATATGTGTTATAAATTGTTTAAATTCTATATAATAGTTTTTTTCTCTACTCATAAAATTTTTAAGAGGAATATATGTATAAATTATGTCTGAAATGAAAGCATTCATTAATGAATTAATAAAATAAAAAAAAAGGTTAAAATATAATAATTTATTATCTATATTATTTAAAAATACTTTATACAGCAAAAATTGAACTGGCAAGCCAATAAAAACCCAAAACATACTATCACTAAAAATAAGTTGTTTATTTGATTTATATTTAAACCACAAGCCAATAAAAATTATTTCTATAATAAATACAGCATCCCAAGCATATACTTTTTCATTTAATATAGCTATTATGTGTGCAATAATCGCTACTGGTACTGCTTTTTTTAATCCGTACATACGTAAGATTATAAATAAAAATATTGTTGTTAATGATACATTTAATCCTAATATAAAGTTAATACTATGTATATTACATACTATTGCTAATAAAGATATTATTATTAGTAACAGAAAATATATTCTTTTGTTTTTATCAATTGATATGAACATATAACAACTAGCCCCTCCCAAAGTAACAATTATTTTCGCATTCAAAACATCTCTAAATATTTTTTTCCTTAATCTCAAATTTTATTATACTGTTTTTTTAAATTAAATTAAAGCTATTATTAAAGCTCTTTTGTTTTTACAATCTAATTTTAGTAAACTTCCTTATCTTATATACGAAAATCTTTATATAGGTTCTTAAAATTAACATAATATAATAGATTTTACTAAAGTACTATAAAAATTAATGAAAATAATGGAGGTATTATGTTTACTAAAAAACAAAAGATAGCACTTATAATAACTTGTATTTTAAGTATCACCATAACTGCTACTGCTTCAATTGTATTATTAAAACCTAATAACCTAAATGATTTTAAAGAATATGTGAGAAACTACAAAATAAACTTTGAACATTATATTCTTGACAAAAATGAAGATACTTATAAGGATTTAATTGCAGAAAGCGAAGAAGCCATAAGTAATAAAGATGATAAAAAGATACTAGAATTAAAGCCCAAACTAAAAGAATTAGAAAAAAAAGTTATAGCAGAAGATACTGATCTTATAAATTCAGGCTTACAAGAAGTTAAATCAATAGATATATCAAATTTACCTGAAGATAAAAAGAAAAGAATTGATTCCTTATTAAGTGAAGTTGATACATTATGTTCAGAAAAGAACTTTTTAAAAGCCAATACTAATATAGTCCAAGCAAAAACAGCTGCAAAGTGAGATTAATTAGTAATGGTTAAAAATAAATATTTTTTATTTTAATTTAAGGCAATGCTGACATCTGTTTGTATTGTCTTAAATTATTTTTCAACTCTTCTGTTATTTGTATACACTATAACAATTGACTTTTATGTCATTAATTAGCCTCTCTTTAAGTAATACATATTTTTTATTTAGTTTTATTATGGTAATATTTTTATTATAATCTAATAATTCACTAAAACAAGGAGGATTATATGAAAATAAATGATTTAGTATATGGAGAATTTTTTATAGAGCCACTCTTAGAAAATCTAATTAATACCCCTGAACTTCAGCGCTTAAAAAACATACATCAAGGTGGTGCAAGCTATCTTGTAAATTCCAAATGGAATGTAACTAGATATGAACATTCTATTGGTACAATGCTACTAATAAAACTCCTTGGCGGTAGTCTTGAGGAACAAATAGCTGGCCTACTACACGATATATCTCACACAGCTTTTTCACATGTCGTTGATTTTGCTCTTAATAATAAAGCTGAAGATTATCATGAAAATATATTTATAAATGTTATTGAAAATTCAGCTATTCCCAAAATATTAGAAAACCACGGCTATAATCATAAAGAAATACTTTATAATGAATCTAAATGGACTATTCTAGAGAAGTCAGCACCTGCATTATGTGCTGATAGAATAGATTATACATTAAGAGATATGCTTAATTACGGTACTATATCTAATGAAGAAGTTAAAGAGTTTTTACCATATTTAAAAGTAGTGAACGGAGAGATTGTTATAACTTCTATTGAAAAAGCAGAATGGTTCACCCAGGTTTATTATAAAGAAGTAATAGATTTTTTCATGCATCCATTAAATGCTTATGCTTATAATAAGCTATCTGAAGCAATAAAAATTGCCTTAGAATTAAATGAAATTACTTTAACTGATTTATCAAAAGATGATTCTTATGTATTAAGTCAATTAAAAAACTCTAATTTTAAAGATATAAAAAGTTTAATGAATGACTTAAATTATAATGTTAAGGTTGTTGAGGATTCTAATAATTATCAAATACATCAAAAAAATAAAGTGAGAATTATTGATCCAAATATCTTTATAGATAATTGTTTATATAAATCCTCTGAAAAATCTAAACTAATTAAAATACTAAATAAAAAGGCTTTAGAAAAATCTAAAAAAGGCGTTTATGTTAATGTTTTAAAAACAAAATAAATATATTTGTATTTGGTTACTACATAGAACTTGATGGAGATATTGTAGTTGCCTGTTCAGCAGCTCTCGTATCTAAAAAGGCTGTAGAGGTTTCTATCGCAACCAAAAATAACTTTAGGAAAAAAGGATTAGCAACTATAGTTTGTGCAAAGTTTATACTTCATTGTTTAGAACATGGATTAATTCCGCATTGGGATGCTGCAAACCATAAGTCCTTAAAATTAGCTGAAAAACTTGGATATAAATATTCTAGTTCATACAATATTTTATATCTACGTTAGCTATAAAATTAAATAAGAATAGATAAAAGGTATGATAATGTGAAACTACCATACCTTCTTCTTTATTTAAAACCTGATTAATTTATATTCCAATAAATCAATTCTTCATCTCTCTTTATTTCTATCATTCCAATATTTTTTAACACTTTTATTGATCCCATGTTATCTATATTACATTCTGCAGTTATATTATTTACTTTCTTTTTTTCAAACAGCCATGAAACCAATCCTTTAACAGCCTCAGTTGCATAACCATTTCTCCTACAATCAGAATCTATTCCATAGCCTATTTCAACTTCATTATTCTGATTAGGTTCCCCATGACATCCACAACTACCAATAACTCTATTACATTTCTTTAATATAATTAACCATGGTGTGAATCCATCAGGTTCCTTATCCTTTAAGTAATCCTTAATCATAGGAAGAATGTCTATAATATCGGATTCCTGCCAATATTCTTTTATTATCTTAACACCATTTTCTTCTATGCTACTTTGTTTGCCTTCTAACTTGTCTACTATAAATTCATAAGTCATTGGTATCATTAGAAGTCTCTCTGTTTCAATTTTCATTTCATCTATACCCTTCTCATAATTTTTATATTTTTATTATATTTTCTCATAGTTTTCCACAAATTAAAATAAGGTTAGTATATAATTCTAATATTTTATAGTATAAAAACTTACAAAAATAATTAAGATAAAATAATTAAACATCTAAGCATTAACCCTAATTTCTTAGTTTTACTTTAAAACTTTTTCGTATACCTTATTTAAAAATTCATCATTGCTTATAGTATCAAATCCCTTTCTAAGTTCTACAACCTTATTATCAGATACTAATACAAATCTATCTTCATTATTCTTTTTATCATTACAATAATATACCTTAATATTTTTAGGTAGCTTACTTTCTTGGAGCTTATAATCAAATCTTATACTATTAAGCCACTCAACCAATCTATCACCATAAAATCTTGTAATCACCCCATATTTACTTTCAAATATAGTAGTATCTAAAGAATAAACTCCGTTGTTTAACCAATATAACTCTCTTGAAGCTAATATACTTTTATTATATCTCTTATACTCATCTTTATCATTCTTATTAAATCCAAAATCCATCAATGTTAAGCTTGGATTCTTAGCTTTAGCTTCTTGCTGATTATTATAAGCTCCACTAAATACACTATGAATAACAGAGACATTTATAATCATAATCATTACAATTGTTGCTAATGCCATTCCTCCAATTCTTATAAAAATATTAGTTTCTCTTGAGTAATTCTTTTTATCTATCCACCTTTGTGCTAACATATCAACCAATATACAAAGAGCTATTCCAATTATAAAACCTATGCTTAAACCACCTGACATATTACTATCCTCAATTATGCAAAACCATATAAGTCCAACTAAACTTATTATACAATATGCTTTTTGAAATATATTTTTTATAATAAGTTGCTTATAATTACTATAAATAAGTTTATTATTTGTTTTAAGCTTTCTTTTAGCCATAATGCTCCAAATTATAAAATGAATTATAGTTGTAAGATTAATAAGTATAAATATAAACATTACTAAACTTGAAAATATACCTATATTATTAGTTAAAATAAACTCTGGTACTTGAAATATCCATTGCATTAATAAAATAAATATAAAAAGTAATACGTTTATTAGCTGAAAGCCTAAAGCATAGATAGATGTTTTTCTTACAACCTTAAACTTTTCTGTTTCATCTGTTTGTATTGCTATTGGTTCTTTATTTTTATCCGAACAAAATACTTGAAGCTTACCACTTTCACAAACATATCTCCAGCCAGCAACTTCACAATATTCTCTATACTCTAAAGCTACTCTACTATTTTTTTTATCAAATATTGATAACTTATCAAAAAAATCTATTGAATATTTTAGTTTTTTAGGTTCACATTTTTTAAAAATATAATAGTTATTCTTTATAGACTTTAAGAGCCATCCTTTACTAGCCATACCCTCTAAATATTCTTCTAATGCTGTACATTGATAAGGCAAAAACATACAAAGCTTTATTTTAGTATTCACTAACCTCATTCTTCTACCTCCATATAAAATTCTCCATCCCTAACCATAGTAATTAATCTCTTATACTCTCCTAAGAGTATCTCTCTACCTTTTTCGGTTATTATATAACTTCTCTTTCTTCCCTGAACCGCTGTTTCTTTTATCATACCTTCTGTTTCAAACTTACCTAAAAGTGCATATAAAGTCCCTGGCCCTACCCGTACACGTCCTTTTGAAATTTCTTCTACAGCTTGCATTATGTCTACACCACATCTTTCCTGTAATAAGGACATTAATATATAATACATAGGCTCAGTTAGTGTTTGAAATTGCTCCCTAGCCAAAAGTTATCACCTCTCTAATATCGAGTATCGATGTTTATATTTTCATTGTATTATCGACACTCGATATTGTCAACTAATTCCTATAATTCTCTTATAATTTTCCCTTTAAAACATCAAAAAAATAATGTAGCAATAGTGCTTAAGAAAATCTCACGCTCTATCGCTACACCTATATAATCCAATACTAACTTAAATTATTTTTCAGCTCCAACATTCCACAGTTCTGACTCACTAATATCAATATCAGCATTCCAACCTAAGCTATAACCACCAATATTTAATCCCTTAAATAATAAGCAAATTACTTAATGTTAATTATGCTCTTAACTCTATCTAAATTAATTGATGTCATAACAGAGTTCTCTAACCAGTGTTTATCACAACCACAATAATCTAGTACTACGCATTGAGGTTTAAAACCTAATCTTAAGGCTTTCCAACCTCCTGATACTAAATTTAATACACAAGCTACTCCTACTATGCCAATGTTACTATTCTCACTCTGACTTGAATTAAATAACATTGTCTCATGTGGAATAATATAAACTTCAAAATTATTCTTTAATCCAATTTCTTTTAACTTTCTTACATTACAATCTTTACTGCAACTTTTACACACATAACCACTATTAGATCTCTCACTCAAACAATTTTTCTTTACTTGTCTCATACAAGCTGGCAAAAACACTTTCTTTATCTCACAAGTTAAAAAATCATTCCTATAGGTCTTATTCATTATCTCTGCAGCTATCATATTAAAAAAATACTGAATTTCACCTTTGCCACAATAAATTATATCCTCTTTATTAATATGATTATTTATATAAGAGTTTAAATACTCTTCAACATTTATAGTATATTCACATAAATACTTTTTCCCTTGATTATATAAGTGATCGCTATTACTAATTGAAATATTGAGAAAGTTATCTATATATTTCTTATCTTTATTATCTAAAAAATTTACCCAATTATTTAACCTATAAACCTCTTCATTAAAATCTCCAGTAGCTTCTAACCACCTTATAAGTAACTTAAAAGTTTTAAAATCTATATCTATATTCCCACTTTCTCTTCTCATCAATATATTAGTTGCTAATTTCCCTCTTATATTATCTATCTTTACTTTTAAAAAATTATTTTTTCTAAGTGTATTTAATACTTTAAATACATTCTTTGAACTATACCTGAATGCAAAACCATTTTGTAAATACTCTTTTATTAACACTCCTATTAAAAGTACTTCTATTCCATACTCTTCCTTAGATCTTACTTTTTCTAATTCATATTTCTCAATAAAAGTAATAAACTCATTTAAATATTCTTCACTTGAGCTTAAAACACTCTTTATTATCTTGCCACTTAGCTTTTCTACTCTCATATAATATTGATTTGAATTTATATCTTTACTAATTAATGAGTATGTTATATAGTTCAAATTCTATCCCTCCGCAGAAATTTATTAATATAAACTATTATCCTTTTCTCTCATACTTTCCACTTAATTTAATCCTATAATATTATATCTTAATGAGTTATAATATAGTAATATATTATACTAAGTATACAAATTTGAAAGGAGCCTTTATGAATACTTCAAATAATAATAAACTAAAATATAAATATTCTATTCCTATAACTGTTATACTAGTAGTTGCATGTATTTTTGTTGCTTATATAATTGTAAAAAATATCAATGGTTCAATTAATATTACTTCAAAAAAAGGCGAACTCCCTGTGATTACTGATGATAAAATTAAAAACGCTGAAATTGAATCCGAATCCACAAAAGCAACTACTATCTCTACCAAAACTTTTAACGATTTTTCTAATGAATACTTAGTCAATTTTGTTACTGAAACTACTACTATTTTAACAGATATGAAAGGGAAACGTCTATTTACCAAAATTGAAGAAAAGGATAGAAAATTATATCCTTTACCTGCTCCCTACGAAACTATACCTAAAAGAAAAGCTGTTATAGATAAATATTTTATGCCTGATGTATTTAAAGAAAATTACATTGATAAAGATGGCATTACCTACGTAGAAGAATTAAATAATCAAAATTTTTCTTACACCTATTACTTTAAAAATGTAATAAATAGGGAAGAACATAGTGATATTTTAAGGGTTACATTCAGCATTGACCCTGTAGAAGGCTTTAAAGGCGTTAAAAGAAGTACAAAGACTGTAGATTTTAAAATTAAAGATAACGAGCTTAAATTAAATACTAAATGCTTTGAAGATTCATTTTTAAATTTTGCTGAAAATACTAATGATAGTACTGATATAGATTATTCGAAAAAAGAAAAAGAGCTATATGCCACTGTAGAAAGTAAATTAAGCTCAGTTTTAAGACCCGACCAAAAGATAGGAAGTTTCTTAACTATAGAAAAATTTCCTCTAAGCGATGATAAAGCTTATGGTATAAGCATAGAGGAACCAACTCAAAATGCTATATGTTATTATCTAAATACTAAAACTGGTGAAATTTATGGACATTATCAGCATAAAGTTGTAGCAAAATAAGTGGATTCGTATTGAATCCACTTATTTTTATATATTTTTAAATAAGATATTATTTTCAAGATGAATATGCTGAAAAGTGTCTTCTTCTAACTCTCTTAACTTTCTATAGGTTACTTCAAATGTTTTACATGCATCCTTTGGCACAATATAATGATCTGTTACTTCTCTTAATTCTTTAATTATATCTCCAGCTCCTGTATGCTCACCTTCAAGTTCATTTAAAAGCTTTAATAGCTTATCTCTATTATCATTATTTTTTTCTAATTCGTATCTTTTTATCATTGGAAATACTAATGATTCTTCCTTTACTAAATGTTCCTCAAGTTCTGTTCTTAAAGCATTAAACAATTTATGAACCTTAAAAAGTTCTTCATGAGTTTTACCATGCACCTTTAATATTTTTAATGTAAGTTCACTTATTTTAGGTAGCTCTTCATTTAAATATTGATGATGAGTTTCTATAACATAATCTACAAGTCTGCTTGGTCTTTCCTTTGCCCAATCTGTAAATTCTTCATTCCTTTCCTTAAACACTTTATATCTATCATTTAATAAAGTTAATATTTTATTTGAATCAAGATTTTGCTCTTTTATTGCCTCTTCTAATGGTCTGTCTCCGCCACAACAAAAATCTATTCTATACTCTAAAAATAAATTACTTGCTCCTGGAAAAATAGCAACAATTTGTCCTATCTTATCTGATATATTAAAAACCTTATTCATAATATTGCCTCCTAATAATTTATTATTTTCAATTTTTTAAAATTTTATATTCCAAAACTACCATGTTTTTTATTATTTATAAAGATTTCATTTTAGGATATAAATACATGTCTTCTTTATATATTCTGTCCTCTAATATTTTAAATATTTCTTTACTCTCTTTTAAAAATCCATCTAAATCATTTAAAATTTTTCTCTTTGTATTAAACTTATTTTTATAATTATTAAATTCTATATTAATATTCCCCATCTCATCACTATATTGTTTAGCCATGTCTTTTAATTCTTCATTTCTACTATTAATAAGTTCTGGATATAAAAATTTATCCTCTGAATTCATATGCATATTTAACTTACCTGCAACTGTATTTAAACTCATTACTAACATATCTAGATTTGCTTCTATGTCTTGTGAATTTATACCTTGCTTTATTTTTAAAAATAAATCCTTTATTTCTGTATGTTGTCTTTCTAAATTATTTATATTTGCCATATTACATTTCCTCCATATTTATATTGTTATTACTTCTTTGTTTTTATCTATACTTTAATTATAATGATATTAAATTTATAGTATGTGATTTAAAACACATCCTAAATATTATATAATTTAAATAAAAAAATTATGGAGGTATCTTATGACATCCTGTAATACATGTTGTTCCTGTAACCATAAATATTGTGCTAAGAAAGTTTCTTTATTTGCCTCTCTTAATGATACAGATCTTAATAAAATAATAAAATTAATCACAAAAAAATCTTTTCAAAAAGGAGATATTATTTTTTCTGAAGGCGAAATATTTGATAAATTATTTATTATAAATGGTGGAAGTATAAAAGTTTACAGTTATACTAAAGAAGGTAAAGAACAAATATTATACTTATTAAAAGAAGGCGAATTTTTAGGTGATATGAACTTACTTAAAAAAGATATTTTTAAATTTAATGCCACAGCTCTTGAAGATACAAATATGTGCATTATACATAAAAATGATTTTGATACACTTATTAAAACTAATCCTGAAATAAGTATAAAGGTTTTAGAATATGCTCATGATAGAATATCCACACTGGAAAATTTAGTTCAAACACTTACAACTAAGGACGTTGAAGTAAGAATTGCATCGCTTCTTTTAAATCTTTCTAAAACCTTTGGTGTTAAGACAGCTAACGGCATTGAAATCAACCTTCCATTAACACGTGAAGAAATGGCTAGTTTTATAGGAATAACTCGTGAAACTATAAGTAGAAAGCTTTCACATTTTCAAAATGAAAACATAATTGAAATCTATGATAATAAACTAATCATTATAAAAAACATTAATTTTTTAAAAGATTTAATTCAAACATAAAAAGGAGAGATATACTCTCTCCTTAATAATTATAATATGAATCTTCACGTAAGAAACAATTTAATGTTCTAATGACCTTTATGTTTTTCACGTCTCTTCATATGTTTAATTTGGAACTTTCTTTCAAGCTCTTCTTCTTTTCTAAGTTTAGAATTTTTCTTACATTCTATTTTTTTCTCTTCATGCTGCTGTTTTAATGCTATTTGTGCCTTAGTTCCAATACCGCTAACAGTTGCTTCTCTTTTTAATCTTCTTTGTAGCCTTTTGGGATTTTCATGTTTTTCAAGGATATCTTTATCCTCTGCTTTCGTTCCACTACTAAAACTTAAAGAGTAAAAATTTCTTAATACAAGTTCAATCACATCTTCATCTTTTGGTTCTGGTCCAAAAGTTACTTTGCATACCTTGTAAATTTCATCTTCATAAGCTTCAAATACTCCAATCCAAAAAGGATTCTCAAAAAGAACTGTTAATTTAATTACTGATATCATTAGTAATTCCTCCTGTTTATTAACTAATCTTAAGAGAACGGACAACCCCAGGAGGGCAGGTTACTGCTATATTTAATTATAGGTTCTGACTACCAACAGAAACTGTGTTTTTATCTCTTTAATTTAATTATATAATATTACCTTAACTTTAGAAACTGAAAAAATGTAATAAGCCAGTATTTAAATTTAATACTAGCCCACTACATTAAAATTATTCTCATTATATTAAATATTTTTTTATTAATCCTTTTTGTTGACTTTTTTCTTATGTTTAGTTCCAGAATTATTTGCTTTCTTTTCTTTTTGTTGTTGACTTGAACAAGAACAATCCTGTTTTTCACTCATAGCACTGTACCTCCTGTAGTAAAATTTAATATCTGTATCCACATACTATTATTTTCAATATTAAATTTATAATGCTATGAAAATTTTGGTTTATATACACTGATTTATAGTGAATTTATTTCTCAGTCTTTTCAAAATTCCACACCCCAATAGAATTAATATATCTAGATTTAATAAATAATCTTCTACTAATTCTCTAGTTGTAAGACTCTCTTTAAATATATCCTCATCAATATTTAAATAAGTCCGTCTATTATTTTTCTATCAGTCCACTTTCCATCTTATCCCCTTTCCTAAAATCAAGTTCTCACTTTGAAGTACTTCTGTTATTATGACGTTTGAATTATAAATATGTATACATATATTTTATAATAATACAAAAAATCAGTAAAAAAATTTAACTTTTCTTACTGATTTTCTATTTAACATTCTTATTTTATATTATGTATTAGGACTAATATCATCCCAATCACATTCTCCATTAGCACTAATAAGCCAATTCAAAGCATAATGTTGTTCTTGCACTACTCCTGAATCTAATCCTCCTGGAACCTCTTTATTGTTTATTCTTGCATCTACACAGGCCCAATGATAATATAAAACCCTTGTATGCATGTCCAGTAATTCTTCATTATTTCTAGGATTAGAAGCTTTCATTAACTCATCTAAAGAATCATAACTTCTTAATATTTTAGCAATTTCACGAACATTGCAAATTTCAGTACACGGATTTAATTCTATAAATCCAAGAGCCCAAAGTAATACTGCACATCTTTCATATTGCCATGCAAATTGTATAGCTGTAATTTCATCTGGTTCTTCCATTTCTATATATTCTTTTTCCTTTTTACTAATATAATCTATAATTCCATATCTCTTATTCATTTCTTCAAATTCATATTTTGCAATGTCTATAGACCCATTTTCCATCAAAAGCCCTTCCGAATATACAGCACAAGAAAATATAGTCACAGCTCTTTTAGCTATTTCTTCTATACTCGGAACAACTACTTCTTGCTCCATAATTTGTGTGCCTAACATAAAGCTTGTGTGTGGTATTTTCTTCTCATCACATTCCTTAATAATTTTTTTATACCTTTCTTCATCCTTAGCTGTCATTTCTACATCTCTTTTTAATATATCTGAGCTAGCAATTGGATAATATTTTTCAAAGTCCGTTTCTCCATTTATAGATATAAGTAGTTCACCTTTAGATGTATATAGTTCCATACTAGGATAAAGTACAAAACTTTGAGTTCTTTCAGCTATTTCATAAATGGTATTTGTAATATAGTTTGTTCTTCTTTCATCTTCATTAATTTCAAATGTAATTCCTACAGTACAAGTAAACATTTTAATCTGTAATATAGCTTTGTCTAATACTTCTTTATTCTCCAATGGCGCTTGTGAAAAGAAATTTGCCATTCCATTTGTATGATTACTTACAAAACTTAAATCATCTTTTAAATGTAAATTCAAGCTTGTCTCATCTTTAAATATAAACTCTAAACCACCTTCTATTTCTTTGATTGATTTTGTCACTTCTAAAAATTCTTCTTTAGCTACTTCATAAATATTTTTACTATCTAATGTAACTGAATATAAAGTCAATACTGCACTTTTTTTATCTTCTTCCTTCTTTTTTCTATTAAATAACCCCATCCTTTTTCTCCTTACACTATCTTCATTAACATATTTTATATAATTATATCGTATATTATTTATATTTCATTAACCTATTATATTCTTCAACATATAACTTTTTTCTATCACTTGATTGAAATACCTGTTCACAATTTTTAAACTCACTGTATCTATCAATACTTTTACCATCATTATCTAAATAAACTTTGGAATCACTATTGTTATACTCAACAGGAAATTTTTCATAAACCGGTGTTAGATAGCTAGCAAAAAACATATCTTAAATTCATTTTTTTACTTACTTGCTATTATATAATAAATAAAATTTTTAAAAAAGAGACAGCTGTCTTTCACATACTACAATGTAAATGAAATTAAACTATCCATATCAAATATTCTCTAAAAATAAATCTATAATTTCTATTTTATTTATATATATTAATATAGTATAAAAATCAATTTTACTGCAAATACTATTTGATATAACTTTTAGGAGGTCTCCATTTGATTACTTTTATATTATCTATATTTTTAAAAGCTCTTTACTATTATGGCATTTTGGCATTATCGTCATTAGTGTCTATTTCAATTTTAACCCTATATTTATATATTCCTAAAAAAAGTAGTAAACATAACTAAAAATAATAAATTAGTAACTTTCAGATATGTATTCATATAAAACAAAAATAATAATTGCAACCAAAAGGTCTATATATACTTGATTTCAAACAAGTTTATGTAGACCTTTTATTATACTATTTTGTTTATATCATAGAATTTAATCTTAATTTACTAACACAATTATTTATTTCTTGCAAATGCTTGTCTTATATTACAATAAAATCTATCAGACATTCCTATCATTGTTTGCATCCTCTTCAACAAATCTGCTAGCAGTTCTTTTCCAATATCAGTATCAAAATTTGGCACCAAATTATTGAATTGAACTTTTAGAATATCAAGATTTCGTCTATCTTTATCAGAAATAGTAATATTACCTTCATAAGCCAATCTAAAAATCCAACGATACATATAGATATATAATATTACATCTTTAAATAAATTGTCATCTGGAATGCTCATAAATTTTGAAAATACTTGAATTACATATTCATCATTAGGAGCAGCTAAGTCTGATTCATCTAATAAGATAACCTTTAGCATATCAATTAACTTATCAACTAATTGTTCTGGACTCATTTCATATAATTCATTAGCTATTATTTCATCGTATACATTTTCTGCATAAAACGTTAAATCAATCATTTCAAATCTCCTCTTCTTAGTTAAACTTTATTGCTTTACAAATCAATTATAAAACAAAGATATTTTTTAAAAACAAATAATTGAAAAAAGTATTTATTTCTATTTAAGATATTAATAAAGGGTAGTGTTTGACTATTTTGGAATGGATTTTTCAAAAGTTAAAAAAGAATGTAGATAGTTTTGTGTAAAAAGCAAAGTAATAAAGAAAACTACTACTGAAATTCATATCCAAGTAGTAGTTTTCAATTTTAAATATGCATGTTTAAACGAAATTACACATATTATCTACCAAATTTATCACAATATTAATTTACTAATCCAACAAAATAGAAATAAAAATTTATTATCATCATTGCTTTATTTAAAGATTCTTCTGATATATATTTCCACATTGTTCGTTCAAATGTTAGTGTATTCCAATCAACCATATTAATTTCAAGGATAACATTGTCTCCTGCTTCAAGAAAATCAGTTAAACCTTGGTCTAAACATTTCCCCATATCTCCAACTAATGAATTTAGTAAATCATTTATTAATTCAGATTGGTTAGACAGGAACTCTTGCCAATGTCCATACTCTAAAGTTGATCTTGTTTCAGGAAAGACTAGATTTGCACTCTCTTGACCTTCTTCTACTGATAAATTAAGATGAATTGCAAAATCAGCACCTTGATAGCAAAAATTATTCATTTGTATTCTCCTCATTTCTCTATTGCTTTATTTTATTAATACCTTTTTATAGATTATATCAATTACTAGAAAAATAGCAAATAACTATACTTAAAGTATATAACTATAATTATATTCATAAATTTACATCATACTTTTTAAGTCTCTTATCCATTTTTATTATAAAATATGTATTTTATAATAAAAAATAGCCTGAACATTTCTGTCTAAGCTATTTATATTAACTATCAATTTGGTTGTCGTTATATTATCTTAGTTGTCCAATCCTCACAACATAAAATATGTTTTTATTTATAAGGTAACTTAAACCATTGTTGGTCATATAGTCTAATGTGGTATTAATTGTATTTTAAATAAGTATATTCAATTCTATATTAATTATATACTTAACTTATTTACCTATAAAACCCTATTTAGCAATCATACCAAAATACTTTAGGAGCCCATTCCAAATTACTCTCAACTTTAATAAATTGAAACAATATATCAATATCACTTCTTCCAATATGTAATCCATTATCTACATCATAAAATTGAATTATATTAACTTTATATACTCCATTATCTATCTTAAATCTAAACCTATCACAATAGTTATCTGGAACTTTTTCATCTTTAAATTGTGCTGCCATTGTTAAACATGTATACTCAACAAAACACAATTCACTATTATCAACTTTTATATATCCAGTATCTTTTCTGAAACACTCACTTTCTAAAATAGAATCACCAAACTCAACACGTATTTTCCAATCATCTTCTATACCTTCATTAGTCATCTGCATCACTAAAAGATTTCCTTGCTCTGTTTGCTTAATAAAGTGATTTTTCAACATTTTTAAATCCCACTCTTCATCAACATATGAAAAATATTTATTTGTATTAACAATTGCTAAGAAATTTGTATCTCCTACATTAAAATTTAAGTCCACCATTTAACTTCACGCCCCTCATTTTATCTCATTAATAATTATACAATAAAAGGAAGTGTATTTCACTAAATCTTAGACTTATAAATTTATTTTTAATTTTAGTATTAAAAGTCTTACTATTAAATTTAAGACAAATGAAAAAAAGTGCCCGTCCACCAAACGTAAGCACTACTTTCTTAATTATATTCTTTTATATAAATCCAATAGCCCTAAAACTAAAAAACATTCTAGAAGTACTTAGTGTTACTATTATCAAGTCTTTTATTACTTATATTATATCAAACATTCTTTTAAAATATAAAACATATTTTTTTCAATTACTAAACCTTAAAATTATATAGCCTCACCTTTTCTTGAATGATAATCAATATATTTATCCAATAAGCACTAACCCTAAGAAAATTAATATTACCAAAGTCGTAATAAATACTGATATTAATCGTCTTTTTTTATCTGTATTTCTAAATTGTTGAATACTATCTTTTATTTCGCTAATATTGCAAAATAACTGCATTAATTTATCAAATACATCCATAAACTTCTCCTTATTTACCTCTGAATATCATTAAATAAAAGGGGTATACTTCTTATACCCCTTTAAGTCTTCTATATATAAATCTTTTAAACTATCTTAGTTGTCCAATCCTCACAATTCCATATATCAGTTACTACATCTCTATAGAACTCAGGCTCATGGCATACTAAAAGTATGGTTCCTTTATATTCTTTTAATGCTCTCTTTAATTCATCCTTAGCTTCTACATCTAAGTGGTTTGTAGGCTCATCAAGGATAAGTATGTTAGTTTCTCTATTTATAAGCTTACATAATCTTACCTTAGCTTGTTCTCCCCCACTTAATACACAAACTTTACTTTCTATATGTTTTGTAGTTAATCCACATTTAGCAAGCGCTGCTCTTACTTGATATTGAGTAAAACCTGTGAATTCTTGCCACACTTCATCTATACATGAATTATAGTTTGCTTCTTTTATTTCTTGTTCAAAGTAGCCTATTTCTTGATAGTCTCCAAGTTCAACTTCTCCTGATATAGGTTTTATTTTTCCAAGTAAGCTATTTAAAAGAGTTGTCTTACCAAGACCATTTGCTCCAACCATAGCTATTTTTTGTCCTCTTTCAAGCTTTAAATTAAGTGGCTTTGAAAGTGGAGCATCATATCCTATAACTAAATCTCTAGTTTCAAATATAAGTTTTCCTGATGTTCTAGCTTGTTTAAAGTTAAATTCTGGTTTTGGTTTTTCAGCTGCAAGTTCTATTATTTCCATTTTATCAAGCTTCTTTTGTCTAGCCTTTGCCATACCTGTTGTTGCAACTCTAGCTTTGTTTCTAGCAACAAAGTCTTCAAGCTTTGCTATTTCTGCTTGTTGTCTTTCATATGCTGCTTCTAATTGTTTCTTATTAGCTTCATGTACTCTTCTAAAATTATCATAATCTCCAACATATCTAGTAAGTGCTCTATTTTCAACATGATAAATTATATTTATAACACTGTTTAAGAATGGAATATCATGTGATATTAAGATAAATGCATTTTCATATCTTTGAAGATATCCCCTAAGCCATTCAATATGAACTTCATCTAAATAGTTAGTAGGCTCATCTAAAAGTAATATATCTGGAGTTTCAAGTAATAGTTTTGCTAAAAGCACCTTAGTTCTTTGTCCACCACTTAATTCTGTAACATCTTTATCAAGACCTACATCTCTTAACCCTAAACCACCGGCAGTTTCTTCAACCTTTGCATCTATCATATAGAAACCATTATGATCTAACATATCTTGAATAGTTCCTATTTCATTCATCATTTTATCTATTTCTTCTGGAGTTGCTTCAGCCATTTTATCATACATAGATAACATTTCTGCTTCTAAGTCAAATAAATACTGAAAAGCTCCTCTCAAAACTTCTCTTATAGTCTTTCCTTTTTCAAGTTCAGCATGTTGATCCATATAACCAACTCTAACTCTATTGCTCCATTCAACCTTACCTTCATCTGGCATAAGTTTTCCTGTTATTATATTCATGAAAGTTGACTTACCTTCACCATTAGCTCCTATAAGACCAATGTGTTCCCCCTTTAATAATCTAAAAGACACATCTTCAAATATAGCTCTATCACCAAAACCGTGATTTATATTTTTAACTGTTAAAATACTCATTTAAACTCTCCTTATTAAATAATATTTTTTCTCAACGTTCTTGTGTTAACCACTATAATTAAACCTTCAAATTTCAATTTAGCGAAATTAAGTCACATTCTAAATCTTTGATTTACCTAATAGAACCTGTTTATTAAAGGTACTCTCAAAATTATACATGAATAAGAGCTCTCTTTATTTATAGTCGCTTACACCAAAACTGAAAAAGCTTTTAAATAACACAATAAAAATTATACAATATAACTTCATTCTATTCTAGTTGAATTTTTTAGATTTTACACCATTATTAATTTATGATAAAAAGTAAATCGTTGAATTTGAGTAAACTCTTCTATATATGACAATATAACTTCACCAAACTACACTATAACGTCACAAAAATTATGTATATTACATAACATAATTATATACTTATCAAAACCTTAGAAAAAAATAAACTTTAAATGGAGGGAATCTTATGATATTAACAAATGTACCACAAACTATTGTTCAACCAAATGGTGAAGTAATAAATTGTTATGCAAGTGGTAATGACTATTCTAATTACCTTCATGATAAAAATGGTCATATTATTATCCAAAATTCAACGAATGGATATTATTCATATGCAACCTATGACAATAATAAGCTTGTATCTTCTAACTACATTGTTACGAATGAAATAACTACCAATACTAATCTTTATAATGAGCTTATCTCCATTAATGATATAAAGACTTCTCAAGCTATGGTTAAAAACACTGAGAATTCAGATGATACTATTTCACTTAATGTAAATTCTAATGCCCAAATTAATAAAGCTGATTCATTAGATAACAACTCAAATGATAGTATTACATCAATAGTTAAACTAACCACATACCCCGTATTTGCACATCATGCTGCTAATAGTTTGATTATTATTATAAAAAATGATAATAAAGCTTCAATATATATAGATATATTTATTAAAGATGTAAGAGGCAATACTGGAGGATTTCACTATAATAATATATTCACAAATTCTAAAGATAGAAAACTAATCAAATTACCAAAACCATATCCTATTTATGAAATAATATTTGACAAAATTCCAAATGATGTCTTTCTCTTCACTGCTACAAGAATTCAAAAAGCATCCGATCCTTTAAAGTTTAGTGATTTTATAGAATGTAACACTTTTACCAATGATGATTTAATTCCTGTAATTCATCAAATATAAATATTAGAGCTATATATAAATTAAAAGCCTTGCTTTTTAACTATAAAAATGAAATCCTACAATATGACTTTTAATAGGATTTCTTTTTAATTTATAAATTTATTTATATTTTTATGAAACATAATACCTTTCAAAATTGTAAGTTTAAATTTCATTTCGTAAGCTTGTTCAATGGTTGATTACTCTTTAGTAAATTATAATTATCTCATAAGATTTAAAAATTATTTTTTTTGGAGGAATTAATCATGAAAAAATCAGTTAAAATATTAAGCGGTTCTTTAATAGTTGTAATTGCTGGAGGTTACGTTTTACTTAACAAAGTAATTTGCCCTTTAAAATTTGAAGATTCAATAAAAAAGTATTCAACTCAATATAATGTCGATCCTTACTTAGTTGCAAGTGTTATAAATAACGAAAGTAGATTTAAAGAAATAACTAACTATGATTCACAAGATAAGAACGGTATTATTCAAGTTAGAGAATTTGTTGCTGTAAAATGGGCTAATGAAATGGGATTAAAAAACTTTGAACCTAAAGATATAGCTAAAACAGATGTTAGTATAAATATGGCTTGTTGGTATTTATCTAAGGCAAATGGTGATAAAGCTACTAGCTGGGTTAATAGAAATGTTAAAGAAGATACTAGTAATAAATTTTCTGATAAAGATATTAAACTTACTGCAAAATCTATAAATGATAACATCACCTTATATAAAATAGCTCATCCTTTTTTGAAAAAATAAATCTCTCTCATAGTCACAAAATTATAAGAGCATTTAAGCTATTATTTAATTAATTTAGATAATAGCTTTTTATAATTTCAATCCTTCTTGTAAACATATTCATATTTTCTAAAATTTGTATTATAATATAAGTATATAATATATTTAATTTTATTAATTCAATATGTTTAATCATTAAGGGTAGGTGATTATAATGAAAAATTCTTATCTAAAACTCTCAATATACTTTTTGATTCTTTTAACTATAATAGCTTATTTAGCAATTACCAATATAAATGATCCTATATTTTTTGTGCTTCTTGGTTCTTTCATATGTGGCTTTATTGTATCAATTTTTTGTTTAATTGATGGTATAAAAGAACGTAAAAAGGAGTTTAAATTATGATAGGTTTTTGTGTTCCAACTTTAAATGAAGCTGAGAACTTACTACGTGAAGCTGAAAATCTTAACCCAGGAGATTGGATTCAACATTCTATTTATACTGCTGAAGCATCTAAGTTAATAGCTAGTAATTGTCCAACCCTTAACCCCGAAACGGCTTATATTTTAGGTCTACTTCATGATATAGGTAGGCGCTTCGGCGTTACAAGTATGAGACACAGTATAGATGGATATAATTTTGCTATGTCCAAGGGATACCCCTTATTAGCTCAAATCTGTCTAACACATTCTCATCCACTTAAATTAATTGATGAAGCATTTGGTGTTTGGGATTGTTCTACTGAAGAATATAAATTTGTTGAAGACTTCTTAAAATCAACAAAATATGATGATTATGATAAACTAATACAGCTTTGTGACGCCCTAGCTCTTCCAAGTGGTTTTTGCCTTATTGAAAAAAGGCTTATGGATGTTGCTTTAAGACATGGTATTCATAAATATGCTCTTGAAAAATGGAAGGCTACGTTTAAGCTTAAAGAATATTTTGAAAAAATGATAGGTAAATCTATATATACCCTTCTTCCTGGAGTTATAGAAAATACTTTTGAACTTTAATAATATTATAAAAAATTAAGCAGATTATAAGTCTGCTTAATTTTTTATCATTTATTTTAGTATTTTCCAACAAATAACGCTTTTCCATTATCTCCTTTATAAGGCGGAGCACCTTTAACTGTGACATAACAAATTATTAATTTATATTCTTGACCAGTTTTTATTTTATCTTTGAATGTTAATATAAAGGTTTTTGATGAACCATCTTTAGGTACTATCTTAACCATTTTATCTGTTAGTGAATTCTTATCACTTACTTTTTCATCTTTTCCTAAAGTAGCTATACCTTCTGGTTTATCCTGTTTTGTACTCTGAATCCAATAATTACTAGCTTTAGTTGCTAAAGCTGGATCTACATCTTTATCATATGTTATCTCTAACTGATTTGCTGAAAGTTGCTTACCACTTAAAAGTTTAGGTATCTTTGTTTCAGTACTATCACTAGCACATTGAATATACCAATTATCACCTTTTATATCTGCATTAACAAATGCTCCATTTCCTATTGAAATCAAAGATGTAGATATAGTAATTCCTACTAAAATCTTAATAATATGTTTTTTCATCTGTTACCTCCTGTTGTACATTTTAGTCACAACTGTAGGTTATCCTAAAATTAAAATTTTATTTAGGAAATTTAAATTTATATGATAAACTTATACTTAATTTTTCATTATTTTTAATTTGTATATAATATTATTACAAAATATATTAATTATTATATACAAATTAAAAAGAGTGCTAAAATAAAATTACCACACTCTTTTTGAGAAAATTTTTAAACTTATTGCAAAATTATTAAACTTATAATATGTCTTTAATTTGTTTTATTATTTTGTCTCCTTTGACTTCATTAAAAGCATTTTCATAAATATCTTCAATCTCATCCTTCAATATTTTTGCATCCTCTAATTTCTTCACCCCATATCCAACTTGTTCTTTATATCTCTTTACAATATCATTTAATTCAACCTCATATTTCTCATCTGTCCCAGCTACAATAAGTTTTTCATATACATCTATTACTTCGTCTGATGGTTCACTTGGAAAATATTCATGTGGAGCTGTGCTATCAAATATAGCAAATTTTAATTCTCTAACTATAATCATATCAAGACTATATGGATCAAAACCACAATGATAAATCTCAACATCATACCCCTTTTCAAATGCTCTTTTACCTATTTTCTTTAAAATTGTAGACTTACCTGTACCAGGTCTACCCTTTATAAAGTACCTCTTCAATCCATCTGTAATATTAGGAACATAATCATGAGACCCTATAGATGTTGAACCACCTAAATATTTATCTACAACACAATTACTCTTTGATAACTTATTTGGTGCATTTCCTAATAACATATCAATTATTTCATTTGTTAAAGTGTTTGCCTTTGAAAAATCCATATTGGAAATATATATTTTTTCCCATTCATCATGAATCTTAAGAGCTATATCAAAGCAATTATGGGCTTCTTTAAATTTAGCTAATATTTTATTAGTTTTTTCTGTAACAACAGAATGCTTCGCGTTTATTGCCTTTAAATCAAAAGCTCCTTTTAAATCTATATATTTTACATTTGGATGTGCTGAAGCTAAATTCTCTCCGTGAATTCCCTTCTCTACCACCACAGCAACACTTTTCTCTGGAATAACTATCCCTTCAAGGGCTTCAATGTCAACTGTACTATTTATTACTTCAATATCATACCCTTTAGCCAAATATTCATTTCCTATTATTTTTAATACTTTAGTACTAAATCTATCCCCATATCCATTTAATACATACACATTATTCACATTTTGTAATATTGATGAATAAAAGCTTACAAAACCTCTTGCAGTATTTCCTCCTGCATAATAATTAAGTATCTTACCCTTCATAAATATCTCCTTTTTGTAATTTACTCTACTATTAATCTATTCCATATCATTAATTAATGTTAAATTTATTTCTAATAATCTAAAGCATTGATATAACTTTATAATATTCTAAAGTACTTGTATTACTATATATAATTAAAAATAAAATATAATAAATAAGCACTATACTGTCTGATATTCTTTTAATACTTATTTGTATATTTATTTAACTTTGGTTTTTATATAAAAAACAAAAAACCGATTTTGGTATACCAAAATCGGTTTGCAAATTTTAATACATTCCTAAAACTAAAAATGAACCCTCACTAGCCAAAATTTTATATTCTTGTCATTCCACCCTAAATCCCATGGAACATTATTTCTATCACTATTATGACAAGTTACTAATGTATATCCCTTTGAATCTGCTCCTGTCACCATAGATATATGATTTATATCTCCCTTTTTCTCATAAGCTACAAAATCTCCTGGTAATAACTTGTAAGATGCTTTATATACTTTTTCATAACTCCCATGGGCTATAACCGATGCTCTACCACTACCAACCCAATAATTTTTAAATTTATCTGCATTAAGCCATGAACCTGCACCATCTGGATTCCATGCACCATTCTTTCTAAATTTACCACCTTCATGTAATGTTTGAGATGCAAAATTTGCACAATCTCCGCCTTCTGGATTATAATCTCTATACTTTTTATTATATTTAAATTCATACTGTTCTTCAGTCGCAGCACCACAATACATTTCTGCATATTGTTTGGTACCAAGTCTTCTTTCATTTATATTAGAAAAATCTCTTGGATTTTGTTCTAATATGTGTTGCTTTATTGAATCTACCTTAAGTTTTTCTAAGTTTAAAGAATCTCCAAAAGGATCTTTATACCATTCTTTTATTATTATAAACTTATTATCATCTTCCTCTTGTAATTGCAATATATGATATGTACCTATTCTAGATTTATTTATTACTTCTGGTTCATTTTCATAAGAATATTTATATTCAGTTGAACAAAGCAAATATACAGAATAAGTTTTACCTTTATTTTTAACTGACTTTACTATAACTTTGGGATTTATTTCTGTAAATTTTACACCTTGTTTTTGTTCCCAATTGTGTATATAATCCATTTTCTTTTTTTCATATTCAAAAGCCCATTGACCATTTTTAGTTTTTAGGTTGTAATGCTCTTTTATAAGCCCCTCTTCTCCACTTATTATAGCTTTATTTCTCTTTACATAAATATCTTCAACAACCTTGGCAACCTCTTCTTTACCTTCAATAGAATCCTTATTCTCTGATGTTTCTGAATAAACATTTATTCCTTGGGTTAAAAACACAAATATCAGTAAAGTACATAATAATCTAAAGGTTATATGTTTTTTCACTAGCCTCACCTCTTTTTCTAATCTATTTCAGTGAATTTTCTATGTTATTAATGTATCCTTTTATATTTTCATCTATTGGAACACCCTCATACCAGACTTTTCGCTCCTTATTATCTCCAAAATATTTAGCTTTAATTATTATTTCTGGTCTATATTCAAAATGTAATATATCAAAATGTCCCCATTTTCCACCCCATACAAAATTATTATTTTCAAAAATATTAACTGTTGCTTTTGGATAGGCTTTCATTCTTTTTTCGCCTTCTTGTCTATTTGCCCATTTCCAATAATCCTTACTGTTACTACTTAAATCTAAAGCTATACCATAAGCATGAGGACTTAATAACCCTGTACCAGATATTTGTCTATAATTGAATGTTCCATTTATAGGAAACAAATAATCTCCTTGAGCTGTACTTTTTTGAACATCTTTTGCTGCTAACTCCTTTAAAGCTTTTTTTAGGCTATCCGCTGCTCCATTATTTTTATTAAATCTATGATTTCCTCCACCGCCACTTACATTAACTAAATTTTTACTTATACCTTCATTAGAATACCCATAAACCTCATTTAAAAGTTGATAATTTCTAACTCTACCTGGATCATAATTTATATCCATTAGTCCACCATCATGATTTAATGGATACACCTGTTCTAATACATCTTGTAAGTCAGCATTATAGAATTTTTCATCCTGAGATTTTTTTTTCATGTCGTCATAAAGTATCTTTTTCCCTGACTTCATAATTAAATAAACCTTCCCACCTTCACCCTTTTGAGCATTAACAACATACTCTGGATAAGCCATCATAAATACTAAAATGTCTTGTTTCATCGTAATTTCATAAGCAGCATTATTGTTAGTTTCTTCTTTAGCCTCCATTGGTGTTGCACCGCATATATTGTTAGTTAAAATTAGAGCTATAATTGCATAAACTAATCGTTTCATTAGGCACCTCTTCTCTTAAGTTCTTTACAAATAAAACCTAAAGGAACTTCCTTTAGGTTTTATTTGTTTTTACTTTAATATTGTGTACAGTAATATTAAGTTTTATTTATTGAAAATTAAGCAAATTTTTTTCCTTGTATTATTTTTAAAATATTTTTGAAATTCAACATTAAATGAAAATTTATCACCTATTTCTGATTTTAAAAATACTCTATTATTATATTATTGGCTGTATCAATATAGTTTTTAGTCTACTTTCTTCTACTCTTCTTGGGTCACTTAAGTATATTTCATGATGTTTTCCATTAAACTTGTACCCTTTTTCTTCTATTAAGCCATACATCTTTTCTAAAGTTTCTCTTTCTTCCGAATATGATCCCACATATAAAGTTGCCATAACCAGCCCTTCATCATATTCTATGAATTTTATATCTTTAAGCCTTGAATTATCGTGTTTATTAATTGTAGCCTTCTTTGCCTCTTCAAAATCCTCTTTTTGTACATAATCAGGCATAGCAACCATCATAGTCCATTGCCACTTATCTTTATTTTCTTCATTAAAGAATTCATTATTCTCCATATACCATAATCCACTTAAACTAGGTACAACAAAATCTAAATCTCTATTTTTAAAAGTGAATTTTATACTATATGCTATTTTGTAAAGTGCTTCTAAACATAGTTTGTAGTCTTTTGACTCATTTGGATTACCTTTCCCATCTATAGCTATATACTTTATCTTTGGCAATTTTACAGCCTTAAACTCACCTTGTTTTACTCCATACAAATCCTTTAATTGCTTTTTTAAATCAAGCTTTTCACTCATATTCATTCCTCCTAAAACTTTATATCTAAATTTTAAGAGTACAAATAAGACATCTATATGTCCTATTTGTATAATTTAATTATTTTTTCGGCATTTTTTCTTATAATCTCTCTGATATGAATTGGCTCAATTACCTCAATATCTGAACCAAAGCTTAATAACATGCTGTAAATCCAACTATTCTCGGGATATTCAACTTCAACTATTGCATCTCCTTTTTCATTAAACTCAATAACATAAGCATCAAAGTAATCATCAAGTTTATTTAAAGCACTCTTATTAAATTTTAACTTTAAAGTTATTAGATTATCCTCCCTAGGTTTAAAAAACTCATTTATATCTACAATCCTAGGTACAAAATCATTATCTAATCTATTTAATCCCTTTATTCTTGTAAGCTTAAATAATCTTATGTCCTCTCTTAATCTACAAAAACCACAAATATAAAAATTAAGCCCTTTAAATATAATTTTCAAAGGTTCTAGTTCCCTTTTTGTACTATTCCCATCAAAAGTAATATATGTGAATTCTATAGTTTTTCTTAACTTTAAAGCTTCACTTATTATATTTAATTTTTCTCTTGTATTATCTGCATTCCCCCAAGAAGAAAAATCAAAAACTATATTTCCCTCTTCTATTAAATTCATAGAAGAATTTGCACACTTAAATTTTTCCTTTAAATTCTCTATAGTCTTATCTTCATAGACCTTACTTAAGCCTTCTAATAGATTAAATACCATAGAATGCTCTTTTTCATTAACAACACTCTTATTTATCTTATAATTTTCCATTATCTCATATCCACCATCATAACCCTTATAAGCTACAATAGGTATTCCAGCCATATTTATAGCATCAATATCCCTTTGTATTGTTTTAACAGAAACCTCAAATTTTTCAGCTAGCTCCTTTGCACTTACCCTTTTTCTATTACTTAAAATCATTATTATAGAAATCAATCTATCAATTTTCATTTAATATATCACCGCCTCTTTTATGTAAAACTATTTTATTTATTTCAATTTATATTGATTTTTCGTGATTAACTCATTATTTTTATTATATAATATTAACAATAATATGAAAGGAGATTTTTCAGATGCAATTTGATTCATTAACATTGTTTCAATTGTTTCTTATTTCTACCTTCTTATTTAGTATAATTTATTATGTAAAGTATTCTATTAATTCTAATAGAAAAGCATTATATAATAATTATTCTAGTTTAGTTATTAAAGTTTTAAGTAAGAGAGCATTAAACTTCTCAACCCTTATAAAAAAAGAGGATTATATCTCTTATGAGAAACTCCAAGTTTGGAGATTTACTGTCCACTTTTAATTAATATGATGTTTCCTAATTTCAAAAATTATTAAAAAGGAGTGTAATTATGAACATCATATTCAATATTTTCAATGATATACTTAGATATTTATTTGATTTAACAGGAGATTGGGGAATGGCTATAGTTTTATTAACTGTAATTGTAAAACTTATTTTAATGCCATTTTCATTAAAGCAGAAATCTTCTCTTAAAAAGCAACAAGAATTGTCTTTAAAAGTGGAGGAATTAAAAAAGACTTTTAAAAATAACAAGAAGAAGTTAGAAATGGAATTGCAAAAACATTATGATAGTAATAAAAAGCATATGTTTGGCTGTATGATTACCTTTATTCAGTTACCTATAATAATGACTTTATATAATGTGGTTTTAAAGCTTCCTATAGAAGCAAGTACATCCATAATCCCTTGGGTAACAAGCCTAAAGCTAGCCGATAATTACCATATCATTCCATTAGTGTATTCTTCACTTATGTGTATGCCTAATTTAATTTCTTATTTAAAAGTAATTAAGAATTCAACAATACAACCTATATCAAAATCAAATGTTATAGTGACTATTGTTATTTCTATTCTTTTCACTATAAAAACACCTATTGCAA
Source organism: Clostridium cavendishii DSM 21758 (assembly GCF_900141845.1). GTDB lineage: Bacteria > Bacillota > Clostridia > Clostridiales > Clostridiaceae > Clostridium_AG > Clostridium_AG cavendishii. Next base: position 19,505 of record NZ_FQZB01000015.1, on the reverse strand, counting down.
TAGGTATATATCTTATTACATCTGCAGCCTTTGCAGTAATTGAAAATATAATTTATAGTATATTCTTTAAAGAAAATTTAGCTTAACATAAATAAGGTGTTGCATATGCAACACCTTATTTCAATCTTCATATTTTTCTATAATAAATGGTACTGATATTACTGCTATATTTCTATGTTGAAGTAATATTCTCTTTAAAAATAAAGCTGTTTGATTGTGAAGTATATTCCCCCACCATTTCTTTGTTATAAATTGAGGAATAACTACAGTAATCATATCATCTTTATTGCCTCCTGTAAATTCATCAGACGTAACATATTTTACTAATGGATTGACAACTTCTCTATACTCATGTTTTTTTACTACTAAAGGGATATCTATACTGTATTTTTTCCACTTCATTTTTAATTTCTCTGTTTCAGCATCATCCACTGAAATATGAAATGCTGTTATGTCATTTGATAAGCACTTTGCATAATTTATAGTTTTAACAACAGATTCATTTAAAGATGCAACAGGTATTATAAACCTTTTAGCCTGACTTTCACTAAATTTAGGAAAATAATTATTTTCTAAACTCAATTGAGCCGCTACTCGTTTATAATGTCTATTAACTCTTTTCATTACTATAATAGCTAATGGTACTAAAACTAATACAAGCCATGCTCCATGCATAAATTTATTTATAGCTATTATTATAGCTGTAATAAATGTTATAATCGCACCTACACCATTTATAAAAGCTTTATGTTTCCAACCTTTTCCTTTTGTTTTGTACCATCTCATGACCATACCACTTTGGGATAATGTAAAGGAAATAAAAACACCTACCGCATAAAGTGGTAATAAATAATGATTTTCACCTTTAAATACACCTACTAAAATTCCTGCTGCTACTGACAAGAATATTATTCCATTAGAATAACTTAATCTATCTCCTCTTTTTGCAAATTGTCTTGGAGCATATCCATCTCTTGCTATGAATGATAATAACAGTGGAAAATCTGAATATGCTGTATTTGCTGCCATAGTAAGTATTAAGGTAGTTGCAAATTGCATTATATAAAACATTATACTATTATCACCAAAAACTTGACTGGCTATTTGAGATATTACTGTCCTATCCAAAGTTGGAACGGCAGTATATATTGTTGCTAAATATGATATACCAGAAAACATTACTATTACTATAATAAATAGTAAATATAAAACTCTCTTTGCATTTTTAGTAGCAGGTTCTTTAAAATTTGCTACACCATCACTTATAGCTTCAACACCTGTTAATGCTGTACATCCTGCTGAGAAACCCTTTAGAAATAATAAAATTGTTAAATCGTGAACCTGTCTAGGAATATTAGGATTAGAAATAGGTTCAACACCATATACAAAATATTTAATTAACCCAAAAACTATCATAATTACAGAGCTTAATATAAAAATATATGTTGGAAAACTAAACAATTTTGCAGATTCACTTATCCCTCTTAAATTTCCAATAGCTATTATTAATATTATAAAAAGAGTTATTTCAACCTTATAAGGTAGCAAAAACTCAAAAGCTGAAGTTATAGCTGCAACTCCAGCTGTAGTACTAACAGCAACAGTAAGTATATAGTCTATAGTAAGAGATGCTCCAGCTACTAAACTAGGTATCTCGCCTAGATTTTCCCTAGAAACTATATACGACCCTCCACCTTTAGGATAACTATCGATTGTTTGCCTATACGAAAATATCAATATAGCTAATAAGCCTATTATTGATAATGTAACCCAAGATAAATATGTAAATGATGCAATACCTAAAACAGGTACAAAAACCCACAATATTTCTTCACAAGCATATGCTACTGATGATATTGCATCTGATGACAAGACTGGTAAGCCCCTAAAAACACTAAATTTTTCATGATGTATATCTGATGATTTTAATGGTTTTCCTAAAATATAGTTCTTTAAGTTCTTCATAAGTATTCTCCTATCATTAGTTTTATAATAGTATTATTAATAATAAACCTAAATAATATTTACATTTTAATATTATTTATAAAAAAAAGTTCAAGTAACTTATTGTAAAGTTACTTGAACTTTTTTATTTTAGTAAAACCATAATAATAATGTACACTATTATTATTAAAACTAATGGTATATTTAATATTTTTTCATTCTCATACTCTAAATATGAATTTTCATTTCCATTAAGTTCAATAATTCCATCATTAAACGAAGCCTCATATTCTCCTCTTGAAACTTTAGTTTCATTTGGTTGAATAATACCTATTTTTCTATTCTCTTTTTCCATCTTCATAATTATAAGTACTAATAAAGTCCCAAATATAATAGCTAATACACCATAACTACTTAGAGCTGCTATCTTCATATTGAAAGTTAATTCCTTTGTAGCATCAACTTTTTCTGGTGAAACTTTTTGTATAACAGGCACTAAAAATTTTTGCATACTTACTTGCAATCCATTTACTGTAAAATGGGTTACCATAGTTACAAATATACTATTAGTCACTCTAACCATATACCCAAACAATATTCCTAGAGCAGTTGCATATAAAAACTGCTGTGCATTTAAGTGGAATATTCCGAATAATATTCCAGACATTATTGCTGCTATATGCTTATTTTTTTGATTATATCCTGATAATACTATACCCCTAATTGTTATTTCCTCTGTTATAGCTGGAGTGACCGCCATTATAAGAAGCATCATCCAGTATGGTAATGCGTCTAAGCTTTGCATAAACTGTGCTATATCATTTTTAAAGAAAAATGAAGATAATACTGCAAAAAATACCATAACAGGTTGTGCTATTAATCCTATTAAAAACGCCCATAATATATCTTGTATTCTTGGTTTATTAAATCTAAATACTTTCTTAGCAGATTGTTTAGTGACAATTATATAAATTATCGCAGGTATTATAAAAAATATAAAATGCGCTATACTAAGGTTTATACCATTATTAAAACCTGTTTTTTTTAAAATAGGACCTAATAATTGCCCACCGAATACTTGAATTAGTATTATAATTAAAAAATATACATTTGCCTTAAATATAGGCCCTTTCGGCTTTTTTAAATTTGCCTTATACATAGATTCTTTTGATTGCATAAAATTCTCCTTAAGACTTTTAAGTTTTTAGTATATTATTTTTCACTTTAGGAAAGAATTAATAATGAAGTTATAACCTTAACCCTTATATAATCGCCTCTCCCCTATTTTATTTATATATAAACATTTCCTCTTAAAGTATATTTTATATATATTTTAAGAGGAATTGTTTTTTATTAATTATATTTATTTTAATTTATATTATTACTAAGTTCAAGTAACTTATATTAGAGGTTTATCCATACTATTTCTTTAAATAATATTCTAGACAGTTTTTTGCTTTTGGCACAACAAATTTAGTTCCACCAATTGACTTAGCATCCTCCATCATCATCCCTATTACTATTGATGGATTCTCTGTATTCATTCCTATGAACCAAGCATTTTCTACAGGATTTTTATCCTCTCTATTCTTTTTTAATTCTGCAGTTCCGGTCTTTCCGGCTATAGACATTCCGTTTATTTTAGCAAGCCCCGCAGTAGCAGTTTCACTATTTACTACTGCTAACAAATCTTCTTTTAAAATATTTACATTATCCTTTGATATTATATTCTCTTTCCACACTTTGGTTTTAACATTATCACTTATCTCTAAAACTGGCTCCATTATACTCCCATTATTAACAACTGAACTATATGCTAATACCATTTGTATTGGTGTAACTAATACTTCTCCTTGCCCATATCCAGTGTCAGCTAGAAGCATTTCACTACCTATAGTATTATTATTTGCTATTTGAGTTTTCGCCATAGGATATTGATATGGCATTTCCTCTCCTATTCCAAACTTTTTACTGCCTTCAATAAACTTATCCTTTCCTATCTTTAAAGTTTGCATTGCAAAATATATATTATCAGAGTTTATAAATGCATTTTTTAAATCTATAGGCTTATCAGAGTTAACCATTCTAGTAACAGTCTGCCCTCCCCAAGAGCTATCCTTTTTCCAATCAGTTCCCTTTATATCTAATTGCTCTTCAGGTTTTATAATTCCATTTTCTAATCCAATTGCTGCTGTTACCAATTTAAAAGTTGATCCTGGTGAAGATGCCTTATTAAATCTATTTACTGATATATCATTCCAAGCTGTATCCCACTTACTTTTTATAGTATCAGTTTTATAAGTAGTAAAAATATTTGGATCATAAGATGGTGAACTTACTAATGCCAACGTATGACCATCCTTAGGATTTATAGCTGTAGCTGAACCTTTTTGACCAGCCATTTCACTGTATATTTTCTTTTGTAACTCTAAATCAACTGTAAGCTTAATATCTTCTCCTTTTTTACTCTTTTTATCTACTATTACAATTTCCTTTTCTTTTCCCTCAACCTTTCTAGTAGTAAATATCTTTCCACCATCTTCTCCCTTAAGCCTAGTTTCAAATACATACTCTAGTCCAGTCTTTCCAATTAAGCTACTTGTACCATAACCTTTACCTTTATTTTTTTCAAGTTCTTCAGCAGTTATAGGTGCAACATATCCAACTAATGCCCCTATTGCTTCTCCGCCGTTATAAACTCTTGAAGGTTTGTAAACATACTTTACACCAGGTATCTTTATAAGTTCATCTAACTTTGCCTGCTCATTTAAAGAAACATCAACTAGTGTCACTAACTCATCTGGTTTATCCTTAGCTGCAGCTAATTTATCTTGTATCACTTTACTATTTATATCTAATATTTTAGCTATATCTGCTATCCCCTGCTGATTATCTCCAAACTTTTTAGGATGTATTCCAACAGTTGCTACTTTACCATTCACAGCTAAATTAACACCATTTCTATCCTTTAATTCTCCTCTTACTGCTTTATCACGTTGAAATTTAATCTTTTCTCCCTTCTCTAATTGAGGAAAAATAAGTTTTTCATTCCATTCAACTTGCCAACTTTTTTTATCCTTACTTTCTATTAAATTTATTTCATAACCTTCTATGTCTATTTTCCCTAAAGTAGAGTCCATGCTCAGAGAAATTTTGCCTTTTGCATTTCCCTCTTTATTGTCCTTTACATTTTTAACATCTACATCTTTTAATTCTATTTTATCAGCATCTATACTATCATAAATTTTAGTATACTTATCTACAAAATCTTTTTCGCTAATATACTCTTTTGACTTATCATCTAATAAAGCATACATAGCCTTATAGTCCTTCTTCTTCCAATTATCTTTATATTCATTAAAGGTTTTTAAAGCTAAATCCTTACTTTTACATCCAATTAATGTAGTTGCTGATATTGCTGTAATAGATATTATACTTAAAATCAAAAACCTTTTTAAAAAAGTCCCCCTCATTTTTTTCCCTCCATACTTTATTTTAGTTCTCTTCTTAACCAGTCTAATGCATTCATAACAGTTCTTTGTCTAACCTTTTCTCTAGTTCCTTGAAAATTATATTTCTTTACCTTTACCTCACCATTTATACAAATTCCAACATAAACTAATCCTACAGGTTTTTCTTCTGTTCCACCTCCAGGCCCAGCTATTCCAGTAGTAGATATTCCTATATTAGTTCCTGCTATACGTGCTATTCCCTGTGCCATTTCCTTAGCAGTTTCTTCACTTACAGCCCCATATTTATCTAATGTTTCTTTTTTAACACCTAAAGCTCTCATTTTAGCTTCATTTGAATACGTAACTGCTCCTTCTAAAAACACTTCTGATATTCCTGGATAATTTATAAGTGTTCCTGCTAATAAACCTCCAGTACAAGATTCTGCTGTAGCTATAGTAAACTTTTTATCTATCAGGATTTTTGCTACAACCTCTTCTAAAGAAGTTTCACCCTCTCCGTATATATTATCACCTAATCGTTGTCTTATCTCATCTTCTGTTGGCTTTATTAAACTATTGGCTTCATTTTCATCTTTTCCCTTAGCAGTTATTCTTAATATGCAATCTATATCTTTGGCATAAGGTGCAACCGTTGGATTTGTCTGTTTATCTATTATGTCACCTATTTGTTCTGCCATATATCCTTCACCTATACCAAAGATCCTTAATACTTTTGATACAAGGACTTCTGAAGTGAATTGAGATAAATATGGAATAACATGATCCTTAAACATAACTTGCATTTCTCTTGGTGGTCCGGGTAATATTATTATCGTTCTATTTTCATCACCTTTTATAACTGCTCCTGGTGCAGTTCCACAACTATTTGAAAATATTATTGCATCCTTTGGAAAATATGCTTGTTTCTTATTACTACCTTTTAGCTCTTTTCCTTGTTTATTAAAGTATTTTTCTATCTCTTTTAAGGACTCTTCATGAATTACTAATTCTTTATTAAAATATTTAGCAGCAACTTCCTTAGTCAAATCATCATTGGTAGGTCCAAGTCCTCCAGTAGTTATTACAGTATCACAGCTTTTAAAAGCATCATCAAAAGCTTTCGTTAGCCTTTCCTCATTGTCTCCAACTACTGTATGTTTATAAACACCTATTCCTAATCTAGCTAATTCCTTAGATAAAAATTGAGCGTTAGTATTTGCTATATCACCTAAAAGCAATTCAGTTCCTACACCTAATATCTCTACATTCATAAAATTACTTCCTTTCTTCAACAATAATTAAATTATACCATATAATGTAATTATATTATAAATTAAAATTGCCTACTATTAATATTTTTTAATAGTAGGCAGTATGTTAAAAATCCTTCATCCTCAACTTTCTATACTAACTTCCCCTAATTTGTATATGAGGAAGGAATACAAACTAAAGCTTAATATTTAAAATTATTAAAATTAACTAGTATAGAAGTATATGTATGAGGTAAAGAATTTATTGACCTGTATGAGACTTTATAGATTGCTTTTTAGCATTTCTAGTACTATTTTTAGCCTCTTCATTGGTCAATGTAGTATCCCAATTTGACTTTAATTTTCTTTTAAGTTTATTATCTATTTGGCTATCTTTAGGCATATACTCATCTCCTGTTCTTTTTAGCAGATTACACTCATCTTACATTAATAATGTATGTAATAAAAATTTAAATATGCCTAGAAAATTCACCCTACATTTATCATTTTAACCTTCAAAATTACCAACCTTTTATTTCAAATCCTTCCTCGTAATGACTAATGTCATTTTCTCTAATTATATTAAATTCATCACCATTAAATTCTATTTCAGTTATAGATGTTTGTCCATAAACAGGTAATTGCATAATTTCCATAGATGTCAAACTTTGTTTAAAATAAGATATAATCATTTTTAATGTCATACCATGAGTAACTATTAAAATATTTTCATCTTTATTTTTATGCTTATCAATTATAGATTTTAACGCTTTATGACTTCTATCCAAAAGTTCAAATGGAGTCTCTCCTCCAAATGGTCTATATTTTTCTGGATTTTGAAATAAGTTTTCAAGCTCTTTATTATAGATTGGATTAGCAGCTACTTCATCTAACGTCAATCCTTCCCATTCTCCAAAAGCAATTTCTTTTAATGCATCTATAGTTTCAATTTGTAAATTTCTAGTTCCTTTTATTATCTCAGCAGTTTTATAAGCACGTTCTATAGGACTTGAATATATATAATCTATTTTCTCATCTTTCATTTTCTCACTTAAAAGTTTAGCTTGCTTTATTCCAAGTTCTGTTAAATCTGAATTCTTGCATCCTTGTAATCTTTTATCTATATTCCATACTGTTTGTCCGTGTCTTGTTAAATATATTTTCATCTACTTGCACCTCATAATAATTTATATATTAATTATACTATGAAATATAAAAAAGTGGGCTTATATTAACCTCTTACTTAAACAATTTCACAATTTACTACACAACAAAAAAATTCCTTCATAAAATATAATGAAGGAATTTTAAATTTATTATTTACTTTCTAGTATAGCAAGTGCTACAGCACCTATAACTCCAGCATCCGTTCCAAGTCCAGCTGGTACTACCTTACAAGATTCAGCCATTGTTTTAAAACATCTTTTATCAATGACTTGCTGTACTTTATCAAATACAACCTTTCCAGCCTTAGATACTCCACCACCAATTACTATCATTTCAGGATCGAATATAGCTATTGCATTAGCTACTCCTATTCCTAAGTAATTTAAACAACTATCTATTATTTCTATTGAAACTGCATCTCCAGCCGCTGCTTCTTTAAATACTTCATAAGAAGTTACATTTTCATAGTTTTTAAGAGTTGTTTCTACTTTACTCTCTACAGCTTCTTTACCTCTTTTACCTATAGCTGTACCAGAAGCTACTGCCTCTAAACATCCTAGGTTTCCACACCCACATCTTGGGCCATCTGGAAGTACTGTTATATGACCTATTTCTAAAGCGTTAGAAGTATTTCCTCTATATACTTTACCATTTACTACAGCTCCACCACCAACGCCAGTGCTTACTGTGAAATAAACCATGTTTTCTGTACCTTTTGCAGCACCAAACATAAATTCTCCAATAGCAGCCACATTTGCATCATTATCTAAATATACAGGAACGTTAAATTTTTCTTCTAACGGTTTCACTATATCAAAATTCTTAAAAGGAAGATTTGGAGTAGTTATTATAATTCCTGTTTTTGCATCTAATGGTCCTGGTGACCCTATTCCTATAGCTTTAACCATATCAATAGATATGTTTCCATCTCTTAAAACCGTTTCCACTGAACCTATTATTCTATTTAAAACAGGAACATCACCTTCATGTGCATTTGTAGGAACTGTATTTTGACTTATAACCTGACCTTCTAAATCTGATATAGCACAACTAATTTTAGTTCCGCCTAAATCTATACCAATAACGTAATTTTTCATAAAAATTCCCCCACATTATTTAATGTTATATTAGTAATTATAACATATATATTATACACTAAATAATTGGTATAACACACAAAAATCAGTATGTATTTTTATGAGCATTTATAAAATATCTTCCATTCTCATCATATCCTTGCTTACATATTACAAATTTATTATCTGATAACATAGATGAAATAATATTGATGTTGCCTTGTTTCGTATCGTCAATTGTTATAGTAAAATTATCTTGTTTATCTACCACACCTATATAGTCATAAATATTACTATAATCACTTAACCCTATATTACCTTTAATATCCATCCTGTAGTCTGACATATTTTAGTACCTCCTAACATTGCATATATTTTTAGTCAATACTACCTATATGCTCTAATGTCTAAAATTATTTCTAACTTTAAATATATTTCTAAAAATAATTTTTCCAAAGGGCCTAATATATATACTCTGATTTTTAATATAAAAAAATTTACTTTTGGTAAACCAGGAATAAACTTACTATTGTCTATTCCTGATTGTTATTACTTATTAAAATGATTAAGCTTCATTTTTTAATTCTTTTAGTTTTTTAGCCTCATTTACAATTTTATCCATTTCTGTTGATGGAGCCTCTTCATATCTTTCAAATTCCATATTAAAACATCCTCTTGCTTGAGTAATACTTCTTAAATCAGTAGCATACTTGAACATTTCAGCCATTGGTACTTCTGCTACTATTCTTTGCCCACCTTCTTCTATCTCCATACCTAAAACTCTGCCTCTTTTTTTGTTAATATCACCTATAATATCTCCCATATATTCCTCCGGCACTACAATCTCAACATGAGCTATAGGTTCTAATATTATAGGTTTTGCTTGCTCTAAACCCTTCTTATAAGCTATAGAAGATGCTATCTTAAATGCCATCTCAGATGAATCAACTGGATGATATGAACCATCATGCAATGTCGCTCTTAATCTGATAACTGGATATCCAGCTAAAACTCCATGTCTAGTGCACTCCTTCAATCCCTTTTCTACTGCAGGTATGAAATTTCTAGGAACTACACCTCCAACAACCTTATCTATAAATTCTAACTCATCCTTTCCATCATCCCTAGGTTCAAATTTAACCTTAACATCCCCATATTGTCCGTGCCCTCCTGATTGTTTCTTATGCTTCCCTTGAACATCAGCAATACCTTTAATAGTTTCTCTGTAAGGAATTTTAGGAGACTGAAGTGCAATCTCTATACTAAACTTATTCTTAAGTTTACTTGCTATTACCTCTAAATGAGTTTCTCCAACTCCTGATATTATAGTTTCTGCATTTTCTAAATCCCTTTCTATAATAAAAGTAGGATCTTCTTCTACAAGCTTACTAAGCCCTGATGATATTTTATCTTCATCTCCCTTAGTCCTTGGTATGGCCGCCATAGATATAACTGGCTTAGGGAAATTCATATTATCATACTTAATCTTAAAACTTGGATCGCATAATGTATCTCCTGTTGCCGTTGATTGTAATTTTGCTACTGCTCCAATATCTCCAGCTATTATTCTTTTAGATATCATTTGATTTTTACCCTTCATAAAATAAAGAGTTCCTAATTTCTCAATTTTTTCTTTATTGGAATTTATAACTTCCTTATCAGAGGTCACACTTCCAGTTATAACTCTAAACATTGAAAGTTTACCCACAAATGGATCGGCTATAGTCTTAAATACAAATGCCGAGAAAGGTTTATTATCATCTATTTCCACCATTATCTCTTCATTATTGCCTAAATTCAGAGCTTTCTGAGGTAATGAAAATTCTGGACTTGGAAAACATTCTACTATATCTTCAAGAAGATTCTCCATACCTATAACTGATGTTGCACTACCACACATAACAGGTGCTATATCTCCACTTGCACAACCTTTTATGAGTCCAGTGTATATTTCCTCATCACTTAATTCTCCTTCATTAAAATACTTCTCCAAAAGGACTTCATCAGTTTCCGCTACAGCTTCCATTATCATTTGTTTGCATTCATTAATCTTATCAACTAGACTGTTTGGAATATCACAGCTTTCCATGGAATTAGTCTTTTTGTTATATATTCTAGCCTTTCTAGAAATTACATTTATAACTCCATTAAAATCTGCTTCGCTACCTATCGGATATTGAATCGGAACTACACTAATACCAAATTTACTCTTCAAATCCTCTAAAACTTTATCATAATTTGAATTCTCTCTATCTAATTTATTTATAAAAAATGATCTTGGTAATTTAATTTTATTACAATAATTCCATGCTTTTTCTGTTCCTACTTGAACTCCTGCTACAGCACATACAACAATCATTGCTACATCTGAAGCTCTCATTCCTTCTATTACTTCTCCTATAAAGTCAAAATATCCAGGTGTATCTATTATATTTATCTTAGTATTTTTCCATTCAAGAGGTGCTATAGATGTTAAAAGTGAAATTTTCCTCTTCTTTTCTTCTAAATCATAATCACTAGTTGTTGTTCCATCAGCATTTGAACCTAATCTATCTATAGCTTTTGTGTAATAAAGCAATGCTTCTGTAAGAGCAGTTTTCCCAGCATCACTATGTCCTATAATACCTACATTTCTTAGATTTTTAATACTATATTCTTTCATACCTCTTCGCAATCTAAATGTTTACATAAGATAGATTGCGATATTCACCCACCTTTCTTTAAGATATCACTTTATATTTCAGTCTACGCCTTAAGAAGAAAGTAAAATTTTTAATCCCCAGGTTAACTTCTTATTAATATTTCTATTCAAATTAATTAAATAATATTATAATTTTATCTACTCTATAAAATCTATTTTTATATCCTATAATTTTAAAATTTTTCAGATGTTTGCGTTTTAATAAGCTTTTCTTATCCCTACTTGTTTTGAAAATTAATGATATTTCACTATTTTTATGATTTTATAACTTATTTACTTTCATTTAATTTAAATATTCTTAAATTATAGATTTTTTATTACTATTCCTCATATTAAAGCCTTGTGTACATAATTTACTTTGTAAATTGTTAGTATATAATTTATATATATAATTATTTAAATTTTAAGGAGATTTATATGGAAAAAGAACGTAAAACCCCATCTGAAGCCTTAGAAGAATACTATAAACAAAATAGAGGCGTATTAAAGGTTTTTTTAGGCTATGCACCTGGAGTTGGTAAAACATTTTCTATGCTTAATGAAGCTAATAGACGTCTTAAAAGAGGACAAGATGTTGTAATAGGCTATTTAGAAGATCATGGTCGTGAAGAAACTATTGAACAAGTTGGAAATCTAAGTTTCATACCTAAACAGAAAATAGACTATAAAGGCAGAACACTTGAAGAAATGGATGTAGATGCAATTATATCAAGAAAGCCTGAACTTGTTATAGTAGATGAATTAGCACATACCAATGTTCCTGGATCTAAACATAAAAAACGTTATGAAGATGTTTTAGAAATACTTAATCATGGTATTAATGTTCTTACAACTGTTAATATACAACACCTTGAAAGTCTAAATGATGTTGTTGAACATATAACAACTGTAACAGTAAGGGAAACTATACCAGATAAGATTATCGAAGATGCCGATGAAGTAGTCGTTGTAGACATAACTCCTGATGCTCTCATTAATAGATTAAAAAGGGGGAATATCTACAGACGTGAAAATATTCAACGTTCATTAAAAAATTTCTTCAGAAAAGGAAATCTTACAGCACTTAGGGAACTTGCACTAAGACAAACGGCTGATGAAGTAGATGAAGACTTAGAATCTTACATGAAACAGAAGGGTATTGAAGACAATTGGAAAGTAGTTGAGAGGGTTCTTGTTTGTATAAGTAGTAGTCCAAATGCAATAAAACTACTTCGTCATGGTGCTAGAATAGCTAAACGATATAAATGTGAGTTTTATGTTATTGATGTAGAATGTACTCACCCAATGTCAAGAAAACTTACTGATAAGGATAGAAACTCTATAGCTGCACATAAAACACTTGCCGAAAAACTTGGTGCAGAAACTATTTCTTTAAAGGGACGTTCTATTTCCTCAGAAATACTTAAATTTTGTCATGAAAGACATATAACCCAATTAGTTCTTGGGCATAGTAGACGAAGTTCTATTGAAACCTTTTTTAGAGGTTCTACTATAAATAAAATACTTGAAGATGCAAAAGATATAGAAATTAGGATAATTCCATGTGATACTATATATTAGTATAAATGTAAATTTAAAATTGCAACATGTATAATTATATTTTTCTGCAAAAGTCTAAAATATTAAAAATTAAAAGGAACTGTCGCATTAGCGGATTTAAAATCCGTTCACGATGGTTCCTTTTCTTGACTCTTAAAGCTTTTTATGTTTTTAGTATTTTTAAATTATAAAATTATTCAAAAATAGGTCCTCTTTAATAAGTTCCCCTAATAGAAATTTTTAACAATTAGTTTAGAGGACTTTATTTAAATTAAATAAAGGTTACTCAATTCAGTTTGTTCGTATTTTATTATGAAACTTACTATTGATAATTAATTTATTTTTATCGCCTCTTTTGTTAAATTATTGTTAATTTGTTATAATAAGGAAGGAATCCTCATTTTTTTAAAGAATTATTACACTGTACTGTTAACAGACACTAAAAAAAGGGGGGATCTTTATGAAAAAACTTTCATCATTTTTAGCCACATTCTTATTATTCGGGCTATTACTATCACCTGTACAAGCAAAGGCGGATACAACACATTTTAAGTCTAGTGAATTCAAATGCACCCATTGTGGTAAGTTACCACCAGGAGGAATTAGTCAAGATCTTATGAACAAATTAGAAACTTTAAGAACTAGACTAGGTAATCATCCTATAATTATCACAAGTGGTTACAGATGTCCAGCGCATAATGCTGCAGTTAATGGTGCTTCAAATTCACAACACCTTTATGGAACAGCAGCAGATATACAAGTTTCTGGAGTTCCTGCAAGTACAGTTTACAGCGTAGCTAATGAAATATTTGCAAATGGTGGAGTTGGTAAATACAGCAATTTTACTCATGTTGATGTAAGAGGTTATCATGCACGTTGGTAACATAAGACTCATATAATACAACTAAGGGGCTGACACTATGCAGCCCCTTTATTAATTTATTTTAATATATTTATAGCCTATATAACTTTAATTAACTTTGCTATTTCAAGATTCATTTTTAAAACATTAACTCTTTCCTCACCAACTATACCAGCATCTTTTCCTTGAGTATTATTCTTAATAATAGTTTCTATATCATCTTTCTTAATTCCAGTTACTTTTGCTATTCTTTCTACTTGAATTTTAGCAGACTCCACTGAAATGTCTGGATCTAACCCTGATGCCGAGCTAGTAAATAAATCTTGTGGAAGATTGTCTTTCTTAACTGTAGGATTCTTTTTTAAGAATTCTTCAATATCTTTTTCAACCCTTTTCTTTAACTCTTCATTTGATACAGCTAAATTAGATCCTCCAGAGTTAACATCTTTCTTATCCTTCTGCCCTTTAGTAGTATTATAATCTACTGCAGAAACCCTTCCATGAAAGAATCTATCATCTTCAAATTTTTGACCTATTAACTCTGAACCAACAACTTTTCCATTCACTTCTATCATACTTCCATTGGCTTTATGTGAAAATAAAGTTTGACCCACACCTGTTAATAATAGAGGGTAAATAAGTCCACATATAACCATAAGTACCAAACTAACCTTTAAGGCTCTTTTTAAATCTTTCATTATTTTGCCCTCCTACATTATTCCTAAAGCTTTTACTATTGGTGTAATAATAATATCTATAATTTTTATTCCTATAAATGGAGCTATTATTCCTCCAAACCCATATATAGTTACATTTTTAAGTAATAATAATTCAGCTCTCATAGGTTTATATTTAACACCTTTCATAGCTATAGGAATTAATAATGGTATTATTATTGCATTGAATATTAATGCTGATAGTATTGCTGTAGTTGGTGAACTAAGTCCCATTACATTAAGTTTATTCATTTGAGGTATAGCTAAAGTAAACATTGCTGGTATTATAGCGAAATACTTAGCTACATCATTACAAATTGAAAAGGTTGTTAATGCGCCCCTAGTTATTAATAATTGTTTACCTATTTCTACAACTTCTAATATCTTAGTTGGATCTGAATCTAAATCAACCATATTGGCTGCTTCTTTAGCTGATGTAGTTCCTGAGTTCATAGCTAATCCTACATCTGCTTGTGCCAATGCTGGAGCATCATTAGTTCCGTCACCAGTCATCGCAACTATCTTACCTTCTGCTTGTTCTTTCTTTATAGCATCTATTTTATCTTCTGGCTTACATTCTGCTAAGAAGCCATCTACACCAGCTTCTTTCGCTATTGTAGCTGCAGTTAGTGGGTTATCGCCTGTACACATTATAGTTTTTATACCCATTTCTCTTAATCTTTCAAATCTCTCAACTAAGCCAGGCTTTACAGTATCTTTTAAGTAAATTGCTCCGTATATAACATTATCTACTGAAACAACTAATGGTGTTCCTCCTAATTTTGAAATTCCATTAACTATTTCATCTAGGTCATCTGGAATAATTCCACCTTGATTCGTAACAAAATTCTTAACAGCTTGACCTGCACCTTTTCTTATTTTAATTCCTTCTGGTAAATCCATTCCGCTCATTTTAGTTTGTGCAGTAAACTCCATAAACTCACATGAATTATATTTATTGACATCATCTGTTATTCCTCTTTTTTCAGCAAGTTCAACTATTGACTTACCTTCTGGAGTATTATCTTTTAGTGATGACATTAATGCATACTTAGTAAGTTCTTCTACAGTTTGTCCTTTGACAGGCATAAATTCTGCAGCCATTCTGTTACCAAATGTTATGGTCCCTGTTTTATCCAATATCATAGTATCTACATCTCCACAAGCTTCTACAGCTTTACCAGACATAGCTATAACATTAAATCTTGTAACTCTATCCATACCTGCTATACCTATCGCAGATAATAATCCACCTATAGTAGTAGGTATTAAACAAACAAGTAATGCAACTAAAGTAGCAACCTTGATTTCTACCTTTGTATATTGAGCCATTGGATAAAGAGTAACTATAACTATTAGAAATATCAATGTTAAAGAAACAAGTAAAGTATTTAATGCTATTTCATTAGGTGTTTTTTGCCTTTCTGCTCCTTCAACCATACTTATCATCTTATCCAAGAATGATTCTCCCGGGCTTACTGTAATTTCAACTTTAATCCAGTCTGATACAACCTTAGTACCACCAGTAACTGATGCAAAATCTCCACCAGCTTCTTTTATTACTGGTGCTGATTCTCCTGTTATCGCAGATTCATCTACAGATGCTATTCCTTCTATAACCTCACCATCATTCGGTATTAAGTCTCCAACTTCAATTAAAACTATATCTCCTTTTTTTAATTCAGAAGCACTAATAACTTTAACTTTTCCATCTGAGCCTAAAAGTTTGGCTTGGGTATCTTTTCTAGTTTTCTTCAAAGTATCTGCTTGAGCTTTACCTCTACCTTCAGCTATTGCCTCAGCAAAGTTAGCAAATAAAACAGTTATAAATAATATTATAGTAACTATAACATTATAGGTTCTAAGTCCTGTTCCATTATCTCCAAATGCTGTAGGAAAAAAGCTTAGAAATAAAGTTATTATAAATCCAACTTCAACTACAAACATTACTGGATTTTTCATCATATATTTTGGATTCAATTTTTTAAACGAATCCTTTATGGCATCTATAACCATTTCTTTATTCATTAATTTTTTTTCATCTTTTTTACTCATATTCAATTCTCTCCTACATCTTTATATAAATGTTAAGTATTCAGATATTGGTCCTAAAGCTAATGCTGGTAAGAAAGTTAATGCACCAACTACTAGCACTATGAATACAAGCATCATTACAAACATTGCATTATCAGTTCTAAATGTACCAACTGTTTCAGGTACTGTTCTTTTGCTTGCTAAGGAAGATGCTACTGCTAATAATAACATTATAGATAAATATCTACCTAATAACATAATAACTCCAGTAAAGCTATTATAATATGCAGTATTTGCATTTAACCCACCAAATGCAGAACCATTATTTGCTGCTGTTGACGTAAATGCATATAAAATTTGAGATAACCCGTGAAATCCTGAATTTGATATAGAATCTTTACCTACACCTGATACTAATGATACTGCCGATGGCATTAATATTAATATAGGATGAACTAATATAGTAAATGCTATTAATTTTATCTCTTTTCCTTCTACCTTTTTACCTAAGAATTCTGGTGTTCTACCAACCATTAATCCACAAATAAATACAGTTAAGATAGCATACATTATAAGTCCCATAAATCCTACACCATCTCCACCAAATACAACATTTAACATCATACCCCACATTGCTCCAAATCCAGCTAAAGGCGTAAGTGAATCATGCATATTATTTACGCTACCTGTTGTAAAAGATGTAGTAACTGTAGTAAACAATGATGAACCTAATACTCCAAATCTAGTTTCTTTTCCCTCTAAATTTCCTAGTTTATTATCAAGTCCTAAACTTGATAATATAGGATTTCCTTTACTCTCTGCAAAATAGACTACTGTTAATGAAACTAAAAATAATATTGCAGCAGATATAAAAAATACCCAACCTTGCTTCTTATTTTTAAGTGTTAATCCGAAAGAAATAATAAGACCTCCTGGAATAACCATCATTGATAACATTTCTATTATATTAGTTATCCCATTTGGATTTTCGAATGGATGAGATGAATTTGCATTAAAGAAACCTCCTCCATTAGTTCCTAAATGTTTTATTGATTCTAGAGCCGCTACCGGTCCCATAGCTATAGTTTGATAAGTTCCCTCTATTGTCTTTACTATTTGATTTGCTTGAAGATTTTGAGGCACTCCACAAGCTATAAGTAATATACTAACTATAAATGCTAAAGGTAAAAAGACTCTTGTTGTAAATCTAACTACATCAACATAAAAATTACCCAAAGATTTTTTCTTTCCAGCTACAGTTCTTATTATAGCTGCTGCAACTGAGCAACCTGTAGCTGCTGATGTAAACATTAAAAATATTATACATGTCATTTGACTTAAATATGAAAGTGTATTTTCACCTGCATAGCTTTGCCAATTTGTATTCGTAATAAAAGATGATGCCGTATTAAAAGCTTGGCTAGTTTCCATAGCAGAAACATCATTAGGATTAAATACACTAAGTATTCCCTGAGCCTTCAATATTATAAATACAAATAAAAACATTACTAAATTAGTTATCAATAATGCCTTGATATATCCTTTAAGTGGCATTTCTTCATCTTTATCAATCCCTGATATCTTGTATATGAAATTATCTACTTTATTAAAAAAAGCATCAAATAACCCATCCTCTTTTGTTATAACTTTATGAAGGTGTGAACCTAATGGTATTACACATAAAATAAATAACACCATTAATAAAATAAAATCCCCGTATTTCATATTATTTCTACTCCTTAAATATTCTCAATCTAAAATTTTTCTGGCTTAAATAACGCATAAAATAAATAAACAAATAATAACATTACGATAACAATAAGTACTCCCATCTGTTTCCCCTTTCTACCAAAAACACTTATTTAATCTGAATGTAATTATAATATATTTAAAATATCTATCAATTCACATTTTCTGCCTATTAGAGTCTATATATTAGCATAGTTCATCATTTATTAAAATTATATTCATAATTCTAAAATTACCTCTATGTATTAAATCATTAAGCATAGTTTTTATTTTTAATTATCATTTATTATTTTTAAATCTTAGCCAAACGTTTACAATTGCTATTTTGTTAAAATAAAGCCCTAATTAAGAAGCATTTATTTTGACTATCTTTAATATTTTTAGATAATTTGTAAGAAATATTGCTTTTACTATATAATTTCTAAAGCATTATATAGTAAAAAGGAAATTATGAAAATAAATATTTCATAATTTCCTTCTTATATTTAAGTGTCAAATTCAATATATAAAAAAAGCATTACAACCACTTATTAGTAGTCATAATGCAATTCATTCAAATGGCTCCGCGAAAAGGATTCGAACCTTCAACCTATCGGTTAACAGCCGAGTGCTCCACCATTGAGCTATCGCGGAATATTGTAAACCTCTATATCTATAGAGGTTACCTGGCAACCACTTACTCTCCCACACAGTCTCCCGTGCAGTACCATCAGCCGTAATTTGCTTAACCGTCGTGTTCGGAATGGGTACGGGTGTTACCAAATTACGCATCATTACCAGATGTTATTTCACAGAAATCTTAGATTTCATTTTGAAATAATACTCATTAGCCAAAGCTTTTGAGTTTCCTTTTTCAGAGTTTGTTCTCTGAAAATTGCATATATAAATCTTAGTTTTTGTTAATTACCTTTTATTTTGGTCAAGCCCTCGATCTATTAGTATGAGTCAGCTGAACATGTTACCATGCTTACACCCCTCACCTATCAACCTTGTGTTCTTCAAGGGATCTTACTAG
>NZ_FQZB01000014.1 GCF_900141845.1 Clostridium cavendishii DSM 21758 | reverse complement strand
AACACAAGGTTGATAGGTGAGGGGTGTAAGCATGGTAACATGTTCAGCTGACTCATACTAATAGATCGAGGGCTTGACCAAAATAAAAGGTAATTAACAAAAACTAAGATTTGTATATGCAATTTTCAGAGAACAAACTCTTAAAAAGGAAACTCAAAAGCTTTGGCTAATGAGTACTATTTCAAAACGAAATCTAAGATTTCTGTGAAATAGCAAAAGCATCTGGTAATGATGCGTAATTTGGTAACACCCGTACCCATTCCGAACACGACGGTTAAGCAAATTACGGCTGATGGTACTGCACGGGAGACTGTGTGGGAGAGTAAGTGGTTGCCAGGTTAAAATCTTAATATTAAGTGATTTTTAAGTTAAGATTTTGATATTTGGCTCCTTGGTCAAGCGGTCAAGACACCACCCTTTCACGGTGGTAACAGGGGTTCGATTCCCCTAGGAGTCACCAAATTCTATGCAACTGGATAAATAGCTCGAGAATTTATCCAGTTCATATATATGTAGGATATTAATAAAGTTTTACATAAAAAAACTACTCTTTTGAGTAGTTTTTTATTTTTTTCACAGAAAAAAAGGATTTGTCCACAGAAAAAAGGAAAAAAGCTGTGGACAAATGTTAAAAATGTGGATAACTATAGAGAATTAAGGCACAAATATATTATAATAATGTAAATAGCATATAATATATAACAAGATTAGCTATAATTAAGCTATATTTATAAAAATAATTATATTAAAAGTAATAAAATAGATAATACATTTAATAAAATTATGTATATTAAATGAATTATTAACAGAAAAGTGTGGAAAAGTTGATAACTCATGTGGATAACTTCAAAAGGAGGGTGGATTTAGGTGAATTATAATAAGAATATAATAGAAGCTAAGTTTATTTATAGGCCAAATAGATTTGAGGCTATTGTAGAATTAAATGGTGAGGAAATTATTGTACACGTTCCTAATACAGGAAGATGTAAAGAAATATTAGTGCCAAATTCAAAGGTATATCTAAGAGAAGAAAGTAATCCTAACAGGAAAACAGGATATGACTTAATAGCAGCGTATAAGAATAATGAACTTATAAATATAGATTCACAAATTCCGAATAAAGTTGTTGATGAAGCCTTAAGAGCTTCTAAGATAAGTGAGCTTAAAATTTATAAAACAATTTTACGCGAGAAAACTTTTGGAAAGTCTAGATTTGATTTTAAACTTTTATCAGATGATAATCAAATTTATTATTTAGAAGTTAAAGGTGTAACATTAGAAAACAATAAAGTAGTGAGTTTCCCTGATGCACCTACTGAGCGAGGAACAAAACATATATTAGAGTTAATAGAAGTTAAAAGGCAAAAAATGGGAGCGGGTATCTTATTACTTATACAATTACAAAATGTAAAATATTTCACACCAAATTATGAAATGGATCCTAAATTTGCAGAGGCACTTAAATTGGCTAAAAATTTTGGTGTAGATATATTAGCTTATAACTGTAAAGTTTGTAAGGAGTCAATAGAATTATTAGAACCTGTAAAGGTTATTTTGTGATAGAATAAAATAATATAAATATATCTAAAATATATCTGAAATATATATTAACTAATTTTACATAGTGTAAAAGGGGGAAAAAATATGATTTTTAATTATTGTCCTATTTGTGGTAGCAAATTAATTATTAAAGATAGCTGGGATGAAGGTGGGGTTCCATATTGTGAAATAGATAAAACTATGTTTTTTGACCTACCAAAGCCATGTGTAGTTGTGGCAGTTATAAAAGATGATAAAATACTTTTGTTAAAGCAAAGTTACATATTTAAAAACTCAAAAGTTTTAATATCAGGTTATGTTGGAATTGGTGAATCTGTTGAAGATACAGTATATAGAGAAGTTAAAGAAGAAACCGGTATAGATATAGAAAATATAAAATATTTAGGAAGTGATTTTGTTAAGGGAAAAGAATTGCTTATGTTAACTTATATGGCAAAATATAAATCTGGAGACATAAATAAGTCTTCAGAAGTTGAGTGGCTAGATTGGAGTCATATAGAAGATGCGCTTTGTGAAATGTCAGAGGATGAAGTTGGAAAGCGAGTTGTAAGAAAAGTTTTAAAAGAAATGGGTTATGATGGAAAAAAGGCATTTAGATGTGAAGGAAATCAATGTGAAATATAGAGATTTTTAGAGCTTTAAGTATATAATATTAGTAATAATGATATTAATCCGTAAATATGCATATAATATATTGTATATTGCGGATTTTTTATATTTTAAATATAATTATAGATATAAATATATTACATTATCAAATAGAATGTATTAAAATATATATTAAACTAATTAGTAATGGGGTG
This sequence comes from Clostridium cavendishii DSM 21758, assembly GCF_900141845.1. Taxonomy (GTDB): domain Bacteria; phylum Bacillota; class Clostridia; order Clostridiales; family Clostridiaceae; genus Clostridium_AG; species Clostridium_AG cavendishii. The sequence continues at coordinate 204,519 of NZ_FQZB01000014.1, read as the reverse complement.
GGAAAATGAGTGTAAAAGAATCCAAAGTAGTGCCTGAGATTAAAGGGTTACTTAGAAATCATATGATAGAAGTTCCAGCTGTAGTCAGAGATGCTAGTGGTCTTAAGATTTTTGGAAAAAGAATAAAGTCATTATTGTTCACAACTGATGTTGCAGTGATAAGAAATACAAATGCTGATGCAATAATTGCAGTATATCCATTTACACCTCAGCCATTAATAACGCAAGCATTAGTAATGGCAGCTGATGTTCCCGTATTTTGTGGTGTTGGTGGGGGAATAACTCAAGGGAAAAGGGTTATAAATCTTGCACTAGATGCTGAATTTAAAGGAGCTATGGGCGTTGTAGTAAATGCACCTACCTCAAATGAAATAATAAGAGGTATAAGAGAAACTATAGATATACCTGTAATTGTTACTGTGGTATCAGAAAATGATGATTTTGAGGGGCGCATAGAGTCTGGTGCTACAATATTAAATGTATCTGGGGGAAAAAATACTGCTGATATAGTAAAAAAAATAAGAGCTAAGTTTCCATATTTCCCTATAATAGCTACTGGAGGACCTTCAGAGGCTACTATAAAAGAAACTATACAGGCTGGTGCAAATGCAATAACATATACACCACCTTCTTCTGGTGATATTTTTAGTGAACTTATGGATAAATATAGAGGTATTTAATAAAATATATTGATTTTTTCAAAAAAATTGTTATCATTATAAATAAATAATGAATATATTAAAAATAAATAGTTAAAAGACCTAAGGTAGAGGTGCTATTTTCAAGAGTAATTATTAGGAACTATACAAGAAGTTATGATTAATAATGAAAGGGGAATTTAGCCGAAGAAAATTTAAGCTTGTGATTAGATTTTCTGGTTATATATATAAGATATATATAATTGTCACTTAATTAAGTATAAAATTTCATAACTTTATGATTTTTATTTACTGTTTAAGTATTTTAAGTGGAGAGCTACAAGGTACGCTAAGTTGCATGATTAATGCAGCAAAGGTGTTCCTTTGCTGCATTATTTTTACAAAAAATAGTATTGTAAGTATTTTGAATGTTATCATTTTTTTGACAATATTAGTTTTGCAATTATGCTTACGTGAACTCTACCCATTGCAAGGCCTTTGCAACTTTTAAGTTAAGGCATATTCAAAAGATAATAAGCCAAGATACTCGTCTATTTTGTGTTATACTGTGTCAACAGATCACTGTGAGAAGAACCTGTTTCCTGTCTGACGCAAAATATACTTCACATTTTTGGTCTATTACTTTCTTTCATATGCCTAAAGTATGGGAGGAGAATAAAAATGAAATTATTTGGAACAATGGAAGTTAAGGACAATGTATTAAATATAGGAGGTGTAAATTCCAAAACTCTGTGCGAAAAATTTGGGACACCACTATATGTTATGGATGAAGCTTTAATAAGGGATAATTGTAGAAGATACAGAAATGCTTTCTTATGCAATAAAAATAATAATAGGGTAGCTTATGCTGGAAAGGCATTTTTAACACTTGCTATGTGTAATATTTTAAATGAAGAAGGTCTTTATTTAGATGTAGTTTCTGGTGGCGAATTATATACAGCATTTAAGGCTAATTTTCCATTAGAAAAAGTATATTTTCATGGTAATAATAAAACCTTAGATGAAATAGAATTGGGAGTTAAACTTGGAGTAGGACGATTTGTTGTTGATAATTATTTTGAAATAGAAAATTTAAATGAAATAGCAAGTAAATATAATAAAATACAACCAATATATTTAAGAATAACTCCAGGCATAGAAGCTCATACCCATGATTATATAAAAACTGGTCAACTGGATTCAAAATTTGGGTTTGCAGCTGTTGGAGATACTATTGTATCAGCTATAAAAAAAGCTATAGAATTACCTAATATAAATCTTTGTGGTTTGCATTGTCATATAGGTTCTCAAATATTTGAAACTGAGCCATATGAGGATGCAGCAAATATAATGATTAGGTTAATAAATAGAATATATAATGAAACTGGCTATAAAATAAGTGAATTGGATTTAGGCGGAGGCTTTGGTATTTACTACAAAAAAGGAGATAAGCCTAGAACAATAGAAGAATATTGTAGCTGTATTATAGATAAGGTGGAAGAAGTTTGTTTAGAATTAGACATGGAAAAGCCAATTCTTACTATAGAGCCAGGCAGAAGTATGGTAGGAAATTCAGGATTAACATTATATACAATTGGTTCTATAAAAGATATACCAAATGTAAGAAAATATGTTTCTGTAGATGGTGGTATGACAGATAATATAAGACCTGCACTTTATAGTGCTCAATATGAATGTATAGTTGCAAATAATGTTATAAATACATCAGATGAGACTGTGACTATATCAGGAAAATGTTGTGAATCAGGAGATATATTATTAAATTCTATAGATATTCCAGAAGTAGAAAGTGGGGATATACTAGCTGTTTTATCAACAGGAGCTTATGGTTATTCTATGTCAAATAATTACAATAAGATTCCAAAGGCTGCAGTAGTTATGGTTTTGAACGGAGAAGCAAAAGTGATTTGTAAAAGAGAAAGTTATGAAGATGTTATAAGAAATGAATGTAAATAGAAAAAATTAAGTAGGTCTATAGAATTTTCGGAGATCTAGAGTAGTTAGTTTGTATTAAGAAAATTCTATAAGACCACTTTTTTATATCTTCACAATTTATTAATAATTTTGACAAATAAACACCATAAAAACGTAGTATATTATGATATAATTGTATTATAATTATATATAGTATAATTTTATGAAAGGAAGTCAATTATGTTTAATGAAAAATTAACTTATATAGTTGATAGGATAGAAGAAAATCTAGTTGTATGTGAAAATAAACAAGGTGATATTATAAACATAGCTTCCGAAAAAATTAATGGTAAGCCAAAAGATGGAGATGTTCTTGTAGAAGAAGAAAATCTTTTTTATATAGATGATGAGCTTACAAAAAAAAGGAGAAGAGAGATAGAATTTTTAATGAAAGGCATGTGGGAGTAATGACTGAAAACATAGAAAATATAAATGTAGATAAACATGATAAAAAAAATAGTCGATCGGGATTCCCAAAGTTCTTTTTCGATTGGATTATTCCTATAATTGTAGCTTTTATATTTGCACAATTAATAATTCATTTTGTAGTATTTAAGATTACAGTTCCTACGGAATCTATGGTTCCAACTGTAGAAGCAAAAGATCAGATTTTTGTTACAAAGGTATATGACCCAAGTAAAATAAAAAGAGGAGATATAGTTGTATTTAAATCAGACGAATTTAGCTTTTTGTTATTAAAAAGAGTTATAGGTATACCTGGTGATAAAATTGAGATTAAAGATGGCGGGAAGGTTTATATAAATGGTGAATTAAAAGATGAACCTTATGTAAAAAATCCAGATGATAAACAGGCAAGTTTTGTTGTTCCAGAAGGGAAGTATCTTATGTTAGGAGATAATAGAGCAAAAAGTAATGATGCAAGATATTGGAACAATCCTTATATAGATGGAACTAATATTCAAGGTATAGCAAGACTTAGAGTATACCCATTTGATAGAATAAGCTTTTTAAAATAGCAACAAGGTGGTAACGGAAAGAAAAGAGGTGCAGAATGTTTAAAGACAATAAAAAATTAAAATATGCTATAATATATGGATCAATAGTTATAGGAATGTTACTTATGTTTAACTATGCTAAAACAGAGTATACAACAAAAGAAATAAAATATAGTGAGTTCCTACAGTTAGTTAAAGATAAGGAAGTAAAAGAAGTTGTAATATCCAAGGATAGTCTTATTATACAGCCTACTAAGGAAAGCAAATATGCAGGAAAGGAACTTCATACAGTTAACATAGGTGACAAAGATTTATATAAAGAGTTAAAAGATCAAAATATAATGTTTGATGGAAAGCAAGCAGATAAATATCCTATTTTAGACTTAGTATTTTATTGGTTCGCGCCATTAATATTCTTCATTCTTATGGGAAGACTTTTATTTGGCAAAATGGATAAGAAAATGGGTGGAGGAGTTATGTCCTTCGGTAAAAATACAGCCAAATTATATGCTGAAAATGAGACAGGAAAAACTTTTGTAGATGTAGCAGGTCAAGAAGAAGCCAAGGAATCCTTAAAGGAAATAGTAGATTTCTTACATGCGCCTAAAAAATATACAGAAATAGGTGCTAAACTACCTAAGGGAGCTCTTTTAGTTGGTCCTCCAGGGACAGGTAAAACATTACTTGCGAAGGCTGTAGCTGGGGAAGCTAAAGTTCCATTTTTCTCACTTTCAGGTTCAGATTTTGTAGAGATGTTTGTTGGTATGGGAGCATCTAGAGTTAGAGACTTATTTAGACAAGCGGAAGAAAAAGCTCCATGTATAGTATTTATAGATGAAATAGATGCAATAGGTAAAAGTAGAGAAGGTAGCATCCAAGGTAATGATGAAAGAGAACAAACTTTAAATCAATTATTAGCTGAAATGGATGGTTTTGACTCTTCAAAGGGAGTTGTAATATTAGCAGCTACCAATAGACCAGAGGTGCTTGATAAAGCCTTACTTAGACCAGGTAGATTTGATAGAAGAGTTATAGTTGATAGACCAGATTTGATTGGTAGAGAAGCTATATTAAAGGTTCATGCTAAAGATGTTAAACTTGCTGATGATGTAAATTTAGAAAGTGTAGCTAAAGGGACTCCAGGAGCAGTAGGAGCAGATCTTGCAAATATGGTAAATGAGGCTGCATTAAGAGCTGTAAAACATGGTAGAAAGGTAGTTAAACAAGAAGATTTAGATGAAGCTATTGAAGTTATAATAGCTGGTAAAGAAAAGAAAGATAGAATACTTTCACCAAAAGAAAAAAGGGTTGTTGCTTACCATGAGGTAGGTCATGCATTAGTTGCAGCATTACTTAAGAATACTGATCCAGTTCATAAAATAACAATAGTTCCAAGAACTATGGGAGCATTAGGATATACTATGCAGCTTCCAGAAGAAGAGAAATACTTAGTATCTAAGGAAGAGATGTTAGATCAAATAGCAGTAATGTTTGGTGGTAGAGCTGCAGAAGAAGTAGAGTTTAATATAATATCTACCGGGGCATCAAATGATATTGAAAGAGCAACTCAATCAGCAAGAAGTATGGTAACTATGTATGGTATGAGTGATAGATTTGATATGATGGGATTAGAATCACCATCCAATAGATATTTAGATGGCAGACCTATTATGAATTGTTCAGCTCAAACAGCTACATTAATTGATGAAGAGACTTTACTTATAATAAAAGATGCTCATAATAAAGCTATTAATCTTTTAAATGAAAATAGAGATCTTTTAGACAAAATTTCAGGCGCTTTATTAGAAAAAGAAACTCTTTTAGGAGATGAATTTATAGAATTTGTTTATGAAAAGTATCCAGAAAAGAGAGCTGAAAGAGAAGAAGCTGAAAAAGAAAAAGAAAGCTTAAAGGCGGCAGCTAAGGCTAAAAGATTAGAAGAAAATAAAAGATTAGAAGAAATAAGAAATTTGGAAAAGAAAGAATCTAAAAATTCTTCTAATGAAACTGAAGATAGAAAAGAAATTTTAGGTGATAAGCTTACTGAGGAAAAGAGTGAGTTGGGTGAAGCTAGAGATTATGAACAAATAAAAAAAGATTATGAGTCAGACGACGAAATAGACTTTAAATTATAATAAATAAAAGGGAGTAGAAATGGTCTACTCCTTTTTATCACTTAAGTGAGAATCTAAATCTTAAGTGAAAGTCGAAATTTTAATTTTGTATATCAAAACTACTTACTTAGGTCAATTTGCTTAATGTGAAACTTACTTTGTAAAAATATTACTACGAATATAATGAGTAGTAATCTCAGTTATAGAGGAATTTATAAGATTATTTATAGTTACTAATCAAGTTACATAAATATTTTAAAGCATTCATAGAAAGAATAATATTACAGTAAAATTTTATGAATTTTTTACTTTTTGAAACTGTAAGTGATTTTATATCATTTTCGATGACTTGGATTTCATCCAATAGAATAAGAAAATTATATAAGAGCATTTTTTATAGAAGAAAGGAAGATTTTATGGTAAATAAAAATAATAACGAAGAAAAGTCAATAGAGTTTTTAATAGAAGAAAAAAAACTTAAAGAGACGTTAGAAATAATAAATAAAGAAATGCTTGTGTATATAAATAAAAGAAAGCTTATTACAGAATATATAGTAGATTATAGGAAAAATGTATTAGATGAATACAGAAATGATGAAGATAAGGTTATCGATTATTTTGATCATGAAAGATATGTGAAAGAAGAAGCATTCAAAACTATAGATAGAAGACTAAAAGAACTTACAATATTAAAAGAATCACCTTATTTTGGAAGAATAACTTTTGAGGATAAGGAATTTAAAGATATTGAAAATTTATATATAGGAAGATTTGGATTAACTCCTGAAAATACTTATGAACCAGCTATAGTAGATTGGAGGGCTCCTGTTGCAGCATTATTTTATCATGGTAGCCTAGGTGATGCTACATATAAGTCACCGCAAGGAGAGGTTGAAACTGATATAATAGGTAGAAGACAATTAATTATTAAAAGGGGAAATCTTGAAGGCTTATTTGATTCAGAAATAGATGTTAAAGATGATATACTTCAAATGGTTTTAAGTAACAATACTTCAGAAAAGCTTAAAGATGTTATAATGACAATACAAAGGGAACAGGATGAGATTATAAGAAAACCAAGGGAGAAAAATGTTGTTGTAAACGGAGTTGCCGGTAGTGGAAAAACTACTATAGCACTTCATAGGGTAGCTTATCTTTTATATAATTATAGAAAAGAGCTTCAAGATAAGGTTTTAATACTTGGACCTAATTCAATCTTTATGGAATATATAGCGCATGTTCTTCCGAGTTTAGGGGAAGTTGGAGTTAAGCAAGAAACATTTACTAGCTTTGCACTTAAAGAAATAGGTGAAAATTTAGATATTATGAGTTTTCATGAATATCTTGAAAAACTAGTTGCTAAAGATGAAGAACTTCTAAAGGATGCTAAATATAAAAATTCTAAGCAATTTATTAAAGATATAGAAGAGTTTATAAATAAAATAGAAGATGAATATTTTAAAGTAGAAGAAGTTAAGTATTTTGGTGAAACTGTAGTAGGAATAGATGAAATAAAAGAATTATTTAACAAACATTATGCTTATATGCCTTTATTTAGAAGAAGTCAAAAGATAAAAAGGATACTTTTATCTAAGATTAAAGATAAGAGAGATGAAAGAGTTTGGCTATTAAATAAAGAAATACAAGAGGCAAAAGCGAAACTTACTTCTGATGAAAGAGTAATAGAAGAAAATAACTTAGAATTTACTAGAAGACTAAGAATAAGGGAAATAGTAAGAGAAGTTATGAATTCTAAGGAAGCTATAGAAGCGTGGCTGAACAATGAAACTATAATGAATATATATAATAATTTTAATCATAATAAACAGTTAAATATAAATGATTTAGCACCTATTTTATATTTAATGATAAAACTAGATGGGAAAAAAGCTTCAGAGTCATATAGACATGTGGTTATTGATGAGGCTCAGGATTATAGTGAAATGCAATTTAAAGTTGTTAAAGAACTTACAGGTTCTAAATATTTCACTATAGTAGGTGATGTAAATCAAAGATTAGTTAAGTACGAAAAAAGTGCAGCCATGATGGATATACACAATATATTTACTTCTGAAGATGCTGAATATTATAATTTAAATAAGAGTTATAGAAGTACCTTTGAAATAATGGATCATGCAAATAACTTTTTAAATGAAGATAAGGTTATACCTCTAGTTAGGCATGGCGCTGCAGTTGAAATTGTGAATAAAAATACAGAGGATGAGTATGTTGAAGAAATTTTAAGGAGTTTAGAAGAATTTAATAAAGAAGGCTTAGAGAGCATAGCTGTAGTAACAAGAGATGGTAATGCTTTAGAGCGAATTTGGAGTAAACTTAGACAACAGGTTCATATAGTTAAGTTTGATAATGAAGATGTTATTTATAATGGGGGAAATGTTATAATACCATCATATTTTGCTAAGGGGTTAGAGTTTGATGGAGTTATAATAGCTGATTTTAAAGAGAATGCTAAAAAAAGTCAAAATGAAGATTTAGTGAAGTACATTATGTCAACAAGAGCTCTTCATAGATTAAAAGAAGTAATTATGTAAGTTAAAATACCTAATGAGTTAATACAAAACTCATTAGGTATTTTTTATTGTTAAATTATCAATAATAATAAGCAAAGGAGAGTTAAAAGATAGGTGTAAATGTTTTCTGAAAATGAAAATCATAAAAAATATAAAAAAGCTTAAAAAAAGTTGCATAAATATTAATTATTGATGTATAATTATGCATATAGAAAAGATGTTAATGCACAGGGGGTTAAATATATGAAGAGAAATTTAGTGAAAAAGACAATAGTATTATTAATGGTAACAGCTTTATCAATATCAGCTGTAGCTTGTGGAAAGAAAGCAGAAAATAAAACTCAATTACAAAAAATTAAGGATAGCGGAAAGTTAGTAATGGGAACTTCTCCAGATTTTGCTCCATTTGAATCTAAGGATGAAAAGGGCAACGTTGTAGGAATGGATGTAATGATAGCAAATGAGGTTGCAAAAGACCTAGGAGTAAAACTTGAAATAAAGGAAATGGATTTTGATGGATTATTACCTGCATTACAAGGTAAAAAGCTAGATGTTATTCTATCAGGTATGACACCAAAGCCAGAGAGAAAAGAGAATGTTGATTTTTCAAATATGTATTATAAGACAGACAATGCTTTTGTAGTAAAGGCATCTGAGAAAGATAAATATAACACAATAGAAGACTTTAAAGGTAAAAAAATAGGTGTTCAAAAAGGTTCAGTTCAAGAAGATGTTACAACTAAGAATGTAGAAAAAGCACAACTTAATTCTTTAGCAAAGACTGGTGATACAATAATGAATTTAAAAAGTGGAAAGATTGATAGTGTTGTATTAGAACAACCAGTTGCAGAAGCTTATATTTCAAAAAATCCTGATCTTGCAATAGCTAAACCTGTAATAAAGGATGAAGTTGGTGGATATGCCATTGCAATGGCAAAAGATTCAAAAGAATTACAAGAGGCAATAAATAAAACTTTAGATAGATTAGAGAAAGATGGAAGTTTAAAGAAGTTTTTTGAAGAAGCAAATTCAGAAATAAAATAATAATTAGAATATTAGGGGGGGAAAATCTTGAACTTTAATTTTGATTTCTTATCAAAGTACAGTAGCTATTTTGTGACTGGAACTAAGACAACATTAATATTAGCATTTTTTGCTGTACTAATTGGAACAATACTTGGATTATTCTTAAGCTTAATGAAGCTATCCAAGGTTAAAATATTAAAAGCTATATCTATAGCTTATATTGAGTTTGTTAGAGGAACACCCCTACTAATTCAAATATGGATAATTTATATAGGGCTGCCTTTAATTATTGGTACTGATCTACCAGATATACTTACAGGAATAATTGCTCTTTCGTTAAATTCAGGAGCATATGTTGCAGAAATAATAAGAGCTGGTATTGAAGCTGTTGATAAAGGTCAAATGGAAGCAGCTAGAAGTCTTGGTATGAAACAAGATTTGGCTATGAGAAAAATTATAATTCCTCAGGCATTTAAAAATATATTGCCTGCGTTAGGAAATGAATTTATTTCTATTATAAAAGAATCTTCAATGGTATCTGTAATTGGTGTAGCAGAACTTATGTACAATTCAGGTACAGTAAGAGCTGCATCATTTAGAGGATTAGAACCATTAATCGTAGCTGCAGCTATATATTTCATTATAACATTTATTCTAACTAGAGGAATGAATATACTTGAGAGGAGGCTTAAGGCTAGTGATTCACGTTAATAATTTACACAAATATTTTGGAAAAAATGAAGTATTAAAAGGAGTAAATGAACATATTAAAAAGGGAGAAGTAGTTGTTGTTATAGGACCATCTGGTTCAGGAAAGTCAACCTTTTTAAGATGCCTTAATTTGTTAGAGGTACCTACTCAAGGTGAGATAATTTTTGAAGATAAGAGTATTACAGATAAAAAGGTTAATATAAATGAAGTTAGACAAAAGATGGGTATGGTATTCCAACAATTTAATCTTTTTCCTCATAAAACAGTATTAGAAAATATAACTATAGCACCTATAAATGTTAAAAAAATGGATAAGGCTAAGGCAGAAGAAATAGCTTATAAATTATTAGATAAGGTTGGACTTAAAGAAAAAGCCAATGCATATCCAGCATCTTTATCTGGAGGACAAAAGCAAAGAATAGCTATAGCAAGAGCTTTAGCTATGGAACCAGATGTTATGCTTTTTGATGAGCCTACTTCAGCTTTAGATCCAGAAATGGTTGGAGAAGTTTTAACAGTTATGAAAAACCTTGCTAGTGAAGGAATGACAATGGTTGTAGTAACTCACGAAATGGGTTTTGCTAAGGAAGTTGGCGATAGAATAATATTTATGGACGGCGGAAATATAATAGAACAAGGAGAACCAGAAGAGTTCTTTAAAAATCCTAAAAATCAAAGGACTAAAGATTTTTTATCTAAAGTTCTATAAAAGTATTAAAAACAGGTTACATTATATAATATTGTAACCTGTTTTTTTTGTATAGTAATTTGTAAAATTATACAAGAATTTTTTATATTATATTATTAAAATTATAAAAGTTTTTAAGACATTTTTAGATAGGTATACTATTTAACATTATATGCAAATTTAAGGTTTATTTAAGAGAAAGAAACTGGATATCTTTATATAATTATAAGTGGAATTATATGGAAATAAAAAGGAGAAAGTATTTTGAAAAGAAAAATCATAAGAAAAGTCATATTATTTATTAGTATTATTTTAGCATTAGGAATTTTAGCAGGTTGTAATAATAAGGAAAAATACAAGGCTGAAAGTAAGGAAAAGGTAGGTGATACAAAGACAAAATATTTAGATTATAGTAAGTTTACAAAGTTAGATATGGAAAAAATAGATTTTAAAATTATATTTGAAGGTAAGGAACAGAATAATAAACTTCCAATTTACATAGAGAGAAACAGATATTATCTACCTATTACCGAAATAATAAATAATAATTCAGGTGAAATTCAAAAAAAAGATAATATATTAAAGATTACATTTCTAGATAAGGACTTAAATATAAATATAGGTGAAAATAGCTTTACTAAGGGTGAAGAAAATTTAAAATTAAAGAAACCTTTAATAGAGAAAGATGGTTTTTATTATTTAAGTTTATATGATTTTTCAAGGTGCTTTGATTTAAGAGTTAGAATAAATGGTGAGAAGAATCAAGTTATGATAAATAAAGTGAAAAGAGAGAAAAAAACAGAAAAGTATAAGGCAAAGCTTAAAACACCAGGTTTTATAAGGTTAGAAGATGTCTCAGCAACGAATACTAAATTTGATGATGAAATTTTTGAAAGAATTAGAATAATGGGTGATTATCTAAATGACAAAGGAATACCATACCATTTAGCTTGGGTACCTAGATATGTAAGACCTGCTGATAAAAAAGATGAAGATCCGTCAACTAAAAATTCTAATTATTTTGCAGATATGGTTTATACAATGGATTATATAAGTGACAGAGGTGGTGTTATAGGATTACATGGATATACTCATCAAACTGGTAATGAAAATACTTTAGCGGGAATAGAGTTTGGACCAAGACATCCAGGAGCTAAGTATATAAGAGAGAGAGTTATAGCAGCAAAAAAAATTGCTGAGTATTTGGATATAAAAGTTGATTTTTTTGAGGCACCTCATTATGAAATAACGTTGGAACAAAATAAGGAGCTTGAAAATCATTTTGATTATATTTATCATCAATATATAAATGAGAAGGGTAAACCTGTATCTTCAAATATGCCTATAAAGAGTAATTACAACGGAAAGACTTATTATATATGGACACCACTAGATTATGTTCAGAATGGAAAAGTAGAAGGTATGATTTCTAGGATAGAGCATTTACCTGAAAGTACAATGGCAAGTTTATTTTATCATCCAGAATTTGAATATGGTTTTATAAAGCTTAAGGAAGGCGAAAATAATTATCCTGATTTTGAGTATGATGACAATGCAAATTTAAAAAGAATTGTAGCAGCGTTAGAAAAAAGAGGTTACAATATGATGAAAATAACAGATATTAAATAATATATATAAAATAGACTTTATATTTTAGATTAAAGTCTGTTTTTGTTATAAAATCTTAAGAATTTATTACGAATATCTTCATTTTTTAGTGTTAGTATTAATTTAACAAATTTAAATTTTTTATTTTAGAAATAGAATAGAAGAATTTATTTTAAAGAATATAAATAGGGAACCAAAAAATAATAATAAAGGTCTTATTTATAGATTGTTCACACTTAAAGTAAATAGAGATTAAGATTTTAATTTGAAGTATTATTTAACATAATGTTATAATTATAATACAAATTTTTATAAAGTTAGGAGAAGACATGAGAGAAAAGAATAGTTCAAAATCAATATCTTATTACATGAATAAATATTTATTTGTAGTAATTATAGGTGTTATTATACAGTTGAAATCGATGATATTTTTAGCTATGTTAAGAGCACCAGAATCTGCAAGTATAAAATGGGATACTATGTATTTTACAAAACCACCAATAGCAGCACATATAGCATGTATAATTTTAATTTTAAGCTTTAGTTTTTTATTTAAAGAAAAAGGTAGAAATAGATATGCAATAATTATTAATTTAATAGTAAGTGTCATGTTATTAGCTGATATAAACTATTATAGAGTAAATGGAACATTTTTATCAATAAGACATATCTTACATCCAGAAATTTTTAATCCATTAGGAAAGTCATTAATGAATTTTAAAGGTGTAGATGTTTTATTTTTTATTGATTTAATAGCACTTATTCCAGCAGCTTTATTTATGAAGAAAAATTTTAAAAGTGAAAAAAGAAACATAATAGTAACAGTTGGATTAATTGTAGTTTCAATATTTACACTTTGGTATTCACATGATTATATAGATGTAAAGGACAAAACTAAGGGTGAAATGATGTTATTTAGAATAGCTTGGGCACCGTTTCAAACCATGTCAAATATGAGTCCTTTAGGTTATCATGGTTATGATATAATGAAGTATTCAAGTTCTGGAGAGAAATTAACAAGTACTGATAAAGAGGATATTAATCAGTGGTTTAAGGATAACAAAGAAACATTACCAGATAATAAATATAAAGATATGTTAAAGGGTAAAAATGTTATAGCTATTCAAGTAGAATCACTTGAGAATTTTGTTATAGGTAAAAAGGCTTATGATCAAGAAATTACACCTAATTTAAATAAGCTAATGTCAAATAGTATTTATTTTAATAACATATATGAACAAAATAATATAGGAACAAGTTCGGATTGTGATCTGCTAGTAAATACTTCTGTTTTTCCATTAAGAGAAGGTAGTACATTTTTCTTATATCCATGGAGAAATTATAATACTTTACCTAAACTACTTAGTAAACAAGGGTATACTACAATTTCCTCACATCCAGAAGTACCTGGAAATTGGAATTGGTCAGAAGCTCATAAATCTTTTAAATTTGATAAAATAAGAGATATATCAGAATATAATAAGGATGAAATAATAGGTCTTGGCCTTTCAGATGGATCTTATATGAAGCAGATAGCTGGAAAGCTTAAAGATGAAAAAGAACCGTTTTATAGTTTTTTTGTAACACTAACAAGCCATGGACCTTTTGATATGCCAGAAGATAAAAAGCTATTAAAATTGCCTAAAGAATTTGATCAAAGCATATTAGGAGCATATTTCCAAAGTGTAAGATATGTAGATGAACAAATAGGTATGTTTTTAAATGAACTTAAAAAGAATGGACAATTAGATAATACAGCCATAATGATATATGGAGACCATACTGGTGTTCATAAATTCTATCAAGATAAACTTAAGGATGTAAAATTCGAAGGAGACTGGTGGCAAAAACCAGATATGAAAATACCATTTTTAGTTTATAATCCAGGAATTAAGGGTGAGGTAGTAGAGAAAGCAGGCGGACAAGTAGATTTCCTTCCAACTATAAGTTATATGCTAGGAATAGATAGAAAGGAATTTGAGAATACTTCCATGGGTAGAGTTTTAGTTAACACTGAAAGAAATTCTACTATACTTAATTATGGAGATATAAAAGGAACACCTAAAGATGAAAAAGAAACAAAGCATCTTAAAGATATATTTAAAGTTGCTGATATGATTATAAAAGGTGACTATTTAGAAAAATAGAAAAGAAAAATAAAAAAGGCTATAGAATTATAAGATTGAAACTTATAATTCTATAGTCTTAATTTTATGTTAAGTTATAAACTATAATTTAACATAAAATAATGCAATGCTTGTCTGTCTTTTATATAAAGTCATTATCAATTGTTATTATACAGTTATATTCAGGATGTAATTTTCTTACTTCAGAGATAAGTTGAGACTTAAGCTCTTCCTCTGTAATTGTTAAATTTGCACTATCTACAACAACATCAAATATTAAGTTTTTCTTATTACCTTCACCAACTATTCTAAAATCATGAACAGATTTTGTAAGAGAATTAAATTTAATAATTTTTTGAACCATAGTCAGTGCATCATTAACTTCTTTTGAATCAATGCAGATAGGATCCATATGAATTACAAGGTATATGTTTAGCTTTTCTGAAAGCTCTCTCTCAGCTTTATCTATGATTTCGTGTATTTTCATTATATCTATATTAGATGGAATTTCAGCATGAATTGAGGCCATACATTTTCCAACACCATAATTGTGAATTATAAGATCATGAACTCCTATTATATTATCATAGGATAAAACTCCAGTAGTTATAGAAGTCACAAGGTAAGGATCAGGTGCTTCCCCTATAAGTGGGCTCATAGTTTCTTTAACTAAAGTAAAACCAGAGTAAAGTATAATAAGGGATACTAAAACACCTATATAACCATCTATTGGAATGGTTGTGAATTTAGTAGCTAAGAAAGATATAACTACACAGCTAGAAGTAAAGACATCACCTAATGCATCTACAGAAGCAGCTTTTAAGGCGCTAGAATTAATTTTTTCACCAATTATTTTATTGAATCTACTTAGCCAAAGCTTAACTAAAATAGATAATAGTAAAAGAATAAATGGAATAATTTCAAACGTGATGCTTTCTGGGTGCATAATTCTTTCAAAGGAGGTTTTTATAAATTGAAAACCTACCATCATAACCATAAAGGCTACTATCAAAGCTGAAAGATATTCTATACGTCCATGACCAAAAGGATGTTCTTTGTCAGCTGGTCTTTTAGAAAGTTTAAAGCCTACAATAGTTACTATAGAAGATGCAGCATCGGAAAGATTATTAAAGGCATCAGCTATAATTGCTATACTATTAACTAAAATTCCTACTGTAAGTTTAATTATAAATAATAAAATATTAGAAATTATACCAACAAAACCAGCTAAATATCCATAACTGTCTCTCAAATTTTCAACATCATTACTTTTTTTTATAAATATTTTAATTAGCAAATTAGAAAACATGAATAAAATACCACCTCATTTTATATATTCTGATAACATAACTATAATTTAAATTTATAGGATAATTTATAATTATAATGAATAGATTAAGTCTATATTAAAATATAGAAAATCCTTAAAATCTAATAAATTTCTAGATTAAAAGTACGAAAATATAGAGTATGGTAATAATTATATCATAATTTATGTTAAACTATATTATTCTAATAATTGTGTAATTTCTGTAAGTCATAATATGTAACAAAATTCAATTAATGATATTTGACTTTACAAAATTAGTGGTATAATTGAATATATAGTAATTTTAAGGAGAATATTATGAAAAAAAAGGCGATATCAGCAGTTATTATAGCATCTACTATAGCAGCTAATGTAGTGGCTAGTGAAGAAGTTATAGCTAATGCTACAGAAAAAAATGATAAAACCATAGATAAAAATCTTAAACAAGCAACACAAGAAGAAACGCCTATTTTAAATGGAATAAAAGTAAACAAACAATTGATAAATATTAATTATTCAAAAGGTGTTACTATAGTACCTAAATATATAGTAATTCACGATACTGATAATAGATCTTTTGGAGCTAATGCGAAGGCAAATAGAGATTATTTTGCTAATCATCCTGAAGCTTTAGCTTCAGCACACTATACTGTTGACCAAAATAATATAATACAAGTTTTAGAGAATACTTGGAGAGGTTGGCATGTAGGTGATGGAAATAATAAAGAGATAAACAATTCAACAACTATAGCTATAGAACTTTGTGTAAATCCGGAAAATGATTTTAACAAAACTCTAGAAAATGGTATAGCGTTAACCAAATATCTTATGGCTAAATATAATATACCAGCAGATCATGTAGTAAGGCATTATGATGCTTCAGGTAAGATTTGTCCTAAAATGATGATAAAAGACAAGCCTCAATTATGGACATACTTTAAAAATGTTATATCTAGCGTTGATACATCTAATCCTAATGGTGGAGAAGAAATAAAGCAAGTAGCAACGGGTAAAATCATAAATGTATCGACAAGATTAAATATAAGAGAAAATGCAAGTGGAAGTTCTAATGTTGTAGGCTATACACAGGCTAATTCTTATGTAGAGATTTATGGAGAATCAAATGGCTGGTATAAAGTCAGTTACATATCAAATGGAGTTAAAAAATATGGTTTTATAAGTAAAAGTTATGTTAAGATTACAAATGGCTCAACGAGTGAACAGCAAACAAACAATACAGAAAAACCAGAAACGAAACCAAATACAAATTTAAATAAAGCTGGTAATATAGTAAATGTAGAGACAAGCCTTAATGTAAGAAGTGCTGCTTCAAAGTCAGCATTAGTAATAGGTTATTTGAAAAATAATGATTCAGTAAAAATCAATTATGAAGAAAGTGGTTGGTATAATATAATATTTTCAGGAAATAGAACTGGATTTGTTAAATCTGAATTTGTAAGAGTTATAGATAATAATTCAGCTAATAAACCACCTTCTCAAAGTACAAATAATACTAATAATTCAAATACTGCAAATAATACTAATAATTCAGATAAACAAAAGGGAAGAATATATAACGTATCAACAAATTTAAACATAAGGCAAGGTGCAGGAACAGGATATTCAGTGGTTGCTTATGCCCTTAATGATTCAGAATTAGATATTATAGGAGAAAGTGGAGATTGGTATAAGGTAAATTATAATGGTAAAATAGGCTATGCAAATAAGGCATATATTAAGAAGCTTTCCCCAAGCAATACAGTAGAAAAAGATAAACCAAAAGATGATGGTTATAAAAAAGGTGTTGTAGTAAATGTTTCTACCAATCTAAATGTAAGAACAGGACCAGGAATAAATAATTTACCTATTGGATACTTGTTACCAAATGCAAATGTTAAAGTAAAAGGAATAAATAACGGATGGGTTAATATAATATTTGAAACTAATGTTGGTGAAAAAGAAGGATATGTAAAGGGCGATTATATTAAATATTAGTCTATATGTTGTAATTTTATTAGTGGTAATAGGAAATAATTTAAGAACTTATAATTAAAAATTCTAAAGAGGGTGAAATAAGAGATGGAAAAAACTATAGCTAGGGATCTTATAGATTTTATATATAAAAGCCCAACTGCTTTTCATGCAGTTGAAACTACAAAGAGTAGATTATTAGATAAAGGTTTTAAAGAGCTACAAGAATATGAAGCTTGGAAGCTAGAGAAAAACGGAAAATATTTTGTCACTAAAAATTCTTCAGCTATTATAGCTTTTGTAATAGGTGATGGAGAAATAGAAGAAGATGGGTTTAAGATAATAGGAGCTCATACTGATTCCCCAGGATTCAGATTAAAGCCTAATCCTGAAGTATTAGCAGAAGGAAAATATATAAAGTTAAATACTGAAGTTTATGGTGGACCGATATTAAGTACTTGGTTTGATAGACCACTAAGTTTAGCTGGAAGAGTGGCTTTAAGATCTAATAATCCACTATTTCCTGAAATGAAGTTGGTAAACATAAACAAACCTTTATTAATAATACCTAATTTAGCAATACATATGAATAGGGATATAAATGAAGGTTTTAAAATAAATAGGCAAAAAGACTGTCTACCTTTATTAGGTTTATTAAGTCAGAAGTTAGAAAAAGAAAATTATATATTAAAGTTAATAGCTGAGGAATTAAAAGTAAAGGAAGAAGATATAATAGATTTTGATTTATTCCCATATGAATATGAAAAAGGTTGTTTAATGGGAATTAATGAAGAATTTATCTCTTCATCAAGATTAGATGATTTAAGTATGGTACATGCTGGATTAGAGGCAATAACAAATACTAAAGTTAATAAGGCTACTAATATATTAGTTTGTTTTGATAATGAAGAGGTAGGGAGTGCTACAAAGCAAGGAGCAGATTCTAGTCTTTTAGCAAGTTTATTAGAAAGAATATTAGTAAGTCAAGGAAAAGGTAGAGAAGATTTCTTTAGAGCATTATCAAAGTCATTTTTAATATCGGCAGATTTAGCTCATGCAGTACATCCAAATGTTTCAGAAAAACATGACCCTGTTATAAGACCGATTTTAAATGGAGGTCCTGTTATAAAAATAGCAGCTTCTCAAAGTTATACTACAGATAGTGATTCGCTAGCTGTTTATGAAGAGATATGCAAAAGAGCTAATGTTCCAGTTCAAAAGTTTGTAAATAGATCAGATTTAAGAGGTGGATCAACTATAGGTCCAATATCATCAACACACTTAAATATAAGGTCAGTAGATATGGGAACACCAATACTTGGCATGCATTCAATAAGAGAGCTGGGGGCAGTTAAGGATCATTATTATGTTATAAAATCATTTGAAGAATTTTATAAATTATAATTAGAAAGTGAAAATAAAAAAGAATATATAGATGTAAGGTTACTGAAAACGAAAGTTTTTTGGTAGCCTTAATTTTTTGTGTTTAAAATATCATGAATTATATTTACTTATTAATTATTATCTTTATTTAATTTTCAAACTTAGTTAATAAATTTATTGATGGCAGTTTAATTTCAGAAATTAATTTATACATTCATTTAAAAGAAGATAAATCAGTAATATTTTTAATTAATAAATTAAGATTTAATATTAAAAACTTATATAATATTTTTTAATATATTACATACTAGATACAGTATAAATTTCATATAATAACAAAATATATTGTAGGAGAAAGATAAAAAAACTTTTATTAATAAAGAAAATTCCTTTCCATATATATTCAAATGAGTACTATTACAGAGTGGGTTCATACTAAGCAAATTAAAATTTTAAGAGTTACTCAGGTTCGAATAACTAAATTTAAAATTTAGATTCTCACTTATAACTAAAAAGAATAATAATTTCTTTTATGGGGAAAATAAGCTACATGAGTATATGAAAATTAAGGAAGGGTGACTTAGATGAGTGTAAGGCAATCAATAAACTCAAGAAAGATAGTATTAAAAGCTTTAAACTTTAGTTATGAAAAAATACTCAACAATTATGAGTTTATAAATAGTGAGGCAAGAGATAGATTTGAAGTAGTAACAGCCGCTGAATGGTTATTAGATAATATATATTTAATAGAAAAGGAATATAAGACTATAAAGAAGAATATGCCTTATAGCTACTTTGAAAATTTGCCATTAGCAGAAGTTGTAGTTAAAACTTCAAATAAAGATGAAAATCAAATTTCTTGGCCTAGAATTTACAGCTTAGCTCATGAATATATAGAGATTAATGAAGGTAAGGTAGATATAGAAAAACTTATAATATTTATAAATAATTATAAAAATGGAGATGAACTAACTTTAGGCGAGTTATGGGCATTACCATTAATGCTTAGAATTAATATTATAGAAAAACTATCAATAATATGTGAGAAACTTGGATATATACAAGGAGAAAAAAAGAAAGCAGATAAAATAGCTGATATATTAATAGAAGCTTATCATAGTAAAAAAAATACATTAGACGAAGTAATTAGTAGCCTTAATTCAACTTATGAGAAACTCTCTCCAGAAATAGTTGAAAAATTAATAAGATTACTTAGAGATAATTCTGTAAATGATGAATCTATTTATGAATGGATAACATCAAAAGTTGATGCAGAAGGGATAAAAGATGCGGTATATTTGGAACACAAACATGAAGGAAAACTCCAAGTTTCTATAGGAAGGTATATAACATCTTTAAGGACTATTTCAAGTTGTGAGTGGAAATTTGTTTTTGCGAAAATATCAAAGGTAGAAAAACTTTTGAAGGAAGATCCTAGTGGCATTTATAATAAAATGGATTTTGAAACTAAGGATCATTATAGACATAATATAGAAGTTCTTGCAAAAAGAATAAATATAAGTGAAGTAGAGCTTACCAAGAAAATATTATCATTATGTACTTTAAGCAAGGGACTTAAGGATGAAGAATATAAATCCCATGTTGGATATTACATTATAGATGATGGTGTAGATGAAATTAAGAAGAGTTTTGGGGCTCTTTCAAGGAAAGATAAGTTTTTTACTAGTAATGTTGATGCAGGCCTTTATATAACTCTGATTTTGCTAGCTACATTATTTGTAGAAGCTATTATAGGCTTTTGGATATATGGTATAAATGGGCCTATAGCGTGGTGGAAGTGGGTGCTTTTAGCTCTTATATTATTTGTACCAATAAGTGAAGCTGTTACAGCCCTTGTCAATTGGAGCACAGGTAAACTCATAAAACCTAGCTTTATTCCAAAGTTAGATTTAAGCAAGGGGATAGGAAAAGAAAATAAAACTATAGTAGTTATTCCAGCTATGGTTCAAAATGAAACTAAGGTAGTTAACCTAATGGAGAAGTTGGAAACTTATTATATAAGTAATAAAGATCAAAACATTTATTTTGCTATTTTAGCAGATTTTAAAGATAGTGATGTTGAAAAAAATCTATTAGATGAAGTTATCAATAGAAGAGGAATAAAAGAAGCGGAACGCTTAAATGAAAAGTATGGCTACAGTAGAAATCCACATTTTTATTTTTTTAATAGGGTAAGAAAATTTAATGAAAGTGAAAATACTTGGATGGGGTGGGAGAGAAAAAGAGGTAAGTTAATGGAGTTTATGGCTCTACTTAAGGGAGAAATGAATAGTTATAACATAAAGAGTTACTCCATAGAAAATTTAAAAGATGCAAAATACATAATAACTTTAGATGAAGATACAAGATTAAGCTTAGATACAGGTAAGAGACTCATCGGGGCAATGGGGCATATTTTAAATAGAGGGGTTATGGATAAACAGGGTAAGGTTATAAGAGGTTATGGTATAATGCAGCCTAAGATAAGCGTAGATGTTGAAGCTAAAAATAAAACATTATTTTCAAAAGTGTTTTCAGGTGAGACAGGAATAGATATTTACACTACTGCAGTTTCAGATACATATCAAGACTTATTTGGAGAAGGTATATTTACAGGTAAAGGAATTATAGATATAGATTTATTCTATAATACATTAAAAGATAAAATACCAGAGAATAGGGTTTTGAGTCATGATTTATTAGAAGGAGCGTATACAAGATGTGCATTGGTTACTGATATTGAGCTTATAGATGGATATCCAGCTTTTTATAAGGCAAGTGCAGAGAGATTACATAGATGGGTAAGAGGGGATTGGCAATTACTACCTTGGATTAATAGTAAGGATTTAAATACTTTATCTAAATGGAAGATATTTGATAACCTGAGAAGAAGCCTATTAGCACCATCTATAGTTATATGTATGTATGTATTTGCTATGGTATATTCGAATGTACTTAATTTAAGCTTTATAGCTTTAGTTGCTGTAGCAATACCAATATTGTTTAACATTACAGATTTAGTAGTAACTCCTAAAAACATATTTATAGGTAGTTTCAAAACATTGAGACAGATATTTTACATAATAAGTTTTATACCAAATCAATGTAAAGATATGTTAGATGCAATTTTTACTACACTTTATAGGTTAATCATATCCAAAAGGAATATGCTGAAATGGAAAACTGCTGAAGAAGTTGAAAAAAGTCATAAGCCTGGTCTTTCTTCTTATATTAGATTTATGTGGGTTGGATCAGTAATTGGCTTGGGACTACTTATAATAAGTTTTGTTAAAGGATTAGAGCTTGGAATAATAAATATTCCAATAAGTTTACTTTGGATATTTAGTCCATTTATAGCAAATGAGATATCAAAACCTATACAGCAAGAGACTATAGTTATAGAAAAAGATGATATAAACTTTATAAGAAATATATCTAGAAGAACATGGGCTTATTATGAAGACTTTGTTAATAAAGAAAATAATTATTTAGCAGCAGATAACTATCAAAGTAATCCTAATAATGGGTTAGCATGCAGAACATCACCTACTAACATTGGGATGGGGCTTATGTCAAATATAGTTGCTTATGATTTAGGTTATATTCACATTTCAGAGGTAATAGAAAGATTAAAACAAGAATTAGACAGTATAGATAGTCTTCAAAAATATCATGGACATTTATTAAATTGGTATGATACAAAAACTAAAAATCCATTACATCCAAGGTATGTGTCTACAGTTGATAGTGGCAATTTAGTAAGTTACCTTTGGGTTATAAGAGAAGCTTTAAGAGACTCATTAAAAAGTAATATAAGATCAAAGAAAAACTATGTAGCATTACTAGATACTTTAGATTTAGTTAAAGAAGAGCTTAATCAAGAGTTTTTTGAAGATGAAAGAACAAAAATAAATGAAACCGATGAAGATGTAGTAACTATAAATATTTTAAATTCAATATTAGAAAAAATAAAAAGTATAGAAGAAAATTATGAAAAAGAAAATATCTATTGGACTAATAAGCTAAAAAAAGAATGTGAAAATAAGTTATTACAAGTCAATAGATATAAAGATAAAGAACTTAAGGTATATGAGATAGAGGAATTAAATAAAGAAATAAATTTACTTATAAATAGATTAGATTTGATGGTAAAAGAAACTGATTTCACAGTTCTATACAATGAGGATATGGAACTATTTTCTATAGGGTATGATATGGAAAATGATACATTAGGAAATAGTTATTATGATTTATTAGCGTCAGAGGCTAGAACAGCTTCATTTGTATCAATAGCAAAAGGTGATATAAACAAAGATCATTGGTTTAAGCTTGGAAGGGCAATGACTAATACATTTTCATTAAATAGCTTAGTATCTTGGAGCGGTACTATGTTTGAATATTTTATGCCACCACTTATTATGAAGAGTTATAAAAATACATTATTAGATACAACTTATAGATCAGTAATAAAAGCTCAAAAGAATTATGCTGAAAAGAGAAAAATTCCTTGGGGAATATCAGAATCAGCCTTTTATCATTTTGATATATCTATGAATTATCAATATAAGGCTTTTGGTATACCAGGTATAGGATTAAAAAGAGGTCTTGTTGATGAACTTGTAGTAGCACCATATGCTTCTGTTATGGCGCTTAGTTTTGCGCCAAATGATGTAATAGGCAACCTAAAAGAATTTAAGAAGATGGGTATGTTGGGGAGATATGGTTTTTATGAGGCTATAGACTTTACAGAAGAGCGTATACCAAAGGGAAAAGATAAGGCTGTAGTAGAATGTTTTATGGTACATCATGAAGGTATGTCATTTATGGCATTAGATAATTTTTTAAATGATAATATACTTCAAAAAAGGTTTCACTCTATTGTAGAAGTAAAGGCTTATGAAGTTTTACTTCAAGAAAGGACTAAGAGAGAAATAACATTCTCAAGAGAAAACCAAATAGATCTTCCAGAAAAGAAGCCACAAACTGATGTTATGTTTGAAAGAAACTATCCTTTCATAACTGAAAGTCCTAATGTCCTTGCATTATCTAATGGAGTATATTCAACAGTATTAACAAATTCAGGATGTGGATATTCTAAAAAGGATGAGATGATGATTTACAGGTGGAGGGAAGACGTAGTTCAAGAGGGTTATGGAAATTTCATATATATAAAGAATTTAAATTCAAATGAATATTGGAGCAATACTTTTGAACCTACTAGAGTAACTCCTGATGAAGAAGATGTTAAGTTTGTATTAAATAAAGGAGAGTTCTATAGAAAAGATGGAAATATAGAAACCACTACGGAAATAGGGGTTAGTGATGAAGATAATTTAGAGGTAAGAAAGCTAACTTTAAAAAATAATAGTTCAAGTAATAGATGTTTAGAACTAACAAGTTATATGGAGGTAACTCTTGCTACTTATAGTTCAGATGTGGTTCATCCAACATTCTCAAATTTATTTATAATAACTGAATATGATGAACACAATAAAGTAATACTTGCAAATAGGAGACCAAGAGCTAAAGGTCAAAAGAAACCATTTGTATTTCAAACTGCATTTATAGAGGGTGAGTTAGTTGGCTCTTTAAGTTATGAAACATCAAGAGTTAACTTTATTGGTAGAAACAGAGATTTAATAAATCCAAGAGCTATGGATAATGATGCTACCCTTCAAAATACTCAAGGAATAGTATTAGATCCAATAATAGCTTTAAGGGCTAGAGTAAATATACCAGCAGAGAGTAAAGTTACTGTAAGTTTTATAACAGGTATAGCTGATGATAGAGAAGAGGCTGTTAGTATAGCAAATAAAGCAAAACATGAAACATATATAGATAGTGTATTTAAAGGAAGCAAGGAAAGGACTTTAATAGAGTTGAAATATATGGGGATAAAGACCTTCCAAGCCAATCTATATCAATCTATAGCATCAAATATATTATTTTTAAGTCCTCTTAGAAAAGAAAGAAGCTCATATATAGAGGAGATAAATAAGCATCAGTGTGATTTATGGAGTTATGGAATATCAGGGGATTTACCTATAGTATTACTTTTAATCGATTCTGTTGAAAATATTGATTTAGTAAGGAATCTTATTTCGCTTCATGTTTACCTTAGAAATAAAGGTATAAAATATGATCTAGTTATTTATAATGATGAGGAAACCTCTTACCATAATCCAGTACAAGGTGGAATTACTGAAGTTATAAATGGGTCATTAGATAGAGAAAATTGGAATAAGCCGGGTGGTATTTTTCTTCACTCAAAGACAACTATGTCTGCTGAGATAAGAGACTTTATTATAGCTATATCAAGATTAGTATTCTATGCTGAAAATGGAAGTCTTTTAGAACAAAGTGGAATTAAATTAAATAAAGATTCTGATGAAGATTTTGATGTTTCAGATAGACATAAGGAGCTTAAAGATAAGAATAAGATTAGCAAAAAAACCTTTAATGAAACTTCAGCTAATAGAAACAAAAGAAGTCATGTAGATGAGCAGAGTATAATTAATGAGGCTAGTAATTCAGAATTTAATACATATGAATTTGATTCTATAAAACAAGAATTGGATTACTTCAATGGATATGGTGGTTTTACTAAAGATAATACTTACAAAATAATATTAAGAGATGGTGAGCAAACACCGGCACCTTGGGTAAATGTAATATCAAATAATAATTTTGGTTTTCATATATCTGAATCAGGAGCTTCATATACTTGGCAGGGAAATTCGAGGGAGAATAAAATAACTTCATGGAGCAATGATTGGATTAGAGATACTTTAGGAGAAGCACTATATATAAGGGATGACAAACAGAAAAAGAGTTTTTCAATAACTCCAAAACCATTAAGAGATAATGGAGAATATATTATAGAACATGGTTTTGGTTATTCAAATTTTACTCATAAAGTAGACGGGATAAAGGGTGATTTAACATGTTTTTGTCCTATGGATGAGTCTGTTAAATATTACATAGTGAAATTAGAAAATCTATTAGATGAAGAAAGAGAGTTAACAGCATTTTATTATGCAGACCTTGTACTTGGAGTAGTTAAAGAGCATAGTGAAAGCTATATAAGTACTCATATAGAAAATGAGGAAAAATTCATCTGGGGACATAATCCATATAGTAAATTCTTTGGAAAAGGTAAAGCTTACCTAAAAATAGTAGGTGGAGAAAATGAAAGTTTCACAGGTGACAGATTAGAGTTTTTGGGTAGAGAAAATACAGTGAATTATCCATTAGCTTTAAATGAAGATGAACTTTCTAATGTATCAGGTGGAGGAATCCCATCATGTTTAGCTACAGCTACAAAAATTAAGTTAAAAAAGGGTGAAACTAAAACTATAGTCGTAGTTTTAGGTCAGAATGAAAATCTAGATAAGATAAAGCAAATAATACAAAACAGCAATGATATAAATTATATAGAAGAGGAGTTAAAAAGAACTAAGAAATACTGGAATGATTTCTTAGGAAGTATAAAGGTTAAGACTCCAGACAAATCTATGGATCATATGCTTAATGGTTGGCTTATGTATCAAAATCTAAGTTGCAGATTTTGGTCAAGAACAGCGTTCTATCAATCTGGAGGAGCCTATGGATTTAGAGATCAACTTCAGGATTCATTATCATTAGGATTGCTTAATAGCGAATTTACAAGAAGTCAGATTTTAACAAATGCGGCGAGACAATATGAAGAGGGGGATGTACAACATTGGTGGCATCCTGTTGTAAATAGTGGAATAAGAACTAGATTTTCAGATGACTTATTATGGATGCCATATGCAGTAGGAGAATATATAAGAAGGACTGGAGATTATAGTATCTTGGAAGAAAGAATGCCTTATTTAAAAGATTCACCTTTAGAGGATGGAGAAGATGAAAGATACACAATAGTTGATGAAACTAGAGAAGATGGTACTATTTACGATCACTGCATAAGGGCATTAAATAAGGGTTTGAACTTTGGTATTCATAACATTCCTCTAATGGGGAGTGGAGATTGGAATGATGGTATGAGTACAGTAGGAAATGAAGGTAAGGGTGAAAGTGTATGGCTTGGTTGGTTCTTATATGATATTTTAGAGAAGTTTAAATCGATTTGTAGTTACAAAGAAGATAAGGAAAGTTTAGAAAAATATGAAGAACTACAAGTATTTTTGCAAGAAAATTTAGAGAAGAATGCTTGGGATGGAGGATGGTATAGAAGAGCATATTTTGATGATGGAACACCTCTTGGGTCAGTTCAAAACGATGAATGCTCAATAGACTCATTATCTCAAAGTTGGTCTATCATATCTGGTGCAGGTAAGCCTTCAAGAGTAAAAGAAGCTATGGAGGCAGTTGAAACAAATCTAGTAAAAGAAGATTTAGGTCTTATTTTATTATTAGCACCTCCTTTCAATAACTCAAAGTTAGAACCAGGATATATAAAAGGTTATGTTCCTGGCGTTAGGGAAAATGGAGGTCAATATACACATGCAGCGGTATGGGTTATCATGGCATTTGCAAAACTGGGTTTAGGCGATAAGGCTTTGAAGTATTACAATATGATAAATCCTATAAACCATACAAGTTCAGAGTTACAGGCAAAAAAATATAAGGTTGAACCTTATGTAATAGCAGCCGATGTTTATATAAAAGAACCTCATGCTGGAAGAGGTGGGTGGAGTTGGTACACCGGAGCAGCTGGATGGTTCTATAAAGTCGGAATAGAAGATATATTAGGACTTAGAACTCATTATGGAAAAGGTTTTAATGTAACTCCATGTATTCCAAATTCTTGGGAAGGGTTTGAAATAAATTATAAGTATAAAGGAGCAGAATATAATATAAAAGTTGAGAACAGCTATAAAGGTACTAAAAAAGAGATATATTTAGATGGAGTACCTTTTGAAGGAGAATACATTCCTTATGGAACAAATGAAAAATATGATGTTTTAGTAAAAGTATAAAAATGTAACTTAGCTAGAGATGGAGTTTAAGTACCATCTCTAACTAGGTTAAATATTCAATTTATAATAAACAGTATTTATATATAAGTTTTAATCAATTTTCTATATTTGAATTATTCGAAAATATAGATTACCTTAGAAGTTATAGATGTATAGTATTTATTAAAAACTATATAAATCTGGAAATGGCAAATTTTATGTTATTAGATATATTTAGATAAATTATCCATTTATATTTAGTACACAAATTTTTAACATTTTACTTATTGGTAATTAATTGATTTAATGTTATAATTATTGTGTTGGACTCAAAATATGTAAGGAGGAGGGAGTTCTTGTATAAAAGAGTATATTACAAGAGCATCTAAATAATGAGAAAGAAAATAACTTCATTAGTACTTGCAATAAGTCTAATTTTTGGAACGGGAATTAAAGTAAGTGCTACTCCACTAACAGATGAGCAAGAAAAACAAAAGGTAGAAGAAACTAAAAAATTAGATGATGTAAATTCTAAAATTAAAGGTTTACAAAAACAAATGGATGACTTAACAGATCAACTAGAATTAGTATATTCGGAAATAGAAAAAAATAATAATGAAATAGAGAAATATAAAAATGAAATAAAACTCACTGAAAAACAAGTAGATAAACTAAAAGTAGAACTTAAAGAAAAAGAGAATATTTTAGGTGATAGAATAAAATCTCTTTCCAAAACTAGAGGGGTAGAAAATTATTTATGTGTTTTATTAAGTGCAACTAGTGTTAGTGATTTAATTTCAAAATTTGAAGCAGTTGAAAAGGTTATCAATCTTGATAATAAAATAATTGGTGATTTGAACTCTAAAAAAGGTGAATTGGATGATAAAATTAAAAAGTTAAATGTAAAGAACGAAGAATTGGACAAACTTAACAATGAGAATAAAGCTAAAATTGAAGAGTTTAACAAGAGAAAGGCTGAAGAGCAGCCTATGATAGATCAATTAAATGCAGAAAAGAGTAAAATAGAGGTAAACTTGGAGGGCGTTGAGAGACCTATGGTACAACCTTTGATAGATGCTGTGAATAATTCTAATAGTTCAATTAATGATTTAAAAAATGTTAGAGATGCGTTAAGAAATATTAGAACTCAGATTAAGAGCCCTGCTGTAGAAACAGATGTAGTAAATGCTATTGAAAAGGCTAAATCAATTATACAACAAAGTGAGAGAACAGAGATGCTAAGCAGAGGAGGGGCTGGAAATGCTAGTTCTAATGCAATATTAAATTATGCATCACAATTTGTTGGACGTAGATATGTAACTGGAGGAAATGGACCAGACAGTTTTGATTGTTCTGGCTTTACAGCTTATGTATTTGGACATTTTGGCTATGGCTTACCTCGTACTACTTATACTCAAATAAATCAGGGAACACCAATATCATATAATGAATTGCAACCTGGAGATTTAGTTTTTGAAAGAGGCTCAGCTTCAGCACCAGGACATGTAGCTATATATTGGGGAAATGGTCAAGTGATTCATGCTGCTAATTCAAGGGAAGGTGTAGTAGTAGGACCAATATATCACTATGTTGCAGCAAGAAGGGTATTAAGATAAAGAAAATCAGAATGAGAATATTATTAAAAAGCTAAATATAATAAAGACAAATATCCAATAGTATAAATATATTGAATATTTGTCTTTAATTTATTTTTTAGATTTTTTTGAGTGCTTAGAAGTCTGTGTTTTATAACTAGTTTCAGAAGTATCTAATATAGAATCTTCAGTATAATCAAATTCAACATTAGATATATTATTAGCTACGATAGGATCAGTAGCTGGATTTGGCAACATAGTAAAGTCTCCAGAGGGGGAATAAGATTTTAGGTCTTCAACTGATGGAGCACCAAAATCTCTATCGTCTGGTGGATATATAGTGTTTTGCTTATTAGTTATATTATTATTATTTTTTTTCATTATAATCACTCCTCCATAGGTTATTAATAAAAGTTAAGGTTAATATATCTTAAATATAGATTAATTGAGTTTAATATATTTATAGTATTTCAAAAAAAATAAAAAATACTATTGAATTTTTAAAATATATAATATATAATTTAAATATAACAAATAATAATTATTAAATAATATTTAAAATTAAGTATATAAATATATAAAAAACAAAAACTAAAAAGGATTTAAATTTAAAGGAGGATTTTAAAATGTCAAAAATAAATGAAATTTACAGATGTGAATTATGTGGAAATATAGTTGAGGTAGCACATCCAGCAGGTGGAACTTTAGTTTGTTGTGGTAAACCAATGAGCCTAAAGGAAGAAAATGTAGTAGATGCAGCAAAAGAAAAGCATGTACCAGTAGTTACTAAGGTAGAAGGTGGAGTTCATGTAGCTGTAGGTTCAATAGAACATCCAATGCAAGAAGAACACTATATAGAATGGATAGAAGTTATAACTGAATCAGCAGTATATAGAAAGCATTTAAAACCAGGTGAAAAACCAGAAGCTACATTTAAAATTGATGAAAAAATAGTAGCTGTAAGAGAATATTGTAATATACATGGACTTTGGAAGGCTTAAGAATATAATAAATAATGTTTTATTTATCATATTTTTAGAAAATAGGTTACATTGATTAAATCTAAGATTTAAAATGTTTATCAGCTTTTATTAAGGTATTTGACGACGACTTATAATAAAAGTTTATAAAATATTATTAGATAATTTAGTGAAGTTAAAAATAGATGTGGGTAAAACCACATCTATTTTGTTATAATAAAAGTGATATGTAGTATAAAAGATGTAGAAGCGAAGGGAGAAGATATTATGAAGTACAAATTAATTTGCATTGATATGGATGGAACACTTTTAAGTAATGCACATGATGTTAGTGAAGAAAATAGGTTAGCATTAAAGAAGGCTACTGAAAAAGGTGTAAAAATAGCAATAACTACTGGAAGACTATTCACATCAGCTAGTCATTACTCAAATATAATAGGGGTAAAAGCACCTATTATATCATCAAATGGTGCATATATAAGGGAAAAGGATAGAGAAGAAGTAATATATAAATCGACACTTAGTAAAGAACAAATGTTTAAAATATATGAAGTTACAAAAAAATATGGTTTATTAACTTATTTTAATACATGTGATACAGTAATTTCGGAAATTAAAATTCCTGAAACTCATGCTTATAAGATTTCAAATAGAGAATTACCAGAGGATGTAAGGATAAAATTTGTAGAAGGTAGAGATTTTCCAGAAATATTTGAAGAATATGAAGGAAAAATATTAAAGGCAATAGCTATAGAGAATGAAGACAAACCAAAATTACAACAGGCGAAAGAAGAAATAAGTAAGTATAAAGATTTAGAAGTTGTAAGTTCATGGGATAATAATTTTGAAGTAATGGCAGCTGGAACCTCAAAAGGAAAAGCAGCAGAAAGATTAGCAGAAATGTTGGGGATAAAAAGAGAAGAAGTAATCTGTGTAGGAGATAGTGAGAATGACATAAGTATGATTAAATATGCGGGACTTGGAGTAGCTATGGGAAATGCTATGGACATAGTAAAAGAAGCTGCGGATTATGTAACAGATACAAATGTAAACTCAGGTGTGGCAAAAATGATAAATAAGTTTGTTTTAGATGAACAAGTTATAGATGTAGAATAATAAAGAGCTTTATAAATAGTTAAATAAAAAACTATTTATAAAGTTTTTTAAAATTAAAAAGAAAAAAATATAATATAGTTTAAGGTTGTTTTAATAGTAAAAGAAAAAGCTTTGTAATATAATATAATTGGAAATATTTAATATTATTAGGAGGAATTTTTATGATAGCGTTTGAGCAATGTTATATTTACAATAGTTTAGGAGCATACAATGAGGAGACTCCAGATGTTTCAGTGGAAATTAAAGAGATAAACAGAGATGGTGACTATTTAACACTTCATGATACTAGCGGATATACACATATTATAAATTTAACAAAAGTATTTGCAGTAACATATAAGTAATCAGATATTATGTTGAAATCAAAAGTTAATTTATACGAAGTTTATGATAATTGGAGAAAAGATTTAAGGTATTTTGAATGTTATTTTAAAACTACACCAATAGCATCATTGAAACAATGTGAAGATTTTGAGTTAGAAGAAGTATATCCTTCAAATGAAATTAAAAATAGTGTATTAGCTTTAAAAGATAAATTAAGTTATAAAAAAACTATATATATTTTTGATTTACCACTACTAGAAAGCATTGAAACAGCCTTAATTTTAAACAATGATTTAGGAATTAAACCGGTTTTAGTATTTAATCATATATCACATGATTTCGGGATAGTAGGCTCAAAAATTTTTATATCCAAGCTTATACAATATAGCTATGAATTAAAAGAACTTAAGGATTCAACTTATGCTTTTATGCTAGATAAAGATAGATATTTAGAAACTGAATTTGACAAAAGAATTTATTACAATAATCAATATGAACTTACAGAAGAGGAATTACCACCAGTAGAGATTTTAAATGATTTAGGTATAAATAGAGTTGTTGTAATCTCAGTGGATAAATTAAAGGAAGATTTGACGGACTATGTAGAATATCTTAAAAAGGAAAATATATTTGTAGAGATAATAAATGAACCAATAGGTTCTAAGGAATAAAGGGATGTGGAAGGTTTGGATGAAAAATTTAAAAAGAGGGCATTAGCCTTATCGGTAGCAGCTGCAGTTGTTACTGCAAGTCCACTTTATCAAGAAGGAACGCTAGTACAAAGAGTTGCAATTGCAGATGAAACTGACCAGGCTAAACAAGAGAAATTTTATGAGGAAGTAGCTAAGAAATTTGAAAAGGGAGATGCTTATCACGGAACAGGACAAGTACCTTTTTTATTTCCAAATGAAAGCTCAGGTGGCTCTTATGTATATACTGGAAGAAGTTTTTCAGGGGATAGTTGGAGATCTTGGACAACTGGTGACAAAGGTGTATATAGTTATTCTTCATCACATATGGATAGCTCCTCAAGTTAGATAAGGTTGGAAACTGAGTATTATAGTTTAATTTCAATTTTTTTATGGGTTGAGCTATCAAACTTATTAATTATTATTAAAATGATTTTTATTAGTACCAAAGTGATTTGGGATATATTAATGTAGGAGCAAATTATGAACTTATTATTAGATTATAATGTGGTTAGTACAACAAGAACTAAACAGGTTTATACGTTAGAGCCACATTTTATAGATAAAAAACAAGGTGAAGAATTTATACAAAGTTCAGAGAAGCTTCATAAGTTAGTTATGAAGGTTGTAAGGGGAATAAATACAGAATTTAATGATTATAAAAAATACATACCAGAATTCCCTTTTAGAAATGAAATACTAAATATGCAATCAGAATTACCAGAGTTCTTATGGACTAGATATGATGGATTTTTTAAAGAAGATGGAATATTTTATAGTGAGTTTAATTATGATAAACCTTGTGCACAAAGAGAATGCGCACTTATGGAAGAACAGGGTTATGGTGAGCAATTAACTTTAAATTTTAGAAAAAATTTAAGTGAAGCTTTAATTAGAATTCTTAAAGGAAGATTTCAAGATAAGCAAAGGTTTAATATAGCTTTTTTGACAGCACCATCCAAGTATGAGGAAACGCATTTAGGTATATTTTTAAAAGAGATGTTTCAAAGCGAAAATAAACAGGTTGATTTAGATATAATCCTAACTGGTCCTACTAATCTATATATTGAAGAAGATACTTTAAAAGCTTTTAATAAAAATATAGATGTTGTAATTAGGCTTTATCCAACAGAATTTATGTATGAATGTACTTGTTTTAAGGAAATGATTAAATTACATGAATTAGGCAAAATATTGATACTTAATGATCCAAGAGCAATACTTGCTCAAAGTAAAAGTCTTTATGCATATCTTTGGAAACTTGTGCTTACTAAGGATGATAGACTTAGTATGGAAGAAAGAGAGAGTGTGTTAAAATATTTGCCTTATACTGAAATACTTGATAAATATTGTCTAGAAAAGGCTAGAAAAAATAAAAATAGTTTTGTTATCAAGCCTGTTTTTGGTAGATATTCAATAGATGTATTTATAGGTATGCTTCATAATGAAAAGGAATGGGAAGAAAGTCTGAATTATGTTGAAAAAATAATGAATGAGAAACCCTTTATATTGCAAAGTTTTGAAAAAATAGAAGATGAAGTTGTAATTTGTGATAATGGTGGATTTAAACATCAAATACAGAGTTTTGGAAATTATGGAATATTTTTAGGCTGTGACAAGGTGATAGGAAATTTAATAAGGTGGAATGCAGATTACTTAACTGATGAAGATACTACATTCATAACACCTATAGGTTTAAAAGATAGAGAAATTAGACTTTCAGAAATATCAGTAGAAGCTTTAGAAAGAATAAAATCAAAGGCATTGATAGAATATGGTTTCTCAGGAGCGTATGTTAAAAATTATGACTATTTAAGTGTAAATGTAGTTACTATAAGTGAAAAAAAGCTTAGAGAGTTAAGTTATGCAACAGATAGTCTAGCAAAGATATTTTTAAAGACTCAAAATGCAATAAAAGCAAATCTAGAAGTCTTTTCAGAAATTTTAGCTATTGAGGACTTAAAAGAATTTTTAAATCAAGAAAAGTTTAGAGAGCTTTGTTTTATAGGAAGAATGGACTTTATCATTGATAAATGCGGAAATTTAAAGGTGTTAGAAATAAATTCGGAGACACCAGCAGGGATAATAGAAGCTATAAATATACAAGGTGAATACTTTAATGAGATAAAAGCAAATAATGAGCTTATAGATCCAAACAAAGTTTTAAAAGAGAAGTTAAAGGTTAATGCTCGAAATATAATAAATAAATATAAAAATGAAATCAAAGTAGAAACTATAGCTATATTGGGGACAACTTATTATGAAGATTTTTATACTATGAAAGGTATATTTGAAGTGTTAAAAGAAGAGTTCCCTGAATGTGAGCTTATAATTGGAAACATATATGATTTAGAGGTAAGAGGAGAAGAAGTTTATGTTTATGGAAGAAAAATAGATGCAATGTATAGATACTTCCCTTTAGATTGGTTTAATCAAGATGATGAAATGAAAAAAGTTTTACCTATGTTTAATAAAAAGGTTATATCTTTAAATCCATTGCAATCTATAATATCACAATCAAAAGGTTTTTTTTCAGCCATATATGAACTTTTAAAATATAATTTTTATTCTAAAGAGGAAGCAGAAATAATACAAAAATATATACCACTGACAAGTTATGATTATAGAGATTTGAATACAGCAAATTTTGTAGTAAAGCCTATGCTCGGTAGAGAGGGCGAAGGAGTAAAAATATCTAGTGAAATAAATAATTTTGTTGACAGTGATGTAGTCTTTCAAGAGCTTATTTACTCTGAAACTGTTAAAGCAAAGGTTAAAGTATGTAATAATAAATGGAGAGAAAATTTATATCCTGTTATAGGAGCATTTGTTGTTAACGAAGAATTTGCAGGGGTATTTACAAGGCTTGGAGGAAAAATAACAAAGAATATTTGTATGTATGCACCGTTATTTGGTGAAAAGGGAGATGAATAGGACTTGGGGGACAAACCTTCTATAAAAAAGATTACAAAAGGACCTTATAATAAATCTAAAGTAAAAAAACCGAAATTTTCTAATATATCAGTAAGAAAAATGGATACAAAAGTTAAAATAGCATCCATTAGAAAAAAGCCAAGACCTCTTCATAATGAGTCATTAACAAAGGGAGAGGTATATAGAAAAGAAGCCTTTGCTGAAAAGTATGAGAAATATAAGGAAAAAAATAATATTGATGATGAGCATTCTGAAAGAATAAATATGCAAGGAGCTTTCAAGGAAGAGAATAATTCAAAAGAAAATCGTAGGAAAGCTATTGGTATAATAGTATTAATATTCTCAGTATTTATAGGAGCTAAATTTATAGTAAGTTGTATAGAAGATACTGTTGAAGAAAACGAAAGAAAGGCAAAAGTATTCAAAGGGAAAGAATATTTTTCTTATTTAGGTATATCTAAAACAGATCAATTTGAAGAAAGTTTGTATGAGACAGATGAACTTCAAGAAGTTGATAATATTGCAGTTGGTAAATATGACTATGACGGAGAAACATATTATAGATTTCAGGCTAGACACAATGGAAAATCTGCCTATGATAGTGAGATAACGAATTATCAAGGGGAAATAGAAACTTCGTTAGATGGTAGTAGGCCAATGGTAGATGTTTATAAAAGAGTATATACAAAATCGAATGGTTCAAAGGTAAGTATCTTTTACTATAAGCTGAAAGTCCCAAGTAATAAAATAAAAAAATTGAATTAATTATATAGATAAGAAGGTGAAGGAATATTCTTCATCTTTTTTTGTCTATATAGTTAATTATATAAGAATAAGTAATCTTTTAAAGTTAAAAAATTATAATGTTTTTCAATAAATAGAAAAATGAAGATTATTAAGATATCATATACATAATTTTAATATATTGTAAAAATAAAATATAAATGGTAAAATTTAATGGAGAGAGTATTATGGAGGGATTTTTTATGGTAAATAGCTTAATTAATTTTTCAAGTAACAGTAATAGTAGTAAAAGCTATCTAGTTGCAACTATTTCTAATGAGCCTATTATAGACTTCCAATTAGAAATGATAAATAGTCTAGAAGATGGAGGCTTATTAAGTATAGAAAAAAGACAATTTAATTTAGATATTCAATTGTTTTATGATACTACAAGTTTAGTAAGTCTAGAAACATTTTTTTCTAACAATAAACTAAACAAAAGTAAAATTATAAAAGTTTTAAATAACTTATGTACAGGAGCTTTGGAAGCTGAGGAACACTACTTAGTAAGTAACAATTATATTTTAGATGGAGACAAGATATTTATTGATGAAGAAAAGTATTCAATAAAGTATGTATATTTACCAATAGAAAAAAACTATATAGACGATGTTAATCTAGATTTTAAAAATTTAATAAAATCAATTATAGTAGACTATGCTAATATAGAAGAAGAAACATCAGATAATTATATACAAAAAATATTAAACTATATAAAGAAACAAGGGGTAACTATTAGAGAATTTCACAGTTTTTTGACTGATGAGCTTAGTAGTTCAAGTCAACAAGTAACATATAGACCTAAGGAAACTATAAGTACTCCTATTGAATCAAGACAAGCCATAAATTCTGGAAATCTAAATTATAATTCGAATAGTTTAAATAATTCAAATTATAGTTCAAACAGCATATCTCAAGTAGATAGACAAAGACAAAATGGAAATAATTCTTCAAATATAGGTACATCATCTCCACAGAATAACTCAAGTAATAAATTAGCCTCTAAAGTTGGGAAGGGTGCTAAAGGGAATACTAAAACAGAAGTAGTAGAAGAGGTAAAAGAAGTATATAAAACAGTAAATATAATAATTGCAGCAATAATGCAACTTTTATTTATAGGAATAAGCGTTAGCGTCTTCCTTTTTATTACTGATTTTGAAATAACAGAAAAAGGTGGAGCTGTATTATTAGTTGGAGCGTTGGACTTTCTAGTTACTAAATCAGCTTTAGATAAAAAGAAAAAAGTAAAGGTAAAGGTAAGCAAAAAAGTAAAGGGTGTACAAGAAAAAGATATACAAAATAATAAAAAAGATAAGAAAGACAAAAAGGATAAGAAAGCAAAAATTAATAGCAATGTAGATAATAATACAAATAATAATGTTAATAACAATCCGCCATCAGTAAATTTATCTAAAAGAGAAATATCAACAGAGGCAGCTTTTGAGACAGAGTTATTAAGTACTAATTATCCATTTTTATTAGCAGATAAAGGTGGTGCAATTGAAAGAATCTATATATCAAAAGATAGGTTTAGATTAGGAAGATTAAGCTCACAGGTTGATTATACAATATTAAATAAAGCAGTAGGAAAGGTACATGCCGAAATAATCAAAGTTGGAGACACTTATGTATTAGTAGATTTAAATTCTAAAAATGGAACTTTCATAAATGGCGAAAGATTAAGTAGTAATAGTGAATATCCACTTAGGGAGAATGATGTAGTAGCTTTCGCAAATGAAAAATATATTTTTAAGTTCTATTAAGGAGTTTTATTTATGGATAACCTAAAGTTTCATGTAGGAGTAGCAAGTGACATAGGAAATACAAAGACTACAAATCAAGATAGTGTGTTAGTTGAAATTGGTGATTATAAAGGGAAAGAATTTGGACTTTTCTTAGTTTGTGATGGATTAGGTGGGTTATCTCAAGGGGAGATAGCTAGCCTAAGTGCTGTGAAATGCTTTAAAGAATGGTGGGAAAATGAAGTAGGAGATCTAATAAAAAAAGAAGATAAAGACATAATAGAATCCTTAGAAGAAACATTGTTAAGGGCAAATAGAAGAATATATAAATATTCAAAAGAGATAAATAGTAAAATAGGAACCACTGTAACAGCTCTATTTATATCTGGAAATAAATATTACATAGTTAATGTTGGAGATTCAAGGATATATAGAGTAGACAAGCGTGTAATACAAGAAACAGAAGACGATTCTTATGTTGCAATGAAAGTGAAAAATAAAGAGATGACAATAGAAGAAGCAAAAAATAGCAAAATGAAAAACATACTTTTACAGTGTGTAGGCGCAAAAGAGAATATAGTAGTTTATAAGAAAATAGGAGAAATAGGACAAAGTGCGGCTTTTTTATTATGTAGTGATGGATTTTATAACAAATTTAATGAAAAAGAGATGAAAATAGAGCTGGATAAATTATTAAAGAGTGAAGATTATGATACTGAAGTACAAGATTTAGCTATTAATATGGTTCAAACTGTTAAAAATAGAAAAGAAAGAGATAATATTTCCTTAATCCTAGTAATAATAGAAGGAAGAAGAGAAAAAGAAAATATTTTTAGTAGGCTTATAAGGAGGCGTGAATAATGGCAAAAATAAATTTGGTAATAGTTGATTATGATGAAAGATATATAAAAGGGGTTAGTACTTACTTTAATAATAATTATGGAGATAAATTCTATATAACAGGGTTTTCAAACAAAGAATATGCTATGGATTACCTAAAGTCAGGTAAAAGGATAGATATTGTTCTTATAAATAAAGATTTATATTTTGATGAAATAAAAAAATATAATATAAAGTCTAAGGTTATTTTAGGTGAAGCAAAAGAAGCAGGAGTATTCGAGAATTATCCATTAATAAATAAATATACACCTGGTTCTATGTTATATGAAATCATAATTAAGGCATATGCAGAACAAAGCCCAGAAAACTTGGAAAGGGTAGTTTCAAACCATACAAGTACAAAAATATTAACAGTATATTCACCAATCGGAGGAATTGGCAAAACTACTTTAGCAGTAAGTTTATGTAAAGAGTTAGCAAGTAGAGGATTAGATGTATTATATTTAAATCTTGAAGATGTACAATCAACAGAACTGTATTTTAATTGTGAGGAAGAAACAGGCCTATCAGACTTTATCTTTGCTATAAAAGAAAGAAATAATAATATAAGAAAGAAATTTGTAGACTTTTCCTTAAAGGATGAATCATCATCAATAAGATATTTTTCACCAACTGAAAGTATTTTAGATATAGAAGATTTAGATAAAGATGATATAAAATTTATGCTTGAGAGTTTGTTAGATTTAAAAATGTTTAACTATATAATAGTAGATACAAGTTCAAAATTTAACTCACAATATAAGATGATATTAAATTCATCAAATCATATAGTATTTCCTATAGGAAAAGACAGTTCATCTACTATTAAGACTAACATATTTTTGAATAATATAAACAATATGGATAACTATTATATATTAATAAATAAGGCACGAACAGATGTTGAATATACTATACCTAGTGTTATAGAAAGAGAACAT
Organism: Clostridium cavendishii DSM 21758; assembly: GCF_900141845.1. Lineage (GTDB taxonomy): Bacteria > Bacillota > Clostridia > Clostridiales > Clostridiaceae > Clostridium_AG > Clostridium_AG cavendishii. The sequence goes on along the minus strand of NZ_FQZB01000014.1, from coordinate 164,538 downwards.
AAAGCTATAGAACAAGCTATTCCTTATGATATTAAATTAAGTATAACAGGTGAACAAGGAATAGAAGAAAATATAAATATTACAAGAGCCATTCAAGATATTATATTAAAATTAAGATTAGTGTAGGTGAGCTTTATGGATGAAGAAATAAGACAAAAAATAATTGATGAGGTAAATGCAATAACAAGGGAAGATAGCTTTATACAAAGAGATATATCTGATGATGAAGCTAGAGAAATTATATCAAAAGAAGTTTTTAAAAGAACAAAGGGTTTAGGAATAAGTGTTTCTGAAAAAATGGAACTAGTAAATGTAGTATATAACTCTATAAGAAAGTTAGATGTATTACAACCATTAGTTGATGATAAGACAGTTACAGAAATAATGATAAATGGACCAGAAAATATATTTGTAGAAAAAAATGGTGAGATAACAAAATTAAATACAGTATTTGAAGATAAAAAAAAGCTAGAGAATCTTATACAAAAAATAGTTTCAGATGTAAATAGAGTAGTAAATGAATCATCACCTATAGTAGATGCTAGGCTTAAAGATGGCTCCAGAGTTAACATAGTTCTTCCACCAATAGCTTTAAATGGGCCTATAATAACAATAAGAAAATTCCCTGATAAACCAGTAACAATAGAAAGGCTTATAGAATTCAAATCTATAACGGAAGATATAGCTGTTGTATTAGAACGAATGGTAAAAGCCAAATTTAATATATTTATAAGTGGGGGAACTGGGTCAGGTAAAACAACCTTTTTAAATGCTTTATCAAACTTTATTCCAAGAGATGAAAGGGTTATAACTATAGAAGACTCTGCAGAACTTCAAATAAGAAATGTTGATAACTTAGTAAGGTTAGAGACTAGAAATGCAAATACTGAGGGTAAAGGACAAATCTCAATGAGAGATTTAATAAAGTCATCCTTAAGAATGAGACCAGATAGAATAGTTGTAGGAGAAGTCAGAGGTGCAGAAGCATTAGACATGCTTCAAGCCATGAATACAGGTCATGATGGTTCATTATCAACAGGACATGCCAACTCAACTGGTGATATGCTTAGTAGATTAGAAACAATGGTTTTATGTGGGGCAAGTTTTCCTATAGATGCAATAAGACAGCAGATAGCTTCAGCTATAGATATTATAGTTCACTTAGGAAGATTAAGAGATAGGAGTAGAAAGGTATTAGAGATTACAGAAGTACTTGGGTATGAAGGTGGAAGAATACATTTAAATCCATTATATGCTTTTAAAGAAGAGGGTGAAACTGAAAATGGAAAAATCATAGGTGGTCTTAAGAGAACACAGAATAAGATGATAAATGTTGAAAAATTCCAGATGGCAGGGTTAAGTACAGAAATATAAAAGGGGGAGAAAATGAGCAGTACCATCATTATATTAATAGCTACTTTACTTGTGATAGCTACTATTTTCGTTATAGTAATATTGGTTGTAAAGAGAAAAAATCAATATGAATATGAGGTAATAGAAGAAGAAACTGAAGAACTAATAGAAAATAACAATGATGACAAAAAGGAGAAAAAGAAACCTAAAAAAGAAAAAAAGAAAAGTAAGAAGCCTGAATGGAACGGGTTATTACCAAATTATTCTTTTTATGATATGAAATTTCAAGAATATATAATGTGGTCCCTTCTAGCTATGGCTGTTTGTTTTGGGGTAGGATATATATTCTATTATAGTATACCATGGGCTATAGCTATAAGTTTGATTGGTTTTATTTACCCAAAATTCAAAAAAAAGAATATAATACGACAAAGAAAAAGCAAGTTATTAGTACAATTCAAAGAAGCATTATATGCAATATCGTCATCTTTGACAGCAGGTAAAGCTGTACCTATGGCTTTTAAAGATAGTTATAATGACTTGAAAATAATATACGAAGAGGATAAAGAATGTTTTATATTAGAAGAACTTCAATATATCATAAGAAGAATTGATAGAAATGAAACAATAGAAGAATCTTTAGAAGATTTAGCTGTTAGAAGTGGGCTAGAGGATGTAGAAACATTTGCAGATATTTTTACCTCTTGTACAAGAACAGGCGGTAACTTAAAAGAAGTTATAAGAAACTCTTCTCAAATAATAGGTGACAAAATAGAAATAAAGCAAGAAATAGAAACCTTAATAGCAGGTAAGAAGTTTGAAGCAAAGGTTTTATCAATAATACCAATAGCATTAGTTCTTTTTCTAAGAGTATCAGCACCAGACTTTATGGCACCATTAAGTTCGATATCTGGAAGAATAGCTTGTACTGCTGCTCTTATAGTAATACTTATAGCTAACTTTATAGCTAAGAAAATTATGAATATAGAGGTGTAAATATGATAGCTGGTATACCATTTGTTATAGTTATGATTGTTATAGTGGTACTTTATTCTATGGGAAGTAAAAAAGGCTATAAAGAAAATATTAAAGATATTGATAAATCACAATATGCATTAAGAGAATTCTTACCTATTGGATTTGTAATAGTAGATATTATAGGTATAGCTAATTTTAAGAAGATAAATAAAGAAGTTTATGCAAAAATGATTTCTATTTATGGAATGGAAGGAAATGCAAATCTAAGAATATATGAGGCAAATAAAAGTTTATGTATGTTATTAGCTTGGGCAGCTGTATATTTATTAATGTTAACAAATGGAGAGTTTAGTCCATTAATGTTAGCATTAGGACCAGTAGCATGTGGAGGAGCCTATTTTTTGATGGATAGTAACTTAAGCAAAAACTTTGAAAAAAGATCTAGAAATATAAGGTATGAGTTTCCAGAATTTTTAAGTAAACTTTCGCTTCTTATAAATGCTGGATTAACTATAGATAACGCTTGGGGAAGAATAGTAAATAGGAATAACAAAGAATCAGTTTTATATCATGAGATGAAAAAAACTTATTTAGATATGAAGGGAAACAAAGGCTTAGAGATATCATTAAGAGACTTATCAAGAAGAACTAAGGTACAAGAGATAACAAAATTTTCAACTATAATAATGCAGAATATGAATAGGGGTTCTGCTGATATAGTTGTTATGCTTAATAAACTTTCTTTTGAGTGTTGGGAAGGAAGAAAAAACATGGCTAAACAAAAGGGGGAAGAAGCATCTACTAAATTACTTTTTCCTATGATATTGATGCTTATAGCAGTATTTATTGTAATACTTACACCGGCGTTATTACAATTATCAGCATTTTAAAATAAAAAAATGGAGGGGTTAAAATGAATTATTTAAAGAGATTAGTAAAAGAAGAAGAAGGTATGGGAACTGTAGAATTGGTACTTATAATAGTAGTATTAGTAGCACTTGTATTATTATTTAAAACTAAGATAGTAGAGTTTGTTACATCAATACTTGGTAAAATAAAAACAAATGGCGATGGTATCTAAAAGAATAATATGAGAGATGTTACAAAAAGCAAAAAAGGTAGTATGACAGTAGAAATGGCATTTATATTTCCTATAGTTTTAGTATTCATAATATTTATTTGTTTTATTGCAGCAATGCTATACAACAGAACTGTGGGTGTAGCATTAGTTAATAAAAACCTAGATAAAGCAACTATATATTGGTCTAAGACTAATATTGATTTTAAGACAGGAGCATATACTTCAGGAGGAAATGCCTTATATGATTTTGAATCAAACAAGAAAAAAGCAACAGTTGGAGGCTATATTAAAAGTGATATAGGTAATTGTTTATTAGCAAATGGGGTAAAAATAACACCTGAATTAGATACTTCAAATTATATTATATATAGGAAATTAAAGGCAAAGGTTACTATAGATTATGGGGTTCCTTTTGGAGGATTATTTAAGATAATAGGAATAACTAAGCCTATAAAAGATGAAGTATATGTAGAGTCAGTTATAAACAATCCGGTGGAATTTACAAGAAATATTGATGTAATGGTAGATGTTTGGGAAGATGTTAAGTTTAGGAATGATATAAAACTAGGAGATAATTTTACCGCTTTTACAAATAAAATGAACAAATTATTGAATGATTTTGAGCAGTTTGTAAAGTAGGGTAAATGAATAAGAAAGAGGGGGAAAAGTGTATAAAAAAAATGGGTCCATAACAGTATTTTTAAGTTTAATAATAGTTATAGTAGTAAGCTTAATAGGTGGACTTGTTGATGGAGCAAGAATGAGAACGGCAGATGCCCAAGTCAATAGAGCAGTACAAAATGGCTTGGAATCTGCCCTAGCTTCATACAATAAACCTTTAAAGCAAAGGTACGAACTATTTGCTTATGATAAAGGTGATGGAAATCTTGGAGAAGAAGTAAAAAACATAGCAATGATGAATTTAGTTCCTGATAAAAGTTCAGGAGATTATACAGATTTGTACAATTACAACATAGATTCATTGAACTTAGGTTTTTCAGGTCCATTGCAGCAAAACAAGGTTTTGGAAGATCAAATATTACAAGCAATGAAATATAGGGCCCCTATAAATATATTAGAAGGAATTATAGAGAAGTTAGATATATTTAAAGGCATGGGTAAATATAAAAAGACTTTAGAAGAAAAAGAAGAACTTGATAAAGAAATGAAAAGTATAGACAAGGAACTAGATAAGATAGCTAATGACGGAAAAGAAGTTGACGATTTGATTAAATCAGTTAAAGCAGATAAAAATATTGATAACACTCAAAATTTAGATGATTCAAAAGATAAGATGAAAAAATTAAAAACAAAGATAGAAAACTTTGAAAAGAAATTAAAGGATGCAAGGCCACAGTATGAAGCTTATAAAAATAGTGTAAAAGATATACCTGGAGGAGCTACAGATGGGAAGACAGGTGTAAGTAAGGATAAAATAAAAAGTGGTTTTGATAAAGAATTTAAAGAGTATGAGAAAATATTTGAATCAAAGGCTGATGAAGGAATAAAGAAAAACTTAAAGATAATGGAAGAAAATGAAAAAGTCATTAATGAAATAGAGCAAGCAATAAAGAGTGTAAAAGAAAGAGAAGCAAAGTTAGATGAAGAGTGGAGTAAGGTAAAGCCACCTGAAAGTCCTAGTAAGGGCAAGGATGAAAGTGATGAGGACTATAATAAAAGAGAAGAAGCATATGATAATGCGATGAAAAGTTATGAGAGAGAGAGAGAGAATTACGAAAAAGAAAAAGCGAATTTAGCTAAAGAAAAAGAAGGAATAAAAAATAAATATAATTCATTGAAACAATTAGATTATGAAGAAAACCGTTCTCAAAAAGAAGCGGATAAAAAAGCTATGGGAGAACAGCTTAAGAAAGATGACGATAATGCAAAGGATAATACTAAGGAAGAAGATAGTAAATCTAAGAAGAGTATAGATAAATCATTTAAGTTACCATCTCAAAATAAAAATACTCAAGACTTTATAAAAGAATTAGAAAACTTTTCAGGAAGTGATAATTCAGGGATGAAGCAATCATTGGGTTATATGGGGGATTTCAGTAGTCTAGAACAAGATCTTATGAATCTTAGAAATACCTTATATATAAATGAATATGTAATGACAAAGTTTAAAGATAGGGTAGTAGGAGATGATATCACTAAGAAGTTTAGGATACCAATGATGGTAACAAATGAAAACTCAGGATTAGATTATGAAATAGAATATATAATATCAGGAAGAGATTCTGACGAAAGTAACGGCAAAATAAATTGGTGGAAGATATATGCAACAAGGGTATTAGTAAATTCAATATCAATAAGAAATATAAGCGAATGTAGAAGGTTAATAGAAGAAATGGCAATAGCTACAACAACTGCATTAGCATTCTTTGGGATACCAGTAAATCCAACGTGGTTAAAAGCATTATATACAGCAGCTTGGGTTGCGTATGAAAGTAAATTGGATATGGATTGGTTATTAAAGGGACATAAGGTACCTCTTATAAAATCTCATGATCTGTGGGTTTCCAAAAAGGTTCTTGATAAAGATCAACAAACTCTTGATAGTTTTGATAATTTAACAGGGAAAGAAGCTTTGTTAAGCACAATTTATAGTGACTATTTAAGAGTATTCTTATTGTTACAATCAAAAGATGAAACATTAGGAAAAATAAAGGATATAATTCAATTGAATATGAAGAAAGAAAATTCAAGCTTTGATTTAGAAAATCAATATACAGTAATAAATGCAACAGGTAATGCAAGTATAAAATATTTATTTTTTAATTTAGAGTTTATGGATCCAAAGGTAAGAAAAACAGGTAGGTACAATATACCAATAAAACAAAGTATAGCGTTTTAGGAGGAAGTTATGAAAATAAAGAAAATAATATCAATAGTATTAAGCGGGGTTTTAGTTTTATCATTAGTGGCTTGTGGCGCAGAGAAAAAGGATGCACCGAAAAAGGAGGAAATTAATAAAGAAGAAACTAAAAATGAGGATAAAAAAACGGATACAATAAAGAAGGAAAAAGACAATATATTTGAGCTAGGTAAGAAACAAACTCAAGCTATAAAGGAAGTAGTAGAAAAGCATGGAATAAAAACAAGGGATGGAAAAGATAAAAGTACAGATGCTCAAATAGTAATTTCAAAAGATGAGAATGAAGCATCATTACCAGATAGAAAAGGATATACAATAACAACATTAAAAAGTCCAACTTTGAATGATGGAGTAGAAAACAAATACAGCATAGACTATTATTCTACAGTTAAGAATGCAAATAATGAGGCAGAGTACAGATATCAAATCAGTTTAACAAGTTTAGGAGATGGAACATTTAAATTAGAAAATGCAAAGATGCTTAAGGAACTTATACAAGCTGTAGACAAAAATTATGATTTTGGGGATTTTGATAAGTGGGTAAATGGCTTTTTAGAAAAAGTTAAAGCAGATACTGCTGTAAGCGATGGAAGAGATCACGGAGCATTCCATGAAAATATTAAGGGAGAGATAAATGATGAGGGTGGAAAGAAGGAATTATTCCTTATGTACACAGTAACCTTAAACTAGAAATTAGAAGTTTATAGAGGGAGTAGAAGGCTCCCTCTAATATAAAAAAAGTCCTTTAATACCAACTTAAAATTGATGGGGGAAGTTTGTATTAGAGGATTTATACGGCATAAAAAAATGTTAATCAGAATCTTTGGTGAATAGTTCGTTAAATACTGTATATATCGACTATTTAAGAGTATTCTTATTATTACAATCTAAGGATGAAACATTAGGAAAGATAAAAGATATAATTCAATTAAATATGAAGAAAGAGGATTCAAAATTTGAATTAGAAAATCAGTATACATTAATAAATGTAACAGGAAATGCAAGTATAAAATATTTGTTTTTTAATTTAGAGTTTATGGATCCAAAGGTAAGAAAAACAGGTCGGTATACTATACCAATAAAACAAAGTATAGCGTTTTAGGAGGAAATTATGAAGACAAATAAAATAATAGCAACAATATTAAGTGGAATTTTAGCTTTATCATTAGTAGCTTGTGGAGGTGAAAAAAAGGATACAACAAGTAAGGATAATACTGCGCAAGAAACTTCAGCTAATAAAGATGAGAAAAAAGTAGGCAAGATAAAAAAGGAAAAGAATAGTTTATTTGAACTAGGAAAAAAACAAACTGAGCAGATAAAAACTATAGTTGAAAAATATGGAGTAAAAACTAACTATGCGGCCAATTATAAAGGTGATAATGGAGATGTGATTTTTTCAAAAGATGAAAATGATTCAAATATGAAAGATACAAAGGGATATACGATTACTTCTTATAATACTCCTAAAATAAGTGATGGTGCTGAAAATAAATATATGATTGAATATAATTCAATAGTGGAAAATGGGAAAAATGATGGTAATTATCAATATCAAATTAGTTTAAGAAGTTTAGGGGATGGAACATTTAAATTAGAAAATGCAAAAATGCTTAAAGAACTTATCCAAGTAATTGATAAGGATTATGACTTTGGGGATTTTGATAAGTGGGTAAATGGATTTTTAGAAAAAGTTAAAGCAGATACTGCTGTAAGTGATGGAAGAGATCACGGAGCATTCCATGAAAATATAAAGGCTGAGATAAATGACGAGGCTGGAAAGAAAGAATTATTTTTGATGTACACAGTGACATTAAACTAGAAAATAAAAGCTTATAGAGGGAGTTAAAACTCCCTCTAAATAAGAAAAGTCCTTTAATACCAGCTTAAAGTTGATGGGGGAAGTTTGTATTAGAGGATTTATACGACGTAAAAAGAAACATGATAATCAGATTTCTTGGTGGATATTCTATTAAGAATTATATACAGTGACTATTTAAGAGTATTTTTACTATTGCAAAAGCTAGATGAAACATTTTTAATGATTTTGATACATGGGTAAATAAATTTTTAGATGATGTTAAAGCAGATAAAGCAGTAAGTGATGGACGAGGTCATGGAGCGTATCATGAAAATATAAAAGCAAAAGTTCATGATAGAGATAATGGTAAAAAAGAATTATTTTTAATGTACACAGTAACTTTAAATTAGAAAATATAAGTTTATAGAGTGAGTAAAAACTCCCTCTATAAAAAAAAAGTCCTTTAATACCAGCTTAAAATTGATGGGGAAAGTTTGTATTAGAAGATTTATCATAGAAGTAACATATAAATTAATAATGTATAGAAATTTGATTGGGGTGAGAGGATGAGAAGGAAAAATAAAGGGTCAATAACTGTTGAGGCTGCTTTGGTTGTACCTATATTTGCAATAGCGATGCTTACTTTGGCGTTTATAATGAAGCTTGTTTATGTACATGAAACTGTACAAACATCTTTAAGCCATGTGGCAAATAATATAAGTCAGTATTCTTATATATATGATAAGTCTGGACTTAGAGATTATACAAATAGAGCACAGGCTGCTAGTAAAGATGCTGTAGACGAGTTTGATAGACAAAAACAGGTTGTATTTAAAGGCATTTCAACTATAAATGGTATAGAATCTCAAGTAAAAACAGGTACTTTTAGTGAAGATGATGCAGATAAAGCTATGCAAGAAGTTAAGAGTGCTGGCACTGATATAAAGGGGTTATTCGAGAAAGTAAAGGGCGACCCCAAAATGGAAGGTCTAGTATTGGTTTCTGTTGTAGGAAATTGTTTTTCAGGCGAACTAGCAGAGGCTAGAGACTATATGTATGAATTACTTACTAAACAGCTTTTTAAAATGGAGTTTACCCAAAAAGGAATGTCATGTGATGCTAAGCTGAGAAGTTTTGATATAGTAGATTCTAGTGGAAATTCTCCAAGTGGAAATGCAATAGATGCTTTAAACTTTAAAGGAAGTACGTTAATGAATGGTGAAGCTAGTCTATTAGTTGTGACTTACAAAGTTAAGCTACCATTACCTAAGATGCTTCCAAGAGAATTTGTACTTAAAAATCAAGTTTATGTAAAAAACTTTATAGGAAAGGGAGAAGGAATATCTTCATCAGCTAATAGTGATGCAACAACTAATAGTAATACAAAACCTAATAACAATACAAAACCTAATAGTAATACAACTAAACCACAAGAAAATAAAGGACCTAAAACAGATAATGTAGGTATTGTAAATGGAACAACTGATACTAAAAAAGATAATACTAAGGGGGGAGGAGAAGTTGTCCATATAAAACCAGTCAAATTACCTAAAGGTAGTCAGTGGGAAAGAAATGTTCTAAATTCTTTCAAAGGTGGAAATGCAGTTGAAAAGACTTATGGCGAAGGGACTACATTGTACAGAGTAGGTGGTAAGAATGGAGGATTTTGGAGCTTAGACCCACCACCTGCAACAGAGTACCAATGGAGAGTAGATTTTGCTATTAAGCAGGAATTTTGTAATGATGCAAGCACGTTATATAAAATGACTATTCCTAAAGGGTCTAGTATTTCAGGACTTGATGGTATCGTTGGACCACAAGGAAATGGACTTTATGGAGGAGCACATCAAATCTATATTGATTATAATGCAGTTCCAGAAAGCTGGATAAAAACATCTCCAACAAATTTTAAGAAATAAAGGTGATTTTAAAATGAGTTTAATAACACAACAAAGCCACAAAGAATTAATATGTACTTTAAATGAACTTAAGAGTACAATTGATGAAATGAGAAAGGTTTCTTCAGAACAAATATTGACTTGGCATAAAGAAGAAGTGAATGATTGGTTGGATTTTCTTGAAAATCATACTGATAAAGAGGAATTACGTTCTTTAGAAGTTGAAGTAGGAGACAGGTTTTTCTATAAGTATAATGTAAGGATTGAACCAATAAATTTAGATAAGCAAAGGTTGAATATACTTCAGAAATTTATAAATCAACTAAATAATGCATTAAAATAAGTAAGTTTAAGGGATGGGTATATCCATTCCTTTTTTCTTACTACATAATTCAAAGTAAACTGTTTGCAAAATAATACAAATAATGAATTAATCAATAAAAAAATTAGTTCTATCACTTATTAACAAAATAGTTACAGTTCATATTACTGCATAATATAAATAATAGTGCGATACGCTTCTAATTGAAAAGATTAGCCATTAATCATAAAGGTTAAGAGAATAAACAAGAGAAAAATTTCAGAAGGTAAAACTAAGATGTAAGCATTAGTGTGTGAAGTGAGAAGGCTTAATGATATCATTTATGTGATGATGGAAAATAAAATTAAATATATTTTACCAGTTATGGAAATTTGTAAGATGGCGTGATAAAATAGTGGTAGTGGTTGAAAATACTCAATCTAAAATAAAAAAATATAGTTTGATTCATAATGGAATTAAATTAAATATGGAATAAATATTATAAGAGGTAAGGATTATGAAATACACATTAGGGGTAATATCATTATTAATATGGGTAGCTTTAAACATAATAATTCAAAGTTTTGAAGAAAAAAAGCTTAACTTAAGTAAATTAAAAGATCCTAAGCAATATATAGGAGGAGGAATCCTATTAATATTAGAATTAGTAAATGCTTATTATATAAGCGAATTTAATAGCTTTATATTCGCTTATTTAATGACTATAATATTATTTTATATATCTGTAGAGGATATAAAAACTAAAGAAGTAAGTAACAAGGCTGTAATAGCAATGTTTATAGTGGCTATACCTTCCATATATTTTATAAATAGAGATATAGTGTTAAAAGTGCTTATAGGATTTTTGGTTATATCTTTGGTGTTATTTGGGATAAGTAAATTAACTAAAGGTGCATTAGGTATGGGGGATGTGAAGGTAATTTCTGCATTAACTTTATACTTAGGTTTTGAAGGTTCGATGATTATAGTGTTTTTAGCGAGTTTTCTAGTTGCAATAATAGGTATATTCTTTCTTATTAAGAGCTTTTCGAATAAAAACAAAGAAATACCATTCATACCTTTTATACTAATAGCTATGATAATATTCAATAGTACCTTTTAGGGAAAGGATATACTTATGATAATACAAATATTATTAATAATACTAATAACCATATGTATGATAACTGATATAAAAGGACACAAGGTATACAATAAAGTTATATTACCATTTATTATTTTAGGTCCTATTTTAAACATTATATTTTATGGCTTAGATGGTGCTAAAAATTCTTTAATTGGGTTTATCATTCCCATAGTAATATTTTTTCCACTACATATGTTTAAAATGATAGGTGCTGGAGATATAAAGTTATTTGCTACAATTGGAGCCTTAATGGGATATAAATTTCTAGCAAGTAATATGGTTTATTCATTTTTTGGTGCTGGTATAGTATGTATTTTTTATATAGTCAAAAATAGAAATCTACTAGAGAGATTAAAATATTTTTTTTCCTTTATATTTAATAGTGTTTTAACTAAGTCTGTAAATGAATATGATAAGGAAAAGAGCAAAATACCATTTGCATTAGGGGTATTTATAGGTACTATAGCTCAACTTATAATAAAATATGATTTTTGGTTTTGAAAATAAATACAATAAAAATATCCTAAGAAATTTTCTTAGGACATTTTTATTATTATTTTTTATTTTGATATAGTAGATTCTAGTGGAAATTCTCCAAGTGGAAATGCAATAAATGCTTTAAACTTTAAAGGAAGTACGTTAATGAATGGTGAAGCTAGTCTATTAGTTGTGTCTTACAAAGTTAAGCTGCCATTACCTAAGATGCTTCCAAGAGAATTTGTACTTAAAAATCAAGTTTATGTAAAAAACTTTATAGGAAAGGGAGAAGGAATATCTTCATCAGCTAATAGTAATACAAAACCTAATAGTAATACAACCAAACCACAAGAAAATAAAGGATCTAAAACAGATACTGTAGGTATTGTAAATGGAACAACGGATACTAAAAAAGATAATGCTAAGGGGGGAGGTAAAACCAAATATGATAATATAGACATCAACAATTTAAAAGAAAGTAACCCAGTAGAATTAGATAATATTATTAAAGATATTCGTGAAAATGGAGGGCCTCCGTTTGATATACCTGAAAATGCAACAATAAATGCTAAAACTATGAACAAAGGATATCAGCAGATAAAATATAACTGGAGTGATGGTACGTATAAATATGAATCAAGATGGCATACTGAAACACCAGGAGCAGTAAAATATGATAGAGGTACTACTTGGGTAGTAACAAGAACAATACCAGGTAATGCACAAGGTCGAATGCGTGTTACAGAGTATTTAGTAGGGGATAATTGGATTAATGAAGATATTTGGAATGCAGCAGAAAGAGCAAATATGGCAGGAAAAGCAACACAAGAGCAAATGGATTTGTTAGAAGCAGGTCATTGGTTAGCAAAGTAGGAGGAGAGAAAATATGAATGAAATTAATGAAGAATATTATGATGGTTTTGAAGGTGAACCTGAAATGATTTTTACATTGGTGAAAAGTAATGGACAAAAAGAAGAGTTTGGAATATGGGATGGTTATTTTAGTACAATTATAAAAAAAGTTAAACCAAAAGAAAATGGTTGGACAGGACTAGCATATTATTATCATTTATATATTGGTTGGTATGATGAAAGTCCATGGATGGTTGAAAATCTTATAGAATCATATGAACAATTAAAAGAAATTGATATAGAAAGTTTTGAGAATGATGAAGATAAAAAGGTTCTTGTGAAAATTATATGTATGTTTAAAAAAGCTATTGATAATGGAGAAAAAATATATATTTCATATGAATAGGTTATTACTAAACTAACGAGAAAAGTGTCTCCTTATAGTTTCGTTTTTAATTGAAACTATAAGGAGCATTTTATTTAATAAAATAAAATGCTCTGCAAATGAAAAATTGAAGGAATTTCTATTAGATAGTAGCAACACAACTCATGTTCAACACGAAAAGGAGAGCAAATATTGAGTCTTATTAAATCTGATGGAGATACAACAAGAGATTATCAAAGATTTAGAGATGTTCTTATTCAAAGTATGGTAGATGAAATAAAATTTTCTAAAGAAGAAATAAAGAAAATGGAAAGAGCAAATGAGTGAACAAGGTAGAAGAGAATTAAATGGAGTGTTTTATATGTTGGCATTACAGCAAATACAGTTATCAAAATGTAGTAAAACACCAAGAAATTATATTTTATATGAGTATTATAAAAGAAAATTAGCAGAAAACAAGAGTAAAACTCATGCATTAATGTGTGTAATGAGAAGGCTTGTAAATATAATATATGGAATGATGAAGAATAAAAGAGAGTATCAAATGGAATATCTTTCAAAGAGATAAGCAAGTTGATATAATGGTGGTAACGAATGGTTGACACCTTAAATTTTTGAAATTATTTTTCGTTTATTTGAGGGTGTTAGTAAAGCTGATAAATTAAAATTAAGTTCTTGGAAATACGCCCCAGATGAAGAACTATATTTAAAGTATAAAAAAGTATTTGATAATCCTAAATATTTTTACCAAGCTACAGGAGATATAAGGTGGTCTGGACAATACGGAGACGCTAATATAGATGGTTTTTTAAATGGGGTGTACGAAGATGTAATGTTAAAACCAGGCAGTAAAATTGATAGATATGGTGGAAATAATGGGACATTTTTTGCAGATGAAGGAATAACTACTGCACAGAGAGCAATGAGCCCAAACTCGGATTTTTCAACATATAATGCTTATGAAATAAAAAGAGAAATTCCAATGCGATAAGGAGAAATAGCTCTATAGTTTGATGAGGTTGGAGGTGGAATACAATATCAAATCAATCCAGAATTTGTTAAGAAAATAAGAGCTAAATTAATGCCAGGTGAAAGTCTTATTGATGGATTAATCAGGTTAGGATATTTAAAACATTTATAAGGAGAATAGAATGAGTTTAAATTTAGATAGTTTATATATAAGTAATTTAAAAAGATATGTAGGTGGAGAGTTAAAGATAATACAGGGTAAAAATAATATAAAAATAATACATGATAACGAATTACAGTATAGGTTAGAAAATAAAATAGATAATAGCTATAGTCTTTTCTATATAGAAAGAGGTAAAAGAATAAAAATTGCACAATATTCATCAGAGTTAGAGATGAAAAGAAAGTTTGCAATTGCTATAAGGGGTTTAATTGGTAAAAAAATTAGTTATAAAAATGGAGACGATTTTGAAAATGCACAAAATATAATAGAAGTTGAAAGGTTAATGAGGTTGCATATAGGAAAAGAATACTATTCTATTATGAATCCCGAAAAAATGAAAATAAACTTAGAATTTAATAACAACAATAGATATAGTATTTATCTATTACACCAAAATGGAGATAAAATATACAAAGAACAAAATGAAGAGCCTCCATTTATATTCTTTAGATTCTATAGTGAGGCTTTATTTTATAAAGTTATGACTGAAAGAATTGATAGCTATGAAATAATATTTGCGGATATATTAACAAATCAAGAAAAATATGATTTGTTGTCAGTTTAGTGTAAAAGAAGAAAATTTATTAAATATCAACGGGTTCTATTTTAAGGTGCAAATAATTAAAATTACAATATAAATCTTACGGATTTTTACTAATAAAATCACAATATAAAAAACGTTGAAAAATTTTTTTCAACGTTTTTCTTTTACTGAGTATTCTAAATACATATTATTCACTTATTTATAGGCGATATAAGAAATAAAAATGAAGCATTTAGTAATTTACCTTCAAATGTGTTCTCAAAGGATTTTCAAGGATATGTGCCATATAAGTAAAGTTGTAAAAAATAAAGAGAAAGGATGAGTAAATTTGAGTGGTAATGTAAATAGTTGGGGAGTGTATCCATGGTTTATTGAAGATGGTGAAGAACTTATAGCACCATCTGACTTGGAGAGGTTTAAGAACCTATCACCATATGGAAAAGTATTCAAGTGTATAAATGAAGATGGTGAATATATTACTTTGAAGTATGGAGAAGAAATATATCAAGTTAAGTCCAGATTATATAAGCAAGTCAATGCATCAATATTTTCAATTGGTACTGAGGTGAGATTAGCAAAGAAGCCAGAAGTCACTGGAATAATAGTGGATATTAATTGGCATATAAAGAATAGTAGTCTATTGTACTATATTTCAGTTGGTGGCAAACGTAAATCTAAAAGATATATTAATGACGAATTAATTAAAATATAGTTAGGGTATTGGTAATAGTTTATATGTATAATTGTTATAGTATTGTAATTAATCACATAAAAGAAATTTTCTTAGGACATTTTTATTATTATTTTTTATTTGTTTTTCTTATTTTAAGTAATTTGTCCTACTTGAAAAATGCAGTTAAAGATTTTTCAAAATCACAATGATATAGTGCAATATTCTCAAAGAAAGAAATTCTTTGGGGCTGGTACAAAACAAACTTTTATGTTAGATTAATGAATTAAAAA
The DNA here is from genome assembly GCF_900141845.1 of Clostridium cavendishii DSM 21758. Taxonomy (GTDB): domain Bacteria; phylum Bacillota; class Clostridia; order Clostridiales; family Clostridiaceae; genus Clostridium_AG; species Clostridium_AG cavendishii. The sequence goes on along the minus strand of NZ_FQZB01000014.1, from coordinate 148,688 downwards.
ACAAAATATACAATGAAACCGAAACTGGAATTGAAATAAGGTTAAAATTAAAATAAATACTACGAGGAGGGCAAATTTTATGAATGTTGGATTGTTTTATAGTGAAATATGGTGGGAAATAGGAAGCCCAGATTTACTACATTCTTTATTCTCTACAATTAGTTATAATCTTGAGCAAAATGGTTGGGGTAGCAAATATCCATACCTATTAAAAAAATTATACAATTCTAAAATCGAACGTGGTGAAACAGAAATGGCTTTAAATGAGATTATGGATATAAAAGAAAAGTTTTTATCACTAAGTGCACAGAATATGATATGGGATATTGAAGAAACAACAAAGAAAGTTCCTCTAAATTACAATTACCATTTAAAAGCCCAAAATTTAGCTGAATGTTTTATTTCGGTTGGAGAAAAAAATATTATTGAAAAGTTAATTGAAACGTTAGAATGGTGCACAAAAAAGAACTTTACACTTGAAATAAGGAGAGAAGATGATATTTACAGGTAGAATAGTATTTTGTGTAATGGTGAGATAATGAATTTATGAAAAATATAGTTTTATTCATAATGAAATTAAATTAAGTATGGAAGAAATATTGGAAGAGGCAAAATTTATGAAATATACATTTACACTTAATAATATTTTAATTAAGCCTGTAAATGAATATGATAAAGAAAAGAGTAAAATACCTTTTGCATTAGGGGTATTTATAGGTACTATAGCTCAACTTATAATAAAATATGATTTTTGGTTTTAAAATAAAAAAGGTTCTATATCAAAATAATTTTTTAATATAGAACCTTTTTGTTGTTAATCGTCTGATTTACCTATATCAGAAAGAACAAGACCTTTATTATGATCTAGTGCCCAGCTTATACCCCAATCGTTTTGGAAGATAAGAAGGTTTCTATCTCTAAGGTCACGAACCTTTTTAGTATCAGAAGTAAGGTTTAATTTATCCATATCTATGTCTTGGTTTTCTATCCAACGAACATATCTATAAGCAAGTCTATCCATCTTAATATCTACGTTATATTCATTTTTAAGTCTATATTCAAGAACTTCAAATTGAAGTACACCAACAACTCCAACTATTATTTCTTCCATACCTATATGAGTTTCTTTAAATACTTGGATAGCACCTTCTTGAGCTATTTGAGTAACACCTTTTACGAATTGTTTTCTTTTCATAGTGTCAACAGGTCTAACCCTTGCAAAATGTTCAGGAGCAAATGTAGGAATACCTTCAAATTTAAATTTTTTAGGATTTACACATAAAGTATCACCTATTGCAAATATGCCTGGATCAAATACTCCAATTATATCTCCAGCATAAGCTTCTTCAACAATTTCTCTATCTTGAGCTAAGAATTGTTGAGGTTGAGCTAGTTTTATTTTCTTTCCACCTTGAACATGGTTAACATCTAAACCTTTATCAAATTTACCTGAACAAATTCTCATAAAGGCAATTCTGTCTCTATGAGCTTTATTCATATTAGCTTGAATTTTAAATACAAAAGCAGAAAATGGTTCTTCAAAAGTATCTATTTCACCTATATTTGAATTTCTAGGAAGTGGTGAAGAAGTAAGCTTTAAGAACTCAACTAAAAATGGTTCAACACCAAAGTTAGTTAAAGCAGAACCAAAAAATACTGGAGTTAACTCACCAGCTCTAACTTTTTCAAGATCAAAATCATCACCAGCAACATCTAAAAGTTCTATATCCTCCATAAGCTTTTCATGAAGATCAGAACCTAAAAGATCTTTAAATATAGGATCAGATACATCACCTTCTACTGAAGAAACTTCAGTTTGACCGTGATTACCACCATCAAAAGCCTGGATTGTGTTATTATGTCTTTCATAAACACCTTTGAAGTCTTTACCAGAACCTATTGGCCAGTTCATAGGATAAGACTTAATTCCAAGTTCGTTTTCAATATCTTCTAATATTTTAAATGGATCTTGAGCTTCTCTATCCATCTTATTAACAAAAGTAAATATAGGAATTCCTCTTAAAGAACAAACATGGAACAGTTTTCTAGTTTGCTCCTCGATACCCTTAGCAGCATCAATAACCATTACAGCTGAATCGGCAGCCATAAGAGTTCTATATGTATCCTCAGAGAAATCTTGGTGACCTGGAGTATCTAATATATTAATACAATAACCATCATAATTAAACTGCATAACAGAAGATGTAACAGAAATACCTCTTTGCTTTTCTATTTCCATCCAGTCAGAAACGGCATGTTTAGATGCTTTTCTAGCCTTAACAGAACCAGCAAGTCTAATAGCACCTCCGTATAAAAGTAGCTTCTCAGTTAATGTGGTCTTACCAGCATCAGGGTGAGATATAATAGCAAAAGTTCTTCTTTTTTCAATCTCTTGTCTTATTAAATCTGACAAAGCATATTCCTCCTTATTAAAGACCACAATGGTCATATTTATCAATTTAAAAGTTATCCTAGTATTGTTTACAACATTACATATTATATCACAAAAATAAGCTATAACAATAAAATAAAATGAGGCAAAGTTTAAAAAAAGGTATATAAAGTTAATACACGAGATATAATCAAATCCGTATTGTATAATAAGTTTAAAATAATTAAAAAAATCACTTGAAATGTGGGAAAAACTATACAAGATTAAATATTAGATGTAAAATTATATTCTAAATGGTAATATAATCTTTAATATGAATATGTTGCTATTTAGGTTTTGAAATTTAAGATTAGGGGGAGGATATTAGAATTAAATTTTTGACAAGTAAAAGTTTCAGGAGGGCTTTGAAAACAAGAGTAAACTAAAGATAAATAAAAAATTAATAATAAGTAACCAATTTTATATTTAGTAAAGAGTATAGGGGGATTTAGTAATGAAAAACAAGAAAATAGCTAAGATATTGTTAATAACTTTGTTTACAACGTTGACAATTAATGAATATGCTTTTTCATTAGATAATAATCAACGTGAAAGTGTAAACACAAAGGATACCAAGATATCTCAGAAGCATATTAAGAATGGTAAAATCAATGAGAATACAGATAGTGTTAAGCATGTAAGAAATAAAAATGAGATTAATGATACAAAACCTAATATAGATAGACAATTAAAAAGTAAACCAGTATCTATAAGAAAAGCAGACCAAAAGTATACGATGGATGATCTACAAAAAATGTCTTATAGAGAGTTAGGTAATATCTTATTAGAAATAAAATGGAATGATATAACAGATTTATTTCAATACAGTGAAGGGGCTAGAGCTTTTTACAGTGATGAAAAGCGTATGGATTATATAATAAACTTATTAAAGGAAAGAGGACATAAGTTTACTAAAGATGATACTGCTGGTATTCCAACGATAATAGAAGTACTAAGATCAGGTTTCTATTTAGGATTTTATAATGACGGGTTAAAAGAATTAAATAAAAGAGCATATCAAGATAAATGTATACCAGCTATTTTAGAAATTCAAAAAAACCCAAACTTTGCTTTAGGAACTAGTGCTCAAGATGAAATTGTTGCAGCTGTAGGAATACTTGTAAGTAATGCTAGTTCAAATGCTGAAGTAGTAAATAATTTCATGCCAGTTTTAACAGACTTTAAAAATAACTTTGTAGCTTTAAATAAAGATAGAGGAAAGCAAAAAGCCATTTACAATATAATAGATGGAGTTAAGTATGATATAGAAAAATATGCATTCGAAAAGCAAGGAGATTATAGCAATTCGATTTGGTCTGGAAAAATAGACAAGTTTATAGATTTTATATCAGATTTTGCATTAAAAGGTGATGTGGATTCTGAAAATGAATGGATAATAAATGGTTGTTTATATTATATTGATACATGTGGTAAAGTTTATAGCAAACCACAAGAAGGATTAAGAGTTCTAACAGAAGGTATGAAGAGATATCCTTATTTAGGAGAACAATATTTACAATGTGCATCTTCAATAGGATATAGTTATGGATCGAAAGATTATTATGGAAAAAGTATAAATGTTACTCAAATAAAAGAAGAAGGTTTAAATAAATATTTACCTAAGCAATATAAATTTGATGATGGAAAAGTAGTAGTTAAAACTGGAGATAAAGTAACAGAAGAAAAAGTAAAAAGATTATACTGGGCATCTAAAGAAGTACAAGCTCAATTTTTTAGAGCAATCGGAACTGATAAGCCGTTAGAACAAGGCAATAAAGATGATATACTTACAATAGTAATTTATAATAGTCCTAAAGAATATGAGATGAATAGATTACTTAAAGGATTAGATGTAAAAAATGGAGGTATTTATATAGAAGGAGATGGAACTTTCTATACATATGAAAGAAAACCAGAAGAAAGTATATATACCTTAGAAGAATTATTTAGACATGAATTTACACATTATCTACAAGGTAGATATTTAGTACCAGGTTTATGGGGTTCAAGTAAGCTTTACCAAAATGACAGATTAACTTGGCTAGAAGAAGGTGGAGCAGAACTTTTTGCAGGTTCAACAAGAACTAATGATGTACTGCCAAGAAAATCAGTTGTAAGCAATATAGTAAATACTGAAGCTGATCAAAGATATTCTGTTGATAAAACTATGCATTCTAAGTATGGAAGCTTTGAGTTTTATCATTATGGATTCATGGTACAGGACTATATGTATGAAAAAGATATAGCTAAATTAAATGAATTATATGAATCAATAAAAAATAACAACGTTGATAAATATGATAGTTTAATAAGTAAATATAGTAATGATGCAGCTTTAGAAAATAATTATAGAAGTTATATGGATAGTTTAGTAAATAAATATGATAGTTTAACAACACCATTAGTTTCAGATGATTATATAAAGGTTCATAAAACTAAGGCTAATCAAGAAATATTTGATGATATCACACGAGTAGCACAAATACAAAATGTAAAAACAGAAATTAATAAATCACCATTCTTTAACCTATTTTCAGTAAGAGGCACATATAATGGGGGAAAGAGCCAAGGTAAATTTAATGATATTAGAAACATAGATAAGAAGTTAAATGAAACCTTGAATACTCTAAATGATTATGAGTGGTCAGGCTATAAAACCGTTACTGCGTATATGGTAAATTATAATGTTGATTCAAATAACAATGTTACTTGGGAACTTGTATTTAATGGGATATCAAATGAAAATATACAAAATAATGATACTGTAAGTCCTATAGTAAATATAAAGTCAGAGCAAAAGGTTAAGGTAAATGAAAAGACTTCTTTTAATAGTGAAGTAACTTTAGATACAGGTAAAAAAGTAGTAGAGTATAATTGGGACTTTGGCGATGGATTGTCAAGTAATGAGAAAAATCCACAGCATAGCTATTCAAAGATTGGAAATTATAAAGTAACATTAACTGTTAAAGATGATGCTGGACTTTCAGGAAGCAACTCTGTTTATATAACAGCAGAAGATATAATAAAACCTACTGATCCAGTATTAGATTCAGAAGTTGAGCCAAATGATACATTTGAAACTGCAAATGGACCTTTAAAAAATAAAACTGCAATTAATGGAACTATAAAAGATTCAGAGTCAGATATGTTCTACTTTGATTTACCAGCAGATGGAGCAGTAGACATTAATTTAATTAATAAGGGCAATAATGGAATAGCATGGCTACTATATAATTCATCAGATAATAGCAATTATATAGCTTATCCTTCAGAGAGAGCAAATAATAGTATTAAAGGTACTGCAAAGTTAACTAAGGGAAGATACTATGTAGTAGCATATGGATATGGAAGAGGAGCTTCAAATTATTCTTTAGAAGTAAAGTGGAATGGAAGTCCAGAAACACCTAAAATAAAAGAATATAACGAAAAAGAATATAATGATAGTTTTGAAAATGCAAATAGTATAACTGTTAACAATAGTTTAGTAAAGGGAAGCTTAAGCCAAACAGATAGAAGAGATAGTTATGAATTTGAGATAACAAAAGAAGGTAACTTAGATATTGATTTAACAAAGGGAAGTAATGATTTAGGTGTAGCTTGGAACTTATATTCAGAAAATGATTTAACAAAATATATGTCTTATGGGCATAGAGATGGAAATAAGATAACTAACAAGGTACATTTAAAACCAGGAAAATACTATTTAGTAGTATATAGCTATGAAGGTACTGGAAACTATACTGTACAAAGTAAATTCAATTAAGAACTTATTAAAAAACATAATAAAACAATTTTTTGAATTTTCTATAAGATAAAAAAGTGAAGAAATAAGATTATCCTCATTAACCAAATTTTTCAAAAGTATAAGAATATAAAAGTTGAAAACGATGAAGAGTATATATTTACGAAGGTAGTGATTTTAAAGGTGCATTTTACCAAAAGTTTCTATGGACAAGTAATGATATAATAATAAGTAAGGATTGAAATTTGAAACTGTTATAGTTATGTCTTTAGAAGAGATTTCAAGCCTAATATTTAAAATTTAAAAGTGGGGGATAAATATGTATAAGTTAATAGCCGTAGATATGGATGGTACTCTTTTAAAGGAAGATAAAACAATATCAGAAGCAACTGTAAAAGCTATAAATAAAGCAAGAGCAAAAGGCGTAAAAGTTGTTTTAGCATCAGGAAGACCAATAGAAGGTTTAAATAGATATTTAAATGAATTAGATTTAATAAGTGAAGAAGATTACGTATTGAGTTACAATGGAGCAGTAGTTCAAAATACAGCTACGAAAGAAATAATATCAAGAACGGTATTAAAAGGTAGCGATTTACATTATCTTCATAATTTAAGTAAAGAGTTAGGGGTTAATATTCATGCTTTTTCAACTGAACAAGGACTTATAACTCCAAAAATGAACAAATATACAGGGGTAGAATCTACAATAAATGGAGTTTCTGTTTTAGAAAGAGAATTTGAAAGTATAGATAATGAAGCAGAAATGATAAAAATAATGATTATAGATGAACCAGAAATATTAGAAGCAGCAATAGCTAAATTACCTAAAGAAGTATATGAAAAGTATACAGTGGTAAAAAGTGCTCCATATTTCCTAGAGTTTTTAGATAAAAGAGCAAACAAGGGAGAAGGAGTAAGAGCTTTAGCAAATCACTTAGGACTTACAAATGAACAAGTAATATGTATAGGGGATGCTGGAAATGATCTTCATATGATACAATTTGCAGGTCTTGGAGTAGCTATGGGAAATGCTTTTGAAGAAATAAAAGAAATAGCTGATTATATAACAAAAACAAATGAAGAAGATGGCGTAGCTTATGTTATAGAAAAGTTTGTAATAGCAAGTTAATGGATTTAGAAAAATAGATATACTAGGATAGAACTTAAGTATAATGCATTGAAATTTAAATTTTTTACTTATCAATGCATTATACTATTCATTTTATGTATGATTATTATATTTTAAAATATAAAGTTGTTTTGAATTGAATGATAAAAATAATAATGGGGAAAATACATAAATAAAGGAATGAATTGTAGTGGGACAAAAAGAAAAGATATATGATTTGTTAAAAAAGTTATATATAGAAAAAAAGCAAGGTGTGACAGCTGAAGAAATAGCAGAAATTATAGGTATAAATAGATCTAATATTAGTTCTTACTTGAATAAATTAAATGCTGATGGTAGGCTAAGAAAAATAAAATCAAGGCCAGTATATTTTATTCCTTCAGAAGAGGATAATGATATCAATAAAAACAATGAAAAAAACAAAGATATATTTACAACACTTATAGGAAAAACTCATAGTTTAAAGGAAGTTGTGGAAAAAGCTAAAGCAGCAATGTTGTACCCGCCATATGGGCTACATACTATAATATATGGTGAAACTGGAGTTGGAAAAAGTATGTTAGCTAAGTATATGTATGATTATTCTGTAAGCAAATGTATTAGAAAGGATAATTCTCCATTTATAACTTTTAATTGTGCAGATTATGCTAACAATCCTCAACTTTTAATGGCTAATATATTTGGGGTGGAGAAAGGTGCATATACTGGAGCGGAAAGTTCTAGAATAGGTTTGTTGGAAGCTGCAAATGGTGGGATATTATTTTTAGATGAAATACATAGATTACCTCCAGAAGGGCAAGAAATGCTATTTACTTTTATAGATAAAGGTGTTTTTAGAAAGATGGGGAATACAACAAGAGAAATAAAGTCTCAAGTTCTAATAATAGCAGCAACAACAGAAAATTTTCAATCAAGTTTACTAGATACATTCAATAGAAGAATACCTATGAAAATAGAAATACCTCCTCTTAGAAAAAGAAGCTTTGTAGAAAGAATAGAGCTTATAAAAAACTTTTTTAGAGCAGAAGCAACAAGAATAAATGTACCTATAAAAGTACATAGTCAAATTATAAATTCATTTTTACTTTATGAATGTAAAAATAATGTGGGGCAGCTACAAAGCGATATAAAATTGGCAGTAGCAAATGCATATTTAAATTATGTAACAAATAAAGAAAAATATTTAGATATTGTTTTAGGTCATTTTAATAGTAATATGAATGATTTAAAAGATAATTATAGAGAAAAATATAATGAACTTAAATCTTTAACTGTAAAAAATTTGGATTATTATATTTTTTATCCCTCATCACAAGAAAAAGCTTTTACAATAAAAGAAAGTAAGAATAATTTTTCTAAAATAAATATTGTAGAGAAACAAATAAAAGAAGAATTTTTTATAGAAAAATTATTTATAGATGAAAAATTTATAAGGGTTTGTAATGAAATAAAAAATATAATAATGGATGATCTTAATATAAACTTTAATGAATCACAATTTATTTCCTTAAGTATATATGTAAAAAATATAATAGATGGAAAAGAGAAAGCAATAAATTTAGATGTAAATAAAATAAGGCAGGAAAATAAAAATAAGTTTAAGACAGCTTTGAGGATAATTAACATAATAGAAAGTGAATATAATATATGTGTGTCATTAGAAGAGGTAGCATATATTACTTTATTTATAATTGATGATAAAGAGAATGAAGATAATAATATTGATTTGAATGTTAATATTATAGTTGCTATGCACGGTGATAATACTGCTACTAGTATGGTGAGAACTGTTAATAAAATATTAGGTAATAATGATAATTTATATGCTTTTGATATGAATTTAGATAAAAGCTACAATGAAATAGTTGAAGACTTTGAGAATTTAATAAATTGTTTAGAAAAGGAAAAGGATATAGTATTTTTTACAGATATGGGTTCGCTTAACTCATTTGATAAAATGATAACAAAATTTACAAGAGCAGATGTAAGGACTATACCTATGGTTACTACATTACTTGTTATAGAAGCTGTACAGAAAGCTAATATAGGACTTACATCATTAGAGATATATAATTCTATATTATATATTCAAAATTATAGTAGGTCATATAAAGAAGGATTATTTAAAGACATTACAAATAATATAATTATATTAGGTTATAAAAATGATGAAGATATAGATTTTAAAATAAGAGATATTTTAAAGAAAAAGCTATTGAGTTATATAGAAGATATAGAAATAATGTATTTACCATATAAAGATAGAAGGGATTTAATATTAAGTATTAAAAAGATAATGGATAATAATAATGTAATAGCATTAATAAATGAATTTGATGTCTGTCTTAAAGATGTCGATTATATACAAAAAGGGGATATAAGTAAAGAAGAGACTATAGAAACATTAAAGAATCTAATTAAGATAAGTAATGGTTATTATGATATAGCTGAAAGCTTAAAAGTATCATTGAAATATGTTAATTATGTAAGGGTGTTTAATGATATAAAATTTATAATAAATGATACTTTTAAAAAGTTAAAGGTAAAAAAGACTTATGATAAAATAATAGGACTCGCTATGCATATAGCATTTATGGTTGACGAGTTAGTAGGAAAAATAAGAGAATTTGAATCTGAAGATAGGATTATTGTTGATGATAAAATTATGATAGTAAAGAAAAATATTAACTTATTAGAAGAAAACTATAATATAAAAGTTAGTAACATTGAATGTTCTAAAATTTATGAGATGATAGTGGGGGAGAATTAAATTTTATAAGAAACAAGAATAAATTTAAGTTAGTTTAGTATTGAAGGTTTCTGTTTAATTTATAAAAGAAGTGTTTAAATATTTGAGGTAAATATTTAAACACTTCTTTTTATTTAAACACATTTCAATTAATTACTATGAAAAAGTAGTTTATTACTTGTTTTTTTAGGGATAAAGAGATTTTGGCATTAATATTGCTAATAAATAGAGTATAAACTAAAATATAAAATTTATGGAGGTATAAATAATGAATGATGAAGCAGTAAAAATTAAATTGGCTACAGATCCTTGGGCAAGGGTTAAAACAAGAAATGGATTAAATGCGGATGAAGTAATATCATCACTACAAAAATCTATAAGAAGGGGAATGGTTGAGGAGGCTTGTGAATATGCTTATGAATTATATATATCATCACCTCAACTAGAAGAAAAATTATGGAGAAGATTGATAACTATAACAGTTGAAGATATAGGAATGGGAGATGTAAATGCGCCTATTTTAATAAATAATTTAAGTCAAATGCGTAAACAATTTGAATATGCAGATGGAGATAGACCCATATATTTTATACATGCTATAAGGTACCTTTGTGCTTGTGAAAAGGATAGATCTAGTGATTTATTAAAAAATATAATAATAAAGGGATTTGCGATGGGAAAAGTACCTGAAATAATGGATGTCGCTTTAGATAAACATACTGCAAGAGGAATTGAAATGGGAAGAGATTCTTTTCATTTCTTACATGAAGCTAGTAAAGTGATACCACAATTAAAAGTAGATAATAACTACAAAAAACGTTATGAAGAAATTTTAAAAGTATACAGTCCAGAAAAATCAATAAAGACAGCTTTTAAGTTCAATGCATGGCAGGAGTAATTAAAAAATAGATTATGCTGGAGCTTAAAATAAGCTTCAGCATAATAATATAAATAAATTTTAAAAAAGGTAGGGAGTTTTGAAATGAATATTCTTTTAGTATGTGCAAATGGAGCATCAACAGGTGTATTAGTGGAAAAAATGAAAACGTTTTGTAAGGAGCATGAAAAGTTAAGAACAAAAGAAATAAAAATAGAAGCTACTTCAGTAGATAATTTAAGAGTTTATTTTGAGAGTAATAAAGTAGATGTAGTTTTAATAGGTCCTCAAATAAGATTTAAAGAAGATGAAATAAAGAATATATCTAAACCTTACACTGAATTAGTTCAAGTTATAAATACTCAAGATTATGGAAGAATGGATGCTGTAGCAGTTATGAAAACTGCTATAAAATTATACAGAAACAGATAAAATTTTATTTAGGGCATATTCAAAAAAATACTAGACTAATCTACTCGTCTATTTTGTATCATATGTCTAAAAGGGGGAACTTCAAATGAATAGTATACAGGAAAAACTTAAAAAATGGTTGGTTCCAATAGCTAATAAAATAGAAGGTCAAGTGCATATACAAGCCATGAAAGAAGGTATGATTTGTATAACTCCAATCATAATAGTTGGCTCAATAAGTCTTTTATTTATAGCATTAAGTAACTTACTACCAAGTTGTGTATTTAAAAGTTTTTTGAATAATAATATGGGGGTGTTCCTATTTCCAAATAATTTTACTATGGGGATAATATCCATATATTCGGCGTTTTTTATTGCATATTCCTTAGCTAAAAAATACGGATTAAGTGCAGTAGAAGCGGGAATAACTGCTATAATATCACAATTTATAGTTTGTGGTGATATTTCAGAAGGAGCTATAAAAAGTGGATATTTGGATGCTCAAGGTTTATTTGTAAGTATATTGGTAGCATTTATAGTTGTAGAGATTATTAGATTATTAAACAGAAAAAATATGGTTTTAAAATTTCCTAAAGAAGTACCAAGTATAGTAAGCAAAAGTTTTAATAATTTAATTCCAATGATAATTTGTGTAATAGTATTTAATACTTTAGCTGTAGTAACTAAAAATTTAACGGGGCAGCCTATACCTAAGCTTATAATGAATTTTTTGGCACCAGCCATAAATAGTTTAGATAGCCTTGCAGCAGTTATGATTATACTATTAATAACACAGTTATTATGGTTTTTTGGATTACATGGAGCTGCAATAACATCAAGTATATGGATGCCAATAGCAACAAGTTATATGGCACAAAATGCTACAGCTATAGCTAGTGGCGGTCAACCAACTCATATATTTACAATAGGATTTTATTATAGTGTATTACAAGTAACGGGATCAGGAATTACTATAGGTTTAGTAATATTAATGATGAGGAGCAAAGCTAAAAGTTTTAGTAATATGGGAAAAGTGGCATTTATACCATCAATATTTGGTATTAATGAACCAGTTATTTTTGGAACACCAATAGTTATGAATCCATATATGTTTATACCTTTTGTTTTTGGACCTGTTATTTTAGGAGGAATAAATTATTTAATGTTCTCTAGTAGAATTATAGGAATACCAGTAGCTGAACCGCCAGGTTTTTTACCACCAGGGGTTGGAGCTTTTATAATGACTTTAGATTGGAAGGCAATAGTAGTAGTATTTTCAAGTATAATATTAATGACGTTTGTATATTATCCATTTTTTAAAGTAATGGAAAGAGAAGAATTAAAGAAAGAAAAAGAATTAAAAAAAGATTTAGAAGATGACAATTTTGATTTTTAGAGAGAAGAGGTATTAATTGTAGATATGAAATTAGAAGAAAAAGTATTTGGAATAATAGCAGAAGCAGGAGATGCAAAAAGTGATATTATGTATTCATTAAAAAAAATTAAAGAAGGAAATTACAATGAGGCGAGGACGCTAATAAGTCAATCATCTAAAAAATTAGAAAGTGCATCTAAAATTCATATTGAATTATTATCAGAGGCAATGAATAGTAAGGATGAAAATACAAATTTTTTAGTTGTGCATTCAGAAGATCATTATTCTAATGCGGTATTTGCACAATCATTAGTTAGTGAATTGATAGATATATTCGAGATTATTGATCCAAGAAATAAATAAAATAGTCAAACAAGCTATCTGTTATGATAGCTTGTTTGATTGTTTATTGCTTATTAGACTTTTTTACAGTTGGTATGATTTTTTCTTTAGCTAGTCCCATAATAGAAATAATCTTATCAGATCTTTCCTTAGTAGCACCAGTTATAGTAGTATAGTTTACATGTTCACTTTCAAGGAATTGTAATATAGCTTGGTCTACTGCTTTAGCTATATCTTCATCTTGCCATCTAACGCCATCTTTTTCATAACCAAATTCTCTAGGCACAAAAAAGATATGATCGTATTTTTGAAGATCCTTAAGTGCTAAATGATACAGATCTTTAAGTATTTCAATTTCCTTTTGAGTTCTATGTCTTTTTCCAAGCATAAAGCGTCCATATATGTAAGGTACAAAAGTAGCATAGTCAGTTATAGCGTAATCAAATTCATTTAAGCTCTCTTCAAGACGAAGTTGTCCTAAATATATACCGTATTGCTCAGCAATACTTTCAATCATGCCCTTTTCCTTTAAGTACTCTGTGCTATATTCTGTCGCAGCACCAACACTTAATCCTCTTATTTTTAAATCAACATAAAGTTGTTGAATTAAAGTAGTTTTTCCACATCTTGGTCCACCAAGTATTGCAACTCTAACTGGCATAAGTTAAACCCCCGCGTTAAATAAAATAGTTTTAAAGTTAAGTTTGTATTCGAATATGTGACTTTTTTATGTATAAATATGCTTAAGTAAAAACTAAATAAGCATATTTATTATAACAACTTAGAGTTTATAATTCAATTATTTGAGATATAATAGTTTGCTAAATAAAGTTATATAATTTAAACTTAATTTTATTAAATATCATAAATGCATTTTTGAATATAATTATATTGGCGAAAAAAGCAATATATTTAATTATATTGACAGTTAAGGTAATAATTTTATATTAAATTTATATAAAAAATTCGACAATTTTTAATGTTAAATAGGTAAAAAATTCAAAAAAATATTGTATTTATAAAATATAAATATATAAAATTTTACGAAATAAAATCTTATATATTTGATGACTAAATAAAACCTATATTTCTAAAGTTTTTATAATTATATTCGAAAAAAACATATAAAATAGTAAAAATATAGATTGGTTAATATGGAAGTAACTTTGATTAAGTGAAAAAATTAAGATATAATGTATGAGTGTTAATATAAAATGAATAAATTTAAAAATATTTAACTAATATTGTAAAATAAAAAGATAAACAATAATTATTTTAATTACGAAGATGTTAATATTTTAACATAAAATTTATTTGCTTAAGTAATATATACATATTTAAAACCAATATCGGTTATTAATTTGGAGGTGAGATATGGATGAATAGAAAATATTTTAAGGTTTTGCATGTTATTATAGATATTGGAATTATATTATTTTCATATTTAATAGCTTTTAGTTTAAGGTTTGAAAGCAATGTTATACAACAATATTTTGGATTAGTTAAGGAACAGTTGCCTATTGTAATTTTAATTTATTTAATTTCATTTTATTTATTTAGACTATATGAAAGTTTATGGACGTTTGCAAGTATAGAAGAAGTATTATTAGGGGTGGCAGGGTGTATATCAGGAACAATTGTGAGTTTAATATTCAGTTTGCTTTTACCAATTAGAATACCAATACAAGTTACTATAATAGCCGGTATGCTCAATATATTATTTATAGTAGGGTATAGAATGTCTTTTAGAATTTATGGAAGACTAAATATTAATTTGTCTATGAAGAATTCTAAAGATGGTAAAAAAGTGCTTATAGTAGGAGCTGGATGGGGCGGTGATATGGTACTTAGAGAAATAAAGAGACATCCAGAATTAAATTATAATCCTGTAGGGTTTATAGATGATAGTACATATAAAATTGGAAGCACATTTTCAGGAATTAGGGTGCTTGGTAATAGATATAATATTGAAGAAATTGTTAAGGGTTTAGGTATAGAGATTATAATTATAGCTATACCCACTCTAGAAGGTGAATCTAAAAAAGAATTAATAAAATTGTGTAACAATACGAAGGTTAAGGTTAAACTTATGCCAGGTGTGTACGAGCTAATGGATAATAAGGTTAATTTAAATAAGATGAGAGATGTTGATCTTAAGGATTTATTAGGAAGAGAAGAAGTAAAGCTAGAGCATAATGGTATATCGGAATACCTAACTAATAAAGTTGTTTTAGTAACTGGAGGTGGGGGATCGATTGGGTCAGAGCTATGTAGGCAAATAGCGAGATTTAATCCCAAGGAACTCTTGATTTTAGATATCTATGAAAATAACGCATATGATATTCAAAATGAGCTTTTAAGAAAGTACCCAGAATTAAATCAAAAGGTATTTATAGCTTCAGTAAGAGACAGAAGAAGGCTAGAACAAATATTTAAAGATTATAAGCCCGAGGTAGTATTTCATGCTGCAGCACACAAACATGTGCCTTTAATGGAATTTAATCCTACAGAAGCTATTAAAAATAATGTTTTTGGTACTTTAAATGTAGCAGAATGTGCTAATAGTTTTGGAGTTAATAGATTTGTATTAATATCAACAGATAAAGCAGTAAATCCTACTAATATAATGGGGGCTACTAAGAGAATTTGTGAAATGATAATACAAGCTATAGATAAAATAAGTAAAACAGAATATGTAGCAGTTCGTTTTGGAAATGTACTTGGAAGTAACGGTTCAGTAATACCGTTGTTCAAAAAGCAAATAGCAGAAGGTGGCCCTGTGACATTAACACATAAGAACATAACAAGATACTTTATGCTTATACCAGAGGCTGCACAACTTGTACTTCAAGCGGGTGCTTATGCTAAAGGTGGAGAAATATTTGTGTTGGATATGGGCAAGCCAGTTAAAATATATGACTTAGCAAAAGACTTAATAAGGCTTTCAGGATATGAACCTAATGTGGATATGAAAATAGAAGTAACTGGATTAAGACCTGGAGAAAAGCTTTATGAAGAATTATTAATGGCTGAAGAAGGCTTACAAAACACTGTTCATGAGAAAATATTTATTGGAAGACCTATGGTTATTAATTTTAAAGAGCTTAAAGAAAACTTTGAACAGTTACAAGAATTTGTTGAAAAAGAAGATGCAAAAGGTATTGTTGAAAAGGTTGAAGAGATAGTGCCTACTTATAAGAAAAATGAATTAGAAGAGATTGCAGCAACGAAATAGATAAAATGAAAATTAATATATAGTTAAAATGAATGGAGAATGAATATATGAGAATACCTTTTTCGCCACCAGATATAACACAAGATGAAATTAATGAAGTAATAGAAGTTTTAAAATCAGGATGGATTACTACTGGGAGAAAGGCAAAATTATTTGAAGAAAAAATTGCAAAATATTGTAACACAGATAGGGCGGTTACAATGAATTCAGCTACAGCATGTTTGGAGATGACTTTAAGATTACTTGGGATTGGTGAAGGCGATGAAGTTATTACATCGGCTTATACATATACAGCTTCAGCAAGTGTTATTCATCATGTAGGAGCAAAGATTGTATTGGTGGATTCGGGAGAAAATTCTTTTCATATTGATTATGATGCAATTGCAGATGCAATTACAGAGAGAACTAAGGCTATTATTCCAGTTGATATTGCAGGGGTAATGTGCGATTATGATAAGATTTTTGAAGTGGTAAATAATAAAAAAGATTTGTTTATTCCTAAGAATGATATTCAAAAGGCAATTGGTAGAATAGCTATTATAGCAGATGCGGCACATTCATTTGGAGCAAGTTATAAAGGAAAAATGAGTGGAGAAGTAGCAGATTTTACAAGTTTTTCATTTCATGCAGTAAAAAATCTTACAACAGCAGAAGGTGGAGCAGTTGTTTGGAGAAATATTAAGGGTATTGATAATGAAGATATATATAAAAGTTATATGATTTTATCACTACATGGACAAACTAAGGATGCACTTTCAAAAACTAAATTAGGTGCATGGGAATATGATATATTAGAACCAGCTTATAAATGTAATATGACTGACATAATGGCAGCTATAGGTATTGTGCAATTACAAAGATATCAAAGTATACTTAATAAAAGGAAAGAAATAATTTTAAAATATGATGAGTGTTTTTATGAAAATGAAAATATTAGCACATTGAAACATTTTACAAATGAATATGAATCAAGCGGACATTTGTATTTGGTTAGATTAATTGATAAGAATGAAGAAGATAGAAATAATATTATAGAACTTATGGCTAATAAGGGAGTGGCAACGAACGTTCATTATAAACCATTACCAATGTTAACAGCTTATAAAAGATTAGGTTTTGATATTAATGATTATCCTAATGCTGTGGCTATGTATAAGAATGAAATTACTTTGCCTCTTAATACTTTGCTTAATAATGAAAATGTAGAATATGTTATAAAGTGTTTGAAAGAATTTCTTTAATATTAATTAAATTAGTTTGTGAAGTATATAGGGGAGTTTTTAGTATTACAGTTAGAGAAAAATAGAGCTTTAAGAAGTTTAGAAAATGAAGAAGGTGTTTTTTTAAAATATGTATAAATTATCATAATTTATTAATAATTTTCTAGTAGATATGGGTTTTATGGGTTTGAAGCAAGTAATTTCTAAGTATATAGAATTAATTATACGGTGGATGCCAATAAATTGTGCTTAATATAAGATATGGAATTATATATTTTGCATCTATAAAATATAGAAATTAGAATATAATTCTTACATAATGTGAAAATCTATAACAAGTTCATATAGAAGAGACTATGGCAAGGAAAGTTGAACTTAACATAAAATATATAGAAAAGTTTGAGTATTGGTTATGATAGAAATTTAATTTTAAAAACATTGTATTCATATTGAAAAATAATAATTTTTAGGGAGGGTTTCATGTTAGTTTCATTTATTATAATAGCTTATAATGCTGGAGAAAAACTTAATGAACTTTTAGAGGATATAAAAAAACAGGATTATAATCATGAAAATATTGAAATTATATTAGTTGATGGAATTTCAGAAGATAATACGAGAAAAGTAATGGAAAAATTTAAAGGAGCATCAAATGATTTTTCACGTATATGTGTTTTAGATAATTATAAAAGGACATTACCTTGTGGATGGAATATTGCGTTAAAAGAAAGCAGGGGAGATATTATATTAAGGGTAGATGCGCATACTTCTATACCTAAAGATTTTATAAAAAATAATGTGAAGTGTATTGAGGAAAATGAAAAAATATGTGGTGGGAGAGTACAGAGTATTGTAGAAACTAAAAGTAATTGGGGAAGAACATTATTATTGGCTGAAAATTCTGCATTTGGTGGAGGTGTAGCTCAATTTAGAAGGAGTTGCGAAAAAAGGTATGTGAAAACAATAGCTTTTGCGGCATATAAAAAAGAAGTCTTTGAAAAAGTTGGATTGTATGACGAACGACTTGTCAGAACTGAGGACAATGAGATGCATTATAGAATGAAAAAGGCAGGATATAAATTTCTTTTGGATCCTAAAATATATTCATTTAGATATTCACGAAATACATTTTCGAAATTATTAAAACAGAAATATTCAAATGGATATTGGATTGGTTTAACAATGGGTGTATGTCCGAAGTGCTTTTCTATTTATCACCTTGTGCCACTTGTATTTTTTATATTTATAATTATTACTACCATTATGTTATTGAATGGTATAAAAACACCTGCTATTATTTTATGGTCAATGTACTGTTTTGCAGCTATAGGTATGAGTATTTTATCTACAATAAAAGAGAAATTTTGTGTTTATTTTATTAGCTTACCAATTTTGTTTTTTTTAATTCATTTGTATTATGGCTTTGGAACATTTATAGGATTAATTAAGACACCAATTTGGTTACTCCATAATAAAATAAAAACGGTAACTACAAACACAATTGAAAGTGAAAGCAATATAACGTTATAAAATATAATATTAAATTATGGAGGAATTATGACATTTTTAAAGTATTGGATTGCAAAGTTTATTTACATATTAACAGGTAGAAATATGAATTATATGATAAGATTTTTTAGAAAAAGTGGAATGTTTATAGGACAAAATTGTAATATTTATTCTAATATAATAACATCGGAATCATATTTAATTACAATCAATGACAATGTTACTATTTCTAATGATGTTCAATTAATTACTCATGATAATAGTATTTGTAAGGTATGCTCTAAATATACTGATATATTTGGCGAAATTATAATAGGTAAAAACTGCTTTATAGGTGCTAGGGTCACTATTCTTCCGGGAATTTCATTAGCAGATGATATTATTGTTGGTTCAGGGAGTGTTGTAACTAAAAGCTTTAATGAAAAAGGAATTATTATTGGCGGAAATCCTGCTAAAAAAATAGGCACAATTGAAGAGTATCTTGATAAAAATAAAGGATATGGAGTTAATATAGAAGGAATGTCTTATTCTGAAAAAAAATATATGATAGATAGTAATAAAAGCAAACTTATAAAAAAATAATAATATGTTATACAAGGAGAAATGTGATGGATCTAAGTATTATTATTCCTGTTTTTAATGTGGAAGAATATTTGGAAAATTGTTTAAATTCGATTTATTCTATTGAGGGAATTAATAAGGAAATTATTATTGTAAATGATGGATCAACTGATGGAAGTCAAAAAATTATAGATACATATAAAAATAGGTATCCTGAAGAAACAAAGGTAATAATACAACAAAATAAGGGACTTTCCGGTGCAAGAAATGCAGGATTAGATTTGGCTAAAGGAAAGTATATATCTTTTATAGATAGTGATGATTACATAGACTGGAAAAAATATTATGAATTATTTGAAAATGGTAAAGAAGAAGATTTAGACATAATATTTGGAGAATTGAAATATCTTGGAGATGATGGTGCTTATATTACAAAAGATATGGAAAGAAGGAGAAAAAAGTTATCAAAATTAAATATATGTACAGGGATTGATTTTTGGGAAAAGAGTTTTGAAAAAAATAATGATTCTATTAGAGTTGAAGTTGTTACGAATTTTTATAAAAGAGAGATGCTGCAGAATAATAAATTATTTTTTAAGGAAGGGTTATTACATGAAGATACCCTGTTTATGTTTATGACTATATTTTATGCTAAAAAAGTTAAATACTTTCCAATAGATTTTTATTTTTATAGAATAAGAGAAGGATCTATAATGAGTGCATTAAATTATAAAAATTGTATACATAAAATGTATATAGCAGGACAACTTCAAGAATTTAAAGAAAAAAATAATATTAATTTGTATAGTTGGGATAGTATAATATTTGCACTTTATTTTGGTGCAGTAAGAAAATATAAAGTGAAAAATACCGAATTATATGATAAAATAAGATTGAATAATAAACTAACCAATAAGTGTAAAATAAAGAAATGTATAATAAAATTTTTAAATTTTAAGTTGAAAAATATTACAATAAAAATATAGATATGATAATAAAAAAGTTATCAAGAAATGGAAAGGAATAAAGAAAATGCCCCAAGTTACAGTTATAGTTCCATGTTATAACTCATATCATTTAATGAAAAATTGTTTGAAGTCGTTAGAAAATCAAACTTTTAAGGAATTTGAAGTTATATTTATAGATGATTGTTCAACGGATCAAACATATAATTTATTATTAAAATATTTAGAAAAATCCTCATTAATATATCAATTAATAAAAAATGATAAAAATAGTGGTCCAGGTGTATCTCGTAATAAAGGAATAAAAATTGCCAATGGGGATTATATTTCATTTATGGATAGTGATGATTGGTATGAATTGGATTATTTGGAAAACATGTATAACGATGCTATTAATGAAGATTTAGATATTGTTATGTGTGATTATTTTAGAGTTTATGACAATGGAAAAAAGAAGGCTATGAGTCCAACAAGAAATTTGAAAAATAGCCTTAGTAAAAAAGAGTTTTTAGCATATTCCTTTGATTCTTTATGTTGCATGTTAATTAATAAAAAATTATTTGATAATCTTCTTATACCTGCTAAATTTAATGCAGAAGATGTTGCTATAATTCCAGTTTTGTTATCTAAGTCTAAAAAAAATGGAATTATTTCTAAAAATTTATATAATTATTATTATAGAATTAATTCACTTTCAAATAACAAACCAAAAAATAATTGTATTGTGAATTCTATTTTAGATGCATATGAATATATTAATCAAAATATAAATAAAGATTTTAAGAAAGAAATAGAATTTATAGGTATAAAAATAGTTATGTATGGAGCTATATTAAATGGGATACAAAGTGATTTCAAAGAAAATGAATTAGATTTAATTATCAAAGAGTTTACAAGAATTTATCCTAATTGGTATAAAAATGAATATATTAAGACTCTTCCTAAGTCTAAACAAATATTTTTGTTTTTTGTTAAAAATGAAAGCTATTTAAATCTAAAAATATTAAATTATATTAGAAGTATATTATTTAATATTAAAATTGCTTAATATAATTTATAAATTATTAATTTTAAAATTATGTTATAAATTAAATAAATTCAATAAAAGAAATAGGATAAATAAATATATATATTTAATAATACATATTTTTCTATGAAAAAATCTTGCAATTTAAATCAAAATTTAAATAATAAATTATTTTAACTGAATAAATTTTAGTAATATAGTTTATGAGTTGAGTGAAAATTATATAGAACATAATAATTAAGAAGTGTTAAAAAATATTTAAATAAGTATTTAAGCTTTTTAATGATAAGTATTATTTTATGAATTTAAGATATAAACAAAATAAAAGTTCTAAATATATAATTAATATATCAAAAAGCAGAAACTATTTAAAGTATAGATAAGTGTATATTAGCTATAATATTTATCAGATTTTAAGGCAATATAATAAAAAAATTATGTTAAATAATATAATTTAAGTTGAAAGATTATTTAGTAGCCATAAGTTATATTTAATAACAATATTTAAACTTAAAATAATAGTTTTATTTAATTGTTAATATTATTTTTATAAATTTTATAAAGAAAATAATTTAGTTGAAGTTTAATAAAAAAATTATGATATAAGAAATAGAATAAGATTATCTAGTTTTACTTCTGCTTTTATACCAAAAATAAATATGCCAGATTTTGATATTTCAATTGATAAATAATTTCAAATAAAAAATATAATAAAATTTTTTAATAATTAGGAGTGAAAATGTTAAATAATCAATTAAACGATAATCATATTAATAAGAAAAGTATTCCGATAAGTATTACTACTTGTTTTTTATGCTTAACTATATTATTTGTTTTTAAATGTAATGATCAGTTTTTTAATTTAGGTAAATATTATATTCTTCCTATAGCTACTATAATAGTAGGTTGTTTTCAGATGATATTTATGTTGGTAAAAGGAAAAATAAAATTAAGAATTGAACATTATTGTATAATATTCATACTATTATATATCACTTTTATTACATATATTCTTCAATTACCTTCAAAATTTGATACTGTAATGAGTTATTACATGTTATTTTTATTATTATTTGTTATGTCAATAGTTGAATTTAAACCCAAAGAAATAAAAATTATTAATATATCATATATTTTTTCAGGTTTGATATTTGCAATAATTTTGTTAAAACAAATGCAAGCTCCATACCCAGGTGTTACTAGATATTCTGTTTTTTATTCAGAAATAAATTTTTATGATAGTAATTTTTTAGCTGCATACATGTTTTTACCTTCTTTATTAGCTTTTAACAAGGGTATTATTTCTAAGAAAAAAACAAAACAATTATTATATTATATAATTGCAGCTATAATATCTCTTGCAATATTATTAACAGGTTCAAGAGCTGGAGTTGTTGCGTTATTTTTAGGAATAATTATGCTTCTTTGTAAAGATAATAAGAAATTTATAATAAAAATAATTATAATAGGAATAATAATTTTTATTATATATGAATTAATTCCTGAAGAATTAATTCAAAGGTTTTTTATGGAAAGTTATAATGATGGAAGTAATCAAAAAAGACTTTTAGATTGGAATTATGGGTGGGAGACATTTAAAACTAGTCCTTTTTGGGGTACTGGAATGATATGGACAATAGATGCTATCAGTAGTCGTATTATGGTTGATTATACAGTACATAATACTATTATTGGCTTTATGATGCAATTTGGAATAATTGGGTTTATACCAATAATAATACTTTTTGTAAATTTATTCAAAGAATTTTTAAATAAAAGTTTAAGTATTATGCTTATTTCTTTAATTGGATTAATGTTTCTTATAATAATGATAGAAGCACAAAGTTCTATAGTATTGTTTTTTCCATTTATATTTATGTATATTATTTTAAATTTCAAAAAAAATAATAATAATGTATTATTAACAGAAATATTATAAGATTCAAAAAGGATGAAAAATACATATTTGAGGAGACTTAAATGAAAAAAAATAAAGAAATCAAAACATTATTTTCTAATACAATAATGTTATATATTATGCAAATATCAGGATATATATTTCCATTACTAACTTTTCCATATTTGACAAGAGTATTAGGTCCTGAAAAATATGGAATAGTGGTTTTTGTTAATGCAACTATGGTTTATTTTCAAATGAGTGTTGATTTTGGATTTTTATTATCAGCTACAAAAGAATGTTCTTTATATAGAAATAATAAGAAAAAATTGGGTAAAATATTAACTTCTGTGATACAGTCTAAATTAATATTATGGTTATTTGGATTAATAATAATTATGCTTCTAATATCGAATATAAAAATATTTAAGGATAAAGAGTTATTTTTATTATTATCATATATACCTATTGCGTTAAGTATATTTATTCCAGATTTTTTGTTCAGAGGACTTGAAGAGATGGAAAAAATAACAATGACAACTATTATTTCTAGAGCTTTATATACTGTATCAATATTTATTTTTGTAAAAAATTCAGAACAATATATTTATATTCCTATATTAACAGCTGTTTCTAATATAGCAGTGATAATAATAATGTGGATAATTATATTTAAAAAGTTAAAAATCAAAGTGAATTTATCAACTATTAATGAATGTATAATAGTTTTAAAAGAATCATCAATATTTTTTTTATCACGTATAGCATCTACTATATATGGGGCTAGTAATACTTTTATATTAGGATTTAATTATAATAATAGTGCACTTGCACAATTTGGATCAGCAAATTCGCTTATAGGAAGTGTTAAAAGTTTAATTAGTCCTATTGCAGATAGTTTATATCCATATATGATAAAACAAAAAAATTATAAGTTTATAAAAAAAATAATAATAATATTAACACCTCTAATATGTATAGGAGTTTTAATATTGTATATATTTGCCAAACCAATAGTGCTTTTATTATGTGGGAAAGAATATGTCCAAGCTGTTCCTATTTTTAGAGTAATGTTACCAATGGTTGTTATTGCTTTACCATCATATATTTTAGGCTTTCCTGTTCTTGGAGCAATGGGAAAAGTAAAAGAAGCTAATATGTCAGTTGTATATGCTTCAATTTTTCATATTATAGGATTAGTTTTTTTAATGTTTATTAATAAATTAACTTTTATAATAATATCTATATTGACATGTATAACTGAAACAATAGTATTAATTTTAAGAGTATTCTATATAATAAAAGCTAAAAACAATAGGGAGATAGTTAATATATATGAAGAATTATCTGAAAAAAGTATTTAATAACAATAATTTATTATATACAATGTTATCAAATATTTATCATAAATTTATAACCTTTTTATATTATTTATTAAGAATTTTCAGAATAAAATCTGAGAAAATTGTATTTTGTAGTTATTATGGAAATGGATATTCTGATAATGCCAAATACATAGCTCAAGAAATTATAAATCAAAAATTGAAATATGATATGGTTTGGTTATTGAGAAAAGAATTAATTAATGATAATGATATTCCAAAAGAAATACGAATAGTTAAATATGGATCTTTAAGAGCAATTTACGAAATGGTTACAGCAGGTATCTGGATTGATAATGCGAGGAAGGAATATTATGTAAGGAAGAGAGCGAAACAATATTATATTCAAACATGGCATGGTACACCATTGAAAAAAATAGAGAAGGATGCAGGAAAAAAATTAACAGATAATTATCACAAAAATTCAATATATGATTCTAAAAATATTAATTTGTTATTATCAGGAAATGAATATTCAACAAGAATATTAAAGAATTGTTTTTGGTATGATGGAAAAATATTAGAATCAGGTATGCCTAGAAATGATATATTTTATGATGACTATAATATTATTAATAAAAAAGTTAAAAATATATTAGGATTAAAAAATGAAAAAATTATATTTTTTGCACCTACATTTAGGAATGATATTGAAAAAAATGGATTAAATCAACTTGAAGAACTTAATATAAAATCACTTTTAATTGAATTTGAGAAATATTATCTTAATGACTGTATTTTATTAGTAAGATTTCATCCTAATGTAGCAAATAAAATAAATTTGCAAGAATTGGAATGTAGGTACGGAAATAAAATTTTAAATGTATCTGAATATCCTGATATGCAAGAACTGTTAAGTATATCGGATGTACTAATTACTGATTATTCATCTGCATTTTTCGATTTTTCATTATTAAAGAGGCCTATATTTTTGTTTATGCAAGACTATGATGAATATAAAGAAGAACGAGGTGTTTATTTAGATATTAATGACATTCCATTATATATTGTAAAATCATCTAGTGAATTATTAGAGGGAATAAAAAGTATGAATGAAGAAGAGATGATAAAAAGAAGTGAAAAATTTCTTGAGTATTTAGGTAACAAGGAACGGGGAGTAGCAACATTGGAGGTTATTAATTGGATAAATAAGGTTATCTGCAATGGATAATTATTCGAATGAAAAATTAATTTTAGATAAAAAGATGCAAGTCCATGATTAGAGATTATCAAGCTATAAAAAGATTCAGTTTGTAAAAAGTAATAAATGAAATAATTGTTAAAGATAATTTACAGGCAATTTAAAGGTAATTTGCGAATTAGATTCTAAAAAGCATATTACAACATATATAAAACAAAAAATGCATTTAAGAAAGTGAAATTTTTAGGATTTGAGGAGTGGTGAACATGTGCGGAATAAATGGAATATTTTCCAAAAGTATAATTAATGATATTGGTTATAGAATAGAAAAAATGAATAATAGTATTGCTCATAGAGGACCAGATGATGGAAATTATAGGCTGTTTGATAAAAGAATTGCTTTGGGACATAGAAGATTATCAATTATTGATACAAATTCACGAGCTAATCAACCTATGATTTCTAATTCAGGTAGATGGATAATTGTTTTTAATGGTGAGATATATAATTATTTAGAGCTTAAAAAGAGAGTAAGATATGATTTTAAAACATCTTCAGATACAGAAGTAATACTAGCATATGTTGAAAAGTTTGGATTTGAAGAATTCTTAAAAAATGCTAATGGAATGTTTGCAATAGCTCTTTATGATTTGAAAAATGATAAAATATTCTTGGCTAGGGATCGTATGGGAGTAAAACCATTATTTTTTTTCATGGATAATGATAGGATTGTGTTTTCTTCAGAAATTAAAGGAATATTAAATAGTGGTCTTGTTGAAGCAAAATTTAATGAAGATGCAATTGATGAATATTTAGGATATAGGTATGTTAGAGAGCCGTATACCTTTTTTAAGGAAATTTATCAATTAGAATCAGGAACTTTTGTCTCTATTGATAGTGAATTGAATTTTTGTAAAAAGAGATTTTGGAATTTACCTGATGAATTTAATATGGATTGTAATTATGATGAAGATAAAATTACAGAAGAGTTTAACAACAAAATTATTGATGCAATTAAGCGAAGATTAATCTCAGATGTGCCATTGGGAACATATTTAAGTGGAGGAGTTGATTCCAGTTTAATTACGGCTATAACAACGGAAACATTGAAAACACAAATAAATACATATACAATAGGATTCCCAGAAATGAATGAGTTTGGCTATGCCAAATTAGTTTCAGAAAAATATAACACTATACATCATGAAATACAGATAAATACAGATAATTATTTTAATACAATGAATGAAGTAATTTCATATAAAGATGCACCACTAGGTGTTCCAAATGAGATACCACTTGCTGTAATGTCAAAAATATTAAAAGAAAAAATTACTGTTGTTTTATCTGGAGAAGGTGCAGATGAGTTAATGGGAGGGTATGGGAAAATATTCAGATCTCCTTTTGATTATCAAAATTTAGACAATGAAGATAAAAGTTTTTATGATTATTTTATTAATAAATATGAGTATGTTCCTAGAAACTTACGAGATAAGTATCTTAGAACTTCAACAAAATTACGTAACCAATTTGATGAAAAGTTAGGTGAAGAATTTAAAAATAAATTAAATGAGGAAAATGTATTTAGATTTTTTCATAAATATCATGTAAAGGGATTATTACATAGAGTAGACATAACAACTATGTTAGCTGGTGTTGAAGCGCGTGTACCATTTTTAGATTATGAACTTATTGAATACTCATATAAAAATATTCCTTACGAACTTAAACTTAAATGGAAGGATGAAAAATTAAAAAAAGAATCAAGAAAAGTTTCTTCTAATATATATAGTGAAGTAAATGATATTCCAAAGTATTTACTTAAAAAAATTGGATATAAGTATTTGCCAAAAGAAATTATTGAAAGAAAAAAAGTAGGGTTTCCAGTACCATTAAATGAGTGGATGGAATTGTTAGAGTTAGAAGCAAAAGAAATATTAACAGATGCATATTGGTTAAAGTTTGAAAAAATTAATGAGTTAATTGAAGAAAGTAAAAATAATTCTAGAGCTGGACAAATAATTTGGATGTTCATCAATATAGAACTTTTTAGGAAAAAATATTTTCTTAAAGAATGGATATATTAAAAGTTTATTTTTAAATAAAATTAAGTGCAATTAAAAGGAGAGAAATTATAATGGTAATTGGATATACAACTGGGGTTTTTGATTTATTTCATATTGGACATTTAAATATGTTAAAGAATGCAAAAAGTATGTGTGATAAATTAATTGTTGGTGTAACAACAGATGAATTAGTAGCATATAAAAATAAAAAAGCTGTTATTCCTTTTGAAGAAAGATTAGAGATAGTAAGAAATATTAAATTTGTTGATGCTGTTATTCCACAAGAAAGCATGAATAAATTTGAGGCTTGGGAAAAGTTGAAATTTGATATAGTATTTGTAGGAGATGATTGGTATAACTCGGATAAATGGAATAAATATGAAGAACAATTTAAAGAAGTAGGGGTTAAAATAATATATTTTCCTTATTATAAGGGTACATCATCAACTTTAATAAATGAAACTTTATTAAATTTAAGAGAAAATAGACAAGCATAAGTTAACAGCAGTAAAATGACTTAGTTTTATAATATAAGTTTAGTTTAAGAAAGCTTTATTAAAATTAATAAAGTATTGATCAATAATATAAAATAAATGAAAAGTAATAGTTAGTTATTATAGTTTATAAATTACCTCCATAAGCAAATATTTCAGAAAATGTTAGATTTGCAGAATGGAGGCATTTTAATATAAAATATTTGATATTCTAATTTTTTCAAATAAGTCTATATATTGAAGTAACTTTAAATGTAGAAAAATATATAATAACTAAAAAGGAAGGTTTATTTATGAGTATTCATACACAAATGCAAGAAAAAAATAAAACTACAAAAAAGAGGAAGTCAAAAAAATTTAAAATAATTATTAGTATAATAGTAGTATTATTAATTATTTTAGTAGCTGGTGCTACTTCAATCTATAAGCTCTATAGTAGAGCGAATAGAGTTAGCATTAATGATGATAAGAAGAATCTTCAAATTAGTGATGAGGCAGAAAAACTAGCTAAAGAAAATAAAGTTAAGAACATTTTGCTTATAGGATCAGATGAAGGAACTGTTGATGATCATGGGAGATCAGATAGTATGATAGTTATTTCTGTAGATAGAAAAAATAAAAAAATAAAAACTACTTCTTTTATGAGGGATATGCTACTTACATTACCAGGAATTGGTGAAAAGAATTTGAATAATGCCTATGCTTTTGGTGGATCAGAACTTCTTGTCAAAACTATGAATTACAATTTTGGTCTCGATATAACAGATTATGTTAAGGTGGATTTTGGGAGTTTTATCAAGATTATAGACAAGCTTGGAGGAGTAGATATAGATATAAAACAAGATGAGTTACAATCTACTAATACTATTATTGATAATTTGTGTAAAGGGGAACTTAAAATAGAACCTATATTTATTAAAAAAGCTGGTGTTAATACATTAAACGGTATGCAAGCATTAGGATATAGTAGAAATAGAACAACAGGTAATGACTTTGATAGAACTAATAGGCAAAGAATTGTTTTACAAGCGGTTTTAGATAAAATATCAAAAGCTGGCTATGTTGATGGACTAAAGTATGCTAATGATATATTACCAGATGTTACAACAACTTTAAGTATTGGCGAAATTTCTGATATAGGACAATGGGTGGTTTTAAATAAGATACATACTTTTGAGAGCAATTATTTTCCTAAGTCTGAAGAAGCTCAGCATGTTGTAACTAATGAGTATCATATGGTTGTTGATAAGGAAAAGCTAAAGAAAGAAGTACAAGAGTACATCTATAATGATAAGCGATAATTTTAAGTTGAGTTTTTATTAAGAATTAATAAGTTGATAATGTAGTAAAAATTATAAAAGTAAAAATCATCGAATGTTCTTAATAATTAATAAATAAAATTTAAAATAGATTAATAAATATAAAAATAAATTAAATAGAGATTTAAAATATACCTTATAAAATAGACTTTTCTAATCGTCTATTTTATAGGGTACTTTTTTTATTTTTTGTTTTAAAACATAAAATTTAATTTAGAGCATATATTTAAACTAGGTTTATACATATAAAAAATTATTATATGTATAAACTTTTTTTATTTGAAATCAGAATTAGATTATTGAGGTATAAAAATATGAAAGGAATAATATTAGCAGGTGGTTCAGGAACAAGGTTATATCCAGTAACAAAAGCTATGTCAAAGCAAATGGTTCCAATATATGATAAGCCGATGATATATTATCCGATGTCTGTTTTAATGTTAGCAGGGATAAATGAAATACTTATAATATCTACAAAAAGAGATTTACCGAGTTTTAAGGAATTGTTTAGAGATGGTTCAAATTTAGGTTTAAGAATAGAATATGAAGTTCAAGAAGTACCAAATGGATTAGCGGAAGCTTTTATAATAGGAGAAAAGTTTATAGAAACTGATAATGTGGCGATGGTTTTAGGTGATAATATTTTTTATGGTCAAAATTTCACCTCATATTTAAAAAAAGCAGCTTCCTTAGATAGTGGAGCAATGATATTTGGATATTATGTACAAAAGCCAAAGGCTTTTGGAGTAGTAGAGTTTGATGAGGAGGGAAAGGTTTTATCTTTAGAAGAAAAACCTAAGAAGCCAAAGTCAAAGTATGCAGTGCCAGGACTTTATTTTTATGATAATACAGTTGTAGAAAAGGCTAAAGGATTAGAGTTTTCAGCAAGAGGTGAACTTGAAATAACTGATTTAAATAAGCTTTATATGAAAGAGGGGGCTTTAAAGGTTACATTATTAGGGCGAGGTATGGCTTGGCTTGATACAGGTACACATGCTTCAATGCTTCAAGCATCTAATTTTGTTGAGGCTATACAAAATACACAGGGAACATATATTGCTTGTTTAGAAGAAATAGCTTATAAGCAAGGATTAATATCTAAAGAGCAGGTTAAAGAATTAGCAAAACCATTAAAGAAAACAAAATATGGAAGATATTTAATGGAAATAATACAGGGGTAGTGAAAATGGAGATATGAGTAATTTTAAGTTTATAGAAACCAGGATAAAAGGATTATATATAATAGAGACTAAGGTGTTTGTAGATAATAGAGGGTATTTCATGGAATGTTATAATAAAAAGCAGTTTTTTGAAGCTGGTCTTATTATGAAATTTGTACAGGACAATGAATCAAAATCTAAGAAAGGTGTGTTAAGAGGACTTCATTTTCAGATAAAACATACCCAAGGAAAGCTTGTTAGAGTTATAAATGGAGAGGTTTTTGATGTAGCTGTTGATTTAAGAAAACACTCACCAACATTTGGTGAATGGGAAGGAATAATACTTACAGGAGAAAATGGGAAACAGTTTTATATACCAGAAGGTTTTGCTCATGGATTTTTAGTTTTATCGGATGAAGTTGTGTTTAATTATAAATGTACAAATTTTTATGCGCCAGAGTATGAGCAGGGGATTTTATGGAATGATTCAGATTTAGGAATAAAGTGGCCTTTGGGAAAAGTGGAAGAAGTTTTACTATCAGAAAAGGATAAAAAACAAAAGACACTTAAAGAGTTAGATATTTCATTTATATATTAAACTTGGAGCAAATATGAAAATTAACAATTGTAAATTACTAATTCTTAATTGTCAATTTTCGAACTAAGGTAGGTGTGTAGTTTGAAAATAGTAATAACAGGTTCCAAAGGACAACTTGGTAATGAAATAAGAAGAGTTATTAAAGCTGGGTTCGCTGAAATAGGAACTATAAGTGAAGTATATAAAGAATCAGAAGTTATTCCATTAGATAGAGAAGAATTAGATATAACAAATTTTAAACAGGTTAAGGAAACTCTAGATGAGATAAAAGCAGATGTTGTTATAAATTGTGCAGCTTATACAAAGGTAGATGTTTGTGAAGAAAATGAAGATATAGCTTTTAAGGTAAATGCTATAGGACCTAGAAATTTGGCTATAGGTTGTGAAGCTATAGGTGCAAAACTTGTACAAATATCTACTGATTATGTATTTAGTGGGGAGGATAAAAGATTATTAAAAGAGTACGATGCTACAGTACCTTGTAGTGTATATGGTAAGTCTAAACTACAAGGAGAGAATTTTGTTAAAGAATTTTCTAATAAATATTTTATAGTTAGAACTGCTTGGCTTTATGGATATATAGGAAATAACTTTGTTTATACTATGATGAAGTTAGGCAAAACTAGAGATGAATTAAAGGTAGTTAACGATCAGCTAGGGAATCCTACATCAGCAAATGATTTATCCTATGAGATATTAAAGGTAATATTAACAGAAGAATATGGAACTTATCATTGTACAGGCAAGGGAGAATGTACATGGTATGATTTTGCTAATAAGATAATGAAACTTTCAAATATAGATTGTGAAGTGTTGCCATGTACATCTGAAGAATTTTCAAGGTTAGCTTCTAAAAAAACAGCTAGAAGACCAGAGTATTCGTCTCTTGATAATATGATGCTAAGATGTACTATTGGTGATGAAATGAGACGATGGGAGTTGGCGTTGGAGAATTTTATAAATAATGTTATAAAATAGCTAGGGGGAGATAAATGAAAACTTATTTAGTAACAGGTGGGGCTGGATTTATAGGTTCAAATTTTATTTTGTATATGCTTAATAAATATGAAGATATAAAGATAATAAATTTAGATAAGTTAACTTATGCAGGAAATTTAGAGAATTTAAAATCAATAGAAAGCGATGAAAGATATATTTTTATTCAAGGGGATATTTGTAATAATGAATTAGTAACAAGTCTTTTTGAAAAATATGCAATAGATTATGTAGTACATTTTGCAGCAGAATCACATGTTGATAGAAGTATAAGAGAACCAGAAGTATTTGTTAAGACAAATGTACTTGGAACAGTTAATCTTTTAAATTGTGCAAAGAATGCATGGGAAACAGGAGATGGATGGAAAGAAGAAGTTAAGTTCCTTCACATATCAACAGATGAGGTTTATGGGTCACTAGGGGAAACAGGATATTTTATGGAAACTACACCACTAGATCCACATAGCCCATACTCATCAAGTAAAGCAGGATCAGATTTAATGGTTAAAGCTTATTCTGATACTTATAAAATGCCTATTAACATAACAAGATGTTCCAATAATTATGGTCCATATCAATTTCCGGAAAAACTTATACCACTTTTAATAAATAACTGTTTAAGTCATAAGGATTTGCCAGTATATGGAGATGGACTTAATATAAGAGATTGGTTATATGTTGAAGATCATGCTAAAGCTATAGAGATGGTTATAAATAGTGGTAGGCTTGGTGAGGTTTACAACGTTGGTGGACATAATGAAAGAACTAATATACAAATAGTAAAAACTGTTATAGGATATATCAATGAAAATGTTGATAAAGAAGTAACGGAAAACTTAATTAAGTATGTAGAAGATAGAAAAGGTCATGATAGAAGGTATGGAATAGCTCCAGATAAGATAAAAGAAGAACTTGGATGGTATCCAGAAACTACTTTTGAAGTAGGAATAGTGAAAACTATTAGGTGGTATTTAGATAATAAAGAATGGATGAACAACATAACATCTGGTGGTTATCAGAAATATTATGAAAAAATGTATAAATAGATTCAGATTATAGTCTACGTTAAATATATGTTTAACGTAGTTTTTGTTAAAAAAATTTAAAAGTGTAGAAATTGGAAGCAATGATTTTTACTTTTAAATAACAGTAAAATATTGACATAATATATATTTATATGGTAATATGTTTTCATAAAAGCATACACGCACTAATGATACGGTGATGTACTTAAGAAATTTATGATAAAAGAGAGAGGTGTAACCTAATGAGGCCAAACAAATTTGGTGAATTTATTGTAGAAAAGAGAAAAGCAAAGGATATAAGTTTAAGAAAGATGGCAGAACTTCTAGAACTTTCTCCAGCTTATTGGAGTGATATAGAGAAAGGTAGAAGAAATCCGCCAAATATTAATAAGCTTGAAGAGATAGCAAAGCTACTAGGAATGTCACATGACGAAATGGACTTAATGATAGACATGGCATCAGAAGATAGAAATGAAATTCCTATGGACCTACCTGAATATATAAAGGAAAGCAATCTTGCAAGAACGGCACTTAGAAAGGCACGAAAGAAGGAAGAACTTGAAGGTAAGAAAGACATTATAGAAAAGGCATGGTTAGATTTTATAAAAGCTTTAGATGCTGATGAATAAAAATGGGGGAGCTTATGGATGAAATATTTAAAAATCTAATTGAAGAGCATTTCCATAAGGAAATATTTAATTCGTTGCAAACTGAAATTACAAATAATTATTCTATCTATAACTTAACTTTAAGAGCTAATTTGGTTCGAAAAGTTACAAAAGCAAATCTTGATGATATAGATGTATTAAGAGTTTATAGTATACAGCAAGAGGATAAAGAGATAATTTTTAAGGTACTTATAAATTGTAGAATTGAAATAGAGGAGTATACTTATAGAAAAAGTATCTCAGAAAAAATAAGGCAATGGTTTGAAATTAGTTGTAGGTCTACATTAGAGAATGCTGAATTGATTAGTTTCGTTTTGGAGGAAATAAAAGCTTATAACAAATAAGGGGGCTTAATAATGAAATTAAGTAAAGACCTTGTACCAATTATAAGAAAAAAAGATATGGATAGTGAAGCAACTAAATTTTTGATGAAATACTATCCAGAAGCTTTAGAAAAACCTATTCCTGTTCCAGTGGAAGATATAGCAGAATTACAAATGAATATTGAGATTGATTATGTGAATATAGATAAGAGCTTAGAAACATTGGGGATGATGATATTTTCTGATGGAGTTGTTGAACTTTATGATAAAGTAATTGATAAACCTATTAAAAGAAATTATAAAAAAGGTACTTTACTTGTGGAACGTGATATTTTAGAAGCAGACAATATGGGGAGGGAAAGATTTACGATAATGCATGAAATGATTCATTGGGATAAACATCAATTAAGATTTATGGCACTTTCTTATAAAGATAAAACTTTGGCAAAGGTATGTAGATACCAAGAAGAAAAGGTATATATACCTAAGACACCAGAGGAATGGATGGAGTGGCAAGCTGACAATCTTGCTGCAGCGGTACTTATGCCAATAAAAATGTTTAAGAAAAGGGCGGAAGAACTGAAACAGGAATATGAAGTTGGAGATATAATAGATGATTATGAGTGTAGAAATTACCATCCAAACATAGTAAGAAAAATGATTATAGGTGAGTTAGCTAATACTTTTAGAGTATCTAAACAAGCTGCAGATATAAGACTTAATGCTTTAGAAATTTGTATATTAGAATAACAACAAGGGCCAAGCCTATGTTGCTATTTTTTGGTAATAGTGTTCGCAACAATGCATTTATGACGAATGGAATTACCTTTCTTTATTAATGTTTTCAAATAAGTCTATACGATTAAAGGGTTATAAATATATAGTGAAAGGATAAGAAAATAGGGGGGATAACTATGGTATTGAATAAAGGAGTAAACAAAGTAAAGAGTAATGAGGAGATATTAAAAAATCGATTAATTGAAGCAAAAGATGGAGATAAAAAAGCTATTTTAGAGATAATAGAGATGTATAAGCCGTTAGTATATAAGTTTTCTTTACATTATTTTATTGTTGGTTATACAGATGAGGATTTGAGGCAAATATCTTATCAAGCAATTTTAAAATCTATAAAAATGTATGAAGTGGGCAAGGTTGGAAATTTTACTATGTATGTAAAGGCTAGTATTTTAAATAACTTAAATGTTTTAGTTAGAAATACAATGAAGTTAAAAGGCGTTACTAGCTTGAATGTAACTAATGATGAGGGCTTTGAGCTTATGGATAATTTAGAAGCTGATACTAATATTGAAGAAGAGTATGTCTATAAAGAGAAAATAGAAAATCTAAGAAAGGCTTTGAGTAATTTTACTGAAGAAGAAAAAGAATTTATATTATTTATATATAGTAAAAATAGTGGAGCTATAGCTGAGTATTCTAGAATTAAAGATGTTGATTATAGAAAGTGTATTAAGATGAGAGACGATATACTTAAAAGGCTTAGAAATATTTTTTAATATAAAATTTTTTACTAGCTAAAATATTGTTTAACATGTTATGCTGATAATAATATCATTTTATAATTATAAAATTTAAATTGTATAAAAAAATATAGAATTACTTATACTTTTAGATATTATGCAAATATTTTATTGAAATTAAAGGGTTAGGAAGTGTTATGCGTGGAGACATTAGCTATTTTAGGAGGAAGACCTGTTAGGGATAAGTATTTAACCTATGGAAGACAAGCGATTAATGAAGAGGATATAAATAGTGTTGTAGAGGTTTTAAAAGGAGATTATTTAACAACAGGACCAAAGGTGAAAGAATTTGAGGATGCTGTAGCTAAATATGTTAATGCAAAGTATGCCGTCGCTGTTTGTAATGGTACTGCTGCTTTACATATGGCTTGTTATGCAGCTGGCATAAAAGAAGGTGATGAGGTTATAGTTTCATCACTTACTTTTGCAGCGTCAGCAAATTGTGTTTTGTATTGTGGAGGTACTCCAGTTTTCGCTGAAATTAATAAGGTAACCTATAATATAGATATTGAAGATATAAAAAGGAAGATAACTGAAAGGACAAAGGCTATAATTGCTGTTGATTATACTGGGCAACCAGTAAATATAGATGAAATAAAAGAAATAGCTAAGGAATACAATTTGATATTTATAGAAGATGGTGCACATTCATTAGGTGCAGAGTATAAAGGTATAAAGGTTGGTACACAAGCAGATATGACTATGTTTAGTTTTCATCCAGTAAAACCTATTACTACAGGTGAAGGAGGAATAATAACTACTAATAATAAAGAATATTATGATAGGATGTTGTTATTTAGAAGCCATGGAATAACAAGAGATTATGAATTAATGAAAGAAAATCAAGGTAAGTGGTATTATGAGCAGATAGATTTAGGCTATAATTATAGAATTACCGATTTACAATGTGCATTGGGGATTAGTCAAATTAAGAAGTTAGATTCATTTATAGCTAGAAGAAGATATATAGCTAATATATATAATGAAGCTTTTTCTGATTTAGAAGAAATAGTTACTCCAAAAGAGGCTGATTTTTCAAATTCAGGATGGCATATTTATGTGATAAAGTTAAATAATCAAAAGATATCTTGTACAAGAAAAGAATTTTTTGATGCTATGATAAGAGAAAATATAGGAGTAAACGTTCATTATATGCCAGTATATTTACATCCTTATTATGAAAAGTTGGGATATAAAAAAGGTCAATGTAAGGAAGCTGAAAAACTATATGATTCAATTATTACTTTGCCATTATTTCCAGCTATGACAGATAAGGATATTGAAGATGTAATTAAGGCTGTGTTTAAGATTTGCAACTATTATAAGAGTAAATAGTTTAAAAACCAACTTTAAAGTAAAGTTAAAACAAATATAAATCTAAGAACTACGTTAAATTAAAATTTGACGTAGTTTTTTTGTGTAAAATTTCAGAACATATGAATAATATTTTGATGCTAAAAAGATATGGGGAAGTTGGGAAAAAATAAATGTATAAAAATCTATGTAATTACTAATACTGTTAAAGGCGTTTAATTATAAATCCATTTTAGGATATTTGGATTGGTTTAAAATAGAAGCAAAATAAAAGTTAGGTGGTTATTTTTATGAAGATGAATTTTCTAAATACTAAAATAGATAATGTGACGATGGAAGAATCACTAAGAATTATTGATGATTTCATACATGATGGTAAATATCATTATGTAGTAACTCCTAATGTTGATCATATAGTAAAGTTAGAGGAAGATAATGAATTTAAATTAGTCTATGAGAATGCAGATTTAATTTTAACGGATGGTATGCCTCTTATTTGGATTTCAAAATTAAAAAAGAAACCTATAAAAGAAAAGGTTTCTGGTTCAGATTTATTTCCTAACATATGTAAGTTAGCAGCTGAAAAAGGATATAAAGTATTTTTGCTTGGTGCTGCAGAAGGAGTTGCTAAAAATGCAGCAAGTAAGTTAATGGAAAGATATAAGGGGCTTAAAATAGTAGGAACCTATTCACCAAAATATGGTTTTGAAAAAAGTGTGGATGAAATTAAAAGGATTATAAGCATTGTTAATGAAGCAAAGCCTGATATATTAGCAGTTGGGTTAGGTGCTCCAAAACAAGAAAAATTTATATATACATACGAAAATCAGTTAAAAGTACCTGTGTCTTTAGCAATTGGAGCAGCTATAGATTTTGAAGCTGGCAATATGAAAAGAAGTCCGAGATGGATGCAAAAAAGTGGTTTAGAGTGGTTTTATAGATTAATGAAGGAACCTAAAAGGATGTTTAAAAGATACATAATTGACGATATGAAGATAATAAAAATACTTGCTAAATATTAAGAATAATAAAGTATATATTCTACAATTTAAAATCTATATTTATCTTAATGTATTTTTTAAACATAGAATAAAGACAACATTAAATTTAATTTGTAGAAGATATGTCACAACATATATAAATAATTCAAATTTTAATATTTAAAAGATTGGAGTTGATAAGGTAAAAATACATGTTAATAATGTATTTTAAAGATTATAGATAGGAGTCTTTTTATGTCAAAGTTTACTAAGAATCTTTTTAAGCATATTTTTAATTATGGATTTGCGACGGTACTTACTAGTGTTTTGTCATTTTTGTTAGTTCCTATATATACTAGATTTTTGACACCAACAGATTTTGGAGTAATAGATATTGTAAATATGTTTATAAATATTATATCTGTAATTATTGTTTTAGGATTAAATAGCACGTTAAGTATTTACTATTATAATGCAAAGTCAATTGAAGAATTTAAAAAAAGTTATAGTAATGTTATAAATTTTTTAATGATTATATCACTATTTGCAATTATTATATTTGTTTTTATAAATAATCAGGCTTCATTTAATATATTTAGAAATACAAGTAAATATATAATTAATTTGTCTTTTATTACAGGCGTATTTACTGCACTTGGACAGTTTCCTTTTTATATTTTACAATTTAGAGAAAGCTCAAGAATGTATGGAATATTAAGTGTTTTTAAATTTTTTTGTACAGCAGTATTAAATATTATATTTATTGTGCCTATGAAGTTAGGTGCTTTAGGTATGGTTTTATCTTATTTTATTGTTTCAACAATCTTTTTATTAATTGGAGCGATTATTTCAGCAAAATATTACTTACTCTTTTTAAATTTAAAGGATATTTTAAGCATGCTTAAAATATCTATTGGTGTTATACCACATTCAATAGCAGGTTGGGCACTTGTATTTTTAGATAGGATATTTCTAAATAAATACGTGGATATGTCGGAGATTGGTATATATTCATTTGCATATAAAATAGGAACCTTAATGTATATTTTAGTATGTGCTATAAATCAAGCATGGTCTCCTATATTTATGAAAACAGCAAATGAAAAAGGTGAAGAGGCAAAAAAAATATTTAATAAGAGTAATAAAATCTATATTTTAATTGTAGGAATAATAAATTTATTAATATGTTTATTTGCAAAAGAAATAACAATAGTTATGGGAAGTGTTGCATATATTAATGCTTATAAAATAATACCATTTATAACTATTTCATATTTTTTTAATGGTTTATATTTTATGATTATAAATAGTTTGTTTTACACCAAAAAAACAAAATATTTACCTGTAGCGACTGTAACTTCAGTTATTGTTAATGCGATATGTAATTCTATTTTAGTTCCATTAATAGGAATATATGGTGCAGCGGTAACTAATGTAGTAACATACATAACATTATTTTATATTGTTTATAGGTTAAATAATAAGTTTTATGGAATTAAGATTCCTTTTAATATATTATTTTTAACATTATTAATTCAGTTTATAATTATAGGTTTTACTTCTTATTTTAATGTAAAGAACATTTTTATTCTTATAGTAATTAAACTATTGTTAATAATTTTATATTTAATAATAATAAAATATTCGTATTTAAAAGAATTTAATATACGTGATTTGAGTATAAAGAAATGGAGGGAGAAAGCTGATTAAAATAATATTACTTTCATATTCATCGTTAAAATATGCATTCTTAATATATGAAAAGGAAAAGAAGAAAGGAAATACTGTTCAATTTATAGTTTTTAATAATAAAAATATAGTGAAATTTTTAAAGTATATGAAAGTTCCTAATGAGGACGTAGTTTATTATGAATATGAGGTAAGATTTACATTAAATATAATAAAATATATTAAACAATTTATAGAAATAAAAAAATTTTATTATAGAAATATCAAAACTATTAAAGGCAATAAAATATATTTATTCAACAAAAATGAATGTGTTTACATTTTTGATTTGTTTTATAGAATAAGAGAAGAAAATAATTTAATATATCACCAATTTGATCCTGAAATTGAATTAGTATGTAAGAATAAAATAAAAGCAATATTATATAAAATATATAATACTCCAATAATTAAGGTAAAATATAAAGTTTATTTTGAAAATGCATTTATTACTGTAATTGATAGATATGTGTTAGGTAAATATTACAAAGATTTAGAGATAAAGGAAGAGGATAAAGATAGTATTATTAATTATATTAATAATAAGATATTAATATTAGAAACGGATTTTTATGAAATTAAACTAGTACCAAATAAGGAACTCTTTATAAGAACGAGTAATGAAATATTTAAATGTATTAAGGATATATATTTAAATGATGAAATTGCGATAAAGCCACATCCTGTATTTAATAAAATATATTATCAAACAGCAGATATAAAGATATATGAGGATTTTATACCTGTAGAATATATTTTAGATTCTAATGAATATAAAGTTGTAATAGGTGGAATATCATTGGGACTATTATATGCACTAAAAAGTAATAAGAAGGTTATATCAATAATTAATATACTTAATATGAATAGTGAAATTAAAGAAAATTATATTAATTGGCTTCAGAAGGAAAGCAAAGGAAAAATTCTAATTCCTAATAATATGGAGGAGTTAAGAAAGTATTTACTAAGCTATAAAAATAATTAGGAGGATAATTTTCATATGGTAATTGGAAAACTAATTAATTTTTCTATTAAGGTAAAACATAATAAATTAATAAAAAAGTTTAAAATGTTTGGGAATGGTAGCAAAATAATAGTTTATGAAGGTTATTATCCTTGGGTTAATTCGCCTGAGAATATATCTATTGGAGAAGATACACATATAGGGGGAGGGTTTTTCTTTGATGCCACTGGTGGATTGGAAATAGGAAGTCATGTACATATAGCACCAAGATGTAGTATATATAGTTCTAATCATAATTATAGATCTAACATTAAAATGCCATATGATAATACTTACATATATAAAAAAGTTATTATAGAAGATTATGTATGGATTGGTGTTAATGTTAGTATAGTTCCTGGAATAAAAGTAGGTAAAGGGGCAATAATTGGAATGGGAGCAGTTGTAACTAAGGATGTACCTGAAGGTGCAATTGTAGGTGGAAATCCAGCACACATAATTAAATATAGAGACATAGAGCAATTCAATGAAGTAATAAACAGGAGAACTGGTAATGAAAAGAATTTCAATAATAACGGTAACTTATAACTGTGAAAGAAGTATAGAAAAAACCATAAATAGTATATTGAATCAAACATATTCTAATATAGAATTTTTGATAATAGATGGACTTTCAAAAGATAATACATTAAATATTGTTAATAGATATAAGGATAAAATAGCAAAGGTAATAAGTGAAAAAGATCATGGTATCTATGATGCCATGAACAAGGGGCTTAAGAATGCAACAGGGGAAATAATTTATTTTTTAAATTCTGATGATAGTTTGGTGAATAAAGATGTTATAAATAATGTTATGGAAGTATTCAATCAGAATGAATCAATTAACTTTATCTATGGGGATGCAATTGTAGATGGTAAAAAAATAAAATATAAGCATAATTTAAGAAAAATAGATTTAGTAAGAAGAACTATTTGCCACCAAGCTGTATTTATAGATAAAAGTCTTATAAATAGGTTTGATGGTTTTGATACAAAATATAGGTTTTGTGCAGATTATAAGTTAATTATGCAATGCTTGTTTTATGAGAAATGTATACATAGATATATTGAAAAGGAGATAGTATTTTATAATTTAGGAGGTATTAGTGCCCAAAATAATTATGAGTACATTATAAATGAGGAAAAAAACAATATTTATAGGGAATTAAATTTTCATAAAATAAAGTTAATTAAATATTTCCTTTTTTTTAGGAACTCTAATATAAAAATAAGAGAATTTATAAGAAAAAAATTTAATTTATATGATATCAAGTAGGTGATGGTATGGAAGGTGTTTTGTACTTTATGACAATTCTTCCTCTTTTTCAAACATATATGGTTTTTAATAATTTTAAAGGAGCAGCTTTAATAGATGATATTTCATATGTAATTTTATTTATAGTATTTATTGCAAAGTCTTATAAAGGGTCGTTGGAAGAAACTCACAGGCATGAGAATCATAAACTAAAGTTAGCTACAATATTTTATATAATTTTTTTAGTTTTAGGGATAAGTGTTAGCTTAATTATGTCTATACTACAAATAAATACAACAGTTATTGGAATATTATATGAAGTATATAAATTAACTCGAAATATTTTAGTTTTGACAATAGCTTATCATTTTATTGATAAAAAGCAATTTAACAAAATTATAAAAGTATATATGTTTGTTTGTTTATGTATGAATTTAGCTGGGTTATTTGAATATGCTTTTGGCTATAATGCGTATAAGCTTATGCATTTTATACCAACAAATGCATATGTGGGGGCAACTAGTATTCAAAGTTCTCAGGCTCAGATGGATAGTTATTATAATTTGTATGTGGCTGGTGGAAGAATATTTGGATTAGCAGAACATCCTAATATTTATGGAGAATATGTAGCGGTAGGCTTTTTTATATTATTTTATTATACAGTTAATGGAGTATTTATTTATAAGAAAAAATTCTTTCAATATATTATGTTATTACTAAATTTAATAGGAATATTTATTTCTACTTCAAGAATGACTTTTATTTTAACTATTCTTATTATAATTTTTATTGCTATTAAATATAGGGAGAAAAAAACTTTAAGGATATTAAATATTGGGATTTTTTTGACTATTCCATTTTTTTTATATGCGATAAATTCTTTAATAGACAAAATACAATTATATTTAGGTTCTACAGAAGAGGGGAGAATAACATATTGGAAGGATGCGTTTGCATTGTTTCAAAGTACATTTTTCTTTGGAACAGGTTTAGGAACCTGGGGAGATGAATCAGCTACATATGGAAATTTTAATAGTTATGATGGTATTCTTTTTGAAAAAAATACCTTAAGTGATTCATATTTATCACATTTAATTGTTGAAAATGGAATTAGAATATTTTTGTTATATATTATTGTAAGAATAATATATAACGTTTTAAATAAAGGAATTAAGAAAAAAAATAACAATAAGGTATATTATATTATAGCAATAAGTTTATTGTTGTTTATATGTATTGCTTCTGTAAAATCCTATGGATTTGCAAGATTTGAGAATTCATTTTTAACATTTTTGGTTATTGGATATGTATTAAAATTATATGCAAATGAGGTACCAGAATGAAGATATTGTTAATAAATATTGGAAGATCATATGGGGGAGTAGAAAAATTCTGTGAGCATTTATGTGAAGAATTTCAAAATAGCGATTTTAAAATGTATGTTTTAGCTATAAATAAAACTAATTTTTATAAAAAAGTATCAAATAAAGCT
The DNA here is from genome assembly GCF_900141845.1 of Clostridium cavendishii DSM 21758. Lineage (GTDB taxonomy): Bacteria > Bacillota > Clostridia > Clostridiales > Clostridiaceae > Clostridium_AG > Clostridium_AG cavendishii. The sequence continues at coordinate 104,733 of NZ_FQZB01000014.1, read as the reverse complement.
ATAACAATATCACTACCTAATAATAAATTATTAGCATTTTGTTATATACCATTAACTATATACAATATTATTCATTATAAAATTGATCTAGTGCATTGTAATGGATTGTTAAGTTCAATTTTAGGAACAATTTGTGCTAAATTATTAAAAGTTAAAGTGATTACCACGGTTCATGGAATAGCAGAATATGATCAAAAAGGTAAATTATTTGCTAATATGAAAAATAAATTGGAAAAAAGGATGCTAAGATTAAATAATAAGTGTATATGTGTATCTAAATATGTATACAATTATCTATTACTATACAAAATATATAAGGATAAGTTAAAGATTATTTACAATAAAACTTATGAAGGAGATTTTGAGGAAGAGTATTATACGAACAAAGATATACAAAATTCACACATTATTATAACTACTATTGGGAGACTTGAAGAAGTTAAAGGACAACGTATTTTAATGGAGGCTGTGGATAATGTTATTAATAAGTTTCATTGTAAAAGTATACAATGCATTATTGCAGGTGATGGTAGCGATAAAGATTATTTAAGAAAAAAGATTAAACAATATGGAATAGAAGAGTATGTAAAGCTTAGAGGGTTTATTTCTGATGTAAATGTATTATATAAAAATGTAGATGTAGTAATAGTGCCGTCGTTTATAGAAACCTTTGGATTGGTTGTTTTAGAAGCTATGAAGTATGGAAAGTGTATTGTTGCAAGTAATACTGGTGGTATTCCAGAGCTTATAAAAAATAATGAGAATGGATTATTATTTAATACAGGTAATATTGAAGATTTAACATTTAAGATATTATATTTAATCAATAACAAAGAAGCAATAAAAAAATTAGGAAATAAAGCAAGAGCAAAGTATGAAACATGTTGGCGTAAATATGATATGAAAAAATTATATAAAGATGTTTATTATGAGGTTTTAGGGAAAAAGGAAGAGAGTTTAAATGATGATATTTGATTCAACAATTAAATCTTAAAAATTGAAGCTATTTATTGGTTTCTAGATTATTTAAGATTAATTTGGGGTGTGATTAGAATTAAGAAAATATTGAAGTACATATATATGATGACACTAAATTTAATTCCATGTAGACATACTAGTAAAATTAATGCTGTGAAAATTATGGTATTAAGAAGTATTTTTAATAAAGTAGGAAATGGTGCAAATATTAGACCTAAAATAAAGTTTGTTAGAGGATACAATATTAGTATAGGTAACTTTTCGGGTATTGGTGAAGGTGCTTTTTTACAAGATATTGATGAGATTATAATAGGTAATGATGTATTGATGGGACCAGATGTTATGATTTACACAACTAATCATAGTACTAATAGAAATGAGTTAATACGATTACAAGAAGTTAAAAGTAAAAAGGTAATAATAGAGGATGATGTGTGGATTGGCGCAAGGGTTATAATTTTACCGGGAGTAATTATAAAAGAGGGTGCTGTTATTGCAGCAGGTGCTGTTGTTACTAAAGATGTAGAAAGTTATTCTATATTTGGTGGTGTTCCAGCAAGAAAAATAGGAGCTAGAAAATGATAACTTTAACAGTAGCGTATCGTAAAGTTAAGCTTTCTCTAAATAATATTTAGAAAAGAAGGTGTTTTGTTGTGGAGAATATTGATAATTTAATGATTTCAGAGTTAGATACAATAAAAGAAGCATTAGTTAGACTAGATTACACTGCTAAAAAAATATTATTTGTGACTGATGCAGAAAAGAAATTATTAGGAACAGTTACTGATGGTGATATAAGAAGATGGATATTAAGAAACGGTGATTTAAATTCAAACATTGAAGAGGTTATGAATAGAAATCCTGTTTATTTAGAAGAAGTTAATGAGGATGAAGCTTTATCTATAATGTTAGAAAAAACAATTGACTCAGTTCCAATTTTAGATGAGAGAAAAAATATTATTAAAATAATATTTTTAAATGAGCAGCTTGATGAAGAAATAATCAAAAAAAGCAATATTAATTCTCCAGTAGTTATAATGGCTGGTGGATTAGGAACCAGGTTACATCCATATACTAAAATTTTACCAAAGCCATTAATACCTATAGGTGATACCCCAATTATCGAAAGAATAGTAAATAAATTCAATTCTTATGGATGTAAAGATTTTTATTTAACGGTTAATTATAAAAAAAACATGATTAAATCATATTTTAACGAATTAGAGAAAAATTATGCTATCAATTATATAGAGGAAGATAAACCATTAGGAACTGGAGGAAGTCTATCACTTTTAAAAGGAAAAATAAATGAAACTTTTTTTGTATCTAATTGTGACATACTTATAGATACACATTATGATGAAATATTAAAATATCATAAGGAAAAGGGCAACAAAGTAACTATAATTTCTTCGCTCAAAAATTTTGTAATACCATATGGTGTATTTAGATTAGATAAAGAGGGAGAGATAAATAAAATAGAAGAAAAGCCGGAATACTCATACCTAATAAATACAGGTATGTATGTATTAGAACCAGAAGTTATTAATGATATACCTGATAATACATTTTTTAATCTTCCAGATATATTAGAAATATATATGAAGAAAAATGTGAAAATTGGGGTTTACCCAATAAGTGAAAAAGCATGGATGGATATGGGGCAAATAAATGAAATGCAAGATATGATTGATAGAATTGAAAGCAATAATAGAGGTAAGTAAGTGATGGAAGATAAAATATTAGCTATTATACCAGCAAGAGGTGGTTCTAAGGGAGTTCTAAGAAAAAATATAAAATCTATAAATGATAAACCACTTATAGCATATACAATAGAAGCAGCTAAGAATAGTAAATATATAGACAAAATTATAGTATCCACAGAAGATAAAGAAATAAAAGATATTTCAATCAATTTTGGTGCAGAAGTGCCATTTTTAAGACCCGATGAATTAGCTACAGATAACTCACCTAGTATAGATGCTATTTTTTATACTTTAAATAGATTACATAAGGAATATGATTATTGTCCTAATTATGTTTGTTTATTGCAATGCACTTCACCACTAAGAAATTCAAGACATATAGACGAAGCTTTTTTAAAGCTTAAGGAATTAGATATGGATGCTATAGTTTCAGTATGTGAAGCTGAAGTAAATCCTTATTGGAGCAATGTTTTTAGGGGAGATAAACTTGAGTATTTTTTAGAAGAAGGTAAAACTATAACTAGGAGGCAGGATCTTCCCAAGATTTATAGAATGAATGGTGCTATATATATAATAAAAACAGAAACTTTTTTAGAGACCAAAACTTTTGAACCAGAATATTTGACTGGTTATATCATGGATAATGATAGTTCAATAGATATAGATACAGGTTTTGATTTTAAGATAGCTGAACTTATGATAAAGGAACGTGATAATAATGCGAAAAATAGCAGTAATAACAGGTAATAGAGCAGAGTATGGTGTTTTAAAAAACATTATAAAAAAGATAGATAATGATAATGAGCTTGAGTTAGAATTGATTGTTACAGGTGCACACCTTTCAGATAAGTATGGAAAAACTGTGAATGAAATATTAAATGATGGTTTTAAAATAAGTTATTCAATTCCGATTCTAATGGATAGTAATAATGAAACAAGTATTGCAAAGGAAATGGGGTTATTAATGATACAGCTATCTCAAGTATTAGAAAAGCTAAAGCCTGATATAATTTTAATCCTTGGGGATAGATATGAAATATTCGCTGTAGCAACAACGGCTATGGTTATGAACATACCAATAGCTCATATTTCAGGAGGGGAAATAACTGAAGGTGCTATGGATGAGCAGATAAGACACGCTATAACTAAAATGGCACATATACACTTTCCAGGAGCAGAATGTTATGCTGAGAATATTAAAAATATGGGTGAAGAAAAGTTTAGAATATTTAATGTAGGAGATCCAGGAATTGAAAATATAAAGCTTACTAAGTTACTTACTAAAGAAGAAATGTTTAATGATTTAGGGGTTAATGTAGATGAGGATACACTTTTAGTAGCATATCATCCAGTTACATTAGAACTTAATGATTTGGAAAAGCAGATAAATAATCTAATAAGTGCATTAGATAGGATAAATAAGAAAATGATTATTACCTACCCTAATGCAGATTGTGGTGGGAAGATTATAATAGATAAATTAGAAGATTTTAAAAAGCATAATTCAAATGTATATTTGTATAAAAATTTAGGAAGTTTAAAATTTTTAAGTGCTATGAATTTATGTGGAGTAATAGTTGGTAATTCTTCAAGTGCTTTAGTTGAAGCACCATTTTTAAAGAAGCCAGTTGTCAATATAGGAAATAGACAAAAGGGAAGGCTTATGGCTGATAATATTATATGTTGCGATTATGAAATAGATAACATGGAAATGGCTATAAATAGGGCTATGTCAAAAGAGTTTAAAGATTATGTGAAAAACATAAATAGTCTTTATGGTGAAGGGAATACAAGTAGTGAAATAGTTAAGGTTTTAAAAGAAATAGATCTTTGTGATAATTTCTTAAAGAAAAAATTATTTTGGAGTTGATAGAATGTCTGTCTTAATAATTGCAGAAGCAGGAGTGAATCATAATGGCGATTTCAATCTTGCTAAGAAGCTTATAGATATGGCCAAAGAATGTGGAGCTGATGCTATTAAGTTCCAAACATTTAAGGCGTATGAAAGCACAGGAGTTTTTGCAGAAAAAGCACAGTATCAAAAGGAAAATGTAGAGATTCAGGAATCACAGCTTGAGATGATTGAAAAATTAGAATTGCCATTTGAGGATTTTAAAAGGCTTAAAGAATATTGTAATGAAAAAGGAATAATATTCGTATCTACTCCAGATGGATTAGAAAGCTTAGATTTTTTAATATCATTATGTATACCTTTTATTAAAATAGGTTCTACAGAAGTATCAAATATAGAATTTTTAAAGGCTATAGGAAAAACTGGCAAGGAAGTTGTATTATCTACAGGAATGAGTACTTTAGGTGAAGTTGAAAAGGCTATAGACGTAATTAATTCTACAGGAAATCAAAATATAAAAATAATGCATTGTACTACAGATTATCCAACTGCTGTAGAGGATGTGAATCTTAAAGCTATGGTTACTATGAGAGAAGCTTTCAAAGTTCCAGTTGGACTTTCAGACCATACTATGGGAAATGAGGCGGCAATAGCGGCAGTAGCTTTAGGAGCTGAATTTATAGAAAAACATATAACTTTAGATAGAAATATGGAAGGGCCTGATCATAAAGCATCTATGCCAAAAAAAGAATTCAAAGCTTATGTAAAAGCTATTAGAGATACAGAAATTCTTTTAGGTGATGGAATTAAAAAGCCAACTAAAAGAGAAAAAATGATTATGCAAAATGTAAGAAGAAGTATTGTAGCAGCTATGGATATAGAAGAGGGAACAATACTTTCAAGGGAGCTATTGTCTTACAAAAGACCAGGTTATGGTATAGATCCGGAGATGGGGGAGTATGTAATTGGAAGAAAAATAAAGAGAAGTGTTGTTAAGGATGAGCTTATATTATGGCAAGATATTTAAAACCTATAGGTGGAGAATTTTGGTTTCAGAATGAATTATTTGATGAAAAAATAAATAATTTTAAATCTACAGAAGGTATATTCTTAGATGGAGGTCAAAGTTCATTGCATTATATATATAAAGTATTGAATTTAAATAGTGATGAATATATACTTATGCCATCATACATTTGCCCATCCCTTCTTATAGGCTTGAAAAGCTTAAATATAAATTATGTTTTTTATGACATAGATAAGGAGTTAAATATAAATATAAATAGCATAGAGAAATTAATAAAGTCAAAAAAAATAAGAGCCATTTTTTTTGTGAATTATTTTGGCTTTTATCATAATAAAGAGACTTTAAATTATTTAAGTGACCTAAAGAAAAAAGGAATAATTTTAATAGAGGATGCTACGCAAATGTTATGGTTTAATAAAACCGAAAGTTTTATAGGAGATTTTATATTTAATAGTTACCGAAAATTTTTACCTACAGATGGAAGTATCTTAATAGGTGAAGAAAATTATGAAGATGTATTTGATGAAGAATCAAACTATTCTAAGATAGTAAATAAGGCTAGAATTTTAAAGACTTTTTTTGTAAATCAAGGCTGTGGTAGGGATGAAGAGTTTTTAAAACTATATTCTAATGCTGAAGAAGAATATTATAAAAATATAGTTCCAAGAAAAATGATATTAAAAAATAAAAAATTACTAAATAATTGTGATTTGAATTATATAAAAAATATACGAATTAATAATTTTAAATTTTTAGAAGAAGAATTAAGAGATTTTAAATATATAGAACCAATATTTAAATCAACAGATATTAAGGAAGCACCTTTAGGTTTTATAGTATTTGCTAAAAATAGGGATGGACTTAGGAGTTTCTTGAGAAGTAATAGAATTTTTGCCCCAGTGCATTGGAAATTGAATAATGAAGAGTGGGCTAAAGATTATAAGGAAGCATTATTTGTATCAAATAATATTTTAACTCTTCCTATTGATCAAAGATATGATTATGAAGATATGTTCAGAATTGTACTTAGTATTAATCAATTTTACAGTGAGAAAGTAGGGGTTTTATAGGAATGTATAAAATTTTAAATAGTGATGCTATAGAATGGAATAAATACATAGAAAAATTACCCTTTGAAAAAAGAGATATATATTTTACTAGAGAGTATTTAAAACTTTACGAAATAAACGGAGATGGAACAGCTAAATTATTTGTTTATGAAGAAGATAAAAATATAGCCATATATCCATTTTTAATCAGAGAAATTGAAGGATATAGTTTAGATAATACTTATTATGATATGGAGTCAGCTTATGGTTATGGTGGACCTGTAGTATCAAATGAAAATGATAACAAGTTTTTGCAAAATTTTGAGAGAATTTTTATTCAATATTGTAATGATAACAATATAATTGCTGAATTTATAAGATTTAATCCCTGTATTAAAAATGAAAAAATTTTTACAAATAATATAGCAGTTATTAAAAATCGTACAACAGTAAGTTTAAATTTAAATAAGACTATAGATGATATCTGGAAAAATGATATTAAGAGCAAAAACAGAAATATGATAAGAAAAGCTGAGAAAAATGGACTTTATGTAGAGATTAAAAATGATTATAGTACTTTTAAGGAAATATATGAAGAAACTATGGGGAAGGTTTCAGCATATGAATATTACTATTTTAAACCTTCATATTACGATAATATGGAAAATGATAAGAATTATATTATGCTTAATGTAAAGCTTGAAGATAAAATAATAGCTTCAGCAATATTTATGAAGTATGGAGAATATTTTCATTATCATCTAGCAGGTAGCAGAAAGGAATATTTAGGATTTGCACCTAATAATTTGTTATTATGGGAGGCTATAAAATATGCTAATCAAAATGGATATAAGTTATTTCATTTTGGTGGAGGGCTTACAAACTCATTGGAAGATAATTTGTTTAAATTTAAAAGTAGTTTTTCTAACGATAGTTTAGAATTTTATATTGGTAAAAGAATTCATAATGTAGAAATTTATAATTTTTTAATTAATAAATGGGAAGAAGGGCATAATAGAAAGGCTAGTATTTTACTTCAGTATAGAGAAGTATAACGTATATTTTATATTAATGTTGTTATTAAATAATAGTCTTTATATTATTTATAACAAAATGAAAAATAGATTATATTAGGAGGGCACCATGGATTTAAAGGGGAAAAAGGTTCTAGTGACAGGAGCGGAAGGTTTTATAGGAAGTCATTTAACAGAAAGATTAATAAATCTTGGAGCTGAGGTTACAGCTCTAGTTCAATATAATTCATTTAACAATTGGGGATGGATAGATACTTTTGATAAAAATATTAAAAATAGTATAAATGTTGTTAGTGGAGATATAAGAGAATATGATGGTATGAAAAAAATCATAAGAGGTCAAGAGGTAGTTTTTCATTTAGCAGCCTTAATAGCTATACCATATTCATATCTTTCACCAATGGCATATGTCAGAACTAATGTTGAAGGAACAACAAATGTATTAGAGGCTTGTAGAGAATATAATATACAAAAAGTAATTCATACATCAACTTCAGAAACTTATGGAACTGCTTTATATGTTCCAATAGATGAAAAACACCCAATGCAAGGTCAATCACCATATTCAGCATCAAAGATAGGTGCAGATAAAATTGCAGAAAGTTTTTATAAGTCATTTAATATGCCAGTAGTTACTTTAAGACCGTTTAATACCTATGGACCAAGACAGTCAGCTAGAGCTGTTATACCAACAATAATATCTCAAATATTATCAGGTAAAAAGGAAATAAAGTTAGGAAGTTTAACCCCTACAAGAGATTTTAACTATGTAAAAGATACAGCTGAGGCTTTTGTAAAGGTTGCTGAATCAGATAATACAATAGGTGAAGTTATAAATGCAGGTTCAAATTATGAAATAACAATAGGGGATACAGTTAAGAAAATAATAAACATAATAGGAAAGGATGTTAAAATACTTTGTGATGATCAAAGAATAAGACCAGAAAATAGCGAGGTTAATAGACTTTGGGCTGATAATACAAAGATAAAGCAGTTAACAAATTGGTTACCTCAATATTCAATAGATAGAGGATTAGAAGAAACAGTTAATTGGATAAAAAATAATTTGCAATATTTCAAGACAGATATGTATAATGTTTAATTTTAAAAATAGTTTATGAAAAGAATTATTAAAAGAAGGTGTAATTATGATACCACTATGTATACCGGAAATTAGAGGGAATGAATGGAAATATATTAAGGAATGTTTAGATACTAATTGGGTATCTTCTGTAGGTTCTTATGTAGATAAATTTGAGAAGGATTTTGCTGATTATTTAAATTGTAAGTTTTCTGTAGTTACTATGAACGGAACTTCTTCATTAGAATTAGCTTTAAGAACTTTAGGTATAGGGGAAGGTGATGAAGTTATAGTATCATCTATGACTTTCATATCACCTGTTAATACTATAAGATATGTAGGCGCTGAGCCAGTATTTGTAGATGTATGTAGAGATAGCTTTGTTATGGATGTAACTAAAATAGAAGAGCTTATTACTTCAAAAACTAAGGCTATTATGCCAGTTCATATTTACGGTCATGCTGTAGAAATGGATTTATTAAAGGAAATAGCTAAGAGATATAATCTATATGTAATAGAAGATGCAACAGAAGCATTAGGATCTGAGTATAAGGGTGAAAAGCTAGGAACTATAGGAGATATAGGTTGCTTTAGCTTTAATGGAAATAAGCTTATAACTACTGGTGCTGGTGGTATGATGGTTACTAATAATGAAGATTATGGTCATAGAGCTAAGTATCTATCAACTCAAACTAAGACTGTTTTAGAGAATGGAGCTTTTTATCATGAAGAAATTGGATTTAATTATAGAATGCCAAATGTTTTAGCAGCTATGGGGGTTGCTCAACTTGAAATGGTTCCAGAATTTGTTGAAATAAAGAGGAGAAATGCTAAATTTTATAATGAACTTTTTGAAAAAGTTAAAGGAATTAAGCCGGTAATAGAGAGAGAAGGAACAATAAATTGCTATTGGCTATATTCAATCTTAGTTGAGGATGAATTCGGTGCTTCAAGAGATCAAGTTATTAAAGTATTAAAGGAAAGAGGAGTGCAAGCTAGACCTTTTTTTATGCCAGTTCATGATATGCCCCCATATAAAGAGTGTAGACATGGTGACATGAGTATAACTAATGAAATCAGTCTTAAAGGAATCAATCTTCCAAGCTCTGTTAGTATTACTGAGAATGAAATATTAACTGTTTTTCAAGCAATTAAAGAAATTAGTTTAAAAAGATAATATATTCTATTTTGTAAAGAAATAAACATATTTTTTCATTGTAATGGTAGTATTTAAAATTTCAGAAAAAAATTCTTTGAATTCATCTACTTCAAACCAGTTGTTCTTGAGAAAACATTTAGAAGAGGCTATGTTGTGAGGCATTATAAATGCTTCTAAATTAGTTATATTTTTAATGTTATTTTTGCAATATTCCATAGCTAAGGTAATTATTTTAGTGCCTATTCCAAGTCCGGTATAATTACTACTAACTGCAAGTGAAATACAAACAGTATCTTTATTTACTTCGTCTATGTCTAGGTATAAATATCCAATAACTTTATGAGTAGGGTTATTTAGTTTTACCAAAAAAAACAATCTATCTTCTTTTTTGAGTTGATTTATGCACCATGTTTTAAGAGTGTCTCTTGACGGTGCTGATATGTAACCAGTCCAATATATATTTTCCTTTTCGCATCTTAAGTTGTAATAGGCATCAAAATCATTCAATTCAAATTTTTGTATAAATATATCCATGAAATACTCCTTTAATAAATGTAGTTAAACATAAATAGTTTTTAATATAGTATGAAGTATAAAAATATTGTATTAAATTCATTTTTTTGAATGTAACAATACTATAAAACATATTTTTATTGTTAACAAATTACAGGGGTATTATACAAAAATATGAATTAATTTATAATATTGGGAAATTCCTATCTTTAACTTATCTTAAATTTATATTTTTAGTTAATGTTCATATTACTAAAAGGTGCATATGAACTAATAGCCAAAGATATAGTTTTTTTTATAAATTTTAAGAATAATATTAAGGAGGAAAAATTAGGTACATATTTTGATTGAAAAAGTAAAAGATATAGATAAGGCTTTAATATGAATTTCAATAAAATTTTATATTGAGTGAGGAGAAATATATGATAACTTATACAAAAGATAGGGTTAGTGAACCTTTAACAAAAGATAATAAAATTTTATATAATGTTTTTAAAAGATTAATAGATATATTAGGAGCTATAGTTGGGATTGTATTATTAGTACCAGTATACGTAATAGTTATAATAGCTATTAAATTAGATTCAAAAGGGCCAGTAATATTTTCACAAAACAGGGTAGGATTAAAAGGTAAGATATTCAAAATGTATAAATTCAGATCTATGATAGTAAATGCAGAAGAACTCAAAGAAGTTCTTAAAGATGCTAATGAAATGTCTGGACCCATGTTCAAAATTAAGCACGATCCTAGGGTTACAAAGGTAGGCAGGTTTATAAGAAAAACTAGTATTGATGAATTACCACAATTAATAAATGTATTAAAAGGGGAGATGAGCTTAGTAGGACCAAGACCAAGTTTGCCAGAAGAAGTTGAAAAGTTTGATTATTGGATGTTAGAAAGATTGGATGTAAAACCTGGAATAACTTGTTATTGGCAGATAAGGGGAAGGAATAATGTAAGTTTTGAAGAATGGATGAAACTAGATATTAGGTATATAAAAGAACGCAATTTTTTCCTTGATATGAAGCTTATATTTAAGACCTTTTGGGTACTATTTGGGGATAAACATGCAAGTTAAATTTAGGAGGAGAAAACATGTTATGTGCTTTAATAATGGCAGGAGGAAGAGGAACTAGATTTTGGCCTTTATCAACAGAAGAAAAACCAAAACAGTTTTTGAAACTTTTGGGATATAAGACCATGATTCAAATGACGGTAAATAGAATAGAACCTTTAATCCCTTTAGAGAGAATATTCATATCCACTGGTGAAAAATATGTATCGTTAGTGAAAGAACAACTACCTGATTTACCAGAGAGAAATATAATAATAGAACCAGAGGCTAGAAATACTACACCGTGTATAGCCTTATCTGCATTTGTAATAAAAAGGTATTATAAAGATGCAACTATGGTAGTATTACCTGCTGACCATTTAATAAAAAATGAAAATAAGTTTGAAGAAACCATAAGTAATGCAAGTAAATTTGTAGATGAACATAATACTTCAATTGTGACATTAGGAATAACTCCAAGTAGAGCTGAAACAGGATATGGATATATAAAGGAAGGTAAGCATATAATAAGTATTAATAATGCTAACATAGTGAAAGTAGATAAATTTGTTGAGAAGCCAACTGAGGAAAATGCAAAAGAATATTTAGAAAATGGAAATTATCTTTGGAATGCCGGAATGTTTATTTGGAAAATAGATAATATTATAAATTTAATGAAAAGATATCAAACAGAAACCTTTGAAGTGTTGAAGAAAATAGAAATTATAGAAGAAGAAAAGCTGCAAAAATATATAAATAAAAATTATTTATTGACGAAGAAAGTTTCAATTGATTATGGAATAATGGAGAAATCAGATGAAATATATGTTATTCCAAGTGATTTTGGTTGGGATGATGTAGGTAGTTGGGAGTCTATTGAACGATATAGGGAAAAAGATGAAAGTGGAAATATACATATTGGAAAAGTAAAAAGCAATATGTCAAGTAATAACATTATAATTACTCTAAATAATGAAGTTATAATTAATAATATAAGTAATATTTATGTTATAGAGAATAATGGAAAAATAATAATAGGTAATAAAAGTGAAATAAAAAGTATAAAACAAAATTAATATAAAAAATAAAAAATATAGGAGTTTGGTTATATGTTAAAAAAAGCATTAATAACAGGTATAACAGGACAAGATGGTTCATATTTAACAGAATTTTTACTTAAAAAAGGTTATGAAGTACATGGAATAATAAGAAGGCATAGTACTATTAACACTAAAAGGATAGATCATTTATTTGAAGATCCTGAAATAGGAAATAAAAATTTGTTTTTACATTATGGAGATTTGACTGATTCAAGTAATTTAAATAGATTAATAGAAAAAATTAAGCCCAATGAAATTTATAATTTAGCCGCACAAAGTCATGTTCAAGTATCTTTTGAAGTTCCAGAATATACTGCAGAGGCAGATGCTATAGGAACTTTAAGAATACTTGATGCAATAAGAGAAACTGGTGTTAATTGTAGGTTTTATCAAGCATCAACTTCAGAGCTATTTGGTGGAATTCCAGATACTGCTCCACAAAGCGAAAAAACCCCATTTTATCCTAAGAGTCCATACGGTGTTGCTAAACTTTATGGATATTGGATAACAGTGAATTATAGAGAAGCGTATAATATGTATGCATGCAACGGAATATTATTTAATCATGAATCTCCAAGAAGAGGAGAAACCTTTGTGACTAGAAAGATAACAAGAGCAGTAGCTAGCATAATGGCCGGGAAACAAGATCATGTTTCATTAGGTAATTTAGATGCAAAGAGAGATTGGGGATTTGCAGGAGATTATGTGGAAGCTATGTGGCTTATGCTACAACAGGAAAAACCAAAGGATTATGTTATAGCAACAAATGAAACTCATACAGTTAGAGAATTTGTAGAATTAGCATTTAAAGAGATAGGATCAGAGATAGAATGGAGAGGTACTGGAGTAGATGAAAAGGGATATGACAAAAAAACAGGGAAGATATTAGTAGATGTAAATCCAAGATATTTTAGACCAGCTGAAGTAGAGCTTCTTTGGGGAGATTGTAGAAGGGCAGAAAATGAATTAGGTTGGGAAAGAAAAGTTGATTTTAAAACTTTAGTTAGAATGATGGTAAATGCTGATATGAGAGAGATAGTTGGATTTTCTAATTGGGATTTCGTAGATAAAGAAGACTATGATATTATTAAAAATCTTGGAAAGGATATACCTATTTATATAGAAAAACATAAAATAAATAATGTTTAAGATTTTATTTAATAGTTTAAAAAATAGTTATGACTATGAGGTTGTGTAATGTCAATATTTTATAGTGGTATAAATAGAATCTAGTCAGGATAATAAATTTTATAATTTTCTTATCATTTAATAGTTTAAGTGGCCTTATATAAAATTTTTTATGACTTGGATTTCGTCTATCTGAGTAATAGAATTATATAAAGACACTTTTTTGTAATGATTAGTAGAAGATAGTCATTAGTAAAAAGCATTAAGAGAGGTAAATCTATGAATAAGGATAGTAAAATATATATAGCTGGACATAGAGGTCTTGTTGGATCAGCTATAGTTAGAAATTTAGAGTTAAAAGGGTTTAAAAATATAATAGGGAGAACACATAAAGAATTAGACTTAACCAATCAAGCAGAAGTAAGGAAATTCTTTGAAGAGGAAAATATAGAGTATGTATTTTTAGCAGCTGCAAAGGTTGGTGGTATTAATGCTAACAATACCTATCCAGCAGATTTTATATATGAAAATTTGATGATCCAAAATAATATTATAAAATCAGCACATGATTTTAAAGTTAAAAAATTATTATTTTTAGGTAGTACATGTATATATCCTAAAATGGCACCTCAACCAATAAAAGAGGAATACTTACTTACTGGAGCTTTGGAACCTACAAATGAAGCTTATGCAATAGCTAAAATAGCAGGGCTTGAAATGTGTAAATTTTTTAGGAGGCAATATAGAGATAATTTTATAAGTTGTATGCCTACTAATCTTTATGGACCTAATGATAATTTTGATTTAAATAATTCACACGTTATGCCTGCGTTGATAAGAAAATTTCATGAAGCGAAAATTAATAATTTGGATAATGTTGATGTATGGGGAACTGGTAAACCCTTAAGAGAATTTTTATATGTTGATGACATGGCAGATGCTTGTGTTTTTTTAATGGAAAATTATGATGGAGAGGAGCATATTAATATTGGAACAGGAGAAGAGGTTTCTATAAAAGAATTAGTACAGATTATTAAAGAGACAGTTGGATTTAAAGGTAAGATAGTTTTCAACAGTAAGATGCCAGATGGTACACCAAGAAAATTAACAGATATAGGTAAATTGAAAAGTTTAGGATGGAACCATAAAGTTGATCTTAAAAATGGAGTAAGTCTAGCCTATGATTGGTTTCAAAAAAACTATTAATATGTAGGAACTAATAAATAATCCATATCTATAACTTTTAGAGTAATCTATGATTTCTAATAAATTGAATGTAGAAAGTTGATTAAGAGAAAACTATTAAACTCATATACAATCCCTACTTATTAGGGCTAGATTAGTAAGGAGGGATTGATTAGTAAGCTACAAATTTTCATATTGAAGGTCAAAGTTTACTATATCAAGAGCTTTCTTAACATATATTTTTTTGACCTACTGTAGTCATAAAATCTGTAACTAATATCATTATTTTGTTGGATTTTTGTAATTATAACATCTTTACAAAAAGTATGAACAAGCCTCCCTATTTATAAGAATACATTTCTTTTTTTACTTGAATTTCATCCTAGGATATTAGTTTTTTTATATAGTTTAAGAATATAAGTTTATTAAATGGCTCATATTCATAATTCTTTAATATAATATTAAGAAAATTTCTATAATAAAATGAACTAACATTTAATATTTGTAAACAATTATTTAATCAACTTTTAAATAATTTGTATATATGTTAAAATAATATTTATTGTAAAACATAGAGGAGATGATATTATGTCAATATTGGTATCAGGGGGACTTGGTTATATAGGAAGTCATACTATAGTAGAGTTACTTAATAATGGTTATGATGTTATAGCGGTTGACAATTTATATAATAGTAATTTAATAGTTAAAGAGAGAATAAAAAAAATAACAAGCAAAGATTTTAAATTTTACAATATAGATTTAACTGATGAAGAAGCCACTGAAATTGTATTTAAGGAAAATAACATAGACTCAGTTATTCATTTTGCAGCTTATAAAGCTGTAGGAGAATCTGTAGAAAAACCTTTAGAATACTATCATAATAATTTACTTAACACTTTAAGCTTATTAAGACTTATGAAGAAATATGATGTTAAAAATTTTGTGTTTAGTTCTTCAGCGACAGTTTACGGTTCTGCTGCAGTAATGCCTATAAATGAAGAATCTAGTTTATCTGTAACTAATCCTTATGGAAGGACTAAACTTATGATAGAGGATATTCTTAGAGATATATATAAGGCAGACAATACTTTGAATATAGCTATTTTACGTTATTTTAATCCAGTAGGTGCTCATGAGAGTGGACTTATAGGGGAAAATCCTAATGGTATACCAAATAATTTAATGCCATATATAACTAAGGTAGCTATTGGAGAGCTTAAACAGTTAAGTGTATTTGGAGATGATTATGACACCATAGATGGTACTGGAGTTAGAGATTATATACATGTAGTTGATTTAGCTAAAGGACACATAAAAGCTTTAGAAAAACTTTCTCATAATTCAGGGCTTGTAACTTATAATTTAGGTACTGGAAATGGATATAGTGTTTTAGAAATGGTCAAGGCTTTTTCAAAAGCTAGCGGAAGAGAAGTTCCTTATAAAATAGTAGGAAGAAGGGCTGGAGATATAGCAACTTGTTATGCAGATCCAACTAAGGCTATAGAAGAACTTGGATGGAAAGCTGAGAAAAATTTAGAAGATATGTGTAGAGATTCTTGGAAATGGCAAAGTAATAATCCTAAAGGTTATTAAAAAATGAGTTTGTAAATTGTTAAAAATATTAAATTAGGCATATAGTTATTTATAATAACTATATGCCTAATTTTTTTGTATTTGAAATAGTAGAGGTTTTGCCTGTGCTTTATTCGTAACATTTCATGAAATGTATTAGGTTGTCAAAACGTTTGATGTGGCTTAAGACACATCAAGTAACATGGCATTATAGGGCTAAAGTAAGGAATCCGTTTTACGAGGGGCCTAACTTTTTATGAATAATTCAGATATAAATAGTTTCTAAGTTTATATTAAATTAATATCTAAGTTATAAAAACAACTGTTTCATATAAAATTATGATATTTTATGCTAATATATATGGGGGAGATATGGGGGTAATGTATTATTTACAATGAAAAGAGGGATTTTATTTAATTTTTATTAGTAATATTTAGGTGAGATATGTTATGATTGATTATTTATGATGGATAAACAAAATAGTAAATGAATTAGGAGTATAGAGGGTTAGCTTGCTTATAAGATATAATTAGGATTCAATCAATTAATAGTATTAAAAATAATAGTATAAAACAATCAATAAAAAATATACTATAAAAAAGAGTTTAATTGTAGTATAATAAAGAAAAATGTTTTTTTTTAGTTTGAATGTTTTACATTATGATTAATAGTAAGAGAATATTTGTATGAAAAGTTTATTTGTAAAATGATGGAGGGTAAAAAATGAAAATAGTGGTAGCAGGGACCGGTTATGTTGGATTAGTAACTGGTGTTTGTCTTGCAAAAGTTGGACATAATGTAGTATGTATAGATATTAATGAAGAAAAGATATATAAAATGAAAAATGGTATTTCACCTATATATGAACCAGGTTTGGAAGAGATAATGGTGGAAATGCATGAAAAAGGAAATTTGAATTTTACTACTGATTATAAAAATTCTTATAAAAATGCAGATGTTATCTTTATAGGTGTTGGAACACCAGAAAAGGCAGATGGATCTGCAAATTTAGAGTATATATATAAAGTTGTAGATCAGATAATAGAATCTGCAGAAAAAAGTTGTTTAGTAGTTATTAAGTCAACTGTACCAATTGGAACAAATAAAGAAATAGAATTATATATAAATGAAAAGATAGCAGAAAAAGGAATCAAAATAGAAGTTGCATCTAATCCAGAGTTCTTAGCTCAGGGAACAGCTGTTAATGATACATTACATGCCAAGAGAATAGTTGTAGGAGTAGAAAGTGAGGATGCAAAAAATATATTAAGGGAGATTTACGAACCTTTTAATATTCCTATAGTTATAACAAATAGAGAAAGTGCAGAAATGATAAAGTATGCAAGTAATGATTTTTTAGCATTAAAAATTTCTTTTATGAATGAAATAGCTAATTTATGCGAAATAATTGGAGCTAATATAGAAGATGTAGCAAAAGGGATGTCTTATGATGATAGAATAGGAAAAAAATTTTTAAAAGCTGGTGTTGGATATGGCGGTTCATGTTTTCCTAAAGATACTAAGGCTTTACATTGGCTTGCAGAAAATAATGGACATGAATTAAAAACTATAAAAGCTACCATAGAAGTTAATGAAAATCAAAAATATAAACTCTTGAAAAAATCTAGAAGGAAATTCAAAAGTTTTAAAAATTTAAACGTAGCATTTTTAGGCTTAACATTTAAACCAGGAACTGATGATCTAAGAGAAGCACCATCTATACCAAATATGAGGGTACTATTAGATGAAGGTGCTAATATTAAAGCATATGATCCAGTAGGTGTAGAAAACTTTAAAAAGATTTTTAAAGGTGAAAAAAATCTTAAATATGTACAAACTCCTGAAGAAGCATTAGAAGATGCAGATGTAGCATTTGTATTTACAGAGTGGAAGCAAATAACAGGTGTAGAACTTAAAAAGTATAAAGAGTTAATGAAGAAAGCAATAATCTTCGATGGAAGAAATTGTTATAAACTTGAGGAAGCTATAAGTGCAAATGTTGAATATCATTCAATAGGAAGAAACACTATATTTATGGAATAGGAGTCCTTATAATCATGAAAATATGTTTTGCGGCATCTTCTGGAGGCCATTTTGAACAATTAATGAAATTGAAACCTTTAATGGGGAAATATGATTCGTTTGTGTTAACTGAAAAAACTAATATAGATTATAATATGGACGGAATACCTACGTATTATGTAGAACAAATAAATAGAAAAGAAAAAGGCCATATTTTTAAATTTATTAAAATATTTATTTCATCTGCAAAAATATTCTTTAAAGAAAAGCCAGATGCGATAGTTACGACGGGTGTGTTAGCTACTATACCTATGGCTATTATGTGTAAGATATTTAGAAGAAAAGTTATATATATAGAATCATTTGCTAAAATAAATTCTCCTACTTTAACAGGGAAGCTAATGTATAAATTTGCGGATTTATTTTTAGTTCAATGGGAAAGTATGAAGAAATTTTATCCTAAAGCTATTTATGGAGGTGGGATATATTGATATTTATAACAGTTGGTTCTCAAAAATTTCAATTCAATAGATTGTTAAAAGAAATAGATAAACTAATAGAAGAAGAAAAAATTACAGAAGAGGTATTTGCTCAAATAGGATATTCTACCTATGAACCTAAAAATTACAAATATAGTCGATTTTTGAATAATCAACAATTTAGGGATATTATGGCTGGATGTGATAAAGTTATAACGCATGGTGGAACAGGTTCTATAATTAGTGCTATATCAAATGATAAAAAAGTTATAGCTGTAGCAAGATTAAGTAAGTATGATGAACATGTGGACAATCACCAGCTTGATATAATAAATCAGTTTACAGAATCAAATTATATTTTAGGTATGGAAGAGTTAGATAATATAGATATGATATTAAAGGAAATAGAAAAAATTCAATTTGATAAATATATATCAAATACGAAAAATATCATTAACATTATAGAAGATTTTATAAAGTAATTTTTTGCATGAAATTTGTAAAAAATATAACAATTTCATTGGAGATATTGTTATTTGAGGAGGGAACATTATTAAAAGTAATAAATTAATTTATGAATTTATAAAAAGGGCATTTGATGTTATATCAGCTCTTATAGGTCTTATAACTTTATCGCCAATATTATTAATTATAGCAATAGCTATAAAAATTGATTCTAAAGGACCAATTATTTTTGCTCAAGAAAGAATTGGGAAAAATGAATCTAAATTTAAGATGTATAAATTTAGATCTATGGTGGTAAATGCTGAAGAGTTAAAGTCAAAGATTAGTAGTAAAAATGAGATGGATGGACCTATGTTTAAGATTAAAAATGATCCAAGAATAACTAAAGTTGGAGCCTTTATAAGAAAAACTAGTTTAGATGAATTACCACAATTGATAAATGTGATAAAAGGTGAAATGAGTATAGTAGGTCCAAGACCAAGTTTGGCTAAGGAAGTAGAAAAATTTGAACCATGGATGCTTAGAAGGTTAGAAGTAAAGCCAGGGTTAACATGTTATTGGCAAGTACAAGGACGAAACTCTATTAGTTTTGTTGACTGGATGAAATTGGATGTCAAATATGTTGAAGACAGAAATTTAATAATAGATATGGTTCTTATATTGAAAACATTCAAAGTATTTTTGGGAGATAAAAATGCAAGCTAAGAAAAATGAATATTTACTATATATAGATGTATTAAGATTTATATCAACAGTTTTAGTTATATTAGTTCATACAACTGGACCAATAATAGATAGAATTGATTGGCTTGGAACTAAAACTTGGTTTATATCTAATATGTATTTTGCATTTGCAAAATGTGGAGTACCCATATTTTTTATGATAAGTGGAGTGCTATTTTTTGAATTATATGATGATATAAAAATAAAAGAGTATTATATTAAAAAATTCATTAAGATTGTATTGCCATTTATTGTTTTAGAATTTATATATGAAATTTTTATTTATAAAAATTTAGATGCAAAAATGATACTGTTTAATATTATGAGTGGAAAAGTTTATTTTCATTTTTGGTTTATGCTATATATGATACCTATAATAATAGTATCACCTTTGTTATTAAAACTATTTAAAAAGAATGATACTAAAGCAATAGAATTATACCTATTGTTTTGGATTATATTCCAATTTTTATTGCCGGCGATAAATAATTTATTAAATATTAATTTTGTGGTTAAAAATCCTTTTACTATGGAATATACAGGATATTATTTATTGGGATATTATTTACATAAAAGAAACTTTAATAAAAATGAAAAAAAATATATTTATGTTGGTGCTATTGTATCAATAATTATTATTTTAACAGGAACTTATTTTAAAAATGAAAATGTATCTATATTTAACGAAAGTTATTATAATTTATTTACTTTTCAAATTTTAATTTTGTCATCAACTATTTTTATCTTTTTTAAACAAAGTATTAAAGATAATCGGTTTAAAGTAATAAAAAAAATTAATATTTGTTCATATGGAATTTATTTGATACATCCAATGGTTATGATTATGATTAATGACAGATTACATATAAATAGTTATTCAATACAACCTATAATAGGTATAGCTATATATACCTTAATTACATTTGTAGGAAGTTGGTTGGTGGTTTATTTGTATAAAATTATTAAGAATAAAACAAGGAAAATTTTGGTTAGGAGTGTTTGAGATGAGTATGCAAACTATAGACGATAATATAAAAGGAATTTTAGAATTAAATGAGAAGATAAGTGAGAATTCAATAAATAAAAATATTTGTGTTTTTGGTCAAGGATTTGTTGGATTACCATTAGCTTTAAGTTTTGCATTTAGAGGTTGTAATGTTGTTGGAGTTGATGTTGATAAAAACTTAGTAGATGAAACTAATAATGGAGAAACACACCACACAGAAACATTTCATAATGTATCAATAAAAACGATATTAAATTTAATGTTAGAAGAAAAAAGATATAAAGCAACAATTGATGCAGAAAATGCAGTAAAACAAAGCAATAATATAATAGTAACAGTTGGAATACCAATAAAAAATGGAGAATATATTCTGGATTATTTAGAAAATGCTTGTATTAACATTGGAAAAAATCTTAAAAAAGGTGATTTAGTTATAATAAGAAGTACAGTTATACCAGGCACAACAGAGGAAGTATGTAGACCTATATTAGAAAAGTATTCTGGATTAAAATCAGGACAAGATTTCTATTTAGCTTATGCATCAGAAAGAATAGCTGAAGGTTTTGCATTTGAAGAATTTGCAAATATGCCAACATTAGTTGGAGCTATTAATGAAGAAAGTTTAAAAAGGGCATCAGAAGTTTTAGGTATAGTTTGCAAAGCGGATATAGTTGGCTCAAGTTGTATAAAGGCAGTAGAAACTTCAAAAGTTTTTGAGAATGTACAAAGAGATTTAAATATAGCAATGTCACAAGAGTTTGCTAGATTTACTGAAGGATTAGGAATTGATATTTTTGAAGTTATAAAATTAGCTAATACACATAGTAGAGTTAATTTATTAACACCAGGTCCTGGAGTTGGTGGTTATTGTATTCCTAATGCATATCATTATATAGAACCTAAAGCAAAGGATTTAGATTTAGATATGAGCATCTTAAAATTAGCAAGGGCTAAAAATGCTGATTTGCCTAAGTTTTTTGTTGAAAAAGCTGAAGAACTTTTGGAAAAGAAAGGCAAGAAGTTAAGTGATGTTAATGTTGCTGTATTTGGATTAGCGATGAAAGATTTTTCAAATGACGATAGAATCAGTCCATCAGTAGATATATGTAAATTACTTTTAGAACGTGGGGCAAAATTAAAAGCATTTGATCCAATAGTACCAACTAAGTATGATTTTAAAGTTAATACTGAAGAAGAACTTTTAAAAAATGCTGATCTTATATTTATACTTACTAAACAAAATTCAATGAATTTTAACTGTGATGAATTAAAAAAATATACAAATAAAGAAGCAATAATAATAGATACAAAGGCTGTTATCCAAAAGGATGAAGCAGAGAAAAGTGGATTTACTTATTGGAGAATTTAAAAACTAAAATAATTAATTTTTGATATGAATAAAGAAGTATACAGATTTTTTGTATACTTCTTAAATTCTAGGGCTAAATAAAAAGTAAAATTTGGAGGATTTGATGAAAAAAATCAATATAAATTATGAAATTTTATTCTATATACTTTTTGTAATTACTCCTATAATTGATTCGATTAATGGCTTTTTAAAATTTTATAATATAAATACATACGTGTCGGTTGGGCAAATATGCAGGATGGCGATTTTAGGTGTTTTATTTTTAATTTTTATAGCTAATATAAAGGAAGTAATAAAAGAAAGTTACTTGCCAGTTATTATTATTACATATTTTATTATAATGCCTGTTTTTTATTATATGTATAATCAAAATATAGGTTCAGTAATGGCGGAGTTGGTATATACTACTAAGTTTATAATGATTATTTTGATTGTAGAAGTATATAAAATACTAAGTAAAAAAAATATTTTTAGGCATAAGATACTAGAAAATATTTTTTGGGGTATTGGAGTTATAACTGTTATAACTTTTATAATTCCTTTTATATTAGGGGTAGGATCCAATGTTTATTCTAATGGTGCAGGATTTAAAGCATTTTATAATGCTAATAATGATTTAAGCATAACATTAGTAGTATTATTTATATATTTTTTAG
The DNA here is from genome assembly GCF_900141845.1 of Clostridium cavendishii DSM 21758. Classification (GTDB taxonomy): domain Bacteria; phylum Bacillota; class Clostridia; order Clostridiales; family Clostridiaceae; genus Clostridium_AG; species Clostridium_AG cavendishii. Next base: position 81,570 of record NZ_FQZB01000014.1, on the reverse strand, counting down.
ATATAGTACTGAAAATAAAAAAATTTTCAACTAGAAATATTATAAATGTGATATTATTGATAGCTATAACTATATGTAATTTTTTAATTGCATCGAAAACAAATTTAGTTATACCGATAATTGTAACAGTGGTGTATTTGGCGAGAATTGTAAAAAACCAAGATATAAATAAAACAAAAAAGAAATATATTATAATTTCAATATTAAGCATATTAGTTGTAATAGTAGCTTTTTTATGTATGTCAGATGTTGTGCAAAAAACTTTTGATAGAATAATTCATTTTTGGAATGATTTAGGATTTGCTTCTTTTATATTTAGTGAAAGAAATATGTATCTATCAAAAACATGGAGCCAATTAGTTACAGCCGAAAACTTTATTGTAAAATTTGTTTTTGGTGTTGGTTTTGTTTTTAGAGCAAATTATTGGGGGAGAGGTCAATTAATAGAGATGGACTTTTTCGATTTTGTATTTTCTTATGGAATAGTTTCTTTAGTGTTGGTGTATGTATATTTTATTAAAATATATATCAAAAGTAATAATAGGTTAGGGAATGCAAAATTTAAATATACAGTACAATATATATGTGTTTTATTATTTAGTACTTTTGCTGGTCATGTTATGTTTTCAGGTTTGGCTGGTACAATTATGGGACTAGTAGCATGTGGAATGATAAATAAAATAAGAAAATAGGTGATTATTATTAAAATTCTTATGATATCAAATATGTATCCTAATAAAAAACATCCTAGTTACGGTGTTTTTGTTAAAAACTTTGAAAAATTTGCTGCAGAACAAAATATTGATGTTAATTCTGTAGTTATGTTTAAAGCAAATAATAAAGTTAGTAAAATATTAAAATATATGTCATTTTATATAAGAGTTATTTTTAAAATTTTATTTTCAAAATATGATATTGTATATGTACATTTTGTATCTATGAGTTCTATTCCAGTCCTTATAGCAAATAAGTTTAAAAAGTTTAAAATATACACTAATGTACACGGAAGTGATGTTATACCTAAGAAGAAATCAGACTTTAAACTCCAAAAGTTTGCTAAAAAGATATTAAAAATATCTGAAGTTGTAGTTGTTCCATCAAATTACTTTAAAAAATATATTGTTGAAAATTTTGAAATAGAATTTGAAAGAATAAAAGTTTTTCCATCTGGTGGAATAGATGAAAAGTTGTTTGTAAAAAAAGGTGAAGAATATATTAATTTAAAAAAGAATGAGTTTAATATAGCAACAAATGAAAAAATATATTCATTTGTTGGTAGAATAGAAGAAGCAAAAGGTTGGGAAACATTAATTAAAGCTATAGAAATATTAAAGAAAAAAAATTGTTTAGAGAATATGAGATTTATTATTATAGGAAATGGCTCAGAGAATAATAAATTTTTAGAAAGTCTAGAAAAAAGTAATATAAAAGATAAAATAATAAAAATAAATTTATTAGATCAAAAAGAATTGGTAGATATATATAATATTTCTGATTATTTTATTTTCCCAAGTTATAGTGAAAGTTTAGGGTTAGTAGGTTTAGAGGCAATGGCTTGCGGTACTCCTGTTATAGGAAGTAATATATCTGCTATAAGGGAATATTTAATTAATGGATATAATGGCTATTTGTTTGAAACTAAAAACTCAAATGAATTAGCTAAAATTTTGGAAGATACATTAAATTTAAATGATAACCAATATAAAGCTTTAAATAGTAACTCTATAGTTACAAGTCAAGCTTATTATAAAAAGAATATAGGTAATTTGTTTAATAAAATATTTGAGGTGGCAAAATGAAGAAAATTTTATTTTTAGGAGACTGCATAGAAGGATATCCTAAAATTGCATCAGTAAGATATGCTGGTATTATGAAGTACTTGAGTAAAAGATTTGATTTTGTAGTAGTTAATGATAGTTTTTTTGGAGAAAATAGAAGTCAATATTCTATTGAGAATTTTAAATTTAATAATAAAGGTCCAGTTAAAAATATTAAAGAAACTAATTTTAATCTGAATTTTAAACAGAAAGTTAAGGTGAAAGTAAAAAATATAATAAAGAAAAGTTATATTTTTAAAATATATAAAAAGAATCAAATGAATGAAAGAAAATTCATACAAAAAAACAAAGAAGTAATAAAGGATGTATGTGATTTTATAGAAAAAAACAAAATAGAGGCGATATTTATAACAATACCATCTATTTATCCTGTTTACATTTTAAAGGAGATAAATAAAAATTATCCAGAAATACCTATTATAGCTGAAATAAGAGATATAATTGCAAATGAAATAGATACAAATATGTCAAAGAAAATTTTATTAAACTGTGAAGATAGTATTATAGAATTGGCAGATAATATTATATGTTTATCTGAAGGTATTTATGATTATTACAAGAATGTTAAAAATGTAAGAAATATAGAAATTATTAAGAATGGATACAATACTGAAGATTTTGAAGAATGTAGCTATAAACCAGTAATGGATAAAGATAAAATTGTGTTTTCACATATAGGTTCTATTTATGGAGGAAGAAATATAAAAGACTTTATAATTGGAGTAGACAAATTTGCTATAAAGGAAAATAAAAAATGTATAATAAATTTAATGGGAAATTTGGATTCAATAGCTTTAGAAGATATTGAATCAGCTAAAAAACATATAAATGGAAATAGTATAATAAATATTTTAGGGATGAAATCCCCAGATGAAGCCTTATTAGAACTTAAAAATACTGATATATCAGTAATTTTAACACATAAAACTGGAAGTGAATATGCTATACCGGGGAAAGTTTTTGAGTGCATAGGAGCGTGTAAACCTATAATTGCTGTAAGTGAAGATAAAAATTTAATTAGCTTAATTCATAATATATATGGTCAATGTGCTAAACATGAGGTTGATGATATATTAATTAATATTCAAAAAATATTAAACACAGATTATAATTTTGATGATAGATTTAAATTTTCTAGAAAAAATCAAGCTGATAAAATAGAAAATGTAATTAATACAATTATTGGTGATTAAGGTGACAAAAATGAAAAAGATTAATATTATTTTAGATAAGTTTAAAAATAAATCTTTAAATGAAATAATAATTAAAACACATCAAAAATTAAATACAGAAATAAAAAATTATATAGAATATTTATTTTATAAATTAAAACCATATAAATTTGATGGTGAAAAGTTTTCAAATTTTACTACTGGTATGAAGCCATTATTTAATTTGAATAATATAAGCAATTTATCAAGTGATCATAAAACTAATACTTTGAAGGATGCTGAAGAACTTATGGAAAAAAAGTTTAAAGTGTTAGGTGTCGAAATAAATGATAACTTAGAAAAAATTAAATGGAATGTAGATTATTTATCAGGGTATAAGTGGAGTAATAATTTTTATAAAAAAATAAAATTAGTAGACTTAAATAATAATGCAGATGTTAAAATTCCATGGGAAATATCTAGATTTCAAAATTTGATAACACTAGGACAAGCTTATAATATAGAAAAAGACGAAAAATATACTAAAGAGTTTATAGAACAAATAGAAAGTTGGATTAAAAATAATCCATTCAAAGGATCGGTTAATTGGACTTGTGCTATGGAAGTAGCTATTAGAGCTGTAAATTTAATTGGAGCATTGGAATTATTTAAAGAAAGTGATTTGATAGATAATAAATTCTTAAGTAAATATAATTCAATTTTATATGCTCATGGTGAATTTATAATTAATAATTTAGAAAATAAAAAACATACTACTAATCATTATATATCAGATTTAGTAGGTTTAATTTGGCTTGGAATTTATTTTAAGGATTATAATAAATGGAGTATTAAGTGGCTAGAATTTGGTGTTAAAGAGTTAGAGATTGAGGTTAAAAAGCAAGTTAATGAAGATGGAACGGATTATGAAACATCAACATCATATCATAGACTAGTATTTGAATTATTAATATATACATTAATAGTATGTGATAAAAATAATATTGAATTAAATTCAGCATTAAAAGAAAAAGTTAAAAAGATGGCATATTTTATAGTTAAAATAACTAAAAATAATGGCTTGATACCATTAATAGGTGATGCTGATGATGGAAGATTATTTATATTAAACAATTATTTTACTTGGAGAAAAGATGACTTTAGGGAAGTTTTGAGATTGGCAGAAAATTATTATAATGAATTATATATATGTGAAGAATACACAAATGAAAGTATAGAATTAATTTTAAATAGGAAAAAAAATTTAATAGATAAAAAAGAAGATATGATTTCAAATGAATTCCCTAACGGTGGATATTACCTTCTTAAAAATGAAAATATATATTCATTAATAAGATGTGGAACATTATCTTGTAATGGACAAGGTGGACATAGCCATAATGATCAATTAAGTTTGGTTTTAAGTGTTAGAAATGAAGATTTTTTTATAGATCCAGGAGTTTTTGTATATACATCTGATTATAAGAAGAGAAATCAATATAGAAGTACTTTTATGCATAATACAGTAGTTGTTAATGATGACGAACAAAATGAAGTAAGTGATTATAGATTGTTTGAGATGAAGGAAAGAACATTTGGAAAATTAATTGATTTTAATGAAAATGAGTTTTCAGGAAGTCATTTTGGATATAAAAATAAACATAATGTTATACATACAAGAAATATAAGTATAACTAAAAATTCTTTAAATATAATAGATGAAGTTACTGGTAATGATAAAATACACTGTAAACAAATTTTTATGTTAAGTGATAAAGTAAAAGTGGATTTTGATTTAGATAAAAATTTAATTCTTTGTAATAAAGATGTAAATTTAAAAGTTATATCAGATTCAAAAGAAATAAAAGTAGAAAAAAGTGTATATGCTCCTAGTTATGGAATAGAAAAAGAAACTCAAAAAATAATTATTGAATTTTCAAATATTAATTCAGTAAAAATAATACTAATGGAAGAGTGATAAAATGAGTATTAAAAGTAAGTGCAAAAACAGCCCAAACTTTATAAAATATACATTACAGTTTTTATACAAATTTATTCCACAAAGTTTTATAAAGGGAAAAGAATATACAATTATATATAATGATATATATAATAATCTTAAAAAAACAGAAAAATATACAAATGAACAAATGGAAAATTTAACACAAACAAAATTGAAAAATTTGCTTCAAGATATATATTTAAATGTGGATTTTTATAAGGAGTTATTTGATAAGCATAATATTAATGTTTATAGTGATGACATTTTAAAAGAGTATAAAAGAATTCCTTTTTCAACCAAAGCATTAATTAGAGATAATTATGTAAAATTATGTTCAAAAAAATATGATAAGAAAAAGCTTAAAACAGAAAAAACAGGAGGAACAACAGGAGTACCGTTAGAATTTTATATAGATCCTATGGAATGGGCTGTTGAAAATGCATTTGTTCAAAATATGTATGATAGAATAGGCTATAAAAATGGTATGAGAACTGTTGTTTTAAGAGGAAATAAAGTAAATATTAATGAAAAGAAAGATATTTTTTGGGAAAGAAAAATACATTTTAATGAGTTAATAATGTCATCATTTTCACTAAATAAAGCGACTGTTCATATTTATTTAAATAAAATAAAGCAGTTTAAACCTGTTTGTATAAAAGCATATCCTTCTTCATTGAACATATTAGCAGAGTATATAAATGAAAAAAATATTCAAAGTGATTTTAAATTTATAAAAGGGATAATACTTGCTTCAGAAAGTATATATGATTTTCAAAGAGAAGGGTTTAAAAATGCATTTAAAAATGCCAAAGTTTTTTCCTTTTATGGTCATACTGAGCATGGATGTATAGCGGGGGAATGTGAATATAATACAGCATATCATATCCAAAGTGAATATGGTTATGTAGAATTAATAGATGATGATGGAAATGAAGTTTTGGAAGATGGTAAAATCGGAGAAATAGTCTGTACAAGTTTTATAAATAATGTTACGCCATTTATAAGATACAGAACTGGAGATATGGCGGTTTATTCTTCAGAAGTTTGTAAATGTGGAAGGGCATATAAGTTATTAAAGAAAATAGAAGGAAGAAAGCAAGATTTCTTTATAGATATAAATGGGGACAAAATAAATTATATTCAACATGATGCTGCCGTGACAACTATTAAGGATAAAATAAAAGCTTACCAATATGAACAAAATGAGCCAGGAAAACTATTATTAAAAATAGAGCCGAAGTCTAAATTATCTGATAGTGATATTTTAGAAGTTAAAAATAATTTTAATATCTATTATTCAAAATTTGAATTAGAAATTAGAGAAGTTGAGAATATAGAAAGAACTAGTAGAGGGAAGTTTTTATATTTTATTCAAAATATAAAATAGCAAAAGTGAGGGGATAATATTGAACAATAGAATATGTAAATGGTATAACAACAGTGATTCTCCAGTGTTATTTATGATAGACGATTTAGCAAATACATGGGTTGATACGAATAAAAATGGAATAATAGATGCAGGTGAGGATTGGGGGTATAATAAATATAACTCTAATTCGTCTGTTAAATATTTAGAGGATAATATATTATCTAAATATGAAGAGTTAAAAGTTACTTTTTTTGTACCTGTAGGAAAAAGAGTAGGTATGCTTTTAAAATCTGAATTTGCGATGCATTCAAAGCCAATTAATAGCGATAAAAAATCTAAAGAGTTTTTCTTTGGTTTACATAATGATAAAAGATATGAGCTTGCTTATCATGGTACAACTCATGGGAAAGCAGGTAATACTTCGAGTGAATTTAAACAAGAGTGGGAAACTTTTGATAATCAAGAGACAGCTATTAAAACAGTTAAGGAAGGTATTGATATTTTTAATGATGCTATTAAGGAAAGACCATTAGGTGGTAAATATTGTGGTTATACAAGTAATGAATTTTCAGATGGTAGTATAGATGAAAATGAGTTTTTGTGGTGGTGTAGATTTTGTAATTTAGGAACAGAAAATGAATTTAAAAATAATAGATTAGATAAGTTCGTTTATGGTGAAGATCCAAATCCTGTTACTAATTATGATATTAAATATTTTGGAAAAAATAATGTTATAGATATTCCAACAACAGTAAATGGAGGGGAGCTATCATCACTATACAATTTCGATAAATTTGGAATAAAGACAATATTAAAGTTAATACTACGACCATATTTAGTAAAAAAGAGATTAAAAATACTAGATTATTTAATAGAAAATAAATTAGTTATTTCTGTTCAAGAGCATATTTCACCAGCAAGAGATGATGGAAAAATTCAAACACCTAATATATTTACTGATAAGGAAAGTTTAATTAAAATCTTTTCAAAATTAAGAAACAAAAATATTTGGTATTGTACAGGATCAGAATTAGCAGCTTATGTTTATTATAGAGATAATATAGATATTAAATTTGAAAAAGATAAAATAATATTAAATAATGAAAAATTAAATAAATATCAGTTTAATAACTTAACATTATATATAGAGAATTATAAAACAATAGAACAACCTGATGGTAGAGTAATACCTATAGTTAATAATATAGTAAATATTGAAATAATTGCTGGGGAATATAAATTATATTAATTAAGTTTGGAGATGAATTTTTATGGATGCTATGAAATTGTATAGAATATCTAACTTTTTATATAAACATAAACTTAGAATATTAGCAAAGTTAATAAATAAATTCAATAATTTAATACATAACTCATATATTCCTTGCACAGCATCAATTGGAAAAGGAACTGTATTCGCATATGGTGGAATTGGAGTGGTTATTCATGCTAATTCTATTATAGGAGAAAATTGTGTGATAGGTCAAAATATAACTATTGGGGGACGTGGAAAGCATGGAGGGCCTCCTAAAATAGGAAATAATGTGTATATTTCACCGGGTGTTAGAATTTTAGGTGGGTTTAATGTTGGTAACAATTCAATAATAGGAGCAAATGCTGTAGTAATTAGTGAAGTAGAAGAAGATGCAATTGTTGCTGGCGTACCTGCTACTATTATAAAATATAAAGAAAATTGAGTATTATAATAGTTGAGGTGAATTAATGAAGGAAATAAATATTATAGGTATATATCCACCACCCTTAGGTGGTATATCTGTACATATAAAAAGAGTTAAAGAGTTATTAGATTCAAAGGCAATAAAGTGTGTAGTATTTAATGAAGGTGATTATACTGATTTAGAGAATAATATAATTCCATTAGATAGATATGGAAAATTTATGTTTAAATCATTAAAAATAAGAAATTCAATTTTACATTTTCATTCTACTACAGCTAAAATAAGATCAATTATATGGTTGTTTAAAAAGTTAACTAATAATAAAGTTATTATAACTATACATGGGGATAGTTTGTTAGAGCAACTTGAGAATTCAAATGGTATAATAAAAAAAGGAATATTAAAAACTTTAAGAGATGTAGATAAAATAATAGTTGTTAATGATAAATATAGTTTTATATTACCTAGATACGGAATAGATGAAAACAAGATAGAGTATATAATTGCATATGTTAAACCAATATTAAATCCTGAAGTATTTAATAATATAAATAATAGAGTTTTAGAGTTTATGGATGAAGGTGGAGTAAATTTACTTACTAATGGAAATGTAAGGTTTCATAATGGACAAGACTTATATGGATTTGATTTATTAATTGAGGTTGTAAATAAACTTGTAAAAAGTAATATAAATGTAAAACTTACTATAGCAGTATTAGCTAAGGATAAACAAGATGAAGATGAAAAAAAATATTATAAAGAGCTTAAAGACTTAGTAATTAAATATGGAATAGGGAATAATGTTTTATTTTATGAAGTAGATAATGCAGAGTTATATCCATTATTAAGTAAGAGTGATATCTTTATAAGAGCTACTAATACAGATGGTGATCCATTATCATTAAGAGAAGCTATAGATTTTAATGTACCAAGTATTGCGAGTGATATTATTAAAAGACCTGATGAAGTAATAACTTTCAAAAATAGATCAGTTGATGATTTGTATGAGAAAATGATTCGTTTAATTAACAATTTGGAAATAGAAAAAGAGAAATTAATAAATAATCATAATAAAAAATGTAGTAGTAGTGAACAGTTATTAAATATATATAATTCATTAATTAACGAATTATATAATAACTAATAGATGGAGATAATTTTATGAAAAAAAGTTTTATAAAAGTAGGTATTATATATTCTGTTGGACAAATACTTTCAAAGGCAATTACTTTTTTACTTATGCCGTTATATATTAAAAAATTGGGGATAGAAGTGTATGGGCAATTAGCATTAGTAGATACTATCCTTGATTTTATACTATCTTTTGTAATTGTGAGTATTTTTGCTGGATTTACTAGGTATTATAGAGAGTATAATGAAATAGATAGAAAAAAATTAAAAAATACAGCAATTAATTTTGCATTAATTATGATAATCATAGATATAATTTTTGTCATAATTTTTGGACGAAAAATATCTTCAGTTGTAATAGGAATAGATAATTCGTATTATATATTTTGCATGATAGTAATGAGGGCTATACTTACACAATTTATAATGTTAATGTTGAGAGAATATGATTTAAATTACGAAGCACAAATAACAGTAGTGATAAATCTAGTAAATATGCTTGCATCAGTAGGATTAACGATTTTATTTGTGGTAAAATTAAATAGAGGAATTAAAGGAATATATGAAGCTTATAATATAGTGAATTTAATTATATTGATTTATTTATTTGTTAAAAATTTAAAAACATATAAAATGGAAATTGATTTTAATATGTTAAAATCAATGCTTAAGTTTAGTGCAGGATTAATACCATCATCAATATCATCAACTGTCCTTACATTATCAGATAGATATTTTTTGAAAGGATATAAAAGTTATGCTGAAACAGGTATTTATTCTATGGGGTATAAATTTGGAACACTTATTGATCCAGTGTTTGTAGGTCCTTTTAATTCCATATTTACTCCGTTTAAATTTCAAGTATGGTCAGAAGATGATGCAAGTATTAAATTAAATAATATGTATAGAACATATCACTTATTAGGCTGTTTCTTTTTGTTAGGTATAAGCATGTTTACAAAGAGTGTGCTTTTAATATGTAAACTGGGAGAACAGATTGAAGCATATAAAATAGTTCCATTAATATTAATTTCATATTTTGTTTATGGAAAAGCAGCATTTTATTCATTAGGTATACAAGTTAAAAATAAGACTTATTTAGATGGTGTTATTATGATGGCTGGAGGAATATTGAATATTTTATTAAACATTGTACTTATAAAACCAATGGGGATGTATGGAGCTGCCACAGCTACAATTGTGTCATACTTATTCATGAATATATTATATTATTTTGTAGGCAAAAAGTTTTATTTTATAAAGTATGAGAATTTAATAGTAATAAAATTATATATAATATCAATTATATTATATGTCGGCTATTATTTTATTAGTAAAAATAATCAAAATATAATTATAGATATAATTATAGCTACAATTCTTATGGGAATATATCTATTAATGTTAATAATTTTAAAAATAGTATCTAAAGAAGAAGTTAATCTTTATATTTTAAAATTTAAAAATAAATTAATTAAACGTTAGGTGTGAGTTGTGTGCAATATAAAATAATAAGAAGCGATAAAGAATTGTTACAAATAAAGGAAGAGTGGGTAGCTATAGAATCTAAAAGTGAGGATACTACATATTATAGTGAGTTTAATTATAACTTAAACTGGTGGAATGCTCATAAAAATGAAAACATGAGATTGCATGTTATATGTATTTTAAATAATAAAAAAATAATAGGAATAGCTCCGTTAATAATAGAAACAAAGAAGAAGTGCGGAATCAAATATAATATTTTGAGATTTATGGGGAAAGGTGATTTTTTCTCATTTATAATTGAAGAGTCTAATAATAAACTTTCAATAGTAAAAGAAATATTTAAAATAATAGAAGAGAGTGATGAATGGGATAAAGTTTATTTATCTCATATAAAAGAAAAGACAGCATTAGCGAATTTTCTTTTAAGACATGATAAATATAATGGTAGTTTTAAATATTTAATGGAGTGCCCTAAATTTAAATTTGAACAATATAATGATTTTGCAGAGTATAAAAAAGAATATAAGATAGATAAAGAATTTAAGTATTACTGTAATAAATTACAAAAGGAAATTGGTTATAATTTTAAAGTTGTTAACAATAAAAAAATCAATATGTATAAATCAATAAGTGATATTCATAAAAGGGAGCAAGAGTATCTTGCCAAGAATAAGCTTAGAAGTGATAGAAGTAGTATATATTCTGATAATGCAAATGATAAATTCCTTGAGGATGTTTTTAAGGATAATGAGAATGTATATACATTTTTTCTTGAAAACTTAGATGGTGAAATAATAGCTTATTATTCATGCTATTTTTATAAGAAATATATACATTTTTGGAATACAGCCTATGATTATAAATATGAAAAATATAGTCCTTCTAAGGTTAATAATTATAAAGTTTTTGAATATATTTTTAATCAAGAAAAATTTAAAGATTATATATTTGATTTTGGTAGTGGAAGATATGCTTGGAAATTTAAATGGACAAATGATTTTGATATAATCTATCAATTAACTCTATATAATAAAACTAAAAAGGGAAGCTTACTTAAGAAATACACAAAATAATAAATTTTGGTTTGTGAAATTAATACTAAAAATTATACTTATAGATAAAAGTTTTAAAATAAATAAAGAAATGATTTCTGTTAATACAGAAATCATTTCTTTATTCTTAATTAATTTAATTTTACATCTTTTAAATTTACTATTTTAAAATTATCGTACTCATTTTTTGAGTTTTTATTTTTTATATATACAGAAATTTTGCCAGATGAAAAATCTAAATTTTTAGTTTTTATTGATGCATCGATTGAATAATCATTTAATACTTTCCAATCAGTACCGTTGAAATACCAAAATTTATATAGTAAGTTATTACTATTATCAACAGTAGTATTAACTTGATATATTTCATTAGACAATTTGTTTAATGAAATATCTTTAATAGTATTATCTGCAACAACATAATTTTGAATGATTAAATTATCATCTACAGTTGAAGCTGAATTTTTATTTTTTACATAAACTGAAAATATATAATTTCCAGGACTAGTTGGTATCCAATCAAAACTTGGATTAGTATCATAATCCCGAATCATTTTCCAACCTTTAGAATCCTTAACCCAAAATTTATATAAAAGATCAGAAGTACTATTTTTAGTTGAAGCAGTTAATTTTATTGGTGTATATACAAATGAATTATTATTTGGATTAGCTGTAAAAGTTGATAATTTTGGTTTAATAGAAAAGTCTAAAATCTTATAATCATCAACTTCATTTTGAGAATCTTTATCCTTTAAATAGATTGATAATTTATAATTACCATATTCTTTAGGAATATAGCTTAAAATATTATTATCGCCATAATCTTGCAGTACCTTCCATTTACAAGAAGAATCCATTATCCAAAATTTATATTTAGGGTTTTTAATATTTGATGTTAAGCCAATTTTTATCTCATCATTTATAGATATATTATTATCTAAATTTGAATTAGCTATAGTAAGTTTTGGATCTACAATAGTTATAGCTTTTTGAGCTAAAGCTAAATTATCATTGTTAGAATTTTTATTTTTAACATAAACAGCAAATAATTTATCGCCTGGAGTAAGTGATGATAGACTAAAAGTATTTAAATTAGTATAATCACTTAATGTTTTCCAAATACCATTTTCATTCATCCAATATTTATAGATAAGGTCATTAGAACTATCTGTTTCAGTAAATAAATTTACTGTATTATTTACTGTATAAAAGTTTTTATCTACTTTAAGAGTAGCATTAGGTAATACTTCAAAATCAATAATTTTACAATCATCTAATTCAGATAATGAATCAGGAGATTTTGCATAAACAGATATTTTATAAAGACCATTTAATTTTGGAGAATAATCAATTGTATTATTTGGAGAATAATCTTGCAATATTTTCCAAGAATTATTTTCTAATACCCAAATTTTAAACAATGTATTATTTTTATTAGAGTCTGTAGAAATATTAATTTTTCCACCAAGGTTAATAGTTGATTCATTAATATTTAACTTAGTTATAGATGGTTTCTCTAAAACTTTGAAGTTAAATATTTTGAAATCAGATGGATCTTCATAAGTATTATTAGTTTTTACATAACATGAAATTTGATAATTTCCTGGAGATTTTGGGTTAAAATCTATAGAAGATTTATTACTATAATCAGATAATACTGTCCATGGACTATCATCTTTTTTTATCCAATACTTGTATAAAACTGGATATTTTGAAGTTGCGTTAGTATTAATACTAATATTATTATCCACAATAGCTAAATTATTTTTAACATTAGAATTAATAGAATTAATTTTTGCAGCTTGTCCTATATTAATAGTTGAATATAACATATTATATTTAATAGGATTAGCGTTTGAATCTGATAACTTTATATTTAAAGATTCTCTATTTAAATTTAATGAACCAGATCTTTTAGCTTTAAATTTAATATTAAATAAAGAGCCAGAAGCAAAATTAGTACCATTATAATCACCTAAAAATGTAGTTATGAAAGAAAATATATTATTTGAATAATCATTTTGAGTTATTTTTTCATAAATTTTATGATCATTGTTAAATGCACAACTAGATGTAGCATTAATAGGAGTCATTATAGATGAATCATACTTAAAATCAACAGATGCGCCATATAGATTCTTAACGTTATTTGCTAAAATTGTAACTGTGAATTCTTCTCCAGCTACTATATCATTTTTATCAACATTACAGTATATAGTAGGTGAATCATCAGCTAATACAGTAGTTGTATTTATTTCGAAAAAAATACTAATTGAAAAAAATAATAATGATAATATACAAATAGATTTCTTTAACTTCATAGAATTAATTCCTCCTTTCAATTTTTAATACAATAATAATTATAATATAAGTAACATTTAAAATCTATTGAATTTTTACAAAAAACTCGTAAAATTTGTATATTTTTTAGTTAACTTTAATAATTTTGTTGTATAGGCAAAAAAAGATAAGTATAATGTATATATTAAAACTTTTAATAGAATAGGAGGAGTAATAAAATAATATGAAGAAAAAAGGGTTATTTATACTAGTTTTTTTAATAATATTCAATATAGATATTATTAGAGTTTTTGGTGTAGAAATAAAAGGTGATTTTAATAATGATGGAAATATTGATGAAAAAGATTTACAAATAATAACAAATAATTATATGAGTAATAATCCTATATATGACATGAATAATGATGGACAAATTGATATATATGATATGGTAATTGTTTCCAAAATGATAAATAATAGTTATTATAAAATTTACAATAATAATGGAGTTTTTATTAAAGGTTTTTGGAAAGAACAATTTGATGAGGCTATTAAAATAGCAAGAGAAAATGATTATTTTATAATGGTAAATAATAATGTATATTGGAATAATGATAAGTATTGGGTTTATGATGGAACAGAATTAAAAGGAAATTATAATGCTATGTATGATGCTGTAAAAAATGCTTCAAATTTTAAAAATGGTGTTGTTTTGAATAAATTAGGACAAAGAGTATTAGATAATTCTAAGGGATATAAAGCAAAAATTGCTGTTACACAGGATGAGCTGAATTTAAGAAATGTTCCAGCTTGGTCTCCTAAAACAGATATAAATATACCAAATAAAGAATTAGTTGAAATAAATAAAATAGATAAAGGTTTTTTTGGCGTTTACTGGAATAAAGATTCAAAAAATATATTACAAGGATATGTTCCATATTATTTAGATATCATACAAGATGACAATGAGAATACAATGTTGGGATATATTTCAGGAAGAGAAGAATCTGGTTTAAATGTTGGCGCTATAAGCGATAATCCAAATGATAAAGGCGGTGTTTCTTGTGGCGTATGGCAATTTTCTGGTAATATGGGGTCTTTAGGAGATTTCATTACTTATTTGAGAGATAAAAATTATGATTTTTATAATAGGCTAACTAATGCTAAAAACAGTGATGGTGGTCAATATAAAGAAAATTTTAAAACTGAATGGAAAAATATAGCTGAAAATTATTCTTATGATTTTTATAAATTACAGCAAAAATATTCTGAAGAAAATTTTTATAAAAATTGTTTAAATCAATGTAATGCAAAAGGCTATAATTTAGGAAAAATATTAAATTATAGTTCTACAAGAAATATGATTTGGTCAACAGCAATCCATCATGGACAAGCAGGGGCTGCTAGAATATTTTCAAGTATAGATTCTAATTTGCCAGTTGAAGATTATATAAGAACAGTTTATGCAAAAAGATTAGAAATAATAGCAGCTAGTTATCCGCCTAATAGTAGTAATCAGGGAGTTGTAGATATATACAATTCTATTAAAAAAAGATTCGAAAGAGAATGTAATGAAATTATAAGATGTTATCAAAGAGAAATTTCATATTAGGAGGAAAAATGAGAAAAAAGGTTAAATTTGCAATTATATTTCTTATTGTTGCAAGTATATTAATTATTGTATTTTATTTAATAAAATATAATAAAAATAATGTGACCATTAATGATAAAAAATATGATATTGAAAATGAAGCACATTTTAAAGATGAAGATGCTTATGTCGATGGGATTATAAATTCCTTTTTTAATATATATTCTAGACTTATAACTTATAAAGATATAGATATTTCATATTTAAGTGATGTAGTTATAAAAGATAGTAATGCATTTAAAGTGTTAAGTGCAAAAAGAGAAGAATATTTAGCACAAGGAGGAAAATATGAATTTGATAATATTATTATAGAAAATAAAAGTAAAAATAAAAATGAATATGAATATATAATTAAATATACAGAAAGAAAATATATAAATGAAAATAAAAAGGAAACTAAATCAAAAAAGGCCATGATTAAAATAATATATAGTGAAAATAAACAAGGAATAGATGATATTAAGATAGAAAATATTTAACATGAAAATATTTATATTAAATAAAAAGGATAAGCTTAAACTAATGATTTTTAAGGTGGGATTGTATGAAAATTTTAAGAAAAATACCTTTACTAGTTGCACTAATGATTAGTAATATTTTTATATTAAATTATAATGTATATGCACAAGATTCTAATGAACTTATGAAATATGATTTTAACAATGATAATATAATAAATTCAAAAGATATTGATGAAATAACTAATAAATACAATACATATAAAGATGATGGAAGATATGATAAAAAGTATGATTTAAATAATGATGGCATAATTGACATTTATGATATAGCTATGGTATCTAAAAATGATGGGAAAAAAGTGAGAAGTTGCTTAGTAGTCATAGATGCAGGTCATAATTATGGTGGAGATGATGGGGCTTATGGAAATGGTTATTCAGAAAGAGATCTTAATATGCAAGTTACTATAAAACTTGAAGAAGAACTTAAATCTAGAGGATACAATGTATATTTAACAAGGACACCAGTGGACATGTCTGGTTATGCTTTAACAGAAAGTTTGAGGAGAAGATACACAGTAGCAAATGATTTAAAGGCTGATTTGTTTATAAGTTTACACCATAATTCTTCAGAGTCAGCTTCATCAACAGGAGTATCAACATATTATTCAACATATAAACCAAATATCAAAGATAATCCAGCTGATTTAATACCATTAACATCTCATTATGATGGTAAGACCGATATAAGACCAACAAATGCCGGAATACAAAGTAGGGAGTTAGCTAAGAATGTAGTAAATGCTCTTTCCAGCAGATGTGGTTATGGTAAATCTGATAGTGATCAAGGAAGAATAGGATATGTTGATAGGAATTTAAGTGTAACGGTAAATACTAATATGCCATCTATACTTGTAGAGTTGGGATATATAAGTAATGCTAATGAAGCAAGAAGATGTGCTAATCAAGGTGAGCAGTTATCTAAAGTTAGAGTTATTGCAGATGAGATAGTAAAGATGTTTTAGAGTATAAGATTTCTAAAGGATAACTTTTAGAAATCTTATGTATTTTTTGGGGAGAGAATAAGAAAAAAGCATTATAAATTATAAATTGTTACATTTATTTCTATATGTTAAACTAATTTAGTAATTTATTGTTAATAATTTGAGGAGGGATTGGTTATGAGAGTTAAAAAAGCTATCATACCAGCAGCTGGATTAGGAACTAGATTTTTACCAGCTACTAAGGCTCAACCTAAGGAAATGCTTCCTATAGTTGATAAGCCTACAATTCAGTACATAATAGAAGAAGCTATAGAATCAGGGATAGAGGAAATACTTATAATAACAGGAAGAAATAAAAAGTGTATAGAAGACCATTTTGATAAATCTGTAGAGCTTGAGGCTGAACTTGAAAAGTCAGGAAAGAGTGAACTTTTAGAAATTGTTAAAGATATATCTGCAATGGTTGATATACATTATATAAGACAAAAAGAACCTAAAGGGTTAGGACATGCTATAAGCCGTGCTAGAACATTTGTAGGTAATGAGCCTTTTGCAGTACTATTAGGTGATGATGTAGTAGATGCTGATAAGCCTTGTTTAAAGCAACTTATTGATTGTTATGATGAGTATAAAACTTCTATATTAGGAGTTCAAGAAGTAGCAAAAGAGAATGTAAGCAAGTATGGAATAGTTAATGGAATACATATAGAAGATAGAGTATATAAAGTTAAAGATTTAGTAGAAAAGCCTTCTTTAGAAGAAGCACCAAGTAATATAGCTATTTTAGGTAGATATATAATAACTCCAACTATATTTGAAATTTTACAAAATACTATGCCAGGTAAAGGTGGGGAGATACAACTTACAGATGCTTTAAGAACACTTGTAAAGCAAGAAGCTATATATGCTTATAAGTTTGAAGGAAGAAGATATGATGTTGGAGATAAACTTGGATTTTTAGAAGCAACAGTTGAATACGCATTAAAAAGAGGAGATTTAAGAGATTCATTTATTGAATATTTAATATCTAAACAATGGGAAAAATAGAATTTTAAAGGATGATTTAATATTGTAGTATTTATTGATTACATATTAAATCATTTTTTGTTTTTTAATAAAAAATTCATTATATTTTAATAAATAAAAATGAAATTTAAAAAATACAAGCCATTTTACATGTATATTTTTAATATTTAAATATGGTATAATAATTTTTGGAACATATATATTCTTATGTAAACTCTATTAAAGATTAAATAAACTTTTATTTGGAAAGGAATTATAAAAATGAGTGATTACATAAAAAGGTCAGAACGAAATAAAGAGAAAAAGAGTTCAAAAGGTAAAAATAAAAAAGGAAAAAGAAAATCAAAGAAATTTAAAGTAGTTATTGGAATATTAATAGCTCTACTAATAGTTTTAGGTGTTATAGGTATAATTATTTATAAATTTCTGGGACAGGCCAATAAAGTAAGTATTGATGATAGTAGAGAGAATCTTAAAATTAGTGAAGAGGCTGAGAGGTTAGCTAAGGAAAAGAAGATTAAAAACATTTTACTTATAGGTTCAGATGAAGGAACTGTTGATGATCATGGAAGATCAGATAGTATGATACTTATTTCTATAGATAAAGAAAATAAAAAGATAAAGGCAACTTCTTTTATGAGGGATGTTTTAATTACAATACCTGGTTATGGAGAGAAAAATTTAAATAATGCGTATGCTTTAGGTGGATCAGAGCTCCTTGTTAAAACTTTCAACTATAATTTTGGTCTTGATATAAAGGATTATGCTAAAGTTGACTTTAAAGCTTTTGTTAAAGTTATAGACAAGCTTGGCGGAGTTGATATAGATATAAGACAAGACGAAATATCGGTAACAAATGATTATATAAAAGCAGTTAATAAATTTGTAAATGGATCATCACCAACTATAAAAAAAGCTGGTGTGCAAAAATTAGATGGAGTTCAGGCATTGGGTTATAGTAGAAATAGATATGTAGGTAGTGATTTTGCTAGAACTAATCGTCAAAGAATAGTTTTAGAAGCTGTATTACAAAAGTTATCGAAGGCAGGATCAACTGAAGATATAAAATATATGAATGATATATTACCAGAGGTTACTACAACTTTAGATATTAAAGATTTAACTGAGATAGGAAGCTTTGCCTTATTTAATAAGATAAATACGTTAGAGAGTACGAACTTTCCAAAGTCAGAAGAAACTCAAAATATTGTAACAAACGAATATCATATGGTAGTAGATAAAGAAAAGTTAAAGAAAGAAGTTCAAGATTATATTTATAATGATAAAAAATAGGGGGAAGGCTCTATAGGTATTTATAAATAAATTTAGGATAAACTAATAGTGAGGTTTAAATTAGAGTCATAGATTTGTAAGATAAAAATAGTATTATGGCTTGAACAATTTGTTAAACTTTGAATGAATATGTTACAATATTAAAAAAGATACTTTGGAGGTAATGTTTATGCAGGTTAAAAAAGCAATTATTCCAGCAGCAGGACTAGGAACAAGATTTTTACCAGCTACTAAGGCTCAACCTAAGGAGATGCTACCTATAGTTGATAAGCCAACAATTCAGTATATTATTGAGGAAGCTATAGCTTCTGGAATAGAAGAAATACTTATAATAACTGGAAGAAATAAGAAGTGTATAGAAGATCATTTTGACAAATCTGTAGAGCTTGAAATGGAACTTGAAAAATCAGGTAAAAGTGAACTTCTAGAGCTTGTTAAAGATATTTCAGATATGGTGGATATACATTATATAAGACAAAAGGAGCCAAAAGGGCTAGGGCATGCTATTCACTGCGCAAAGACTTTTGTAGGAAATGAGCCTTTTGCTGTTCTTTTAGGTGATGATGTAGTTGATGCTAAAAAGCCTTGTTTAAAACAACTTATTGAATGCTTTGATGAATATAGAACAAGTATTTTAGGAGTTCAGGAAGTTCCAAAAGAAAGTGTTAATAAATATGGAATAGTTAATGGTATACATATAGAGGATAGGGTGTATAAGGTTAAGGATTTAGTTGAAAAACCAGCCATTGAAGAAGCACCAAGTAATGTTGCTATATTAGGTAGATATATAATAACTCCTACTATATTTGAAATTTTAGAAAATACTCAACCTGGTAAAGGTGGAGAAATACAACTTACAGATGCATTAAGAACCCTTATAAATCAAGAAGCAATGTATGCATATAATTTTGATGGAAGAAGATATGATGTTGGAGATAAGCTTGGATTTTTAGAAGCTACAGTTGAATATGCATTAAAAAGAGAAGATTTAAGAGAGGATTTTATAAATTATTTAAATTCAAAACCTTGGGAAAAAATTTAATATATTAAAATAACGCATAGATTAGAAGTATAAATTATCTAATTCTATGCGTTTTTTAATTTTTATATTTAATATAACAAAATTAAAAAATTTAAGATTTATTTAATAAAGAAATAGCGAATAGTTTGCTATAATGTACAATGGATGTTATGGGGAGAGGTGAAAAATATGCTTAAGAAAAAATCTTGGATGCTATTAACTTTAGTGTCAGCTGTTTTAATTAGTTGTGTAATGTTTTTTTGTTTATGTAATAATGTAGTAAGTAACAACAAAGTAGCAAGTAATAAAGTCAATGAGAAAGCAGATGATGAAGTTGATAAAGAAAAAGATGAGATGGATAAGCAAAAGAAAGTTGTAGGCAAGATAGAAGAAGAATCAGCTAAAGCTGCTTTTAATATGTCTAAATATTCAGTAGAACCTAAGGATTCTAATAAATATTTATCAAATTCTAATAATAGTAGCGAAGAAAAGATGGTGTTTTTAACTTTTGATGATGGTCCTAATGTTGGGGTTACAGATGGGATTTTAGATATATTGAAAAAGAATGATGTAAAGGCAACGTTTTTTTTATTAGGTACAAGTATTGAAGCTAGTGATGAAAATAAACAATTGGTTAAAAGAATGGTTAACGAAGGACATTCTTTAGGAAATCATAGTTATAGTCACGACTATAAAAAGTTATATCCTAATGAACAAACAGATGTTGATACATTTATTTCAGAATTTGATAAAACTAATAATCTTATAAATTCTGCGCTAGGATATGAATATAAAATTAGGGCTTTTAGAATGCCTAATGGATATATGACTAGAAAGCATAAAGGAGATAAAAAAGTAGATGTACTAATAGATAAACTAAAAGGGAGAGATAGTTATAGTATAGATTGGAACTCTTTAAGTTATGATGCTGAAGCGGGGAAAAGAACTCCTAAACAACTAGTAGAAAACATAAAGAAGACAGCTAAAAACAAAAAACATTTAGTTATTCTTATGCATGATACTAAAAATGAAACTTTGGAATGTTTACAAGAATTGATAGATACCTTGAAAAATAAAAAATATACTTTTAAGGTGTTTAGATAAAAAGTGTATTTTAAGAATAATTTTCTTTAATATGAGAATAATAATTAATAGCTTAGGTTAAATAAAATATATTTATATTAAAATAAAAGTTATTGCCCCTTGGAGTTTAATTTAAAGATCTCAAAGGGCTTATTCTCGTAGGAGGGAAATAAGTGAAAAAGCTTAAGAAAAGAAGGTTAAACATATTTAAAATATCTATATTAATTAGTTTAATATTAGTTACTATATTAATTAGTGCTGGAGTATATATACATAAATTATATATGAATACTGCTAAAGTTACTATTAAGGATGACAATGAAAGTCTTAGTATTACTGGGGGGAATGAACAACTTGGGGTAGAACATGGAATAAAAAATATATTATTTATTGGATCTGATGAAGGGACAGTTGATAATAATGGTAGGTCAGATAGTATGGTTTTAATTACGATTGATAAGGATAATAAGAAAATAAAGGCAACATCTTTTATGAGAGATACTTTAGTTGATATTCCTGAAGTTGGTGAACATAATTTAAATCATGCATATGCTTATGGGGGACCAGAGTTATTGGTAAAAACCTTTAATCATAATTTTGGATTAGATATAAGGGATTATGTTAAGGTCGATTTTAAAAATTTTATTAAAATTATAGATAAACTCGGTGGTGTTGAGGTAGATATACATAGAAATGAAATAAAGGTTACAAATGATTATATAAGGAACATTAATGTTTTCGCTAATAAGACAGCAGCTGAAATAAAGACACCTGGGCTTCAAAATTTAAATGGAGTTCAAGCGTTAGGATATAGTAGAAATAGATATACTGGTAATGATTATACTAGAACCAATAGACAAAGAATAATATTACAAGCTATAGTAGATAAATTAACTAAGGTTGGATATGTTGATTTTATAAAATATGCTAATGATATATTACAAGATGTAACTACAACTCTAAATATTTCGGAAATAAGTGATATAGTAGGTTGGAGTGTTTTTAATAAAGTTGATAAATTAGAAAGTACATATTTTCCTAAAAGAGAAGAATCAAAACATATTGTAACAGACGATTATCATATAATTGTAAATAAAGAGGAGCTAAAGAAAGAAGTTCAAGATTATATTTATAGAGATAATAAATAAGCTATTTATAAATATATTAATAAATAAAATGAAAATTATAGAAATTTAAGATATATTTAATAAAAATTAAGACTCTAAATGATATAATATATGTATATTTTTGCAACTAAAACCTTAAAGATACAAAAGGTAGGGCAATAGGAACTGACTATAAAAAAGAAAGTTTTGGGAGTGAAAGAATGGAAGTAAAGTTTATTAATGAGAATGATTTTGAATTATGGGATAATTTTGTTGATGATTCAATTCAGGGAAATATATTTTGTAAAAGTAAATGGCTTAGTATACTGTCAAATGAAATTAGAATTTTAGTTGTATTTGAAAATAATAGAATAATTGCAGGAATACCACTACCGTGTACTAAAAAGGGTATATTTGGTATGCCGAAACTAACTCCAAAGCTAGGTGTTTTATTTAGTAATGAATTTCAGAAGTTAAATACTGTGAAAAGAAATGCTAAAGAAATGGAAAGTCTTAATTTATTAATAAAAAATTTGCCTAGTGGAATGTCGTGGGATTATAATTTTTCAGAAAACTTCACTAACTATTTACCATTTATATGGAATAACTATAATGTGAATTTAAAGTATAGCTACGTTATAAATAATTTAAGTGATTTAGATAAAGTATATTCAAATTTTTCATATGATACAAAGTATTTAATTAGAAAAGCTATGAAAAACAATATTTATGTTGAAGAAAGTAATGATGTTAAAGCGTTTTATGAAGTTAATAAAAAAACGTTTGAACGGCAAGGAATGCAAATTCCATATACATATAATTTGATAGAAGAATTGTATAATAAATATAAAGATGTTAATGCAAAAGTATTCATAGCTAAGAATAAGGAAAATGAACCTATAGCTGGTTTGTTTTTATTGTTTGATGATGAATGCTCTTATTACTTGATGGGGGGAGCAGATCCTAAGTGGAGAAAATATGGAAGTCAAACTTTGCTAATATGGGAGGCTATAAAATTTTCTGCAACTGTTAGTAAAAAATTTGATTTTGAGGGTTCTATGATTCCTAATATAGAGAGAGCTTTTAGAGAGTTCGGAAGTGAGCAAAAAATATATTACAATGTTGAAAAGAATAGTGTGACTTTTAATTTAGTTTATAAATTTTTAAGGAAACACAAGAATATTATAAGGAAGTTTGTGAATGTGTAAATATATTAATTTGGTATTAGAGAAGGATTTAAATGATAAAGGTACTGTAATATATATTTTATATTACTTATTTAAACGGATTAAGTGTGAACTACTTGTAAGTGAAAGTTATAGAGCTGATATGTTGAATATTTCGTATGGTGTAGATATTCCAAAGGGGATATATATACCAATTAAAGAAATACATGATTTTGAAGTTAAGAATAATAAATATTATAAATATATATTTGGAGAAAAGGAAAATCAAAGTCAAGATTTATTTTATAAAGAGAATGATAATTTAATAGTTTTTAATTATGATATAGTGAAAAGTTCTAAATATTTATTATGTTTAGAAGAAGAATATAATCCTAAGAAAAGGGACAAGATAGGAAGGTTTTTAGGAAAATATAGTATAAGAAAAGGGTATTTAGATGTTCCTTTTTTTGATGTTAATAGTAGAGTTGTTTTTGATGCGATAGCTTTATTAAATACTGATTATCTAACAAAGGAAGATAATTTTAGGGTTGTTCTTACACATGATGTAGATAGTATAGATAGCAGAAGTAAATATGTTTTACTACATAATATTAAAAACTTTGCTTTAAAACCCAATATTAAAAATTTTGAAAGTATTTTATTAGATATAATTTTTAATAGGCATAATCAAATAAGAAATGTATTAGAGATAGAAGAAAAATTTAATGTTAATTCTGAATTTTATTTTATTGTTGGGAGAAAGCATAGATTAGGTAATAGGTATAATTTGAAGAAGATTGTTTCTGATATTGAACTTATAAAGAAAAAAGAAAATGTTATAGGTATGCATACTAATTATTTTGATTATAATAATAGTTTTGAATTGAGGAAACAAATTGATGAAATTGAAGATAAAACAGATTTTAAGGTGATTAGTAGTAGGAATCACTATCTTAGGTTTAATGGAATAGAGAGCTGGAAAGCTTTAGCAGATGCCGGAATAAAATATGATGTAACTCTAGGCTATACTGACTCTATAGGCTTCAGAGCTGGGACAAGTAACTGTTTTTTACCATATGATTTCAACAATAATAGATTAATAAACATATATGAAATTCCACTGGCTATTATGGAATGCACATTGCTAGAAAAAGCTTCAACATATGAAATGAAGCTAGAAAGGTGCAAGAAGATAATTGATCAAGTAGCTAAATATAATGGAACAGTTTCATTATTATGGCATGATTATATGTTTTATAATAATGAATGGAGAAAGTTGTATATAGATTTAATTTATTATATAAAAGAAAAGAACGGGATTTTTATAACTACTAGGAATTTAGAAAATGAGCTTTTGGAAGACTATAATAAAATTAACAATTTATTAAAAGAAGAATATTATTTAGATTTAGATTATATGAAACTGGATAAGGTATAAGAATATATTATTTTGTACAAAATATATTAAAGGTTATACTTATTTAGTTAATGAGCTTTGAGGAATAAAAGCATTTTTACTTATATTAAAAGTAGAAGTGTTTTTTATTTAAAATCATTTAATAAAATTAGCAGAATATTCATATGTTATTGATTTATAAGGCGTGTAAAATATAGGTATTTATTTTGAAATGCAACTATGTTATAATTTATAAAGATTAAAAGATTAAAGTATTAAAATATTAAATAAAAAATGAATATTTAAATAACTAAATATTAAAACTTAATTTATAATTTGAATTTAGTTATTAAATGTTTACGATATGGAGGAAGTAAAATGAGTAATAGACAAATTCAATTTTCACCACCAGATATAACTGAAAAGGAAATAGATTTAGTTGTGGAAGTTTTAAAGTCAGGATGGATTACATCAGGACCTAAAGTTAGAGATTTTGAGGAAGGCCTAGCTAATTATTGTAACACTGAGAGAGCGGTAGCTCTAAATAGTGCAACAGCTGCGATGGAATTGATCCTTAAGGTATTTGACATAAAAGAGGGGGATGAAGTTATAACTACTCCTTATACTTATAGTGCAACATCTGTTGTATTAGTTCATAGGGGAATTAAACCTGTATATGTTGATTTAAAACCTGATTCATTTTTCATGAATTATGATAAAATAGGAGATGCTATTACAGAAAAAACTAAAGCAATAATGCCTGTAGATTTTGGCGGATATCCTTGCGATTATGACAAAATAAAAGCTGTATTAAAGGAAAAAAATAGAGAGGATATAATAATATTATGTGATTCAGCACATTCTTTTGGTGCTAAGTATAAAGGCGAAATAGTAGGCTCTCAATGTGATTTTCATAGTTTTTCATTCCATGCAGTAAAAAATCTTACTACAGCTGAAGGTGGAGCTATAACTTATAATAATAAACCTGAATTTGATAAAGAAGATTTATATAGTGAATTTAAAGTTACTTCATTGCAAGGTCAAACTAAGGATGCTTTTTCAAAAATGAAAGCAGGAGCTTGGGAATATGATATAGTGACAGATGGATTTAAATGTAATATGACTGATTTATGTGCGGCTATTGGAATTGCTCAATTAAGTAGATATTCAGAAATATTAGATTATAGAAGAGAAATATTTGAAGCATATACAAATGAATTAGTCAATGAGGAATGGGCAATAATACCAGAGGTTAGAGATGATTTAGGTACAGAAAGTTCATATCATTTATATGCCTTAAGAATTAAAGGTTTTGGTGAAGCAGAAAGAGGAGAACTTATAACTAGACTTGCAAGAGAAGATATAGCTACAAATGTTCATTTCAAACCTTTACCAATGTTTACTTTATACAAAAATTTAGGATATGATATAAAAGACTATCCGAATGCTTATAATCAATACAAAAACCAAATATCTTTACCAGTTCATACAAAGATAACTAGAGATGATGCTAAGTATTTAATTGATAGGTTAAAATATCACGTTAATGAGATAAGAAAGAATACTAAATAAATTACTTGTTTAAATTATATTTTTAAAATGAACAATTAAAAAAAGGAGAACTAGCATGAAAATATGCCAAATAACTCCTTATTGGGATGTAACGGGCGGAATAACCACAGTAGTAACTAATTTGGTAAATGAATTAATTAAGAGAGAAAATGAAGTATATGTATTATCATCTGATTTGAAAAAAACAGATGATAATCTTTTCAAGTTAAGCAATAGTTTTATTACAAAGAACAAAGAGATTTTGGCAATACTAAGAAGAATAAAACCTGATGTAGTGCATGTACATGCACATGGTACCTTGTTACCAGCAACTTTAATATATAAGTATTTTTTTAATAATAAGGTTAAATTGCTATGTACTTTTCATACAAAACCAAGTTCAGGAAGCGAGCTTACAAAAACTCAAAATAATAGAAGCAAATTAAGAGATGCTTTTGTTAATTTAATGATGCATCTTTTGGATTATAATGTTTTTGTGAGCGAGGATTTGGTAGATAGTTATAAAAAGTATATGGGAGTAACTACTACAAAAAATAATTATGTTATTTATAATGGGATAAGTAAACCTAATGTAGATGAACAAAGAGCATTAAGGTTTAAAGAAAAAATAGAAATAGAAGATAAAACTACTGTATTTTCAATGATTAGTAATTTGCAATGGGATTTAAAGGTTATAGGAGTAGGAAAACTTATACAAGCTTTTGATAAATTTAATAAGCAGGTTGATTCGAATACAAAGCTTTTCATTGCTGGAGATGGAGAATTTAGAGCTTATTTAGAAAAAATATTAAAAGAAGTTAACAATGAAAATATAATATTATTAGGACAAATTAGTAATGTAGAAGAATTACTCTTTTTGACTGATATATATTGTCATATTTCACCACAAGAGGGCTGTTCAATGGCTATATTAGAAGCTATGGTAATGGAAAAAAATATTTTAACAGTGCACGGTGGTGGAAATGGTGAAATAATAAAAGATGAAATAAATGGAATAATAGTACCTTATGATGATAATTTGATATTAGAAGGTCTGATTAGAAGTTATAAAAAGAAAGATGATGATAGTATGAAAAAAAAGGCATATTTAGATGCTACCACTAAGTATTCTTGGAAGAGTATAACTGATAATTATATTAATTTATATTTGAAGGAGTAATATATGACAAATAAATTAGAAAGTAATAGAATTAAGCTAATGGCTAGCATTGGAGCAATATTTACTTTATTTATTGGGATTTTAATGTATCTAGGATTTTATAAAGCTACATTCATAGCACTTATGATTTTCTTTACAATTATTGTTCTAACAGCTATTATTTACTCTTTAAAATCTAATAACGATTTATTTGAGATAAATAATGTGTTTATGGCGGTTTATTTTCTCTATACAACGGGCTTTCAATTGAATAATATGTACTATACATCAGGAATTCCTCCTTATTATAGTTATATTTTTACTACTATATTAGCAATAATAGGGTTTATAGCTTATTGGATTGGATATAATAAAATCTTTAATGATAAAAATAAAAAGTTTTTTAGAGAAACTAGAAAAATTAAAGAAAGACAATTAAACTTTAAAATATTATTGTTAGCTATTTTTTCATTTTTTTTAATTGCATGTTTATCTTTTGGAACATATCTAATGGCGTATGGAGGAATAAGAAACTATATAAATGTAGGATATGGAGCAGAACGATATTTAATAGATACAAGTCATGTACATGGTGCAGGAATACATTGGGTAGCATCTACTATATTAATTTTATTTGTAGTTGCAACTTTGTATAAAGATCAATATAAAAAAACAACATTATTTTTAAGAATATTTGTATACATAAGTTCGATAGTTATTACTGCATGCTATTTTTTAACTGGTAATAGACATAATATTGTTATTTTTTCATTATGTTTTATAGCTATATTTCATTATTTTTATAAAAGAATAGATGTTAAAGTAGGACTTATTGTCTTTGGTGCATTGTTTGTATTTTTAATAATGTATACTTCATTTAGAGGCTTCTTAGGAAGTGGTGATGTTGTAAATGGTGTTATAAATGCTATAAAGTCTAAGCAATTTGAAATATTTTATTTTCAGATAGGAGAGTTTTCTCAAACTAGTAAGAGTTTAAATGAAGTTATAGTTTATACACAAAACAATGGATATTTATATGGAAAAAGCTATTTGATATCCTTATTTGCTTGGATTCCAGGAGCGGGTAGATTATTTGATGTATCAAAATATGCATTAAGCATCTGGAGATTAAAGTATTTTTATCCAGGATTTTATGAAAAAGGGCTTGGTTTTGCATTTTTTTCTTTATCAGAAATGTTCCTTAATTTTGGAGTGTTCGGTATAGTTGGAGGGATGTTTTTATGGGGAACCTTACAAAAATTCTTGTTAAATTTATTTAAGAATAATAAAAAGAATATAATTATTGTATTCATATATACTTATAGCATTTGTATGTTTTCTTTTGATTTTATGAGAATTGATTTCCAAACATTTTTTACAGCTTATATGCAGGGAGTAACTATTCCTTTAGCATTAATTTTTATAGCTTATATAATATTTAATAAAATGCATAAGTTTATATATAAAGTTAAATAGGAGAAAAAACATGAATTTAATTTATGTAACGGCACAAGTGCCATATGGAAAGGGAGAACAATTTATTCCTCCAGAAATTATAGAAATGAGAAAGTTGGGGAATAATATAAAGATTTTACCTTTAAGACCTGCAAAAGAAATTGGGCAAGGACACGAAAACTCTGTTATAAGTGAATATTGTGATAGAACACCGTTAATAAATATTAAAGTTATATTATGTTTATTTAAATATATAATTATTCATCCTATAAAGGTTTTAAATATAATTTCAAAAATAATATTTAAATCAGGTTCCATAGTTAAAGTCTTTAAGAATATAATTTTGATACCTAAGGGACTTTATATGGGGCAAGAAGCTTTGAAATACAAAGCTGATCATATACATTGTCATTGGGCTTCAACATCTGCAACAGCTGCTTACATAGCATCAGTTATATCAGATATACCATGGAGTTTTACAGCACATAGATGGGACATTTATGAAAATAATATGTTAAAAGAAAAAGCTAAAACTGCAAGCTTTTTTAGGGTTATAAATAAAAAAGGGTATAATGATATTTGTAAATATATAAGAAGTGAAGATGTAAGTAAGTGTAAAATTATTCATGTTGGAATATTTTTAGATAATCAAAATAATAGTACATTTGAGGTTAATAATAGAGAAGAATTTTTAATTGTTGTTCCAGCAAGTCTTATAGAAGTTAAGGGGCATAAATATTTAATAGAAGCTATTAATATGCTTAAGGATAAAAATTTAATCTGCCACTTTTATGGTGAGGGTGAGCTTGAAGAAGAATTGTTGACGGAGATAAAAAAATTAGGATTACAAGATAAAATTTTATTAAAGGGTCAGGTTGCGCATGAAGATTTACTTGAAATGTATAAGACAAAGGCTGTTGATGTATTAATATTACCAAGTATTCTTACAGACGCTGGAGAGCATGAAGGTATACCTGTATCTCTTATGGAAGCAATGGCAAATAAAATACCTGTAATTTCAACAAATACAGGTGGTATTCCTGAACTTTTAGAGGAAGGTTCTGGAATATTGGTTGATGACAAGTCTTCTGAGCAGTTAAAGGATGCAATTTTAAGATTATTAGAAGACAAAGAAATAGCCATTGAATTAGGCGAAGCCGGTTATAACAAAGTTTTAAACGAATTTGATATAAATAAAGTGTGTTTGAATCTTCAACAGGAATTTAAAAATAGAGCATAGTACCCTTATAAGGAGGTGGATTTTTATGGAACCTATATTTAGTAAAGAAGAATTTATAAATATGACAAGTAGAAATGGTAAAATAGGAAAAAGGATATTTGATTTTATATTTTCTATTTTAGGGTTAATAATAGTTAGTCCGATGTTTCTTATTATTGCTATATTAATAAAAATAGATTCTAATGGCGATGTGTTTTTTAAACAACTTAGAGTTGGTCAATTCAGTAAACCATTTTATATTTATAAATTTAGAACCATGGTTAATGATGCAGAAAGATTAGGAAAACAAATAACTGTAGGAAATGACTCTAGAATAACAAAGGTTGGAGCATTTCTTAGAAAATATAAATTGGATGAATTACCACAACTTATTAATGTATTTAAAGGTGAGATGAGTTTTGTTGGGCCAAGACCAGAAGTGCCTAGGTATGTTAAAATGTATGATAAAGAGCAAAGACAAGTATTGCTTGTAAAACCAGGGATAACTGATTTAGCATCTTTAGAATATAAAGAGGAGAATGAGATATTAGGTAATGTTGAAAATCCTGAAAAATATTACATTGAGTGTATAATGCCACATAAATTAAATTTGAATATGCAATATATAAATAAAGCTAATCTAATAAGTGATATAAAAATAATATTAAAGACTATTATAAAATGCATTATTTAGAAATAGCAGAAAGGATTTAAAATGTCTCAAAGTAAATTAGTCAAATCAGCTAGCATACTTATGATAATAACTTTAATAAGTAAAGTAGTTGGTTTTTTTAGAGATGCTCTTACAGCAAATGCTTTTGGGGCAACGTATAGTACAGATGCATATAATATGGCGGTTACAATACCCAATATATTATTTGCAACCTTTTCTTTAGCCATAGCGACAACATTTATTCCTATTCTAACTGAGTCTTTAAAGACAAAAGGGAAAGAGGAAATGTTTGATTTTGCTAATAATATAATGAATGTTATTACTATTATATCAATTATATTTGGAATAGTTGGATGGATATTTGCAGATAAAATAGTATTTTTAATGGCTCCAAAGTTTTCAGGAGAAACTTATAACCTAACAGTTTTTCTGACTAAATTATGTATAATAAATATAGTCTTTATGAGCCTAAATAGTGGATTTACAGCTATATTGCAGACATTAGAAGACTTTTTAGCACCATCTCTTGTTGGGATAATGATGAATTTACCTATAATATTTTATATATTGTTAGTTCCTAATAAGAGTATATTCGGATTAACTATAGCAACTATAATAGGTAAATTATTAGAGGTACTTATACAGATTCCATGGGTTTTAAAGCACGGATATAGATTTAAATTTTTTATAAATCTTAAGGATGAGAGAATTAAAAGAATACTGATATTAGTTATACCTGTTATAATAGGGACAGGGGTTAATCAATTAAATGCTATTGTAGATAAGGCTATAGCATCAGGTCTTAGAGAAGGGACTATTTCGGCTTTAGATTATGCAACAAAAGTTAACGGAATGGTGTATTCAGTATTTGGAATGGCAGTTATTACAATAGTTTATCCGATGCTATCACAAGCTGCTACTAATCATGATTTAAGTGATTATAAGGGATACTTGAATAAAGCTGTAAATAGTATAAATGTAATAATGATTCCAACTACAGTTGGATTGGTACTGCTTAATGAACCTATTATTAATGTTATTTTTAGGCATGGAGCCTTTGATGATGTGGCAGCAAATATGACCTCTACAGCTCTTATATATTATGCATTAGGAATAACTTTTTACGGAATAAGAGATGTTCTAAGTAGGGGATTTTATGCCTTAAATGATACTAAAACCCCTATGATAAATGGTGCGATAGGAGTTATAGTGAATATAGCATGCAATTTAATTATAACAAGATATATGGGAATTGGAGGAGTTGCATTATCAACATCTATTGCAGCAGTTTCCACTACACTTTTATTGGGATATAATTTGAGCAAAAAGGTAGATGGGTTAAATTCTAAAAATATGATATATAAAGGACTTAAAATCTTAATGGCATCATTAATAATGGGAGTTGGAATATATTTAATTAATAAAATGTTACCTAGTAATATGATGTCAACTAATTTAGGATCATTAATAATTTTAGTAGTATCAGGTATTTTAGGAATTTTAACTTATATATTTATAATTTATAAATTAAAAGTTGAAGAAGCAAATGAAATAATAAAAAAGCTTATAAAAAAGTAACTATAAAATCGAAAAAAAACCTATAGAATAGACACTTTTAAAAAGTCTATCCTATAGGGTTTTTTCATGTTTATAATTTAAGCTCAGATATTTTATTTAGATTGTTATCAACAACAACTATTTCGCTATTGGTAATTAGAAATATATTATTATTAATATCTGTAATAGTAGACTTATTCAAATAACTGCATTCACTCATAGTGAATGTGCGCATATTAGATACTTTTTTATCATTTATTTCAGCTAAGGTAATAGTAGGTCTTAAAGTAATGTTATAAAAAGAATCAAATTTTAAGGCAACTATATTATTTTTTTTGTTGAAATAGAAACCTTTATAAAATGTTTTTATTCCTGAAGTGTCACTTTCATAGTCAAAATAGTTACGGAATTTTTCACTTGGTATTCCTTTATCATCAAGATTAAAGACTGATAGTTTTAAGTTTGATTTTACTTCTCCTAGAGTATCAATTTCATTTCCAATACCTATAAAAGTATTATTATTTACCTGAATGCATGCATTTTTAAAGTCAGAAACTAATAAATTTTTAATAAGTTTTGGCTTTTCTAAGGTACTTAGATCGATAGCATAAACAGGTTGATTTTCAAATTTATTAGTTAAGTAACACTTATCTTTTAAGAATATTGCTTTATGAATAACCTCATTAGGAGCTAATCCTTCTATAGAACCTATAGTCTCTAATTTATCATTTAGTATATATACATTGTGTGAGAAGATTTCCCCAAAAGTATATAAGGTAGCAATTTCAAAAGTTTTGTTTGAATTTGAATATGAAATTGATTCCTGATTTAAAAATTTTCCTTTAACGAAAGATGTTTTCGTTTCTAATAACTTTTCTTCTGAATTAGGAAAATTTATTAAAGCTGTAACTGTATTATTATCGTCAAAATAAGCATTAAGAGCAAATAAAGTAGTATTTTCAGTTGAATATAAATCTGTATTATCAGCCATTATTGTTTTAGTAGCAATATTTGAATTAATATCTGCAATATTTAAAATTGACGTTGTAATCAAGTTTTCTCTTAAGGCTTCTTTACAAAAAGTGACTTGATTAATAGGAATAAGAGTCTCATTATTTTTTGTTGTATCATGATATTTTGGTAGATAATTATTTATATCTAGATCATTTGTTTTATCAGCTAATAAAGGTAATAAGGTATTGCATGTAATTATTTTCAAATAGTTCTTATCTAAAAAGCTGTCTACAAAAAATCCATTGTAAGTTACAGTTCTTTCGAGTTTTATTGAATTTATATCTCTTTTATCATATATGGAAAGAATAACTTTAGTATTATCCTTTTCTTTAATACTTGAAATTAAGGTTATTTTATTATCTGATATGTATAACTTATTTATGACTCCATTTATATTTAGCTCGGTTATTTTTTTTAAAGATTTTGGGTTTTGAGAATCTATAATTATTAATTTATTATTTGTAGATTTACTATCTATTTTGGCAGTGTAAATATATTTATCATCAGTCTTTACAACATCATTTTCTGGATTAGTAGAATTAAGTTGAGTATTCTTTAAATTTAATGAAAAATCATCTTTATAAGATAATGATTTTAATTTAGAAGAATAACTATAATCTGAATCCTTATTTTTTATTTTCATTTTGTTTAGATAGTCATTAAAATCCTTTTTATCTTTAAAATTTTCAATATGAAGTGAGGTCTTTTTTGTGATATTGGAATTTTTAATGAAATTTTTAACAATATATTTTTGAGATAATAATCCTATTGTTATTAATATAATAAAAATCAATATCATTCTTAAATATTTTTTCTGTAAATTCATAATTATACTCCTAATTTTTCTGAATTTTTTAGACTTATGCCTTATGACATAATAATTTTACCATAAAAAATATAAAACAAAAATAATTTTATAATGATATTTACTAAATGTTTGAAAATCATAGGGTTAATTACCTTTTATAAGGGTTTTAAATATATTTTGCCTAAATATAAATTAAGTTATGAATAATTATAAAATTATTGATGAAATTGCTACTTTTTATGATTGACACTATAATTATAATCATACTGGTATGTTTGAATTTAAACAAGCTTTATCAAGTAAGTTTACAGGTAGAATTAATTTTACAGGATATTAAGAAAAGTAAAAGAACGAAATTATTATTTATAAGATTAGAGTGATGAAAAGTTACTGTAATGTATAGATGTATGATGAAAACTATGTAAATTTTAATATAGGTGTAGAATAAAAAATAATTGAATATTTAAGATGTTTTTTGGGAAAACTATATATTTGGGGAATGTATGAATCTGATGCTTTTTAATGGTTTTAGATGTATAGTTTATTTATTTTTATATTTTGGGTATATAGTATTAGAAAGGTCGTATAACCGAATACATTAAGATACACCGATATCATTAAATAAATTGTAGCGAAGGATAACAATAAATAAGTAAAAAAAAGGGATATTTATTTCTAAATAATTAATATTGTAAATTTAAATACATTAAATTGAAAAAAAAGTGTTATAAGGGTATAATTTTTTATGCAAGAAGTTTAGGTGTTAAAATAAGTATATATTTTTAACGTTATATGATATAATAATGAAGTTAAAGTAGATTTTTAGGATAAATAATCTTAGGGGTCAATAATTAGATTTTTTATAAATTTAGAGTATTTTTACTCGAGGAGGCTGGTTTTTAATGGAATTACAATTAATTGATTTACAGAAGCAATATGAAGCTATTAAAAATGATGTTGAAAAGAATATTATAGAAGTTTTATCATCAGCTAGATATATAATGGGTGATAATGTTAAATGTTTTGAAAATGAGTTTTGTGAATATTTAGGTGTAAAGCATGCTATTTCAGTAGGAAATGGGACTGATGCCTTAGTTATAGCCTTAAAAGCTATGGGAATAAAACCAGGTGATGAGGTAATAACTACACCATTTACATTCTTTGCAACAGCAGAAACTATTGCAGCAGTAGGTGCTGTACCAGTATTTGTAGATGTAGATTTAAGAACATTTAATATTGATGTTAATAAAATAGAGGAAAAAATAACTAATAGGACTAAAGCTATAGCACCAGTTCATATATTTGGGCAATCAGCTGATATGGATAAGATAAATGAAATAGCTAAGAAGCATAATCTTTTAGTTATAGAAGATGCTTGCCAAGCAATTGGAGCAGAGTACAAGGGGAAAAAGATAGGTACATTAGGAGATGTAGCTTGTTTTTCATTTTTCCCTACAAAAAATTTAGGCTGTGCTGGTGATGGAGGTATTATTGTAACTAATAATGATAAAATAGCCAAAATAGCTAAGGGATTAAGAACTCACGGAAGTGGGGTTGCTGGTAAAGAAGCTTATGAATTATTAACAGGAACAAAGGAAGAGGATATAGAACAATCAACTTCAAATGAAACTGTTTATAATCCAGCTAAGTATTATAATTATATGATAGGTTATAATTCAAGACTTGATGAATTACAAGCAGCTATATTACGAATTAAATTGAGAGAAATAGATAAATGGAATAATTTAAGAGCAGAGCATGCAGCTTATTATAATAAAGGACTTAAGGATACTGAGTTAATAAAGCCTTATAGATTAGAAGATACAAAGCATGTTTATCATATGTATATATTACAATCAGAAAAGAGATCGGAACTATTAAAACACCTAGGGGAAAATAAAATAGCTACTGGAGTATATTACCCAGTTCCGTTACACCTTCAAAAAGCATTTAAGAATTTGGGATATAAATTAGGTGATATGCCAAATGCTGAATACTTATCACAAAGGACATTTGCTATTCCTATGTATCCAGAACTTACAAAAGAACAGCAAGATTATGTTATAGAAAAGGTTAAGGAATTTAAATAAGATATTGTAAGAATAAATAACTGTTTATTTATTTCGACATGACTAATTAGGAGTAAATTATGGATAAAGAATATTTTGTACATGAATCTAGTTATGTAGATGAGCCATGTAATATAGGTGCAGGAACGAAAATATGGCATTTTTCGCATGTTATGAGTGGGTGTACTATAGGTGAAAAATGTAATATAGGTCAAAATGTAGTTATATCACCAGGGGTTACTTTAGGTAATGGTGTTAAGATTCAAAATAATGTTTCAGTTTATACAGGTGTTATATGTGAAGATGGAGTTTTCTTAGGCCCTTCTTGTGTATTTACAAATGTAATAAATCCAAGAAGCTTTATAGAAAGGAAATCAGAATATAGAGAAACCAGACTTTGCAAAGGCTCTAGTGTTGGAGCAAATGTAACTATAGTTTGTGGAAATACTATAGGTAAATACGCTTTAATAGGAGCTGGTGCAGTAGTTACTAAGGATGTACCTGATTTCGGACTTATAGTTGGTAATCCAGGAAGACTTATAGGTCACGTATGTAAATGTGGAGAAAGACTTAATTTTAATAGTGATAATTTGGCAAAGTGTAGTGCCTGTGAAGAGGAATATGAAAAAATAGATAACAGTGTTATTATGAAAGGTGGAAGTAAAGATGTCAAATAGTATTAAGGAACAGTTATTAAAAAAAATAAATGAAAAAAGTGCTAAAGTAGGGGTAGTAGGTCTTGGTTATGTTGGTCTACCTCTTGCTGTTGAAAAAGCTAAGGCTGGTTATGAAACTATTGGGTTTGATGTGCAAGATGAAAAAGTTAAGTTAGTTAATGAAGGGCACAATTACATAGGAGATGTTGTAGATACAGATCTTAAGAAGGTAGTTAGCGAAAAGTTATTAAGTGCTACAACAGATTTTTCATTTATTAGGGATGTAGATTTTGTGGCTATATGTGTTCCAACACCATTGGACGAATATCAACAACCTGATATAAGCTATGTAAAAGCATCAACAGAAGCAGTAGCTGAATATCTTCATGAAGGTATGGTAGTTGTTCTTGAAAGTACTACTTATCCAGGAACTACAGAAGAATTATTATTACCAATATTAGAAGAAAAGTCAGGTCTAAAATGTGGAGTAGATTTCTTCTTAGCATTCTCACCTGAAAGAGTTGACCCAGGTAACTTAATATATAAAACTAAAAATACTCCAAAGGTTGTAGGGGGAGTAGGTAAAGATTCTACAGAAGTAGCAGCAGCTATGTATAGACATGTTTTAGAAAGTGATATACATGAAGTATCATCACCAAAAGTTGCTGAAATGGAAAAAATATTAGAAAACACTTATAGAAATATAAATATAGGATTAGCTAATGAAATGGCTATAATTTGTGAAAAGATGGGTATAAATGTATGGGAAGTTATAGATGCAGCTAAGAGTAAGCCATATGGTTTCCAAGCATTCTATCCAGGTCCAGGTCTTGGTGGTCACTGTATACCTCTAGATCCATATTATTTAACTTGGAAAGCTAGAGAATATGATTATCATACTAGACTTATAGAAACTTCAGGAGAAATAAATAACTATATGCCACAATACGTAATTGAAAGATGTGGAAGAATATTAAACACTTTCAAAAAGCCTTTAAATGGTTCCAAGGTTTTAATATTAGGGGTTGCCTATAAGCAAGATATCGATGATTATAGAGAGAGTCCAGCACTTAAGGTTGTAGAAAATTTTGAAAAAGTCGGAGCAGAAATTACTTTCTTCGATCCATTTGTTAAAGAATATAAATTTAAAGGTGTTAAACATATAGGGTTAGAAGTTCTTGATGAAGCGGCGCTTAAAAATGCTGATATAGTTGTAGTAACTACAGCTCATACAAATGTTGATTATGACTTTGTTCAAAAACATAGTATAGCTATATTTGATACAAAGAATGCTATGAAAAATGTTATAAACAGAGAAAATATAGAATTACTATAGTAGATGGTAATAAGGGAGATTGTGTAATGAGTAAAATGAAATTTGCAATAATAGGTTGCGGTAGAATCTCATATAAACATGTAGAAGCATTTGTGAATAATATTGAGCAGGCTGAGCTTGTGGCAGTTTGTGATGTTGTTAAAGAAAGAGCTATAGAAAAAAAAGAAAAATATGAAGCAAGTATAGAAGGTTCTAAAGTGGCTGTTTATACAGACTATAAAGAAATGTTACAAAAGGAAGATATAGATACAGTAACTATTGCAACTGAAAGTGGATATCATCCAGAGATAGCTATAAATGCTATGAACTTAGGTAAACATGTTATAGTTGAAAAGCCTATGGCTTTATCTATAAAAGATGCTGATGATATGATAGAAACTGCAAAGAAAAACAATGTAAAAATAGCGGTTTGTCATCAAAACAGGTTTAATCCAGCTATTCAAAAATTAAGACACGCAGTAGAAGCAAATGGTTTTGGAAAACTTATAAATGGTACGGCTAGAATACTTTGGAATAGGAATGAGGGGTATTATACTCAAGCTCCATGGAGAGGAACTTGGGAGCTTGATGGTGGAACTCTTATGAACCAATGTATTCATAACATAGATTTATTACAATGGATGATGGGTGGAGAAATTCAATCTGTTTATGCTGAGTGTGATACTTTCTTAAGAGATATAGAAGGTGAAGATTTTGGTGCTATAGTTATAAGATTTAAAAACGGAGCTATAGGAATTGTTGAAGGGACTGCTTGCGTATATCCTAAAAATCTTGAAGAAACTTTAAGTATATTTGGAGAAACAGGAACTGTATGTATAGGTGGTCTTGCTGTTAATAAAATAGAAACTTGGGCATTTGCAGATGAAAAATTAAATGAAGAAAAGGAAGAAGAACAAACTATAGATTCTGTATATGGTTTTGGTCATACACCTTTAATAAATGACTTTATAAATGCTGTAAAAGAAGGTAGAGAACCTCTGATAAATGGTGTAGAAGGTAAGAAGGCTATGTCAATAATACTTGCCGCATATAAGTCAAGATTAACTGAAAATGTAGTTAAATTTCCATTAAATGATTTCTCTACATTAGAAATGAAAAATATAAATAGTAAATAAATGCTTAAATTTTGAGGCTATCTCAAATTATGTTAGATTAGGCAAGAGTAATTTTAATTTGCATATATATGTGAAACTTAGATTGAGGTGGAGTATAAACTCCACCTCAAAGTTGGTTTGATTTATGAAAAGAGTGTATAAATAGTTTGAAGATAGTGTATAATTTAAAATATATTTTTATGGCTTGTATTTTGAAAATTATATAGAATAATTTGAATTTTGGATTTTATATAATAGTTTTTTAAAATTATATAAGGAGGTTTTTGAATATGCTAAATGAAAAGAAGTTAGTAGTCTTAGATATTATTAGTATAGTTATTTCAATATTTTTAGCTTTTTTATTGAGATTTAATTTTAATATAATTGCTTCTGATATGGAATTTATAAAAATGTCTTTAATACCTGTTATTTTGATAACTATTGCTACTAATTACTTTTTTAATTTATATAAAAAGATGTGGGAATATGCATCAATTAATGAATTATTATCAATAATATATTCTACAGCTATTTCTAATATTATATTTTTTCTTTATAGCTATTTTATAAACTATAAGTTGCTAAAGTATGAAGTTTATAGATTTCCATTTACGGTATATCCTATTTATGCTTTAATTTTAGTTCTTATGTTTGGTGGCATAAGATTTAGGCTTAGGATTATAGGAGAAAAAAAGAATACTAGTAATTCAGCTATAAGCAAAAATACATTAATAATAGGAGCAGGAGATGCAACTGCAATGCTTCTTAAGGAGATAAAAAAATGTGATACTTATAATGTAGTAGGTATTATTGATGATAATAAGAAGAAAAAAGGGAAATTTATTTATGGCTATGAGGTAATTGGTAATAGAGACATTATAGTTAAGGCGTGTAATAAATATCAAGTTGATGAAATAATTTTTGCAATGCCTTCAGTTAAGGAAGAAGAAAAACAAAAGATATTAGAAATTTGTAAAAAAACTAAATGTAAGCTTAAAACTATACCAAGTTTAAATGAAATGATTGATGGAGAATATCAAATAAATAATTTTAGAGAAATAAAGATTGAAGATTTATTAGGAAGAAAAGAAGTTGAGCTTGATATTCATAATATTGAAAAATTGGTTAAAAATAAGGTTATATTAGTAACAGGTGGTGGAGGTTCTATAGGTTCGGAACTATGTAGACAACTTATAAAGTTTGAACCGAGTAATCTTGTGATTTTAGATATATATGAAAACAATGCTTATGATTTACAAATGGAACTTAATCATAATTATCCGAATATGACTAAAACAGTCGTAATATCATCAATAAGAGAATATGAAAAGATGGATGATATATTTAATAGATTTAGACCAGAGATAGTATTTCATGCAGCAGCTCATAAGCATGTACCATTAATGGAAGCTAATCCAGAAGAGGCTATTAAAAATAATATATTAGGAACATATAATATTTTAAAATGTAGTGATAAATATAATGTAAAAAGATTTATTCAAATAAGTACAGATAAAGCAGTTAATCCAACCAATATAATGGGTGCAACTAAAAGATTTTGTGAAATTATGGTTCAAGCGTTTAATACTGTAAGTAAAACTGAATATGTTGCTGTTAGGTTTGGTAATGTATTAGGAAGTAATGGTTCGGTAATACCTTTATTTAAGAAACAAATTAGCGAAGGTGGTCCTGTAACTGTAACACATCCAGAAATAAATAGATTCTTTATGACAATTCCAGAGGCTGCACAGCTTGTAATACAAGCTGGAACTATGGCAAAAGGTGGAGAAATTTTTGTTTTAGATATGGGTAAACCAGTTAAAATCATAGATTTAGCTAAAGATATGATTAGGCTTTCAGGTTATGAGCCAGGTGTTGATATAGCAATAGAATACACTGGACTTAGGCCAGGAGAAAAATTGTATGAAGAATTATTAATTGATGAGATAGCATTAACAAGTACTGCATTTGAGAAAATATATGTTGAAAAACCAATGAACTTTGAAATGCAATTTGTAGAAGATTCTATTAAGGAATTCAAAAATGTTATAGCAACAAAAGATAGAGAAGCAATATTCAAAATTATGGAACAAAAAGTTCTAACTTATAAGAGAAAAATTAATTAATTATGGAGGCAAGAATGCTAAGAAAAATAAATAGAGTCTTTTTTGCTTTATATATCATAAGTTTAATGTATATTCCAGAATTTATGATGTCTTTAATGTTTAAAGAAAAGCAACCACCTATAAGTGAAGTAATTCTAGTGTGTGCATGGCTTTTTTTTGGATTACAATTCTTGATATCAAGAGAAAAAAGAAAATATTTAATAAATTTATTTAAGAATAAATTATTTTTAGTTTTAAATTTATTATTTATAAGCATTATAATACTTATGATTATTTCAAAAAGATATGCACCAGAACAAAAATTATGGCTACAAGAAACCATAAGATTTATTTCAGTATATTTTCTTATAATTTATTGTAGTCTTGAATATACAACAGAAAAAATATCTAAAATAATAATAAAAGGTATATTTTTTAGTTGTGTTTTTGTAACCTTATTAGGATTTTACCAATTTGCAACAGGAAAATGTATTCCCCCTCAATTTGTAGGAAGTCATACATTTGGAGTAATGGTAAGAGTTACATCAATATTTTCCAATCCTAATTCATATGCAGCGTTTATTGTAATACTGATATTTCCAATATTTATGGTAACTATGTATGAAAAAAATAATCGCAAAAAAATACTGTATTCAATCATATTATTATTATTGATTGTGAATTTATTTATGACATTTTCGAGAAGTTCTTGGTTAGGATTAGTGTTAGGGTTGGTAGTATTAAGTATTTTATGGAATAAAAAGCTCATATATGCAATAGGTGCTTTAGCAGTATTAACTGTAAGTATAACTCCCATGAGAAATAGATTTTTGGAGTTATTTAGTAAAAGTTTTAATGATGATAGAATTAAGATATGGAAAACTTATATCCACATGATAAAAGATAATTTTTGGTTTGGTGTAGGAAATGGGAATGGTGTAAGTAAATATGACTATTATATAGCTAAATATCCAGAACTTAATTATAATTCATATACAAGGTATCCATCACATAATTCATATCTTAAAATTTTTAGTGAATTAGGTGTATTTGGGTTGGTGTTATTTGTATTATTAATAATTATTATGTTAATAATTATTAATAAATATTATAGGACTACTCAAAACTATTTTATGAAATCTGTTTATTTAGGCATATTTGCGTCAATAATTTCAATATGTTTTATGAATTTAAATGATAATTTATTTTTTGTACCTAAAATGATAAGTATATTATGGATTTTAATTGGAATTGGGATCGGAAATTATTTTGGTGACAAGCAAGGGAGTTTAAATAAAAGTTAAAACATTATTAAAAACACTATAAGTCTTATACTTATAGTGTTTTTGATGGTAGATTTTAATTACTGAAGAATTGAATTTGGCTTGAGAATTTGAGAACTTATAGTTATAATATAATAATGTTAAGAAAGTATCAGGAGGAAAATTATGAAAATAATAAGTATTGTAGGTGCTAGACCTCAATTTATAAAAGCAGCACCTGTATCTAAGGCTTTAAGGACTAAGCATAATGAATTATTAATACATACAGGGCAACATTATGATGAGAATATGTCTAAAGTATTTTTTGAGGAATTAAAAATACCTAGGCCAGATTACAATTTAGAAGTTGGTTCTGGAAGTCATGGAAAAATGACTGGTATGATGCTTGAAAAGCTTGAAGAAATATACTTGAAAGAGAAACCAGATTTTGTTTTAGTATATGGTGACACAAACTCAACTTTAGCAGGAGCATTAGCAGCAAGTAAATTATTAATACCTGTTATACATGTAGAAGCAGGACTTAGAAGTTTTAATAAGACTATGCCAGAAGAACAAAATAGAATATTAACTGATCATATATCAGAATTATTATTAGTGCCTACGAAAGATGCTGAAAAGAACTTAACTAATGAAGGCATAACTGATAGTGTTTATAATATAGGAGATGTAATGTATGATGCTGTTCTTGACTTTAAAGAAATTGCAAGAAAAAAATCCGATTTATTAAAAAAATTGGATATAAAAGGTGATTATATATTAACTACCATACACAGGGCAGAAAATACTAATGATATAAATAGACTTAAAAATATAGTAGAAGCTTTAAATGAATGTGGGTCTACTGTTATACTTCCAATTCATCCAAGAACTAAAAAATATATATTAGAATATGGATTAAGCTTTAATGACAACATAAAACTTATAGATCCAGTTGGATATATAGAAATGCTTGAATTAGAAATGAATGCTAATAAGATTGTATCAGATAGCGGTGGAATACAAAAAGAAGCTTATTTTATGGGAAAACCATGTATAACTATGAGGGATGAAACTGAATGGGTTGAAACTGTAGAGGTTGGTTGGAATTTAATAGTTGGAA
The DNA here is from genome assembly GCF_900141845.1 of Clostridium cavendishii DSM 21758. Lineage (GTDB taxonomy): Bacteria > Bacillota > Clostridia > Clostridiales > Clostridiaceae > Clostridium_AG > Clostridium_AG cavendishii. Next base: position 37,298 of record NZ_FQZB01000014.1, on the reverse strand, counting down.
CAGATAAAGAAAAAATAAAAACTGCTATTAAGGAGTTTGCTCCTAATTCAGATAGACCAGAAATATTTGGAGATGGAAAAGCGGCAGAAAAGATATTAAATATAATTGAAAGTTATAGTAAGGAGAGGTAGTTAATGAAGATACTATTTCTAACACAATATTGTCCTCCAGAAGTAGGGGCTCCTCAGAATAGAATATTTGAGTTTGCTAAAGGCTTAAAGAAAAATGGTCATGAGGTTACTATACTTACAGCATTACCTAATTATCCAAAGGGTGAAATATTCGAGGGATATGAAGGAAGGGGCGTTGTTAAGGAAGAGATTGATGGTATAAAAATAATTAGAACATCTATTTACGCAACTAAAAGTAAAAGTTTTATTAAAAGATTAAGAAACTATTTTTCTTTTACATTTTCATCAGTTTTCCAAGGGCTTAAGCATATAGAAAAGCAAGATGTAGTAATTACAGAATCACCACCTTTATTTTTAGGTTGGTCAGGCTATGTTATAGCTAAAAGAAGAGGTGCAAAATTTGTATTCAATGTTTCAGATCTTTGGCCAGAATCAGCTATAAAGCTAGGTGTGTTACACAATAAATTATTTATAAAGATGTCAGTTTGGCTTGAAGAGTTTTCATATAGAAAAGCTCATTTAGTAACTGGTCAAACTAAGGGAATAGTAAATAATATTGTTGAAAGAGGTTTTTCGGAAGATAAAGTCAAGTTAATAACAAATGGGGTAGATTTAAGCTTATTTAGTAAAGAGAATAGGGATGAACAGTATAGAGAAGAAATAGGGGTAAAAGACAAATTTGCAGTATGTTATGCAGGAATACATGGTATAGCTCAAGGTCTTGAAGTAATAATTGAAGCTGCAAATATTTTAAGAGATAATAAGGATATACAAATTTTATTTTTTGGAGATGGTCCGGAAAAATCAATGTTAATGAACATGGTTAAAGAAAAAGGTTTAGATAATGTTAAGTTCTTTCCAGTTCAAGAAAAGAAATCCATGCCTAGAATAATAGCGTCTATGGATGCAACAGTTGTACCATTAAAAAAATTAGATTTATTTAAAGGTGCATTACCATCAAAAATGTTTGAAGCATTAGCATCAGAACTTCCTATAGTTTTAGCTGTAGAAGGTGAAGCAGAAAAACTTATAAATGATGCTAAGGGTGGAATAGTAGTTGAGCCAGAAAATCCAAAAGAAATAGCTGCAGCTATAGAAAAATTGTATAATGATTCAGCACTTAAAGAGGAACTTGGAAGCAATGGAAGAAAGTACGTTGCTGAAAATTATTCTAGAGAAGCTATTGTTAAGAGATTAGAAGGATATTTGCAAAATATATTATAATATATTAATAAACCGGCAAGTAAAAAAATTATTTTTACTTGTCGGTTTTAATTTTTTTAATTTTCTATTTTTTAAAGTAGAGAAACTTAAAAATATTTTTATTCATAAGGAAAATTTATCAATTATTGATGACTTGGAGCCTGTGATTTAACAAGAAAATTAACAAAAATTATTTGATTATCTAGGAATAAAACCTATTTTCTTTTGCATTTTTCTTAAATTCTTATTAGCTACATAATTAGCTTTTTCAGATCCAGCTTTATAGATTTCTTCTAAAGCTTTTTTATCTGCTAAAAGATTGTGTACTTTTTCTTGTATAGGAGCTAATTCGGAAACTATAGCTTCTGCAACATCAGCTTTAAATTCAGCATATCCTTTGCCATTATACATTGAAACTACCTCTTCTGGAGTATAGCCCTTTATAGCACAAAGGATATTTATAAGGTTTTTAACACCTGGCTGTTCATCTGTGTAGTTTACTATACCAATACTATCAGTAACAGCTCTAGCTACTTTTTTTCTTATAATTTCTGGTGGGTCCATTATTAAAACGAAGCTATTTGGTGAATCATCTGATTTGGACATTTTCTTTTCTGGTTCTTGTAAGCTCATTATTTTTGCTGCAACTTTAGGAGTATAGCCTTCTGGAACTACGAATGTAGGACTATAAGTAGTATTAAATCTATTAGCTATATCTCTAGCTAATTCTAAATGTTGCATTTGATCTTTTCCAACAGGAACTAAATCTGTATTATATAAAAGTATATCTGCTGCCATTAAGACAGGATAAGTAAATAAACCTGCACTTATAGATTCTCCCATAGATTTTGATTTATCTTTAAATTGAGTCATTCTGGATAATTCTCCCATATAACTTGAACAAGTTAAAAGCCAAGAAGCTTCGCTATGTGCTGGTACATGTGATTGAATAAATAAAGTGTTTTTCTTTGGATCTATACCAGCAGCTATATAAATAGCTAAAAGATCTAGAGTTCTTCTTCTTAAATCAGCAGGAGTTTGTTTTACTGTTATAGCATGTAAATCAACTATGCAGAAAAAACAATCATACTCATCTTGAAGTTTAACCCAATTCTTTATAGCTCCTAAGTAATTTCCAAGTGTTAAGTCACCTGATGGTTGGATTCCGCTAAATATAACTTTTTTCTTTTCGTCCATTTTGTAAGACTCCCTTCTTATTTTGTAGTTTTTTATTTTTTTATGTGTAGAAAGTATAAAATTATTTATACTTATAAAGTAATAAACATGAAGTTTGTATTTTTATAAGTATATAATATAAAAAAGCCCTATGAATTATAAATCCATAGGGCGTAATATACACGGTGCCACCTAATTTTAAAAGCTTAAGCTTTCCTCTTAAAGATACATACTAAATGTAGATATCCTGTCTTTATAACGTAAGACTAACGGCTTAAAATACTAAATTTCATCTAAGCGCCTCAAAGATCCATTCATTTTAAGCATAATTACTACATTCTCAGCATTAGTAGTTTTCTGTAAATTTGTTTTTAAAATTACTACTTCTTATCAAAGGTTTTATATTCATTTAATTATTATAATATGACTTTAAACCATATATGTCAACTTATTTTTGAAATTTGACATATTTAATAGAAGATAGTTTTATTAAATATGTTAAATATATATTTGAGAAAAAGTCCAGACTTGACAAATTTATTTTAATAAATTAGCTAATGAAAAATATATAATGAGAGAAATTCTTATAAGGTGTGTAATAGCAGGAATAAAAACATGATTTTTACAAATAATAATTGTGCAAGAATAAACAAATCTCAAGATAGGTTGCACCCTATTTGATTTAGGAGGTGGCATTTTGGCATTTTTAAGATGGTTGGGAGGAATAGTTGTATTCTTCTGGCTTCTAGGTCTAATTTTTAGCATAGGAGGCTATTTCATTAATATTTTACTTGTTGTAGCAGCTATCATCTTTATAGTAGATCTCCTATTTGGAAGAAAATCCACTCCGTAATTTAAAAGCAAAGCACTAATTTTTAGTGCTTTGCTTTCTTTTTAAGATAAATAATATATTTATTTAGAAACTAGGGTTTGAAGCATTATATTAAATTTAGTTTTTAAGTTATTTATTTGTCAAAAGTAATTTCAAATTATTTTACTTTGGTATTCCTTAATTTAAAGTGATAAAGTATATAAATTATAAGTGGTATAGCAAAAAATATTACAAATAATAAATATTGATAATATTTTATAAAATTAAGAGTAAAAAAAACATTATTCCCTATAATTAAAGCTAAAAAATAATTCAGTATAGAGATAAAAATTACAAATGTATTTTTATCTTTTACATTAAATAATAAGGTCAAGGAATACAAGCATATCATATATTTACATAGCCAACTAAGAATAAAGAAAATGAGAAGTAAAATAGAGCCATTTTCTATGAAACCACCATAAGATATCATTTGACATTGAGAAAATATTGGATATAATGTATTTCCACCTCTAATAGGGCCAAAAGTAGCTATGATACCAATTATGAAGAAAATAACTATTATAAATGCAATGATTAATCCTTTTAATATACTTGACTTTAAATTGTTTTTATCTTCTACCAAATTAATTATAGGCAAAAGTATAACGAATGAACTTAAAGAGCCTATCTGACTTATTAAACATAAAGAGTTTTCTTTATTTAAAGTAAAGTTTATAGGTAAAAGATTTGAAAAGTCTTTATGTTGATTAGATAACACAGCAATTAAAAATAATGAAATTAATATGAAGAACATAGAAATACTAGTTACTGAAACTATAGAGTTTAAATCCTTTTTTGATATGAAATAACCAGTAATTGTGAAAAGTAAAATTCCATACCATATGGGAGTTTCTAGAAAAATATTCTCGTGAATAACACTATTAGGTATAGCTAAGCTTTCTACAGTTGATAATATAAGTGTTAGAGAAAAAAGAAAAATATAAAATTTTCCTAGTTTATTTCCAAGAATATTTAAACAAATTTGTTTAAAATCAAAGTTATTATGTTTAGAGCATATATTTAAAATTGTTAGGGAGAAAAGTATAAGAATAATAGATGCTATTATAGTAAATATAAAGGTAACCCTACCCCCAAGATCAATAAAAATTGAAGAGTACATGATAATAGATACTATAGTTATAGATAATATTAAAAGTATAAAGTGTTTACTTGTTAGCTTTTCCAAAATATCCACCTCTTTTATTAATTCTCAATTTAGTATTCTCAAAAAAAATAATATTAAACATTAATTATTAATAAAGAAGATAGGTTGGTAAATTTGTATCTTATTATTTTTTTAATATATAAAAGATGAAGAATATAAAATATTTTTAAGGCTAATACTATTTTCAGGTGATGCAAATGGAAGGACAGTTAAATTATATAAAAGATAAACTTAAAAATAGCTTTGATGTAAAGTATAGGGAGGTAGATTCCGGATTAGGACCTGTTACATTGGTGTTTATAGATCTTTTATGCTCTGCTATTATGATAGGTGATTTTGTAGTAAATCCGTTAAAAAAATTTAAAGATGATATAAAAGAACCTGATGATATTATAACTAAATCTTTAAATACCATTGTAGCAGATTTTTTAAAAGATGAAGAAGAGGCTATAAGTCATATATTATCAGGAGATATAGTCTTAATATTTAAAAATACAGATAAAATGATATATTGTGATGTTAAAGGAGCCGTAAGGAGAAGTGTAGGAATACCTATTACAGAAGCGGTTATCAAAGGACCTAGAGAAGGTTTTACAGAAGCTTTTGTAGATAATATAGCTCTTATTAGAAGACGCATAAAAAGTCCAAAGCTTAAATTTGAACCGATGATGGTTGGAAAAACGTCACAAACTGTAGTATGTATAGGTTATTTAGATGGAGTTGTATCAGGTGAATTAGTTAATGAAGTAAAGCAAAAGGTGCAAGGTTTAGATTATGATTTTATTTTGGATACTAATTATATTGAAGATGAATTACGGGCTAAGAAAACTATTTTTGATACAGTAGGATATACTGAAAAACCAGATGAAGTTTCGGCTAAAATAATGGAAGGTAGAGTTGCTATAATAGTTGATGGCACTCCTTTTGTTTTGACTGTTCCGTATTTCTTTTTAGAGAACTTTCAAACTCCAGATGATTACTATACAAATAAATATTTTGCAAATTTTACAAGAGGTTTAAGATGGTTGGCGTTTTTTATAGCTATGTTTTTACCAGCTCTATATGTAGCGGTAATAACACATCATTTTTCAATGATACCTTCTCTTTTTGTATTTAGATTAGCTGTTGCAAGGGCGGGAGTACCTTTTCCAACAGTGGTAGAGGTTATTCTGATGATGGTATTTTTTCAGCTTATTAAGGAAGCTGGTCTTAGATTGCCGCAGCCTATTGGTACGGCTATGAGTATAGTTGCAGCTTTGATATTAGGAGATGCAGCAGTAGGGGCAGGATTAGCATCAAGGATAACAATATTAATAGTAGCTATAAGTACGGTATGTTATTTTCTAGTGCCTAGAGCTTATGGTGCAATATCCTTATGGTCTATGGGATTTGTTATATTATCAGGTTTTTTTGGTTTACCTGGATTTATTCTAGGTTTTTTAATTTTAGTTTCACATTTATCTAATATAAAATCTTGTAATTTTACATATTTATTTCCTATTGAAACATTAAAAACTCATAAATTTAAAGATTTAATGTTTAGAGGGGATTTAAAAACTATATCAAAAAAAGTAATTGATGAGGATGATAAACATGAGAAAAATTAAGAGCTTAATAGCGGTTTTACTTGTATTTATAATGAGTATAGGTTTTGTAGGTTGCTATAACTATAATGATATAAATAAAATTACATTTGCTACAACAACTATTTTTGATGAGGATGAGTTTGGGAATGTGGTAATTTATATAGAGGGAGTAAAGCCATATAGAAATGCAAATGAGAGCTCTGATAAAGGTAGAAGACTTATATATAAAGGAACAGGTAAGACTGTTTTGGAGGCTATAAAGAATGTGAATATGGCATCTAGTTATAAAATAAATTTTACTCAATGTAGAGCATATATATTTACAGAAAAGGTTGCAAAAACAGGGATTAAGAAGTTTGTAGATATATTAAGCAGAGATCAGGAATTTATGCAAAAACCATATTTATTTGTATTATTTGATGAGGTTGAAAATTTGTTAAAGACAGCCGAAGGTGATGAAGAATATTTAGGGCTTTATCTAGAAGATTTAAGTTTAAAGATGAAAACTAGTCCTAAAGCTGTTACAGTAACAATCAATGAATATTTAAATAATAGAACAAGTGTAGAAAAAATAGGTTTATTAGGAGCTCTTGAATTAAAAGAAGATGTTGGTAAAAAAAGACTTATGCTTAAAGGTGGAGCAATTTTAAAAGATGATATTATGGTTTATAGAATAACAGAGAATGAGGTTTTTAGTTATAATTTTTTAAATAATAAAGTTAAAAGTGCTACTTTAGAACTTTCTAATCCTTTAAATCAAAATAGTTTTATTACTTTAGAAATACTAAATGCTAAAACAACAACTAGTTTAACTTATGATAATGGTAAATATAAACTTAATAAAGGATTAAAACTTAATTGTGCTTTATCAGAATCTCAAGATAATCTTATTTTAACAAATGAGAATCTTAATTATATTAAAGCTGTAGAAGCGGAAGCTATAAAAGAAAAGCTAACCACAATTTTTAAAGATTTTAAAGAAAAAAATTTAGATATTTTCAATATAAATAGACTTTTTGAAATGAGATATTCTGAAAATAAGAATGATAACAGTATTTTTAAAAATACAGATTTAAACCTTGATGTAGAAGTAAATATAAAGGATGTAAGTAATGTGAAAAACACATATTAAAAGTTCGCAAAAATTACAATTAATATTCATATTTACTAGTTTGGTCTTGATATTATATAGTGAATAGAATAAACTTAATATATAGGATAGTAAGTTTATTCTATTTTTTAATAAGGAGGTTTTACTTATGGCAAGTACATATTCTTTTGATGTAGTTTCTAAGGTTGATATGCAAGAAGTAGATAATGCTATTAATCAAGCAATTAAAGAAATTTCACAAAGATATGATTTTAAAGGAAGTAAAAGCAATATTGAATTAATAAAAGATGAAATAAAAATCATATCAGATGATGAATATAAATTAAAAACAGTCATAGAAATATTAAAAGGTAAGCTTGTGAAAAGAGGGATTTCACCTAAAGCTTTAGAGGTTGGTAAAATAGACAATGCTAGTCTTGGTTCTGTTAAAGTTGTTTGTAAATTAGTTAATGGGATATCTAAAGAGAAAGCAAAAGAAATAGTTGTAGATATAAAATCCAGTAAAATCAAGGTTCAAGCTCAAATTCAAGAAGATGAACTTAGAATTTCAAGTAAGGATAAGGATGAATTACAAAGAGTAATTTCTTTATTAAAAGAAAAAGATTTTGGAATAGCATTACAATTTACAAACTATAGATAAGTAAGAATCCAAATTTTTAATTTGGTTATTCGAACTTACTCCTAGGAACAATAGTGAGTAGGAGTTTCATATTAAAGTTAGGTTTTAGTTTTTGAGAGAGAGTGTTGTTTTATGGGAGAGTATAAAATAATGTATGAAAGGCTCCATGAGGAGTTTGAGACCTATCAAAGTTTTGCCGAACGGCAAATGCAAATATTAAATGAGAAAAATATTAAACTAGAAAGAAATTTAGATGCATTAACTAATATTATTGAGATAAGTAAATATGTAAATTCCTATATTTCAGATGATAATTTAATAGCTATGATAAATGATATGATAGTTGGGGTTTTAGGAGTAAATTATTCAACTATATATCTATTAGAAGATGGAATTTTTACAGTAAAGGCTACCAATAGTGATAATTTTAATGCTGATTTAAGTATTTATAATCAGGAATATATAAAGTCAGAAGAGGGCTTTGTTATAAATTCTACTGAGGCTGTATTTCATGAACACACTAATAAAAAAGATATACATTCTGTTATTGGTGTTCCTATAAAAATAAGAAATGAATTCATAGGATATATTATAGTAGAACATACTTATTTCAAGTTTTTTAATAATGAGCATATAAAGTTTGTTGCATCAATAGCAAATCAAATAGCTATAGCTATAGAAAATAGCTTGTTATATAAAAAGGTTGAAGAGTCTTCTAAAAGGGATCCATTTCTTAAAATATATAATAGAAAGTATTTTTTTGAAGCTGTAGAAAGAAATATAATAGATAAAAGTAACTCTAAATTTGCTATAGTTATGGCAGATATAGATAATTTTAAGAAATTAAATGATTCGCATGGTCATCAATTTGGAGATGAAGCGTTAAAACAAATAGTAGAATTATTTTCAAGTTGTTTAGAAGAAGATGATATTATAGCAAGATATGGTGGAGAAGAAATAATATTATATTTAAGAAATTTTAAGGATGAAAAGGATTTATTTAACAGGGTAGATGCTATTAGAAATTTAATTGCTACTACACCTATTTGCAAAAATGAGCTTTGTATGAATGTTACAGTAAGCTTTGGAATTAGTTTTTACCCTTTAGATGGACATACTATAGATGAAATTATAAAGGTTGCAGATATAAATATGTATAAAGCTAAGAATACTGGAAAAAATAAGGTCATAATTTCTTACTAGATAATTTAGGCTTGTAAAAATAATTTACAAGCTTTTTTAATATAGAAAATTATAGAATTAACGATAATAAATTTTATAGGTTCATTATATTTATAAATAGAAATGGGATTATATAAATACTTTATAATTCAGAGTTTTGAGATGTAGTAAGAGATTTTATATAATACCACTATTTTGTCATAAAATAAACTATCATAATTATAAATATTAGTAAATTATTTTAAACTTTAATAATATAATATATAAAGGCTTAAAAAAATTTACATGACAAAGTTTTAGGAGTTATTATGGATAAAAAGAAATTATTTAAGCTTTTAAGATGTGAAGAAGGACCAAAGCTTGATTTTAAACAAATGATAGAACTTAATATGGAATCAGGTAAAAAAGAATTAGCAAAAGATATTTGCGCAATAGCAAACTCTAATGGTGGAAGAGGCTATATAGTGATTGGAGTTGAGGATAAGACTAAAAAGTTAGTTGGAATAAAGTCAGGTGTTAATATAAGTGAGGAGCAAATTCAACAAATCATAACATCTAGATGCGATCCACCTATTCCAATATCATTAGAAATATTAAATATCGATAATTTAACAATAGGAGTAATCGTTATATATGATGGTAAGCAAAAACCATATCAGCTTAGAGAAAATGGAGCTTTTTATATAAGAAGAGGATCTACAACTGATATTATGAGAAAGCAAGAGCTTATAGAGGCTTTTGAGGAAAATTTAAATCTAACAGCTGAGACATGTCCTATTATGAATAGTTCAATTAAGTCAATAGACAGAGAGCTAGTTACTTTATATTTTAAAAATAAAAATATAGAATTAACTAGTGAGAATGAAAGATTTCTTTTACAGAATAGCTCGATAATATTTACAGATATTAATTATGGTATAGAAAAATGTACACTAGGTGGTTTACTTGTATTTTCCTCTATTAATAGCATTTATTTACCTCATAATATGATAAGAATAATAAATAAAATAAATACAAAGGTAAAGGATATGATAATTATACAAGGAAGCTTATTAGAGATGTTAGATAAGGCTGAGATTGCTATAAAGGATATTTTACCTAATGAATATCCATACAAAGGCGTTATGGAAGGAATAAAGAATGCAGTTTTATATAGAGATTATACACAAGTTGATAGAGTTATAGAGGTGGTTATTACACAAAGTAGCATTTCAGTTGTAAGTCCGGGGCAACTTATTAAGAAAAATAGGAATGAAATTCCGTCTTATGCTAGAAGAAATATGTGGATTTATGAAAAGTTAGTTACTATGGATGAGAAGGGCAGATTTTCAAGAAGTGGGAATGGCATGTTTAGAATGAAGAAGGCTTTTAAGAGTATAGGAAAGGTGCTATTTATAAATTCACAGATTCAAGATAGTGTAAAGGTAATATTTCCAGGTGTTAAGGCATATTCAAAAAAATAATAGGCCAATTTACTCGTCTAAAAGCAATTAATTGTAGAATAATCCTTAGCTTCAGATGGAGTTTGATTAGACATACTTATAAAAGTTGAGGCTTAGGGAGAATTTTTAGCTAGTACTTTAATCAATTTTGTTAATAGGGCAAACATATTTGCCAAATAAATATAAGGGGTGGTTCTAGTGATACAAGTATTCTTCAATAAAAGAGGTTCAGGAAAAACAAAAAAGTTAATGAATTTAGCTAATGAGAAGGCCATGGATTGCAGTGGAAACTCAGTTTATATCGATGATGATAAAAGATTAATATTACAACTTCATAGAAATATAAGATTCATATCCACAGAGGATTTCTCTTTGATGGACTATCATGGGTTTTATGGATTTTTGTGTGGCATTATTGCTCAAGACTACGATATTGAGAATATCTATATAGATGGACTTTCTAATATAGTTAGTGGTTGTATGGATGAGGCTGCACATTTATTTTCTAGATTAGAAGATATTCAAAAAACTAGAAGTATAAACGTATACATTAGTATAAATAGCGAAGAACTACAATTACCCGAATTTATAAAAAAATATGTAGCTTAAAATAAAACCCTTGTTATAATTATTTTAGATAATTATAACAAGGGTTTAATTATTTAAAATTTCAATTTTCAAAAATTATCAATATTTACGATAAATGGTTAATAGGTTAATGGTTTTGTTTTACATATTATTACTTTTAAAATTATATTTAGTAAGCTATATAGTATTTAGTTATTTTGGTATGTAATATATAAATTTGGGTTTATTTAAAGCTTTATATGAAACTAAAAAATTATATACTTCCCATTTTTAAAGCTTTAGAACAAGATTATATATACGATATAAGTATTAACAGGAGGTGATTTTATTGCCAGCTATTTGGAATGTATCAAATATTAGTAATTCAAATAATAAAAAAGTATCCTCTAAGCTTACTTTTGATGTAGGAGAAAAATTTTCTGGTAGAATTGTTAAAAGTAACGGAAGCAATGATGTTAGTATTAAGCTTTTGGATGGATGGCAATTTGATGCAAAATTAGATGATAAATTAGAAGATCTTCAAGGCGATATAGTAAAATTTGAAGTGGAAGGTTTTGATGAGGGAAAACTTAAACTTAAAATTGTATCTGATGAAGAAAAAGGGAATAGTAATAATGATGATGTTTTAGGAGATTTTTTAGAAGAAGAAGGTTTATCAAAAGAGGACAAGATACTTTTAAGTAATATGATTAAACATAATATGGTAGCTTCTAAAGAAAATGTTCTTAAAATGAAGAATATAATTACTTTCCAAAATAAAATGAATAACAACCAAGGTGAAATAGATGCTTTTATAGAAAAGTATTTATTAAGTAAAGGAATTTCAGTAGGGAGTGAAAAAGCAAATAACATTTCTAATATACTTAAAAGCTTTTTCAATGAATTTAGCAAGCTTAATGAAGCTGATATATTCATGTTTATGGAAAATAATATAGACTTTACAAAAGAAAATATAGATAGCTACATTAAGCTATTTAAGGAAGATGGAAGTTTATATAAGGATATTAAAAATTTATCAGTAGATATAAAAAATAATATTTTAAATAATGATGAAAATAAAATAATAAAAGAAAATTTAAATAACAAAGAAAAAATTACAAATGTTAATAATGGGGATAGTAAAAAAGCAGAAATTAACCCTACATTAAATAAAGATTTACAAGATAATAAAATTAGTGAATCAGCAACTTTAATTAATAACGATAAAGAAATAAATTTAGATAAAAATAGTATGGCAAATGTAGTTAAAAATATTTATGGATCATCTTCCAATAATAAAGTGAGTATGTTACAACTTTTGAAAACTCTAACATCTAATGAAGTTGATATAATTAAAAACACTTTAAAAGATGTTTTAGGTAATAAACTTGAGTTTCAAAACGGTTCAATAAAGGAAAAATTAGAAAAGATTAATCTCTTAGAGGATAAGGATATATTAAATTTTATTAAAAATACAGTAGAGGAAACTGGAATAGAGCTTAATCAAATTAAGAAGTCCCATATGGAGGAAAGCATTAGTAAGTATTTTAATAAAAATATAACTTTAACTGATAACGAATTTCATAAAATAGATCAAACTATAAAATATGCAATAAATAATAATTTAGGTAATGAAGAAAATAACACAAATGTAGAAAAAGCAGTAGATAATAAAGTCACACCAAAAGAAGTAATAGATGCTACAAATGCTGAAAATGTAGATGACAATATTCAGAAGTCTAATGAGTTTAAAACGACAAGCGTAGTTGATAAGAGTGTAAAAGGATTAGTTTCAGAAATAACGAAAGAACTTAATTCGCAGGAAATAGTCAAAACTCAAATTAAAGAAAAGAGTGAAGAAATAAAAAATATAATAAAGGATATAATGAATAATATAAGTAAAGAAGGAACAGAAACAGCAGATAAATTGTATCAAGTTATAAAGAATAATATGAATGACTTTAAAGTTTTCAATACAATAAGTAATGAATATTATTATATGGCATTACCACTTAATATTAAAGAGGAAGAATATCCTTGTAAGCTTATTGTAAAAGATGATAGAAAACAAGGAAAGAAAATAGATTCTAGTAATGTTAAAATGGTAGTAACCGTAGAAACTAAAAGAATAGGTATGGTAGATGCATATTTAACTGTAAAAGATAAATCAATAGATGTAGATATTAAAAGTGAAAATGAATTTGTAAGAATTCTGGATTTAGGTAAATCAAAACTTGAGGATGCATTAAAGGGATTGGGATTTAATCCTCATATACATGTAAGTAAAAAAGTAATTAAAACAGATCTTACAAATTGTAGAGAGTTCTTTAATGATAATAGCATTTTAGCTATAGATAGAAAAGTTTAATATAAAGTATTTTCATAAATAGGGTTATTAGTATATAATTAAAATGGGATTAAATTTTTAGATGTAGGTGTTCATTATGAATCAAAAACAGACAAGAAAGGCCGCAGCATTAAAATATGAGCAAAACTTTGAAGCACCAATAGTATCTGCTGCTGGTATGGGATTAATAGCAGATAATATTTTGAAAAAAGCTGAAGAAGCTGATGTTCCTGTAGTTTATAATAAGGAATTAGCAGATATGTTGTGTAATATGGAAGTAGGGGAAGCTATACCTACTGAGCTTTATGAAGCTGTTGCACATATTATAGCCTATGTAACGGATATAGATAATTTAATGAAGGTTAGGTGAATTTAGTATGGCTTTGTATGCTATCTCAGATCTTCATCTTGCTTTTAACGCTGATAAACCTATGGATATATTTGGACAGCATTGGCTTAAGCATGATGAGAAAATAAAAGATAACTGGTTAAATAATATAAAAGAAGAAGATACTGTATTAATAGCAGGAGATATATCTTGGTCTATGAAGGCGGATGAAAGTAAACAAGATTTAGATTGGATAGCTTCACTTCCAGGCAAAAAATATATTATTAAAGGTAACCATGATTATTGGTGGTCAAGTATCACTAAATTAAATAAAATGTATGATAATATTAAATTTATACAAAATAACTTTTTTGTATATAAGGATTATGCAATTTGTGGTAGTAGAGGATGGATTTGTCCTGGTTCTGATAAGTTTTCAACTAAGGATGACAAAATATATAAAAGGGAGCTTATAAGACTTAGACTTTCATTAGATGCTGCTAAGAAAGCAGGCTATGAAAAGATAATTTGCATGATACATTATCCACCAACTAATGAAAAGTTTGAGGGTTCAGATATAACTAAAATATTTGAAGAGTATAATGTTGAAAAAGTTGTATATGGTCACTTGCATGGTAATGCATTAGGAAGAGTCTTAAATGGAAAATTCAATGAAGTGAATTATATCATGACTAGTTGTGATTATATAGATTTTAATCCAATAAAGATTTCAGATTAGATATCTTATTACAATATTTAAAATAAAAAGAGGTTATCTATATAGAGTTTTAAAATGTAAACTATACTCTGTAAAATAGACACATAAAAAGAGGTTGTGTCTATCTTACAGGGTATAGTTTATTTTTTTTTATTTTATTATTAGTAAATAGGTACAATTTTGGATGTGGTTGAATAGTATAAAATATAAGAGTATTGACAATAATATTTATATATCGTAATATATAAATATAGCGTTAAAATGATTTTATTAAGGAGTATTATATATGGAATATAAAGAGTTAGAAGAGATGTCTGAAGTGTTAAAAGCTTTAGCCCACCCAGTAAGATTATGTATAGTTAGAGGATTAATTGAGAAGGGTGGATGTAATGTTTCACATATGCAAAATTGTTTAAATATGCCTCAATCAACAGTTTCACAACATTTACAAAAATTAAGAACTGCTGGAATAATTCAGGGTGAAAGAAATGGGTTAGAAATAACTTATAAAGTTTGTGATGAAAAAGTAAAGAGAATAGTAGAAATATGTGTATCAGATTTATAAACATAAAAAGTTGAAAAATAATTCAAAAGTTAAGGTTAATAATGTTAGTTTTATAGATATTAAAATAATATTAGTAAGGAGGAATAATTAATGAGTAAGGTTCTAATAGTTGGCGGAGTGGCAGGAGGGGCATCAACTGCAGCAAGACTTAGAAGACTAGATGAGAATATAGAAATAATTATGTTTGAAAGAGGAGAATATATTTCTTTTGCAAATTGTGGCCTTCCATATTATATAGGAGAGACAATAAAAGATAGGCAAAAATTACTAGTTCAGACTCCAGAAGCTATGAAAAACAGGTTTAATATAGATGTAAGAATAAATAGTGATGTAGTTTCTGTAGATGCTGAAAATAAAACTATAAAGGTTATATCAAAGGAAGATGGGGAGTATGAAGAAAAGTATGATTTTCTAGTTTTGTCCCCAGGGGCTAAACCATTTAGACCTGCTATAGAAGGCATAAATAGTGAAAAAATTTATAGTGTTAGGAATGTTCCTGATACAGATAAAATAAAAGCTGTTATAGATGATGGTAGTGTAAAAAGGGCAACAGTTATAGGCGGTGGATTTATAGGGATAGAAATGGCTGAGAACCTAAAAGAAAGAGGAATTGATGTTACTTTAGTAGAAGCAGCACCTCATATATTAGCTCCATTTGATTCAGAAATGGCAAGTATAATAGAAAAAGAGTTACAAGAAAATGGAGTGAACTTAGTATTAAATAATGGTGTTGAAAAATTTATAGAAGAAGATAAAGAAATAATAACTTTACTTAAAAGTGGAGAAAGTTTGATTTCTGATATGGTCATATTTGCAATAGGAGTAACCCCAGATACTAGCTTCTTGAAAGATTCAGGTATAAAGTTAGGGGAAAGAGGTCATATAATTGTTGATAAGCATATGAGAACTTCAGAAGATGGAATCTTTGCAGCAGGAGATGCTATATTGGTTAAGGATTATGTTAATGGTAGTGATGTAGCTATTCCTCTAGCTGGACCTGCCAATAGGCAAGGAAGAATAATTGCTGATAATATAGCAGGAATAGAATCAAGTTATAATGGAAGTATGGGAACATCAATATTAAAAATATTTTCAATGGCGGCGGCAGCAACTGGTAATAATGAAAGAAATCTTCAAAGGTTAGGTATAGAGTATAGAGTTGTATATGCTCATCCTATGACACATGCAAGTTATTATCCAGGTGCTACACAACTTTCTATAAAGCTTTTATATGATTTAGATGGTAAAGTTTTAGGAGCTCAAGCGGTAGGTTATGATGGTGTAGATAAATTTATAGATGTGATTGCGACAGTTATAAAATTTAAGGGAACCATAGAAGATTTAACAGAATTAGAACTTGCTTATGCACCGCCATTTTTATCAGCTAAATCTCCAGCAAATATGGTAGGATTTATAGCTCAAAACAATTTAAGAGGAGCTGTTGAGCTATTTACAATAGATGAACTTAAGGATTTTGATGGTGAGAAAGCTACTTTATTAGATGTAAGAGATAAGGTGGAAGTAGAAAATGGAATTATATCAGGGGCTATAAATATTCCAGTTAATGATTTAAGGGAAAGATATAATGAACTTGATAAAAATAAGGAAATATATATATATTGTGCAGTTGGGTTAAGGGGATATATAGCATCTAGGATACTAACTCAAAATGGTTTTAAGGTTAAAAATTTAACTGGTGGATATAAAACATTTTCTCAAAGTATTTTTAAACCTATAAATAAAGAAGAGAAGAATAGAGCTGTTAAAGATTTTAATGAAAAGGAAGAAGCAATGGATAAAGTTGAAGAAAAAGATGTAAGTGTAACAGAATTAGATGCAACAGGATTGTGTTGCCCAGGGCCTCTTATGAGATTAAAAGATTCTATGGATAATTTAAATGAAGGAGATATTCTAAGTGTTAAAGCATCAGATCCTGGTTTTTATGAAGATGTTAAAGCTTGGACTAGTAGGACAGGAAATGAATTAATTAAATTATCAAAAATGCAAGGCATAGTTCAAGCTAATATTAAAAAAGGAAAACAAGTTTCGAATGATGATGAAAAGTTAAAGAATGGCATGGATAATTGTTCATTAACAAAAAATGATGGTAAGACGATGGTTGTTTTTAGTGGGGATTTAGATAAGGCGATAGCTTCATTTATAATAGCAAATGGAGCAGCTGCAATGGGGAAAAAGGTAACTATGTTCTTTACATTTTGGGGATTAAATATATTAAGAAAACATGAAAAAGTTGATGTAAAGAAGAATGTAATAGAAAAAGCATTTGGATTTATGATGCCTAGAGGTAGTAAAAAGCTTGGATTATCAAATATGAATATGGGTGGCATGGGAGCAAAAATGATAAGAAAAGTAATGAAGGATAAAAATATTCAGTCCTTAGAAGATCTTATGGAAGCAGCTATTAAAAATGGAGTAAATGTTGTTGCATGTACAATGTCTATGGATGTTATGGGAATAACAAAGGAAGAATTAATAGATGGAATAACTTATGCTGGTGTTGGATATTATTTAGGTGAAGCAGAAGATGCAAATGTGAATTTATTCATATAAATTAAAAAATTTAAGGTAGAGATTAAACTCTATCTTAAATTTTTGGCGTTAAGAAAGCTAAAGTGAGTAAATTCGAATGACTAAATTAAAAATTTAGATTTTTGTTTATATAAAAACAACCATAGATTATATAACTATGGTTGTTTTTATATTATTTAATTGAATTTACAGAATCATTTAATTCTTTTAAGGTAGACTTAAAGGAATTAATAGAGCTTTCTTGATTATTAATTGAAGAACTAATTTCTTCAGCTAAAGCAGCATTTTCTTGGGAAAGCTTGTATATATTCTCAATATAAGTTATAACTTCATCTTTCTTCTCAGAAGAAGTAGTAAGATTTATTATGCAATCATCTATTTCCTTAGCAGCTTCATCTATAGATGATTTTATGCTACTAAAAGTGTTTTTACTTTCGGAAATTGTATTGTGTTGAACGTTTAAAGCTGAATTTCCTGTATTCATAGCGTTAGAGGCGTTCATTATTTCAATCTTAATTTCATCAAGAATTTTAGTTATACTTTGAACTGCTTGCTTTGAATTTTCAGCTAGCTTTCTTACTTCACCAGCGACTACTGAGAAACCTTTACCAGCTTCACCAGCACGGGCAGCCTCTATTGCGGCATTAAGTGCTAGAAGATTGGTTTGACTAGCTATCTGACTTATAGAATCAGTTATTAAATTTACTGATTCTAGTTTTGATACAAGTTCATTAACGGTAGAACTTGATACTGTAAAAGCTTCTTGTAATTCATTTAATGAATTATCCAAAGAATTTATTGTTTCTATACCAGTATCAGCTAATCTATCTGTATCAAGTACTTTGATTTGTGTATTTACAACATTTACTGCTAGATTTTCCATAGATTCTCTAAATGATCCTAATATATCATTAGTTGAAGATAGTTCATTGTTTTGATTTATACTTGAAGTAGTTAATTGAGCAATCGAATTATGAGTATCAGATATAGCTGTTGCGATATCTGAACTACTAATATTAAGTTTTTCTAAATCAGCCTTTAATTCTTCAGCTATGTTAGGGCTAAGGTTTGATTCAGTAGTATAATCTGTATTGTTACTTACATTATGTGCTTCAGTATTTTCTAAAGGTTCAGTAATCTTTTTTGAAAATAAACCCATTTTAATCCACCCCCGAAAGTAAAATATAAACTTATTATGTTAATTATAGCATAATATAATCATAATAATAAGCTATTTTAGATTAAATATTACTTTTTTCCTTTATTAATTCTCGCATATCTCTTGCCATATCTTTTACTTTTTCAGGAGCACCATAGGTAGTAAGAACCTTACCAAACCAAATTAATGCTTCTTCATCATTATCAAGTCTCCTATTTAGCTCACCTAAAAGATATAACAAAGAAAAGCGTTGCAAGCCGTATATAGGAAAATCTTCATTTTGATAAGCTCTATTAAAGCCTTCAAGAGATTTCTCTATGAATGAACATTCATTTGTATTATCACCTAACATTCTATACATCCAAGCTGTTTTTAAGCAAATCATAGATTTTGTACTATCCTTAGCGTTCATAACTACAGCATTTAAAAGTGCTAATTTATACCTTTCAATAGCTACATTTTCGTCATAAACTTCAGGATAAGATTTTCCTTTCCATTTAGGAGATATTTTGTTTTTTATATCTTCAATTTGATATGATTTTATTTTTGGAAAGTCTGCTTTCATAGCAGCATAACCACAATGTGGGCATAGCCAAACATCGTAAAAATAAGGGTTTATTACAGCATAAGTTATAAAAAAGTCGGTATCTCTACTTTGAACCCTAGGACCATTAACTTTAACAGATTTTGTCTTAAAGTTCAAATTACATACTGGGCATTTCATTTCTTTATCAAATAAAAAAGAATCAGCCTGTAACTTTTTAATAGGTGCTGCAACTTTCTCAGCTTCTTGGTCATTGAATACTTTTAAATCGTTAACATTGTTAAAGCCTAGATTTTCTAGACCAGAAAAAATTTTGTCCATAATTACACTCCCAATTTAAAAAATAGTTACAAATATATTTTACCTTAAAAATAGTAATAATAAAACAATTAAGCAAAATTAAATTAATTAATTTTAAATAATTAATTTAAAGTAATTAATTTTAAGTAATTACATATAGAAATTAATTTGATATAATTAATTAGAGGAAACCCCTATTCATTATCATTTATAGGAGTATTCTTACAGAGTAAGTTCGTATTATCTAAATTTAAATTTAGATATTTAATCAAGTTCGAATAGTCAAATTAAAATTTAAATTCTTACTTAATAGTTAGCATTAAGGTAAAAAAGGTGATAGTATGGCAATGAAGGATTGGAAGTCTTTTCTCACACCTTATGAGCAAGCGGTGGATGAGTTAAAGGTAAAACTTAGAAGTTTAAGAAAAGAATATAGAAGAAAAAATGAATATTCTCCAATAGAATTTGTTACAGGAAGGGTTAAAGAAGTTTCAAGTATTTTAGAAAAGGCAAATAAATTTGGTATACCTATAGATAGACTTCAATATGAGATGGAGGATATAGCAGGTATAAGAGTTATGTGCCAATTTGTTGATGATATAGATAGGGTTGTTGAAATCCTTAGGGAAAGAAAAGATATGCAGATACTTTATGAAAAGGATTATGTAACTAATGTAAAAGAAAGTGGATATAGGAGTTATCATATGATTCTTAAATATCCAGTAAATATGGCTGATGGACAGAAAGAAATTTTAGCAGAATTTCAAATAAGAACATTAGCTATGAATTTTTGGGCTACTATAGAGCATTCTTTAAACTATAAATATAAGCAGAATTTGCCTAGTAACATTAAGAAAAAACTTAAAAGTGCAGCTGATGCGGCTTTTAGATTAGATGAAGAAATGCTTGAAATAAAAGATGAAATAAAGGATGCACAAAAATTATTTGAAGTTAAATCTGATATTATATCAACTGTTATGAATAACATATTAACTCTTATTTCAATAGGTAAAGTAGCAGAAGCTAGTAGATATCAGATGTCCTTAAATAAGTTATTAGAAGAGGGGGAAATTTGGGAATTTAATAATATCCTATATTCAATTCAAAGAGATATAGATAAATATAAAGAAATGTAATAAATTCAAATGAAAATTTTATATAGGCTAAGTACTTTTTCTTGTGAAGCTTAAAAAGATTATGTTAAAACATAATCTTTTTTAATATATATTAAATAATAATTATTATTAACTATTTAGGAGTTCTATGTTATAATTTGATAATAAGAGATATAAAGAATAATAGATAAAAAGGGTGAAGTTTACTTTAGTTATTAGTATATATATTTAAAGTTGAAAAGGAGAATATATTATGTTAGATCAAAATGAAATTTTAAAGGAAATTTCTATAAATCCTTTATATATTAAAAATATAGAAAATCCATCAGAAGATCTTCAAATGGAGGCTATAAGAAAAAATCCATTTACTATTCAATATATTAAAAATCCGACTTATAAGGTTATGGAGACAGCAGTTAAAAGTAACGCACTTGTATTAGAATATATAGATAGTAAACAAGAGGATATTCTTATTTTAGGTGTTAAATCTTTATGGAATTCTCTTAAACTTATAAAAAATCCATCTAAAAAAGTAGTGGAGGAAGCGATAAAGGCTAAAGGATGGTCTATTCAATTTGTAGCAAACCCTTCTGAGGAATTGAAGCTTTTAGCAGTAGAAAAGGATTATGATGCTATAAAATATATAAAAAATCCTTCAGAGGAAGTGTGCTTAAAAGCATTAAATAATTATTGGGGGGCTATAAGGTATATAGAAAATCCAAGTTTCAAAACAAAGGTTCAAGCTGTTAAGCTAAATGAAGAAGCTATAAATTATATAGCTAATTATGATTTAGAAGACATAAAAATATTTATAGCAGAAAATTTAAAAGTTGTTAAATATATTTATGAAAGTATAGAACCAGAGCTTGTAGTAGAGGTTCTAATCGATAAATTATCAGAAGAAGTTGTAGATAGTACTTATATTAAAGACTTTTTAGATTTAGAAATTTTAGATATGGACAAAATAAATTTTGTAAATGAATATGGAAGTAAAATGGCTAAAAAGTTAGTTGTAGATTATAAACTTTCAGTATAAGGTATGATTGAGAAAATAATAGAACTAATCTTTATATACCTAAGCGAATTTAGAGGTGAAAGGAAGGTTTAAATTTTGAATTATAATGATGCACTTAAAACTGTAGAGCTTGTGATTTTATCAGGAGAAGTACCATTAATTATAGGAGAAAGTGGTATAGGAAAAACCTCATTAGTAAGACAATTATGCATGGAAAAAGAATATCATTTGATTACTATAGATGCAAATCTTTTAAAAGAGGGCGAAATAGGTGGATTACCTACAGTTTATGATAAAGAATATATAATAGATGGAGAAAGGATAAGTAAAAAGTCAACAATCTATGCGACTCATCACAAATTAATAGAGATAGATGAAATACTTAGTGATGATTCAGGAAAAGAAGTGTTACTTTTTATTGATGAACTTAATAGATGTGAACATGCTGTTCAGCAAGAACTTATGAACTTAATACTTAACAGAGAAATTAATGGATATGAATTATCAGAAAAGGTTCATGTTGTGGCAGCAATGAATCCTTCAAATAAATATGATAATTTTGAAACAACTGATTATCAGGTTGTAGATATGGATACTGCTCAGGAAGATAGATTTGTTTGGATTGAGATGGATTCAGATTTCAAAGGATGGCTAAGATGGGCTATGTCTAGTGGTAAAGTTGATGAAACTGTAATAGAATTTTTATCAACCTTCCCTGAGTACTTACATACTCCAGATTCAAAGGAAAGTATAAAAGCAACCCCTAGAAGTTGGGAGAGAGTATCAAAATCTTATAAAGTATATTTAAGCAGGAAGTCTGTTGTTCCACAGGAAATATTTTATAACGTTGTAAAGGGAAATGTTGGAGTTAGTATAGCTCAAGATTTTATTTCATTTATAAATAATGTTAAGGAGCCGATACTTAAAGCTAAGGATATATTAGAAAATGATGTTTTAACTTATGAAATTAAAGAAATTATAAAAAATGAGAGTCATTCAAGACTTTATATAATAGCTAAAAATTGTTTAACTTATCTTGAGGATAAAAAAGATAGGTCAAAATCTATTGAAGTATTTGCCAGCTTAATTAAAGAATATCCAAAGGATTTAAGATTTGGTGTAATGAAGGAAATAAAAAGTGATCACTCAAAGGAGTTATATGAAGAGATATTAGACTCAGAAGTATTCATAGAAGCCTTTTTTGATATTTATAGCTAGGGGTGAGATTTATGAACTTTCACGGAAAGAGAATAAAGCTTCTTAAGGAGGCACTTTCCTTAGAAACTACAAAACAGGTTACAAAACAATTTGAAAGAGAATTTTTAGAGATTTTAGAATATATAGTTATGTCTATGATAGATAAAGAAGAGAATTTCTTTGGACAGTTTATGATACAGGTTAAAAGAGAAATTGCTTTCAATATAACATGGCCAATAGCTACAGTTATTGATGGAAATGGTTTTAAAATGTATTTTAATCCTATTTTATTTTTAAACTGTGAAATTAAAGAGATGCAAGCTTTAATAAAACATGAGATTTATCACATTATGCTTTCTCATTATGAAAGAGAAAAAAAGTTAAAGGATAAATATTCAAAATTAGCTGTGAGTACAGCTTTAGATATAGCTGTAAATCAGTATGTTAAAAATCTTCCACTTTGGTGTACTAATATAGATAGGGTAAATTTAGAGTTTGACCTTGAATTAAAAGAGGACATGACTATTGAAATTTATACAGAATTAATTCAAAATGTTATAAATAAAAAATTAAATAATAAATTTACAATTAAAGCCCAAAGTAGTGAGTTTGTAAAAGAAATATGTCAAGAAGATGCTCATGAATTATGGGGAGATGAGAATATAAGTTTAGATAATTTTAATACTATAAGAAAAAAAACGGCTATAAATGCTTATAAAGGGAAAGCTCCTAAGAATATTGAAAATATAATAATAAAATTAAAGGAAAAACCAGAAATAGAGTGGAACGAATGTATTAGAAGGTTATTACCGTCTATTAAAAGTGGCTATAGAAAAACTATAACAAGGAAAGATAGGAGAATGCCAGATAGACTTGAATTAAGAGGGGTACTTCCAAATTCAATTCCACAAATACTTATAGCAATAGATATTTCAGCATCTATGACTGATGAAGAAGTAGAGAAAATAATGGTAGAGATTATAGGCATAACTAAAGGTAGAAAAGCTAAATTAAAGGTTATAGAATGTGATGATGAGATTAGAAGGGTTTATGATTTAAACACTATTAAAGATATAAAGAAAAGAGTTAAAAAAAATGGTTCAACAAGATTTAGCCCTGTATTTGAATATATAAAAGCAAACAGATTAAGAAATCATATTTTAATATATTTCACAGATGGAGTTGGCGAAAAAGAACTTACAGTTAAACCTATAAATTATAAAACTTTGTGGGTCGTAACAGGTAAAGAGAATTTAAGTTTAAACAGAACATATGGACAGGTTACTCATATTCATAAAGAAGTGACTCAAAATTATGGATATACTTATGGACTTCAGGCACTTAGAGATGAGATTCATGATTGGGCGAGATAGAAAGTTTAAAAAGGTGCAATTTAATATAACATAATTAATAAAAATATTTATATTTAGAAAGTTATTTATTATAGTACTTAAACTTATAGAAAATTATAAGGATTGAGAATTGTATTTAAGAATGAACTATTATAAGATTTATTTTTAAATACAGTTCTCAATTATTTTTTAGAATTAATTTTCTAAATAGAGGTATACTTGTGTATAAATATTACAAAATATTAAGTATATATTAGAAGTTTTATATATATTTTTAATATTTTGTTAATATATATGTTGTATAAGTTAATATATAGAAATCATAATGAATTTGTGATAAAATCATTATAGTGTTAAAAAAGGTGGGGATTTAATGAAGCAAAATAAAACTAAAATCTATTTTAATATAATAATAAGTATTTTTTTTATAAGTCTCCTAGTAAATGTTTACATGAGTGTGAAGGAAAATAGTTATAAAAAAAGAATATATTCAAAGTCTTATAGCAGTATTCAAGAAATATGGAATAAAAATGTAGATGCCAATAAAATACTAGAAGTTGCAGTAAAAGATGGTAAATTAAAAAGGGGGGAGCTTATAAGACTTAAACAAACTTATGATGTTATCTTAGAAAAAAATTTAAGTTTAATTGATGATTATACATTTTATTCTAATCAAGAAGTATTTAATATAGGGTCTGAGGATAATACAAAAAACACTATGTTGTCCGATAGCTATATGAAAATTAAACCATATTTGAGTAAATTGATAGAAGATAATATATATAGTTCTAATGAATATATATACATAAATGGTAGGGATTCTATTTGCTTTAATAAGTTATATGATTTATCTAAAGATACCAATTCATATTATGAAAAATTGGTTAAAAATAATTCGGAAGATGGTACTTTCGATGGTCTTAAAAGTAAATTGTCAAAAGATAAATTTTTAAATCAAGTATATAATGGATTAAATGAAATAAATTCAAATTATAAAAATGTAGATTTTTCAGTACAAGATAAAAAATAAATCCAAGAGAGAAATTTTCTCTCTTGGATTTTAGTCGTATTAAAAAAATAATAGACTAATAAACTCTTAACATTTTTGACTTTTATATGCCTTATGTTAGTGGCAACCACCACAAGTACCGCAACCACCTTCTGGTTCAATAACAGGTTTAAGGGATAAACCTCTACCCTCATTTTCTTCAGAAGAAAGTATTATGAATCCGCCGAATTCATCTATTAATGAAGTTTCAGCAAAGAAAGTTATATCATTGATCTTCTCAACTACATCATTTTCTTTTGGCTCATCTACAGATATATTGAAAACAGGACCGCTACAACCAAATCCAGCTAGGTTTATTCTTATGTTATAGCCTTCTACTTCATTTTCATCAAGAAAAGCCTTAAATTCATCATAAGCTTCAGTGCTTAAAGTTATTTTATTCATACAAATCACCTTCTTATTTTTAGTAATTAATAATTATTATCAAATAAATTATATATCGAATAATATTAATTTGCAATATATAATTTATTATATTTATAAAATAATAAAAATATAAAAATAAATTGCATTAAATATTTGAAGAAAATGGAAAATATGTTAAAATATAAAATATGAATAAGTATAAGAGGGGTTTAGATATGAAAATTAATGTTACTAAAAAGCAATATATAATTCTAAAAGAAATGTGCCTATTAGGTGCATATATAATTGAAGAATCTAAGATAATAGAAGATGAAGAATATAGTGAGTTTTTAAAATATATACTATCAGTAGGAGGAGATTTGGGTGATACCCTTAAGAGTAATGTTATAGAAGCTATGGATGAAGTAGCTTCTACAATAATAAAAGAAGTTGAATTTAAAGGAGATTTCTTATCCAATTATAATGAAAGAATATTCTGGAAGGAATTGGCGTCTAGAATGGCTACAAGAGATGCGGTAGAATTAATTGGAGAAGAAATAGATACTAAAAATTATAAAGAGTTTGTAAATAAAAAAAATAGTTTGGAGAAAAAGTATTTTGCTAAATTTGAGAAATCTAATTATAGTAACAAGGAGTTGCCTTATTAATTAAAAATAGTGTACAATTAATCTAGAAATTTAACATATTAAAATAAGATGTTTAAAAAATGGGTTAAGATTAAATTTATACAATTTATTTACATGACAATAATATTAATGTACGAAAAGAGGAATGGAAATGGTGCCATATCATAAGGATTATTACATTGAAAAAATTAAAGAGTATAATAATAAAATTAAGCCTGATATAAATGGAAGTTTTAGTATAGATTATACTAAAAATAACTGTAGCTTTGATGGATATCTTTATGAGCATAAGGAAGGTATTGAAGAAAAAGTAGTAGAACTTAAAGAAGGGGATAGACTTTGGATGAGAATATCTCCACATGAGGTTCAAGGTTGTTTTGAGAGTATTAAAAGAGCTAAGGGAAGAGTAGGCGTTGTAGGCCTTGGACTTGGATATTTTACTCAAGAAATTTTAAAAAAACGTGAAGTAACTGAAGTTATAGTTTATGAAATAAGCAATGAAATTATAGAGCTTTATAAGAAAAATTTTGGAGAGCATAAAAAACTTAATATAGTAGTTGGAGATGCATTTAATGCTGATAAACAAGAATTCGATTTTTTCTTTGTAGATATATATGAATATGAGTTAAGACCACAAGTAGTAGAGGATTATGTTAAATTCAATGATTTACATAATATAAAGGAGTATTCTTTTTGGGGATTAGAACATTTTCTGTTAAGTTGTCCTATAGATAAAATTGCTTGGGTGTATATACCTGAAGAATGGATGGATATGACTAGAGATTTATATGATAGGTTTAATGAAGCTGGTTATGTTAAATATTTTTCTCCAGTACATGAAGAGTTGGCTATAAATATATTAGAGAAATTTAAAAAGGTTTTTAATTAATAAAGATCCACAAAAATATGTGGATCTTTATTTCGTAATAAAATTTATATTTGTTATTAATTTAATTTTAGTGGGTTTTGGTAATATTTCTGAATTTTAGTTATAAACCAATAAGAATCATCTGGCGGAGTTCCAGTTGAATGAGTACTACCATTAACTCCAGCACCAAAAAGCATAGAAATTATACCAGCATCCTTAGCTTCTTGCATATGATCTCCCCATGTTATTTTTTCACCATTAACTTTTATTTTAGGATCATTACAAAGGTTAGCGCCAAAATAAGCATTTCTAGAATCACTACCACCTATAAATGTATCACCTAGGAAGTAGTTAGGTGCAGAATCTTCATAGGAATTTACTTTATTAGTTAAAGTTGGGAAACTTGTATTAGTATAAGGGCTAATTTCAGTAGAACCATTTAAATGTCCAACAGGTAATTGCCACAATATTACTGGAAGTTTAGTTGTTTCATGTAATGTTTTAGTATATAGCAAGTAGTTATTCCAAATATCTGCATTCCAAAGCCACTTTGATTTTTTTGGATTGTCAGCAGCGCCATCTTCGAAACCACCATCTAGACCATATTTATCGATAGAAATAAAACTTGCGCCATAGTTAGTTATGCCAGCCTCATTATAGTAATTAGCTGTTGACTTAGCTACATCCTTTATAAAGTCTCTTCCTTTTTCTTGACCTATAAATTCAGTTTTATGAAGTAATCCTTGTCCAGGTATATCTGTACTATCAAATGACCAAATGTTAAATTGCCATCCATAGTAAGCTTGAGGATAGTATTTTTTAACAGTATAGTTAATTGAATTTACTAGACCAGTAACATTATTTTCAAACTTAGGATCCTTATCTTTTGAAAGAATTCCGGAACTATAAGCGGCATCTACAGTTGCAGGAATTTCACTAGGTCTTTTTCCAGATTGTTGCATCATATAACCAAGGAAATCAGGTTCAAATATTATGCCGACAGTGTCATCACCAAATTCTTTACAAATATCTAAAAGATATTTTAAATCTTTATAGTAGCCTTCCATATAGTCTTTACTTTGGATATGGCTTATGTCTACTTTAAAGTTTTCATCATTATCAGGTATATTGTAGAAAACAAAGAATGGAATCATTCCAAGTTTTTGGCTTTCCTTTATAAAGGTTCTAGCTCTATCGCCATCACCTTTTCCATCTTGCATAGTCCAACTTCTCCAACCACCTTTAGGACCACCATTTATATAAATGTATCTAACATCTGTTCTTTTGTTTTTTAAATCATTTGCAGAATCTCTCCAGAAGTTTAAATCTCCTTCTGTATCTTGACTAACAGATCCCATAGAAAGATATTTAGGCATACCGGGATTTGTACCATCAGCATTTTTTACCCTAGCTCCAACATATCTAACATCACCAGAAGTAGCTTCTATTATTTTAAGACCACTTCTACCAGCAGAAACAGCATCTATAGAAAGAACGTTTTCATTTTTGATAGTTGCTTTTACTGAATCTGTATTACTTGATATAACAGAGTATTTAGGACTTTGTACACTGTAGTTTTCTATTTTATATTCAGAATGTCCTTGTGGAATTGTGAATTGATATACAGAACCATTGTCATCAATTCCAGATATAAGATTTTTAGATATATTTTTATCACCTACGTTTAAATCTAAAGTATTACTTGTGCTTGTACCAAAACTATTTGTAAGTTCTAAATAGTAAGAATAAGTACCAGCAAGTTTTCTATCTCTTATTGGAATAGTAAGAGATTGAGCACTAGGTGAATTATCAGTTAAAGTTCCTTCAGATATAACCTTGTAATCTTTTACACCAAGTTTTTCATAAAGCTTATAGCTTGTACCATTATTACCATAATACATGTTAAATGTTATATCGTAGTCTCCACCTGTATCACCACCCCATTTATTAGAGGAAATTTTAGGTATTCCTGGTTTACCAGCAGCGAATGCATTAGCTGTTGTAGTAGGAAGAAGTGCAAAACAAAATAAAAAGGTCATGATACAACTTAAAATTTTTAGTGAAGTTATTTTTTTGTATCTCATCAAAAGATACCTCCTATTAAAATATTCAATTTAATTATATTGTCAGAAAATTCTAACTACAATTTCAAAAAAAGTTGGTTTAAGGAATTTAAATTCATTTAGCTTCTCATAGCTTGTCTTTTTGTAATATATTACAGTAATTAGTAAAAAAATAAGTAATTGTGTAAAAAGGTTGATTTTGGTGTTGAAAAAGTTATTTTTATAATAGATATAAAGAAAAAAGATGACTTCTGCTAAGCACAGAAATCATCTTTTAAATCAATCTACTTTAAAAAAACGTCTTTGTTGAAGGATACAGTTTAATACGAAAGTATCTTTCTATTTATATTTTATTTAACAACTATATTTACAAGTCTACCTTTAATAACTATGATTTTAACTAAAGTTTTGCCTTCCATAGCCACTTTAATATTGCCATCTTCTAATGCTGCTACTTTTATTCCTTCTTCATCAAGGTCAGAAGCAACATTTATTTTAGCCTTTATTTTCCCGTTAATTTGAATAGCTATTTCAACTTCATCTTTAACTAGGGCTTTTTCATCAAATGAAGGCCAAGTAGTGTTAAATACTGAATCTTCATTTCCTAGTAAGCTCCATTGTTCTTCAGAGAAGTGAGGAGCAAATGGTGCTAGAAGTTTTATATAGTCAAGAACAACTTCTTTTAAGAAGTTAAGATTCATAGTTTCCTCTTGAGTATATTTAGAAAGTGCATTTATAAATTCCATCATTCTAGCTATAGCTGTATTAAATTGCATTTTTTCATTGTCATCAGTTACACTCTTTATAGTATTATGTCTCCAGAAGTTTAATTCTTTTTCAGCTTTATCTATAGTAGTTTTGTTTTTATCACCGCTATTTATATCTAATCTAGCTGCTTCTAAAATTCTTTCAATTCTTTCAACAAATCTATTAACAGATTTTATTCCGTCATCACTCCAAGCTCCACCTTCAGTGTACGCAAAACCAAACATTAGATACATTCTAAATACGTCAGAGCCGTATTCGTTAATATATTTATCTGGTGATATAGTATTCCCTTTTGATTTACTCATTTTTAAACCATCTGGTCCAAGTATTAAGCCTTGGTGAGTTAAGCTTGTAAATGGCTCATCAAAGTTTAGGTATCCCATATCTCTTAGTGCTTTAGTTATAAATCTAGCATATAGAAGATGCATACAAGCATGCTCAGGTCCGCCTACATATTTATCAACAGGAAGCATTTTGTTTATTAATTCTGTATCAAAAGGTTTTTCTGTATTCTTGTTGTCTGGGTATCTTAGGTAGTACCAAGATGAACAAACAAAGGTATCAAGAGTATCAACTTCTCTTTTAGCTTTTCCACCACAACAAGGACATGTTGTATTTGTAAACTCTTCAGATTTAGCAAGTGGTGATTTACCATCTGGTGCAAATTCAACATTATATGGTAGAATTACTGGAAGATCTTTTTCAGGTACTGGAACAGTTCCACACTTTTCACAATAAATCATTGGAATAGGGGCTCCCCAATATCTTTGTCTCGATACTAGCCAATCTCTTAGTCTAAAGTTAACCTTTTGAGAACCAAGGTTTTGAGTAGCTAGTTTTTCAACTACTTTTATTTTTCCTTCTTCAGTAGTTAATCCATCAAATTCACCTGAGTTTACAATAACTCCATATTCAGTGAATGGAAGTTCATTATTAGTACCTTTCTTAGGTTTAATAACTCTTTCTATAGGAAGGTTGAACTTAGTTGCAAAAGCAAAATCCCTTTCATCATGAGCTGGAACGGCCATAACAGCACCAGTTCCATATGTTGAAAGAACATAATCACCTATCCAAACTGGAACTTCTTTACCATTTATAGGATTTATAGCATAACTACCAGTAAACACACCAGTTTTTTCTCTTGAAATAGACTGTCTTTCTATATCGGATTGCTTTTTAGCTTCTTCTTTATAGTTTTCAACAGCTTCTTTATTATCAGCAGTAGTTAATTCCTTTACTAATGGATTTTCAGGAGCTAAAACTACGTAAGTAACTCCATGTAGAGTGTCAGCTCTTGTAGTAAATACATCAAAGCTAATATCTGAATTTTTAACTTTAAAAGTAACTTCAGCACCAGTTGATTTACCTATCCAGTGCTTTTGCATAGCAACTGTTTTTTCAGGCCAATCTAAAGTGTCTAGTTTTTCAAGTAGTTCATCAGCATAATCAGTTATTTTTAAGAACCATTGAGTTAAATCCTTTTTAGTAACTGCAGTTGAGCATCTTTCACAAGCACCTTCATGAACTTGTTCATTAGCTAAAACTGTATTACATGATGGGCACCAATTTACTGGAGCTTTTTTTCTATAAGCTAACCCTTTTTCATAAAGCTTTAAAAATAACCATTGAGTCCATTTATAATAATCAGGATTACAAGTTATAACTTCATTATCCCAATTAAACATGGCACCCATAGCCTTTAATTGTTCTTCCATAGTAGCTATATTTTTAACAGTAGAATCTTGAGGGTGTATTCCAGTCTTTATCGCAAAATTTTCTGCTGGAAGTCCAAAAGCATCAAAGCCCATTGGTTGAAATACATTATAACCTCTCATTCTTTTATATCTAGCCCATGAGTCTACCGGGCCATAGTTAAACCAGTGACCTGCATGAAGCTGACTACCTGATGGATAGGAGAACATTTCTAATACATATAATTTTTCTCCAGCCTTATTTTCATCAAATTTATAAAGGTTAGTTTCTTCCCATTTTTTTTGCCATTTCTTATCTATGACAGTTCCATAATTACCCATATATATTCCTCCTCTTAGATAGTATTTAGGCATATGAAAGAAAATAATAAATCAAAGGTATTAGTTAAATGATTTATTGTTTTTTAGTATGCCTTGATTTAAAAGAAAATAAAAAACCCCTTAATCTCAATTAAGAGACGAAGGGGATAGTTTCGCGGTACCACTCTTATTAGAAGAGACTAAAAGTCTACTTCTCACTTTAAATAAATAACGGTAAAAACCGTATGTGCTTTTAACACATAAGCTCATAGGCAAGTTCATATTCTCATACCACTATGTCACACCAAACCATAGCTCTCTAAAGGTAGGAAAAAATATTACTACTCCCAATCATAGCTAAACCAATATTAATATTTTAAATAATTTGTAATAATTATTATATTCAATTATATAGCATTTGTTCAAATTAAGTCAACCAAATTAGTAAATTTATTTGAAAATGGGTTTAAACATATAACAAAATTATATTTAAATTCATTTTTAAGCTTTATAAGATAATGGCTAACGAAAGTACTTATATTTTTAGATTATTTAAGATATATTTTAAGTTTTTTCAAAACTATGTTTTTTCGTATGACTTAAATAAAAAAGTGGATATTTGAAAAAAATAGTTATAGATAAATATAATAAAGATAATATTCAAAATATAATAGAAAGCTATTTACATAGGAGGAAATTAGAGATTGAATGATATTTTAAAAAAGGTTGGTTTTGATTCAGAGGTATTTATAAAGCAGCTTATGATTGGTGCTCCTATTATAATTATTTTTGGTTTAATAGGTGGGAAAAATAGTTTAATGCTTGCCATACCATTTTTTATGGGAAGTTTAATGCTTGGAAGTAGGAATTTTAGTATAAAACCATTTAGAAAGTTTCTTAGTGTTTTGATTATTGGAACACTTGTAACCATGTTAGCGAGCTTAGCTAAATTAGATAGTTTTATAGGAATTATGATTAATTTGATTATGATATTTTTTGTAGTATTTATTTTTGTGTCAATTTATGAAATGTCCTTATATTTACCTATAATATACTATATTGCTTATTTAGAGTTACTTCCAATAGGTATAAATGATCTTAAAAGCACATTGATTTTAGTTCTCATAGGTACAATGTATGTTAGTTTAATTCAAGTTATAATATTTAAAAATTCATTTAGTAAAGCTATAAACAAAGGAATAAAAGATGAAATTAGGTTGTTAGAAGATCAGATAGAAAATATTATAAAAGGAACTTATAACGAGGAAATTTATAAGAAAAATATAAAGTCTGTAAAAAATCTAAGTTTGAAGATTTATTCATATAGATATAAGAATAATTTAAGTACAAATTTAGGACGAATATATTTTGGCATTTCAGTTATTATAGAAGGGTTTAATGAGATATTAAATGATTTGAATAAATTTCAAAATATAAATATTGATAATTATTTAAAAGACTTTTTAATAAATTTTAAAGTTATTTTTAGTGACATTGACTTATATTTAAATAAAGAAATAGGAAGTGAAATTTTTGAAAAAAAGCTAGTAGATTTTTGTGAGAAATATAAAGATACATCCGTTGAATATTATCATATACATCAAGTTTTAAACCTTTTAAAACTTAGTAGTATTCATATAAATCAATATATAAGTTTAGATAAAGCAGAAAGACAAGGTTTTAAGCAAGGTATAAAGGTAAATAAAAATATATTCTTTACTAATATTAAGGAGAATTTTAATTTAAAGTCATTAAATTTTAGATTTGCCTTAAGAATGAGTCTTATACTATCTTTTAGTATATTTTTAGTAAGCTATTATAAGGCACCTAAAACTTTATGGCTTCCAATTACTGTTTTAGTTATAATGAAACCTTTTTTTGAAGATACATTAAGCAAAAGCTTTGAAAGAGTGAAAGGAACAATATTAGGACTAATAATATTAAGTATTTTATTAGAAATATTTAAGGGGAATGATATAAGAATAGTTATAGCTATATTATCAATATTTATTGGATTTGGATTTTTAAGATATGATAGGGCAGTTATATTTTATACTATAGGATCAGTATTAATGGCATCCTTTACTATGGGAATATATGAACCAATTATATATAGGTTTTTATATGTTGCATTAGGCGTTATAATGGTTATTTTAGCAAATAAATTTATACTTCCATATAGAATAATAAATGTAATAGAATTTTATAAAGCAGAATTAATAGATTTAAATATTGAACTTTTTGATGCTGTAATAGCTTCGATAAAAGGAATTATAGATGAAGAAAAAATAAGAGAGATATTATTTAAGATAAATTTAAATAGTAGCAGAATATATTTTTATAATGCTAAAATACAAAATAATATGGTAGATGATTTAGTTTTTTATAATGTTGGATTTATTCAAGGTTGTTTGAATAATATAATAAGCACAAAAAAAGATAATTTAATTTTAGAAAATGAAGATTTTCAATTTATTAGAAATGATTTTTCAAAACTGTTTTTTTATATAGAAAAGCATAAAGATACTAAAGAAATAAGAGAAAATATAAATACTGACATTAGTGGTATGTTTTTAAAAGCTCAAAGTATAGAAGATAAACTGTTTATGATAGGATTATCAAATATTTTTATAGCCACTAAATATTTAGAGGATAGCTTTAAAGTAGTATAAATTAAATTACAAAGAATATTTTTTATAATTAACTACTTTTAAATAGGGAGTGGCAAAAATATTATTTTATTATATAATAGTAAAATAATATTTTTTAGGAGATAAAATTATGGGATGTTTAGGAAATTTAATTTGGATGATATTTGGAGGAATTGTTCAATCGATAGGTTGGTTCTTTATTGGTCTATTGTGGTGCCTAACTATAGTTGGTATTCCAGTAGGCCTTCAATGTTTTAAAATGGCAAGATTGCAACTTGCACCTTTTGGTAAAGAGGTTAGGACTGTAGATAGCGGAGCTTGCAGTTTATTTTTAAATATACTTTGGATAGTTTTTGGTGGTTTAGCTATGGCTGTAGCAAATTTAATAACAGCATTACTTTTTGCTGTAACAATAATTGGAATACCATTTGCAATTCAATGTGTAAAGATTGCAGAACTATCTTTAATGCCATTTGGAAAAGAGATTGTATAGAGTTTTGAATTTAAAAGGGAGTTTTTGCTTGAGTTCAAGTTTAAGCTCTTTTTTTGATATATAAGGGTTTTTTATAGAGAAGGTATATCTTTGTTTTTAATTATTCATTAACGAATACAAATATTTTATATATTTGAAAAAGACACAAAAATGGTGGTGTTTTTGTGGTAAAATATGATAGAGTTAGATTGAGAGTGATAATATTATTTATGGCTTTATAATATTTATAAAAAGTTAAATGAAAAAATTTAGTAAAAATTATGATTTAGGGGTTTACAAGTAATAATAATTATTATATAATAATCTTAGATGATAAATAATATTTAAATAAAAGTTCAAATTATAGGAGGGTTTTAATATGAAAAAATTTGTATGTACAGTGTGTGGTTATGTTTATGAAGGAGAAGCAGCTCCAGAAAAATGTCCAGTATGTAAAGTAGGAGCAGATAAATTTGTTGAACAAGCTGGTGAAATGGCTTGGGCTGATGAGCACAAAATAGGTATTGCTAAAGATGTAGATCCAAGAGTAGTAGAAGGATTAAGAGCTAACTTTATGGGAGAATGTACAGAAGTTGGTATGTACTTAGCTATGTCAAGACAAGCTGATAGAGAAGGATATCCAGAAGTTGCTGAAGCTTACAAGAGAATAGCTTTTGAAGAAGCAGAACATGCTTCAAAATTTGCTGAATTATTAGGAGAAGTTGTAGTAGCTGATACTAAGACAAATCTTCAAATGAGAGTTGATGCAGAACACGGTGCTTGTCAAGGAAAGAAAGATTTAGCTACATTAGCTAAACAATTAAACTTAGATGCAGTTCACGATACAGTTCATGAAATGTGTAAAGATGAAGCTAGACATGGAATGGCATTTAAAGGTTTATTAAACAGATACTTTGGAAAATAATATAAAGTTGAAAGAAGGAGTTGTCGTATAATTTTTAACGATAACTCCTTTTTTAGTTTCTAAGGTATTTTTTGTTGTTAATATATATATAATTTTAAAATTTATTTTAAGACTAATATATTTTAATATTATATAGACTGTAGATAAAAGGAATATTTTAAAAGATGAAATATGGGATTGTGAATATTTATAAAAACATCGCTTACATATATTGTAAATAATGTTAACAAAATGTGAAAGAAATAAAAATAAAAGGAATAAATGTATTTTTATAGAAGAAGTATATATGTAATATATTACATTTAATTTATTTTAAATGGAGGCATTTATGAAAATAAAAAAATTAAAATCATTATTTTTTACAGTAGGAGTTGTTTTTATTAGCTCAGTATTTCTTACTAACCCTGTAGAAGCAAAAGCTTATTATGCAGGTGGAGATAATAATGTTACGCTTCACTCATGGAATGTAAATAACTTTAATGGTACAAGCCAAAATCTTTGGGCACGCACTACGTCTAGTTATTTACCTAAAAATATTGAAGGTAGAACAGTTGCTGGTGACTTTAATGGAGATGGCAAGGATGAAATTGCAGCTTTTTATGATTATAGTAATGCTCATACAGCTATTCATCTTTTTATGCCAGATGGTTCTGGTAATATGACTTCTAAAACTGCTTGGGATGCGCCTTCTTTTGCAGCTTCAGCTATACAATATAAAGTAGTAGCTGGTGATTTTGATGGAGATGGTAAAGATGAAATTGCAACTTTTTATGATTATGGAAATTTAAAAACTGCATTATTTTTGTTTAAGCTAGATAGTAATGGTCAATTTTCTGGTAGTGAAGTTTGGCAATCACCTACTTTCTCAGGAAGTTGCATAGTAGGTGTTACAGCTGGTGATTTTAATGGGGATGGTAAAGATGAGATTTCTTTAATTTATGATTATGGTAATAATCATACTGGCATGTTTGAATTTAAGCAAGCCTCATCAAATAAATTTACTGGTAGACTAGCTTGGGAAAGTAATAGTTGTGATGGTTCAAGGGTAAAAAACAAAGTAGTTTCTGGTGACTATGATGGAAATAAAAAAGCTGAAATCGTTATGTTTTATGACTATGGTAATGCTAAAACTAGTGCATGGACATTAATAAATAACAATGATACCTATTCTACAAAAGAAAGTTGGGTAGCTCCTTCTTTTGATGCAAATGCAATAACAGGCAGGGTTGCTT